>CAKXYI010000003.1 GCA_934899185.1 uncultured Lachnospiraceae bacterium
GGGTATCGCCAGCGGTATTGCAAAGAAGGGCTATGATACACAGTATGATACATCCTATAGTGGACACTATATCTTTGCAGAAGATGACAGTCCAAATACCTTATCTACTGGTACAGATTGTGTCGTTGTAAAACCATATTACTTCTACAACCACCCATATTTTATTTACAATAAGGATAGCCAGACCTATGCCAGATACCAGTTTGGCGCTGAGCAGATCGACGCTGTAGACGGTAAGCAGGTGGAGGTTTCGAATATTATTTTCCAGAACGTCAATAATAGTATTTATGAGGGAACCCAGTACTTAAATATTACCGTTTCCGGTTCCGGAGAAGGTAAGTTCTTTACACAGGGGAAGATGATTGACATCACATGGCGCAAGGGCGATGATGGTATCACACATTACTATGATAACGATGGCAATGAGATCGTCTTAAATCAGGGTAAGACATGGGTATGCATCATCCAGAGTCAGTATGCAGATGACTCCGCGTTCTATGCGACCGAAGAGGAATTTTCATCAGAACAGTAAGAGTTAAGAGGTAAAAATTGGGTAAGTCAAAGAACAGCGATGCCAGTTTTATTATGCAGGGATCTATCCTTGCCATTGCATCCATTATCAGTCGTATCGTGGGACTTATTTATCGTATCCCGCTGACGGCGATCATTGGAAAGACAGGTAATGATTATTATGGAACGGCATACAGTATATACAATATTATATTGATCATGTCATCCTTCAGTCTGCCGCTGGCAGTCTCCAAGTTGGTTGCATCCAGAATGGGAAATGGCAGAGCAAAAGATGCTTTCCGTGTATTCAAGGGGGCACTTGGATTTGCTATCGTCAGTGGTGGGTTTGGAGCCTTGCTTTTGTATTTTGGTGCTGACTACTTTACCGGGACACTGTTAAAGACACCTTTGAGCGCGATCGCTCTTAAGGTCCTGGCACCGACCGTATTTGTCGTGGCTCTGCTCGGTGTATTTCGAGGATTTTTTCAGGGATTAAACACCATGATGCCGAGTGCCTTTTCTCAGGTTGCAGAGCAGATCTTAAATGCCATTGTCAGTGTTGTTGCCGCTTATATGCTTTATTCTTACGGGAAAAAGGTAGGAGCGGTCCTAGGTGATGCGGATGCTTACGCGGCAGCCTATGGTGCTGCGGGTGGAACCCTTGGTACGGCGGCAGGCGCCTTTTTGGCTTTTCTATTTGTGCTCTTTGTTTATCTGGTCTATCGGAAACGCTTTAAAAAGCGTATGCGGCGTGACCATCATCGTGAGCAGGAGTCCTATGGACATGTATTAAAGATGCTTTTGATGACCATCTTTCCGATCCTGCTCAGCACGATCGTGTACAATGTCAGCACCCTTATTGATCAGGGTGTATTTAAAAATATTGCATCTTTACAGGGCTATTCTGCAAAGCAGATCTCGGAATGGTGGGGCGTATATTCCGGTCAGTTTATTGTGCTGACCAATGTGCCGATCTCCATTGCATCTTCTTTGGCGGCATCCAGTGTACCGAGTCTTTCTACGGCATACCATGCCAAAGATTTTGATACGGTAAATCGTCAGATATCTCTGGCAACACGTTTTATCATGGTCATTGCCATTCCGTCAACAATCGGCATGGCAATTCTGGGCAGACCACTCAACCTGCTTTTGTTCCATGATGGAGACAAGACGACCATGATGATCATGCTGCTGGGAACTATTTCCATTGCGCTTTTTGGACTATCGACCTTGACCAATGGGCTTTTGCAGGGAATCGACCGCATGAAGACACCGGTCATCAATGCCGTGATCTCTTTGTTGGTACATGTCATAGCCTTATTCCTTTTGATGGAACTGTTTGATCTTAATATCTATGCAGTCGTGATCGCTAATAATATTTACGGACTGTGTGTCTGCATCTTAAATGATCTGGCGCTGCGCCGTTATAGTGGAGCAAGGATGGATCTGCAAAAGACTTATATCATTCCGTTGTTTGCATCCATCGTTATGGGAATCGGAGTTTTCCTGTCCTATGAATTGGTGCACAAGATCATCAATTCCAATGCGATCGCAACGATCCTTAGTATCTGTGTTGGCGTTCTGATCTACTTTGTTTTGCTTTTGCTGATGAAGGGATTGACAGAATCTGAATTGGCACGTATGCCAAAGGGCAATACCATCATTGCGCTAGCAAAGAAAATGCACTTGTTGCAGGAATCATGAATATAATTTTTTGAAATGCAAATACTGTTTGTGGTGATGAAAATGAAACGAACAAACAGTATTTGTATTTTTTTATGTATTGGACTAGTGGCTCTGGCACTCATCTTTTTTGCCATTGCCAAAACAAGTGAAAGAGACCAAAGAGAGATGGAGGAAGAAGACCGTATGTTGCTGACCGACAATTCCAGCGTACCAAGTGCCAGTGAAAACCAGGCAAAGTATATGGTGCTTTTAGAAAATGACACGGTCGTGGTCTATGAGATCGTTGACTGGAAAAAGTATCTGACGACGGATATCGTAAAGGAGCGATTGCCGGAAGAAGTGGTCGAAGACTTAAGAGACGGCATGGATTTTTCCAGTGAAAAAGATCTCTTTGCTTTTTTGGAAAATTACACTAGTTAGTTATATAAAACCACCTCGCCAGTGTTGAGAATTGACAGGTCTTGTGCTACAATGACATGTGGTGATTTTTATGAAGAATACTAGCAGTAGGGGATATGATGTCATTGTGGCAGGCGGTGGAGCTGCAGGTATGATGGCGGCTATTTTTGCAGCCAGAGCCGGTGCATCTGTCCTTGTGATCGAATTTAATGATAGACTTGGAAAAAAGATTTTGGCGACCGGAAACGGCAAGTGTAATTACACCAACCGGGCTATAGATCTGCACAATTATTATGGCGCCGACAGAGATTTTTTAGAGCGGGTCTTTGCTGCTTTTTCAGAGCAGGATACGGAAGAGTTCTTCCGGGAACTTGGCATTGAGCCCTATGAACAGGAGGGGCTTTTGTATCCGCGGAGCAAGCAGGCAAAGAGCGTTCAGGAGGCTCTGTTGCAGGAAATCCAAAGGCTGTCTGTGACACTAGTCATGGAAAAACAGGTCAAGCGTATCGAAAAGACGGATTCGGGCTTTCTCGTTACAACGGCGGACAGAGAATCTTTTACGGCAGGAAGTGTTATCCTTGCCTGTGGCGGCAAGGCATCTGCCATCCGTGGCAGCCGGGGGGACGGCTATTATCTGGCGTCCTGCCTGGGACATGAGATTGCAGAGCCGGTACCGGCGCTTGTGCAGTTGCATGCGGCAGATCCTTTGACAAAAATGGCTGCGGGGGTTCGGGCAGATGCCGGGATCACAACCTGGATCGACGATAAGCAGGTCGCTTTCTGGCAGGGAGAATTACAGATTACCGATTACGGGCTTTCAGGCATTGTGGTCTTTCAATCCAGCCGGATGGTGGCATATGGACTTTTTGAAAAAAAGAATGTCTGTCTGGAAGTGGATTTCTTGCCGGAGTATGCTAAGACTGAGGCGGAAGATCTCTTACAGAGGCGATTGCGGATGCAGGAGGGAAACTTGACCTTGGAGCAAAGTTTACGTGGACTATTGCATGATAAACTGATCGCCCCGATCTTAAAAAGAGCCGGGCTTTCGATAGAAAAGTTAGCAGGAGATTGCAACAAAGAGGATGTGACCCGTATCATGGCAGCCCTGCGTCATTATGTGGTAAAGATCACGGATACCCATGGATTTTCCAATGCACAGGTTACGGCAGGCGGCGTTAAGACCGACCAGATCGATCCAAAGACCATGGAATCTGAACTTGTGCCGGGACTTTTTTTCGCAGGAGAAGTCCTTGATGTGGACGGTATCTGTGGAGGCTATAATCTGCAATGGGCATGGTCCAGTGGAGCTCTTGCAGGCATGTATTGTGTAGGAAAAAGGAAATGATCTTAATCAGACAACTAAAGGTTGCTGTGTCGGAGCAGGAGACAGAAGGCATAAGGCAAGCAATCTCAAAAAAAATACATATTTCGGCGGCATCGATCTACGGGGTAGAGATCTTGAAGCGTTCGATCGATGCAAGGAAAAAACCGTATCTTTTTTATAGTTATACCGTGGCAGTCCGTCTGGACATCCATCAGGAAAAGAAGGTACTAAAGAAATGCACAAAGGATACAGATATTGCCCTGTATCAACCGGTGACTTTTCAGATGCCAAAGAGCGGAGATCAACCACTCTCTAAACGTCCGGTTATTGTCGGTATGGGACCGGCAGGACTTTTTTGCGGACTTTTGCTGGCACGTGCCGGCTTTGCGCCCATCCTTTTGGAAAGAGGACGTGCGGTTGAAGACAGACAGACGGACGTGGAAAAATTTTGGCAGACCGGATTGTTGGATACAGAGTCCAATGTGCAGTTTGGTGAAGGCGGAGCCGGAACCTTTTCGGATGGCAAGTTAAATACATTGACCAAGGACAAGACCGGAAGAAATCAATTTGTTTTGCAGACCTTTGTGGAATTTGGGGCGCCAAGGCAGATCCTTTGGGATGCGAAGCCTCATATTGGCACGGATATCCTACAGGAAGTTGTAAAGAATATGCGACAGGAGATCCAGCGTCTGGGCGGGATTGTCTATTTTGAGACAAAGTTTGAGGATTTCGAGGTCAAAGATGGTGTTTTGTCAGCCTTGAAACTCCGACAGGCAGGTCTAAAAGAGGCCATCACACTGGATGCCAGAGTTGCGGTGCTTGCCTTAGGACATAGTGCCAGAGATTCCTTTCAGATGCTCTATGAGAGTGGGCTTTCAATGAGTGCCAAGGAATTTGCGGTTGGACTACGCATCGAGCATCCGCAGACCATGATTCAGGAGGCACAATACGGTAAGGACGCGCCGGGATTTTTAGCGGCAGCCCCTTATAAGATGGCGACTAAATTAAAAAACGGGCGTGGCGTCTATTCTTTTTGTATGTGTCCGGGTGGTTATGTCGTCAATGCGTCTTCCGTGAAGGAACATCTGGCGGTCAACGGTATGAGTTATTCCAAGCGGGATTCCGCCAATGCCAATAGCGCTATTGTAGTTTCCGTGGGGGCGCGCGAGTATGCGTTGGATGACCCCATGGGGGCGATCGCTTATCAGATGGCATTGGAAAAGAAGGCTTATACCTTGGCAAAGGGAGCCATTCCCCAGCAGTTGTACGGTGATTTTTGCAACAATGTCAGAAGTTCTTCCTATGGCAATTTTGCTTCGCTTACCAAGGGAAATACTGGTTTTGCCAATCTGCGGGACCTTTTTTCTGAGGAGATCAATGCATCTTTTGTGGAGGGCATGACCTTGTTTGGACATAAAATGACAGGTTTTGATCGGAAAGATGCCATCTTATCCGGCATTGAAAGCAGGACATCTTCGCCTATCCGCATCCATAGAGACGGATCCTTTGTCGGCAGTGTGGAGGGGCTATATCCTTGTGGAGAAGGCGCCGGCTATGCAGGTGGGATCACGTCTGCTGCTATGGATGGCATGAAAGTCGCAGAAGAGATTATAAAGAGATATCAGGTGAATTATGAATCATAAAAGTGTGGATTTTGAACAATTAACGCCCATGATGCAACATTACATACAGACAAAGGATGCCAATCCGGACTGTATTCTGTTTTATCGTTTGGGTGATTTCTATGAAATGTTCTTTGAGGATGCCGAGACCGTATCCAAGGAACTGGAACTGACTTTGACCGGAAAAAGTTGTGGGCTTGAGGAGCGCGCTCCCATGTGCGGGGTTCCTTATCACGCGGCAGAAACCTATCTGACCCGTCTGGTACAAAAAGGTTATAAAGTGGCGGTCTGCGAACAGATCGAGGATCCAAAGGAAGCCAAGGGCATGGTCAAACGTGCCGTGACCCGTATCGTAACACCGGGCACCAATATGGATGCCATGTCTTTGGATGAGTCTAAGAACAATTATATTATGGGCATTTTTTTCGATGGCGATAAATATGGTCTGTCGATCGCAGATGTGACGACGGCGGATTTCTTTGTCACAGAAGTGGATTCCAACCGTTCCTGTCTGGATGAAATCAATAAATATGTACCATCGGAGATCATCTGTAATGAGAATTTTACCATCAGTGGTATCGATATTGCAGATCTCAAAGAACGCATGCAGATCTCTATTGCAAAATTGGATGCGCATTATTTTGATGACCGTCTGGCGGTGGCTGTCTTGTTGGAGCATTTTCATACTAGCCGGCTTTCCGCCCTTGGTCTGGAAGAGTTTCCTATGGGAAGTATCTCTGCCGGGGCTTTGATGAAATACCTGACAGAGATCCAGAAGTCATCCTTGGAACAACTCAACCATGTACAACCTTATCTCAATGGCAATTTTATGCTTTTAGATTCTTCGACCAGACGCAATCTGGAATTGGTAGAGACCTTGCGGGAAAAGCAAAAAAGAGGTTCTCTGCTCTGGGTCTTGGATAAGACTAAGACTGCTATGGGGGCAAGAATGCTTCGCTCTGATGTTGAACAGCCGCTGACCAATGCCGATCTGATCACAGATCGACTGGATGCAGTGGATGAACTTTTACATAATATGATGGCAAGAGAAGAATTGCGGGAGTACTTAAATCCGATCTATGATCTGGAACGTTTGAACACTCGTATCGTGTATCAGACGGCAAATCCGCGCGACCTTCTGGCATTTAAAAATTCGGTTGCCATGCTGCCGGCGATCAAGACCGTGTTAGCGGACTTTAAGTCAAAAAACCTGGTGGAACTTTCTGAAAATATCGACAGTTTATCGGATATCTGTGCAGATATTGATGCAGCGATCTGTGAGGAACCACCAATATCTTCCAGAGACGGCGGCATCTTAAAGGATGGTTACAATGAGGAAGTAGACCGGCTCAGAAAAGCCAAGACTGAGGGCAAAAAGTGGCTGGCAGAACTGGAAGCAAAGGAAAGAGAGCGTACCGGGATCAAAAATCTAAAGATCAAATACAACAAGGTTTTTGGCTATTACCTGGAAGTGACCAATTCCTATAAGGATCTGGTACCGGCAGATTATCAGAGAAAACAGACCCTTGCCAATGCAGAACGTTTCTTTACCCCGGAATTAAAAGAGTTGGAAGATACTATTTTGGGCGCGGAAGATAAACTGATTTCCTTGGAATACGAACTGTTCCGTCAGTTGCGCAACCGCATTGCGTCTGAAGTGTCCCGCATCCAGACAACGGCAAAAGCCATCGCTAGACTGGATGTTTATGCATCCCTTGCCTATGTGGCAGAAAAGAACCATTATTGCAGACCAAAGATCAATACGCGTGGCGTGATCGACATCAAGGGGGGCAGACATCCAGTGGTCGAGCAGATGATGGATCAGCAACTCTTTATTGATAACGACACTTATTTAGATAACAAAAAGCAGCGTGTTTCCATCATTACCGGTCCAAATATGGCAGGAAAATCCACCTATATGCGCCAGAGTGCCCTGATCGTGCTTATGGCACAGATCGGATGCTTTGTTCCGGCAAAGTCAGCCAATATCGGTATTGTAGACCGTATCTTTACCCGGGTGGGTGCATCGGATGATCTGGCGAGCGGACAGTCCACCTTTATGGTAGAGATGAATGAAGTGGCAAACATTTTGCGTAATGCTAGCAAGGACTCCCTTTTGATCTTGGATGAGATTGGGCGGGGAACGAGTACCTTTGACGGACTCAGCATTGCTTGGGCAGTGGTCGAACATATCAGCAATGTCAAACTGATCGGAGCCAAGACCTTATTTGCCACCCATTATCATGAATTGACCGAGTTGGAAGGCAAATTAGAGGGTGTACATAATTACTGCATTGCCGTAAAGGAAAACGGTGATGATATCGTATTTTTGCGTAAGATTGTTCCGGGCGGCGCAGATAAGAGTTATGGTATTGCGGTGGCTAAATTGGCAGGACTGCCGGACGAGGTCATTGATCGTGCCAACCGCATTGTGACCCAACTTTGTGAGAATGATATTGTAGATCTGGCAAAAAACATTGCGGTCGAAGGTCAGACGACAGTCAGCAAAAAACAAACCAAACCACTGGATGATGTAGATAAGGCACAGATGTCATTTTTGGATACGGTCAGTGATGACGCGATCATTGACGAACTCCGCAATCTGGACATCAGTCATATGACTCCACTGGAAGCAATGAATGCACTCAATGAACTACAGGTAAAGGTAAGAAATCGATGGTAAGAAACAAGATAGCAGTTTTAGAAAAATCGACAATAGATAAGATTGCGGCGGGGGAGGTCGTTGAAAGACCTTCCTCTGTCGTAAAGGAACTTGTAGAAAATGCGATCGATGCAGGCGCATCTGCCATCACGGTCGAGATCAAGGATGGCGGTAAATCCTATATCCGCATTACGGACAACGGCTGTGGCATTCCAGAAGATGAATTGTCAGTTGCTTTTATGCGCCATTCGACGTCAAAACTTAGGGACGCATCCGAACTGGCGGATATCCATACCTTAGGCTTTCGCGGTGAGGCACTTTCCAGTATTAGTGCGGTTTCTAGGGTAGAAATGATCACAAAACCGGCAGATACCCTTATGGGGGTGCGTTATGTGATTGAGGGCTCAAAGGAAATATCTCTGGATAAGATCGGGGCACCGGATGGAACGACGATCATGATCTATCAGTTGTTCTTTAATACCCCGGCGCGCAAAAAATTTTTAAAGACAGACACGACCGAAGCCTCCTATATTTCTGAACTGATGGAGCGGCTGGCACTGTCACATCCGGACATTTCTTTCTGCTTTATTTCCAATAAAAAGGAAAAGATACATACTTCCGGGAATGGCAATCTCATGGATACCATTTACCAGATTTACGGCAGACAGATCGCATCCAACCTGCTTGCGGTAGAAAAGGAGACCGACCTTTTAAAAGTCAGCGGTTTTATTGGAAATTCAAATGTAGCGCGCGGCAATCGCAGTCTGGAGAATTTTTATATCAACGGCAGATATATCAAGAGTCCGCTGCTTTCCAAGTCTGTGGAAGAAGGCTATGTGGGCTATCTGATGCAGCATCAGTATCCCTTCTGTGTCCTTATGATCACGACCAAGGAAGCGTCTGTGGATGTGAATGTACATCCGACCAAGCAGGAAGTCCGCTTTGATGACCAGATGGCGATCGCGGATATCTTTAAGTCTCTGATCTTTGATCGTCTGCATCAAAGAGAAGACATTGCTGAGGTGACCTTAGACGAAAATGTCAAAGAATATGCAGAAGAAGTGGCAGAAGAAGTTGCAAAAGACCAACAATCGTCAACTATCCGGCAGGATGTTCCGATGCGTAAGATAGCAGAGAGTACTGTAGCGGATCCGAGGCTTGAGCCTATGGCAAGCGAAGCGGAAAGTAAACAGGAAGAGATTGTAAAAGAAGTGGCACCGGAACCTTTTGAAAAGTCACGTCTGGAAAAAATGCGCCAGAAGATCACGGCACAGATCCATGCGGATACGCCGTACGAAAGAAAGTATCAGGAATATTATCAGGAAAAGGAAAAAGAGCAAGACCAAGGACAGGAAGAAAAGTTCACCTATGAGCAGACCACATTTTTGTCCGAAAAGGCGCGTGCCAAGCATCGTATCATCGGACAGGTCTTTGATACCTACTGGCTGATCGAACATGACAATAAGTTATATATCATAGACCAGCATGCTGCCCATGAAAAGGTTTTGTTTGAACGTATGATGAAACAGTTGCTGGATAAGGAAATGACGACACAATACGTCAGTCCACCGATCATTGTAACGCTTACCAGAGCAGAGCAGGATATCTTGGAACGTTATGAGGATGTTTTTTCAGAGTTAGGCTATGTCATTTCCTCCTTTGGCGGTAATGAATTTGCCATAGAAGGTGTACCGGGCAATCTTTTTTCCTTTGATGTCAAAGAATTCTTTATGGAACTGTTGGCATCCTGCGGCGAATTAAAGGGAAATGACGGACATGACATGATCGTAGAAAAAGTGGCATCCATGTCCTGTAAGGCAGCAGTCAAGGGAAACAACCGCTTGTCTTATCCGGAAATAGAGAAATTATTGGATGAGTTGCTTTCGCTGGACAATCCTTATCATTGCCCGCATGGCAGACCGACGATCATTGCAATGACAAAGTATGAATTAGAAAAGAAATTTAAGAGGATCGTATAATTATGAGCAAGAAACCACCTTTGATCATCCTGGCAGGACCAACGGCTGTGGGAAAGACAGAACTCTCTATCTCTCTTGCAAAAGCAATCGGAGGCGAGATCATTTCCTGTGATTCTATGCAGGTCTACAAATATATGGATATCGGTTCAGCGAAGATCCGACCGGAAGAAATGGACGGTGTCAGACATTATCTGGTAGATGAGTTGCTACCAGACGAGGAATTTCATGTGGCGCGTTTTGTTGCTATGGCAAAAGAGGCGATGGCTGAGATCTATGAGCGAGGACACATTCCCATTGCAGTCGGTGGTACAGGATTTTATATCCAGGCACTTCTGTACGATGCGGATTTTTCCGAAGAAGACAGTGATGGAAAAATCCGGGCAGATTTAGAAACCTTTGCAAAAGCGGAGGGAGCCCTTGCCTTACATGAGCGATTGCGTCAGGTCGATCCTGCCAGTGCGAATGACATCCATCCAAATAATGTCAAACGTGTAGTTCGGGCGTTGGAATATTACCAGATGCATGGAAAGCCGATCTCCTTACATAACAAGGAGCAAAGACAAAAGGAATCGCCTTATGACTTCCGCTATTTTGTTTTAAATGATGATAGGGAAAACCTTTACAGACGCATTGATAAGAGGGTGGATTTGATGATGGAAGCTGGTCTTTTGGAAGAAGTCGATCGCTTGCGTAAGATGGGGTATACCAAGGATATGGTCTCCATGCAGGGGCTGGGATACAAGGAACTCTTTGATGTTTTGGATGGAACCTGCACTTTGGAGGAAGGTATTTATCGCATCAAAAGAGACACCAGACATTTTGCCAAGCGACAGTTGACCTGGTTTCATAGCAAACCGGAAGTTATTTGGGTCAATAAGGCGGACTTTTCCTATGACAATGCCGCTATTTTGACCTATATGATAAAAAACATGCAAAAAGAAAACTAGGAGAATAGATTAGATATGAAAGAAATGTATAAAAACTTTGGGATTGAAGATGCCGTGTCCGATTTTTGTCTGGAAGTGGAGGCATCCCTCAAAGAAAGATTTGCCCAATTGGATGAGATCGCAGAATACAATCATATGAAGGTGCTGGCAGCCATGCAGAAACATCGCGTGAGTGCTGAGTGCTTTAACGGGACGACCGGTTATGGCTATAACGATCTGGGTCGCGACACCTTAGAGGAAGTCTATGCGACCTGTTTTAAAGGAGAAGCCGCTCTGGTACGTCCACAGATCACCTGTGGAACACATGCACTGGCATTGGCTCTTATGTCAAATGTCCGTCCGGGAGACGAGATCTTATCTCCGGTCGGAAAACCATACGATACTTTAGAGGAAGTGATCGGTATCCGTCCGTCCAAGGGATCTTTGGCAGAATATGGCGTGACCTATGCTCAGGTAGATCTGCTTGCCGATGGCGGATTTGACTTTAATGGCATCAAAAATGCAATCAACGACCGCACAAAACTTGTGACCATCCAGCGTTCTAAGGGCTATGCTTCCAGACCGACCTTATCGGTAGAGCGCATTGGTCAGTTGATTGCATTTATCAAGGAGATTAAGCCAGATGTCATTTGCATGGTTGATAATTGTTATGGTGAATTCGTAGAAAAGAAAGAGCCACTGGAAGTCGGGGCTGACATGATCGTTGGTTCCCTCATCAAAAACCCGGGTGGCGGACTTGCGCCGATCGGTGGCTATATCGTTGGGAAGAAAGCATGTGTCGAAAATGCGGCATATCGTCTGACTTCACCGGGACTGGGCAAGGAAGTGGGGGCCTCTCTTGGTATGATGCAATCTTTCTTCCAAGGATTTTTTCTGGCACCGACAGTGGTCAATGCAGCCCTAAAGAGTGCCATCTTCGCGGCAAATGTATTTGAACGACTGGGATTTTCCGTTATCCCGAATGGCAGTGAGACCAGACACGACATCATTCAGGCAGTGACCTTTGACAGACCGGAAGGGCTAATCGCTTTTTGTCAGGGAATCCAGGCAGCAGCGCCGGTAGATTCTTATGTGACACCGGAGCCATGGGATATGCCGGGCTATGATAGTCAGGTCATCATGGCGGCAGGCGCTTTTGTTCAGGGATCTTCGATCGAACTTAGCGCAGACGGACCGCTCCGCCCACCATATACAGCCTTTTTCCAAGGCGGTCTTACCTGGTATCATGGCAAACTTGGTATCATGATGGCGTTGCAAAAACTTTATGACGCCAATCTTGTTAAGGGTATTTAATTATGCTAATATAAAATAATGTAGCCAAGAACGTTTTGATAAAGGCAACGGAGGAAGAACAAATGAGCAATTCATATGGAATTGATATGGGAACCAATAACCTTAAAATTTATAGCAGCAATAGTAGTGAGATCATTAATGTAAAAAACACCATCGCCATCGTAGACAAAGATCAGATGTATGCCTATGGCGATGATGCATATTCTATGTATGAAAAGGCACCTGAGACGATTGCTGTCTCTTTTCCGATTGTAAGCGGTGTGATCGCTGATTTTGATAATATGCAGACCATGTTATTTGAGGTTTTAGAAAAGAAGGCAAAGGCAAGGATCAAGGGATCCGACATTGTTGTAGCTGTTCCTACGGACATCACGGAAGTAGAAAAAAAGGCGTTTTATGATATGTTTGCCCGTTCCAAGACCAAGCCACACAGTGTACTTCTGTGTGAAAAACCATTGGCGGATGCAATTGGTATGGATCTGGACATCACAGAGCCGACCGGTGTTATGGTCGTTGATTTTGGTGCCGATACGACAGAGATCTCTGTGATTTCTTTAGGCGGACTGGTACTTACAGAACTCTTGCCGTTCGGTGGCAATCATTTGGATGATGCTATTGTGACACACATGAAGCGCAAGTTTAATCTCTTGATCGGACGCAAGACTGCCTGCCAGTTAAAGGAAAATATCGGCAGTGCCATTCCGGGCAAAGAGGCTTCTATGACTGTGGTTGGACGTGATGTGGTAAGCGGTCTGCCGATCGAAATGGAAGTGCAGGCATCTACGGTCTATGATGGTATCAAGACTGATCTGGAAAACCTTTGCAATTCCATCAAAATGATTTTGGAGAAGGTTCCACCGGAACTTGCAAAAGATATCGTTTATTCCGGCATTTATCTGACCGGAGGCAGTGCGGCTATCGCAGATCTTGCAGATCTGTTCACAGAAGTGACAAACATTAAGGTTAATGTTAGTGAGCATGCAAAAGAGACGACGGCTCTGGGACTGGAAAAAGTTTTGACAGATGCCAAATACAAACGCTTTGGTTATGGTATGCGAACAAGAATTTTTAAATAAAGGTAGGAATTTATGAAGCGCAGAAGAAGATCTTTTTTGCCAAGTAAATATATTTTATTGCTTTTGACGGTGATTTGTATCATGTTATTGTTTGCCGGATATGCAACAGGCTATTCTGGAGAACCGGTACGAACCATTTGTAATTATGTGTTTGTGCCGATGCAAAAAGGTTTGGACTATGTTGGAGAATCTATCTCTATCAATAGCGATGATACCAAGACCAAAGAGCAGTTGATCGCAGAAAATGAGCAGTTGCAGGAGCAGATAGATGAACTTTCCACGCAGTTGACCAATACCAGATTGCAGCAATCCGAACTGGACACTCTGCGTGAATTGTATGATCTGGATCAGACCTATGCAGACTACAAGACAACAGGGGCGCATGTGATCGGCAAGGGAACCAGCAACTGGTTCAATACTTTTACGATCGACAAGGGCTCCAAGGATGGCATCAAAGTAGATATGAATGTCATCGCCGGAAGTGGATTGGTGGGTATTGTGACGGATGTCGGCAAGAATTATGCCGTGGTACGATCTATTATTGATGATACTAGTAATGTCAGCGGTATGATCCTATCCAACAATGACAACTGTATCGTATCCGGAAACCTCAAGTCCATGACGGAATCCAACATGATCACCTTTTCCAATTTAGAAGACAGTGAAGATAGAGTTTCCACAGGAGATTCTGTCGTTACCAGCAATATCAGTGATAAGTATCTGCCGGGACTTTTGATCGGCTATGTGACAGATATTACAGAGGATAATAACAATCTGACAAAGTCCGGTAAGATCACACCGGTGGTCGATTTTAAACATTTACAGGATGTACTGGTGATCACACAGTTAAAGGAGACAGGTAAGTAGTCATGGAGATCAAGGGCATCATAAAATATATTCTTGTGGTACTTGCTGTTGTCATTGTAGGATTTTTGCTACAGACGACCGTGTTCCCGCGTATGGAACTTGCAGGTGTCACACCCAATATCATGGTCATCATCATCACTTCTTACGGATTGATGCGGGGACGCAAACAGGGAATGGTCATAGGATTTTGCAGTGGACTGCTTTTAGATTTCTTTAGCGGTACGACCTTTGGCTTATATGCAATCATCTATCTTTATCTGGGATTCTTGTGTGGTCTTTTTAAAAAGATCTTCTTTGGCGAGGATATCAAATTGCCGCTTGCTTTGATCGGCCTGAGTGATCTGATCTATGGGATCACGGTTTTTGTTGTCCTGTTTTTATTCCGCGGAAGATATGATTTTCTCTTTTATCTGACCAACCTTATTTTACCGGAGGTCATTTATACGATTCTGGTTGCTATTCCGATCTATTATGTCATATTAAAGATCAATCAGCGATTGGACAAAGATAATAAAAGGAGTTCTAGAAAACTTGTTTGAACAAATAAAAGATTTTTTGACGAATCGAATATTTACGTCGCGTTTGCATGTGTTGACGGCTGTTATGGTTTTGCTTGCGGGTATACTGATCGCCCGTCTTTTTGTCCTGCAGATCGTTCGTGGTGCAGATTATCAGGAAAATTATGATCTGACCGTTGAAAAGGATGAGACCATTCCGGCGACCCGTGGCAATATTTACGACCGCAATGGCAAACTCCTTGCCTACAATGAACTGGCTTATGCCATTACCATTGAGGATAGTGGCTCTTATGAGAGCAAAAAAGAACGCAATGAAAAGATGAATCAGGAGATTTTTGACATTATTACCCATATCGAGGCAAATGGTGACAGTATTGACAATAATTTTGGCATTACAAGATCATCTTCCGGTCAGTATTCCTTTGTCAATGACAGTGGTACAGCCTTACAGCGTTTCCGTGCGGATGTCTTTGGACATGCAAGCATTGACGATCTGGGATACAATGACCAATTAGGATTGGATGAGGCAGAAGCCACACCGGATCAGATCATGGATTATCTGATGGGTGCGGAACGCTACAATGTTTCTGGCAAGTATGACGATGAAATGCGCTATAAGATCTGTATCGTGCGTTACAATATCGGACAGAATTCTTATCAGAAATATATTGCTACGACCATAGCCAGCAATGTCAGTGATGAGTCTGTTGCCTATATCAAGGAAAACAGCAATGAATTGACCGGCGTAGACATTAAGGAAACCTCGATCCGTAAATATGTAGACAGCGAGTATTTTGCTCATATCATCGGCTACACCGGAACCATTTCTACCGATGAATACAATGAGAAAAAGAAAGATGATGATTCGGTGGAATTGACAGATGTGGTTGGAAAATCCGGCATTGAGCAGGTCATGAATGATTATCTGTCCGGCACCAAAGGAAAGCAAAAACTTTATGTAGACAGTGTGGGTAATCTGATCCAGGTGTCAGATTATGAAGAACCGGAATCCGGGGATGATGTCTATCTGTCTATTGATAAGGATCTGCAAGAGGCGACTTATCGTGCTTTGGAAAAAGAGATCGCAAGTATTGTCTATTCCAAGATTGCCAATATTAAGACCTATCATACGACAGGAGAAGAATCTGACATCATGATCCCGGTCTATGATGTCTACCATTCCTTTATCAATAACAACCTGATCGACACCTCACAGTTTTCGGATGCGGATGCAACGGATACAGAGCGGGCAGTCAAATCTGCTTATGACAAAAAAGAAGCAGATGTCCTGAGCCAGTTACAAAGCCAACTCAAGCCGACCACCGGTACGGTCTATAAGGATCTGTCAGAGGAATATCAGGATTATGCGACTTATATCGTGACTTATCTGAAAAAGCAGGGCATCTTTGACAAGGATGCGATCGACGCTTCGGATGAAATGCAGACCAAATGGACCAGTGAGTCTTTGAGTGTCAACGAATACTTACTCTATGCGATCGAACAGAACTGGATCGACATTACAAAATATGCCAAAGACAGCAAGTATGTGGATACAGACGAATTGTATGGGCTTTTGATTGATTATGTCTTAGAGCAATTACAGGACGATGCATCTTTTGAAAAAATGGTCTATAAATATGCCATTCAGCAGGATATGATATCCGGCAACCAGTTGTGTGCCCTTTTATATGAGCAGGGCGTCCTGCCGGAGGATGATGCGACACACGATGCACTCTTGTCTGGTCGTATCTCTGCTTATAGTTTTGTCTTGGATAAAATCAAGAATCTGGAGATCACGCCTGGACAATTGGGGCTTGATCCTTGTTCCGGATCTGCCGTTGTCATTGATTCAAAGAACGGAGAAGTCTTGGCTTGTGTCTCTTATCCGGGCTATGACAACAACAAATTGGCAAATTCGGTGGATTCTACTTATTATGCTTATCTGACCAACAGCAAATCGGAACCGCTTTACAATCATGCGACCCAGCAGAAGACGGCACCGGGTTCTACCTACAAGATCGTCAGTGCTACCGCAGGTCTTGCTGAAAATGTCATTACAACTTCGACCCAGATTTTGGATCAGGGTAAGTTTGAAAAAGTCAGCAACAAGCCGGAATGTTGGATCTATCCGAGAAGTACACATGGGCTGATCAATGTGGCTGAGGCACTGCGTTATTCCTGCAACTATTTCTTTTATGAAGTGGGTTATGATTTGGCTGGTGGAAACAACAACAATTATAATGACAGTCAGGGTATTGAAAAACTTGCCAAATATGCATCTATGTATGGCTTGGATTCCAAGACGGGCGTAGAGATCGATGAGTCTACGCCGACACCGGCAACGGAATTCCCGGTCATGGCAGCCATTGGACAGTCTGATAACAACTTTACGACCATTTCGCTGGCGCGCTATATCACAGCAGTTTCCAACCGTGGAACTGTCTACGATCTGACACTTTTAGATCATGTGGAAGATCCTGCGAGCGGAGAGAACGTTGCAACCTATAGTCCATCTGTGAAAAACCAGATCACAGCATTGACGGACAGTGAATGGTCGACCTTAAATTCCGGTCTTCGTATGGTCGTAGAAGACCTATCGGCATTTAAAGGCACAAATGTTGAGGCAGCCGGAAAAACAGGTACGGCGCAGGAGTCCCTGCTCCGACCAAACCACGCTCTTTTTGTAGGATATGCACCATATACGGATCCGGAGATCGCGGTTGCGACCCGTATCGCACATGGTTATGGATCTAGCAATGCATCCGTTGTTGCGGCTGAAATCATGTCTTATTACTTTGGCGAAAAGACGCTGGAAAATATTGCGGAAAGTGGTGCTAATACAGAGACGACCACCAACAGTGTGACAGATTAAGAGGGAGGGCTTATGGCTAAAAAAGATTCTGTAGTGATCAAGAGCAGTCCATACGGACTGACGCTGGTTTTGGATCGGGAGATCTCTTTTGAACAACTTGTGCGGGATATCTGTAAAAAGTTTGCCACATCGCGTAGTTTCTTTGGGACTGTCACACTTGTCCTTTCCATAGAAGGACGTCCGGTCAGCGCAGAGGAAGCTGCGGTCATTGTAGATGCGATCCAATTAAATTCGGACATTACGATTTCTTTGCTTGAAGAGGATAACAAATTAAAGAATATCGAAATGAAAGAAAAAATCGACAGATTCTACTATGAAAATATTTATGAGAATGCTAAAATTATTATGGGTAGTGTAACAAAGAAGAATGTCGTAACGTCAGACGGAAGCATTGTGATCCTTGGCGATGTCAAGTCCAAGGCAAGTGTTCAGGCCGCCGGCAATGTCATCGTTATGGGTAGCGTAGAAGGCAGTGTTTATGCCGGTTATCCTGAGGACAGCAAGTGTTATATCGCTGCCAATCAATTCAATGCTGCACACATACAGATTGGCAAGATTGCAGGCGATGTCAAGGTGGCGAGTAAATGGTCTCTCCGTTCCAGAAAGAGTGAGAGCGAGCCATATGCGGTTGTTGTCTGGGAACAGGAACTTCTGGCGGAACCACTTCGGAGTGGACTACTAAAACATTTATAAGGAGATTTGTTGTGGGCGATGTGTTTATGGTCGCTTCGGGCAAGGGCGGTGTTGGAAAGACGACATTGTGTGCCATGCTTGGAAGCCAATTCGCACGCATGGATAAGACCGTTGTCATGTTGGATACAGACTTCGGACTAAGGAACCTCGACTTATATTTTCATTTGGAAAATAAGATCATATACAATCTGGTGGATGTATTAAGGGGCGTTTGTTCCTATCGGCAAGCTCTCTTACCACTGGATTCTGATCGTACATTTTATATTATGCCGGGCAGCAGAAATTATGATTTTTCTTTACCGGAAGATGCGTTTTCATGTCTGATTGAAAAATTAAAGGCACAGTTTGATATTGTTCTGATCGATACACCGGCAGGTATCACGCCGATACATCAGGCTATGTTTCCCTATGTGGATCAGGCGCTTGTGGTCGTGACCATGAGTCAGGCCTCTTTGGCAGATGCCTTATCATTTTGTCATGTACTACAAAAACATGGACTTCCCGCCCGTCTTATTTTTAATCAGATGGGACATGATATAGCAAAAAGACGCAACCGCGGTAGGCTGCAGGAGATGGCAAGACAAGCCTTTCATGCAGAATTTTTGGGCACTCTGCCGGATATGCATAATAAATGTGTCATGCCACCGGATTTTCTGACCCGGAGCAAGGAGATCCTGCCAATCTGTCGGACCATCCTGACACCGGCAAAAGAGACAGAATAGAAGAGAGTAATTTATGTTTCGAACTTACAAATTAAAAAATCTGAATATAAAATTGATTATCGGGATCCTGGCACTCACAATCTTGGGAATCTTGGTTATCGGATCTGCCGATGCGGACTACCAGAACAAGCAGATCTTAGGTATGATCCTAGGCATTATTGTCATGGGGATCGTGGCACTGATTGATTATGATTTTGTTCTACAGTTTTCACGGCTTTACTATGTTGCCGTGATTGGACTTTTGGTTCTGGTACTTTTGGTCGGTGACAGTTCTAAGGGCGCGACCCGTTGGATCGATATCGGTATCCGTTTCCAGCCTTCGGAACTGGGAAAGGTGCTCCTTATCCTATTCTTTGCCAGTTATCTTATGCGCAATGAGGATGAGATCAATGATCCCAAGTTCATTGTCAAGGCCGCGATCCTGGCAGCCGTTCCTTTGGCTCTGATCGTAAAGGAACCGGACCTTTCAACGACGATCGTTACTTTTTTGATCATCGCATCTCTTATGTTTGTGACCGGATTGAGTTACAAACTGGTTGGCATTGTACTTGGAATCACGATACCTGCCGTTGCCATTTTACTTCTTGTTGTTGTAAACGAGGGGAGTTCCATCTTACAGGGGTATCAGAGCCTTCGTATCTTAGCCTGGCTGAAGCCGGAGGAATATCCGGAGACAGCTTACCAACAACAGAATTCCATCATGGCGATTGGATCTGGTCAGTTTTTTGGCAAGGGTCTTTACAATAACAGTGTAGACTCTGTCAAAAACGGTAATTATATCTCAGAGCCCCACACCGACTTTATCTTTTCGGTTGCAGGTGAAGAAATGGGCTTTCTGGGGTCGGTCTTGATCGTTTTATTACTTCTTTTTATTGTTTATGAATGTATCCAGACGGCAAAGGTGGCAAAAGATCTTTCCGGCAAGTTGATTTGCTCCGGTATGGCAGCGCTGGTCGGCTTCCAGTCTTTTGTGAATATCTGCGTTGTTACTGGACTTTTCCCAAATACCGGATTGCCATTGCCTTTTGTCAGTTATGGTCTGACATCCTTGGTGACCATGTATTTTGGTATGGGATTTGTGTTAAATGTTGGATTACAAGCGAAAAAATATTAAATTAGGGGGATTTGCATTATGAACATCGGTTTAGTAGCACATGATTCAAAGAAAAAATTAATGCAGAACTTTTGTATTGCCTATCGTGGGATTTTATCCAAAAATGACCTGTTTGCTACAGGCACGACAGGAAGATTGATTGAAGAAGTGACCAATCTTTCCGTACATAAATATCTGGCAGGACATCTGGGTGGAACCCAGCAGTTGGCTGCACAGATCGAGCACAATGAGATCGATCTGGTGATCTTTTTACGCGATCCACTCACTGCTA
Source organism: uncultured Lachnospiraceae bacterium (assembly GCA_934899185.1). Classification (GTDB taxonomy): domain Bacteria; phylum Bacillota; class Clostridia; order Lachnospirales; family Lachnospiraceae; genus Pararoseburia. The sequence goes on from CAKXYI010000003.1 coordinate 20,556, forward strand.
AATCCCATGAGCCGGATGTCAACACGATCGCACGTTGTTGCGATGCAAACAATATCCCATTGGCAACGAATCTTGCAACTGCGGAACTTCTAATCAAATCCTTAGATAGAGGAGATCTTGAGTGGCGTGAAATGTATCGATAAACTGCTTTCCCTATTGTTAGTCGCCTGTCTGGGACTGGGGCTTGTTTCCTGTGGAAGCGAGGGGGTCGATCAGACATCTTATGATCTGGAGACGACTTCCTATCAATACGGGATCACAAAGGTCAATAATATATCAGATGTATCTTTTTACGGCAGCAATCTATGTGTGACCGATCAGGACAATTTTGGAATTGATCAGGTAGATTCCCAAGTTGCCGGAGCCGGAGGTGTCTTTAATCTGGCGACCGGACAGTGTACTTACGGACAGAATTTATTTGGCAAAATGTATCCGGCGAGCACGACAAAGATATTGACCTGTCTGGTTGCGATTGAGCAGGCAGACTTAGATACGCAGGTGACGGTCAGTGCCCATGCAGCCGACCAGACATCGGATTCTTCCGTAGCCAATCTGGCGGCAGGGGATGTCATGACGGTAAAAGACTTATTATATGGTCTGATGCTCCGCAGTGGTAATGATGCTGCTATCGCCATTGCAGAGACGATTGGTGGCAGCGAAGAAGGTTTTGCAAAGTTAATGAACGAAAAGGCAGTTGCACTTGGGGCAACACATTCCCATTTTGTGACACCGCACGGTTTGCATGAGGACGATCATTATACGACCGTTTATGATATGTATCTAATCTTTCAGGCAGCCGTACAGAATGATACTTTTTTACAGATCATCAGTACGCCGTCCTATGATGTTTCTTATACCGGAGCAGACGGACAGGCAAAGTCACAGACCTGGGTTTCGACCAACCGCTATCTAAATGGCAAGGAGAGTGCACCGGCAGGATTTACCGTAGTTGGCGGCAAGACCGGTACGACCTATGAAGCCGGCTATTGTCTGGTTCTTTACTCTTATAACGACCAGAACCAGCCGATCATTTCCATTGTATATAATTCAGATTGTACGCTGAATTTATATTATCTCATGAATGAATTGTTATATACATTCGGAGAAGCACCATCGTAAAGCACAGATAAGGAGTGAACGCTATGGTAGAGATTATTGTTGGAGAAAAAGGAACGGGAAAGACAAAGCACATGTTGGAGCGTGTCAATCAGGAGATTCAAACGGTGCATGGGACGCTTGTTTACATTGATAAGAGTCCTAAATATATGTACCAGTTGGATTCTCGTATACGTATGATCAATATGCCGGATTATCCGATCAATGATACGGATGAACTGATCGGATTTTTATGTGGTGTGATATCGCAGAACAACAGCATTGAGAAGATCTTTATTGATAGTTTCCTCACACTGGCATACATTGACACCTCAGAGGGACTTCGTCTGGCAATCGACAAGTTATCCGTGATCAGCGAGACATTCCATGTGAATTTTGTCCTCAGCATTTCACAAAGAGAAGAAAAATTGCCAGAGGAATTAAATGCAAAGATTTGTTTATCACTTTAGATAAAGGTATAAAAAAAAGGTGTTCGTTATATGAGAACACCTTTTTACATGATAAAAGTTTAATAGGATTGGATTCTGCCATAAGTGCTGATCATGTATAGCCCGCTTAGACCGACAAGAGCATATATGATACGTGATAGCCATGACATATTGCCAAAGATAAAGGCTACAAGGTCAAATTGGAAGAAACCGATCAGTCCCCAGTTGACCGCACCGATGATAACAAGAGTGAGTAATGTATAATCTAAACCTTTCATGATAACCTCCTTTTTAGATAGTATGGGACAGGCAAGGCACGATTATGCATGCCGAGGAGCAGTTTTGAGAAGAAATGATAATATTATAAAATTTCATAAGCAGATACAGATCAATATCGGACTGATCATTTTTGGTATTATCTTTATTTATGTACTTTTCCACATCTTCAGTTATATGACTTCGGATAATATCACGGTCTACGAGGTGCAGGAGGGCACGATCGCACAGAATTATACCTATCAGGCGCTGGCGATCCGTCAGGAGCAGGTCGTCAATGCAGACAGTACCGGTGATATTTTTTATTATGCATCCAATCTGGATCAAGTAGGAGTCAAGTCCAACATCTACTCCATTGACGCTTCAGGAGAGATCACCAAGCAGTTAAAGAGCCATGCCACGGGCACAACGGCACTAACAGATAATGATATGACCCGCCTGCAAAAGCAGATCGGTGATTTTGTCTACGATTATGACAGCAACCAGTTTCAGAAGGTCTATTCCTTTAAGTCAGATCTTTCTTCCAATCTGCAACAGTATTATAGCAATAGTCTGATGTCAGAGATCGCGCCGCAGATCGAACAGGCGACGCAGGAAGGAAAGTTTTCCATTTACACGGCACCGACTTCCGGTGTGGTCGTCTATCAGACTGATGGCTATGAGGGACTGACATTAGATCAGGTCACATCAGAATCTTTTGATACAGGCAATCTTTCTGTGACCAATCTAAAGACTCAGGAGAGCGTAGAAGCAGGGAAACCGGCATATAAACTCATCACCTCAGACGATTGGAAGCTGATCATGCCGATTGGTGAAGACCTCGTCAAGACCATCCAAGACGAGGAGATGGAATATATCGAGATCCGTTTTTCTGCGGATAATGCGACGACTTGGGCGGCATGCAGCATCACGGAAAAGGCAGGTGATTATTATCTGGTGCTGAGTCTGGATGATAGCGTCGCCCGTTATGGAGATTCTCGCTTTATTACGATCGAACTTTTATTAAATGAGGAGTCGGGACTTAAGATCCCAAACAGTGCTATCATAGAAAAAGAATTTGTTACAGTCCCGAAGTCTTATTTTTTTATGGGAAATGATTCCGATTCATCCGGTCTGATGGTGCGGGATAAGAAGGGCGATTCGCAGTTTGTGGCACCAACGATTTATTATGAGACGGACGATTATTACTATATTGACTCCGAGGATGTCAAAAAGGATTCCGTTATTTTAAAACCGGATTCGCAGGAAACCTACACCATCGGTTCCGAGACAGCATCTTTACAGGGCGTGTATAATATCAATAAGGGCTATGCGGTATTTAAGCAGATCAATATCTTATATCAGAATGAGGATTATGCCATTATCAGTACCGGCACGACCTATGGACTTTCCCTGTATGACCACATTGCTTTGCAGGGAAATCTGGTAAAAGAAAATCAGATCATTCGTTGATCAATCCATACATTTATTTTGAGGAGGAAAGACATGTTAAAAGAAAATCTAAGAAAAGTTGAGGAACGCGTCGAGGCAGCATGTAAAAGAGCAGGACGCGATGTAAGTGAGGTCACACTGATCGCCGTAAGCAAGACCAAACCTGTAGAAGACTTACAGGAGATTTATGATGCTGGCAAGCGCGATTTTGGTGAAAATAAAGTACAGGAATTGTGTGCAAAGATGGAAGTTATGCCACAGGACATTAAGTGGCATATGATTGGTCATTTGCAGCGTAACAAGGTTAAATACATCGTTGGCAATGTTGCCCTGATCCATTCGGTCGACAGTTTCCGTCTTGCGGAAGAAATCAATATCCAAGCAAAGAAAAAAGGGATTGTCGTACCGATCCTGGTAGAGGTCAATATTGCAGAAGAAGAAAGCAAGTTTGGTGTTACCAGAGAAGATACCATGGAATTAGTCAGACAGATTGCCACACTGGATGCGATTAAGATAAAGGGACTCATGACCATAGCACCATATGTTGTAGATGCAGAGGAAAATCGTCCTTATTTTCGCAAAATAAAGGAGTTATCTGTTGACATAGCAAAACAAAACATTGATAATGTATCTATGGATATTTTGTCTATGGGAATGACGGGTGACTTTGAGGTCGCGATCGAAGAGGGCGCGACCATGGTACGTGTCGGGACAGGAATCTTTGGCAAAAGAAATTATCAAAACACCTAAAGGAATTAGTTAAGGAGAGATAAATCATGGCTTTTTTTGATCGTATGCTCGATGTGATGAAATTAGGCGAGGATGAAGACGATTACTACGATGACGATGAAATGTATGATGATGATTATGATGATTACGAAGATGACGACGATCATTCTATCTTCCATCTGTTCGGCAAGAAAGACGAGGACGATGATGAGGAAGAAGTTGAGCAGCCTCGGGTAGTAAAGGCAAAGCCAACGCCTAGCGTCAAGGAGAAACCGGCAGTTAAGGCTTCATCAAAAATTACACCAATGCGCTCTAGTAGAAAGGGTAATAGTACAAATATGGAAGTATGTGTTATAAAGCCGTCTTCATTTGAAGATGCAAGAGAGATATCCGAAACATTATTGGCAGATCGTACTGTGATCTTAAATATGGAAGGGCTGGATCTTGGACTTGCCCAGCGTATCATTGACTTTACCTCAGGATGTTGTTATGCCATCGATGGCAACCTGCAAAAGGTAAGCAATTATATCTTTATCATTACCCCGTCAGCTGTTGATATTTCGGGTGATTTGCAGGGAATAGTGGATGCTTTTGACTTTTCCGGCATTCAAACAGGATTTTAGATCATGAGTAAAAATGACAATCCGGATGAGATCCTACATCGCTTTTTAGATCTCGCCAATCAGGCAGACCGAAAAGGAATCGTATTATTTAGTAATTTCCTTAATATGTATGAAATTAACCTTTTACATCAGAATGAGAGCCTTTTTTATAACAGGTTCTCATTATATGGAGGTTATCAGGAAGCAGAGCGTCAGATGGTAGCATTCCAGCCTGATGCTCTTTATTATAATTGGGAGTATCCGATTTCCTGTGTGCAGGTAGAGCCATTGAATCATCGTTTTTACGAGGATTTGTCCCATAGGGATATCTTAGGGGCTCTGATGCACTTGGGTATTGACCGGTCTTTGATCGGAGATATCCTTATAAAAGATAAATCGGCTTATATTTTCTGCGTAGAGAAGATGGCAGATTTTATCATAAAGGAATTATACAAGATCAAACATACCCAGGTTATGACACAGTTCATCAAGCCAGTGGATTTGCATATCGAGATGCAGTACCGCACAGAGGAAGGCTTTATTGCTTCCAATCGTCTGGACGCTTTTGTGGCACAGGCATGCAAATTATCCCGTGCGCAGGCAGCACAATTTATCCTTGGGGAAAATGTCTTTATCAATGGTGCTCTTGTAACCAATCATAATCAGGGCTTAGCAGAGGGAGATATCCTTTCCCTGCGTGGTTATGGCAAGTTACGTTTTGAGGCATTTTTAAATACAACAAAAAAGGGCAGACTGCATATAAGGTATGCCTGGTATGTATAAAAAGGAGATACAGATATGGCACGACAGGTTCAAGTAAATTATGAAGAGAGACCCTGCTATAAGATCATTTTAAACCATTCTTTTGATGGATTTTTGGAGGCATTAGAACAGGAAGGCATTGCAAGAGATCGAAAAATATGCATTGTTACGGATACAAACGTGGCAAAACTATACTTAAACGAAGTGGCTGAGATCTGCAAAAATGCATTCCCAGTCGTCGAACATTTTGTTTTCCATGCCGGTGAAGCTTCTAAAAATATGGCTACAGTTGAGAAATTATATGAACATTTAATAAAAACTCACTTCGATCGCAAGGATTTGCTTCTGGCTTTGGGCGGTGGTGTTGTCGGTGACCTGACCGGATTTGCAGCCGCCACTTATTTACGCGGTATTGATTTTATCCAGATGCCGACAACCCTGCTCTCACAGGTCGACAGTAGTATCGGTGGTAAGACCGGCGTAGATTTTTTACAATATAAAAATATGGTGGGTGCCTTTTATATGCCACGTATGGTCTATATCAATATCCACAGTCTTTTGTCTCTACCGGACTTACAATTTGCTTCCGGGATGGGAGAGATCATCAAACATGGACTGATCCGGGATGCGTCCTATTACCAGTGGCTCAAAGATAATCAGGCTGCCATTCAGGCACATGATGAAGATGTTATGGAAGAGATGGTCTATGGTTCTTGCTTGATCAAGAAGAATGTGGTGGAGACCGATCCAAAGGAACAGGGCATACGTGCCTATTTGAATTTTGGTCATACCATAGGACATGCCATTGAAAAGATGTCTCATTTTTCGTTGTATCATGGGCAATGCGTGGCAATTGGTATGCACAGTGGGACATATCTGTCTTTCAAACGTGGACATATTACAAAAGATCAGTATGAGGATATACTGGCTATGATCCAAGGCTTTGGTCTGCCGGTCAGTGTATCTGGATATGATGCAGAGGAGATCCTTGCCAACACCAAGTCCGATAAAAAGATGGTGGGCGGTAAGATCAAATTTATTGTATTGGAAGAAATAGGGCAGGCAGCCATCGACATGACCTTTAGTGATCAGGAATTATTAGAGGGCATTCAGGTACTGTTTAAGGATGAATGAGGTAACAGGATGAAAAGATCACTTGCAAAAAAATATATTTTAGCGATCATCGGCTTTGCAATTTTGGTATTTCTTGACCAGTGGACCAAGCAGTTGGCGGTCAGCCATCTGATGAATCAGGGCGATATCATATTGATTCCCGGCATATTGCAGTTGCATTATCTGGAAAATACGGGTGCTGCCTTTTCCATTATGGAAAATAAGACGATTTTCTTTTGCATCATTACGCCGGTCTTATGTGCTCTGATGATCTATCTTTTTATCAAATTGCCGGATAAAAAAGAATATGGCTTCCTGCGTCTGATTCTGGTCTTTTTATTAGCCGGAGCCATTGGCAATTTTATCGACCGGATCTCTTATCACTATGTGGTTGACTTTATTTATTTTTCACTGATCAATTTTCCGGTCTTTAATGTAGCGGATATCTATGTGACCTGTGGAGTGATCTGCCTCTTTCTTTTGATCCTCTTTGTCTATTCGGACAAGGAGTTTGATGAAATTTCTGCGGCAGCATTTGGCAGAAAAAAGGAGCGCAAATAGTTATGGCAGAATATCATGTGACAGAGCAGGACCAGGGTATGCGCATCGATCAATTTCTATGTAAGTGTCAGCCAGATGTTTCCAGAAGTGCCATACAAAAATGGATCAAAGATGGCAATGTTCTCGTCCAAGGAAAAACCTGCAAAGCAAATTATCGTATCAGCCAGGAGGATACGATCACATTGTTTGTACCGGCGCCGGTAGAAGTATCTATCCAGCCACAGGATATCCCTTTGGATATTTTATATGAAGATAAAGACCTTTTGATCGTTAATAAGCCAAAGGGCATGGTCGTGCATCCGGCACCGGGGCATTCTGATGGTACACTGGTCAATGCCATCATGTATCACTGTAAGGAGTCTCTGTCCGGTATCAATGGTGAGATCCGTCCAGGCATTGTCCACCGCATCGATCAGGATACGACCGGATCTTTGATCGTATGTAAGAATGATCAGGCACATATCAAGATTGCTGAACAGATCAAGTTACATTCAATTAACCGTATTTACCGGGGGATTGTGATCGGCCATCCGACAAAGGATGAGGGTCTGGTACACGCGCCGATCGGGCGCAATCCTAATGATCGAAAAAAAATGGCTATCAATGAGAAGAATGGTAAAGATGCTATTACACATTATCGCCTGCTCAAGCGTTTTAAGGATTATTCCTATATGGAATTTAAGTTAGAAACCGGTCGGACACATCAGATCCGTGTGCATATGGCATCCATTGGACATCCTTTGTTGGGAGACGTCCTATATGGTCCAAAGAAGTGTCCTTACAAATTACAGGGACAGACACTGCATGCCGCAGTCATTGGCTTTGTGCATCCGACCAGTGGGGAATATCTGGAGATCGAGGCGCCATTACCTGATTATTTCAAACATTTACTGGAGATATTGCCGGAATAGAAGGCTCATCTAGAAAGAATACAGATGTTTTAAAAGAAACGGACATTGCTTGGCCTGTATGGAAATCCTACATGCCAAGGCAATGTCCGTTTTATGCTTTTATATAATTCCTGACATAGGAAAAGGGTAATGTCCTGTAATATCTCATACAAAAATCAGAAGAAGCGGAAGACACCAAATACAACGCCGAGGATCTGACAATCCGGAACGATGATCGGTTCCATGTTGTCGTTTTCCGGCTGCAGGCGAATGTGTCCATCTTCTTTATAGAATGTCTTTACCGTAGCAGAATCATCCACTAGGGCAGCAACCATATCACCGTTGGAAGCCGTATTTTGCTGCTTGACAATGATCACATCACCATCACAGATACCGGCATTGATCATGCTTTCTCCCTTGACGCGGAGCATAAAAGTATCCTGATTTGGCATGTATTCTGCCGGGATCGGAAAATAATTTTCGATATTCTGAATGGCTAAAAGCGGCTGACCTGCGGCAATAGAACCGATGATCGGAACGTTGACCATCTCACGCCGGGTCAGATTAAAACTGTCATCCACGATCTCGATCGCACGTGGCTTGGACGGATCTCTGCGGATATAGCCGTTTTTCTCCAGAGATTCCAGATGAGAGTGGATAGAAGATGTAGACTTTAAATGTACTGCATCACATAATTCTCTGACGGTAGGCGGATAGCCTCTATTTAAGATCTCCTGCTTGATGTATTCTAAGATTTCACGCTGCTTTGGTGTAATGCGTCCGTATTCCATAGAAAACTCCCTTCGTAAACAAATAGATAAATGATTTATTCAAATTATAGCATAGGAAAATGCAAAAAGCAAACATATATTCCGAAAATTTGTTCGAAAAACTCTTGACAAACATCTGTTCACATTGTATTCTAGTACCAGAACAAAGGTTCGTTCTGATGCATTTTGAGAAAGAGGATGAGAGATATGACAAAGAGAATCCAGCAAAAGCAGTATATTTTATTTTATTTGTTGATAGCGATTGCTACTATGGTTACCGTTATCTGTGTGTTTGCCATGACTTCCAATGCTAAGCAAGACCACAATATGTATAAGTATTATACCAGTGTCCAGGTAGAGGATGGTGATTCTCTTTGGTCTATCGCCGAGGAGTATTCTGATGTAGACGCTTACGCATCTTATAGCGATTATATTGATGAGGTAAAACAGATCAATCATATATCCGGGGATGATATTCATGCAGGAGAGTATCTGACGATCCCATATTATTCCGCACAAGTACAGTAGTTTGCTTGTCTTTTCCCACTATTATCAGTATAATATAGATTGTAGTTAGATTATATTTATCTACAGGATAGAGGGAGAATTTGAATTTATGTTACGATTTATTTTAGTGGTACTTGCCAATGTAAAGCGAGGACCATATCTGATTCCAAAAATGCGCAAGATGTTCCGCCATCCGGAGCGTTATTCCGAGCAGGTACGTTATGCATTTGCGCAGAAATTGATCGATTATATGAAGTCTTCCGGCAAGATCAAAACAGAAGTTTATGGCACCGAGAATTTGCCGTTAGAAGGTGGTTACGTGATGTATCCCAATCATCAGGGCAAATATGACGCATTAGGGATTATATATGCCCATAAGCAACCCTGTTCCTTTGTTATGGACAAGGCAAAGTCCAATTCCTTTTTGGTAAAGGAACTGGTCGATATGTTAGGTGCTAAACGTCTGGAACTGGATAGCGTCAGACAAAATCTTACCGTTATCAATGAAATCACGGAGGATGTCAAGCAGGGTAAGAAATACATCCTTTTTTCAGAAGGTGGTTATGATAAGAACCGCAACAAGGTACAGCAATTTAAGCCAGGGAGTTTTAAATGTGCGGTTCGTTCCAAGACACCAATCGTACCGGTTGCACTGATCGATTCTTACAAGCCTTTCAACAGTTTAGAATTTGGAACAGTTACGACCAAGGTTGTCTTTTTACCAGCCATCTATTATGACGAGTATAAAGATATGAAGACGCCTGAAATTGCTAAACTGGTTCGTCAGCGCATCATTGCCAGAATGGCTGACTTTGGTGTGGATGCCAACTGACCGATATGTTATGTGGCAATATAACAATAATAGCAGTATTTGTTTGAAGATATATCATGCGGATAAATATCTGTTTTTCCGAAAGATATGTATCAGTATCAGTGTGTGTTTCTTACAAGTTCTTAATGTTTTATATATGAATGAGGATTTATTATGGGAAAAGATTCTACTTATTACAAATCAAAAACAAGATCACAGAAAGTCAAACTGCGCGGTCTTATCGACCAGTTGCCGAGTTTCGCTGCAGATTATATCTACAGTAAAGAACTTACCACGCAGCTCAGCACCTTGATATCTTATTGTTATGATCTGCTGACTTTTTTTCGCTTTTTACAGACGCATAATTCGACTTTAAAGGATCTTTCTTTGGCAGAAATCCCTTTATCTGTTCTGGATCACTTACAATCAGAAGATATTGTGGAATACCAACGTTACCTGGAGTTAAATTTAGACGGAGAAATGCACGAAAACGGAAAGAAAGCCATTGCACGAAAAATGTCGCCTTTGCGTGGCTTATTCCAGTATCATTATGAGCGCAAGAATATTTCGGACAATCCAATGATGCTGGTCAAATTGCCAAAATTAAAAAAGGATAAAAACATTGTCCGCATGAACAATTATGAGGTGCAGGCACTTTTAAATGTCATTGAAAATAATGCCGGCGTGCCTATGACAGAAAGACAAAGAAAATATGCCGCAAAAACCCAGAAAAGAGATCTTGCCATCATGACCCTTATGCTTGGCACCGGCATCCGTGTTTCGGAATGTCGTGGTTTAGACTTAAATGACCTGGATTTTAACGTCAATTCCATGACTATTGTCCGCAAAGGTGGTGGACAGGACGTCTTATATTTTAGTGATGAGATCCATCAGGTCTTAGATGATTATATTTGTTCGGAACGTGCCTTGATCACGCCATATGAGTCGGATGCTCCTGCCCTCTTCTACTCTATCCAGGGACGGCGCATGAGTGTCGATTCCATCGAACGTCTGGTAAAACGTTACGCACAGATGGCGGTGCCTAATAAAAAAATCACACCGCACAAATTGCGCAGTACCTATGGCACAGCCCTTTACCGTGAGACGGGCGATATCCGTCTGGTAGCCGACGTTTTGGGGCATGAGAACATCAATACCACCATTGATTATTATGCTGCTATGGAGGATGAACACAAACGTCAGGCAGCAAATGCCGTAAACTACAAACGCAAGGATCTATGATCGGATCCTTGCGTTTCTTATACATTGTAATTGGTTATTTTATAAATTATCCAGTTCTTCTGCGGAAAGAACACGTCCATCCTGCCAGATCTTTTCCAAATTATAGAAAAGCCGGTCATCCTGTGAAAACAAATGCACGATCACATCTTCGTAGTCCATCAGGATCCAGGTAGAAGAACGATTTCCCTCAACCTGCTTTGCGTGGATCCCATGCTCATACATTTCCTTGTCTACTTCATTTTGCATAGCAAGCAACTGGTTCTGGCTTCCACCACTGGCAACAATAAAGTAGTCAGCCATAACAGAAAGTCCTTTAATATCAATTACTTTGATGTCTTCTGCTTTCTTTTCGTCCAAAGCGTGACATACCAATTTTACCATTTCCTTGATTTCCATAAGTTTTGCTCCTTTTCTTATTTTTGTAAGTCTTTATAGTACTCATATGTTTCTAAAGTCATTGGATCCATATCGAAAGGACTCTGACTTAAATATTGCACGGAATCCTCCAAAATCATCAAAAGTCCGGCATCAATATCTGCAAATGACTTACGGCGTATCTCTTCTAAATGCGGCGCTTTGTCACGATGTGGCTCTATATAATCTGCAATATAAATGATCTTATCCAAGAGATTCATATCCGGACAGCCGGTCGTATGCACAGCGATCGCATGCAGGATCTGTGGATCAGAAATACAATATTTCTTTTTCGCAAGATAAGCACCGACTTTTCCGTGTAATAAATGCGGATGCCGGTTCTCGATATCTGTAACCGGAATCTTTTGCTTATGACAGATGTCTAATCTCTTTTCGTCGCTGAGGCCTTTGGCACAATCATGTAGCAAACCGGCAACCATAGCCTTTACTTGCGGATAGCCATGGACGGATGCCAGATTGCCGGCCGTATACATGACCCCTAGGGTATGTTCAAATCGTTCCGGTTTTAACTCTTTTTTGACTCTTTTTTGCAAAGTATCGATCAAAGAAAGTGGACAGTCCGCCTGATATAATTGGTGTTCATCAATATAAGAAAGCACCCTATCTGGGAGCATGGAAGAAATCGCTTCCTTTTTCCCTGCTTGCAGACATTTGCGGATATAGGAAGATGAAATATCCATCACTTCTACCGGCATCTCGATAAATTCCGTCGAAAACTTCTGTCGGTATGCCTCTATACGCTCGTTAAATGCCATTGGATGCGCTTTTTCTGTAACAGCCTTATCCAGTGGGCGTTTGGCAATGACGATCTTACAAGCGGCACAGATGCGTTCCGGATGCACCCATTGATCGAACATGGCAAAAGAATCCTCGCCAATGATAAAATAAAAGTCTGTCTTTTTGCCATACTGTGCATGTAATTCCTCTAGGGTCTCCCAAGAATAACATGGTGTCTTTTTTTCTAATTCAATATCACAGAGAGAAAATGCCCGCTCAGACGTAATCGCTGCATTTACCATATTCTTACGGTGCCAGACAGACACATGTTCTGCCACATCCTTGTGTGGCGGTGTCCCCGCCGGCAAGAACCAGACTTCATCCAAGGAAAGAAAATCTCTGGCAAATCTTGCAATATTCAAATGTCCTTCGTGGATGGGATTAAAGGTCCCACCTAAAATTCCGATCTTTTTCACAGTAAGCAACCTTCTTTTTATTTTGGAAGTTCGATTTTTGGCTTTTTCGCTGCACGATAAAGAACGATCTTTCTGCCGATCACGCGAACTACCTGACTATGTGTTCGCTCTGCCATGGTCTCTGCAATGGCTCTTGGATCATCAAAACAATTCTTGAGAACAGAGATCTTGATCAGTTCTCTTGCTTCTAAGGCTTCATCTACGGCAGTAATGATCTCCGGTGTCAGAGAAGATTTTCCAATCTGTAAAATCGGTGTCATTTTGCTGGCCAAACCTGATAAATAGGCTCTTTGTTTGTTATTCATCATTCTTTTGCTCCTTACTTATAATAATCGAACATCAGACCATACATACGAACGGTATCGCCTTCCTCAATGCCGAGTTCCTCTAATTGTTTTAAAATGCCCTGCTCTTTCAAAAAACGCTGGAAGAAAAGGAAGCCCTTTTCGGAATCAATATTGGTATAGCCCAGCATTTTCTCGATACGAGGTCCTTCTACTACGTATTCGCCCTCTTCATTGACTTCAACGGTAAATGGTTCTTCACTAAAGAAACGCAGGGCCGGATCAAATTCAGGCTCATAGACGGTCACTTCCTCCGGACAGGTCTTTAAGAGTGCTTGCACGTGATACAGAAGTTCCTTTACACCCTGACCACTGACAGCAGAAATGGAAAAGACTTCGATGCCCTTTGGTTCAAATTCCTTGCGGAGTTTTTCGATGATCTCCTCACTGCCTTCCATGCAGACATCCATCTTGTTGGCTGCGATCACCTGTGGCTTTTCTAAGATTGCCGGATCATAGGCTTCTAATTCTTTATTGATTGCCTTGATATCTTCAAGAGGATCCCTACCCTCAACAGAAGCACCATCAACCATATGGATGATGACCTTGGTACGCTCAATGTGACGTAAGAATTCATGCCCCAGACCGATGCCTTCGGAAGCACCCTCGATCAGTCCTGGAATATCTGCGATCACAAAGCCGTTGCCATCTAGATCTACCACACCAAGATTCGGATTTAAGGTGGTAAAGTGGTAATTTGCGATCTTTGGCTTGGCATTTGTCACGCGGGAAAGAAAGGTAGATTTGCCGACATTTGGAAATCCGACCAGACCGACATCCGCAATGACCTTTAACTCCAGTTGTACCTCGATCTCAATGGCTTCGCCCCCCGGCTGGGCATACTTTGGAGCCTGCATGGTGGAAGTCGCATAATGTTGGTTACCAAGGCCTCCACGTCCGCCAGTCAGAATAATCTGTCTTTTGTTGTCACCGGACATATCTGCAATGACTTTGCCGGATTCTGCATCCTTGATCACGGTGCCTTCCGGTACTTTTAATATAAGATCGGCTCCGTTTTTACCGTGGCAGTTCTTTTTACCGCCTTCTTCGCCTGCCTGTGCGGCAAATTTCCTGCGATGGCGATAGTCTGTCAAGGTATTTAAGCCCTCGTCAACTTCAAATATGATGTCGCCGCCCTTTCCGCCGTCGCCGCCATCCGGACCGCCGTTTGGTACAAATTTTTCACGACGGAAACTAACATGTCCGTCGCCGCCTTTTCCTGATTTGATTATAATTCGTGCGCGATCTGCAAACATATTTTTACACCTTTCCAAAATAATTGCTTGGTACGTTTTACTTTGTTATGTAGTAGTATCTGCTCATAAATACTATTATATAACAAAGTAGACTCGGCTAAACAATAGTCGAGTCTACCAAAATGTTCTTAGTTTTCGCTTGCTACTGGATAAACACTAGCCTGCTTCTTGTCGCGGCCCTTTCTTTCGAAACGAAGAATACCATCTGCTGTTGCAAATAATGTATCATCACCACCGATACCTACGTTAGTACCCGGATGAATCTTTGTTCCACGCTGTCTGTAAAGAATATTTCCAGCCTTAACGAACTGTCCGTCCGCTCTCTTTGCGCCTAATCTCTTAGACTCTGAATCACGTCCGTTCTTAGTAGAACCAACTCCCTTTTTGTGGGCGAAAAATTGAAGATTCAACTTTAACATGTCTACACCTCCTCAAATTTTAGTGTAAGATACGAATCACCGTATTGCTTATAAATCTCTGTTAAGCCTAAGACCAGAACATCCATAAGTAAGTTCGATTCCTTGGAAACGTCCTCCGTAAATCGGAAATCAATCAGATTATCAGATTGATCTTTCCTGGGAAAAAATCTTTTCTTTTTCGATGTCTCGGTATCGTCCTCTTTGCTATCCAAAGTATATGCATCCTCTGTGAATTGATCGATCCCATTGATGGTATTGATCACCAGCATGGATACTGCCGCGCAGACAATATCTTTGCCAGCCCGTTCAAATCCTGCATGTCCACTGCAGCGGATGCCCCGATACTCTTTCCGATCTTTGAAAATCGTTATCGAAATCATAACAATTCCTATCGATTATCCATTAATCTTATTGATCTGTACTTGTGTGAACGCCTGTCTATGACCGTTCTTATTGTGATAGCCAGTCTTTCTCTTGTACTTGTAAACGATTACCTTTTTACCTCTGCCTTCTTTAACGACAGAAGCTTCTACAGTTGCGCCTTCAACGGTCGGATTACCAATCTTTAATCCCTTATCGCTGATAGCCAGAACCTGATCAAATGTAACCTTTTCACCAGCTTCTACTCCAAGCTTTTCAATGGTAATGATATCGCCTTCAGATACTTTGTACTGCTTACCACCTGTTGCTATAATTGCGTACATATGGCACCTCCTATTATCATTACTCGCCAACTACGGTGTGCAAAATGCAACTTAAACCTCGTTGTGCGGCATACCTTGATATATTAGCATAGGAATCTGCTTTCGTCAATCGTTTGTCAGAATTTATGTCGATATTTTGTATTTTATTGCGTACAATGTGAAAGTGCTTGCTGTAAGGACAGATATTTCTTGGCGCGTGTGATCTCCATAAGGTCTAAGCGGGTAAAATCCACGACATTCGCCTTGACATAATCCTCTTTTAAGAGGGACTTCATATACGTGGTCAGTGCGTCTTTTTGTTCCTTATCATTTAAATTGATAAAATCGACCACAATGATGCCGCTGATATTGCGCAGTCGTACTTGTCTGGCAATCTCCTTGGCAGCTTCCATATTATTGGAGAGATAATAATCGTCCTTCTTTTTCTTTTTGGTATTGTTGCCACTGTTGACATCAATGACCGTCAGTGCCTCGGTCGGCTCAATGACAAGGTAGCCACCGGAAGGAAGATAGACCTTTTTGGCAAGCGCCTGGATCAGCATCTGCTCTATACCGTAAAGCTGTTTGAGGGAATAGGCAGGATCTGCATATAGACGTACCGGTATGCCCTCGGTATTGCCTTCTTTTAATCGGTCATACCAAGCAGAATCATCGGTTACGATCTCCGTCAGGCCTTCTCTTTGAAAACGGCCTATATGCTCAAAAAAAGGATGCCTTTGTCCCAGCACCGAAAGAAGTGATCCGGTGACAAGATGCTTTGCTCTTGAAAGCAGGTCTGTTACGCTATCCTGTAGCATCCGGTATTCGGTATATAAAAGATCTTCATCACATTCCATCGCATTGGTCCGCACAACGATCCCCAAATTTTCATCTGCGACCCTGTCCAGAAAACCGCTTTGGATCTGCTTGCGCTTTTGACCTGTGATCTTCTTGGAGATCCCATGTAAGCGGTTGCCTGTCGTGAGCAAGAGATGCGCAGAAGAAAAGGAAAGGTTGGTCGAAACGCAGATCTCCTTGGATTTGATGGCATCACGGATGACCTGTACGAGCAATTCATCCCCCTCCACTAAGGCATCCTTCTTTCCGTTTTTTCTGGTAAAGATGATATTTTCCGTCGCGGTATCTTCCATAGGATAAAAGAAACTCAGGTCATCTGCCTTCAAAAAAGCGGCATGTATCTGAGGCATCACCCGGTCGACTCTTGCAACATAAATATTGCCGATCAAGGATGGTGAATTTGCATCATAAGGATGGATTTCGATAGGATGATCGTGCGCGTCCAGATAGAGCAACAGTTCCATCTGCTTTTGCCCGCTTACCCATTCTGTAATAAAGCAACGATTATTCTTTGTCATGACCGATCTCTCCCAAAGATACAAAGTCTGGAGCCTGGCCGGTTAGCATATCCTCTCTATGGATGAAGAAGTCATATCTGCCTAAGTCGGTCTTTCCCATGCTGCTAAAAAAGTGATCCAGCACCAGTTCCGGCTTGATATTATCCATACTGCCGGTGGAGACTAAAAGTGAAAAGATAATACTGCTGTCTCCGCAGGAATTGCAGACTTCAGAGATGGTAAAGTCATAGATCAAAGGTTTAAGATCCAATTCGCGCTCTCCCTTTTTGGTCTTTTTGATGATGGGAATGGTGCCTGCATCATCAAAAAAGGCTTTTTTAGCAGCCTGTAACTCTGTAATCGTATAAGGAAACTCCTCCGGGTGCTTATAGGATAAAATATAAGAGGCGGCGGTCACGGAGGACATGGCATTCTGCGCATTGTCCGGCAAATAGCGGAAAGACGTCACTTCCATGCCGTCTACCATGGTTGCTTGCAAACGGTGCAAGGCTTCCTTGCTTGGCACAAACTCTTTTAATTCGATATCCATATATTCGCCTGAACTGCTCAGACCAACGCCCAGCGGAGCCGCAAAAGACATGATCTGATGTGGGTTAAAGCCCTCGGAATATTTGATAGGCAGTCCGCTTCTGCGAATGGCTTTCTGGAAATAGCGCATGATGTCCAGATGACCGATATAGACCATACTGCCGTTCTTGCTAAATTTAATTCTTACCTTCAAAACAAATGCCTCCTCCAAATGATGCTGCACCGCAACCGGAGCATTGCATTTTACAGTTTGGTGTTACCACCTGATCGATGGTCGCACGCTTCCATTCGCGTACAAAAAATTCCTTGCGCACGCCGACATCAATAAAATCCCACGGCAGAATTTCATCCAAAGGACGCTGGCGATAGACGTAAAAATCAAGAGAGATGCCATTTCGCTCCAAAATCTCATGCCATTTATCGACATCAAAATAGTCCGACCAGGCATCAAACATACAGCCATCTTCATAGGCTTCGTAAATGGCCTTGGCAAGTCTGCGGTCACCTCTGGCAAAAAGTCCCTCTAATACCGTCACATCCGCTTCATGCCAGTTATAACGCAGGCTCTTGTGGTTCAACTGCTCTTTCATCGTATCGTTGACGATCTTGGCGCGGCGGAGATATTCGCCCTTTTCATACATAGGCGCCCATTGAAATGGAGTAAAAGGCTTTGGCACAAAAAAGGAAGTGCTCATCGTGATCTGGCACTTGCCGTTGCGCTTGTCTTTTGGGATCTCATAATAGCGGACCGCAATTTCATTGGCGAGTTCCGGGATGGCACGCATATCTTCTTCGGTCTCGGTCGGAAGTCCAAGCATAAAGTAAAGTTTTACCTTCTGCCAGCCGCCCTCAAATGCCATACCGGCACCGTTTAAAATGTCATCCTTGGTCAGTCCTTTATTGATAACATTGCGGAGTCGCTGGGAACCGGCTTCGGGGGCAAAGGTCAGACTGCTCTTTCTGACATCCTGTACTTTGCTCATGACATCCAAAGAAAAGGCATCGATACGCAGGGATGGCAGGGAGATATTGACACCATCTCCACAGCAGTCTTCAATCAGGAAATTGATCAACTCCGGTAACTGGGTATAATCACTGGAACTCAAGGAACTCAAAGAGATCTCCTCGTGTCCGGTCGAGTCTAACATTTCTTTGGCATAGTCCTTTAAAAGATCCAGACTCTTTTCACGGTTGGGACGATAGACCATACCTGCCTGACAGAAACGACAGCCACGGATGCAGCCACGCTGGATCTCTAAGACCACACGATCCTGTGTGGCACGCACAAACGGAACCAAAGGCTTGGTCGGATAGGCACCATCATCCATATTGACTAGGACCTGACGTTTTACCTTTTCCGGAACATCCGCAAAACGCGGTGTCATGGCTGCGATCGTTCCGTCTTCCTGATAAGTCACCTCATACAAAGAGGGCACATAGATGCCCGGAATCTGGGCAGCCTTGCGAAGAAATTCCGCTCTGGTGTAGTTTCCGGCATGCTTCATATCTTTATATAGGGTCAAGAGCGCATCATAAGAGATCTCGCCCTCCCCGATATAGCACAGATCACAAAAGTCAGCAATCGGTTCCGGATTGTAGGTACAAGGTCCTCCACATAAGATGATCGGATCCTGATCCGAACGGTCTTTTTGCCACAAAGGGATCTGGGCAAGGTCTAAGATCTGCAGGATATTGGTATAGCACATCTCATACTGCAAGGTGATGCCGACAAAGTCAAAATCCTTGATGGGATCTTGTGTCTCTAACGCAAAAAGAGGGATATCCTCCTCTTTCATGATCTTATGCAGATCCGGCCAGGGAGAATATACTCTCTCACAGTAAACATCATTTCTTCTGTTAAACATTTCATAAAGGATCTGGATGCCGAGATGCGACATACCGATCTCGTAGACATCCGGGAAACACATGGCAAAGCGGATGTCGACCTTGGAGGGATCCTTCTTTACCATGTTCAGTTCATTGCCGATGTATCTTGCAGGCTTATCGACCTGCATTAAGATATCATCTGACAGTGCTAATTTATTCATATATTGCATAATTCCTCCGCTATTATCTCTGGGAAAGTTCGCGTGTAATATCTTCCCAAGTCAGTCCTTTTTCCACCATCAAGACCATCATGTGATAGAGGAAATCAGACATTTCATACTTGACCTCTTCGTTGTCCGGGTTCTTGGCAGCGATCACGATCTCCGTTGCTTCTTCTCCGACTTTCTTTAAGATCTTGTCGATACCCTTATCGAACAGATAATTGGTATAGGAACCTTCCTTTGGATGTTCCCTGCGGTCAGCGATCACCTGATAAACGGACTCAAAGACCTTGAGCGGATTGCGCTCTGTGTACTCTTTCTTAATGATCTCATTGAAAAAACAGCTTGGTGCGCCGGTGTGGCAGGCAATACCGCCTACCTGGGATACCTTAGCTAAAATAGTATCATAATCGCAATCAGCGGTTAAAGACTTGACATATTGGGTGTGACCGCTGGTAAAACCCTTGATCCAGAGTTCCTGTCTGCTTCTGCTGTAATAGGTCATCTTGCCGATACGGATCGTCGTGTTAAAGGCTTCCTCATTCATATAGGCAAGCATGAGGACCTCGCCGGTCTGATAATCCTGCGCGATCACAGGCACCAGTCCGTCTGCATTTACTTTCAGATCTCTCCAGGCAAGTTTGGGCTCAAAGTTATCCATCTTGATACCGGCATCGGACAGTTCACATTTGACCTGCATGATATCTGTCTTGGTATCGTTGATAAAGGAACCACAGATACCACGGATCTTGTCAGACTTTAGAAGAACGATCACATCCTTAAAGTTGTAAGAATCTACATCAACAATGTAAGGTACATTGGTAATGCCCTCAATGCTATTCAAAAGCGTACGGTCATAGATCACAAGTTCATGGACATGGTCTTCCAGGAAATCCTTTGTCTTAAAGAGAAAATCCACATTTGTCAGGGATACCAGCATTTTTTCCGCTCCAAAGCGGGCACTGGCTTCCTTTAAGATCTCGATCGCGGATGGCTTGGAACCATTTAAAATAACTTCCACACAGCCGGCATAAAGAAATTTCTTAACATCTTCCAGTCGCTTAATGTTGCCGCCGCCACAGGTCTTGATCTCAATATTACGGTTGATCTCACGGATGGCTAAAATATTTTTCTCATGTTCTTCATCTTCCGAAGAAAGATCATAACAAATGATCTTGTCAATACCACTGTCGTTGTAGAGGCGTGCCAATTCTAAGACATCCTGCTTTTCGTCGGTATGCTTTGGATCATGCACTGCCATCCCGTCTTTTAAATAGATTGTTGCTACGATATTTTTGTGTTCCATCTTATTATGTTCACTTTCTATTGATTTTAAGCCAGACTTCCCTTGGTGGAAAGAATGTCTGCGATTCTCGGATCCTTTGTCGTTGCCGCATCCAGGGCCTTTGCAAATGCCTTGAACATGGCTTCCGCCATATGATGATTGTTGCCGGATTTTAGTACCTGTATATGCAGATTCATGCCTGCACTATAGGAAATGGCATAGAAAAATTCGCGGATCATTTCCGTATCCATATAGCCGATCCGATCGGTGGTAAATTCTGCATCAAAAGACAGATAAGGTCTGCCGGATAAGTCTATGGCACAAAGCACTAAAGTCTCATCCATAGGTAAGATACAGGAGCCATAACGGCAGATACCCTTTTTATCGCCCAATGCCTGCTTGATAGCCTCGCCAAGAACAATGCCACAGTCTTCGATCGTATGGTGGCAGTCCACGATCAGATCTCCCTTGATCTTTACATCCAGATCAAAAAGTCCGTGTCTGGCAAAGCCATCCAACATATGGTCGAAAAAGCCAATATCCGTGGAAATCATCGATTTGCCACTGCCGTCGATTGTAAATGTCAGATCGATATCTGTTTCCTTTGTTGTGCGCACACAATGAGCGCGTCTTACATCACACACCCTTTATCCCTACTTTCTACTTAATCTTAAACCTCTTCAAATCTTACTTTAATCGAATTTGCATGCGCCGTCAACTGCTCACACTCTGCAAACTGCACAATGTCGTGGTAGACATCTTCCAGTGCTTCTCTGGAATAAGAAATGATGCTGGATTTCTTGATAAAATCATCAACACTGAGGGCAGAGAAGAATTTGGCGGTTCCATTGGTAGGAAGTACATGGTTTGGACCTGCAAAGTAGTCACCAAGAGGTTCACTACTGTATTCGCCAAGGAAGATAGCGCCTGCATTTTTTACCCTCGTCATGGTATCGAACGGATTCTTTGTTACGATCTCCAGATGTTCGGATGCGATCTCGTTTACCGTATCAATGGCAGTCTCCATATCCGGTGCAACCAGGATATAACCGTAATTCTCCAAAGATTTTTCAATGATCGCCTTGCGGGATAATCTTGCCACAAAATAATCGATCTCCTTGGAAACCTGATCTGCCAGAGCACGGCTGGTGGTGATCAGGATAGCGGATGCCATTTCATCATGTTCTGCTTGTGACAAAAGGTCTGCCGCTACATATTTTGGATTTGCTGTCTCATCAGCTAAAACCAGAATCTCACTCGGACCGGCGATAGAATCGATGCTGACATGACCGAACACTGCTTTTTTTGCCAATGCGACATAAATATTGCCGGGACCAACGATCTTGTCAACTTTCGGAATGGATTCCGTACCAAAAGCAAGGGCGGCGATCGCCTGAGCACCACCAACCTTATAAATAGTATCGACGCCGGCTTCCTTGGCAGCAACCAAGGTAGAGGCAGCGATCTTGCCATCGGCTCCCGGTGGTGTTGTCATATAAATGTGAGGAACGCCTGCTACCTTTGCCGGAACGACATTCATCAGAACGGAGGACGGATAGACAGCCTTTCCGCCAGGAACATAAACGCCCACTTTATCCAAAGGTGTGACTTTCTGTCCTAAGATCGTGCCGTTTTCGCCACTGGTAAACCAAGAGTTCTGCAACTGCTTGCTGTGAAAAGCGCGGATATTGACCAAAGACTTGCGGATCACATCCAAAAGTTCCGGTGCAACTGTCGCATATGCCTCATTGATCTCCTCATCGGTCACGATGATATTGTCTGCATTGATCTCGGCATGGTCAAACTGCTTGGTGTAGGAAAAAACCGCCGCATCGCGATTCTTTCGCACTTCCTCGATGATCGCAGCCACGCGCGCTTCGTATTCGCCATAACTGTTGGGACTTCTCTTTAAGAGAGAGTCCAAAATATTGCTTGTTGTTTCTTTGTTTAATTCTAAGATCCTCATATCCCATACCTACCCTTCGATTGATAATGCCTGTTTTAACTCACCGATCAATTTGGTGATGCGTTCATATTCCATTTTCATGCTGACCTGATTGACGACCATACGCGCAGACAAAGGACAGACTTCCTCTAAGACTTCCAGTCCGTTTTCCCGCAGGGTTGAGCCAGTCTCAACGATATCTACGATCACTTCGGACAGTCCAACGATCGGTGCCAGTTCGATTGAACCGTTCAACTTGATGATCTCAACCGTCTGATGTTTCTCATTATAAAAATAATTCTTGGCGATCCTCGGATATTTTGTGGCTACACGGATCAGTTCCTGGTGCTGCAGGAGTTCCTTGGATTCCTTTGGTCCACAGACGCACATGCGGCATTTTCCAAAGCCAAGATCTAATACCTCATAAATATTTCTGGCTTCCTCTAAGATCGTATCCTCTCCCACAATGCCGATGTCAGCCGCGCCATATTCAACATAGGTTGGCACATCCGGTCCTTTGGCAAGAAAAAAGCGGAGTTTTAAATCTTCGTTTACAAAAATGAGTTTTCTGGTGTCCGGATCTTTCATCTCCTCACAAGTAATGCCGATCTTTTCAAAAGTGGCAAGCGTCTGCTTTGCCAAACGTCCCTTTCCCAGGGCAAAAGTCAGATATCTTTGTTCTTCCATCTTATTCGTCCTCCAATACAATGATCTTTTGTCCCTGATACCGCTGGCGGTAATCTGCTATGCTGTGGCTGCCAAGATCCATCAGATGCAGGCGGACATTCTTACCTGCATTTCGCAGTTCTTCTGCGGTCGTGGCAGCAATTTTTCTCTGCAGCGGTGTGTATAGGATGATCTCTGATTTCTGTCCTGCCGACACGGCAATCTTTTGTCGATCCAATGCCAGTAAAAGTTGGTCTACCATAAGGGCAAAGCCGATCGCCGGAGCCTCTTTTCCAAAGTAGGACAAAAGCCCATCATAACGTCCACCCTTTACAATCGGTTCGCCACTCCCGAAGGTATAGCCGCTAAATAAGATGCCGGTATAATAACTGTAAGAACTGATTAGACCCAGTTCAAATGAAATATATTTTGTCACATCATACACTTCAAGAAGTTCATAAAGTTCCTGAAGATAAGAAAGGGCATCCGCCACCCCTGGGAAACGAAGGGCGATCTCTTTCATACCTACCCATTCTTTTGGACTGGCATACATCTTTCCCAACATGGAAAAGAGGCTACGCAGATCATTCGTCACCTGATGACGATCCAGAAATTCATCAACACCGAAAAAGTTTTTATTTAAGATCAGGTCGCGTAAGTTTTCTTCTGC
This sequence comes from uncultured Lachnospiraceae bacterium, assembly GCA_934899185.1. Lineage (GTDB taxonomy): Bacteria > Bacillota > Clostridia > Lachnospirales > Lachnospiraceae > Pararoseburia. Next base: position 44,642 of record CAKXYI010000003.1, read on the forward strand.
TTCTGCATCAAAATCTGCAGCTTTTATGAGTTGGCGGAAAAGATCTGCATGGCCGATACTGATCTGGAACTGTTCTAAGCCGACAGCCTTTAAGTTATTGACGACAAGGGCTATGATCTCGCCGTCAGCATCGACCGAATTTTCTCCGATGAACTCGACACCCAACTGGGTACTTTCCTTGAGCCTGCCCTGATAACTGTTATTATTGATAAAGACATTTCCCTCGTAGCAAAGACGTACCGGCTCGGTCTCGATTGGAAAATACTTGGATGCTGCCCTTGCGATGGATGGGGTCATATCTGGACGCAGGACCAAGGTATTGCCCTCACGGTCAAAAAATTTGTATAGGTCTTTTGACGGTGTGGTCCCCACTTCCTGTCCGAAGATATCAAAGAATTCAAAGGTCGGTGTCTCAATGAAACGATAGCCGTAAGATTGTATGACCTGTCGCATCCGATCTAAGATATAATGCTTTTTTTCACATTCATCATTGTAAATATCGCGAACACCTTCCGGGGTATGTAATCTCTTATTTTGCATAGTTTATGGCTCCTTTAAACTTTATCATGGTGCAGTGGTAAATAACTAAACTATCCATATTATAGGAAAAGAAAGAGCAACTGTCAAGCATCCCGCATAGATAAATCTTTCTGCAAAAGATCCAGATAAGGAACAAAAATACCGGGCTTTGCATGAAAGAAAAAATCGTGATCCAGTTCTTCATAGCGAAAGCTCTTGCGACCGCCTTCCTGACCGCGTTTCCAATAGCGCATGACTTCCTCTAAGCGCAGATAATAAAATTCATCGCGATGGGTAAAGTAGAGCAGAAAAAATGCCATGCCCTGTTGCTTTTCAAAAGTCTGCATAAAGTTGATCTGGTGTTCATGGATGTTCTGCAAGGGAAAAAGGTCACTGTGACATTCCTTGGCGTCAAAGCAGACTGGGATCCCCTGTACAACCCCGATATAATCGATGGTACTTTTTTTGTCAAAATAAGCTAAAGTGATGTGTCTGGTGTCCTTGTCAATGTTGATTGGCGTGATCGGCGTCGGTACTTTTTGGATCAGACAAAGATTACTGTTCTCGTAAATATCATTTGTGCGGTTGATCAAGTCCTCAAAGGTCGATCCACGCAATCCTCTGGAATGCCATGTTGCCATAATTATCCTCTCATAATCTGTGAAAAAAATTCCGGTTCGTCTGCGATAAAAGTCCGTCCATCCGGCAGTGTAATGGAATAGGCATGGAGCAGTTGGAATCTGACAGAAAAATCCTGGCGGAGTTTTTGATTCCAGACCACATCTCCATACTTGGGATCTCCGGCGATGGGATGTCCGATCGATGCCAGATGAGCGCGGATCTGGTGACTGCGTCCTGTGATCAGATGCACTTCTAAAAGTGTGGCATTAGGTCCTATAGCAAGCGGACGATAGGCGGTCTCGATTGCCTTGGCATCCTGAAGTTCTTCAGAAAGGATCTGTACCTGATTGGAACGCTCATCTTTCAGCAAATAGCCCTTTAAATGCATTTCGTCTTCTACTTTGCCGCGAACGATGCAGTGGTAGATCTTTTTGGCACTACGGTCGCGCAGCATATCCGATAGCATCTGCTGTCCCATCAGTGATTTCCCGGCAAGCACGATTCCGGATGTATTGCGATCCAGACGGTTGGCAACCGAGGGATGAAAGACGGCATATGTCTCCTCCGATAAGCACCCTTCATGGATCAGATAAGAAAGGATGCGCTCATTTAAGGAAATATCGGAATCCTTTGCCTTCTGTGACAGCATGCCGCTTGGCTTATTGACGATCAGCATGAGGTCATCCTCATAGATCACTTGAAGTTCATGAGGTACTTGAAGCAGTTTCTGATATTCCGAAGAAACTGCAGATCCACCCCGCATCTTGGAAAAGGTCTCATCTGAAAAAAACACCTGGATCTTATCTCCCGCCTGCAGGATTTCGGATCCATCCGCCTTTTTCTTATTCAGGGTAATGTTCTTTTTGCGCAGCATTTTATATAAGAATCCGCCACCGGCAGCCTTAAAGTATTTCTTTAAGAACTTGTCAAAACGTTGTTTTTCCTGGCTGGAAGTAATCTCTATCTCTGTCATAAGACCTATCGTTTTCCTTTCCTGTTTGCGCGTGGACGCTGTGTGGCTTTTTTACTATGCTGCCGCTTATCTTTGGATGGATATTTACCATCCTGTTTTTTCTTATGGTTTTGCCCCTGCTTTTCCTCTGCTAATTTTCGCGGGCGAATCAGACACTGCTTATCAAAACCGATCAGATCCTCCCGATGTTCTTTCTTAAGTGCTTCATAGACCAGATCATAGTTCTTTGGATTTCGGTACTGGATGAGGGCACGCTGCATGGCTTTTTCATGCGGATTGTGCGCCACATAAACCGGCTCCATAGTTGCCGGATCCAGCCCTGTATAATACATACAGGTGGATATGGTCGATGGGGTCGGGTAAAAATCCTGTACCTGTTCCGGCATATAGCCAAGATCTCGCAGATATTCCGCCAAAGCAATGGCATCCTTTAAGGTAGAGCCCGGATGTGATGACATCAGATATGGTACAAGGTATTGTTTCTTTCCGATCTTTTCGTTGATCTTGCGGTATTTGTCCTTGAAACGATCATAGACGGCTACCGGTGGCTTTCCCATGTATTTTAAGACATTGTCACTGATATGTTCCGGCGCCACTTTTAACTGGCCGCTGACGTGATATTGGCACAATTCCCGGAAAAAGGAATCATCCGGATCTTCCAACAAATAATCAAAACGGATACCGGATCGCACAAAGACCTTTTTTACTCCCGGCAAAGCGCGCAATTTGCGGAGGAGTTTTAAATAATCCTTGTGGTCGACCGTCAGATTTTTGCAAGGCTTTGGAAAAAGGCACTGCTTGTTCATACAAACACCCTTGGTCAACTGTTTTTGACAGGATGGGTGGCGAAAATTGGCGGTAGGTCCTCCAACGTCATGGATATAACCTTTAAAATCCTTATCCCGGATCATACACTCTGCTTCCGCAAGAATGGAGTCATGGCTGCGCGTTTGTACGATACGCCCCTGATGGAAGGTCAGGGCACAGAAATTGCAGCCGCCAAAACAGCCGCGGTTGCTGATCAGGCTGAACTTGACCTCAGAAATGGCAGGAATCCCGCCGTCTTTTTCGTAGATGGGATGATAGGTGCGCATATAAGGCAAGGCATAAACATCATCCATTTCCTGCACAGAAAGCGGCTTTTGCGGTGGATTTTGTACGACATAGACACCGTGCGGATAGGCTTCTGCCATCTTTTTGGCGCTAAAAGCATCCGTATTCTGATACTGGGTATAAAAACTCTTGGCATATGCCTCTTTGCTGGAAGAAATCTCCTCATAAGACGGCAAAAGAATGGCATCTTCGATAAAAGAAGTATCCTGTGTCCGAAAAACAGTTCCGCGGATATAGGTGATATCCTTGACATCGATACCTGCGGCAAGTGCCTCTGCGATCTCTATGATAGATCGTTCACCCATACCATAAGAGATCAGGTCAGCCCCGGAATCCATGAGAATGGAACGTTTGACCTTATTTGACCAATAGTCATAATGTGCCAGACGACGCAGACTGCCTTCGATACCACCAATGATGATCGGTGTATGCTTGTAAGTCCTGCGAATCAGATTACAATAGACGATCGAGGCATAATCCGGGCGTTTTCCCATGAGGCCTCCCGGAGAAAAGGCATCGGTCTGTCGTCTCTTTTTGGAGACGGAATAATGATTGACCATGGAATCCATATTGCCACCGGAAACCAAAAAGCCAAGACGCGGCTCGCCCAGAATGCTGATAGATGCATCATCTTTCCAATCCGGCTGGGCTATGATCCCCACGCTGTAGCCGTAAGATTCCAAGAGACGCGTGATAATGGCATGACCAAAGGACGGATGATCCACATAGGCATCCCCGCATACATAGACAAAATCCAATTGGTCTATGCCGCGTCTTTTCATATCTTCTTTTGAAATCGGTAAAAAATCATGTGCTGCTTCCATACTAATGTCCTGTTCTAATCCAATTGCCTGTAATCCGTAATGTAATAGTCTGCCAAGGCTTTCTTTTCTGCCGTAATATCCTTGGAATAATCATCGTAGACCGCACAGACCTTCATGCCTGCATTTTTTGCTGCCATGATACCCGGACAGATGTCCTCAAATACCAGACAGTCCTTTGGCTGTACACCTAAATGTTCTGCCACTTTTAAATAGATATCCGGCGCCGGTTTACCGCGCTCAACTTCATTTCCGGTCAAAAAATAATCAATATAATCTTGCATTCCCAGTGCGTCCGCAACCGCCTGCAACAATTCCTTGGAGTTGCTGGTCGCAATCCCTGTGGCAATGCCATCCCTTCGTAATCTTTGCAAAAATTCCTCTGCTCCCGGCTTCCAGGTCACCTGATTGGCATAGGCATCCATTGCCATGGCATTCCATTCTGCCATCATGGTATCAATGTCATCTGTGATGCCAAATTCTTTTTGAAAAAAGCAGGCAGTTTCCCGCATACTCATGCCCTCAATATCTTTTTGCAGGCTTTGGGGCATAGGTAAATGCCGCTTTCCCAGATAATCCAGATCGATCTGCTTCCAGACCCACATGGAATCTACCAATGTGCCGTCCAGATCAAAGAGGACTGCCTTTATATTCTCTAACATAGTTCATTTCCTTTTCTGTCAATGTGCGATACTTTCCTTTTTCCAAAGAACCTTCTAAGTGAAATTTGCCCATAGATAGGCGTTTCAAATATAGGACTTCTTTACCGCTTGCATGCACCATGCGTTTCACCTGATGATACATACCCTCGGAGATCGTGATATAGACGTGTGTCGGATCTTCCGGATCCAGAACCAGTTCAGCCGGTTTGGTCAATCTTTTTTCTCCGATGTCGATCCCTTCCGCAAAAAGCTGGATATCGGCAGGCTCTGCCGGAGCATCTAAATAAGCCAGGTAGGTCTTTTGTACATGCTTTTTGGGGCTGAGCAAAGCGTGGGATAAAGCACCATCATTGGTGATCAGCAAAAGTCCCTCGGTATCCAGATCCAGCCGTCCTACCGTGAAAAGATCTTGCTTTGCATTCATGGGTACATAGTCAAAGACGGTCGGATGCAGGGCGTCCCTGGCGGCACAGACACAGCCTGCCGGCTTGTGAAAGAGATAATAGATAAAATCCGTATATTCTACTTTCTTTCCCTGGTATAAAACCTCATCCTTTGTTTCATCTATCTGAAATTTGCCGTCACTGACGACAGATCCATTGACACGGACCGCTCCCTTTTTTAATATTTTTTTGATCTCGGACCGGGAAGCGATTCCTAAATTGCTCAAAAATTTATCTAATCTCATCATATTTCCTATCTCGCCATCATAGAGTAACTATATGAAGTTTGGACTTGTTTTATCAATCGTTGCCATCCTGATCGCCCTATGTCAGCCACAGATCACCTTGACCGGAGCCGTCAGCGGTCTTAATATCTGGTTTTTTCAGTTATTGCCGACGTTGCTTCCTTTTATGATCCTATCCAATATCCTTTTGTCGGATCCCGTGCAGGCATACCTCTTTGACCGGATGTCACCGGATCATGCCAGAAGATTGCGTATCCTTTTTGCTGTCCTGGCAGGACTGACCTTTGGCCTGCCCATCGGTGCCAAAATGGCAAAAGACCTCTATCAAAAAGATCTCATCACCGCAAAAGAAGGACAGTTCCTTTTAAACCACTGTAATCTGATCGGACCATCCTTTGTCGGTTCTTATGTCCTGACGAAAAAATTGCAGGAGCCTGACCTATTTGGCGTTAGTCTTTTGCTCCTATACCTGCCCCATATCCTATGTCTTTTGTTCTTTTTTTCAAAAGACAAGACAAGACTTAGGCAAGAGTCTCATCCTGCCGTTAAGGCGCAAACGACAAGAAAAGCGACACCAAGACTTCGAAACTGCTTTCAAATCTTAAATGTCGCTATCATGAATGGATTTGAAACCATAACCATTCTTGGCGGTTATCTGATCCTTTTTGGTATCTTTTGTGGCTTTGTAAAAGAAATCCAATTTCTACCAACCGGTCTACGGGCTTGCATACTGGCACTTTTGGAGATCACCAGCGGCATACATGAAATCTCACTGCTTCAAATTCCGGTCATGGGCAAATATGTATGTGCCATCCCACTGCTTGCTTTTGGCGGATTATGTACTGCCATGCAGACGTGGTCGGTCTGTATGGGCGCACCCTTTTCCATGAAAAACTATATCAAAGTCCGCCTGCTTTTTTCCCTCATAAGTGGTCTGCTTGCGATTTTCTATCTCTTTATTCTTTATTGAAGAAAGATTCCGGAATGTCGAGTGCCGGTACATTATCCTCAGAAGCAGTTTCTTCTGCCTTTGGTGCCGGTGTCTCAGGCTGGGCTGCCGGTGCTTCCGGCTGTTTTACTTCCTGTGGAGCCAGTTCCTGACGGTTGGCAACAACAATATCCAGATAACCCTGCATGGTCTGTAGGAAAGTCTCTGTTCTTGCCTGTGTTGTCTCCATAGAGTTTGAGATCACACTTTCGATGGTATTTAACATATCATCCGTATAAGCAATGGCTCCCATGCGGATACTGTTGGCATCTTCGGTAGCCTTATCTAACATATCCTGCGCATTTTTAGTCGCCAGCATGATGATCTCATTGGCTTTGGCGTATGCCTGTTGCATGATCTGATGCTCGCTGACCAATTCATTGGTCTGGATCTGCGCCTGGGCGATGATAGCATCTGCCTTGTTCTGTGCATCTGCTAAAATGGCCTCTTTATTGCTGATGATCTTTTGGTAACGCTTAATCTCTTCCGGTGTCTTGGTACGCAGTTCTTCCAAAAGACTCTCTAACTCGTCTCTGTTGACGATGATCTTGGATGGAGAAAACGCAGATGGCTTACATCCGTCTACATATTCTTCGATTTCTTCGATGATTTCTTCAATACCACTTGACATAATAGAATCTCCTTTTATGAATTATACTTTGCCTGAATCAGCGGAATGATCTCCGCAGGTACAAATCTACTAATATCGCCACCATAAGAAGCGAATTCTCTTACGATAGTCGAACTCAGATAAGAATAATGCAATCCGGTCGTCAAAAAGATTGTCTCAAGTTCAGGATACTCGACTTTGTTGGTCTGTGCAATCTGAATTTCATATTCATAGTCTGTCACAGCACGCAGTCCACGGATAATGACATTTGCCTCTTTTCTCTTGGCATAATCAACCAGAAGTCCGTCAAAAGAATCCACCGTCACATTAGGGTATTTGCTGACCAGATCATCTATCATGGCAACCCTTTCTTCGACAGTAAACAAGGCATTTTTGGCACTGTTGTTGAGCACGCCGATGATCACCTCGTCAAAGATCTTGGCAGAACGCTCAATAATATCTAAATGTCCGAAAGTGATCGGATCAAAACTGCCTGGATAAATCGCTCTTTTCATTTGTCTCTACTCATCCTTTGCTAAAAAGACATGTTTATTTGTCTTGTAATCTTTTTCGTTTAAGATCTGATAGCCAAGATCTGTGACAAAAGAAAAATCCGTATGCAGGTCGGCTTCTACGATCACATACCCATCCTCTGCCAAGAGATCACATTGTGCGATCGTCTCTAATACGTCATGCTCATATCCACCATGATAAGGCGGATCGATAAAAATAATATCAAACTGCATCCGCCCCTCTAAATTGCGGAGTTCATAAATGACATCCCCCGGCAATACAAAGGCATCGTCGTCAAAACGTGTATGTATGATATTGCGATGGATGCAATCCAAGGCTAATTTATTGTTCTCAATAAAGTAGGCACAGGCTGCTCCACGGCTGAGCGCCTCGATCCCCATCTGACCGCTTCCTGCAAATACATCCAAAAACTGTGCATCACACAGATCATTCTGGATCATATTAAAAAGTGTTTCTTTGATGCGATCCTGGGTCGGTCTCGTGTGCATGCCTGATACCGTATGCAACTGCAAACGTTTTCTCGTACCGGAAATCACTCTCATTTTAGCAATTTAACTCCTTGATACATGTAAGTAATAATTGCAGGACCAATTCTGTCGCCTGTCTGCGTACACTTTGTCTGTCGCCGAAAAAATGACATTCTTTGACCAGTGTTTTTTTCTCGCAGGAACAAGCAATATATACCAGTCCTACCGGCTTGTCCTCTGTCCCGCCATCCGGCCCTGCGATACCTGTGGTGGCAAGTCCGTAAGTGGATTCTGCACGCTTTCGCACACCTTCTGCCATCTGTTCTGCCGTCTGATGACTGACGGCTCCATAGGCTTCTAAGGTCGCATGTAAGACACCGAGATTTTTCTCTTTTGCCTCATTGGAATAAGTGACATAGCCTTCTTTAAAACAGGCGGAAACACCCGGATAATCGACCAGACTAGCACTGACCATTCCACCGGTACAGGACTCTGCAACTGCAACAGTAGCCTGCGTCTTTTCTAATTCTTTTACGATTTCTTCTATGATATCCTGCATTAGTTCTGCTCTTTTAAAACATCTTTATTCTTTACGATATAGTCGATCAGAGATACAACCGTAAGCACAAGTGCTACATAAATAAGGATAGTGCCAAGAACCGTAAAGAAAGGCATCTGGATATTGGCGATCAAAACAATGATCATAAGCATCTGGAATACGGTCTTGAACTTGCCCCAATAACTTGCGGCAATGACGATACCGTTATCCGATGCGATCAGGCGGAAACCGCTGATGATAAATTCACGGCTGATGATGACGATCACGATCCATGCTGCCAACTGACCGGTCGCGATCAGGCAGATCATAGCCGCACTGACTAATAATTTATCTGCAAGCGGATCCATAAATTTGCCGAAATTTGTCACTAAATTGTATTTTCTTGCGATCTTGCCATCCAGCATATCCGTCAGGCTTGCAATAATGAAGATCGCATCTGCAATGTAGCGATAGGTCTGGTTGGATGGATCCAAAAGTAAAAAGACAACAAAAAACGGAATTAAAATCACTCTGAAAATGGTTAATTTATTTGGTAAATTCATGCTAATTCTCCTATCAAATCATATTCATACGATCCTGTTACATGAACCGATACGATATCGCCTGTCATAAGTTCTCTGGTCGTCTGAATAAATACATAACCGTCTACATCCGGTGCATCCCGGTAGGTTCTGGCAACATAGACATTCTCGTCTGCAACCTTGCCTTCCACAAAGGCATCTAAGGTTCTGCCGATATAGGTCTCATTGCGGGCAGTCGAGATATCCTGCTGTAATTCCATGATCTCTGCTACACGCGCCTGCTTGATCTCCTCCGGTACCTGATCTGGGAAAGTATCTGCCGGTGTGCCCTCCTGTCTGGAATAAGCAAAGCAGCCCAGACGGTCAAACTTCATGTCGCTGACAAAAGCCTTGAGTTCCTCATGGGACTGTTCGGTCTCGCCCGGAAATCCACAGATCAAAGTCGTGCGGATACAGATATCCGGCATAGCCTGACGCAGTGCACCAACGATCCGGCGCAGATCAGCCTGCGAAGTCTTTCGCCCCATACGTTTTAAAACATAGTCATTGGCATGCTGGATGGGAATATCAATATAATGACATACTTTTGGGTTGTCTGCCATCATTTGAATCAATTCGTCTGTGATTTCTTCCGGGTAGCAATATTGTAAACGAATCCAATGGATTCCCTCGATCTCGCTTAACTTTTGCAATAAGGTTGGCAGTGTCTTCTTACCATAGAGATCCACACCGTAAAGTGTTGTCTCCTGAGCAACTAAGATCAGTTCCTTGACACCGTCTGCAGCAAGTGATGCAGCCTCCGCCAAAATATCTTCCATCGGTACGGAACGATAATTGCCACGGATGGATGGAATCACACAATAGGTACAGTGCTTGTCACAGCCTTCAGCAATCTTTAGGTGGGCAAAATGTCCGCCGGTAGTAAGTGTCCTGCCGGCATAGTTTCTCGGCAAGCCGGTCAATGGCTTCTTGACACTGGTCTTATGCCCTTCCATGACCTCATGTATGGCATATACGATCTCATCATAAGCATTGGTGCCAATCACAGCATCCACTTCCGGGATCTGCTCTGCAATCTCTTTGGCGTAACGCTCTGCCAGACAACCGGTCACAATCAAAGCCTTGAGGTTGGCGGTCTCTTTGAGACTGCCCATGTCGATCAAGGTCTGGATGCTTTCTTCCATGGCATCACTGATAAAACAACAGGAATTGACAACAATGACATCTGCCTCATTCTCATCATTGGTGATGGTAATGCCATCTTTTGTGATCATAGAAAGCATATGCTCGGTATCGACCAGATTCTTATCACAGCCAAGCGATATAAAAAGAAGTTTCATTATGCTTCCTCTTCCTGCTCCTCATCATCCTCAGAGATGATCTGCAATTCGCCCCGATAAAGTTCGTCTACTGCGATAGAAAGTGGCTTTTCTCCTTTAGATACGCGGATCAGCGGCTCCTGTCCGTCGATGATCTGTCTTGCTCTTTTTGCGGTGGCACAAACGATACTGTAACGGCTGTTTACAACAGGTTCTTCACCGATTTCATCGCTGTTCTTGTTTACTACTTTCATTAATTCTACATATGATGGATGTAACATGTTTCCTATCTCCCTTCAAATTTCTTTAAATCTTTTTGGATCATGTCTATTGTATCTTCATTTCTCACTGTCTTAAAATGCTCGCAAGAAATAATAGCATGCACTTGTTCTACACTATTTTCAATCTGATCGTTGATGACCAGATAATCATAGCCATTCATGTATTGTGACTCCTTGGAAGAGATTGCCAGACGCTGTGCAATCACATCCGGTGTTTCGGTTCCTCTGCCGACCAGCCGTTCCTTTAGGGCATCTGCAGATGGCGGCATCACAAAGAGAAGCAGGGCTTCCGGGTATAATTTCTTGACCTGAAGCGCCCCCTGGATCTCAATCTCTAAGATGACATCCTTGCCTTCGTTTACCAACTGTTCCACATAAGAACGCGGTGTTCCATAAGAATTGCCATTGAAGGTGGCATATTCCAACAATTGACCAGCTGCGATCATCTGATCGAACTCTTCCCTAGTCTTAAAGAAATATTCCCTGCCATCTTCTTCGCCCTGACGCTTTTGTCTGGTCGTTGCAGAAATAGACAGGTGATACTGGTCAGGATGTGCTTTTAACAGGTTCTTCATGATCGTGCCTTTACCGGCGCCTGAAAAACCAGACAAAACAATGATCATTCCCTTCCTTGTCATAAAACATCAGCCTCCTTCTTTTTTGTTGCTGCTTCTTTGGATCTTGTCGCGATCGTGTCCGGCAAAAGCGCGGAAAGCACGATGTGTTGGTCTGTAATGATGATTCCTCTGGTGCGGCGTCCCTGCGTCGCATCAATGATATTGCCTTCCTCCTTGGCGCGTTGCACCAGACGTTTGGCAGGCGCGGAATCCGGTGTCACGATGGACACCACTTTGTCTGTATTGATGATATTTCCAAATCCGATATTGATAAATGCCATATTCTCGTCTGTCCTATTCTAAATTCTGGATCTGTTCTCTTACTTTTTCAATCAAGGTCTTGAGAGAAATCCCGATACCTGCAATCTCTACGTCTGTAGACTTAGAAAGGATCGTATTGGCCTCGCGGTTCATCTCCTGGGCGATAAAGTCCAGTTTACGACCGACTTCGCCACCATTTGCTAGCATATGCTTTGTCTCTTCCACATGGCTACGCAGACGTACCATTTCTTCATCAATGCAGACCTTATCTGCATACAAGACAACTTCGGTTGCGATCCGGGTATCATCTATGGCATGATCTCCTAAGAGATCGGTGATCTTGGTCTGTAAGCGCTCCCGATATTCCTCGATGATCTGCGGGGAACGTTCTTCTAAGGTCGTCACATAAGACGACATCTCATCCATTTTGGCAAGCAGATCCTGACGCAGGCGCATGCCCTCCTGAGAACGGTTCTCAACGAACTGGTCGGTTGCAGCGGTCAGTGCATCCATAAGGAATAAGTGAAGCATCTCATCATCATCCTCTGCATCCGTCATCTCCAAGACATCCGGAAAACGTGCCAGAGAAGTCGCTGTCACATCAAAAGGGATACCATAATCCTGCGACATCTTGCGGATGTTTTCCATATACATATCGGCGATATGTGTGTTGTAATGTAGGATATCGGATGCTTCTTTGGTCTCTTCCAAGGTGATATAAACATCAACCTTACCGCGTACAATGCGGGATTTGATAAAATTGCGTATCTCCACTTCAAAAGCATTTAATTTTCTAGGGAGTTTCACATTCAAGTCCAGGTAACGATGATTTACAGATTTGATCTCCACAACTATTTTTCTTGTTTCATCACCGGCTTCGCCTCTCCCGAAACCTGTCATGCTCTTTATCATGCCATCGGCACCTCCCATTTGCATAAATACCTATGCATAGATGCTTATATTATATTAAATCCATGGCAAAAGGTCAAATTATTTGTATTTGTTTTTTCAATATAAACATTTATAATAAATAGAAAAGATAAGAAAAAAAGGAGATTATCTCATGGCATTTGACGGGATCACGACAAATTGCATTATGCAGGAATTAAATCATCTACTGACAGGACAGCGTATCAGCAAGATCGCCCAGCCGGAGCACGAGGAACTGCTTTTTACCTTTAAAGCATTAAATGAAGGCAGCAACCGCCTTCTGATATCTTCCAATGCTTCCCTGCCCTTTTTATATATGACAAAAGAAAACAAGACCAGCCCTTTGAATGCGCCTAATTTTTGCATGCTCCTTCGCAAATATATCGGAAACGGACGTATCAGTGCGATCAGCCAGCCTTCTATGGAGCGTGTGCTCTGCTTTACCATTGAGCATTTGGATGAAATGGGCGATCCTGCGGTAAAATATCTCTATGTAGAAATCATGGGCAAGCACAGCAATATTATTTTTTGTGATAAAGACCGCCAGATCATCGATAGCATCAAGCATGTATCCGGGCAGATGAGTTCCATTCGTGAAGTTCTTCCGGGACGTCCTTATTTTATTCCGGCACAGCAGGATCGCTTTGACCCTTGGCAGATCACAAAAGAACAATTTGTCGAACAGATCTTAAAGAAACCGTGTTCTGTGGCAAAAGCAATCTATACGACCTTAGTCGGTTTTTCGCCGATTATAGCAACCGAACTTGCCTATCGCAGCGGCTTGGATGCCGATGCTTCTACCGCCGCACTGACACAGGCGGATGCAGAACGCTTGTATGATGCCTTGTATTCTTTATTGCAGGATCTGTCCGACGGAAATTTTTCTTATGGTATTTATTATGATCCCGTCACCGACGCGCCAAAAGAATTTGCTCCGATCCCGCTGACAATCTATTCTGACATGAAATACAAGACATTTTCTTCTATGTCCGAAGTCTTGGAAGCCTTTTATGCCCAGCGCAACAAGCACACCGTGATCCATCAGAAGTCCACAGACCTGCGCAAGATCGTAAACATCCACCTGGAGCGTGACCGCAAGAAATATCTTTTGCAAAAAAAGCAGTTGGCTGACACAGAGAAAAAGGATAAATACCGTATTTACGGAGAGATGCTCCACACCTACGGCTATGCCGCAAGCCCCGGCGATAAATCCATCGAGGTCACAAATTATTATACCAGTGAGCCCTTAGTTATCCCTTTGGATCCGACACTGGATGCCATGGAAAATGCCAAGAAATATTTTGATAAATATGCCAAATTAAAAAGAACCGGGGATGCCCTCTCCTCTTATATTTTGGAAACAGAAAACGAGATCAAACATTTAGAGTCGATTGAGACTTCCCTTTCCATCGCTGAAACAGAAGGCGATCTCGCTGCTATTAAAGAGGAATTGCAGGAATACGGTTTTATCAAGAAACACAGTGGCAAGAAAAAGAACCGGGTCCCAAAAAGTCAGCCCCTTCACTTTGTGGATGATAATGGCTTTCATATCTATGTCGGAAAGAATAATTATCAGAACGATCAGTTGACCTTTAAATTTGCGACAGGCAATGATTGGTGGTTCCATGCCAAACAGATGACGGGCTCGCATGTGATCGTCAAATCTGAAAACAAAGAATTGCCGGATTCCACTTATGAGTATGCTGCCGCACTTGCAGCTTACTACTCAAGCGGCAGAGATAACGAAAAAGTAGAGATCGATTATCTGCAAAAGAAAAATGTCAAAAAACCAAATGGAAGCGCACCGGGATTTGTTGTCTATTACACCAATTATTCCCTTGTGGCAACGCCATCTCTGGCGCACGTCACTTTAGTCAGTGATAAATAAGACTTTTGATTTTTCTAGTAAATTGTGCTAGGATGATATGCCTTTTTGCTCATATACTATGATTGTAACCATAGTCCTGCAAAAAGGGGCACAAATGAAAAGAAAGTCCGAGACGAAACGGCTGGATCCTGCGGCAAAAAAGGCTTTGCAACAGTTCAAAAGCGAATTATCCCAAGAACTCGGCACGGTTCTTCATTCGAAAACCAAGGTAAAACGTGCAAAAGACTCACAATCCATCGGCTCTTATATGGTGCAACAGATGATCCGGTCTCAAGAAAACAAAATAGACCCCTAAGAAAAACTACCTGTGAAAAATCACAGGTAGTTTTTATAATATCATATTGTTATCACTTGCAAAAGAGGATAGATTTTTTCGGATGGCAGGATGATTTTCCAGACACTCATCTTCCCTTAAAAGATCCGCTACATCCTGAGATGCCTTTTGCAGCAAGTCTGCATCTCCTATGATGTCTGCCAGGCGAAAACCAAGTTCGCCGCTCTGGCGGATGCCAAAGAAGTCTCCCGGCCCGCGCAGACGCAGGTCTTCCTGGGCGATAAAAAATCCATCGTTGGACTTGTGCATGACTTCCAAACGGTCGGTCTTTTTCTTTCCTTTGGACTTGTCCATCAGAATGCAATAGGACTGCCACTTTCCACGTCCGACACGACCACGTAACTGATGCAGTTGTGCCAGTCCAAATCGATTGGCATCTTCGATCATGATCAGGGTTGCATTCGGGACATTGACCCCGACTTCCACAACGGTCGTAGATACCAGAATCTGCGTCTTTCCCTCAGTAAAGTCCTGCATGATCGTATTTTTCTCCTTTGGCGGCATCTTTCCGTGTAAAGTTGCGATGGAAATCTGTTCGCCAAAGATCGGACGGATCCGATCTAGGTAATCGATCACATTTTCCGCCTCCGTCTGATCGCTTGCTTCCACCAGAGGACAGATAATATACGCCTGATGCCCGTCTGCCAGTTCACGTCCGATCATTTCATAGGCTTTTTGCCGCAGATCTTCTTTGATAACACAGGTCTTGATTGGAATACGGTCTGCAGGCAGTTCACGGATGGTAGATATCTGCATATTTCCATATAAGATCATTGCGAGGGTTCGCGGGATCGGTGTCGCACTCATGACAAGCATATGAGGTGTCGTACCCTTCTTGGAAAGACTCTCCCTTTGCTTGACGCCGAAACGATGCTGTTCATCCGTTACCACCAGTGCCAGATTCAGATAGTGGACCTTTTCCTGAATCAAGGCATGCGTGCCCACCACAAAGATCTGGGGCGTGGTCGCTATGATCTCATATGTCTTTTGTTTCTGGGATGCCGTCATAGAACCAGTCAGGCAGACAACCTGATAAGGCAGACCATACTCTGCACACATCCCCCGGAAACTAGCTGCATGTTGCATAGCAAGTACCTCTGTCGGTGCCATAATGGCAGCCTGATAGCCACTGGCAACCACATCCAGCATGGCAAGAAAAGCAACGATCGTCTTTCCGGAGCCGACATCCCCCTGTACCAGACGCTGGGATACATAAGGTCCCTGTAAGTCACTGCGGATCTGTGATAGCGTATCCATTTGCCCTTTGGTAAGGGTGTAAGGTAACTTTTGTATGGTATCATCCGTCAGTGCAGTCTTTGCAAAATGCCAGGAATTTTCAATACCGGTTGTCCCTGCCTCTAAAATCCTGCTATGTAGAATAAAGTAAAAAAATTCCTGATATACAAGCCGCCGTCGTCCTTCTGCCAATGCCTCAAAATGTGTAGGAAAATGCACTTGGCGTATCGCTTGCATATAGGAAGGGAAGCCTTCTCTTTGTTCTACAAAATCAGGCAGGTTTTCCTCAGAATATTCCGCCAGACTGTCACATGCCGCAAGGGTAAGTTTGCGCACCATCTGTTGCGTCATACCCTTGGTAAGGCTATAGATCGGCTGTAGCGTGTCCCGAAGCGTAAGATATTTTTCCGGTGTGAAAATAGCCGGCTGTTCCATCTTGTAGCCGTGTTTTTCTTGCAAAAGCCGCCCATAAAAAATATATGGTTGACCCACCTGCAACTGTTTAGCAATGTAAGGCATGCGAAACCAGACACATTCTACAACCTGGTCCTTACAAAAAAGGCTTGCCAAAGTAATATCCATGCGTTTTCCCCTGCGAAATATGGCTGGGGTGCGAAGGAAACCACAGACAGCCGTGATCTGCCCTATATTTTCCTCATTCGGATCATCCGGCTGCGGATATTCCTGATAAGTCCTAGGAAAATGAAGGAGTATATCCCCAAGGGTATATACTCCAATCTTTTGAAATAATTGTTCAGTTTTTTCTCCTACGCCTTTGATCTCGCGTAATGAAGAATGTAAATCCATAATGCTCCTATTCTACCGATGCAATGTAATAGTAAACCGGCTGACCGCCCATCTGTAACTCTACTTCCAGATCAGCAAACTTCTCGCCAACAGCAGCAGCAAGTGCCTCAGCATCTTCCTCTGTCACATCTGCACCATAATAAATGCTAACGATAGCAGAATCTTCATCTACCATTTCAGCAATCATATCAAGGAATACGGTCTGGATGTCAGTATTCACGGCAAGGATGCCGGCATCACCGATACCCATATAATCTCCCTCATGGATCTCCTTGTCGTCGATCACGGTATCACGCACTGCATAAGTAACCTGCCCGGTCTTGACATTGGAAAGTTCCTCGATCATACGCTCTTCATTTTCCTTGGCGCTCTGCTCTGGAATGAAGTTGATCAACGCTGTGATTCCCTGTGGGATCGTCTTGGTCGGAAGAACGATGACTTCCTTATCCTCACACAAAGAAGCCGCCTGATTTGCAGCCAGTATGATATTTTTATTGTTTGGCAATACAAAAACGGTCTTAGCAGGTACTTTAGCGATCGCCTCCAACACATCCTCCGTGCTAGGATTCATGGTCTGACCGCCTTCGATCATGTAATCTACGCCTAATTCCTTAAAGATCTCATTAAGACCTTCGCCGATCGATACGGCAACAAATCCCATTTCCTTTTCCGGCTCTGCGCTGGCAGGTGCCTCTTCTTCGGTTTTCTTCTTCTCAGCCTGCTGTGCGGCCGCTTTCTCTGCATCCTTGAGCAGACGCTCCTGATGCTCCTCACGCATATTGTCAATCTTGATCTTGCTAAGAGAACCATGTGTCAGGGCCTTTTGAATGGCAAGTCCCGGATCATTGGTATGTACATGGGTCTTAACGATCTCATCATCTGCAACAACGACGATAGAATCACCGATGGATTCGAGATAGCCCTTGTACTCCTGTTCCTGTGCCTCGGTCAATGGTTTATCTAAAACAATGATAAATTCTGTACAATAACCATACTTGATCTCTGCCTCAGCCTCCGGAGTGGTCTTTGCGACATTACCGGATCCGGATTCTGTTTCGATCGTATAGTCTACTTCTTTACCAAGCAGGCAATCATAAGCACCCTGCATAACAACAACAAGTCCCTGTCCGCCGGAATCTACAACGCCAGCCTGCTTTAATACAGGAAGCATATCTGGTGTCTTACTAAGAACAAAATCCGCTTCTTTGATGATTTCATCTATAAAATATACGATATCATCTGTTGTATCTACCAGTTCCAACGCTTTATCTGCGGCACCTTTTGCAACAGTAAGAATGGTACCCTCTTTTGGCTTCATAACAGCCTTATATGCTGTCTCAACCGCACGCTGTAATGCCTCACATAAAATATCAACATCTACTTCGTCTACTTCTTTGATTGCTTTTGTAAATCCACGCAACAACTGCGAAAGAATAACACCGGAGTTACCACGCGCTCCACGAAGAGAACCAGATGAAATAGCCTTAGCGAGAGTCTTCATATCGACCTGTTCCAATGCACTGACCTCTTTAGCAGCAGACATGATTGTCATTGTCATATTTGTTCCAGTGTCCCCATCCGGTACTGGAAATACATTCAATTCATTGATCCATTCTTTTTTTGACTCTAAATTCTTTGCACCCGCTAAAAACATCTTGGCAAGCGTAGTTGCATTAATTGTATTGGCTTCCACTATCGTAAATCCTCCTTAGTCAATCACTCTTACGCCTTCAACGTAGATATTCATTGCCTTGACTGTCATACCTGTAAAAGATTCGACCTTATACTTAACAGTCTCCATTAAATTGTCAGCAACGGTTGCAATACTGACACCATAAGAAATAATCACATGAAAATCAAGTGTAATCTCATTGTTCTCATCAATAAAAACAGCGATTCCATGATTCAGATAATCTTTTTTTAGTAACTTTACAAGACCATCCTTCATATTCACAGCAGCCATCCCTACGATACCAAAGCATTCTACTGCCACAGAACCGGCATAGGTTGCAATAACATCTGATTCAATCACAATCTTACCCAAATTGGTTTCCATTTGACCTTGCATATATATACCTCCGCATTAATCGTCCATAATATAAATGACATAATATGTTTTTATTATAAACGTTTTTCCATAAAATACAATCTAATTTTTGGCATTACCTATATTTTTTTAAAAAAAGAAGCAAAAAAACATTGCTTTTTAGAAAATGCTCTGATATAATATGCGTGTTGCGATTTTGTATCGAATACAGAAATTACAAAACCATAATCCAAGGAGGTGCAGTCATGGCTAAGTGTGCAGTTTGTGGAAAAGGCGCTCATTTCGGAAATAATGTGAGCCATTCTCATAGAAGATCAAACAGAATGTGGAAATCAAACATCAAGTCTGTTAAGTGTAACGTAAACGGAACACCTAAGAAGTTGTACGTATGTGCATCTTGCTTACGTTCTGGTAAAGTTGAGCGAGTTTAATATTTCGTCAATCAGGGAATTGTCTTTTGGGCAATTCCTTTTTTTGTATCTAAAACTTCCTATCCCACTCTCCCTTTTCTCAGTCACAACAAAAGAGTTTAAAGCCAATACATAAAAGTGCGATCGCCAGTATGATGCAGATACAACCATTTGTAATGCAATTTCCGATAAAGATCCCAACGCCGGTAAAAAACATACCAAAACCAATTACTTTTTTCATAATAAAAAGACATATAACATATGTGATCTTACATATATTATATGTCTTTTCTATTATATTATTGCATAAAAAATCTTTTACCAGGCGCCGCCACCGCCACCGCCGGATCCACCACCGACAGAACCACCACCGCCGGAAGAACTCGGACTGGATGATGCCGTGCTCATGGAATTGGCAAAGGAGTCATTGAACGCATGGCAATCGAAAGGATGCGTACTATAGTACCAGACCGGTGTCTCCGGTGGCATATGCAGCCTTTCAAAATTGGCGATCCATGCATCACTTAAACCAAGCACATAAGCATAAGGCAAAATATGATAATAATAGGCAGGATCTTCTTCTACGAACATTTTGAGTCTGTCCAGTTCTGCCTTTTCAATAAAATTCCGGAAGCCAAGGATCTGACCGTAGATGCGATTGCCTTCCGGTGTCTTTTTTGCTCCAAGGGCAAGGTAAGACACCAGCATGGTAATGACCGGTCCACAGGCAATAAAAGGAAGCAGATTGCCCGGTGCAAAAACATTTGCGATCACACTAAAGATAGCGGCTACAATAAGCGTGATCAAAACCGGTGCCACTTTATGCTCTTTTTCTAATGCAAATGGGCGGATGGCAAAATAGCCGCTTCCCCATGCCGCAAAGAAGAAGATACATGCTTCAAAACTATCTGTAATCATGCCAAACATAAACAGACTGACCAGGATACAGATAACATAAAAGATCCGTGGCAGGATCGTATTATAAAAGAGATTTTTTTCTTTCATTTTGTCACTCTCTTTGCTCATGCATTTGTCTATCGTCTTGTAGAATTGATCTTTTAGGTCTTTGGTCGTTACGACATTCTTCTTTGCAAAAAGCCCCTTGAGATAGGCTTTTGCTACCGGATCATCCCCGTCATAATCCTTTATCTTGGTAAATTCATATTTGGCTGATAAGCGTCCTGACTCCAGTTCACTGATCTTAAGATAGCCCTGATCTGCCAGATAGATCATCATCGCGGTAAAATCCTCATTGGATATCATGCCGTCTCGCATAACATATGCCACATCCGCAGGCGTATAGCCTTCCGGTGCTTCAAAAGACACGACAGAGATCGCCTTATCATCCTTTCCTGTCTTTATAAAAATAATGCTTGCCAGGATCGCCAGCGCATAGATGATGATATAAGGGATATAATTCGGCTCATAAGTAAAATAGCCTTCCGGAAGCCCACAGCGTATGGTCAGTCCTTCATAAGGCTCCAGTGCTTGCCGATAAGTTCCGGTGATCGTTCGATCTGAAACCTGACTGCTGATATCAGCAGGATCATAGCCTATCTCTCCCTCACTGCCAACCGAATAGCCCAGACTGTCTGCATCAAAATCCTTTGGCATATGGATGGTCCAGGAAATATTATTGATCGGACACTCCCACTCGGTGCCAACAATATTAAAGTAGAGTTCATCTGCATCATGCAGCGGGTCTTTGCCCAGATCATAATCGTAGGACAGCGTATAAGTCTTGAGCCCACTGACATAGACATCTTCTTCCCCTACTTTGATAGTATAAGAACCGGAATCCCGTCCCTCTTCGGCAATAGGATCCGAACACTCGACATTTCTTACCTTGGCATAAACCGTACTGGTGGATCCGTCATTGCGCACACGATGATGTGTCAAAGGAATCTCGCGCGTCATCCCATGGTGTTCCTGCACAAAATTGTATGTCAGCGTCTCTGTGATATGAAAGACATTGTCCTCGCCCACCTCGATCTGGACATCGTAATCCTGTATGTAGTAATCATCACTCAGGATCGTGGTATCTTCTGCCGCCTTTAATGTCTGCACAGGCAAAAGGAAAAGTGTTAGCAATAAGCCAAATATGATCTTTACTTTTTTCATTGGCAGTGCTTCCTTTCTCTTAGAATTCCACCTTTACATTTTCCCGCTCTGCACTATCTGTCACCTCATACATTGGCTTCTTTTTAAAGCCAAAGATGCCGGCGAAAATATTGTTCGGGAATACCATCAGTGTGTTGTTAAATTCTTTGACACAGCCGTTGTAATACTTTCTTGCATTGCTGATGTCTTTTTCAACAGAAGAAAGTTCCTCCTGCAATTTGGCAAAGTTACTGTTGGCTTTCAGATCAGGATATGCTTCTGCCAGGGCAAAAATCTTGCTGATCCCCTGAGACAGTGCATCATTGCTCCGCAAGATCTCCTGGCTATCCGATGCATTTGCCGCATTGTTTCGTAAGGCAACCACTTTTTCCAAAGTTTCTTTTTCATGCGCTGCATAGCCTTTGACCGTGTTCACCAGATTTGGGATCAGGTCGTATCTCTTTTTCAGATAAACATCCATGGTCGAGAAAGCCTCCTCACAGGCGTTTCCCTTCTTTACCAGACTGTTGTAAGTGCTTATGGCAAAGATGACTACAAGCACAAGGATAATGACGATAATCGCTGCTACCATATTAAAATCCTCCTTCATGTTTTCTTTTATTATATTCGTATCGTTTGCTATTGTCTATCAGTGACAACAGCCTCCACAAGTGGATCCGCAGGAACTTTCTCCACCGCAACAACCTCCTGCACTATGATCGCAGTCACAGTTTGCTGCATTTTCGATCAAAAGACTTCCCTGCATAAAAGCCTCGATCGCATCATCTGCCAAGCCTTCCACATTCGGACACACGGCAATGCCATAGGCTGAAAGTGCCTGCATGGCTCCGTCACCGATGTTCTGACAGATGACCAAAGATACCGAATAATCATCCATGGTACTTGCCACTGCTTCGTGCCCCTGTCCAAAAGGGGCTACCACAGCCGAATCCATGATCCTGCCATTTTCGATTTCATACAATTTGAAGAAATCAGCGTGACCAAAGTGCTGCCCTACATTTCCTGTTTCCTTGTCATATGTAATTGCTACTACCATTGTTGTCTCCTTTATTTATAAAATCATTTTGTATTTTCTATCGCTTCTCGTATGCGTTCTTCCGACATATCTGTTGCTTTGGAAATTTCTTGGATAGACATGCCGTTTTGATACATTTTGCAAATTAGATTGCGTTCGCCCACGTCTACGCCTTCCTGCCAAGTCTCTTCAAATACCGTACACATATCTACCTCTCCCTTCGCTTCGATCTCATTATAATTCAACCTGCACTTTGCAGCACCAGCCGCTGTTAAGACAACGTTTTTCTCAACATGATTTGTTCTGGCATAATCTATTGCCGCACGTTTAATCACTTCTTTTTGTACTTCGTTGTTTAAAAGGATTGCCAGTAATTGAAATAAATCCCTATTATTGATGTTATGCAAATTCAGATCATTATTTCTCGCTTCCACTAATTGCATTTTATAATCATTCACAAACGGTTTGAGCTCCTCTGTCAGCAACAACATTTCATGTAATGATGTAGCAGCATCCCACGGCTTTTCTCCATAATATATCACAACCGTAATAACCGGGATAAACTTATCAGCCCTGCGCATGCGTGACAGGTATTCATCCGGTGTCAGACCGGATGCCTTCTTGTACTGCCTCGCATTAGCATCATCAAGCAGATCTTCTGCCTTAATAATATCTGCTCCCTGAAACAATACAGCATTGATAAAATCTGCATAGTGTTCATTGTCCTGCCAATAATTCTTTAGAATCACATCCGGATTCAAATCTATCTTCTGTTGTATCATATACGATTCTCCCCTTTATCTTACTTCATAACAATATACTTCCGCAAGTATAAAACTGTTTTATTTTTGAAATTTGAGGCAGAATCCGCCCCCTTGATTATGCTATAGATAAAATATAACGAAAAAAGATAGATTTATTATATGGATTTGTGTTTACTGCGTCAATATGTTTTGTCATAGATAAGGCAAAATACGTTGCAAGAGAAAATATGCTCTGGCAGACTTTATAATCCGCCAAAGCATATTGCCATCAAAAGTATTATTTGTGTAGTTAAATATTATACCATTACATTATCTAATACTACATATTAGAGCATGATGTAATTAATCCTTTAATGTCCTCTGGCGAGTGATCTAAATATACCCTTCCCTCATAATGCCATTCATAAAAATTTTCTAAGGTATTATTTTGTTCTTCATAGGAAAAATCATATAAAAAATTTAATATCCACTCATCCAGAGTTCTATAATTATCTATTTCATTATTTTCATAATAATTTCTCAAAAAAATTAATAATTTCTCATCCTGCAATTGACATCCTTGTTGTAGCAACTGTATTCTATCTTCTTGTTTCGTTCTCATATGTAATGCTAATTTATTTTCGTATGCCTTTATATTATTCTAAGCCATCGCCTTAGCATAGTAATAATCTGCTTGCTCTACATTAACTGGATAATACAATCCATTGGCATACATAAATCCTATATTATTTTGAGCAGTTGAATCATTTTGCAGTTTATCAATACAATAAATTTCTGCCATCCGCTTATAATCCTTCGCAAAATACGCACTTTGTGCTTCTTGAAGTAAGGTGTTATTACTCATTCTTTCATCTATAATGGCAGAATTGTTATTTACAACATCTCCCTGAACTGTCGTTGAATCCAACTGATTTATATTGTTTTGATATTGCATAACAGCATCTGTTAGATCATTGTATTGTTTTATCTGCTTATTCGATACAATATTAATCTGTTCAACCAGATAGGCGCCTATTATAATATTCAAAATAGGTATCACCACAGATGTTATAATACTAATAAATGCTTTTAAGTTTAATTTTTTGTTCGTTTTCATCTTATTCCTGTGTTTTCTATGTTATAAGTTAAGCATTCTGTTCATCTACCAACTTTTTGTAAAATTCATTTCTCAAATTCTGCACCACATTTCTCTTTTTCAAATCAATTTCTTTCAATACATATTCGCGTGTATTTAACCTTGTTTCCTTTAAGACTCGTTTACTGAATCTTAGATTGCTTAGCACCTGCACAACTTCCTCATACGCTTGCTCGTCCTCGGTTATTTTTGTCAAATATTCGGCATCAAAAACATCGTGCCTCCAGTTTATCTTTTGAAAAGTATCTTTAACATAAAAATCTATAAAGTATTCACTTAAATCCTCATAATCCCTTCTTCTGAGTGGTGTAAAATAATGTTCCATCATTTCATACATTGTTGTTGCCATTAAGTCTCTAAGATAACTACTCATAGCCTTTATACGATATTTTTCAGTTTCTGCTTTTCCCGGATAATAATCCTGTATATTCAAATTTAAATTCTTTACATCAACCGGATTTCCGACATCAATATATGCTACTTTCTTTTCATAATCTTTTATCATGACTATCGGCACAATCTTCTTTCCTGTCCGAATCGCAAGATTTATAGGTCCATCATAGAGTGGCTTAATCAATTTATTGAAATCGTAGTTATGTGATCCTTCTGGAAATATTAGTATGCTCTGCGTTTTCAAAACCCTTTCCATTTTAGGGAGCAATTCTTTTCGTTCTGTTTTATTTAAAACATCAAAAACAATCAGTCCATTTATCCATGATAGATATACTTCAGGATTATAATTCAGATTTTCCACAGATCCTAACACTAAATACGCATTTCTATCAAGAACATTTATCATAGTTTCTATATCTTCCGGACATACATGACTCCCCACAAAAATATAACTTTCATTCTTTTTTAAGTTTGGGTAATTTTGCACTACAATGTTATTTGTATTTTGTTTTCTGGATAATAATTTCTCTATATCTGAGTTCGTATAAAATATAGTTGCATGCGTAAAGAAATTACATAATCTCCGAAAAAGAGGAAATGTCTTTTTGCGTATAAAAAGTCCTATATCTGTGGTAAAATGCTTTACATCTTTTTCATTTAAATCATTGATAAATAAATTATGGTATTTCATTTGTCATATTCTCTTTTTGGTATTGTAATATTTTATAAATCAACATATGATCCGTTCATATCATATAAACCTGTTTCGGTTTCCCTTAATTATCTACATTTTAAATATTCTATAGCGGATACATAGTGATTTACATTTCTCTGTTTTGTACGATATAAGTAATTGTAAGCATTGTTGAAATAATAATAGGTAACAACGATTCATATCTTATACTTACGATTTATCTGTTTTAATCTTTCAACTTCATCAGTCTGTCGCAATTCTCCCCATTCAACCCATGGCACATCATTATGTGTTGAAATTCTTTCCTTATATTCTTCTAGTTTGTCTAAAATATTATCATTCTCCCCAACTACAATGGATTTTCCATACCGAATATGTACATTAGTAATTCTTTCTATAGGCTTTGATGTATTATAAGTATATTCTATAACCATTGGAACCACGGGTTTTCCCGTTTTTTGAGCCACATCAAGAAATCCATAATTAAATGGCAAATGCAATAAATTAGGAGATAAATTCCATGTAGTTTCCGGGAATATGATAATCGAATATCCTTTCAATAAAACCGTCATCATATCTAATTTTGAATTGATTCGACTTCTTCTATTTTCTTTTTTTTGGTAACCAAAATAAGACCAGTATTTAATTGAGCTAATTCCATATGGCTTTCCTTGATGCATCAGGTTATGAATAATCACTAATGTACATGTTGCAATAATGTGTTTGTTGACCTCCAGCACAAAAATATGATATTGGTCATTATACATAATTTGTTCCAGTATCCCTTGGCTTGTTTTGAAATCCAATATGTCCCATGGTAATAACTCGTGATATAACCCAATCAATTGTTCCGTATCCTCTAAATTCACTTCACGGATTCTTACTAAAGTGCTTTGAGCGATCATTTTTCCCTTGTATGATAATTATCACACGTACCCTTTCTTTTAATATCCCGGTTCAATACAATTCAAATTCTATGGGCTTTTGTTTTACCAAGTAACTTAACTATTCGACCTGAGTTTTTTCACTCAAATTATTATTTCTATTAAATGTACAATGATATTTCATTTGTCATATATTCTTCTATTTTATATCTAAAGAATTCATGTCTTCCAGTTTTTTATAATCCACCTTTCCGGCGTTTGTACGAGGCAGTTCATCAATTTTTTTGTATGCACTCGGTTGTGAATACTCTGGCAAAGACTCTTGACTAATTCTTCTCAATTCTGTTTCTATAATTGACGTATCTTTTTCATCTGTTGTCGTTGTATAAAATACTACAGGAACTTGTCCTATTTCATGATATTCATCTTTCGCAGCCACACAGCAACAGTCGCCAACATATTGACATGTCAACATTTTCTCTTCAATATATGTCGGGAATATTTTTACTCCATCAAAACGAATAATCATTCGCTTGATTCGTCCATCTATAAACACACAGCCATCTTGATCTATATGCCCAATATCTCCTGTGTGCATCCATCTTCTGCCATGATGTTCCTTAATAACTTCTGCCGTAGCCAGTTCATCATTTAAATATCCCATCATAACACCCGGTCCTGAAATACAGATTTCTCCATGCTCACCAATTTTTAATTCTTCTCCTGTTACAGAATCAAAAACAGATACTACAGTATATAACAGCGGAATCCCAACACTTTTTGCTTTATTACTATTTCCTGTAAAACTAATACAAGCTCCTGAAGAAACTTCTGTCATTCCATATCCATTGCAAAGTTTCCATTCACAATTTCCATCTGCCAGTTTTTTATTAACCATCTGATAAGTTTTTTCGCTTAATATGTCTCCACCAGTTGTTGGCATAACAAGAAACGAAAGGTCTCCTTTTGTATCCTTTGCTAATTCTTCAAAAAATTGTGGTGTAGCAGCCACATGATTAATTCTATTTTTTATGACTGTATCTTTCATTTTTTTCGGATCATACAATTCTATATAACACTGCATTCCATACGCTAGAGGCATGTGCAAACTACAGATTGTTGCATATGCTATAAAAGGTATAGAGGGGGTCAACCACTTCTGTTGTCTTTGAAAACCATCTGTCAATCCCCTAAATTGGTCTACGATAGAATTAACATTTCTATTTGACAATAGCACGCCTTTCGACTCACCAGTAGTTCCTCCTGTATAGCAAATCAGTGCTGGCTCATTTTCTACGTTATATGTGGTATGATATTCCTCAGCCTCTGTTTCTTTTATTTTTCTATATTCTATCCAATCCTTATTTTTCTTTTCTGAAAAGAACTTCAATTTATATAATAATTGAGCGATGCATCCCATTGATTGAGTTGTTGAAAACTCAACCACTGTATTTAAGTTTTCTATTTTTAATAGGTCACTAGCAGCCTTACTGCAAGCATCTTGTACAAACAAATATTTTACGTTTGCCTTTTGTATATATTTTGCTAGATTTTCTGTCGCCGTTCTTGGATCCATCAAACTAAGTGTCACACCCATTCTATTAAGTGCATAGAAAGAAACTATAATTTCAGGTGTCATTACAGATAAAAAGCCAACCGTCTCACCTTTTTGAATTCCAAGTGTATTAAACTTATTTTCTGCAGTTTGAATCATTAAAAAAAATTTACGATAAGTTATCTTATTTCCAAAATAATGTAATGCTATATCATCTAAATGATCCTTATTATTTTTCCAGATTTCGTCATACATGTTATAGGTTGACCATAGAGTTTCCGCATCATTTTTGTACCACTTCTTCCACGGATTATCTATCGACGGATAGCCTGTCATATTTGGGGTTTTCATAGTTTTTTCCTCCTCATATACTTTATTGGAACTACAATAATTTTTTATATCATCAATTTCATCTTGGGCTACTATACACAAAGCGTCTTCCCCATTCAAAATTGTAATTTTATCAGCACATACTTTTAACTGTTCCATTGCTTCTGTATTATTCTTAAAACATCCATTTTGCTGAATACATACTTGATATATAACACAATAAGTCAAGAATCCATACCATATACTATTGGTAGGAAACAGGCGGATTGCTAGTTCTATATATCTTTTCATTTCATCTATCAGATTAGATATAATTTTCTTCTCTTCGACATCATTAAAATCCATATCACATATATTTATCGTTCTTGCTTGATGCGGATAGCGTGCTTGGATTCCTAGTTTATTTCTTATTCTTCTGTTGAGATTTGAAATAATAACATGGTATGTCTTCACACAAGTTGCATCCACTTTAAACGCTCTCTTATATTGCTCATATGCTTGGCTTAATCTTTCATCTTCATCATGGCTAGTGTTCTCCAGAAAGCAGCCGTAATTTCGATAATAAACTTCCCTTCTTCCACAATAAACAGCCATCTGTGTAGCATATTGTAGATTTGTTAATGCCTTATCTAAATATGCATTATACCGTTCCGATCCTTCTTTCTCAGATTGCATAATACACGCTTGGCACTGCCCGATCGCATTTGCAAAATATACGACAATTCGTTGTTCTTTTTTCGATAGTTTCTGGAATTCTGACATATCTAAATTGATATCTATATGACACTCAGATACTGCTTTTGTAAACGCACGCAATGCTTTAGAATACATATCCACAGCGTCTTTTACCTTCATGCTATTTCCCAAGTAAAAATAGAAATCACCCTCTCTATAATCAAGGTAATATCTTTCCAAATCATATCTTTTTTTGTGACGCCCCTTGTATTTATTTATCATTTCAATCCCAGCATCTGCCCATTCTCTTTTTTGCTGTACCGAAACATTCGCAGAATTCACATAAAGTTTTTCCATTAAAATATCAATCGTTAAAATGTCCGAATATCTTTCGATTGGGATTTCTTCATCCTCACTAAATTTTTTTGCTAAATAATCACTAGAGATTTCGCCTGTTTTATATAATTGGTTCAGAAGTTGTTGTTTTGCGTATTCCTTCACTTTGTCAGAAAGTGGAGAATAATCCTTGATGGTATCTTTCAAGTCTTCTATTTCATTTTTCTCAACAGTGTTATAAATGGTGATTCCCATCCATACAGTAACAGCCAAGGTTACAATAGTCAGACCATTCGAAATGATTCCTTCCGTTCCATTACCGACATGTCCCCATCCTTTATATACCGAATAGGAATAGAATATGTTGGAGATAGAAACAATACTTCCCAAAACAATCATAAGAATAACTACAAGTTTTTTCATAAGCCTCCTCCCAGTTATTGATAAATAAATTATGGTATTTCATTTGTCATATTCTCTTTTGGGGATCATAAGATTCTATAAATCAATACATGATTCGTTTGCATATTCCAGAAATCTCCGTATTTCCATTACCATAAAGCAATTGTCTTGTGTAATATGCAAATTCCGCATATCTTTTAAAATTTCATAATATTCTTTTTTCTTATTTGGTAAAAAAACATTTATTCTTTGCTCGCTGATTGCATATCCATACCACTCTGATATACGCTTCTGAATAAAACTATCCCAATAGTTCCAGGGAATTTCATTACGACCCCCAATACCTTCACGTTCCCAAATTTCATATTTTAGAGTTGCCATGACATCTCGTAAACATTGTGTTGTCGTCTTCTTGTCCGTAGGTATAATATTTTTGCCGACATTAATCACAAATCGTTTTTCATATTGTTCCATACAAATTGGTGTTATGACGGAGTTTGTATTGATAGCAATTTCTGCACACCCAAATGGCAAGTCATATATGATTTCATTTTCTGAAAAATTCCATGTTCCCTCTGGGAAAATCATCATATTATTGCCCGAATTTAATACTTTTTCCATCATTCTTTTTGAATTTATTCGGTCTTTTTTATCTGTTTCATCCACATATATCACACCATTTAAATTCAATAAAAATCCTGCTATTCTTCCATACATATGCATAAAATCTGCCGCAATAATATAGGAATGTGGTTGCAACACTTCATTGATAATTTCGTAATCCCATTTACCAATATGAGACACTGCAAACACCCGCGTTTTTTCTGTATCCTCTAAATCTCTATGAACAAATTCAATTTCAAACTTATTCATTTTTCTTTGTAAGAACAAACCATATCGTATCAAAGGATGTATTGCTTTACGAAACCATAATCCTTTTATAGGTTGGTTATTGATAAGTGACTGTGCCTTTCTTGATTTATATTTTTCAAACCGAATGCGTTGTCTATCGCACGCCTTTTTCTGCCTCATCTTCTAACTTCCTGAAATCCGCCTTTCCTACTGGTGTCCTCGGCAGTTCATTAACAAAGTGCCATGCTACTGGAACCATATAAAAAGGTAGTTCTTTTTTACATGTCTGTGTCAATTTGTCTATTATTTGCTTGGATGCACTTATTTCTTCTTTTAAGACAACAAAACCGACCGCCTCATAATACTGGCTATCCTGCATATGGCGTCCTACCACCGCACAAGTTTCTACTTCCTCTAAAGTATTAATTATCTCTTCTATACGCACCGGGAAAATCTTTGCTGGTTTATCTAATTTAATAATTTTCTTTGTGGCATTTTCATTTTGATAATATCCAAGCATGATTGAAGGACCCGATATCCATATTTCCCCTAGTTCATCATATGTTGCCTCGTCCTCAGAATCCAGTTTCATGATTTTTACGATATTATACCTATTTCTACATCTGTCTTATGCAACTCATTTCGTATTCATAGTTAAGTTTTGGGTATTCCT
Source organism: uncultured Lachnospiraceae bacterium (assembly GCA_934899185.1). Classification (GTDB taxonomy): domain Bacteria; phylum Bacillota; class Clostridia; order Lachnospirales; family Lachnospiraceae; genus Pararoseburia. The sequence continues at coordinate 75,677 of CAKXYI010000003.1, forward strand.
CTACTCTACGACATGACTCTCTATGCCATTCTTCCATATCAATACTTCTACGCTTTTCAACAGGAAATTCTTCCCAAATCTTCCATCTCAAAGTTGCCATAGCATCACGCACTGCATCCGCGCATTTTTGTTTGTCTTCATACTCAGAAAAATACATTGGCATACCAAAACAAAGGTATACATCTTCATTCCCTTTATATTCCATAACAAGTGGAACAATCGGCTTTCCTGTTTCCATAGAAAGCCTTATTGCTCCCCAGTAAATTGGTAGCATAGGTTTAGAATCTGATAGATTCCATGTAGCTTCTGGAAACAGTAAGATACTCGTCTGGTTTTGTAAGAATTGTTTCATTTTTTCATATGCTTTTTTCCGGCTTACTTTATTTTTACGGTCAACCCAAATTGTACCATTCAAAGTTAGTCCTATTCGATCTGATACATTCAATGGCTGCTTACCTATCAACCCAAAAAAATGGTCTTCTATTGCACTTGCTGCTACAGGCATATCCCATCTGCAAGAATGATTTACCATGTATATTACATTTTCTGTGAAGTCTATCTTCTCCTGTAGAATATGTAAATTTTTCTTATGTATTTTCTGATACACCTTCAACATGATAGGATGAATCAACTGAAAGAAATTCATATAAATAAATCTCCCATATCATATATTTTCATAACCATACCACATTAAATTTGTCTTGTGATGTGGCATGTAATAAATAGCATGATTGTTGTAACAATTAGCACTTTTCTCATTCAGCTTTTATCAAAGCAGTATTTTTTGATGACATTCCTCATATATCGTCCGAATATTCTGTCAATAATAGGTAATATTATTTTAGAGTTTATAACTCTAAATGTCAATATACTCAACCTGGGTATTTTATACTTTTCATATTGGATTTTTTTATGAAAGGAAGCCCATTTTTCCTATGAAATACAACGAACGTATCCGCTTGCTGCGGGAAGAAAATTCCTGTACGCAACAACAAATTGCCGACTTATTGCATATCGGACAGAGAACCTATTGTGACTATGAAAGTGGTAAAACGCGCATCCCTGTCGATAGTCTCCTAATTTTAGCCAAACACTATGATGTTTCTGTTGATTATATCTCTGGTGCAAGTAATGTATTGCACAAGTTCCCTGCCAAATAACATATTGAAAGATACAAAAAAGGTCGCACATCATGCGACCTTTTTCATGCTTTACTATTCTATGATTCATTTTTTAAGATATCCAGTAATTGTTGCTTCAAACTTGGAAAGTCCTGCAAAACTGTATTATATACATCCTCCATTCGCAAAGTCTGATATTTATGGGCTGTAATATCCCTCATCCCTGCAGCAGCCTTCCATGGTACTTCCCTATGTGCTTTTCGCATTTCTTCTGTTACAGATTTTATCAGTTCTCCAACATTGATCACTGTCATGGCAACAGCCCGTTTTTGCATTTCATTATTTTTAAATGCATCTACCGAACTATCTCCTAATAATTCTGATCCGACATCAATTTCCGAAATGATTTTCTGTAAGACAATCCTATCTCTACGCTGCATATAATTCCACCACCTGTCCTACATCGATCAAATCTGTCTCCTGAACCGGCCCATGGACCACATCGACGCGCAGTCCCAAAGCATCTTCCAGATCATACTTTATCTGCGCAAGCATCATGAGTGTAACCGGTGAACTAAACTCAATGATAAGATCTACATCACTATCCGGTCTGTTTGTCTGACTTGCTCTGGATCCAAATAAAGTTACTCTTGTAATGGGATATTTACTGACAATATCTTGCAGAACATTTTTAATGATATCTACTGACATGATCCATTCCTCCTTTACTATATTATACTATGCTTTCGCAACTCTGTCTAAACCTACTCCTCTACTGTAGCATTATTGACGGCATCACTTAAAATATCTTCCATCTCCTCATGAGCAGCCTTTCTTGCCTCAGGATCCTGCTCTGCTCCTTCCTTCTTGCTCACGAACTTGTCTACAAAGTCAGGCACCATATCCAAGATCTTTTCGATACCGGAATTGCGCTCCACACTGATCATACGGGTAATGCCATTATGGATCACCAGCACGGCACTCGGTGTGAGTTTTCCGCCCATACCACCGCCGGAGTTATTTTTCTTTTCTGCACGAAATGCCCCCGCAGCCACGCCAAAGGTTACATTGACAAGCGGTACGATGATGGTATCCCCAATATGGATGGCATCACCTACTACGATCTTTGTTGAAATAAATCCATCCATCCCCTGAAACAAGGTATTGACTGTTTCGTTAAATACTTCGTTATTCTTTTCCATATTGCCTCTCCTTATGCTTTTCGCACTACTATGTTCTTTTATAAATGAAATAATTTTTTACAATCTTTATTAAAATACACGCTAACTATAAGATAAACGAAATGCCATAAAAATACAATTCCCTTTAAGGAAATACTGCCCAGAAGATATGGCTCATCACTTTCAAAGTCTGGAAAGATACGACATTTCTTTCCATAACATACCGGGCAAAGGCTGATGACTCCGGTCGCCCCACCGGTCAATGCCGGATCTCCCAGTGAAAAATCGACATCCGCTTCCATGATCGTCGGTTTGGTGCGTCCTAAGATCCAGAGCGCCTTTTGCAACAGAAAGAATACGGCATTCTTATTATGCTCATCCGTCACATTTTTATGAAATGTCTGCCATTTTTCTTTCAGACCGCCACTTGGCTTTTTCTTTTTTCTTTTGAACTTGTCCTTCTTTTTTGCAGCAGTCTTTTTCGTCTGTTTTTCCTGCGCCCCTGCCTGATTTTCGGCATTCTCCGCAGACTCATTATCTGCCTTAGCAGATGTTGCCTTTGTCGCAGATGCTGTCTTACTCGACTCTGCCATACGTTTTACATCTGCTTTCGATACTGTCTTATCTTCTAAAATCTCTGCGATATCATCCTCATCCAGGGTATCCTCTGCCGGCACATCCTCGGCAAAATCCTCTGCATCCGCCTCACTATCTGAAACCGTCTTAGCCTTTTTCTTCCAAGGATAGATCTGCAACTTTCCCCAGAAAGCATAGATCCGTACTTCGTATTCCTCTGCAAACTGAGCAAAGCGCAACTGCCAGAAATGCATAAATCCAGCGAAATATACCTGCCCATTCCAGCCCTCATCTATGCTATGACTACCGGAGAGTTCATAGTGGAAGGGCAAAAACAAGAGATACAAGATGATGAAAACGACTAAGCCCAGCAGGATAAGAAGGATCATGCCGATCACTTTTAAAATGGATAGGATAATTGTTAATACACCCATTTATGCACGCTCCTCTTTCTCAAATTTCTGCTGGAAATACGCTTTCACCTGACAGTCTCCGGTCTGACTGTACACATCCCCGTAAATGCGTTCTACCAGACTTCTTGCATGATAATATCCCTTTGCCACGCCAATGATGTCATAAGACTTATGGCGGAAAATTGGGACCTTTAAGGTTGCAACCGGAATGATCTCTAATTGTCCGTCACTGATCTCCGACAGGACGATCAGATATAAGGGTCTGACCTGCAAGCCATGATCGACCATAAACTGTATATATTTTAGACTTCCTGTAATATTTTCACTGACATATAAATCCTTGTACCATCTCATATAGTATTACCCATTTATCCAGAATTTACCGGTTTTATTTCTAATATGCGCCAAAATAAGCATCAAAGATCTTCTTGGTTGCCGGTACGGCATAATGACCGCCGGATTCCACGCCTTCCATAACAACAGCCACGGCAATCTGCTTGCCCTCCGCATTCTTGGCAAAGCCTACAAACCAGGAGTGATCTTCATTTTTGTTGGATGAAAATTCCGCCGTTCCTGTCTTTCCATATGCTTCATACAGGTCACTGTTCAAGACACTGCCGGTTCCGTTCGTGACAACAAAACGCATATATTCCTGTAAAGTCGCAGCATCCGAAGATGACAAAAGTTCGCCGTAAGAAGTCGAATCAAACTGCTTGACGATCGTTCCACTCTCGTTTTGTGTATGATCGATGATATATGGTTCCATCAAAGTACCGTTATTTGCGATCGCACTGGCGACCATTGCCATATGCAGCGGCGAAACCATGGTCTCTCCCTGTCCGATGGCTGTCTGCATGATCAGAGAAGATGATGCTCCATCCTCCAAGGTCATTTTGCTGACGGCGGTATTTTTTAAGGCTGTCGGCAAATTCTGATTAAAGAGCATCTTCTGGCACAACTTATGGTAAGCATCCAGATCCAGAGACAGCCCGATATTGGAAAAAGCACAGTTGCAGGAATTGCCAAAGGCATCCATGAGGTTCTCACTGCCGTGTGCCTTATTATTGTAGCAATGCATGGCATAATTGTTGTATTCAAAGCTACCATTACAATCATAGGAAAATGCATTCGGATCATTGCCCTGCTTTAAATAAGAAAGCAAGGTAAAGATCTTAAAGGTCGATCCCGGTGCATACAAGCCCTGCGTCGCACGGTTTAAAAGCACCGTAGAATCAGAATCTGCCGCCACATAAGAATCCCAGTTCTGTGCGATGGTATTGGGATCATAGTCCGGTTTGGAGACCATGGCAAGGATCTTTCCGGTCGCGGGATCAATGACGATCGCCGCACCATCCTGGGATCCCATGGCATCATAACATGCCTGCTGTAAGGACACATCCAACGTCGTAACAACGTCATCCCCCGGATTCTTCTGGTCACGGATCTCGTTAAAAATACGCGTCAAGATAAAGGCATTGGAACGGAGCAGATTATAGTTAGCATCCAGTTCCACCCCCGACATACCGTTGACCGAGTACCCGACAGCATGGGCAAAGACACTGCCATAAGGATAATTTCGCGTCTCGTTGCCTGCTTCATCCACACTTGTCGTAGCAAGTACCGTACCGTCATTTGCAAGAATATCCCCCCGCACGGTATAATCAGAAAGTTTTGCCAGTCTCGCATTGTAGGAGTTATTGATAAAATCCTCGCTTTTAAACTGCATAAAATAAATGATCCAGCCTGTCATGCAGATAAAGAGTGCCAGAAAGACATAGGTGATGATCGCATACTCCTTGTTGCGTGTCGTCGTCTTTCGCTCATTTTTTGTCTTTCTTGGTGTCTGCGTCTGACGTGCCTGCTCGTATTTTTCCCCTCTTGTACTTGTCTTTGTTTTATCTCTGCGCTTCTTTTTCTGCCTATCGTTGAAATCTAGGATCTCAACTTCTTTATCTTCGTTTCTTTCGTGCGCGTTCCATTCTTTCATCAGACTCTCCTTCATCCACCTGCATTACATACAAGCCCTGAATAATCGCAAATAATATGATCGTGCTGAGCAGGGAACTACCACCATAACTTACCAGTGGCAGGGTGACTCCCGTAGACGGTATGAACTTTGTCACGCCACCCAATGCTAAAAAGACCTGCGTGCCGTACAAGGTACCGATCCCCAGAGCGATCAATTTATAAAAGATGTCCTTTACCTGCATTGAGATATTGAAAAACATAAGGAAACAGGAAATGCAGATAAAGATGATACAGATTGCAAATACCACGCCGAATTCCTCAGCAATCGCCGAAAAGACAAAATCCGTTTTTACGACCGGGATCTTATCCGGCATCCCCTGTCCCAGACCAACGCCAAACCAGCCGCCGGAACCAATGGCAAAGAGGGACTGCGAGATCTGATAGCCCTGGTCGTCGATCACGCTCAAAGGATCTTTCCAGGCGATCACACGGTCTCTGACATGGGCAAACAAATGATATGCCACAACAGAGGCTAATGCCCCGGAGCCAAGTCCCAAAACCATATAGATAGGCTTTCGACTCGCCACATAGAGCATAACCAGATAGGTGATCAGATAGATCAACGCTCCACCCAGATCACGCGATGCCACAAGGATCAAAACATGCAGTGCCGCTATGATCGTTACCTTTACCACATGATGAAACTCGGTCGATTTGTAAAGCATACATGCGGAGAAAAAGATAAATAAGATCTTGATAAACTCTGATGGCTGCAAAACGACCGGTCCGATGCTGATGCTGAGTTTGGCACCGTAAGTCGTCGATGCTGCAACGCATACAAAAGCAAGCCCACCGATACCGATCAGACCGTATAAAAAGCCCAGTTTATCCCAGACCTTTAACTTGGCAACCAGAATCGGCACAAAGCAGGTGATCACGACCGCTACGCCTGCAAAGGCAAACTGCTTGATCGCCTTATCAATATCCAGTCTTGTCAAAATTAAAAAACTGATTGCCAGCAGCATGCACATATTATTTACCAATGCCTTGGAGGCATGGGCATAGATCTTCTGATAGATCAAAAGCGTGATGGCAAACAAAAGGATCTCGCAAAGGCATAGCCCTAAGACCCGGATATCCTGCATGACCAGATACAATACCAAATTGGCATTGATCAAAAGCCCATACATCAGGGTCGTCTGTTTTTTGTAAAGCCTCGTCTGTCTGCGCTCCGAAATATTCTTCTTCAGTGTTGCAAAACAATAATAGGTATAGATCGCTATCATAAAAAGCATGGAAAAGCGACTCACCGAAACGATCAAATGAACCATTATTCTACTCCTCGTTTAAAATGGCCTTTGGTATAATTACCACCATCTCCAGCATCCTCTGTGCTGAAACCTTTATGGTAAAAGGCATTCTCATATCGCACTAAGACCTGCTTCATCTCCTCTTTTGTCTCAAAAGAAAAGTCCATGCGATATCCGAAAAAGCCCAGGTTCTCTAAGGTCTTGTTTTCAGAAAAGATCTGATAGATCTTGCTGTTGTATATCTCATTATAACAAAAAGCACAGCAGTTTTTAACCGGAAATCTCTCTTTGTAGCGGTCTTGCAGATAATATGTCCGCGGTCTATGGTCGCAGCCTCCGGCATTTGCATTCTGACAGTTTGCCGTGATCATGAGCGGTACCCTGCCATAGATTAACATATAAGATCCTGCATTGTAGCGGTGGCGCAGTTCTTTGGCATTGAGTTCCAAAGGCGCTGTATTGCACGGATAGCCCATCTGCGCAAAAGCCTGCTGGCTCCGGTCGGAAAACGTATATAGTCTGTGATCTAAGATCACGCGTTTCTTGGGATATGCTATGCTTTCCAAAAATCCCAGTCCGTCATAGGAGACTGCGATCATGCCGTCAAAATAGGAATCCGCAAAGAGGAAATCCCATGTCCGCAAAAGATCCGTTTCCTTTTTACGGCAGATCGGTGGCATTAGCAGATAGATTTCCTTCTTCTTTGCGTGTGCGTTTTCGCAGATCCTTGTCACCTTTTCAAAACATGCATCTTTAGAAAGTCTCTTATCCTGCTCCCATACAAAGAAGGCAAGTGGCAGACCGATTGTTTTTACCAAATCGTTTTCTAAGGCAAACGCATACTGGTCTTTAGTCTGACAGGTGACAAGTAGATGCTGCAAAGCGTCCGCCTTTTGTCCTTTTTCTTGCATTTCCAACTTTTCAAACGGCAGTGCCGGTGTTCTCTTGCCTGCCCCTTTTTCGATTTGTTCCTGTAAGGCTTCTAAGGCATTCCGACGGATTTCATTGATACGCCCCATGGGAAGAAAGGCTCCCGGATCCAAAGTGATCTCCAAATCCGTAAAAGTAAAAGGTGTATTTCCTGTCTTTTTTAATTTAGCCTCTACCTGTTCCTCTGTGATCGGCGTTTTACCGGCAGTCTCTACCACATCGCCACAGACTTCAACACTTGCTGCATGCTTCCACCCCTGATATGACACACAGAATCTGGCAGGACAGCCGATCTGTAAGTAGCATCTGCCGGATACGCCTAATTTTTCTGCCACTGGTTCCGTGGCTGCAAGGTCTGCCTTTTCATGGGACGGATTGGTGTAGGTAATCATATCCGGGTCATTTTGCCGGGTAAAATAGGCATGGGTAAAGCCCTTGCGATTGCCCAGATCAAAGATTTTCTGGCGATCTGCCTTACTGACAGGCTGATTCCTGCCTTCCAGATAAGCATCCATATATTTGCGATATAAACTAACAACACCTGTTGCATATTCCTTTTGCTTCATGCGTCCTTCAATCTTAAAGGAAAAAACGCCCGCCTCTGCCAATGCCTTGATATAATCTATGCCACAGAGATCTTTTGGACTGAGCAGATACTGCCCCTGCATGTTGAATTTCTTTCCATGCTCATCCAGCAGATCATAAGGCAGACGGCATGGCTGTGCACAGCGCCCACGATTGCCACTGCGCCCACCCAGCATACTGCTCATCAGACACTGACCGGAATAACAGACACAAAGTGCCCCATGGATAAAAGTCTCGATCTCAATGCCGGTCTTTTGGTAGATCTCTGCGATCTCAGCAATTGACAACTCACGCGAAGTGACAATACGGCTAACTCCTTGCTTTTGTAAAAGAGCGGCTCCGTCAGCGCCCGCAAGTGTCATCTGGGTGCTGGCATGAAGTGCCAGTTCCGGAAAATAAGATCGGAGCATGGAAAAAACGCCCATATCTTGCACGATGACTGCATCCAGCCCCGCCTCATAATAAGCACGTATATACTTGTATAAATCCCGTTCGATCTCCAGATTTTTTAAAAGGGTATTGACCGTCAGATATGCCTGTCTGCCATACAAATGCGCATAGCGGATAGCCTCTGCGCCTTCCTCTATACTAAAATTCTTCGCATAGGCTCTGGCACCAAAGAGATCGCCGCCAAAATAGACCGCATCCGCCCCGGCATCGACAACACTTTTAAAGATCTCTATATTCCCCGCCGGAGACAATAGTTCCAGTTCTTTTGCTCTCATACATCCTCTTTCTATTATACAAAAAGGACAGTTCGCACTGTCCTTACTTATCTTCCGCTATATCTCCAAGCAATGCATCTTCAAGCGATGCTTCCAACTTGGATTTCTGGACCAGCAATTCCTGCTTATCCGCTTCTAAAGCCTTGATCTTTTCCTCGTAGTTCTCGATCTTGATCTGATCTGCGATCAAGTCATGTTTGAGATCATAGATCTCTTTTTCTTTTTGATCCATATCCATCTGATATTTGTCGACAGATTCCTTTGCCTTAAAATAATCATCTGCAATATTGAGGGCAAGAAGCGTACTCCGGGTATCCGCAGATAATCTACGGAACTCCTCCATCTCATTAAACTCGCTTATTTTATTGTTGATGTAGGCACCTACTTTTTGCAGATAATCTTCTTCTTCGTATCCACTTAAGGTATATACCTTACCATCAATAATGACTTCCGCGCTTTTTTTCGCAGCCATAAAACGCTTCCTCCTACTGTCTACAATATATCTATTATATCGGGTTATTTTTAGAATTACAAGACTATTCCCTTATTTTTCCAATCCCAACTGTTGATATGCCAGATTGGTCGCCACACGTCCCTTTGGCGTCCGCATGATCAGTCCGTTCATGACCAGATATGGCTCGATCACATCCTCGATCGTTCCCGAATCCTCGCCGATCGTCGCCGCCAAGGTTTCAAGACCTACCGGGCCACCAGAAAAATTACGGATGATGGTCTCTAAGATCCTTCTGTCATTGCGGTCTAAGCCCATAGAATCCACATCCAAAAGGTCAAGTGCCGCCGCAGCCACTTCCTTTGTCACCACACCGTCATAGCGTACCTCCGCAAAATCACGCACACGGCGCAAAAAGCGGTTTGCGATACGCGGCGTTCCTCTGGATCGTCTTGCTAATTCGTAGGCGCCATCTTCATCAATCTTGACATTTAATTTTCCCGCCGACTGCAAGACAATAGTCTGCAACTCCTTTGCACTGTAGTATTCCAGATGATGTACCACCCCAAAACGATCACGAAGCGGTGCCGACAAAAGTCCTGCTCTTGTCGTCGCTCCCACCAGCGTATAGCGTGGCAATTCAATACGCACGGATTTGGCTGAATTTTCTTTGCCGATCAAAACATCCATGGCATAATCTTCCATGGCGGTATATAAAAATTCCTCCACCTGCTTGTTCAGACGATGGATCTCATCAATAAATAAGACATCCCCCTCGCGCAGGTTGGATAGAATTGATGCCATATCACCTGTCTTTGCAATGGCAGGACCGGATGTGATCTTGATGTTGGAACCCATCTCACTTGCAATAATACAGGCAAGGGTCGTCTTACCAAGTCCCGGCGGTCCATAGAAAAGCACATGATCCAGTGCTTCTCCACGGTTCTTTGCCGCTTCGATATATACTTTTAAATTATCCTTGATGCGATCCTGCCCGACATATTCCGCCAATTTGACCGGACGAAGGGAGGATTCCACACTGCGTTCTTCTGTCAGAACTTCTGTTGAAATAACACGCTTTTCCATATCCTGCTCCTATAAAAAAGACATTTTCTTTAAGACTTCTTTCAAGACCACTTCCACGGTATCTTCCTCCGTGATCTCCATATCTTCCATGGCACGCAGTGCCTGAGATGCCGAGTAACCGAGTGAGGTCATGGCATCGATCACATCCGTCTTGATTGCAGAGACACCATCATTTACCGGAATGCCACTGGCACTGCCCGCCGGTGCGATCTTATCGATCTTGTCTTTGAGGTCAATGATAACACGCTGGGCTGTCTTAGAACCGATCCCCGGTGCTGCCGCGATCGCCTTGGCATCCTCTGCCAATATGGCAAAGCGCAGATCCTGCGCACTTAAGACACCAAGTACTGCCAAAGCCCCCTTGGGTCCGATCCCGTTGACGCCGATCAAGAGTTTAAAAAGAGCCAGTTCTTCCTTGGTGCGGAAACCAAAAAACTGCATGGCATCTTCTCTTACATACAAATAGGTATAGATCTTGACATTGCCACCCACATTTGGCAACTGGTAGATCACAGACTTGGGTATAAAAAATTCATAGCCGATTCCATGATTATCCACCACGATTGTTTCTTCATTTACTTCAACTAATTGACCTGAAATATAGGAATACATAGTTTCTCCATCATCTTATAAAATGTTTTGTTCTCGTATAGATTTCCTGGGCTAAAAGTCCGATCAAAAGTCCCGTGATCCAGCCACCGACAAAAAGGAAGGGAAAATAGCCAAAGATATAATAGTTTTTGACGACCACCATAGCCACTAAGATCTGCCCCAGATTATGAGTTATCCCTCCACAGATACTGACGGCGATCATATGAAACCAGCCTGTCTTTTTTAAAAGCGCCATGACAAACAGACTGAGCAGTCCACCTGCCAGGCTATAGAGGATGCTAAAGGCATTTCCAAACATAAAACCAGCAAGCAAAATACGCATGAAAGATACCACCAGTGCCTCTTTTGTCCCATAAAAATAGAGAAGAAGCACAACGACAATATTGGTTAGTCCCAGTTTCATGCCCGGTACCCCGAAATAAAAAGGGATCAGGGATTCAATATAACTACAGATCAAAGCCAGTGCTAAAAAAACACCCAGCAATGCGACTTTTTTTCTCATATCCACCTCTAGTTTGCCACCGAGTCGATCCCGGATGTATCCGCAGAGACCACCGTGACGACTACCTTATTGGGAAGGCAGATGATCGTTTCCTTATCGTGACTCTTTTTTCCCTGCTTTTCACAGAGTTTGTCCGGACAGGTGGCATCCTGCATAAAGATCTCTCCATCCTGAATACAAAGGACATTGCATACGGCGCCATCCTTTTTGATCTCGATCGTCTGGTCTTTTTTTAGATCATAAGTACCATAGGTCTCACCATCCAGCGTGACAATGGCTTTTTCTGCACTTTCCTTTTGCCAAAAGCTCGTATAGCCCCAGATACCGATAGCAATGATTGCTAAGACTCCCAGCAGGATCCAATCTCTTTTACCAAAGTGCTGTCTCATCAAACCTGCTCTCCAATATAGTAAAATCCTTTACACTCTACCAGTTTTACCGGAAGGATCTGCCCGATCAGGCTAGCGTCTCCCGGAAAATGTACGGTAGAGTTATTGCTCATGCGTCCGGTCATCAGGCTGGCATCATGCTGGTTGACTTCTTCTACCAACACATCTACTGTCTTGCCCTCGTAGATCTTTGCTTTTTCTGCGGAGATTGCCTGCACACGGGTGAGCAATCGGTCAAAACGGTCTTTTACCACATCTGCCGGGATCTGATCGTCCATGGATGCAGCAGGTGTACCGGTTCGCTTGGAATAGATGAAAGTAAAGGCACTGTCATAGCGCACCTTTTCTACGACATCTAAGGTCTCCAAGAAATCTTCCTCCGTCTCGCCCGGAAATCCGACAATGATATCGGTTGTGATCGCCATATCCGGCACTGCCGCACGGATCTTATCCACCAGAGTTAGATAATCTTCCTTGGTGTAATGGCGGTTCATCTTTTGTAAGATCTTGCTGCTGCCGGATTGCAGTGGCAGATGTAAGTGTTTACAAACCTTTTTGGATCTTCCCAGAACTTCGATCAGTTCATCGGATAAATCCTTTGGATGGGATGTCATAAAGCGGATACGTTCCAAGCCCTCGATCTGCTCCACCTGCTCCAACAACTGGGCAAAGGTCACCGGCTCGTCCAAATTCTTTCCGTAGGAATTGACATTCTGTCCCAAGAGCATGACTTCTACCACGCTGTCTGCGACCAGTTTTTCAATCTCACGGATAATATCCAACGGTTTACGGCTACGTTCCCTGCCCCGGACATAAGGTACAATACAGTAACTGCAAAAATTATTGCAGCCAAACATGATATTGACACCGGATTTGAAACTGTATTTTCTCTCTATCGGCAGGTCTTCTACGATCTGGTCGGTATCTTTCCAGATGTCAACAATCATAGACTCGGATAAAAGTGACCGAACCAAAAGTTCTGCAAATTTGTAAATATTATGTGTACCAAAGACCAGATCGACAAAACGATATTTCTTGCGGATGGTCTCAACCACATGCTCTTCCTGCATCATACAACCACACAGGGCGATCATCATATGGGGATTTTTCTTTTTCTTATTGTGCAGATAGCCCAAATGTCCATAAACCTTGTTGTTGGCATTTTCACGCACGGTACAGGTATTGTAAAGTACGAAATCCGCATCCTCGGAGTCCGCCTGCACATAGCCGACCTGCTCTAAAATACCGATCAGTTTTTCGGAATCTCTGGCATTCATCTGGCAGCCAAAAGTATTGACACAAAAAGTCAGTTTACGTCCGGCTTCCTTTTCCTTATCCTCCAGAATCTGCTTTGCTACGTCAATAAAATAATACTGTCTTTCTACTTCGGTAGCAGGAATCGTGTCTTCCGAAAGCACATCTTCTAATCTTATCATAAAGTTATTCTCCTTCAAAAGGCTATGGACGTATCTGTCCATTCCCGTAAATAATATATTTTGTGCTGGTAAGCGCCTCTAATCCCATCGGTCCTCTAGCATGCAGTTTTTGTGTGCTGATACCGATTTCTGCGCCAAATCCAAATTCAAAGCCATCCGTAAAACGGGTAGACGCATTGACATAGACGCATGCTGCATCAATCTCATTTAAGAATTTCTGGGCATGGTTATAATCCTGCGTGATGATGGCTTCCGAATGTCCGGTATTATACTTGTTGATATGAGCGATTGCCTGATCGATATCCGACACGATCTTGACGGAAATCTTGTAATCCAGATATTCCGTTCCCCAATCCTCATCATTTGCCATAGCAATATCCGGACAGATGTTCTTTGCCCTGGCATCCCCACGGATCTCAACATTGTGGGCAAATAATCTTGTCTTTATCATAGGAAGGACTTTTTCTGCCACATCCTTATGGATCACAAGGGATTCGCAGGCGTTGCAGACTCCGATACGCTGTGTCTTGGCATTTTCGATGATGTCTACTGCCATGGAAAGATCTGCGGTCTCATCCACATAAATATGACAATTTCCGGTTCCGGTCTCAATGACAGGGACAGTTGCATTGTTTACCACGGCACGGATAAGCCCTGCACCCCCACGCGGAATAAGAACATCCAGATATTCGTTCATCTTCATGAACTGGTTGGTAACCTCGCGATCCGTATCGGTAATGAGTTCTAAGGCATGTTCTGTCACCCCTGCCTTTTTCAGGCTTCGTTTGATACTGGCAACCATTGCCATATTCGAGTAAAGGGCATCACTGCCGCCTTTTAAGATCACGGCATTGCCGGTCTTAAAACAGAGGCCAAAAGCATCTGCCGTAACATTTGGTCTTGCCTCGTAGATCATACCGACTACACCGATCGGTACACGTTTTTTGCCGATGGTCAGACCATTCGGACGATCTCTCATGGAAAGGACTTCTCCGATCGGATCCTCCAAGGCGACGACCTGACGCAAACCCTCTGCCATCTGCTTGATGCGGGACGGTGTCAGGAGCAGGCGATCCAAAAGTCCCTCCGGCATACCGCCTTCTCTGCCTTTTTCCATGTCCTTTTCGTTTTCTGCCAAGATTTCTGCCGAATCCGCTTCCAGACCATCTGCAACCATTGCCAGTGCATGGTTCTTCTCATTGGTTCCCATGGTCGCTAAAACTCTGGATGCCTCTTTCGCCAGACATCCTAATTGTTTTAAATCACTCATGCTCTCTCCTCATTTCCCTTGCACACCAAAAGACCGGATGTCGTCATCAGATAATCCATGGATACATCCTGCACCTCTTTTGGAATGCTTTCTACCAACTGTTCCTCAAAGCAGCATCCGATGCGTATCAGCCCCGGAAATGCCTGTAAATATCTGTCGTAATAACCTTTGCCATAGCCGATCCTGCCGCCTGTGGCATCAAAGCCAAGTCCCGGAACTAAACATATGCCTTGATTGCCCGTCAAAAGGTTCTCAGCACGCGCCTGCGGTTCTAAGATACCAAAGGCTCCTTCTCTTAGGTCTGACAGTTTTTGGATGGCAAAAAACTTCATCTCATCGCCAAAGACCTTGGGCATGCCTATCATCATATTTTGCAGCAAAGCATCTTCGATCAGTGTCTGCAAAGATACCTCAGATCCGATAGCACTATATACATAGATAAGATCTGCTTCCTTTATCATAGGCAGATCCAAGAGGTTTTGGCAGATCTGTCTGCTATAAGCCTCTCGCACATCTTGTGGCAGGGCATTCCGCCTTTTTTTGAGTTCTTTTCGCAGTTCCTGCTTATTCATGCTTCTTGCCGTATTTTTCTCCCAGATTAACGATCGTTCCATCTGCTTCTTTGACATCAATATTGTTTAACTGATTTCTCAGATTCTTTCTCACATTATCCAGATATTCCTGGCGGAGTACATGTTGTTCCTTTGCCTCTTCCTCTGTCAGTCCCTCTGCCTTGGACTTTTTATATAATGCATTGATCCTTGCAATCTTTTCCTCAGTCATTAGTTCATATTCTCCTCTATAAAATCTGCGATAAAAAAATCATCCTTTATGTCCGCTTTAAAGACGGTTCCAACAAAATCATCCTCAAGTATCTGATGCAGGATACCCACATCCTTACCATTAGCGATGATCATATCCGCACCGGAATAGGTCGCGATCCGCGCAGCATTGAGTTTGGTCGTCATACCTCCGGTTCCCACATCACTGCCTGCCTTAGAACTTGCCATATGCAGATACTTTTCATCCAACTGTTCTACCACGTCAACCAATTTTGCCTCCGGATCTGTCTTGGGATCAGCCGTAAACAGACCGTCAATATCAGAAAGCAGGATCAAAAGATCCGCACCAATCAAAGAGGCAACAATCGCAGCCAGTGAATCATTGTCACCAAACTGAATCTCATAGGTGTTTACCGTGTCATTCTCATTGACGACCGGAATCACACCCAGACGAAAAAGTTCTTCAAAAGTATTCTGTGCATTTTTGCGGGATACGTTATCAATCATGGTCTTTTTGGTCATCAGAACCTGACCGCATTGCTGGTGGTATTCCGCAAAAAGTTTTTGATAGGTCATCATGAGACTGGACTGTCCTACCGCAGCGCATGCCTGCTTGGTCGAAAGGTTCTTGGGGCGCTTGGTAATACCAAGCATCTTTCGTCCGACGGCGATAGCACCGGAAGATACCAGACAGACATCAATATCCTGATTTTTCAGGTCACAAAGTTCCCTGACCAGTTTTTCCAGTTTGATAAAATCCAACTGCCCTGTTTTTTTATGTTGTAAAGAAGAAGACCCGATCTTGACAACGATCCTCTTCTTATTTTTAAATCTATTTTTCTTCATAAGATTCTATCCTTCCAAATCCCTAATAAACCAATGTAATTATAGCGAATATCTCTTTTTTATGCAATTCATTTATGCTATCATAATAGGACGATAAAAATGAGGTGTTTACCATGAAAAAATTACATGCAGTCGGCTTATCTTTTTGCCTCTTTTTGACCTCGCTCTCACTGGGCGGGTGTGGGAAGACGATAGAGCCGATCTCTAAGACGGGCTTTTATTTTGATACGGTCATAACCATTACCTTATATGATGCGTCCTATGAAAAGGAACTGGATCACTGCTTTTCCATTGCAGAAAAATATGAGAATCTTTTCAGTGCCCAGAAGGAAGGCACGGACATCTGGAAGATCAATCATAGCGAAGGACAAGCCGTAGATGTCAGCGATGAGACGATCGACATCCTAAATGCCGGTATTGCTTACAGCAAGTCCAGCAATGGCATGTTTGATATCACGGTCGGAAAATTATCTTCCCTTTGGGATTTCTCCGAATCATCTTCCAAGGAAATCCCATCGGAGGAAGCCATCCGGGAAGCCCTTTCCAGTATCAATTACCAAAATATTGTCATAGATGGCAATGAAGTCAGCCTGACAGACCCCAATACTGCCATAGATCTTGGCGGTATCGCCAAAGGCTACATCGCTGATCAGATGAAAGCCTACCTGAATGACCAGGGTATTCAAAGTGGGCTGATCAATCTGGGGGGCAATGTCTTGTGTGTCGGTCCCAAGAAAGGCGATGAAAAATCTTATACGATCGCCATTCAAAAACCATTTTCCGAGGACGGAACGGCACTTGCCACAGTAAAAGTCACCGACGACTCGGTCGTCACCTCCGGCACCTATCAAAGATACTTTGAAGTAGATGGCAAGCGTTACCATCACATCCTGAATCTTTCCACCGGTTATCCTTGTGACAATGATCTGGATTCCGTGACCATCATCAGCCATGACTCTCTTACCTGTGATGCCTTAAGCACGACGGTCTTTCTCATGGGACTTGACGACGGGCTTGCCTATATAGAAAGCCTTTCCGATGTAGAAGCCATTTTTGTAACAAGCGATGGATCCATCCAATACACTTCCGGCATTGGAAAAACCATTCCTTTTGAAGTATTAGATCAGAATTATAATATAGTGATAAAGTAAAAAAGCGGATAGGAAAGACACTTGTGGTCTATCCTACCCGTTTTATTATTTTTCGAAACGCTTTCTAAAAAAGATGTTCTTACTTGGAAAGAATGATCTTCTTCGGACATTTCTGTGCACAGACACCACAGCCTACGCACTTCTCCTGATCGATGTATGCCACATTGTCAATGACATGTACGGCATCATGCTCACAGTTCTTCTCACAAAGATGACATCCGATACATCCAACCGAACATGCCTTCATAACATCTTTGCCCTTGTCCTTAGAACTACACTGTACTAATGTCGTAGCCTCGTAAGGAACCAGTTCGATCAAATGCTTCGGGCAGGTGCTCACGCACTTACCACAAGCCTTACATGCTTCCGGATCCACCTTTGCAATACCGTCTACGATATGGATAGCATCAAAAGGACAAGCCTTTACGCAGGAACCAAATCCCATACATCCATAATTACAAGACTTCGGACCACCACCCGGTACGAATGCCATTGCCTGACAGTCTTCTACACCGGCATACTCATAGTCCTTACCGGCCTTTTCACATGTACCGGCACATTTTACAAAAGCAACCTGCTTGACGCTATCTTCAACAGCAACGCCCATGATCTCGCCAACCTTGGCTCCGACTGCTGCGCCACCGACCGGACAGCCATTGACCGGTGCTTCACCTTTGACAATGGCAGCAGCCAGACCGGAACATCCGGCATAACCACATCCACCACAGTTATTTCCCGGCAGAACACCAATAATTGCTTCTTCTCTTTCGTCTACTTCAACTTTGAACTTTTCTGATGCAAAGCATAAGAAAAATCCCATCAAACATCCTGTGCAGCCGACAATGACAGCGGCTACAATAACTCCTGTTACGCTCATCTGTCAGCCCTCCTACTTAATAATTCCTGAAAATCCAAAGAATGCGATTGCCATGAGTCCAGCTGTAACAACAACGATGGCAGATCCCTTAAAAGGCTTTGGAATATCATTGAATTCAATCTTTTCACGGATACCGGCCATGATCACGATAGCGATGGTAAAGCCAACTGCGGTACCAAATCCATTGATCACGCCCTCTAAAATATTGTATCCCTTGGTTACGTTCTTAAGTGCGATACCAAGTACAGCACAGTTTGTTGTGATCAGTGGCAGATATACACCAAGTGACTGATACAGTGCAGGGATCTGCTTCTTTAAGAACATCTCAACAAACTGAACCAAAGCAGCAATCACAAGGATGAATACGATCGTCTGCAAATAGGAAAATCCAGTCGGCTCCAAAATAAACTTATAAATAAGTCCTGTTACAAAACTTGAAATGGTAATAACGAAAATGATGGCACCGCCCATACCGGCAGCTGTCTCAATCTTCTTGGAAACGCCAAGGAAAGGACACAGTCCAAGGAACTGGCTAAGCACTACGTTATTTACGATTGCAGATGCAACCAAAATCAAAAGTAATTCTTTCATTGCTCTTCCTCCTATTCCTTATCCTTTGCTTCTTCTTTTGCTTCTGTCTTTGTTTCTGCCTTTGCTACGCTGACATTAGACTTACCTGAGCAAGATCCCATACCACAAGACTCACAGTCTCCCGCAAGACATCCGGTAGCCGGGGCGATATGTTTTCCCTTCTTCTCTGCATTTGCACGGATCACATTCATAAGTGCGATCAAGAATGCCAGTACGAAGAATGCTCCAGGAGCAAGAACAAAAATAGTGATCGGTGTATAACCTGCTTTTCCTGATGCAGCATCTGCCAGCGGAAGGATCTGGAAGCCAAAGATCTGACCTGCTCCAAGAATCTCACGCACGATACCGATAGAGGTAAGACCTACGGTAAATCCAAGTCCCATACCAAGTCCGTCAAAGATAGACGGAATGACAGGATTCTTAGAAGCATATGACTCTGCTCTTCCTAAGATGATACAGTTTACTACGATAAGCGGGATATAGATACCAAGTGCTGAGTAGAGGCTTGGAATAAATCCCTGTACCAAGAACTGTACGATCGTTACAAAAGATGCAACGATAACGATAAATGCCGGCACACGTACACGATCCGGGATAATATGTCTCAATAAGGAAATCATAAAGTTGGACATAACAAGTACAACGGTTGTGGAAAGTCCCATACCAAGTCCGTTGATGGCGGATGTGGTAACAGCAAGTGTCGGACACATACCAAGCATCAGGACGAAGGTAGGATTTTCTTTGATAATACCGTTCTGTAAACGTTCTACGATCTTATTCATTTGACGCACCTCCTACAAGGCTGTTGTAATAAGTAAGACCAGCATTGACACCATAGGTAACAGCCTTTGATGTGATCGTTGCGCCACTGATGGCTTCGATCTCTGTATCGGCTGTCTTGCCAGACTTGGTCACTTCCAAGATCTGTGCCGGGATGCCTGCAAACTGGCTCATAAAGCCATCTTCCTTTGCCTTCATACCAAGACCTGCTGTCTCACTAATATCTGTAATGGAATAACCATTTAAAGTACCATCATTTGTCACACCCATAGAGAATGTGATGTCTCCGCCGTATCCGGCATGAGATGTGATCGTGATAACATAACCGATTGCCTGCCCTGCATCATCTTTTGCGACCACGCAATTTGTAATATCATCATCTGTATAACCTGCATCAGCAGCGATCTTTGTTGCTGCATCAGCATCAAAACCTTCTAAATCTTCAAAGGATGCAGCATCTGCAAACACAGCCTTGTAGGACTCTTGGGTTGCAGACTCCTGTGCCTTTGCAATTGGATCCTTTGTGATCTCATATACACCACCAAGGCAGACACCGGCAATAAGAGTAATTGCAGTAAGGACTAATGCGTCTTTTACTAATTTATTCATTATTTGTTGCCTCCCTTCTCTTTGACAACGCCAAAGGCTCTTGGAATTGTGATGCGCTCGATCAAAGGAACCAAAAGGTTACTGAAGATGATTGCATAGGAAACACCTTCTGCGGATGCACCAAAGATACGGAAGATACCGGTCAGGATACCGAGAACGATACCATAGAGGATCTTACCGTTTGGTGTGATCGGTGAAGTCACATAGTCGGTTGCCATAAAGAAGGCACCAAGCATAAGACCACCACCACATAACTGTGCCACCAGATAGTTCATATCAAATCCATGTCCGCCAAAAATCAATACAAAGATGGCGAAAGTAAGGATATAAGATCCCGGAATACGAAGATCGATAACCCCGAATAAGATCAGGATAATCGCACCGATCAAAAGTGCGATAACAGATGTCTCACCAATGGTTCCGGCTGTCGTACCAAGAAGCATTGACATGGTATCAACGCTCTCGCCTGCCTTTAAAGCAGCAAGTGGTGTTGCACCTGTCACACCATCATAGGTAAAGGTTGTCATAGATCCGGTAAAGGAGATCAAAAGGAAGCATCTTGCTCCCAGAGCCGGGTTCATGAAGTTCTGTCCCAGTCCTCCAAATAACATCTTGACAATAACAATAGCAAATACACCGCCAAGAACTGCCTGCCACCATGGTAATGTCGGTGGTAAGTTGAGTGCTAACAGAAGTCCTGTAACAACTGCACTCAGATCATTGATCGTGCTCTTTTTATGTACAATCTTTTCGTAGATCCACTCAGAAGCCACACATGACGCGATCGTCACAAGGATTAATACCAGTGCATGCAATCCAAAATTGCAGATACCGAAAATAGATGCCGGAAGCAAGGAAATCACTACCAATGCCATGATCTTCTGGGTATCCATTTTATCTCTAACGTGTGGCGAAGATGTAACGTTTAATAAATCACTCACAAGATTCACCCCTTCCTAATTTTTCTTTCTCTTTTCAGCAAGAACAAACTTTTTCATTGTCTTGACTGACTGTGCCAAAGGTCTGCGTGCCGGGCATACATAACTGCAACTGCCACATTCTACACACTCAAGACCATACCATTCTTCAAATTTATCCATCTGCTTGTGTTCAGAGTAATCTGCAAGTCTGGATGGAACCAAAGCCTCAGGACAAGCCTCTACACAACGTCCACAGTTGATGCAGGCGGTTGTCTCATACTTGGAAGCCTCATCGTCTGTCATGCAAAGCAAGGCTGAAGTTGTCTTTGTTGTAGGAACATCTACACCAAATAAAGCAAATCCCATCATCGGGCCACCGGCGATCATCTTTTTCGCTGGTGCTACCAGACCGCCTGCTGCCTCTAACAACTGACTGTAACTTGTACCAATGCTGATATAGAAGTTTCTCGGCTCACATACCGCATCACCGGTAACTGTGAAAATACGGTTGGTCAGCGGACGTCCAAAACGTACTGCGTTATAGATAGCGACCATAGTCTCTACGTTATCAACGATACAGCCTGCATCTGCCGGCAACATCTTTGAATTGATGCTTCTACCTGTGGTAGCAAAGATCAACTGACGCTCACCACCCTGTGGGTACTTTGTCTGCAATGGACAAACTTCCATACGGGTCTCTCCTGCAACCAGTGTCTGTAATTTTTCGATACAATCCGGCTTGTTGTCTTCAACACCAAAGATACCCTTAGCATGTGGAAACAACTGTAAGATAATCTTCATACCTTCGACCAACTTTTCCGGTTCTTCGATCATTCTACGATAATCGGATGTCAAATATGGTTCACACTCTGCGCAGTTTGCAATAATATACTCGATTTTGTCCGGCTCCTTCGGAGACAACTTGACATGGGTTGGGAACCCTGCACCACCCATACCGACAACGCCGGCTTCCTTGATCTTTCCAATGATCTCTTCATTAGAAAGTTTGGTCACATCTTCCGTTTCTTCGTAGGTAACCTCATTGAACTCACCGTCGCTCTCGATAATAATGGAATTGACCATATCACCAACAGTTACACGTCTCGGCTCGATCGCCTTGACTGTTCCTGAAACAGATGAGTAGATTGGAGATGACACAAAGCCACCTGCCTCTGCAATCTTCTGCCCTTTTAATACAGCATCGCCAACAGCAACGATAGGTGTCGCTGGAGCACCAATATGCTGAGATAAAGGAAAGACTAATTCTCCTTCCGGCAGCAATTCTTTAATCGGCTTGGACTTGGATAAGTCTTTGCCATCCTTAGGATGAACGCCGCCCTTAAATGTCTTTAGGCCCATGAACTGTACCCCTCTTTCTTTCGATACTTATGTGATTACACACTTTGAATACATTATATCACTTTTGCAAACAAATCAAGACATACAAACACATCTTTTTGTATCTTTTTGAGTACCTTTTCCATATGTGTTATACTATGGAATATACAGGCTTTGTCTGTTAAAATTTTAACCAAAAGGAGACTCTTATGCTTACATTTACAGACACCTATACTTATACGCCCCGCTATCAAGAACTGGACTTTTGGCAGGAAGATCAACTCCTATTTGATCTCGAGACCACGGGTCTTTCAGCAAAAAATAACACCATATATCTGATCGGCTGTGCCTATCACAAGAGCAAGGAGATCACCTTACTGCAATACTTTGCAGAGACCCCTGCCGAGGAGTCCAAGGTCTTAGAAGCCTTTTTGGATCTATGTAAAGATTTCCAAGGTCTTATCTCCTTTAACGGCATCCGTTTTGATGAAAAATTTATTCTTGACCGCTGCCGGAAACTTCAAATTTCTACTGACTCGTTGCCTGGACAGCATTTTGACATCTATAAGGCATGCCGTAGCATGAAATCCATCTTAAATCTGCCATCATACCGACAAAAATCCATCGAATCCTTTCTTGGCATCCATCGCGAGGACAAATACTCCGGCGGCGAATTGATCGCCGTCTACCAGTCTTACTCTAGCGAGCCGGATGACGAGGCTCTGACGCTTTTGAAACTACATAACTACGAAGATGTGGCTGGCATGGTCGAGATCCTGCCCATCATATCCTATGCCTACTTAAAGGACATACAGATAAGGATTACAGATCTCTTCCAATCCACCTATACCGATTATCAGGGTGTGCAAAAACAGGAACTCACATTTACCGCATCCACTTCTTTACGTCTGCCCGCGCCCCTGCGCCTGCATACGGATGATTATTACATCATCTTTGAGGATGATACCATCAAGGGGACAATTTCTCTTTATCACGAGAAAATGTATCATTTTCTGCAGAATGTAAAATCCTATGTCTACCTGCCGGAAGAAGACATGGTCATCCCCAAAGAACTGGCATCCCATATTGCCAAAGAAAAAAAGCAGAAAGCCACCCCGGCGACGTGTTATATTGCCAAAGTAGACACCTATCTCATGGTGCCGGATACTTTAGAATGCAACGATGACATCTATTTCTTTGCCAGAGCATACAAGGATAAAAAGTCCTTCATCCCATACCAAAAATCCTATGTGAATGAGACCTTCATCGCCCGCTACATTTCCTGTCTCCTAAATTGATTATTCTTATACAGCAGGGAATTCTGCGGAATATGCAATCGTAAAAAAGATCCTAACCTCCCAGAGGAAGTTAGGATCTTTATTTTATTCCTGACCTTTTTCGTAGTAGAAAGAATATCTACGCCTATAGCCCATGCCCTTATAATCTGTCACCTGCTCTGTACTGCCGATAAAGAGAATGCCACCATTTTTTAGAGATTTTGCAAATTTCTCATAAACCTCATTCTTGGCTTCTTCTGTAAAGTAGATCAATACATTGCGGCACACGATCATGTGGCAATCTCTCGGATACGGATCTGATAATAAGTTGTGTTCTCTGAAATCCACACACTTTTTGATCTGCTCCGAAATCTGATAAGAATTTCCTACCTTGGTAAAATATCTACGTTTGAACTCATCCGGCACATTAGCAATACTCTTTTCGGAATACAGTCCAACCTTGGCTGTCGCGATCACCTGTTTGTCGATATCCGTCGCCGTGATTTTGATCTTGCTCAGATCCAAATGCTTGGATAAAGCCATGACCAGCGAATACGGCTCATCACCTGTAGAACAGGCTGCTGACCAGATATGTAAATTGGTTCCGAACTTCTTAATGAGTTCCGGCACAAATTCCCGCACCAGTAACTCCCATTGTTCCGGATTACGATAAAACTCTGACACATTAATCGTCAGAAAGTTGACAAACTCCTCAAAGACGACCGGATCTGACTTCAACAACTTGACATAAGCATCATAAGATGTACATTTGCGTTTTCGCACCAGAGAATCGATACGTCTGCGCATCTGTTTTTCTTTATAGGAACTGAGGTCAATCTTTGTCAGCGAATATACCGCTTTCTTGAAAGATTCATAATCATCCATACTTATATGTCCCCAAGTGGAAAAGAATTACTCTTCTGTCTCTTCCATTTCATTTGCTACTGCGGCGATGTCAACGTCAGCGAACTCTGCATCATCATCAGCCTTGTCTTCTTCCGGTGTTGCAAGAAGTGCTTTCATGCTCAGGCTGATCTTCTTGTCTTCCTCACGGAACTCTACGATCTTTGCTTCTACTTCCTGTCCAACAGAAAGAACATCAGAAGGCTTGTCGATGTGTTCCTTTGCGATCTGTGATACATGAAGAAGTGCGTCTACACCAGGAGCAAGTTCAACAAATGCACCGAAATCTGTCATTCTTGCAACCTTTCCGGTAACGATCGTGCCAACTGCAAAACGCTCAGCAGCATTCTTCCAAGGATTCTGATCTTCAAACTTCATAGAAAGGGCGATCTTCTTGTCGTTGATATCCTTGATGAATACCTTAACCTGATCTCCCACATGGAATACCTTCTTAGGGTTCTCAACTCTGCCCCAAGACATCTCAGAGATATGTAGAAGTCCGTCTGCTCCGCCAAGATCGATGAATGCGCCGAAATCTGTCACGTTCTTAACAGTGCCTTCTACAACATCGCCAACATGGATTCTTGCGAATAATTCTTCTGCAAGTTTTTCCTTTTCAGCAACCAATAACTGCTTTCTATCACCGATAATACGTCTTCTTCTAGGATTAAACTCTGTGATAACAAATGAAATCTCCTGACCATTGTACTTGTTCAGATCCTTCTCATAAGTGTCTGATACAAGGCTGGCTGGAATAAAAATCTTTGCTTCGTCAATAACAACGCTAAGACCACCGTTTAATACCTGTGCTACCTTAGCGGTAAGTACTTCATGATTTTCAAATGCTTCTTCCAGACGCTTGTTGCCCTTTTCAGCCGCAAGTCTCTTGTAAGAAAGTGCAACCTGCCCTTCACCATCGTTTACCTTGATGACCATAGCATCAATCTTGTCACCAACAGATACAACTTGTGTCAAGTCAACGTTTGATTCGTTTGTGTATTCGCTACGATGGATGATTCCGTCTGATTTGTATCCAATGTCTACAGCGATCTCATCAGGCTTAACATTGATAACGGTACCTTCAACTACCTCTCCATTTCTTATTGTTTTAAATGATTCTTCTAACATTTGTTCAAAACTCATTTCTGACATATCTTTTGAACCTCCTCAATAATTTTGTTTGGGGTAGAAGCCCCTGCGGTAATACCTACGTTGCTAATGGATTGAAGTACCGACAAATCGAGATTTTCTTTTGTCTGTATATAGTAAGTATCTTGGCATTCTTTTTTGCATATTTCAAATAACTTCTGCGTATTGGAACTGTGCTTACCGCCGATCACGATCATGGCATCTACTTCTCTTGCAATCGTAGCAGCCTCGCTCTGGCGCTCCTCAGTAGCATTACAGATAGTATTCAAAACAAGTATATCATACCCTTTTTTTCGGATAATTTCAACTAATTCTTGAAATTTATTGTAGTTAAATGTCGTTTGTGAAACAATACAGATTTTTTCTCCCGCCAAAGCCAGATTCTCAAGATCTTGCGGTGTAGAAATAACTGCATAAGAATCGTTTGGCATCCAGCCGACGATCCCCTGTACTTCCGGATGGCTCTCACTTCCGACGATCAGGACAAAATAGCCGTCTTCGGCATATTTTGCCACATATCTGTGGATCTTTTGCACAAATGGGCAGGTGGCATCCACAATGGAAAAACCTGCATTTTCCAAGTCTTCCTTGACCTTGCGTCCCACCCCATGAGACCGGATGATGACTGTCCCCGGTTCCAGTCCATGCAGATCTTCGTCCTCTGCAATGACCCGGACACCTTTTTCGGCAAGTTCATTTACCACTTCTTCATTGTGGATAATAGGACCATAGGTATAAATGGGTCTTTCCTTTGCATCCTCGATCTGCTCATAGACCATATCCACAGCCCTTTTCACGCCAAAGCAAAAACCTGCGCTCTTTGCCAATGTCACCTTCATGCCATACGCTCCTTCGCAAGGTCTGTGATCTTTGCTACCACTTCCTCGATCGTCATATCCGATGAATCTACCAGAATGGCATCCTCTGCCTGTGCAAGCGGAGAAATCTCGCGGTGCATGTCTCGGTAATCGCGGTCTTCAATATCCTTCATGATCTCTGTCAGATCACAGGTCTGCCCCTTTTCCTGCAATTCCTGATATCGTCTCTTTGCCCTTGTCTCAACACTTGCGGTCAGATAGATCTTGAGAGGTGCATCCGGCAGGACACAGGTGCCGATATCCCTGCCATCCATGATGACATCTTCACGCGCTGCCAAATCCTGTTGCAAAGACAAAAGTTTTTGACGCACGCAAGGATAAACACTTGTCACGGAAGCCATATTGCCCACTTCTTCCTTGCGGATCTCTGCAGATACATCTTCTCCGCACAAAAGGACCATTTGATTGCCATCCACATAGCGCAGTGCCACGTCGATTCGATTGCAGACTGCCGCAACCGCACTTTCTTCTTTTTCATTGACACCGTGGCGCAAAATGTAGAGTGCCATAGCACGGTACATTGCCCCGGTATCGACATAGATAAATCCCAATTCTTTTGCCACTCTCTTTGCGATCGTGCTTTTTCCAGCGCCTGCCGGTCCGTCAATTGCAATATTCATACTCATAATCTTTCCACCTTTATTTTATACTAATCCCAGCCAAATATCCCGTTGACCAGGCAATTTGTAAATTGTAACCTCCGGTCAGTGCATCCAGATCCAGCAGTTCACCAACCAGATAAAGATCCTTGATCCGCTTGGATTCCATAGTCGCCGGATCGATATCCTTAACCGAAACACCGCCCTGGGTAATGATGGCTTCCTGAAAGCCCCGTGTACCGGTGATGGTAAAAGGAAATGCCTTAAAGAGCCCGACCAGATGCCTACGCTCCTCTTTCGTGATGGCATTGACCGGTTTGTCCATGGATATCTGACACAATTCTATCATAACCGGTATCATTTTTGCAGGTAGTAATTGTTGGAAAACCGCCTTGATGTGCTGGTTCGGACGCTCTGAAAATTCCCGCAACAAGCGCTCATTTAAGACATCTTCGGAAAGCGCCGGTTTTAGATCGATATAAGCCTGATATTCTCTCGGGAAATGCCGGCTCAATACAGAACTGGCAGATAAGACCAGAGGTCCACTCACACCAAAATGTGTAAAAAGCATCTCGCCAAAAGCATCATAAATAACTTTTTTGCCATCCTTGATCTTCAAGGAAACATTTTTTAAAGAAAGTCCCTGCATCCGCAGGATATATTCCTCTTTCGTCGTCAGTGGCACCAGTGCCGGTCTAGGTGTAACGATTTTGTGCCCACAGTTTTTTGCCATGCTATGACCATCGCCGGTCGATCCGGTCGTCGGATAAGACAGCCCGCCGGTCGCAAGGATCAGGCTGTCTGCCATGATCTTAGAACCATCTGCCAAAAGTACACCAGTCACCCTATCATCCGCCAAGATCAGACTACGGACCCTTGTATGTAAACGGATGCGCACGCCCTGTTCTTTCATGGCACGCTCCAGCGCACGGATGACATCAGATGCATGATCCGATACCGGAAAGGCACGGTTGCCTCGTTCTATTTTATAGGGCATGCCCTGATTTTCAAAAAAATCCATGACCGCGTCATTGGAAAAAGTATAAAAGGCACTATATAAAAACTTGGGATTGGAAACCACTGCCTGCATGATCTCCTCCAGAGGCGAAGCATTGGTAAAATTGCACCTGCCCTTTCCCGTAATGTAGATCTTTTTTCCTAGTTTTTCATTCTGCTCTAAGAGGGTCACCTCATGGCCACACATGCCTGCCGCATACGCCGCCATCATTCCGGCAGCACCGCCACCGATCACAAGAACCTTACTCATCCCCATCTCCTATCTTCGCATAGCGCATCTTCAGTGAGTCGTCCACCTGGTCAATCTCGTCATTTTCATAGACCTGATACTCGTCCCAGATATCCTCTAAGGCTTCTAAGGTCTCTGCGACCGAATCCTGTTTTTTCATGCAAAGGGCAACGATCAGGGCATTGATCACACTCAGCGGTGCCACCAGAGAATCCACAATAGATGCCATATCACTGCTGGCAATCAGATTGCAGGAGGAATAGAGGTTCATCGGGGAATGTACGCTGTCAGTCAAGGTAATGACCTTGGCGTTGCGGTTGTTGGCAAATTCCATCGCCTTTAAGGTACGCATGGAATAGCGTGGAAAACTGATGCCAATGATAACATCAGACTCATTCATATGTATCATCTGCTCAAAGATCTCGCTGGAATTGTTGGTCTGCAAAAGGACGACGTTATCGAACATCAGATTGAGGTAAAAAGCCAGAAAAGATGCCAGCGGTGCACAACTGCGGATACCGATCACATAGATCTTTCTTGCGTTTAAGATGGTATCGACTGCCTGCTCAAAAACATCCTCATCCATAGACTCCATGGTCTCCCGGATCTTGTCCGCATCAGAGGACAAAACAGAACTGAGTACAGCATTTTTTTCGATCCTGCCATAAGTGACTTCCATACGTTGCACGGAATTTAGTTTGTTGCGAACAGTCTCCTCCAATGCCTTTTGAAACTCCGGATAGCCCTTGTAACCTAAGAACATGGCAAATCGCACCACGGTAGATTCACTGACACCGACGGTCTCCCCCAGTTTTGCCGCCGTAAGAAATGCCGCTTTATCATAATTGTCCGTGATGTAATTGGTCAGAAGTTTCTGTCCCTTGCTCATGGACTTGTAGAGTTCGTTCATCTTTGTATTCAGATCACTTTTATTTGACATAATAACGATCCCTTCTAAACATAAAAAATCCACCGATGTGTCGCAAAACACACCGATGGATTCTATTATACTACTTTTCTTTTAAAAATTAAACTGGATAAGCACCATTTTTTGTATCAGCAACAGCCGGATCAACACCTGTCTGCTGTGCTTCACGATACTTGAAGAACTCGGTAGCAACCTTTGGGAATAGTGCGTAAGAAAGCACATCCTCATCCTGCTGCTTCCACTGCTTCATTTCTTCCTCAAACTTAGCCAATCCCGGCTCCAGCAAATCTGCCGGACGACAGGTGATCGCCTGATCCTTCTCATCGCCAAGAACCTTTTCAACCACTTCCGGATTGAACGGACGAACGGTCTGTCCATACTTTCCAAGAAGCATATCCTTGGTCTCTTTGGTAGCGACCTTGTATCTCTCGCCCATCAGGACATTGAATACAGCCTGTGTACCAACGATCTGGGAAGAAGGTGTTACCAGTGGTGGCTCACCAAGATCTTTACGAACACGCGGTACTTCTGCAAGCACTTCTTCGTATTTGTCTTCCTTGCCCTGCTCCTTCAACTGGGAGATCAGGTTGGAAAGCATACCACCCGGTACCTGATAACGTAAGG
The DNA here is from genome assembly GCA_934899185.1 of uncultured Lachnospiraceae bacterium. Classification (GTDB taxonomy): domain Bacteria; phylum Bacillota; class Clostridia; order Lachnospirales; family Lachnospiraceae; genus Pararoseburia. The sequence goes on from CAKXYI010000003.1 coordinate 105,730, forward strand.
TGTTGATGTTTACGCCAAGTACCTTTGGATTCATAAGGCCGGATGCCAATGCTTCCTCTCTCATCGGACGGAAGTAATCAGCAATCTCAGCCAACTGATTCTGATCTAAGCCGGTATCAAACTCAGTACCCTTGAAGGTCTCAACCATAACTTCTGTTGCCGGCTGACTGGTTCCCAGTGCAAATGGAGAGATTGCGGTATCGATAATATCACAGCCTGCCTCAACAGCCTTTAAGTAAGTCATAGAAGCAACACCGGAAGTATAGTGTGTATGCAGATCAATTGGAAGTGAAGTTGCTTCCTTTAAAGTACGGACAAGTTCATCAGCCTTCTGTGGCACCAAAAGTCCTGCCATATCTTTAATACATAAAGAATCAGCGCCCATATCCTCAACACGCTTTGCCATTTCTTTCCAGTAATCCAGTGTATAAGCATCACCTAATGTATAAGAAAGGGCAACCTGTGCATGACCCTTTTCCTTCTTACAGGCATCTACAGCTGTCTGCAAGTTGCGCACATCGTTTAAGCAGTCAAAAATACGAATGATATCAATACCATTAGCAATTGACTTCTGAACGAAATATTCTACAACATCATCCGGGTAATGGCTGTATCCCAAGATATTCTGTCCTCTGAAAAGCATCTGTAACTTCGTATTCTTGAAGCCATCACGAAGTTTTCTAAGACGTTCCCATGGATCTTCTTTCAAAAAACGAAGGGAAGCGTCAAATGTAGCACCACCCCAGCACTCTACTGCATGGTAACCAACTTTATCCATCTTCTCAACGATTGGTAACATCTGCTCTGTCGTCATTCTGGTAGCGATCAGAGACTGATGTGCATCTCTTAATATTGTTTCTGTAATCTTTACAGGTTTTTTAACTACTTCTGCCATGTCATCCTCCTTATATTATACACCGAAAATAGCCATAAATACACCAGCGGCAACTGCTGTACCGATAACTCCGGCAACGTTTGGTCCCATTGCATGCATCAACAGGAAGTTGGTAGGATCTTCTTCTGCGCCGACCTTCTGTGATACACGTGCTGCCATAGGTACCGCCGATACACCTGCGGAACCGATGAGCGGATTGATCTTGCCCTTTGTAAGGAAGCAAAGCAACTTACCAAAGAGTACACCCGCTGCGGTACCAACTGCAAAGGCAACCAGACCCAAAATAACGATTTTGATTGTTGTCATATTCAGGAAGGCTTCTGCACTTGTAGATGCACCTACAGAAGTTCCCAGCAAGATAACAACGATATACATAAGAGCATTGGATGCAGTCTCGGTCAACTGACGAACCACGCCTGACTCACGGAAAAGGTTACCTAACATCAGCATACCAACCAGTGGTGCTGTGGTAGGAAGCAGTAAACATACGATAATGGTTACTACGATCGGGAATAAGATCTTTTCCAACTTGGAAACCGGACGCAGATTCTCCATATGGATCGCACGTTCCTTTTTCGTTGTAAATAACTTCATGATCGGTGGCTGGATAATCGGCACAAGTGCCATGTAAGAATATGCCGCCACCGCGATCGGTCCCATCAGACTACTCTGCCCTAACTTACCGGCAAGGAAGATAGATGTCGGACCATCGGCACCACCAATGATGGAAACAGCAGCTGCTGCCTGATCACTGAATCCAAGCAGGATAGCCAGAAGATATGCGGTAAAGATACCAAACTGTGCTGCCGCACCGAGCAGGAAACTAATCGGATTGGCGATCAAAGGACCGAAGTCAGTCATCGCACCAACGCCAAGGAAAATAAGGGATGGCAGGATTGACCACTCGTCCAATGTATAAAAGTAATAAAGCAAACCGCCTACACCGTTAGACGTTTCCTCCGGGCTTGCAATAATATCCGGGTAGATATTAACAAGAAGCATACCAAAAGCGATTGGAACCAGAAGTAATGGTTCAAATCCCTTGCGGATAGCCAAATACAAGAACACGCACGCAACTGCGATCATGATAAAGTTCTTGTAGTCCAAATTTGCAAACGCCGTCTGGGATAGAAGGTTACTTAACGTTTCTATAACGTAACTCATGAATTGTTCCTCCTAATAATACCTGTTGCCTGTTACTCATTCATTGTTGCAAGCAGATCGCCTGATTCTACAGCCTGTCCTTCTGCTACATCAATTGTTGCAACCACACCATCCTTAGGTGCAACAACAGGAGTCTCCATCTTCATAACTTCAAGAACTAATACGGTATCGCCAGCCTTAACCTGTGTCCCAGGAGTTGCTTCTAACTTAAATACCTTTCCGGCTGCGCCTGCTTCGATTTTGATGCTTCCAGCGCCAGATGCAGCCTTAGGTGCTGCCGCCTTTGGTGCAGGTGCGCTTGCAGCGACCGGTGCTGCTCCTGTGCTTCCCTTTTCTTCTACAGTAACATCATAAACATTTCCATTTACAGTAATTGTATAATTCTTCATTTATAAATCCTCCTAAATTAATATCTTCTCTTGATGGAACGTACTACAAAGTCATCTGTAGAACTTCCTGTGCTTGCAGCGATTGCTGCAGCAATAACTGCGATCAATTCTGTGTCATCCGTCTCCTCTGCGGCAGCCGATGCAGCCGGAGCAATCTTGACAGCCGGAGCACTTTCTTCCTTAGAGAACTTTGCCTGAATGACCGGGATCACCTTAAACGCACTGATGACCAGTGAGATCAAAATCAGGATCACAAATACGATGGTGATTGACATGACCGTATTAAGTCCTGCCTTTGCCATCGTCTCGCCCAGAGAATAAACGATCTCAACATTGATCGCTGTCGTCTCCAGACTGTTGGCGTTGATAACATAAGTAAGTTTGATGTCTCGCTTGGTATAAGAGATCGTCTCTACAGCAGAAATCGTCTTTCCTGCCTTTGTTACGCTAAAATCCTTATATCCAACAAAATCTCCGATCTGTGGCTGTACATCAATCCACTGTTCCATCAGATCAGCATAGATCTTACCATCCTCCTGAGATGCATAGTAAGAATAGTACTGTTCGCTCTCGTTTGCATCGAGTCCTTCCAAAACTCCTGCTGTCTGCTCACATGCGCTTTGTAACTGTTCCTCAGACAAACCATTCAGATCTACCTGACTCTTACCGCAGGAGCATAACGCGAGCATACATACTAAAGTACTGACCATTAATATGATTTTCTTTTTCATATGCTCACCTTTCTATTTTGTTCCGTGTTTCTTGTATGGACCATCTACCCTCTTTGTAAAGAGCATCTCGAATCCGGCGATCAGATACTTTCTAGCATCTGCCGGCTCTACGATACGATCTACATAACCACGTCTTGCAGCATTTGCCACACCGCAATTCGTGTTTGCATATTTCTCAGCCTTTGCAGCGATCACATCTGCGGAAGCATCTGCGTACATGATCTTGGCTGCAAGTTCAGCATCCATCGGTGCAACATCTGCATCAGCGAAAGCAAATACGAGGTCTGCCCCGAGTGATTTTGCGTTCATGGTCACATAAGCGCTGCCAAATGCCTGTCCACAGAGGAAAGAGATCTTTGGTACTGTGGCATTTGCGAATGCATATACCATCTTGCCAAGAGCCTTTGCCAGATGCTTTTCAGCACATACGGAAGCCTCGTAACCTGTTGTATTTGTGAGAGAAAGAACCGGAATATCAAAAGCATCACAGAAAGAAACGAAATCTGCTGCCTTTTCGCATCCGTCAGCTGTAAGTTTTGTTCCAAGATCTACGACTTCGTCATCTGCCATAGTCTCCTCGCGGTTGCCTACCACGCCAACGGTAATACCGTTTAACTTGATGAAACCGGTAAGCATTTCTTTTGCGAATCCAGCCTTGGTCTCAACGAAGAGATGATTGTCTGAGATCTCCTCTGCAAAAAGTGCAAGATTTTTGACCTTGCCATCTAAACCTTCTGCGGCACGATTGAGATCATCCATACATTCCTCAACACAGCCTTCTTCGACATTGCATCCCGGAAGGATGGTAACAAAACGGCGGATCTCTTCCATGACCTCTGCCTCATCACCGACAAAATCAACATTGCCAGCCTCTGCATACTGGAAGTCTGCGCTTGCTGTGTCAAGTTTGTCCGCACGATTGCCGGAAATGGCATCTGCAGAATTGACAAATAACTTGGCATCCTTTGTCATAAGTGCGAAATCGCTGACAGAAGTAAGTACGCTGAGTCCACCGCCACAAGAGCCGAAAACACCCATGATCTGTGGGATCACGCCTGATGCAGCAACTGCCTTTGCATAAATAGATCCAATGCTCTCAAGTGCATCTACAGATTCCTGTAATCTGACACCTGTGGAATCCAAAAGTCCAATGACCGGTGCTCCCATCTTCATAGCCATATCATACACTGACATGATCTTCTTCGCATGCATCTCTCCAATGCTTCCACTTAATACAGAAGCGTCCTGGCTGAATACAAATACCAGATTGCCATCGATCAGACCATGTCCGATCACTACACCATCAGAAGGTGTCTGCTGCTGGTTCAGATCAAAATCAGTATTTCTTGATGTTACCAGCGCGCCTAATTCGACAAAACTGTGCTCATCAAGTAATTCATTCATCCTCTGAATAGCAGGATTGTTTGTTACATTACTCATGCTACTTTTCCTCCATATATATAAATTCAAAATTTATCTACTGTAATAATAACGTTTTGTCCTTCCTTTTTCAACCATTTTTGTTAATTATTTCACTATATTTTCACAAAGTTTTTTGCTGTCTTTTATCAGAAAAACATAGCCCATTTTTTCAGGGTTGCCCGGAAGAACCAAGGCATATTTTTTGCTGCAAGATTATCCTCCAAAAGGATGTCACAAGTATCTATGACCACATCATCCACCAGAAGTTCTGCGTTTCCGATTGCCCGAAGCCCCTTGCCTGTCGCTTCAATACTGCGCGGATAATGTAAGCGGATCGCCATGGTCTCCCAATCTGCCAAAAGGACTTCTTTTCGCATATCCGTCAGTTGTGGCATGGCAGACTTTTGGGTTTTAAGATCATAGTCCGGGTTCTGGGAACCGTGGAGCCTTACACTTTGTAGCCTCTCTGCCGGATCCACGACCTTGCGCATCTGATAATTGGTCGTGGCATATTGGTAGATCTTATTGCAATCCTGCCATTTATAGGTCTTATTATTTGGCCAGCCACTCGCCAGCAAGGCAATGACGAATTTCCGCCCGTCGGAAGAAAGTGAAGTCACATAGCAGTATCCGGCATCCGCGGTAAATCCTGTCTTTCCCGACAGGCAGTCGGGATTCTGGCTCAAATAGGCATTGTGGTTAGTGCAGGAAAAACTCCGTGTCCCCGGGACCATACTGCCATCTGCCTGCTCCGTCAGCGACGAAAAAGAATAGGCATTTGTCTGCGTGATCTCTAAAAATCGCTCCGCACGGGGCGACTGCCAAGTGCAGTAGCGCATGATAAGTGCCAGATCATGTGCTGTCGTGCCATGGGTATCTTCTCCAACCGAAGCGTCCAGACCGTTTGGTGTCAAAAAACAGGTATTGCTACAGCCCAGTTCTTTAGCCTTTTCATTCATCAGAGTAGAAAAGCCCTCCACGCTCCCGCCAATGTGTTCTGCGATCGCCACGGCAGAATCATTATGGGATTCCAACATGAGAGAATACAAAAGGTCTTTGAGGTAATACCGCTCGCCTTCCTCGATATTTAACTGCACATTGGGCATGGATGCCGCATAGGCAGATACCGTGACGATATCCTCTTCTTTTCCGTTTTCCAGTGCCAGAATACAGGTCATGATCTTGGTCGTACTGGCGTTGGCGCGCTTGCACTCTCCCTCTTTTTCATAAAGTACCCTGCCGCTGTCTCCATCTAAAAGCACCGCAGACAAAGCATGGATAGAATTTGCATCGATCGTTTGCTTTTCTGCTGCGCAGATGGTTTGCGGCTGCCATAATAGGATGGCAAAAAGGACAATAAAAAAAGACCGCATCTTTTTTATAAAAGGCAAGACAAAATCCTCCCAACCGGGCTTTATAAAAAATTATGAGATCTTCTTTCTTTTATGACATTTTGGGTAGAAAAATTATTCTCCGCCTACATCCAGTTTGATTTCCTGCTCAGCCTCCTGCTTAAAGGTCTCCATCTGGTCGGTCGTCGGCGTCGGCAGTTCATCAATGGAAGATACGCCAAAGGAACGTAAGAATTCTTCTGTGGTTCCAAAGAGCATCGGACGTCCCGGTGCATCCAGACGTCCAAGTTCGGTCACAAGGGAATATTCCACCAGTTTGCTGACGGCATGATCGCTGGATACGCCTCGTATCTTTTCGATCTCCGATTTGGTGATCGGCTGCTTGTAGGCAATGATGGATAAAGTCTCCAAAAGGACATCCGTCAACACCTGCTTGCGAGGCTGCTTGGCCATGCGGATCAGGTATTCATAGAGTTCCGGCTTCGTGCACATCTGGTAAGAACCGTCCAGTTCCGTCAGTTGCACTCCGCGTCCTTCCTCCGCCCATGTTTCTTTCATATGTTCCAATGCCTTTACGACATCTTTTGTCTCTACTTCCAGTGCTTTTGCGATACGTGACGGTTCCACCGCCTCGCCAAAGGTAAAAAGAATCCCTTCTATGATGGATTCCATCTGTTTTTGATCCATAACGTCACTCCTATTCTATGCCGCAATCTTCGACTCGATCAGAATATCATCAAAGGTGTGCTCCTGCGAGATCAGGATCTTTCCCGATTTCATCAATTCCAATATTGCCAAGAAAGTCACGATCACTTCCATCTTACTGCTCTGTTTTTCCAATAACTGACGAAAACTAAAGTTTTTATGTTGACTGGCATACTCTGACAAGTATCCCATCTTGTCCTCCAATGAAACTTCTTCCTTGCGGATCTCTCCGAATTTGGAACGGATGGGATCGATCTTATCCTTCTGTCGTTTCAAAACGGATTTAAAAATATCGTTTAACTGGTTTAGGGTCATGTCTGATACCAGTTCCTTGGTATCAATGGGCGGAGTGTATGCCAGAACCTCCTCCGGAACGGTCGGCTCTTTGTAAAAAATATGGGAGGCATCCACCTGCCGATCCTTTAGTTCAAACGCCATGCATTTATATAATTTATATTCCAGTAACTGTTGCACCAGTTCTGCCCGCGGATCTTCCTCATCCTCTTCCTCGGTAGGATCTGCCGGGAGCAGCATCTTAGACTTGATATCCAGAAGTGTCGCAGCCATAACCATGAACTCACTGACGACATTCAGATCGTGCTTTTGCATCTGCCGGATATATTCCATATACTGATTTGTGATCTCCACAATAGGAATATCATAAATACTGACTTTGTTCTTATCTAACAGGTGTAAAAGAAGATCCAGAGGTCCTTCAAACACCTGTAACTTGAATTCTAATTCCATATGCCTACCTCTTTGCAAAATCCTTACTATTATATCGGGTTTTCCCATGAATTTCAAGTTTTTGGCATAGGAGACATTTCTTTTTATATACTAGGTAATAATGCTATTTCCTGAGGTATTTTATGAAATCCTATAAATCCCTCCTGTGCCTGCTTTTATCGCTTCTTTTACTCCTGCCTCTTTTTTGCCTGCCTGTGCTTGCAGAAGATAGCGGAGAAACTACGGATCAAGCCCTGCCCCTATCCTGCCCTTCTGCGGTTCTGATGGAAACCTCGACCGGCTGTATCTTATACGAAAAGGATGCGACTGCAAGGCTTCCCATGGCGAGTGTGACCAAAGTCATGACCCTGCTTTTGATCTTTGAAGCCATAGAAAACGGCCAGATTTCGCTGGAAACACAGGTGACTGTTTCGGAACATGCCGCCTCTATGGGCGGATCACAGGTCTTTTTAGAAGCCGGTGAGGTCCAGACCGTAGAGACACTGATCAAATGTATCAGCATCGCCTCTGCCAACGATGCCGCCGTTGCCATGGCAGAGACCGTCGCCGGTTCGGAAGAAGCCTTTGTTTCCCTTATGAACGAAAAAGCCGCCACGCTTTCTCTGGAAAACACACATTTTGTAAACTGCTGTGGTCTGGATGACACCGACCACTACTCCTGTGCCAAGGACCTTGCCCTCTTAAGCCGCCAGTTGATCCTGCGTTTTCCAGCCATCTACGACTATTGCCAGATCTGGCAGGAGGATATTACCCATACGACCAAGAAAGGACAGACTCCTTTTACGCTGACCAATACCAATAAACTGCTCAAATCCTATCCCTACGCCACAGGACTTAAGACCGGCTCGACCAGCCTTGCCAAATTCTGTCTGTCCGCCACAGCCAGCAAAGATAATATCGATCTCATCGCTGTGATCATGGCGGCACCGACCTCCAAAGACCGCATTCGGGATGCCCAATCACTGTTTGCCTATGGTTTTGCCAACACTGCCATTTATCAGGACAAAACGACCGAAAAGATCCTACAGATCCCGGTCAAAAAAGGAGTCTCCGATACCCTGCATGCGGTTGCTAAGCAGGATTTTTCCTATCTGGATCAAAAGAAGGCAGATCTCAGTCAGATCACCAGCAAACAAAATCTCCCTGAAAGCCTCACGGCTCCCGTCAAAAAGGGAGATACCGTCGGATCCATCGACTATTACCTGGGTGACAAGCAGATCGGATCCATCCCGGTCATAGCCAAGGAGTCCATTGCCGCAGCCGGTTATGGAGATATTTTACAGGAAATGCTCTGCTATTACTGCTTTGCATCCAAGAGTGTCGGCAGGTAAATCGTACCCCAGTTGCCGCCTCCGTCCATATGTCCCCGCTTCGCCCGTTCGTAGAGGCGGAGTTTGACATCGACCGGGCTAAGATATGGTTCCTGTTGTAAGAGCAGGGCAATGGCTCCCGTTACAACAGGAACTGACATGGAAGTGCCGGTCTTTTTTACATACCAGCCCTGCTTGCTGCAACTGGTGATATTACTTCCCGGGGCATAGATCTCCGGTTTCTTGACACAATCCGCTGTCGGTCCGCGCCCGCTGTAATCGCTTGGAGAAAAAATGCCCTGCCGATAATCTGCACTGCCTACCGTTATGACCTTGGGCTGGGTGCCCGGTATGGTGACACTCCCCCTGCCCGGTCCATTATTGCCTGCCGCACATACTGTGACAATACCTTTGTCCCAGGCGGCTTCCACCGCGCCCAGCAGGTCTCTCTGCCAGTCTTTGGCAACACTTTTGATCAGACCGACCGAAATATTTAAAATGCGGATATGGTACTTTTCCTGCATCTGCATACACCAATAGATTGCCGCGATAAAGTCCTCTATGCGACCGTCGCCCTGATGGTTCAGGACCTTTCCTATGATCAGATTGCTGTGTGCCGCAATCCCGCGATACCTGCCTTTGGAACGCAGGCCACTGCCGGAACTGATGCCCGCAATATGGGTACCATGTCCGTAATCGTCATATAAGCCCTGACGTTCCTCAACAAAATCCCGAAACAGAACAATACGTTTTCCAAAATCCGGGTGTGCTTCCACACCGCTATCTAAAATACATACACCGACCGGCTGGTCTCTTTCCCCCAGCCGATCCATGTTTTCTTCAAACCCTATCCAATGCCTTACCTGATTCATCTGTATTTTTTCGCTTTTTTTCAGTATATGAAAAAAACTCCCATCGGTTCAAACCGATGAGAGTTCCTGTATTTATAGATTATTTTACATCCTTGATAGAGAAAGAAATTCTTCCCATCTTGTCCTTGCCAAGGCATACAACCTTGACTACATCACCAAGGGTAAGTACATCTTCTACATGCTCGATTCTCTCTTTGGAAATCTTAGAGATGTGAACCATGCCTTCCTTGCCAGGTGCGAACTCGATGAATGCACCGAATTCCTTGATGCTTACGACCTTACCGGTAAAGATCTGTCCCTGTTCAAAGTCAGTTGTGATGATCTTGATCATCTCTACGGCTTCGTCCATCTTTTCCTTGTCCGTACCGCAAACAGATACGTTACCTTCATCTGTGATGTCGATCTTAACGCCGGTACGATCAATGATCTCATTGATGGTCTTTCCACGCTGACCTACAACATCACCAATCTTTGCAGGATCGATCTGGATCTGGATGATCTTTGGTGCATACTTGCCAACGCTCTCTCTAGGTGCAGAGATTGCCTTTGACATACACTCATCCATGATGAAGAATCTTGCTTCTCTGGTTCTGCGGATGGCTTCTTCTACGATCGGTCTGGTCAGACCATGGATCTTAATATCCATCTGGATGGCTGTGATACCGTCCTTGGTTCCTGTAACCTTAAAGTCCATATCACCAAAGAAATCTTCCAAGCCCTGGATATCGGTAAGTACGATATAATCATCATCTGTCTCTCCTGTAACAAGACCACAGGAAATACCGGCAACCATTTTCTTGATCGGTACACCGGCTGCCATAAGTGCCATACAAGATGCACAGGTAGATGCCATAGAGGTAGAACCATTGGACTCAAATGTCTCAGAGACCGCACGGATCGCATATGGGAACTCCTCTGTGGAAGGAAGTACCGGGATCAAGGCTCTTTCTGCCAATGCTCCATGTCCGATTTCACGACGTCCCGGTCCACGGGAAGGCTTTGTCTCACCAACAGAGTATGACGGGAAGTTGTAATGATGCATATAACGCTTTACGGTAATATTTTCATCCAAACCGTCAACCTTCTGTACTTCAGAAAGCGGAGCCAAAGTAACAACGTCACAGATCTGTGTTTGTCCACGTGTAAACATAGCAGATCCATGTACTCTAGGGATCAGATCTACTTCTGCGGAAAGTGGACGGATCTGGTCGATACGTCTGCCATCCGGACGCTTGTGATCCTTCAAGATCATCTTGCGGACAGTCTTCTTCTGATACTGATATACAGCCTCACCTAAGACTTCCAGCCAATCTTCTTTATCTGCAAATGCTTCTTCAAATTTCTCGGTAACCTGGCGGATATTCTCCTCACGTACCTGCTTCTGGTCTGTAAATACAGCCTCTTCCATTTCTTCCGGTGTCACGATCTTGCGCATTTCTGCGAACATCTCTTCCGGAATGGCGCAACTGGTGTAAGAATGTTTTGGCTTACCAACTTCAGCAACCATCTGGTTGATGAATGCGATGATGGTCTGGTTGACATCATGTGCCTTGTAGATAGCCTCGATCATCTTGTCTTCCGGGATCTCATTGGCACCGGCTTCGATCATGATGACCTTCTGTGCAGTAGATGCAACGGTCAGTTTCAGATCTCCGTTGTCCCACTGTGCCTGTGATGGGTTGATGATGAACTCGCCATCGACCATACCTACCTGTGTCATCGCACAAGGTCCGTCAAATGGGATATCGGAAATACAGGTTGAGATTGCTGCACCAAGCATGGCAACAAGTTCCGGACGTGCCTCCGGGTCAACACTCATGACCATGTTGTTCAAAGTAACGTCATTGCGGTAATCCTTTGGGAAAAGCGGACGCATCGGACGATCGATCACACGTGCGGTAAGCACAGAGTTCTCAGATGCCTTGCCCTCTCTCTTATTAAATCCACCAGGGATCTTTCCTACGGAATATAATTTTTCTTCAAATTCCACACTCAGTGGGAAAAAATCAATACCTTCTCTTGGCTTTTCTGATGCTGTAGCCGTTGAAAGTACGGTTGTCTCACCATACTGGATGAATGCTGCACCATTTGCCTGTGCTGCCACACGACCAACATCGACACGCAGGGTTCTTCCTGCAAGTTCCATTGTAAATGTCTTTGTCATTTCTTATCTCCTTATATTATATTTGTTAAGACAGAAACCCGAAACTACTGATAAATCCCAAGCCAGCCTGACACTTATCAGTGGTCTCGGATCATCCTCCTGTCTGATAACCGGTAACTTATGGGCAATCCCATACGAAAAATTGGGCGGAATAGAAAACTACCCCGCCCATGCAAGCAAATTATTTTCTTAAGCCTAAACGCTCGATCAAAGAACGATATCTTTCGATATCAACGTCCTTAAGATATGCTAAGAGATTACGTCTCTTACCGATCATCTTTAACATACCACGTCTAGAATGGTGATCCTTTGGGTTTTCCTTTAAATGCTCGGTCAACTCCTGGATTCGTGCTGTAAGAACTGCTACCTGAACTTCCGGTGAACCTGTATCACCAGGTGTTCTAGCGTATTCTTCCATAATTGCTGTTTTCTTTTCCTTTGAAATCATGTTTCTACCTCCTAAAATTTCATACGCCTGTACTCAGCATAAGGTCGGAGTTTCCAAATACCGAATACGGGTAAAATCATACCAAAAGAGTATAACACAGGTTGTATATCCTGTAAAGATATTTATTCTATCAATCTAACAATCTTGTGCAGCAGATCGGTGATCTGTTGAAGGCACTGGAAATAATGATACCGGTACGTTCGGTGCTGGCATGTACGATCTGTCCGCCACCGATATAGATAGCCACATGGCTGATGCTCTTGCCACTGCCGTAAAATACCAGATCTCCCGGCATCAATTCGGAAGTGCTGACTCTGGTACCGTAATTTGCCTGTGCACGGGAAGAATGTGGCAGGCTGTAACCGTATTTAGCAAAAACGGAAAGGACAAAGCCGGAACAATCCGCGCCATTGGTCAGGCTGGTGCCGCCCCAGACATAAGGATTGCCTACAAACTGGGTCGCATAGTTGACAAGATCCACACGAACATCCGATACACCTTGTCCGTATCTTGCCTCTGACATAGTCATGGCATCTGCAAGAGTCGTTGCACATGTCACATAGTCACCGCTGACATAGCCATATTCGCCATCGATATTGACCTGCACCCATCCGTCGGTCTCCGATACGATCTCTAACTCCTCGCCTTCCGGCATGGTCGCTAAGATCTCGGATGTGGTATTTGGCTCTAAGCGTACACGCAAAGAGTCAGTACCCACTGTGGCAGTATAACGTGCCACCTCGTTTGCCTTAGTGATCGCTGCATCACCGGTCAGAAGATATTCGGATAATACATAGCCTTCTACCTCGCCGGAAGAAATATGTGTCCAATCTCCCTCTGTGCCTAAGATCTCACATCCGGCATTTTCCGGTAACTTGCCGACCATAGAAGCATCGGTTGAGGCTGCTTCTCTGATATTGATATTGCCCTCTACATTGGCTAGTCCTAAATTGGTATAGCCAAAGGTATCTAACTGTGCTGTACCGGTGGTCGCCACATCCGCATCCGATACCTGCGGCATAACTGCCGCTTCCTCTACATTAACTGTAGCAGATGCCACGATACCTGCGGTCAAGCCCTGCGACTGCATCTGCTTGCTGCTATAGCAAAAAGAAAATATAAGGCATCCTGCACATGCCACTGAAATTGCACTGATCACTCGGTTCTTCACAATGTCCTCCCAAATCCAAACTGAATTATCTAAAATTTCCACTAAAAAAACAGCAGCAAACACTGCTGTCTTTTTGCATTATAGCAAGACATATTTCGTCTGTCAATATTTTTGTAACAATTATGTAACAAACTATCGATTAAAATAAGAAAGTGCCGTTTTCTTATCCCTCTCCATCTGTGTAAAAAGGTCCTCTACCGAGTTGAACTTCTTTTCATCACGGATATGGGAAAGAAATACCACACGCGCGTCCTTTTCATAGACATCTTGGTTAAAATCCAAAATATGCGTCTCGATTCCTATTTGATTTTCCCCAGTCACAGTCGGCTTGACGCCAACATTGGTCACACCATGATACACATGATGTTCGATCTCGATCTTAGTCACATAGACGCCGTTTTTCGGCAGTAACTTGTCCTCCGGCGGAATCAAATTGATCGTCGGCATCCCCATCTTGCTTCCCAGATGATAGCCATGCACAATCCTGCCCCAGACAAAGTATTCATAGCCCAGAAGTTCGTTGCCCTTTTCTATATTACCGGCAGCGATCTCCTCACGAACATAAGTAGAACTGATATCCCTGTGATCCTTTTGCAGTTTTTCCACGACTTCCAAGGTAAAACCATAGGTCTTGGAGAGTTCTTCCAGCATCTTGACATTGCCCCGTCCCATCCTACCAAAGGAAAAGTCGGTGCCGCAAACCAAGTATTTCATGTGAAAATTCTCAACCAAAAGACGGATAAATTCTTCCGGCTCCAGTTGCATGATCTCCTTTTCAAAAGAACATTGCGCCAGATAATCGATCTTTTCCTCTTCCAGAATATGTGCTCGCTCTGCATTTGTGATCAAAAGTTTGGTCATATCCTTTTTCAGGCGGATACGCGGTGATACATCAAAAGTCAGGACACAGGATGCCAGCCCTTTTTCTTTTTGCACACGCAACTTTTCTGTTAAAAGTTCATGTCCCTTATGTATGCCATCAAACTTTCCTACCGTAACGGCTGTATTTTCTGCAATCATCTCATTTATCAGTGAAGTAATTATCTTCATGTTGTCTCCAAAAACATCTTTTTTAATTTGAACTGATGCTCATTTAAGTAATATATTCCAACAAATCTGCCATCGGACAGATACATGCGTACCGGGTCTTTCTCGCCTACCGCCTCGTCTGCCCTTGTCAGCATCCGGTCGATCGGGTTGCCGTTGATCAGTTTCTTATCCGCTTCCTCTAAGGCACATACCTTTGGGTAAGCAGCAAAGACCTGGTCGATCGGCAATAAGATCCGGTCGATCCGATCCTCTTTTTGGGCTTCTTCGATCTGGGACAAAGTCAAACTGTCTTTCAGGACAAACGAAGCCACCTGCGTGCGCACAAGACTCTCCATACAAGCCCCGCATCCCAAGACCTGTCCGATATCCTGACAAAGGGTACGGATGTAGGTGCCCTTAGAGCAATGCACTTCCATGGTAACAAGTGGTAATGCAATGCTTTTGATCCGGATCTCATAAATGGTGACCGGTCGGAGTTTTCTCTCCACCTCGATCCCTTTTCTTGCCAGATCACAAAGTTTCTGTCCTCCTACTTTCAGGGCTGAGTACATAGGCGGGATCTGTTCGATCTGCCCCACAAACTGTCCTACTGCCTGCCGGACCTGGTCCTCTGTCACTGTGACTGCATGTTCCTCTAGGACCTGCCCGGTCATATCCTGTGTATCGGTAACGACCCCTAGCCGCATGACCGCCTCATAGGTCTTGTCCTTGTCTACCAAAAGATCACAGACCTTGGTCGCCTTTCCAATACAAACCGGAAGTACCCCTGTGGCATCCGGATCCAACGTACCGGTATGACCTATCTTTTTTATACCAAGGATGCCGCGCATCTTCGCAACAACATCAAACGAAGTATACCCGGCTTCCTTGTAAACATTTATAATTCCACTTTTCATATGCTACCTATTGTGCTAACTGTTCCTTGACATCTGCCACGATACCATCGATCAATGTCCATGGATCCTGACCCTCGACCGTAAAGCCGGCGGCTTTTTTATGTCCGCCGCCATGGTATTTCATAGCGATCTGGGACAGGTCGACCCGGTCTCCCTTGCAACGTGTGCTAACCTTATAAGAACCCGGTTCCAAACCATAAAGAAAGATCGCCACCTCGGCTTCTTTTGTCATACGAAGTTGGCTGACAATGCCGTCCAAATGCTTTGGCAGAACCGAAAACTCTTCCATTTCCTCCTGTGTGATCACAGAGGCGATACACTCTGCATCCTCATAGAGCCGACTCTTTAAGAGTGCCTGCCCTAAGATCTTGTTCTGGGCAAAAGTCTTTTCATAAAAAGTCTTATCTACGATGGTTGGGTAATCAATCCCAAGATCCATCAGCCGCCCCGCAACCTCCATGGTATGACTGGACGTACAGGAATACTGAAAGACACCGGTATCATGGATCATGCCCGTGTAAATGCACTCAGCGATCTCCTTTGTGATCTTAGCCGGATCCATAGTATCGTAGACAAGTTCACTGGCAGAAGATGCATCTGCCACGACCTTATTCTTATCCGCAAATGTTTGATTGCTGACATGGTGGTCAATGCAGATCGTCCTTTTTGCTGTCTCAAAAAATTTGACTGCATCCCCAAGTCTTGTCGCATCCCCACAATCTAAGACAATACAAAGATCAAATGTCTCCTCACTATTCTTTGCTTCTAAGATCTTGTCTGCGCCCTGTAAGAACTGAAAGATCCTTGGGATCGGCTCTAAGAACACGCAGACCCTGACCTGTGGGTAATAGGTGGTGATGTAATTGTAGGTTGCCAGGCAGGAGCCTACGCAATCTCCATCCGGGCGGATATGTCCGGCGATCGCCACACTTGTTACATTTTGCAGTTCCTGATCTAATTGCATAAGATCCTCCTTATTTGCCCTGATTCAGATCATCAATCATCTTTGACATTCGCACACCATATTCGATCGACTGATCCAAAATAAACTGAATCTCCGGTGTATTGCGCAAATTAATATTGGAGGCCAAGAGTTTACGGATATAGCCCGCAGAACTGCGCAGTCCCTCCATGGTATCTGCCTGGGCTTTTTCATCGCCTAAGACACTGATATAGGCTTTGGCAGTCTTTAAATCCGGTGCCACCTCTACAGCCACAACGCTGCAAAGGGAACTGACACGCGGATCCTTGATCTCACCGCGAATGATATTACTCAGTTCGCGATGGACCTCCTCATTGATCCTTGTATTTTTAATACTTCTTTTTTTCATATCCTACCTCGGTACTTCTACCATAATATATGCTTCGATCACATCATCTTCTGCGATGTCATTGAATCCATCCAATACAAGACCACATTCAAATCCTGCCTTGACTTCCTTCACATCATCCTTGAAACGCTTGAGTGATGCCAGATCGCCTTCAAAGAGCTGCTCACCCTCACGGGATACGCGGACTTTACATCCACGCTGGAAGTAACCATCCAAGACATAGGATCCGGCGATATTTCCGACATCGGATGCCTTAAAGATCTGACGTACCTGTGCATGACCGATAACCTTTTCCTCATAAACAGGATCCAGCATACCCTTCATGGCTGCTTCCACATCCTCGATGGCATTGTAGATGACCTTGTAAAGTCTGACGTCTACACCTTCTCTGTCCGCGGTAGCCTTAGCCATAGCATCCGGTCTGACGTTAAAACCGATGATGATGGCATTGGATGCAGATGCTAAGATAACATCACTTTCATTGATGGCACCAACACCGCCATGAATGATCTTAACCACAACTTCGTCGTTGGAAAGTTTTACCAGAGACTGCTTCACTGCCTCGACAGAACCCTGTACGTCTGCCTTAACGATGATGTTGAGTTCCTTCACATTACCGGATTGGATCTGTGAGAAAAGATCGTCTAACGACATTCTGGTCTTAGTATCTTCAATTAACTTATTCTTACTCTCGGAAATAAATGTCTCCGCAAAGTTTCTTGCTTCTTTTTCAGTATCCATGGAAACAAAGATCTCACCTGCATTCGGTACATCACTCAGACCTAAGATCTCTACCGGTGTAGATGGTGTGGCTACCTTGACTCTGCGTCCGTTCTCATCAATCATGGCACGAACCTTACCATAAGAACTTCCAGCTGCGATCGGATCTCCCACATGCAGGGTACCCTTCTGTACCAAAACGGTTGCAACTGCACCGCGTCCCTTATCCAACTGTGCCTCAATGACAAGACCTCTTGCTGTACGCTTTGGATTTGCCTTCAATTCCAAGACTTCGGCGGTCAAAAGGATCATTTCCAGTAATTCATCGATACCTTCGTGTGTATGTGCAGATACCGGTACGAAGATGGTACTTCCGCCCCAATCTTCCGGGATCAGTTCATACTCGGATAATTCCTGCTTTACACGTTCTACATTTGCGTTTGGCTTATCGATCTTGTTGATTGCAACGATGATCTCAATACCGGCTGCCTTTGCATGATTGATCGCCTCAACCGTCTGCGGCATAACGCCATCATCGGCTGCAACAACCAGAATGGCAATATCGGTAGAATTGGCACCACGCATACGCATAGCGGTAAATGCCTCATGTCCCGGTGTATCTAAGAAGGTGATCTTCTGTCCATTGACTGATACCATGTAAGCACCAATGTGCTGTGTGATACCGCCTGCCTCGCGATCTGTCACCTTAGTGTCACGAATAGCATCCAAAAGGGATGTCTTACCATGGTCAACGTGACCCATAACGCAGACAACCGGTGGACGTGCAACCATATCTTCTTCTGACTCTTCATCCTCGCGGAGAAGTTCCTCGATCACATCTACCTTGACTTCCGGCTCGCAGATGCAGTTGAACTCAAGTGCAATCTCTTCTGCCTGCTCATAGTCAATATCCTGGTTTACGGTAACCATGATACCCTTCATAAAGAGTTTCTTAACGATCACAGATGCTTGCACCTTCATCTTGTCAGCCAATTCCTTAATCGTAATATGCTCAGGCAAGGTCAGTGTAATGATCTCATTCGGATCTTTTTCTACCGGCTTTGGCTGCGGAGCCTTATTCTTCTTCTTGCCGCCGTTCTTCTCTAAGTTTACATAGCGTTCCTGCTTCTTAGATCCATACTGATCGTGGTCGTGTTTCTTTTTATTGTTGCGGTTGTTGTCGCGGTTTCCCTTTGCATTCATATCTGCGGCTGGTGCAGCCGGAGCAGCATTATTTCTGCGGTTGTCACCGGCAAATCCACCGCCGTTAGGACGGTTACCATTTGGTCTGTTGCCACGATTGCTGTCGTTATTGCGCGGTCTGCGGTTGTCGCCTGCGTTTACACGGTTGCTCGGGCGGTCATTTTCTGACATCTGGCGCGGGCGGATCGGACGGTTGCCGTTTGGTCTGTCTCCACGGTTTCCATTCTCACGTCTGTCCTGACGTTCCGGTCTGTCCTGGCGTTCCTGTCTGTCCTGACGATCCTTGCGCTCCATTCTCTCCTGACGTTCCTTTTCCTCCTGTACACGGTGGGAAGGTCTGACGGTACGCTCACTCTCAGGACGGACCGTGATTCTTCCCTGTGCCGGACGTCCGGAGCCGGAACGATCACCACGATTGCCATTTGCTCTGTCGCCATCCGATCTTCTTTTCGGACGGTCACCATCACGGCGTGGTCTCTGCTGCTTGCTGTACTGAGCATTAAAGACAGCGGAAATGCTTGATTTCTTCTTTGGACGTGCATTTCCCTCTTTAGACTCTGCCATCTTTTCCCCAGTCTTTGTCGCTTCTTTTACCGTTGCCTCTTTCTTTGCTTCTGCCTTCTTCTCCGGTGCTTCCTTATCTTCTTTTTTGACCGGTTCTGCCTTTGGTGCTGCCTTTTTAAACTTCTTTTCTACGATCGCAATCGCAGCATCCTCAATACTGTTTTGACTCTTTACTTCTATTCCATTTGCAGCAAGTGTTGCAACAATTTCTTTTGTTTCTACACCTAACTGTTTTGCTAATTCATATACTCTAACTTTTGCCATACTATATCCTCCATTATTCAGTTGTTATACCAGTGTGATTTTCTTTTTTACAGCCTGTGCCAGATTTTCATCTGTGATCGCAACGGATGCCCGAAACTCTTTGCCGATCGCATGCCCCAGATCCTCTTTTTTGCCATAAAAGAAAAGGTCGCACTCATAAAATTCACACATGTTCGTAAAACTCTTTTTGGTATTGTCAGATGCGTCTTCTGCAACCAGCACCAGCCATGCCTTGCCTTCTTTGACAGCCTTTTCCACGGAGAACTCTCCGCTAACTACTTTTCCCGCTTTTGTTGCCATACCAAGCATCGCCAACGCCTTATCCTGCATTTAGATCATCTCCTCTTCCAATCGTTTTACAATATCTTCTGGTATCTTACACTTCAATGAACGTTCCAATCCCTTATTCTTCATCGCCTTGTGAAAACATTCGATGTTTTTACAAAGGTAAGCCCCTCTGCCATTGGCTCTGCCACTGGCATCTACAAGAAAGGTATCTTCCGGTGTCTTGACCACGCGGACCAAAAGGGATTTGTCTTTCATCTCATTACATCCCACACACTTGCGCTGTGGAATTTTTTTGCCATTCATTTTATTCTTCACTTTCTGATGCTGCATCGTCATCGTAGTCATCTTCTACATAATCATCTTCGGACTCGTCATACTCCTCATCATAGTATTCATCGTCATCATAATACTCATCATCATACTCGTTTTCATAATCCAAGAAATCGCCTGCTTCTCTCGCCTGCGTCTCGCTCTTGATGTCAATCTTAAATCCTGTCAGACGGGCTGCAAGTCTTGCATTCTGTCCTTCCTTACCAATGGCAAGTGACAACTGATAATCCGGAACAACAACTTTTGCTGTCTTTTCATCTGCATCTGCTATAACAGAAATGACCTTTGCCGGGCTTAAAGCATGCTCAATGAGCATAGCCGGGTTTTCATTCCATTCGATGATGTCGATCTTTTCTCCGCGGAGTTCATCTACGATCGCATTGACACGGCTACCGTTCATACCGACACATGCGCCAACCGGATCCACATTTTCATCCTCTGCCCAGACAGCCATCTTTGTTCTGCTGCCTGCTTCTCTCGCGATTGCCTTGATCTCTACGACTCCATCACGTACTTCTGCAACTTCCTCTTCAAACAGACGTTTTACAAGTTCCGGGTGGGTTCTGGAAACTAAGACCTTCGGTCCTCTTGTCGTATCCTTTACTTCCAGAATCAATACCTTGATACGCTCTGTCGGCTCAAAGTGTTCTCCTCTGACCTGCTCATTCTCTGCTAAGAAAGCATCGGTCTTGCCAAGATTTACACTGATATTCTTGCCGATGTAACGCTGTACGATACCGGTCACAACCGTTCTCTCCAACTGATAGTACTCGTCAAATACCATCTTTCTTTCTTCTTCACGGATCTTCTGTAAGATCGTGTTCTTTGCACTCTGTGCTGCGATACGTCCAAAGTTGGTTGACTTGATCTCAATATTTACTACATCGCCGATATTGTAAGATCCGTCCATCGCCTGTGCGTCCTCTAAACTGATCTGCTCTACCGGATCTTCAACATCTTCTACAACCGTCTTGGCTGCTAAAACATGATATTCACATGTTTCCGGATTGATGTTCACGGTAATGTTATCATTCTTTCCAAAATGATTTTTGCAGGCAACCTGAAGCGAATTCTCGATTGCTTCCAAAAGGACATCTTTGCTGATATTCTTTTCAGCCTCCAACACATTTAACGCTTCTAACAATTCATTGTTCTTCATTTTTTATTCATCCTCCTAAAATTCTTGTTATAGTACGCTAAAAATCAAATACCAGACGGATCAATGCAATGTCTGACTTATTAAATGTAACTTCTTCCTCGTCTTCAGATAGGACAGTGACGCTGTCATCATCATAAGCATGCAGGATACCATAGAATTCCTTGGAACCATCGATTGCCTTATAAGTACGGATCTCTACTTCCTGTCCCAGACTACGTTCAAAATCCCGTGTTTTCTTGAGCGGTCGTCCCAATCCCGGTGAACTCACCTCAAAGGTATAGGCTCCCTCTACATAATCCAGTTCATCCAGCAGGACATTCATCTCTCTGCTGACCGCAACGCAGTCATCAATGGTAATGCCTCCCGGTTTGTCAATATATGCCCGTAGGAAATAATCCTGACCTTCCTTGACATATTCCACGTCCACTAATTCAAAGCCTTTTTCGTCCAGAATCGGAAGAATCAATTCTTCTGTCTTCTTTTCATACTGCTCCCTTTGTGACATGTGTCCACCACCTTTCTTTTTTTAAAAAATTGAGAGTGGACAAATTGTCCACTCTCAATTCCAGCAACATATCTACTTGCGCTCAACAGTTCGTAGGGGAATCGAACCCCTGATTCCGCCGTGAGAGGGCGGCGTCTTAACCGCTTGACCAACGAACCATGATGTCTTGTTATCACATCGCGACAACAAGACAATAATATATCAAATACTCTTCCTCGTCAAGTATTTTTTTCATTTTTTTTTAAAATTGAAATTCAAGAAAATTCTTAGTCTTCATAGCCATTCGGATTGTTCTTCTGCCATCTCCAGGAATCTGCACACATTTCTTTGATACCATACTTTGCAGTCCATCCCAGTTCTTCCTTTGCCTTGGTTGCATCTGAATAACAAGTTGCGATATCGCCGGCTCTTCTCGGCTTGATAACATAAGGGATCTTAACACCGGTCGCCTCCTCGAAATTCTTTACGATGTCCAGAACGCTATAGCCGACACCGGTACCCAGATTGTAGATACAAAGTCCGGCATTCTCCTCGATCTTCTTTAATGCCTTGACATGACCAATTGCAAGATCGACTACATGGATGTAGTCTCTGACACCGGTACCATCCGGTGTATCATAGTCGTTACCGAAAACGCCAAGTTCTTTTAACTTGCCAACTGCCACCTGCGTAATATATGGCATGAGGTTATTCGGGATACCGTTTGGATTTTCACCCATGGTTCCGCTTGGATGCGCACCGATCGGATTGAAGTAACGAAGAAGGATCACGTTCCACTCCGGATCTGCCTTTTGCATATCGGTAAGGATCTGCTCCAACATAGACTTTGTCCATCCGTATGGGTTTGTACACTGTCCCTTTGGGCACTCCTCTGTGATCGGAATCTGTGCAGGATTGCCATAGACCGTTGCGGATGATGAAAAAATGATGTTCTTGACGCCATGCTGTCTCATCACGTCCACCAGTGTCAATGTTCCTGCGATATTGTTGTTATAATATTCCCAAGGCTTCTCAACAGATTCACCTACCGCTTTTAAACCGGCAAAATGAATACATGAGTCAATCTGTTCCTTGTCCATGATCTCATTTAAGATGTCACGATCCAAGATATCTCCCTTGTAGAAAGTAACCTCTTTGTCTGTAATCGCCTTGACACGATCCAATGACTTTTCGCTGGCATTGGATAAATTATCCAAAACAACCACGTCATATCCTGCCTGCAAAAGTTCTACACAGGTATGACTTCCAATGTAGCCTGCACCACCGGTAACTAAAATTGCCATCTGTCATTCCTCCTAATTAAAATATTCTTCACTCACCAAAGGGCATTATAGCATAAGTACCTTTATAAAAAAACCTTTATTTGGTTAAATTTTTGACAAAAAAAGAACTCCGAATGTATTCGGAGTTCTGCATTATTTTTAGGCAACCTTTGTCTTTGCCAGTTCAACTAATTCAGCAAATGCTGCTGCGTCATTTACAGCCATCTCTGCTAACATCTTGCGATTCATTTCAACACCTGCAAGTTTCAATCCATACATAAACTTGCTGTAAGAAAGACCGTTGATTCTTGCTGCTGCGTTGATACGAGCGATCCAGAGTTGACGCATCTGTCTCTTTCTCTGCTTTCTACCAGCATAAGAACTTGTAAGTGCTCTCATTACTGACTGCTTAGCCACACGATACTGCTTAGATCTAGCGCCTCTGTATCCCTTTGCCATCTTTAATACTCTATTATGCTTCTTCTTAGCGTTCATTCCGCCTTTAATTCTTGCCATTTCGATATCCTCCTTAACCTATTTATTAGCAGTAAGGTAAAACCTTCTTCATATTCTTAACATTTGTAGCATCTGTCATTGCTGCTTTTCTAAGATTTCTCTTTCTCTTAGTTGTCTTCTTGGTTAAGATATGGCTCTTGTAAGCTTTGTTTCTCTTTAACTTTCCTGTTCCTGTTGTAGAAAAACGCTTTGCAGCTGCTCTTTTTGTCTTAATTTTTGGCATGTTATTTTCCTCCTTAAATTATCTCTTTTCTGCCAACACCATGCTGATGCTTCTGCCTTCTTGCTTTGGTGCTTTCTCCACTACTGCCATATCTTCGACCTCCTTTGCAAAGTCATCTAAGATATGTTTGCTCTGTGCGATATGCGCCATCTCGCGACCGCGGAAACGAAGTGTGATCTTTACCTTATTGCCCTTGGAAAGGAACTTCTTAGCCGCATTGACCTTTGTGTTCAGATCGTTGGTATCAATATTCGGTGACAGGCGGATCTCTTTAACTTCGACTGTCTTCTGCTTCTTCTTCGCTTCTTTTTCCTTGCGTGCAAGTTCGTAACGATACTTACCGTAATCAATGATCTTGCATACCGGTGGCTTAGCATTCGGGGCAATCTTGACGAGATCAAGTTCTGCTTCCTCTGCCAATTTCATTGCTTCTCTTGCTGACATAATGCCAAGCTGTTCTCCGTTTGAACCAATCAGACGAATTTCTCTGTCTCTGATCTGCTCGTTAATCATTAAATCGCTAATGGTCTTATACCTCCAGATTAAAATAAAAAAAGTGGATAGGCAGACTATCCACAATCAAACTCACAACACTTCAAAAAGTCGGAATATAAACGCTGAGTCACCTCTGTGCTCAGGTGAGAGTGGATACTCTACTTGGTTTTCACAACATTGGTACTTTATCACAGATTCCATGGGGCGTCAATACTTTTTTTGGATTTTCTGCTAAATTCGCACAAAAGGAAAGACAACAGAACTCCTGCCGTCTTCCCCTTGTCCTTAGACCTTGCCTGTCTCTTGTTTTAATTCATCACAGGCGACTCTGAATATGTTTCCGAATTCACCAGAAGACTCCCTTCTTCTAGTATGCCATATCAGTCGTCCTTGTCCGGAATCTTCGGAACCGGAATACTCGACTACCGCCGATACCTTAAAATACTCATCTAAACCGATTGCTTTGATCCCCTCCTCGGTGCATATTTTAAGCAGTTCCTAAGTATCCTCTTAAATACCTGTCTATACTATACCATGTTTTTGTGCCTTACGCAAGGCAAAGACACTATATGTTGTGCTTTCAGACATTTTTATACAATTTATAGGCTTTCATCTGAAGCATCTAGAATATACTTTTGGGCGATCTCAGCCACACCACTGTGGTTATTATCCCGTGTCGTCACCAGATCAGCCTGCGCCTTGATCTCCTCTCTGGCATTGGACATCGCAACGCCAAGCCCGGCCGCCTCGATCATGGAAAGATCGTTTTCTTCATCCCCCATAGCGATTGTATCTTCGATTGCCACTCCAAGATATCCTGCCAGCCAGCGCAGCCCGGCTCCTTTATTTTGTCCGGTACCACAAAATTCATAAAACCAGGGACTGGAGAAAAAGGACGCAAAGGGATATTGGCTTTTATCTGCCACAGCATCCCTTAAATCTTCCAGAGATCTGCGATTTTCATAATCGATCGCCATGACCTTATAGATATCATAGGCATCCAGTGACTCCATATCCTCTAAGACCACATAAGGCTCCCCCGTCATCTGATAATATCTTTTCGTTGTTTCCGTTTCTTCTAAACAGCAAAAGCCACCCTCGTAAAATGCCTGAAAGTAAATTCCCATAGCAAGCATCTTTTTTACCAGGTGTTTAAGATCAGCCTTATCCATGTGATGTGCTTCCAGACAGGCATCCGCCTTTAGATCATAAAAAAAGCATCCCTGATAACAGAGCAGGTAACAGTGCTCCCTTGGCAGATGTGTCTCCTCAAACAGGCGCTTGGCTCCCCGGATAGGTCTGCCTGTCGTAAAAGCAATATAATTGCCCTGCTCTACGACCTGCCGCAGTACGTGTTGGTTCTCCCAGCTCACGGTCTTATCCGAACAGAGCAGGGTCTCATCAAAATCTAAAAATAAAATCTTAGGTTTCATGTTCTTCTTCATCAAAGGCCCAGATCGGTATAAAGCGTCTGCCTTTCCAAACTGTGGTCTCATCCTCCGTTCCTTCCATTGCCTCACGGCAGAATGTCATCTGCGCGCCGATCGCCTGTTTACCGCGTCGGCTCATCTTTGCATAAGTGCCATCTGAAAGCATGGCATATGCCTTTAGATTATCGTGCAGGAGAACATCTAAGATATGCTTGATCCGATCCTTGATCACATCGTCTTCCACCGGGAATACGATCTCCACACGACGATCCAGATTTCTAGGCATCCAGTCTGCACTTCCCATATAAATATCTTCCTGCCCATTATTATAGAAATAAAAGATACGACTATGTTCCAAAAAAGTACCCACGATCGAAGTCACATGGATATGCTGGCTTACATCCGGTATCCCGGTACGCAAGCAGCATATCCCACGAATCACCAGATAGATCTCTACACCGGCAGAGGATGCTTCATATAATTTTTCAATGATTTGCCGGTCACACAAGGAATTCATCTTAGCAACGATATATGCCTCTTTTCCTTCCTTGGCATGAGCAATCTCCCGGTCGATCAGGAAGATAAAGCGGTCACGCAGCCAGATTGGTGCCACGACCAGTTTATTCCATCTTGCCGGCTCTGAATAACCGGATAACATATTAAAGACAGCCGTTGCGTCTTCTCCATAATTTTCATTGCAGGTAAAGATACCACAGTCTGTGTAAAGTTTGGCGGTCGAGTCATTATAATTGCCGGTACCAAGATGCACATAACGTGTAATGGCATCCTCTTCCCTGCGAACAACCAGCGCGATCTTGCAATGGGTCTTTAAGCCCACCAGACCATAGATAACATGACAGCCCGCCTTCTCTAATTTTTGTGCCCAGACAATATTGTTTTCCTCGTCAAAACGCGCCTTTAATTCTACTAGGACCGTGACCTGCTTTCCGTTTTCCGCTGCCTTGGCAAGCGCTGCGATGATCGGTGAATTACCACTGACACGATACAGGGTCTGCTTGATGGCAAGCACATCCGGATCAACTGCCGCCTGCTTGATAAAATCAACGACCGGCTCAAAGGTCTCATAGGGATGCGTCAGGAAAATATCTCCTTTTTTGATCTCGTCAAAAATATTTTCTCCCGGAAGGATCCTTGGATTTTTCTGCGGTACAAAAGGTTTCTCCCGCAGATCATCACAATCGGACAGCCCATACATCTTCATCAAAAAGGTAAGGTCCAAAGGTCCTGCGATCTCATAGACATCCTTACCGCTGACAGCCAGTTGTTCTTTTAAGACCTGCAAAAGGCGTTTATCTGCCTTGTGTTCAATCTCCAGACGGATCACCTCGCCCCACTGCCTTTTGACAAGCTGCTTCTGGATCTCTTTTAAAAGATCGCTCGCCTCATCCTCATCAAAGGACAAATCGGCATTTCGCATGATTCGATAAGGATAGGCGCACACAAGGTCATAGTTCAAAAAAAGTTGTGCCATATTCTTTTCTATGATCTGTTCTAAGAGAGTAAAGGTATAGCGGTCATCCTCCCCCGGAATCGGCACCAGTCGCGGCAGCACAGACGGCACCTGTACTGTAGCAAATTCCAATTCCTGCTTACTTCCCTGCTGTAATTTGGAATTCGGATGCTTGGACTTGATGAGTGCTGCAATATTCAAGGACTTGTTGCGCACCAGAGGAAAAGGCCGGGAAGCATCCACTGCCATAGGAGTCAGCACCGGATAGACATGTTCCATAAAGTACTTATCTACATAGGCTGCCTGCTTTTCGTTGAGTTCCTCATAAGCGCCTATGATCCGAATACCTTCCTTGCGCAGGATCGGCATCAAAGAACGGTTGTAAGTGTTGTACTGCTTTTCTACGAGTGCATGGACTTCCTTACCTATCGCATGTAGTTGTTCTGTTGGATCCATGCCGGCAATATCTTTTTTTGTATAACCTGCATGTTCCATATCCTTTAAAGAAGCGACACGCACCATAAAGAACTCATCCAGATTGGAAGATGTGATGCTGACAAATTTCAGGCGATCCAAGATTGGGATCTCCTTATCCTTTGCCTCATTTAATACACGGTGCTCAAATTTAAGCCAACTCAATTCACGGTTATCATAATATTTTGGATTTTTGAAATCTTCTGCTTTGCTCATTTTTTGATCCCCCTCTATTCAAACACACGCAATTCCCGCAAGATCGGACGGATGGAAAATACACTTTCAAAGAAGTCTGCTTTTTCTTCAAACATGCCTTTTTCCAATGCGATGGAATCCGTTGCTTCAATGGTAATGTGCAAACGATCGCCCCGCACCGTCATCTTGATGTTCTTGAACTTCTGCCTGTGGCTGCGGTCGAGCGCATTAGCCACTTTTAAGATAGCGAGCAGTTTGACGATGGTCATATACTCATCCACACTAAACCGATCCGCCATGCTGTCATAAGATTCCAGACTTTTTCGGTTTAAAGATACAACCGTAGCGACCATCTCACGTTCCTTGTGGGATAGCCCTAGGATTTCTGATGACATGATGATTATATAGGAGCAATCGGACGCATCCGAGATACTGATGTATTTGCCACAGTCATGTAAGATCGCAACCAGACGCATCAATAATCTTTGTCTTTTGTCCAACCCGTGAAACTTCTTTGTTACATCAAAGATCTGGGTCGAGATCTTATCCAGCGCCTTTAAGTGTGGCTGGTAACTGCCGTAGCGTTTGGCGATCGACCAGGCCGCCGAAATTATGTCCTGATCAAAGTCATGCTCTACCTGTAGATAATGCTTTGGTGCGAAATAATGGTATGCCATACCATCATTGACCGATACGCCCGGCACATAGACATATTTTGCCGGAAGTTTTTCCGCAATGGCATGATGCAACATCAAAAACGGTTCGATCAGTTCCTCGTGATCGTTTAAGACATCAAATTCCCGGATAATGCTCTGTAAGGTCTTATCCCGCGTATTCTCCAGAAGTTCCATATAATGTTCCATCTTGATCGGTTCTCTGGTCGCATCATCAACAGCGTGTTCCATCAAAGTCGATACATGGTCGCCTAGGATGATCAAGTATTTTAACTTGACATCCTGCATATGCATGGTGACAAAGGCATCCAGTTCCTTATACATCATCTGGGCGATCTGCTCTTTATGGTTGGTCATATAGGATAAACGTTTCATGTTCTCGCTCATGATGACCGTTCCCAATCCGATATGCTGTGTTGTTCTAACCTTTCCATGATAAAAGAGGGTGATCTGCAAACTGGCACCGCCGATATCCACGATTGCTGCACTCTCCGATACCATAGCATCAAAATTATCCTGGGATGCCACCGCGCGATAACTCATAAACCTATGTTCTGAATTGCTGAGCGCCAGCACCTTCATACCGGTGCGCAGTTTAATCTGTTCCATGGCAAAGAGGCGGTTATCTGCCGCCGTAAAGGTAGAGCCGGCATAGACCTGATAGTCATCCATCAGCCGGTACATGACAAGGGTGCGTTTCATATCTTCCAACACATTGCAGATCCTATCTATAGTCTCTTTTTTCAACTGACCGTTGGCATAGATATCCTGCGCCGTATCAATTGGCGTCCGCAGACAATCCAGTTCCTTCAAGCGTTTCTTTTGTGTAATCTGAAATACTTTCAGAATAATCTCATAAGATCCAATATAGATCGATGCATATAACTTCATGATATCCCCCTTTGCATAATCTCTACCCTAACATATCCATGTAAAATCCCCATAAAATCTTTGAAAAGATCTAGTTATCCTTTGCAAACGACTGGTAATTTCCCAAAATGCGAAAAGAAGATGTCTCTTCCTTTAAGCCCCGCAAAGCATTGACGACCGCTTCCTGTCTCAGATTTCCCTCAAAATCGATAAAGAATTGGTAGCCCCAGGATCCGCCCTTGCTTGGACGGGATTCGATGCGAGTAAGATTGATTCCATTAAAGATAAAATGTGACATGATACGATACAAGGCACCTGCCTCATCATCCGGAAGTGCAAAGCACAGGCTGACCTTATCCGCAGATTGCAAATAGGTCTTATCCTTTGCCACAATAATAAAGCGTGTCTCATTTTCTTTATTGTCCTGAATGGCTTGGTCTAAAACATCCAGATCATAAATACCGGCATTATGTATGCCTGCAATGGCAGCCTGATTTTTCAGACCGTCCTCTTTGACCTTCTGGGCTGCAAGGGCTGTATTCTTCAATGCCTTGCGCTCCATTTTTGCATGATCATCCAGATAGTCCGCACACTGCATCAGGGCCTGTGGATGGGAATATACCACCGTGATATCCTCGATCTTTGCCCCTTTGATGCCTAAAAGCGCATGATCGATCTTAATGATCTGTTCGCCCACGATCGTAACATCGTATTCCATCAAAAGATCATAATTTTCTGCCACAATACCGGCTGATGAGTTTTCGATCGGCAGTACCGCATAATCCACTTGTCCGCTCTGGATCACCTCCATAGCATCCCGCCAGGTCGCTACTGCCTCACCCGGACAATCCTTGCCAAAGAAGTGTTGCATAGCCATCTGGGCATAAGCCCCTTCAACCCCCTGATAAACGATCCGCTTATCCTTGGCAGCCAAGGCATCAATCGCGCGAAATCCCAATGGCTCGATCTGCCCTGCTTCCGCCAACATCTGGTATTGCTTTTTGCGGCTAGTCGACATGATCTGTTCAAAAAGTTCGACCACGCCCTGCTTTAAAAATTCATCCGGCACCAGCCCCGCTAAGGTCTTTAATTTCTCATCCTCGCGTGCTTTATCATAGACATTTTTATGGTTTGCGATCTTGTATTCTGCCACTTCCGCAGCCAATCCCATTCTCTGTTCATACAACGATACGATCTGACGGTCAATCGCGTCAATATCACATCGGATCTCACTTAAATCTTTCATGTAATTCCTCTCATAATCATCTCTTTTTATAAATAGGAAAATCCGTGGAATTTCCTAACATGCTTCATCCTACGCCGTAAAGTCGAAGAAGGATAACTGGTTGGATTCCGGCAGATCCGAAATAATATCCAGATCGGATAAAAGTTCAATGATTGATTTGCTCACCTTGCCACGCTCCCGCAGATCATCCTTGGATAAGAACTTTCCGCCGCTGGCTGCAATGGCAAGCGACTCTGCCGCCTTGTCTCCCATACCATCGATCGAATTGAAAGGTGGTAATAATTTACCGTCAACGATCTGGAAATATCTGGCATCTGACTTATACAGATCCAGTGGCAAAAATTCAAAACCTCGCGCATACATTTCCTGTACGATACGCATGTCGCGAAGGGTTCCTTCTTCTTTTGCCGACATCTTCTCTTTTTTCTTGTATTCTGCAATATAAAATTCCAGTTTATCCTTCCCCTGACACATAAGTTCATAACTGAAGGATGTCGCACGGATACTAAAAAATGCCGCGTAGTAAGCCAGAGGATAAAAGACCTTACAATAGGCAATACGCCATGCCATCATAACGTATGCCGCCGCATGTGCCTTCGGGAACATGTATTTGATCTTTTCACAGGACCAGGTGTACCACTCTGGCACACCATGATCCAGCATATCCTGTTTCCACTCAGGCCACTGCTTACATTTTCCCTTTGCAATGATACCCTTTCTGGTCTTTTCCATGATATCAAAGGCTTCCGCACTATCCAGTCCCATATGGATCAGATAGGTCATGATATCATCACGCGTACAGATACAGGTAGAAATCGTAGCCGTGCCATCTTCAATCAAAGTCTGCGCATTGCCCAGCCATACGTCCGTACCGTGGGACAAGCCGGAAATACGGATCAGATCGGTAAACTCCTGCGGCTTTGCATCCCGGAGCATCCCCATGGCAAAGTCGGTACCAAACTCAGGGATACCCAGCGTTCCCATCGGACAGCCATTCAACTCCTCCGGTGTGACCCCAAGGGCTGAGGTATTTTTAAAGAGCGACATGACCGTCTTATCATCCAGCGGGATCTCCTGTGCATGCAGTCCGGTCAGATCTTCCAACATACGGATCATTGTCGGATCATCGTGTCCCAGAATATCCAGTTTCAAAAGGTTGGCATCAATAGAGTGATAGTCAAAATGGGTCGTAATGATATCGGACGTCATATCATTTGCCGGATGTTGAACCGGTGTAAAGGAAAAAATGTCTTCTCCCACCGGAAGTACGATGATACCACCCGGATGCTGTCCTGTCGTTCTTCGCACGCCCACGCACCCCTGTACGATACGGTCAATCTCACAATTTCGCTTGTGTATACCACGTTCTTCATAATAATTCTTGATATAACCAAAAGCGGTCTTATCAGCAAGCGTACCGATTGTACCCGCCTTAAAGGTCTGGCCTTCCCCAAAGATAACCTCGGTGTATTTATGCGCCTTGGACTGATAATCCCCGGAGAAGTTCAGATCGATATCCGGCTCCTTATTTCCCTTAAATCCCAGGAAGGTCTCAAACGGAATATCAAATCCCTCCTTTTTCAGATCCTTGCCACAAACCGGACACTTGCGGTCCGGCATATCACAACCTGCACGCCCGGAATAAGCCTTGACCTCTTCGGAATCAAAATCCACAAAATGACAATATTCACACAGATAATGCGGACTGAGCGGATTTACCTCTGTAATACCTGCCATGGTGGCAACAAAGGATGATCCTACCGATCCACGGGAGCCTACCAGATAGCCGTCCTCATTGGACTTCCACACCAATTTCTGTGCAATGATATACATCACGGCATAGCCATTGCCGATGATAGATTTGAGTTCTCTTTCCAGTCTCTCTTCTACGACAGGCGGCAGATCTTCGCCGTAAAGCGCATGCGCCCTGTCATAGCAGATTTTTCTAAGCAACCCATCTGAATTTTCTATGACCGGCGGACATTTGTCAGGTCGCACCGGCGAGATTGGTTCGCACATATCGGCGATCCGATTGGTGTTGGTGATAACGACTTCCTCCGCCTTGGCAGAGCCAAGATAGGAAAACTCCTCCAACATCTCCTCGGTGGTACGCAGGTACAAAGGTGCCTGATCATCAGCATCCGAAAACCCCTTGCCCGCCATAATGATACGGCGATATACTTCATCCTGCGGATCCAAGAAATGCACATCACAGGTCGCAACGACCGGCTTTTTAAATATCTCACCCAAAGATACGATCCTGCGGTTGATATTGCGCAGATCTTCCTCACTCTTGATAAGTCCGTCATCCTTGCGGAGCATAAATGCATTATTTCCGATCGGCTGGATCTCCAGATAATCATAGAAATTCACGATACGCGTGATCTCTTCTTCCGGTCGGCTGTTTAGGATGGCGCGGTATAATTCTCCCGCCTCACATGCCGATCCGATAATCAACCCCTCCCGATATTTCTGCAACTGACTCTTTGGTATCTTTGGTCTTCTGTAATAATACTGTAAGTGAGACATGGAGATCAAACGATAGAGATTGATACGTCCAATGTCATTTTTTGCTAAGACGATACAGTGATAAGACGGCATCTTGCGGATGGTCTCATCGGATGCCATACCATCCTTGTTGACATCATCCAGTGTCTCGAAACCACGGTCTTTTAGCATCTCCAAGAACTTGACATAAATCTCTGCGGTACATCCCGCATCATCTACTGCCCTATGATGGTGTTCCAAAGATACGCCTACTGCCTTTGCCACATTGTCCAGTTTAAACTTGCTGAGTGACGGAAGCAGATAACGCGCCAGAGCCACCGTATCCACATAGGTAAAGTCACATGGCAGTCCCAGACGTTCGCAATTCGCCTTGATAAAACTCATATCAAAATCTGCATTATGAGCAACCATGATAGCACCCTTGCAAAATCCCATAAAACGCGGCAGGATCTTTGTAATATCCTCCGCATCAATGACATCCTCATCACGGATGCTGGTCAGTTCGGTAATACGGAAAGGAATCGGTTCTTTCGGGTTGACAAACTCGGAAAAACGTTCCGTGATCTGCCCTCCAACGACCTTGACCGCTCCGATCTCTATAATGTTATTATTTTTTGCATGAAATCCTGTCGTTTCCAAGTCAAAGACTACATAGGTATCATCTAAACTCTGGTTCTTGGAATCCGTCACGATTCCCTTGGTATCATCCACCAGATAGATCTCACAACCATAGATCACCTTGAAGTCCGTATCCAGATCATGCACGGTATGATCTGCATCCGGGAAAGCCTGTACGGCTCCATGGTCGGTAATTGCGATTGCCTGATGTCCCCAACTGGCTGCCCTCTTAATGATATCCTTGACATCCGATACTCCATCCATATCGCTCATCTTGGTATGACAGTGTAACTCCACACGCTTGTCTGGGGCATGATCATGACGGGAAGTCGTGAAGTCCGGGATACGCATAATACCAAAGACCGAACTCATGGTAAGGTCATGATCAAATTTATCGATCATAGGTGCGCCCTTTAACTTGATAAAAGCACCGTTCTTAATTCCCTGACAGACCTCGTCCACCTGATCATTTGCCACAAAAATCTTGCTGACGATCGTATCCGTAAAGTCCGTGATGGCAAACATTAAAATCGTACGCTCATTGCGGATCTCTCTGCTTTCAAAACTGATAATCTGTCCGCGGATGGTCACCTCGCCGATCTCACCGGAAATCTCCTGAATCGGAATCGGTTCATCATCAAATTCACGCCCATAAATGACATCCGGGTTGTTGGATTTTTTCGCTGCAAAACCACCGCGTCTGCCACCACCTTTGCTAAAGGACTTCTTTTCGCTTCCAGCATCCTTGCCGACAGGCTTGATCGGCTTCTCGCTTCCTGTATCCAGCTCGCCTTCCTCCGCATTCAGCAATTCCTTCTGCTGCTGGCGCATGCGGTTTTGTCTTGTGATCTCCGCGATCTGGTTGTCGATCAGTATCTGTGAATTTTCACGATATTTGCTGGCAACCGGCTCTTTATAGGAAAAATCGATAATAAGTTTCTGCCCGCAACGCTGGCAAAAGATCTTATCCAAGATATCGTGCAGTTCCTGCTCATAGCCATGTGCGATGACTGTATCTTCCAATGTGACCAGAAGATGATCCTCCGTAAAGGCAAAATCCGCTTTTTTGAATACACCAAATAAAAGGGCACTATAGGCATTGATCTCCTCTAAAATACTGTCCTTATAAATATCGTATAATTTTTCCGGTGTATATAATGCAGATAATGAAAAAGACTCTATGATATGTATCGTTACATTTTCTTTTGCAAAGCACTGTTTCTTAATCGCCTCTTCCATCTTCCAGATGCGGCGCTTGGGAACAAGGGAATCACAATGAAGGTAAATACGAATGGCACTTCTGTCCCGGTTCGTACTTACCTTCTGAATCATTGCTCCCTGCATGATCTGCATTAAGTCATTATCTAATTGTAAAGATGGAAAAACTTCCTGAAAACTTTTA
Organism: uncultured Lachnospiraceae bacterium; assembly: GCA_934899185.1. Classification (GTDB taxonomy): domain Bacteria; phylum Bacillota; class Clostridia; order Lachnospirales; family Lachnospiraceae; genus Pararoseburia. The sequence goes on from CAKXYI010000003.1 coordinate 140,794, forward strand.
TCCAATCTGCTTCACTCCAACTAAGAGGCTACTCACCCCAATGATCTAACTCGTATTTTAGTGCCGGGAGCAATTCCTCTTCCGGCATTTTCTTGACTACCTGACCATGCTTGATCAAAAGACCTTCGCCAATACCGCCCGCAACGCCAAGGTCTGCCTCTTTTGCCTCGCCCGGTCCGTTGACCACACAGCCCATGACAGCCACCTTGATATCCAAAGGATAGCCTGCCACAAGATTTTCTACGCGGTTTGCCAGTCCGATCAGATCGATCTGTGTACGTCCGCAAGTCGGACAGGATACGACCTCAATGCCGCCCTTGCGCAGTCCCAGAGTGCGCAGGATCAACTTGGCAGACTTGATCTCCTCGATCGGATCTCCTGTCAAAGAAACGCGGATGGTATCGCCAATGCCCTGATGTAAGATCAGTCCCAGACCGATCGATGACTTGATGTTGCCGCTGGTCAGCGTCCCAGATTCCGTGATACCGACATGGAGCGGATAATCCGTCTGGCTTGAAATCAGTTCATGTGCCTTGACACACATCAGAACATCAGATGATTTGATGCTGATGACCAGATTATCATAGCCCAGATCCTCGATGATATGCACCTTATCCAGTGCGCTCTCCACAATGCCTTCCGCCGTAACACCATGGTATTTTTCTACCAGTTCTTTTTCCAGGGAACCACTGTTGACACCAACACGGATCGGAATATTGCGCTCTTTTGCCACATCCACAACTGCCTTGATACGATCCAGTGACCCAATGTTGCCCGGATTGATACGGATCTTGTCCGCACCGTGCTCCATGGCTGCGATCGCCAGACGATAGTCAAAATGGATGTCTGCAACGACCGGGATCTCCACCTGCTTTTTGATCTCTTCCAAAGCACATGCCGCTTCCATGGTCGGAACAGCACAACGGATAATGTCACAGCCCGCCTGTGTCAACTGCCGGATCTGTGCGACTGTCGCCTGCACATCCTCTGTTTTTGTATTGGTCATAGACTGGATCAGGATCGGGTTGCCTCCACCGATCACACGATCTCCAATATGGATCTCTTTTGTTATCTTTCGCTCCATCGTAAAAACCTCCTAGACGAACAATTTCTGAATATCGTTAAACATAACAACGACCATCAATACCATGAGCAACATAAAGCCGACCAGATGGATCCTTCCCTCAATCTCCTCATTCATCTTCTTTCCCCGGATAGCCTCGATCAAAAAGAGTAAAAGCCGTCCACCGTCCAGCGCCGGGATTGGAAGCAGATTCATCACACCCAGATTTGCTGATAAGAGAATAGCGATATTGATCATATTCATGGCAACATAAAAGACTCCGGAAGATACGGACTCATCATAGGTATCGCCGATCGTCTTGACAATCCCAACCGGACCGGACATATCATTTACCGATAACTGTCCTGTCACCAGCATTTTCAGACTCTCAAAAGTCGCATAGATCTGGTATTTCATCTCGTAAAATCCATAGGCTAGTGTCGTTGGTATGTTGCCCTTGATTCTGGTATAATCTCCCTGCAAGCCCAAAAGATATCTGCCTGCTTCCTCGTTATACTGTGGAGTTACCTGAACGCAATATTCCTTGCCGTCTCTTTCATACGTCACATCCATGGTCTTTCCCGGATGGAAAAAAGAATAGACGCTGATCTCCTGATAGAAATGAACGCGGTAACCGTCCAACGCAAGAATCGTATCTCCAGCCGCCAGCCCCTCTTCTTCTGCGGATGAACCTTCCATGACGCCGGCGAGTTTCGGCACATCATAGCCGATAGCCCCGATCAAAATGACCGACAAGATATAAGCCAGAATAAAGTTAAAGAAAGGCCCTGCCGCAACGATCGCAGCCCTCTGCCAAAGCGGCTTATGGTTAAAAGCACGATCATCCTGACTATCCTCGTCCTCTCCCTCCATCATACAGGCTCCACCAAAAGGCAAAAGTTTTAGGGAGTATGTCGTCTCTCCCTTGGTAAAATGAAGGAGTGTCGGTCCTAGTCCCAGACAAAACTCATTGACCTTGACATTGCATTTCTTGGCAACCCAAAAATGTCCCAATTCATGAAAAATAATGATAAAACTAAAAATGATAATTGCAAGAATAATACTCAATTTACCACCGACTCTCTATATATTCATAGGTTGCTGCTTCTGTATCTAAGATTTCCTCCAAGGTCGGATCTTCCTTGTAGTAAATCTCTTCCATACTGGCAACGATGATCTCCGATATCTCAACAAAGGAGATCTTACCGTCCAAGAACTTGGCTACAGCGCGTTCGTTTGCCGCATTAAAGACGGTCGGTACATTGCCGCCGGCATCTAATGCATCATATGCAAGGGACAGACCATAAAATGTCTCCCGATCCGGTCTTTCAAAAGTCAGACTGCCTACCTTGAAAAGATCCAGTTCCTCTGCATAAAGCATACGACGATTTGGATAAAATAATGCATAAAGAATCGGCAAACGCATATCCGGTGTTCCCATCTGACCAATCACAGCGCCATCTTCATACATGACTGCGGAATGCAAAATACTCTGTGGATGTACAACAACCTCAATCTGGGAAGGTTTTACATCAAAGAGCCACTTTGCCTCCATAACTTCCAGCCCTTTGTTGACCATGGTTGCAGAATCAATGGTGATTTTCTTTCCCATGCTCCAGTTTGGGTGCTTTAAGGCATCTTCCAAGGTCACATGTTCCAATTCTTCATAAGTCTTTCCACGGAATGGACCGCCGGATGCCGTCAGTAAGATCTTCTTGATCTTATTGTGCGCATTGCCCTGCAAAGACTGGAAAATGGCACTGTGTTCACTGTCGACCGGAAGAATCGATACCCCACATTTTTTTGCCAAAGGCATAATGATATGTCCAGCCGTCACCAATGTTTCCTTATTGGCAAGTGCAATATCCTTTCCAGCCTCGATTGCTGCGATCGTCGGACGAATGCCAAGCATACCAACGATTGCCGTTACTAAAATTTCGGATGCCGGATGTGTCGCTACTGCCAAAATTCCGTCCATGCCGGATACCACAGTAATCTCCGTGTCCTTTAAATTATCTTTTAATTCTTTGGCTCGTGCCTGATCCCAGACCGCAACCAAAGTCGGCTGATACTTTCTCGCCTGCTTTTCCAGTAAAGTAATATTGCTGCCTGCCGCAAGGGCTACAACCTGCAAGTCATCTTTATTTTGATCTACAATATCCAGTGTCTGTGTTCCAATCGAACCCGTGGAACCAAGAATTGCAATATGTTTCATCTTATCCACTCCTACAAAACTCTCGATGCTAAAAAGAATATGATCGGTGCAGTAATGATCACGCTATCAAAACGATCCAAAATACCGCCATGTCCCGGAATCAATTTTCCATAATCCTTGATATCGTAATTACGTTTGATCGCAGAAGCCGCCAGATCTCCCACCATAGAGATCAAGGCACCAATAGCAGAAACACCTGCCAAAAGCCAGACTTCCGTCATCGTGATACCAAGTTGACTGCGGAAGATCGATACATAAAGGGCTGTCAAAAGCGAGGCTCCTACCACACCACCCACGGCACCTTCTACCGATTTCTTTGGGCTTAAGATTGGTGACATCTTGTGCTTTCCAAACAGCATACCCACACAGTAAGCACAGGTATCACTGCCCCAGGAACAGAGAAAGATCAGCCATACCAGGTACTTTCCGCCGTCCAACATTCTGGTCTGATAAATAAAAGAGAGCATCATTGCCACATAAAACAAGGCAAAGAAACATGCCATGATCTGGTCTGCCTTATACTTTGGGTAAGAAAAAACATAGACTGCCAAAAGCAGGATCAAAAACAACATAGGCAGGATCATAGAATCCGTAAAAAAGCAAAAATATAAGTTCAGATAAAAAGCGATGGCTGCCAGATAGCCAACAACTGCTGCCAGTGACTTTTCCATTTGAAATACACGGTATAACTCAAACATACCAATGAGGGAAATGATCCCCATAACAGAAAGCAGAACATTGCCCCCTGTGATAATTACTACCAGGGCAATTGCAACCAATACGATGCCACTGATCAATCTAGTCTTAAACATTGTAAAACCTCTTAAACCTTTCCATATCTTCGATCTCTATTTTCATATGCTTCCACGGCTTTTCTTAATTCCTCGCCATGGAAATCCGGCCATGCAACCGGGGTAAAATAGAATTCTGCATAAGCTAACTGCCACAATAAGTAATTGGATAAACGCTGCTCTCCACTGGTGCGGATCATCAGATCCGGATCCGGCAAGTCTGCGGTATCCAGATACTTGCTGACGATCTCCTCACTAATGGCATCAGCATCTAATTTATGTTCTTCCACATCCTGATACATCCGCTTGATACCACGGACGATCTCATCCCGGCTGCCATAATTGATAGCGATGGTCAGATTAAGCCCGTTATAGGATGCAGATTCTTTTTCCAAAAGGTGGATCTTTTCCTGCATGGAGGAATCCAGTCTGGAAATATCCCCGATCACGCGAATACGCATATTATTCTTCTTTGCTGTCTTTAAACAATTCTTCAAATACTGGTTCAGCAGATTCATCAGGGCTGCCACTTCTTCCTTGGAGCGGTTCCAGTTCTCTGTCGAAAATGCATAAAGTGTCAGGTACTCGATTCCCATATTGTACGCTTCCTCGCAGACGACCTCTACATTTTTCGCTCCTGCGGTGTGCCCTGCTGTCCTCGGCAGGCCTTTTGCCTTTGCCCATCTGCCATTTCCATCTAAAATAATGGCAACATGTCTTGGAACACTCATATTGTCTCCTTTCTGCTTGTAAAAAAAGGACACTTACGAAGTGTCCCCTTTTCGTCAAAAGACTATACCGTTAAGATCTCCTGTGTCTTAGCATCAATGGCTTTGTCCACTTCAGCGATATACTTGTCTGTAAGTTTTTGTGCCTGATTTTCCAATTCTTTTACTTCGTCTTCAGACACATCTGCTTCCTTGCCATATTTCTTAAAGGAATCGTTTGCATCTCTACGGATGTTGCGGATAGCAACCTTGGCATTTTCCCCATGCTTCTTGACGTCCTTTGCCAATTCCTTACGACGTTCCTCTGTCAGTTCTGGGAATACCAGACGAATGACCTTACCATCGTTGGTCGGATTCAGTCCAAGATCTGAAACTAAGATCGCCTTCTCAATATCCTTTAACAAAGAAGGCTCCCAAGGCTGGATCTGAATCATGCGTGCTTCCGGCACACTGATATTTGCAACCTGCTGTAATGGGGTCGGTGCACCATAATAGTCTACTAAAACCTTGTCTAAAACATGAGGATTGGCTCTACCAGCGCGAATGGTGGTGTACTCCTCAAGCAAATTGTTGTAAGACTTTTGCATTTTATCTTCAAATACTTTTAATTTCTCGTCCATCATTATCCTCCATTATACAGTCACTTTTGTGCCGTTAAAATCGCCTGAGATTGCTTTTACAATACTATTCTCTTCCTGTAATGCAAAAACATACATTGGCATTTTATTTTCCATGCACATGATAGAAGCCGTCAGATCTACCACTGCCAGTTTCTGGTCAATCACATCTTGGATTGGCAGAACATCATAACGCTTGGCATTCGGATTTGTCTTTGGATCACTGTCATAAACACCATCCACTGCCTTTGCAAGTAAGATCACATCTGCTTCGATCTCAATCGCACGTAAAACGGTTGCTGTATCTGTAGAGAAATACGGATGTCCCGTACCACCTGCAAAAAACGCTACCTTTCCTGCCTTGAAGCATGCATTGGCTGCATCCTTGGAAAACATGGTCGTAAAAGCACCACAGGTAAATGGTGTCAGGACCTCGGTATCCATCCCAACATAGCGGAAGATTTCAGATACATAGATACAGTTCATAATCGTTGCAAGCATGCCGATCTGATCTGCCTTGGTACGGTCAATCGTCTCAGAAGTACGTCCACGCCAGAAATTACCTCCACCGATAACTATACCAACTTCTGTACCGGCATCTACCAACTGTTTTACCTGCTCAGCCACCCGAATACAGGTTGCCTCATCAAATCCGGTCTTCTTTTCTCCGGCTAAGGCTTCGCCACTTAATTTTAATAAAACTCTCTTCATCGTTCTACCTTCTTATCTCTTATGCAAACAAGCCTTCTACATCAACATCTGCATAGCACTGTGAACAGAATCCTTCGATAACAGCACCATTGTTGATCTGAACAGAACGTGACTTGATGTTACCCATAACAACTGCGGATGTATCTACAACAACCGGTCCCTGCACATCAATATCACCCTTTACGGCTCCTGCAATAACGGCTGATGTTGCTGTGATATTTCCAATGATGACAGAGCCAACACCAATCTTGGCAGTACCGGATGTATTGACCTCTCCCTCGATCTTGGCAGCATCTGCAAAGAACTCAGAAGATGTACTGTTTCCATGAATGACACCGGTAACAACTAACTTGCCGTTGCAGATAATATTGCCTTCGATACCACCCTTGACATCTACAGAACCGGTAGACTCGATATCACCCTTGATGGTCATGCCTGCGGTGATAACTGCTGTCTCATCATCAACAGGTGCGCTCGGTGCTACGACCGGATTCGGTGTCACATTGACTGCTGCTGCCTCGCGAACTGGCTCATTTACTACTTCTCTTGTCTCCATTGTTACTGTATCCTCCACTGAATTTTCTTGTTTTGCTGTAACCGGCGCTGTCTCTTCCGGTGTACCGTCTACTCTCTTTGTAACCTGCTCCAATAAACCGTCCAGTTTTGACAATTCGGATTGCACATCGATTTCTTCATCCAATGTATCTGTTGCAGTGTCTTCTGTATCTAATTCCTCTGCTTCAGGAACAAGATCGTTGACTGCCTCTGAAAAGTCATCCTTAAAATCCTTGAAAAATCCCATTTTCGTTCCTCCGTATATTATTGTTGGATACTGACATGTTGTATGACCGTTGTATCCTCATCAATTGGTAAAAGCATGGCTCCGGATTGCTGTAATGCCTCAATCATTGCCGGTAAAGCCTGCACCGTTGTTGTCTTTGCTGTTGCATCATGTAATAAAACAACCGACGTTTTATATTTTACCACATCCGACATAACATTTTCAACTAATTCATCCGCAGTAAATGCCTGTGATGTTGCATCACCACTGGAAACATTCCAGTCGAAATAAGTAATCCCCTGATCATTCAGATAAGAAATAAATTCCGACATATCGGTATTGCTGACTTTATTGCTGCTGCCACCCGGGAATCTGTAATATCTGCACTCCACTCCGGTCGTGTCATAGATCAGATTCTGGATGCGCTCAAAGTCATTTTGAAAAGCCTCTTTGGATGCATAGATATCACTATATTTGTGTGAATAAGAATGCATGGCGATCGTATGTCCCTCGTCCACGATGCGCTTATAGGCTGCCTTTGAGGCTTCGTCCTCCTTGCCTGTTACAAAAAAGGTCGCCTTAACATTATAATCATCCAGAACATCCAAGATGGCATTCGTATTGTCACTCGGTCCATCATCAAAGGTCAGATAGACTTTATGCAGGTCTTCTGCCGTTGCCAGATTTTCTTTGTCTGATGTATTCTGGGTCAGTTTTATATCTGTCGTATCTGATGCGCTCTGGTTGGTCTTGGCTGATACTGCCGTGGACGAATCGTAGTCCCCGGTCAGGATGTTAATCTGCTTTTGCAGGGATACAACCTTGGCACAAAGAATACAGGTGATCACGATTGAAAGGATCATCCAGACAGAGATCACGGTAATGATCCCTGTTTTGATATATTGCACACGCTTTCTGCGATTCCTTTGCTCTTTCAGGACTTTATGCTCCTGTTCGTTCATATTAGTTTTCTCCGTCTTCTATTTTCCCCAGTTTGAACTTACCGACAACATCGGTCAAATCTCTTGCAATGACATCCTCTTTCTCTGCCATTTCAGAAACATTGTCCACATGATCTGCCACAACTACAACCTTTTCTGTCATATTACCGCTAACCTCTGTGGTATCCTGCGTCGCTTCTGCAATGCTCTGTACTGCTGCAGTGACTTCCTGCATAATCTGCTTGATGTTATCTGACATATTGGAAATATTTTCTGCCGTACGCTCGATGGATGCCGCATCTTCACCGTATTGCTTTGCTACCTCTACAAAATTGCTGTAATCCGGTGTGACATCATTTACCACAAACCCCAGCATATTCTGTGCATCCTTGGTCAGGGAATCAAAGGCATTCTGTACCTGTGAGATCGTATTCTGGATCTGTCCGACAGCCTCTGCCGTGTTGGTTGCCAAAGATCCAATTTCGGATGCAACAACGGCAAATCCCTTACCTGCCTCTCCGGCGCGGGCTGCTTCAATAGATGCATTTAAGGATAAAAGATTGATCTGGTCTGCAATTTCAGAAATGACATTTGCCATTTCCTCAATACTGCTGACAACCTTGGCATTCTCAATACTCTCAGCCAGACGTTCTTCAAATTGCTTTGCCAATGTGCTTGCTGACTCAAAGGACTTGCGGCTGGTCTCACCAACTTCTTTAGCACGTCCACGGATCTCCTGTGCCATCGACGTACTGTTCTGCGTCTCTTCGGTCAAAAGATTGACATTGGAAAGCACTTCCTCGGTAGAAGCATTGACTTCTTCAGTTGCAGCACTGGTCGTCATCATTGCATTGTTGACTTCTTCTATATTCTTCTTGATTTCCGCAAAGTTCTCAGATAATTCGGTCGCTGCACCACGCAATTTCGTGCTTGCCTCATCAATATTTGTTGCATGTTCTGCGATATTGCCGATCACTTCTTTGTTGCTATCATACATGGCATTTAAAGAGCCGCCCATGACACCCAGTTCATCCTGGGTCTTTACCTGTAGCGGATCCACAGTAAAGTCACCTTCTGCCAAAGATCCTGTAAAAGCCTTGACACGGTTCAATCCTTTAGAAATAGAATTAACATTAAAAATGATAATCAGGGCTACCACGATCAGAGCAATGATACAAATACCAAACAGTTTTGCCAAAAGATGCACGATTGGCTGGGTCAGTTCAGAGTTCGGCATGGTGATGATCATGATCCACCCTGTAGCATTCACACGGGAATAATACATGTTAATCTGTCCGTCACTGCCTTCATAACTTGTCTCACCACTATCACCGGCTAAGATCTTTTCTGCTGCCTTTGCCAGTGCCGGCGCATCCTTATCATCTGTGATAACGATACCATTCTGGATCTTGTCATCCGCTACTCCACCGATATAGACACCCTCTGCAGTAAGGAGCATACCCCTGCCCGCATTGCCTACTTTTATACTGTCAACCAGTGTCGTGATCGCATCCAACTGGATATCCACGGTCACACAGCCGATAAACTGATCATTTACCAAGATCGGCATAGCACAGGTCGACATAATACTGTCAGAAGTTTCATCATAGTAAGGATCGGTAAATACCGGTTCTGTCGCTGCCTTGGCAAGTTCATAATATTCCTGTGCGAAATAATTGTATTCCGCATTGCTGTAATCATAAGTAGTCACCAACCGGTCACCATCCTTATATACATAGGGTCCCATGTACTCGACATCTGCCTGATAAGCATACGGCTCGAACCAGAGTCCGCTACCGGATACCATATCATTATCCTGGATCAACTCGCCCAGCATCTTCTCATAAGTATCTATGGATGTCGTCTGGTAAGTGGTCGCTACCACACGGGAAATCGACTGCGCCATAGAAGAAACAGTGTGCAGATCTTCACCCATGACACCACTCTGCGCGGATAATTCTGCCTGCATTCTGCTGTCGATCTGGCCATTGATGATATCACGGCTGGATATCGCACTGACTGCAGTCAGAAGAAACATTGCCAGAATAACGACCGGCAAAATAACAACTAACATTTTTGTCCCGATCTTTTTAAACTTCATAGAAACTTCCTCCGTAAAATGTACGATTTTTCATGTTTATTTTATCATAATTTTTCAGGATGTATATACTGATTCTGCATAATTTCTACATTTTTCGTCTATTTTCGACAATTAAAAAAATATCGGTCGCATCTCATTTGAGAACTGACCGATATTTTTGATCTTTTATAGAAAAAGTACCACGATCGGAATGGTAATGATGGAGAAAAGCGTTGTCATCAAAACGCCCTTGCTGCATATGTCCTCCTCCTCTGTCTTTCCGCCATACTCCCGGACGATCATGGCAATGATACTGCCCGATGGCATGGCAAGCATGAGGATAAAGATAGCAAAGAGCATGGTATCCCTCTTGAGCGGGCGCAGCAGAATGGCAGAAAGAATTGGGATGACCAGAAGTTTGATAGCACTAAAAATGTAAAGTTTTGCATGCCCGAAGATTTCTTTCCAAGGCATCTGTGCAATGGATATGCCAATAATGATCATGGAAAAAGGGATCACGGCATTGCCGACATAATCAAAGAAGGACACGGCTCCCTGCGGGATGCTTGGATGAAATACAAAAATCAGTATGGCAAAAACGGCAGAAACTGTCCCCGGATTGATCATCTCTTTGACTGCATTTTTCCGTTCCTCTTTGGGCAGACTTTTCTGGGCAAAAGCGATCCCCAGCGTATAGATCAAAATATTGTAGATCAGTATATAAAAGGTGATGTAGATCACACAGCCGTTTCCAAAGATGGAACGCAGCACCGGAATGCCCATAAATCCGACATTGGAAAAGATCAGCATCAACTGGTAACGGTTCTCCATCTTTCCCACCTGCAAGACTTTAACAATTGGGAAAGAAAGTCCGATCAAAAGCACAAAATAAAGGAAGATATAGAAAAGATTTTCCAGCAAGAGGTCTTTTTGCACAACGACCGTCTTATCCAGAACGCCATTGATCAGGAGTGCAGGATTTAGGATGTTGACCAGTAATTTTGACAGGCGGTCGGACGTATCCTGTGTCACCCAGTGTACCTTATATGCATAAAATCCGATAAAGATCATGGCAAACAATGCCAGCATCTGTTGTAATACTACAAAAAAATCCATCTTTTTTCCTACTTTTCTTTCGCCCATGCCCCGCTGTCATCAGAAATGCCAAATTTTGCTGGGGCAAATACCGGACGCTTTTTCTCTTTTTTCTGTACTTCATAATCCTTTAAAATGGCAGAAGCCTGTTTGGATAACAACAAAATAGCAATGATATTTGCCCATGCCATCAGTCCATAGCCGATATCTCCCAGTGCCCACATGGCATCTGCGCTGACCAGACAGCCCATAAAGGATGCCAGTACAAAGATCATGCGGCATAAGGTAATGGCATGTTCGTTGCCTCCGGTCAGATAGCGGATATTTGCCTCTGCCTGATAGCAATAGCCGGTCATAGAGGTAAAGACAAACAAAACGATAATGACCGCCAAAAGTTTACCGCTCCAGGAACCATAAGAGGACATCAGGGCGTGCTGAGTCCACTTGATCCCAGCCTCTAGGCCTCCGGTCTGGTCTAAGAGCAGGTTTCCCGCGCCGTCCGTCACATCAAAAGTACCGGTCAAAAGAATGATCAGCGCCGTAGAAGTACCGACCAGAAGGGTATCTACATAAATGGAGAATGCCTGCATCAGCCCCTGCTTTGCCGGGTGGGAACACTCTGCCGCTGCAGATACGATGGCACCACAGCCCATGCCCGCCTCATTGGAATAAATGCCGCGCTTTACGCCCCAGGCAATGGCAGATCCCAGAATACCGCCAAACAGAGGTTGCAAACCAAAGGCCGACCGAAAGATCATAGAAAAGGTCGTCGGAACCCTTGTGATATTCATAGCAAGAATGACGATAGCAAGTCCCATATAAACGGCGCACATAAGGGGCGCCAAAAGTTCTGCGATCCTTGCAATGCGCTTGATACTGCCAAAGACAACAATTGCAAGCACAATACAGCATATGACACCAACAATGACTTTATCAACCGAAAAAGCCTCCTCAAAGACTGTCACCAAAGAGTTAATCTGAACTCCAGGCATCAAAACGCCCGGTCCTAAGAATGCGACCACTGCAAAGAGGATGGCATAAGGCTTGCACTTTAAGCCACGTTCTATGTAATATGCCGGACCGCCGACAAACTCACCACCGGCATGGCGCACTTTATATGCCTGCGCCAACGTCGATTCCGTAAATGCAGATGCCGCACCGATAATGGCAATGATCCACATCCAGAAGATTGCGCCCGGACCACCATAAAAAATTGCCGATGCAACACCGGCAATATTTCCCATCCCAACCCTTGCTCCAACAGCGGTTGCAAATGCCTGGAAAGGCGTGATGCCATTTCCGTCTTCCTCGCTGTTTTTGAGGACACGGACCATCTCTTTTAAAAGGCGCAGTTGTGGAAAACGCATGCGCAAAGATAAGAAGAGCCCCACTCCTAGGCACAGTGCCACCAAAAGCATACTCCAGATGGCATCATCCATCTGGGTAACGATTGCAGAAAATCTATCCATCTTTTCTTATTCCTAACCTAATAATTTTTCGATCATAAGCGGGTCAAAGACGACCTGCTCCTTCTGATCCACCTCGATCTGATACAGGGCATTTGCGGCGATATGTTCTGCCGCCTGTTCCAGATCACGAATACCTGAGGTATTGGCGTAAAGTTCGATCACCTTATCCAGTGCTTCCTCAGACAAGACACATTCTTCACTGCGCATGCCGATACGCTTTAATACTTTCGGTAATGCAAAACGTGAGAAAATAATCTTCTTTTCTTCGTCGGTGTAGTCCGGGATCTCGATCACGGCAAAGCGCGACATCAGAGGTGCACTGATCTGATCCTTGTCGTTTGCCGTTGCGATCGGATAGACGCCATTGGTTGGGATCATACATTCCATGTAATTGTCAGTAAAGCCCAAATTATCTAAAAGGGTCAAAAGCACATCGGCCGGATTGCCGTTACCCTTACCGGATGCCGCCTTATCCAACTCATTGATGATAAAGACCAGATTAGATTCTCCCGCCATGGAAAAGGCATCCATGATGATACCCGGTTTTGCGTTGGCATAAATGCGGGAACTTCCGGTCAACTGCTCCGGATCATTGATGGAAGACATATCCAGTGTCGTCCAAGGCATGCGAAGGATCCTTGCCACAGCATAGGCAATCTGGGATTTTCCCGTACCTGCCGGTCCGATCAGAAGCAACCCATAGGCAGGCAGTGTATGGGTACGATTGATTTGGATGATCGTCTCGATAATTCTTTGCTTTACGCGCCCCATCCCATACAATTCTTCATCCAAAATACGTCTGGCTTCTACCGGATCGATGGCTTCAAAATATTGGTTCTTCCATTGAATATTCATCATAATGGATAAAGCACGCTGCGCGTGTCTGCGCTCCTCGGGTGAGACTTCATGGGATTTGGCTACTGCCAGATTGCGTCTTGCCCAAAGCCGGATATGATCCGGCAGGGTCTTACCTGCACAGGTCATAAAATCCGTGATGCTCTGGATGCTGGTCAGTTTCATATCATCCCCGGACTCATCCACCTCCTCATCCTCGGTCAGATCCACCGGTGCCTGACTTGCAAAAAGCCTCTCCATCATAAACTGTAAAAAACCATCCTCCGCAGATAACTTGGTACCTCCGCCAAAAGCCATCTCGCGGATGCGGTAGACCGCATAGCCCTCGTTCGTATTGATTCCGGATAATTGCACCTGAATGTGGTTTTCTCCCAGCCATTTTAAAAGGCTTACAAAACGAGCATCCACACGCAGAATATCTGCATTGATCGACATTCCATCTACATCAAAGTCAAAGGCGGTCTGCGTATTCTGGTTCAGAAACGTACCATTGGAATGATGCTTCCACTCCTGTCTACTATGATCAAGAATCAAGATCGGATGCTTTTCATCCGCGTATGGTTCATTGGATGAAAAGACAGTATAGGTACATTGGCTCTTTTTGTCTTCCTTTGGTTTATCTGCAAAATCAAACACCGGCATGTGTTTTTCCTCCTTGCTTATCTTATGTCTGCAATAATTATTTTATTATAGCACAAAATAGAAGGATCATGCTCGCTTTGTTCCATATCTGCCAAAAATTTTGTAAGTGCAAGGTAATAAGACAAAAGTAACGATACTATATATAACCATGACTAACGGCACCTGTGAAAACACATGGTTTCCGATCTGATAGATCAAAGGTATCTTAACATTTGCCTCCATATTGACCAGAATGGTCGGTATCAGGCGAAAGACCTCTGTATAGCCGGAAAGTGCGCGTCCGATAAAAGGTAATAAACAATAAAGAAAGAATGGAATACAGACCGCAAGGCTTATGGTATGCATTTTGGCTGCCACTAACATGGCAAGTGCCGCCGCCAGCATACTTGCAATGTAACCGCAGACCACGGTCAGCAGATAATATTGTCCATAGGTCATCATATAGATACTATAGGCTTGCGATAATTGATAGGGTGTCTGCATGCCACTGGTTCCCATAATGGCAAAACACAGGACACTAAGCAATGCCATCCCCAGCCAATAGACGATTGTTGTAGTAAACATCCCTGCTGCTATCTTGGTTTTTGCCGCTTTTGTTCGTCCATACTTGCTGGCATAAAACACAGCATCTGCTTTGATCATAAAATCGTCGGCAAATATCCCTGCGCAGATAAAACCCAGAATGATGGCAAGGATAATGGCATAGGTCTCCGCATACATGATCATGGTGTCCCACGAACCATATGCCTCATATTGCACCGGCAGACTGATCTGTCTATATTTCTTTTCCAGATAGGCTATCTGCAAATCCGTCTTACCATAAGTGCCTGCCATTTTTTGCATATTTTCCTGATAAGTCATGTAAAAATTCTTGATATCCTGATTCGACAACTGGTTTAAAATGCTTTCATCATAGTCAGCATCCGGGGTCAAGACCGATACCATAAAATTTCTAATATCGTCGGTCGGCTGCATACTCGTCCCATAAGTTGCATCCTGCTCCTCAATACTTTGCGTCATTGCCTCCTGATACTGTGCAATAACTTTTTCCAGTTTTTCTTCGGTCAAACTACCTTTCCATGAACTTTTATTGTCTGTCAGTTTTCTAGTCGCCATAATACCGGTGTCAACATTTCCCTTCTCATCTACATAGCGATTGCTGGTAACGGCAAATCCACTAAAGATAATGGCTAAGACAAACGCCAGTCCGATAGCAACTACATTGATCTTTTTTGAGAAAATACGTTTCAATTCTAATTTAAGCATCTGCTACCTCCTCTGATCTTTCTCCAAAATATAAAAGAAAGGCATCCTCTAAGTTTTTTTCGACCAAAATCGCATCATTCATTGGTTTATCCTTCGCAATGATCCGAAGTTGTGCCCCCGTCTCTGTTGTCTTGATATTGCTGACCAGATGCATCTTCCGGTAGGCATCTACCATATTTCTCGCCACCTTGCACAGCCATACGTTTTCCTCCATAGATGCTAAGAGTTTCTCTGCTGTTCCCGTGTAAAATAATCTGCCGTCTTTCATCAGCATGATGTCATTGGCAATGTACTCAATATCCGAGACAATATGGGTGGATAAAAGCACCAGACGATCTTCTGCCAGTTCACTGATCAAACTACGAAAACGAATCCTTTCGTTTGGATCCAGCCCCGCCGTTGGCTCATCCAGAACTAAAACCATGGGATCATTTAATATAGCCTGAGCAATGCCTACGCGCCGTACCATACCACCAGACAAGGTCTTCATTTTTCTTCTGCCGTATTGCTCCATCCCTACCTGTTTTAACAGGCATTTCGTCCTTTTTTTTGCAGCAGATTCTTTCAAACCTTTGATTGACGCAATATACATCATATAATCATAGACACTCAGATCCGGATAATAGCCAAATTCCTGTGGCAGATACCCTAAAATCTCACGATAAGCGGTGCCCATTTTCCAGATGTCCTGTCCATTGAACAATATCTGTCCATTGGATGGCTGTATTATCGTACACAGCATCCGCATGAGGGTCGTCTTTCCAGCCCCATTCACTCCCAAGAGTCCGTAGACTCCTTTTTCCATTCGGAAATTTATGCCATCCACGGCGCAAAAATCTCCATACTGTTTTGTAACGTTTTTAAATTCTAACTTCATCTGCACACCTCTCAAACATTTTCTCATAAAACTGCAATGACCTTTTCACACAAAAAGCACAATACGCAAATGTCAAAAGAATCATCATCCCCCATACCGGCATTGCGATCTTTTTATACAGGAAATCATTGGAAACGATCATCATCCACACACCGATCCATACCAGGCAAAGAAGCATTGCCAGATATTCGGACTTTTCCCATTTGCTATACAAAGTCCGAAAGCAGATACAGGAGGAAACATTGACCGGAAGTATAAAATTCACAACGATGTCCTGTATTGCAAAACCAGTCGTCATATAGGTGGCTATCAAAAAGATCATAATGATGGCAAAATCTACAACGCCAAATAATAACATCCGCGCCGCACAGATCTGACGCAAGGTGTAGTAAGATGCTTCTTCTATCTCCACGGCTCCATTTCTCTGGTTTTTCCAGATTTCCGGAACGATTAGAACGACAAAGACGCTTGCAAAAATCCCTAAAATCCGCATCATATCTTTCAGGTCAAGTACATAATTGCTTAACCAATACCAAACATACAAAAGGATTCCCCCCTGTAAAATCCACCATCTTTTTCGGATAAATTTAGATTGCTCAAACAAAAACTCAAAATACGATGCTCTTACCCTTGTTTCCTCTGCTATGGCTTGTGCTAATATCATCTGGCACTTTTGGATTGTTCGTGCCTCGGCTTCGACTCGCATATCTTTTTGTTGGATTTTTTTATATTGCTCTATCTGCTTTTCAAATTGTTTCATGTTTTCACCTCCAATTCTTCTTCCAAGAGATCCCTTGCACACCGGATACGATATTTGACCAGCGAGAGTTTGATATGAAGGATATCCGCGATTTCCCTTTGCTTTAATTCCTGAAAGAAAAATAAAATAGCAACTTCCCGAATGTCGTCCGGCAGATTTTTAACCGCATCTTCGATTTCTCTTTGTTTTTCTATTTCCTCGATATCACTTTTACAAGCATCCTGATTCTCCGGCAGCCTATCTATTGGAATGTCTTTTCTTTTTTTGTAATAATTTTTAACCAGATTTCCGGCAATCGTATATAGATAATTTTTTACTTTTCCATATTCCCGGTATCTATGTAAACTTCCAAAGAAAGAAATAAACACCTCCTGGGTAAGATCTTCTGCCTCATAAGAGTCATAGATATGTAATCGGCAATATTGATAAATACTGGGGTAATATTTTTTCACCAGGGCAGCACATGCGTCTTCCTCTCCGTTTCGCGCCTGATTGACCAAAAGGAAATCACTCTGATATTCCATTCACGTTCTCACCTTCTTTCTTTATGTTCTATATACTATAACAAGACATTTTTATAAAAAGTTAGTTTTAGGCATAAAAATCCCCCAAAGAATAGAATCACCTCTATTCGTTGGGGGATAAGCATGTTCCATATTAAACTCAAACGTAGCCACAGATAAATCATGGGAATTTTATTCGTCATCCTCCCAATAATCTATGGATTCCTGTGTTCTTGTCGAAATTCCGAATAGTTTATATATAAATTCTTCTCTTTCATCAAACATTTCAACGATAATAATTTTGTCTGGCTCTATTCTATAAAAAACATAATTATGACTAACATATAGATATCGATAATCACATTCTATGTTATACATTGTAGATACCGCAATTCCTCTTTTTTCAAATTTCTCAAGATCTCTTACTGCATCTGTTATCTTTTTCACTGACTTCTTGGAAACTTCCACTCCAAAATTTTGTGACAAGTCAGTTTTTAACTGTTTTAATTTTCTCCTTACAATCTGTGAATATTCAATTTTTTCAATACTCTTATACCCCCAGTTCTTCCTCCATTTCATCTGCTGAAATCGTTCCTTCCTCCCGTATTGACATCTCTGCCTCATTCAATTGATTCATCAGCGTATAAAGTGCCTTCTGCCTATCTAACTCATCCAGTTCTTTCATATCAATGATTGCACACTCTCCGTGACCATTTCTTGTAAGATAAACTCGATTACCATATGTGACTTCATTAATCACCGCTGTGTAATTTCTCAAATCTGAAATAGGTTTTATATTTGGCATATCTACTTCTCCTTTCAAATTGCAAACTCCCTTGTACTCATATATTGTACCTTTTTGCCGCAGATTATTCAACATATTCGCAGTGAAATTTACAGCAATTATATCTGCTAAAATGTAATTGCCAGCAATTATATTTTCACGTGGGTATGGGGACGTAATCCCCATCAAGTCTGCTACTCGTAAGTAATACAAAATTGTCAAAATGACAATACTGTAATACACGTGTGGATCTTGCTCTGAGATTTCTTCCTCTTAGGAGCAATAAGCAATGTTTACATCCTGTAAACACTTCAACATCTCTTTCACACAAGTACTTCGATAATCACTTGGTGATATTTTATATCTTTCTTTAAATACTCGGTTAAATG
>CAKXYI010000004.1 GCA_934899185.1 uncultured Lachnospiraceae bacterium
TGGTTTGGCGATTAAAATTCTATAGGACTCAACCGTTTTTGTATAGGGGTAGGTGTCACATCAATTGTAACCCTACACAGGAAAATGATATTACACTTGAGACTTCTGTAGACGGCTGGAGCGCAGAGGAAATGATGGGATTCATCAAGGAACATAGCGTTCCATGTCCTACCTGTGGCAAGCATGACTTTACCGACATCCGTCAGTTCAACCTCATGTTCAAGTCTTTCATGGGTGTTACCGAAGATGCAAAGAATACCGTATATCTCCGCCCGGAGACAGCACAGGGTATTTTTGTCAACTTTAAGAACGTACAGCGTACTTCCAGAAAGAAGTTGCCGTTTGGTATCGGTCAGATCGGTAAGTCTTTCCGTAATGAGATCACACCGGGCAACTTTATCTTCCGTACCAGAGAGTTTGAGCAGATGGAACTTGAATTCTTCTGTGAGCCGGGAACCGACTTGGAATGGTTCCAGTACTGGAGAGGCTTCTGCCGCGACTGGTTACTTTCTCTTGGCATGAAGGAGGAAGAACTGCGTCTGCGTGATCATGATCCGGCAGAACTTGCATTCTATTCTAAGGGAACGACAGATATCGAGTTCTTATTCCCATTTGGATGGGGTGAACTCTGGGGTATCGCAGATCGTACCGATTATGATCTGACACAGCATCAGAATACATCCGGACAGGATCTGACATACTTTGATGATACAAAGGGCGAGCGTTATATACCATATGTTATTGAGCCTTCTCTTGGTGCAGACCGTGTGCTTTTAGCATTCCTTTGTGCAGCCTATGATGAAGAAAACATTGGAACAGAAGAGAAGCCGGATATGCGTACGGTACTTCACTTCCATCCAGCACTTGCACCGGTTAAGATTGGTGTGCTTCCACTTTCTAAGAAATTAAATGAAGGTGCAGAAAGCGTTTATGCACAGCTGGCTAAGAAGTATAACTGTGAATTTGACGACAGAGGTAACATTGGTAAGCGTTATCGTCGTCAGGATGAAATCGGAACACCATTCTGTGTTACTTATGATTTCGACTCTGAAGAAGATGGTGCAGTGACCGTTCGTGACCGTGATACCATGGAGCAGGAGCGTGTGAAGATCGAAGATCTTGATGCTTACTTTGCTAAGAAATTTGAGTGGTAATTGGACTGCTCTTTCCGATATTTCCCAGCGGAAGTACCAAAGTACTTCTTGAAAATACGACAAAAATAATTATAATCATTAAAACCAACCCTGTCTGATATTTCGTGAACGGACAGGGTTGTTTCTTTTAAAAGTCGTTTGGCCTCCGCCAAACGTAATTCCCGAATATGTTCTGCAATACCAATTTGCATATATTTATTACATGATTCATAGAGCTTATTTTTGCTGATATGAAATTCTTTTGTTAGTCTTTCGATGGATAGATCCTCCGCCAGATGTGCCAACAGAAAACAATCCAGATTTTGTACAAAATTCCGACGCTGTAGGGACACCATGTCCCGGAATAATACATAGAGAGTACATGCTTCAAGGATTCTGACAGTAGCTTGAATTTGTTCCGAACTTTTATATACCATGTTAAAAATAGGATCCGAATCGTAAAAAGTATGAGAGGTATAGGATTGCAGGCAGAGACGGAGAGAAGAAATGAGCTTGTCATGATCCGGGTTTTCTGTGAATTGTCCAATCATGATATAGCCAATGATTTGTCCATTGTCAATAAGTGGTGCCGTAGTTTCTAATAATCCGGCATGACAATGAAAGATTTCTAAAGTCTGTGTTTGTTGGCATCGTGCAAAAGAATTCCGGTTACTTTGGATGCAATTAGCATTGCCTTTTTTGTAAGAGCGTATTTTGGCGCAAAAGGCACAATGTTCCTTGGGATAAGACAGAATTTCATAGCCATCCAAGTCAAAAAGAGCGATTTTGATATTCGTAAGTAAATAAAAATTTTTCATAAGATCTAACAAAGCATCTTTGTTAAGATTTAAAGTCAACATATCCATTTATAGCATTTCTCCAAAACAAATTTACAGTTTTTAAGTACATAATACACTATTTCTTTTCAATGTCAAAGTCTATGATGCAGTATATAAATATGGATAAAGGAGTGAAGGAAATGTTAGTAACGTTAAAGGAAATCTTGGAAATTGCAGAGAAGAAAAAGATTGCGATTGGATCATTTAATGCTTCCGGGCTAGAAGCGATTGAAGCAGAACTGGCTGCAGCAGAAGAACTGCAACTTCCAATTATTATTCAGTTTGCACAGTGCCATGAACCATGGGTACCATTGGATACGATAGGACCTATTATGGTGAATATGGCAAAAAAGGCAAGCATACCGGTTTGTGTACATTTAGATCATGGAGAAACATTGGAATATCTGGCAAAGGCACTTGAAATTGGTTTTACAGGCATTATGTACGATGGGTCTGTCCTCTCATATGAAGAAAATCTTGCGAATACAAAAAAAGCAGTTGCAATGGCGAGAAAATATGGGGCTGGCGTAGAAGCAGAACTTGGCTCTATGGGACGAAGAGAGTCGGGAAGTGGAGACCATAGTGGTGAAGAGGATGAAACCAAAATTTATACAGACCCGGAACAGGCGTCTTCCTTTGTGGCGGAGACAGGAATTGATGCGCTGGCATGTTCTTTTGGTACGACCCATGGTATCTATCTGTGTGAGCCAAGATTGGATTTTGATGTGGTCAGAAATGTCAGAAAAATGTGTGGTAATATTCCCATTGTTATGCATGGTGGTTCGGGTGTTAGCACAGAAGATTATCATAAGGCAGTGGAAGCCGGCGTAAGAAAAATTAACTATTTTACGTATATGGACAAGGCAGGTGGAAACGCTGTTGCAGATTATCTTGCCAAGCAGGAGAAAAAGGAACCTATCTTTTTTTCATCTATGTACATGGTGGCAAGAAAAGCAATGAAAGAAAATGTACAGAGTGCTATGCAGACGTTTGCATTAGTAAAATAGCTATGAAATCTAAAATAAAGATTGGGAAAGGACGGAAAGAAAAATGAATAAGAAAATGACATTCGCACTTGCTTTTTGTAATAGAGGATTTATGCCGGGAGAACTGATTTACGGCGCAAGAGAGGATATGATCCAAGCGGTGACGGAAGCAGGATATGACTATATAGCGATGGATGCAGAACTCACCAGATATGGTGGAATTGAAACCAGAGACGAGGGGCTTCTGTATGCAAAATGGTTAAAACAACATGAGGGAGAATATGATGGTGTCATTTTTTCTATGCCAATTTTTGCAGACGAGAATGGTGCAATTACAGCCCTGCAGGATGCAGGTGTTCCTATTTTGATGCAGGCATATCCGGATGAAATAGGAAAAATGGATTTTGCACATCGTCGAGACGCTTTTTGCGGCAAGTTTTCTGTGACAGATGTTTTTACACAGTATCAGGTGCCATTTACCGTACTAAAGCCACATGTTGTGCATCCATTGTCGCCAAAGTTCCAGGAAAATTTGCGGGATTTTGCAGCTATTTGTCGCGTTGTTAACGGTATGAAACGCTTTACTATTGGCTGCATAGGTGCTCGAACAACTGCTTTTAAGACGACGAGATTTGATGAAGTGGGGTTACAGAAAAATGGGATTACGGTGGAAGCATTCGATTTGTCAGAACTAATTTTTAAAGTGAACGCACTGTCTGACCAGAACGATGCTGTTTTAGCGAAAAAAGCACATTTGATGCAGTACGCAGATTTTAGCGGTGTTCCGGAGGAAAATAAGAACACTCTGGCAAAGATTTCTGTTGTTATTGATTCGTATATTGAAAGCTATCATCTGGATGCACTGGCCATTCGCTGCTGGAACGAAATGGAAACAATCCTTCGTGTGTGTCCATGTGTTCTGTTATCAGAATTGAACGACAGGGGTATTGTGACTTCTTGCGAGATTGATCTGACGTCCGCCATTTCTATGCGTGCTATGGCATTGGCAAGTGAAGAACCAACTGCAGTGCTGGATTGGAATAATAATTATGGAGATGATGAAAATAAAGTCATTTTATTCCATTGTGGATCGACGGCACAGGGGCTTATGACGGAAAAGGGTAAGGTCACAGAGCATAAAATGTTTGCAAAGGAGGATCCGGGTTCCGGTTGGGGAACGAATGAAGGAAGAATCCGCCCAATGAAGACAACAATTTCAAATTGTCTGACGGTGGATGGAAAGATAGTGATTTATGCCAGTGAAGCTGAGTTCACGGACGATCCAATTGAAGATGCTTATTTTGGCTGTGCAGGTGTGTGTAAAATGGAAAATATGCAGGACAAGATGATACGACTTGCAAGGGGAGGTTTCAAACATCATACTTGCATTGGTGTTGGACATATGAAAGAAATTTTAAAAGAAGCATTTACGACTTATTTAGGCTATGAGTGGGTAGATATCGATGCATAAAAGGACATGGCGAGGTGAAGAAAATGAAAATTGCTGGACTTGACATTGGCACAACCGGATGTAAATGTACGGTTTTTGATGAAAAGGGCAAGTATCTGGATCAGTCTTATCAGGATTATCCAATAAAGCGAAGTATGTCTGGTCATGAAATTGATATGTGGGTGCTTCGGGATGCTGTGTTACATGTTATTTCTGAGATGGCATTCAGATACCCGGATATTATTGGTCTGGGTGTGACATCTTTTGGAGAAACTTTTGTGCTGACAGATGAAGAAGGAGATCCTTTGGATGTCGCTATGCTCTATACAGACCCAAGAGGGAAAGAGGAGTGTCAGGAACTGATAGAAAAACTGGGGGATATGCACATTGCTGAGATCACAGGATTACGTCCTCATGAGATGTATGGCATTTGTAAACTGATGTGGATAAAAAAACATAAGCCGGAGATTTATTATGCTGCCAGGCATATGTTTCAGGTAGAAGATTTT
This sequence comes from uncultured Lachnospiraceae bacterium, assembly GCA_934899185.1. Taxonomy (GTDB): domain Bacteria; phylum Bacillota; class Clostridia; order Lachnospirales; family Lachnospiraceae; genus Pararoseburia. The sequence continues at coordinate 4,918 of CAKXYI010000004.1, forward strand.
GTTGTTTTTCTGCTAAGCGGCGTGGCGCAGATTGACTATTCGCTTGCTACTCGTTCTATGGCATTTGATGTGACGCATCTGAGTTGGAGCGATGAGATTGTACATGCAGCAGATGTAGATAAAAAACTTTTTTCCAAGGTCGTGCCGACAGGAACACCGGCAGGAAAAATAAAAAAACAGATGGCAGAACGAACGGGCTTGTCTGAAAATACGATAATTGTGTCAGTGTCGCAGGATCAGGTGGCAGCAGCAATCGGTGCCGGAGCGTTTTCATCAGATGTTGCTGTGGACGGTGCAGGAACGGTGGAATGTATGACACCTATTTTTGATACCAGACCAGATATAAAAGAATTGTATAAGGGATATTTTGCGACAGTTCCTTATGTCGTGCCTGGTAAGTATGTGACCTATGCATTTTCATATACAGGGGGAGCATTGATACAGTGGTGTACAAAAACCTTGGCAAAGCAGGAAATTATAGAGGCAAAAGAACAGAATAAAACAGTGAATATGTTATTGGAAGAAAAATATGCTGCCAAAATGAAAAAAATGGGATTCGCAGAGGACGAACCAAGCGGTCTTTTAGTGTTGCCTCATTTTGCAGGGGCAGCAACACCATATATGGATATTGGTTCCAAGGGGGCTGTGCTGGGGTTGACTACCGATACGACTGTGGAAGAGATTTATATGGGATGTCTGGAAGGCGTCTGTTATGAAATGTTCCAGACGTATCAATATTTAAAAACAACAGGTATTTGTTACGAAAGATTTCATGCAACAGGCGGAGGTGCACATTCCGCTGTCTGGATGCAAATGAAGGCAGACGTGTTAAATGTTCCTTTTGTGGCGCTAAACACGGTAGATGCCGGAACTGTGGGTTGTGCCATGATGACGGGGATTGCCATAGGAATATTCTATGACTTGGAGGATGCAGCACAGCATATGGTAGAAAAATCAAGGATTTATGAACCAAGAAAGGAACAGCATGAAAAGTATATGGCGCATTTTGCAAGATACGAAAAATTGTACGATGCTATCCGGCCTTTGGTATAAATGCATGGTATGAAGAAAAGGAGGAGAGAATGATGAATCCATATATAGGTCATAGAAGTCAGGTCTGTGGCGTAGAAGAGTATCGACTTGTTGGCGCAAAAGGTGATGGTATGCGCCTTTATGAAGCATGTAATGGAAGAGGAATAGAATTGACGGTGTCTCCGGATCGTGGTGGAGATATCACGCGATTACGTTTTCGTGGCATACAGATGAATTATATGAGTCCTTGTGGCTATGTAGCCCCAGCCTACTATGATGCTATAGGAGATCACTGGCTTCAATCATTTACAGCAGGATTTTTGACAACATGTGGATTGCAGGGCGTAGGGACTCCCTGTTGTGATGAGGGAGAGGAAATTCCTTTGCATGGAAGTATTGCAAATCAACCCTGTGCGCAGTCTTATGTGACAGAGAATGAAGAAGAAATTTGTCTGCATCTGGTGATATACGACGAAACAATCTTTGGCAGAAAACTAGCATTAAGAAGGAAAATTTGTTTGTCTAAGACAGAGAATACATTTACGATTTCTGATGAAATTGAAAATACAGGGGATCAGGAAATACCGTTTGAAATATTATATCATATGAATATGGGATACCCGCTTTTGGATGAAGACAGTGAATTGATAATTCCTTCGGTAGAAGTAAGACCAAGAAATGAACATGCAAAAGAAGATATCGAGCATTGGATGCGGATGGAAAAGCCAACAGCAGGCTATCAGGAACGCTGTTACTATCATCGGTTTGCAGATGCGCGTGGGATGGCAACCATTTATCAACCGAAACTGAAAACAAGACTAAGTATATCTTTTGATGCAAAAGAACTGGATGGTTTTGTGGAATGGAAAATGATGGGGGTACGGGATTACGTGCTGGGTTTAGAGTGCGGAAACTGTTATCCGGATGGAAGGGATGTTATGCGTCGTACAGGTATGTTAAAGTTTATAAAGCCGGGTGAAAAAAAGAGGTATCAGGTAAAAGTGACACTTGAATAGAAGAAGATAAGGGAGATCCGTTTGACAGGATTCTCCCTTATTTTTTTGTGGGATTTTTGTCTATTGGAGAAGTGGAAAAATCTCTACGATATTCTGTTGGTGTTTTGCCGGTAGAAGCTTTGAACACTTCGGTAAAATGACTAGGGGATGAAAAAGCAAGATAGGATGCGATTTCGGTGATACGATAGTCTGAGTAACGAAGTAAATTTCTGGCACGATGAATTCGTTCTTCGGTAATGTATTGTTTTAAAGGAATTCCTTCTGCATGGTGAAAGGTACGAGACAGATGCCCGGGGGTAACCCCGAGATAGGACGCGATATCTGTCAGTTTTATGTCGCTATGCAGGTGCTGATAAATATATTCTTTTGTGGCTTTGACCAGCGGATGATATTGTCTTTCCCGGTATTGCTTCATTAAATCACTGATTTTAGCAAGACCGGCATAGGCGCATTGTAATAATTCGGGATAAGAATTGGTTTCTTCACACATGAGAATACACACATCTGCAGCAGTAAGTACAAGTTCGTTATCCACCAGACGATCTCGGGCTGCCCAGTTGGAAACAGCTGTTATGAGGCCTATAAAAAGATTTTTCTTGGAACGAAGATCGTTGACAGACAATCTGCCGGGATGATAATCAACTGTGACTGTGCTCAAAGCATCAATCATACTATCAATATCATTTTGCTTTAGACAATCGTAGATCCAGTTTCCCCACTCTACACTATTGTGAAGATAACTATGCTCTTGTCGTTCAAAAACTAAGGCTTCGTATCTTTTCTCAAAAGCAGCCTGATATTGATTTAAATAGGTTTTGCTAAGGGTGATTTTCTCTTTTTTCATCGTATTACTCCATAGTATTCACTAAAAATCTTTGTATAATGTGAAAAAAATTATATTTATATCAATTATATGATATTGAAAAGGTGGTTTTCAAGACATAATGGAATTGAAATTAGTAATTCATTGATCAATGAAAGTGTATTGGAGGAAAACTATGGGAACTAAGTTAAAAGATATGGCATCTGTAGAGGCGATATTGAATGAGATGTCATTGGAAGAGAAAGCAAGTCTGGTGATAGGAGGATCGCCGATGAGTTCCATGGCAATGGAAGAGTATGGAATTCCCAGTATATGGACGAGTGACTGTTGTAATGGCTTAAATATTTTTCAATATACAGTAGAAAAGACCTATCGTGCGCTGGAGGCAGCAAAGAAGGAAAAAGGAGAAGAATTTGATAGAGAGTCGTTTGGCACGATGGGCGGACTATTGGTGACCGTAAATGAAATGCAAAAAAAGGCAAAAGAAGAGGCGGCAGCTGGTGTAGAGAGACAAAAGACGCATGATGTTATCAGTTATCCTACAGGAATTTCACAGGCAAGCACCTGGAATCCGCAAGTGGCAAATATATGTGCAAAAACAGTAGCAAAAGAATTCGTTAAATATGGCGTGGATTTGATTCTGTCCCCAAATATTAATATTCATAGGGATCCGTTATGTGGTCGCCTTACAGAAAGTTATTCGGAAGATCCATATCTGGTCAGTCGTATAGCCGAGGCAGTTGTCTGCGGTTTACAGGATGAAGGGGTTATTGCTGATCCAAAACATTTTGCGGCAAATTCACAGGAAAAAGATCGTTTGAAGATTAATGAAAAGATTTCTATGCGTGCACTTCGAGAGATTTATCTGCCGGGCTTTAAAGCATGTATTGATGCCGGCGCGCTTACCGTTATGAGTGCATATAATAAGATCAATGATGAGTCTTGCGCAATGAACAAGTGGCTTCTTACAGATGTTTTAAAAGATGAGTGGAAATTTGAAGGATGTGTAATTTCTGACTGGGGAGCTTCTTATGAACAGGTGCCTGCACTTGCGGCAGGAACAGATCTTACTATGCCGGGACCTCGTGGTATCCAGTGCATTTTGGATGCGATTGCTGATGGAAGTTTGTCAGAAGAAGTTTTGAATGATTCTTGTCGTCGTATTATGTATGTAATTTTAAAGAGTGGCATGCTTGAAGAGAAAGAGGTGTCATTTGACTTGGAAGAAGCAAAGCAAATTGTGGAAAATGCAGCTAGAGAAGCAATGATTCTGCTTAAGAATGACGGAACGCTTCCAGTACAATCAGAGCAGACAAAGATTTGCTTTTATGGTAAGAGGGCAAAACAATTTGCGGCTAATTCAGAGGGAAGTGGTAAGGTACCTTCCAGTTTCATTAGCAATCCATATGACCGGGCTGTGGAAATCTTAGGAAGCGAAAATGTGTCATATCAAACACCATCAGAAGATACAACGTTATATGTTGTTGTTGTAGGAGCAGACGGACAGGAAGGGGCAGACCGATTAACAATGGACATGGATGTAGAGGATCAGGAAGCCTTACAAAATGCTATCCAAGCAGCAAAAGAGCATAATAGAAAACTGGTTCTGGTCTGCAACTCGTCAGGACCGATTACACTTACGGAATATATGCAGGACTGTAATGCAATTCTGTGCCCTTATTTTGCAGGACAGGCAGGAGGAAATGCCGTGACAGATGCCATTTTTGGCTTATATAATCCGTCTGGAAAATTGACGGATACCTGGCCAAAAGCATATTGTGATACACCGTCATACAAGAACTATGGTGGAGAGAACAAAGAAGTCTGGTACGGAGAAGGTATCTATGTAGGATATCGATGGTATGATGCCAGAAAGATTGAACCACTCTTCCCATTTGGTTATGGACTTTCTTATACAAGTTTTGCGTTTTCCGATTTACAGGTAGAAAATACGGATGTGGAAAAAGAAGATATTATGGTGAAGGTTTCCGTAGAAAATACCGGTAATATGGCGGGAGCAGAAGTTGTGCAATTATATGTAGCTTCTCCAAAATCATCCTTTGACAAACCGGAAAAAGAATTAAAAGGATTTCAAAAGGTATATCTGCAGCCGGGAGAAAAAACTGAGGTTACGCTGACAGTGTCAAAGGAGGATCTTGCACATTATCACACTGCTTTGGAAGAGTTTGTGACAGAACCCGGAACCTATAGAATTTTAGTTGGAAATTCGTCCAGAGATATTGCTTTATCGAAGGAAATCCAAGTGGTTTGTCATGATCCTTTTGGCTGGAATGTGATTACCGGCATCGGAAAACTGGTATCTAATCCAAAGGCTGTAGAAATCATGAACAAAGCAATCGGAGATGATATTAATCTTGTGGCAGCAGTCCCAATCCAGTATGCACCAGACTATACATTAAAGGAATTATGGGAGACAGAAAGTTCGGCAATTTCAACGCTTTTTAACAGACAAGGTAAGACAGCAGAAGAGAAAAAGCAGGCATGGGATTATATTGTAAAAGAATTTAAAAAACTATGATGGTAAAAGGAGGTTTTACTATGGCAAAAAATAAAAAAGAAAGACCTTATGGCGTGACGAGTGGTGGGGAAAAACTGGCGTACGCATTGGGAGATCTGGGATCGAATTTTGTATGGACTTTTTGTTCTTCCTGGCTGACTTTATACTATACAGACAGTGTTTTATTAGCTGCGGGTATGGTAGGAACAATGATGTTAATCTTACGCTTATTTGATGGCGTTAGTGATATCCTATTTGGGATTATGATAGAAAAGACGCATACTAAAATGGGGAAAGCAAGACCATGGTTTGGTGCAAGTATTATCCCTTTGGTTGTAACCCAGTTATTGGTTTATAATGTGCCTTCGCAGGCATCTTTAGGTACAAAAACAGTATGGGTTATTGTGACATATTTCCTTCTGACGGTTGTTTTTTATACAATCAATAATCTGAGTTATCATGCTATGTTATCCCGTTTCAGTCTGGATCCGGATGACAGATCTAAAGTGAGTTCTGTGAGAGGTATCTTTGCCTTTCTTGCAGGATTGCTCTTATCAATTATGACACCGGCCATCCTAAATGGAAATGGTGGGTCTAAGGTGCAGGCAGCATGGACAAAAACAGCATTGATTTTCTCTATTCTCTGTTTGGTTTTGCAGGCAATTACGTTCTTTACCGTGAAAGAAAAAAGAGATGTTGGCGAAGACAACACAGCAGAAATGCCACATGGTGATATTAAGGTAGGCCTCAAGGCATTGCTTCACACAAAGTATTTTTACATTTCTATCATTGTTTTTGTATGTACTTATATTTTAAATGGACTGGTTTTGGCAGCACACGTTTATTTTACAAGAGATGTGCTTGGTAACGCAGATTTCTACAGTATTGTTGCGATTGTCAGTGTTGTGTCTACTATCATTGGAATTGCGATTGCTCCGAAAATGTTTGTAAAACTTACGAAACGCAAAACACTGATGTTGGGTTCCGTTATTTATATTGTAGGTTGTGTCGTTGGATTACTTGGTGCGCGAAACCTGCTGTCCGTATTATTGGCTACAGCGATTACCGGCATTGGTCTGGCACCTTATGTTACTGGAATCTTTACTTTTGCTCCGGATATTGTTGATTTACTGGAAATACAGACAGGGGAAAGATTTGAAGGAATGGTTACTGCTGTCAACAGCGTTGGTGTCAAAGTCGGAACGGGACTGGCATCTGCCTTTCTTGGATGGGGACTTGCCATTGGTCAATATAATGGAGCCCTTGATGTACAGCCGGCATCGGTTGCAACTGCAGAAACGGCATTGATTTATGGCCTTCCAATTCTGATGTGTATCATTTGCATCGTGGCAATGGCATTCTGGGATATCCAAAAAGTATTACATCAGGAACATTAGGAAAATTTTTATAAATATTTGCGATATTGGGTGGGTGTCATGCCCACCCGTTTTTTAAACAGATTCGTAAAGTTGTTTATATCATGGATACCAATCTCGTGTGCTATGGCATAGACGGGGAGAGTGGTGTTTTTTAAAAGCGATTTGGCACGTTCTATGCGCAGAGAGATGATGTACTCATTCGGTGAATATCCAGTGTGCTTTTTGAATTCTCTGGAAAGGTAAAATTTGCTTGTGTTGGCAAATGCCGCAAGAGAGTCCAGTGTTAGCGGCTGTGCAAAATTACTCTCGATATATTTGACGAGATAACGAATGTTATCAGGCGTATCATGTAAAACATTGCTGGCATGTGAGAGGATTAACAGGTGGTTTAACAATTGGTCGATACAGGATGAGGCTTGCCAGTCGCGATAGTATTGGGGATCTTGATAGGTCTTGAGAAGCTTATAGATATCCTGATGTAGCTGACCATTAAGCTCTTCATGAAAAACCGGCTCATAATGTTCCTGAAACATTTCATAGAAAACCGGCAGCAGAATTCCGTTTATATGTAGTACACCGGTATCCCAATGGTTTCCCTCAACCTGATAAAGATGGTAGTTCATGCAATTGATAAAGAAACCATCACCGGTTTTTAACGGGTAGGTTTTGCCTTCGTATGTAAGGGAACCGCTACCGTCATAAGTATAAAGTAATAAAAACGAATCAAAACCGGAACGCTCTGTAAAGGAGCCAAACTGATAATGAAAAATATCAAAGTCCTGCATATAGAAGAGATTCTGTCTGGCAAAATCGGAAATAGGTGGGCGCTGGAAAGCATCTACACTTCCGGAAATACAAAAATTGGTATTGCGCACAGCAGCCTGGTTTACATCTGCAGTCAGACGATTGGTGTCGATGTGTTTGGAGGATAAGCGCCCTTGTGACACGGTAGTCAAAAAATGAATGTCGGGGAACAGGTTTTCCATGAGAATGCCTCCTTTAAGGTATTTTTTATTATCATAACAGATAGATTAAAAAAAGCAAGATAATATGATAAGACAACAAGATGACATGAGATAAACAAGCTTTGGAGAAGTAAGATAAGTATAGAAAAATACAAGAGTCTGGTATCGCATAGCAATGTGGAGAAGGTAAATGATGCCAGACAGAATGGAGAGAACAATATGAAAAGAAAAGAACGTGACATGTCCCCAAATGCAAAAATTGGCACGGGAGAAAAACTGGCCTATGGATTTGGAGGCTCTTTTGGCGCTAGTGCCGTCAATTTTTTTACTGCTGGTTTTATTCTGATTTTTTATACAGAGATTATGAAGGTTGACCCGCTTCTGGCATCTTCTGTTATTGGTATATCCAAATTGCTGGATGGTCTGTCTGACCTTGTGGCGGGTAGAATCCTGGATAATACCCATCATAAAATGGGAAAAGCCAGAATATGGCTGCTCCGAATGATACCATTTACCATCGTATCTGTTTTTTCGATTTATCTGATGCCAATGAACATGGGAAAAGCAGCTCAGGCGGTATATATGTTTATTACATATAATCTTGCATCAACTGTCTGCTATACGATGGTGTATGTGGCTTATATGACGCTTAACGGTCTGATCACGACAGATCAGAAGACGCGAGGTATGAATGCAGGATTGCAGATGATGGGAGCCGTACTTCTATCTGTTCTTGGTAATGCCACGATTATCACTTTCTTACATAAGTTTAGCGGGGACGTTCAGCATTCTGCCTATGGTGACCGTCGCGGGTGGCTCATGGTTGTGCTGATTTATATGATTATTTATGTTGTCAGCGAACTGATTTTGATCTACGGCACCAGAGAACGCGTGAAGGAAAATACCGGAGTAATGGAAACACAGGAAGAGATGACAGAAGATGAGAAAAAGAAGGCACATGAAAAATCTTTAAATGTTCCTTTCCTGCTGACGATGAAAGCCCTTTTTACCAACAAATACTGGATTATCAATCTGGTGTGTGGACTCGTGATCAGTTTTTTGATGGGCTTGGAATCAACGGTTGCATCTTTGATTTGCACCTATGTATTAAAGGACGTGGCTTTCTATCAGGTGTCTGCTTCTGTTAATGCGGTTGCCATGTTGCTTTCTATGCTGCTTGGCTTTGTTTTGCTTCGTAAAATGGGCAAGAGAAACGCAGTTTTACTGGGACTTGCTATCCGCGTTGGTGGTGGACTGGTTATGGCAGTTAATATTAGCAAGATGACAATTCTGCTTGGTGGTGTTATGGCAGGTATTGGATATGGTATTGCCGGTTGTGCATTTGCATCTGTCATCCAGGATACGTTGACATATGGCGAGTGGAAAAATGGTTTTAGTATGATTGGCATGGGAAATGCAGCCAATTCGTTCTGCAACAAAGTGGGAAATAGTCTGGGTACAATTGTCATGGGAGCTATTATGTCAGCTACCGGATATGTGGCTGGACTTGCCGTGCAGCCTGCCAGTGCTATCATGGGATTTAAGGCGATTTATATTTATATTCCACTTGTTTTGGAATTTGTAGCTATTATTGCAGTCACCCGATATGATTTGGATAAATTTTATGATGATATCCAAAAGGATCTCGAAGAAGGAAAGTATGCGCCGGGTGTGACCTCATATTTTGAAAAGAAAGCACAGGGAGAAGATAAATAATCATGCTGGAAAAAGATAAAATTCAATTTTTTGACACATCTACGTTGAAAAATACAGAAGGTATAGACAAGAGGGCAGAGGTATCCTATATCAGAAAGGAATTAGAACGTAGATTTCCGGGCGAAGTTTTTAACCGGATTCAGGTATCTTTTAACGATACCGGCAGATATCAGGCAAAGGTAAGCCTGATTGAGAAGTTTTTTGGTGGTGGCAAGCCAATCGAGAATCTGCCGCCTTATTACGAGGTGGAACTCTTTCACAAGACGGGGGATTACGAAGAACAGCTTATCGTCTGGAGTCCTTTGGCATGGAATGACCGCTTTGCCGGTACCGCCGGTGGTGGAACCGGTATAGGCGGCAGGGGGTATCTGACCAGACCGAATAATACCCAGAGAGGCTGGACCGTACCATTTGCAGTTATGAATGGATTTTCAGCCGCTACTATGTATGCGGGAAATATCGAGGGCTGGAATGACCACACGATTGATTCCAAGACAGGAGAATTGCAACAGGATTTATATGAAAACTGGCGTTTGCGCAGTACACATAACATGACAATGTTTGGAAAAGCCGTGACAGAGATTTTGCACGACCGTCCAATACGCTATTCTTATATGAATGGTGGTTCCGGCGGTGGCAGACAGTGTCTGATGGAGGTGCAGAATTATCCGGAGGATTATGATGGTGTGTGGGCATCCTGTCCGGCAATTAACTGGCATAAGTTTCTGCTGGGTGGATATTGGCCGGAAGTTGTGATGCAGGAACAGAATCATTTTCTGAATGCAAAAAAGAATCAGTTCTTTTTGGAAGCAGTCTGGAATGAAAATGGTGGACGGGACAAGTATTTCCATCTGGATACATGTAAGGATTTTGATCCATACAGGTATGTGGGAACGAAGACAAAAGGTGGTATCATTACGGATCAGGATGCCGCGGTTATGAAAGAAATCTTGGATGGTCCGCGAAGAGCAAATGGAGAACAGATGTGGTATGGCTTCCGCCCGGGTGTACAGAACTGGCAGTGTGTAATTCCAATTGGCACCTACTACTATCCACTTTTTGGACATCGGATCAAGCCATTTGCATTAGGACCGATTTATGTACGATGGATTACGAATCATCCGAAAGATAATTTCAAGCATATGACAAGAAAACAATATGAAACTTTATACGATACAGGACTGGAAAAGTTTTCTGACAATCTGGGTGATAATCCGGCTATTGATGCATTCGTTGAACATGGCGGAAAACTGATGATAGATCATGGTATAGATGATCCTCTGATTCCGGTAGATGGCACATTAGATTATTTGCAGAAAGTCAAGAAGCATTTCGGTGGTTGGAAAGCATTGGACAAGTTCCTGCGTGTTTACATCACGCCGGGGGATAATCATGGGAATTGTCAGGGGAATGGTCCTGGTCTGACAGAGTCGGATGGTATGCGTGCTCTGATGGCATGGGTAGAAGATGGGTGTGCACCCGAAGAAATGCGGAAGGTTCGCGTAGACAGGAAAACAGGTGAGACTTTGGAAGAAGGGATGGAAGCCCCTTTTCGTTTGGAGAATGAATAAATGGGAGAATTTATACCAGGTGGTGTATGGCTCGATACCAATGGTAAACGTATCCAGGCACATGGAGGTTCTGTAATCTGCATCAATCATGTTTATTATTGGTACGGGGAGAACAAGGAAAAAACGGACGGAAAAAATGGTATCTGGCATTGGGGGGTAAGGTGTTATAAATCCTCCGACTTATATAATTGGGAGGATTGTGGCATCATTATTCCGCCGGATACGGAAAATCCGGAGTCTCCCCTATATCCTGAAAATTGCATGGACAGACCGCATATCATTTACAACCAAAAAAGAAAAAAATTTATCTGTTGGCTCAAAATCATGGAAAAGGATGGAAGTCAGAGTGAAACGATTTTGGAAGCAGACGATATATTAGGCCCTTATCAGATTATTCGTACGGGATTACGTCCTTTGGGAATGAGTGCGGGTGACTTTGATTTGGCTGTGGCAGAGGATGGAAAGGCATATTATTATTTTGAAAGGGTTCATAGTGAACTGATCTGCGCAGATTTAACAGAGGATTATACGAATGTGACGGGGTATTACAGTACCCATTTTCCGAGACTATATCCGCCTTTTGTAAGAGAGGCACCAGCACACTTTATGCGAAATGGAAAGCATTACCTGATTACTTCGGGAACGACGGGCTATTATCCAAATCCATCCGAGGTGGCTGTGGCAGATACCTGGCATGGTCCATATAGAGAACTGGGACTTATTCACAGGCAGGATGAGAGTAAGACTTCTTTTCATTCCCAAATTTCATCCGTATTCAAGGTGGAAGGGAAAAAGGATTTGTATATCGCGTGTGCTGATCGCTGGCTTCCGGAGCATATGGATCGGAAATATGAAAATTACAGTCGGATTTTTGAACTTTTGTTTTCGGGGCGTAGGGATGAAATCAGTCCGGATATGATGGGAGAGGCAGTAGTAGAGAATACAGCAATCGCAGATTATGTCTGGCTGCCTATTCTTTTCGATGGAGACAGACCATATATAAAATGGATGGATACGTGGTCATTGGATGATTTTACATAGTGTGTGGGAGGTAAATCAATGAACAGACTACAAGAGACAAGGGCAAATAGGATTTTTGTAGGCATATTGTGTTTATATAGCGCCGGGGGATTATTTACCGCAGTTGTTCGCGCTGTGAAAGGTGAAGCAATTTTCGGACTATTCGGCATATGCAGTGTCATTGCTTTATTGCTGGTTATTGTGACAGGAAATCTGGAAAAAGGAAAAAAGTTCTTTCTGCCGGTATCTGTTGTTGCATATGCTTTGATCTATTTTGTGGGATTAAATATCAGTGGCGTGCGTGAACTGCCTACAGCTGTTGTGGTTGTGATGGTATCTATGCTATATCAGAATCGTAAATTTGTGGGAGCTATGAACATAGTATATCTTATTGATACCATTTTTTACGTGCAGTTTGTGGCAAAAGGAGGAGAAAACGAGGGCGCCGTGTCCATGGTCTTTACACCATTGCTTATGTGCCTTATTTTTGCTCAGTTGACAATCTGGTGTCTGGTAAAGCAGAACACAGAAAATATGTATGAGATTGCTGAGGCTGCCCACCATGATCAGGACAGGGCAAAAAAACTCAAAAATGAGGCAAAGGGAGTTGTCCAGGAAGTGAACACCCTGAAAAAAAATCTGCATAATGTAAAAGAAGCAACTTCTATTTCTGACGAGAATATGAAGAGTATTGGCGCAGGTAATGAAGTGACTGTAAGTGCTGCGACAAAGCTAACAGAGATGGCTGGAGAAATACAGGAAGTGATTGTACATACAAATGATACGGTCTCTACTGCGGATACCTATATTGAGCAGTTGGCAAAAGCTTTTGATAAAAATGCAGGTGTATTGACGCGGATTGTGGATCAGGAGAAGCAGTCTATGCAGACTGGTGAAAATATGAAAAAAGCATCTGCGCAGTTAAAAGACAAAACGGAAGAGGTTCGTACGATTACCGATACGATATTCAATATTTCCTCGCGGACAAATCTATTAGCCCTAAATGCATCCATTGAGGCAGCGCGGGCAGGAGAGGTTGGCAAAGGGTTTGCCGTGGTGGCAGAAGAGATTCGTAAGCTGGCAGAACAGACAAAAAAAGCTACAGAAAGCATTTCCAATCTTTTGAATGAATTGTGTGATGGAGCGGATATCGTTCATACACAGATAACGGATAATAATAATGTGACAAATCAGCAGAGTGCATCTATTCTTGTCATGGTAGAGGATTTTGATGAACTGCAAAAGGAATTTAATCAGTTCCGCAGCAGTATGGACAAGATACGTGAGCAGATGGGCTATATGGATAAGATGAATGATAGTATTTCCAGTCAATCAACGGATTTGTCAGCATGCAGTGAGGAAGTGTCTGCTTCTGTATCAGAAGCGGAAAACAATAATGTGCATATTGATGAATGCATACAGACGGTACAAGAACAACTAGACAAAATAACAGAACTTGTTATCCATATGGCAGGATAATAATTAAAAAATAATAAACAAGCGCCCGGCTTTTGGACCGGGCGCTTGTTTGTTATGTAGCATGAAGTGTTTTATTTATGAAGATAGGTATTGGCATACTGATACGTGGTGTTCCAGAATTGATCCACAACAGCACTGTCAAACTCGCAGGTATGATTGGAACGAGGCATATACAGGTAAGTATAATCTACACCATTGGATGCTAATGCATCGTTCATATTTGCACCATGTACATTGCCGACGATGATATCTTCATCTGCATATACCATGATGGTAGGTACTGTCTGTGGCGAAATATAAGAGATTGGTGAAATCTCTGCCAGTGCAGATTTTCTTTCTGCATCAGACATGTTCTGGTAATTCGGAATTAGTTTCTGTGCAAATGCGTTAAAAGTCAATGATGAAGACATCACGCCCGGAGCAAAGGCCTCTGGACATAAGTTGGCTGGACCGACCTGCTCAAATACCAGATTAACAGGCACACAGGCACTATTGGTACGGCTATAAGCGTACAGAAGAGCCAAGTGCCCGCCGGCAGAATAACCGGAAGTAGCTACGGAATCAATGGTATAACCGAGCTCGGCTGCCTGTGCAACAATGGTGTTGATGCAGTTCTGCATATCATCCATGATATCATTCATACTGGTTGCTGCATTGCGTTCTGCTTCAAAGAGACGGTAATCAATATCAGCAGTGATATAACCCTGACGTGTCATTTTGCCACAGGCATAGTCCATGGATTCTTTATCACCACTAATCCAACTTCCTCCATGGGTGTAGAGAATAAGTGAAATTGGCCGATCCTTTGGCGCATTTTTTGGAATGAATAAATTATAGGTGTTTCTGGTATCACGACTGGTGTCATAGACCTGATTGCGTAATACGATTGCCTCATCCTCCGTTGGCGCTGGTTCATTTTGTCTTGATGCAGCTAAAAAAGCATTGTACAATGTCAGGTCATCACCGGACAGATCAGAAGTGTTGCCGCCGGACATGAGTTTGATTCCATCCAATTTATACCATTTTCCACCACCGTTGACGGAGTCGTAAATCCAGTAGTAGGTAGAAAATCCATCTAAGTTCAATTGATTGTTGGAAGCGTTGATTCCCAGAATGAGACGGGAAAAATCAGTGGTCGGATTAGTAGTGTAGTCAGGACAAACAATTGGCACATTGGTCTTGACACCATTCATGTACATGAGTTCGGCTTCAGCTTCTAAGTTCCATTTTTCAAACCATGGTCTCGCACTGGAACGAGCTGCTTTTACGGCAGAGCCGGAAGTGATGGTCAGTGTATCCGAACTGATGATAACAGAACCACATTTGATGGCTAGCACCGGGATGTAGATACTACCTTTGATGTCAGACTCCGGTCCAACTGTCTGCTGGTAAACACCATATTCGTGACGGTAGAAATGTCCGCCGGCCTCTACGATGATCCGGCCTTTGATAATGATATCTCCCCAGCCTTGCAAGGCTCCACCATTATGGATGGTGACGGTTACATTTTCTGGAATTGTCAGGCGTTTTCCCCAATTTACAACGCAGGTTCCGTAGATGTCTGTATCTTCGGACCAGGTCGTGTTACGTCTGATGGTTGTTGTGTTAGTGACTTCCTGTGCATTTACGCAGGTCCCGAATGTCATGAATACCATGACAGCAGCAAATAGGATGCTGCATAGTTGTTTTCTTCTCCTTTTCATGAAAACCCCTTTCTAAAAATAGTAATTGTATGGTTACACTGTGATTATAGTGGCAGAAATATGAGGACGAACCATAGAAAATTGCTGTTCTGTCATAGAATGTTGCGCTTTTTTTGTCAGATGGGATTGCGCAACATTCTATGAAATCAAGGCAAGAAAGGGCGAAACCGACCGAAAAAGAGCAGTTAAAATAAAAAGAATCAGAGGCGTGGGAAAAGTTTAGAGACGGTGAGGTAGAACGTTATGAAGAAAAAGTTAAAAGGTAAGGATAGTTTGTATATGGTTTTGCTAGGACTATGTGTGGTTATGGTAGGAATCGCCATTGGCAAAACCCGCTTATATGATATGTGGAATGAAGAACTGACTTGCAACATTCTGCACCCACAACAAGAGGAACAAATAGCAGAAGACAGACACTTGATAGAAAAAACACAAACGAAGATTCTTTATTATACAATGCCTCAGTTGCCGGATGACCGTATGTCATTATATGGCTATGTGCGCAATGCCAGTGTCACCATATACAAAGATTATCACATCATATACCAATCTCCGGAGATTGAGAAAGAGGATGGATGGTATTTTTCGGATACAGGAGATTACATTATATCTGTTCCGCTAAAGCAAGAAGATGGGGGAGAAGAACTCAAGGTTCTTGTGACAGCCGGTAAGGATGAAATTGAAAATATACAGTTCTATTATGGTACAGGCGAGGGCTTTATGCGCATGATTCTGAAAGATGAGATGACGCGCATGGTCATACTGACCATAACGATTATATTAGGTGTTATTTCTATTATGTTATCTAAGACGTTGGATCCGGAAATAGAGGCAGTTAGTGGCAATCTATATTTTGGAAAGTTCTGCATATTGCTTAGCCTGGTAAAGGTTAACGATTTCAGGATGACCACCATTATGTATGATAATGCTATGGGATTTCTGTATTTGTCAGTTCTACAGGGGATTTTGTGCGTGACGCCTTTTATTGGCTTTATGCAATGCAATACCAATATGAAGAAAAAGCATGCAGCTATATTAACAAAAGCGTTGAATCTGTTTTTTGTTGGCATATTGTGTCTGCATATGGCCGGTGTACTTTCACTGGATGCCTGTATGTATGTTTCTTATATGATTTTTGCAGGTCTGTGTCTGATGTTTACCGTTTGTCTGTGTATTCACTACAAGCAGCTGAATCTGGGGCAGAAGCTAAAGAGTCTGCTCACCATACTAGGGGTTTTGTTATTTTCGTATCTGAATCTTTTTGCTTTGCTGGCTCTTGATATCATGTTGTTTTTAATTACCGTCTGGATGGGAAGCCATAAATTGAAACAGGTCGAAGAGGGAGAACTTTACAAGCAGCTTGCGTATATAGATGAGATGACGGGACTACATAACCGGTCAGCCTATGAAGAATATCTGATGGAAAATCCGGAGACAGACGCAGTATCCTATGTTCTTATGATGGATCTGAATAATCTGAAACAATGTAATGATATCCTGGGTCACAGGGTTGGGGATGAATATATTATGAAAGCGGCAACAAGCATCCGTATCGTCATAGAACCCCATGGGCGCTGCTATCGCATTGGCGGAGATGAATTCGTCAGCCTGCTTCCGGATATTACAGAAGATTCCTTTGTGAGTATGCTGGAAGAATTGCAAGGAGAATGGGAAAGAATTCGACAGCAGGAACATCGCTTTGTTTTTCAGGTTGCCGTGGGATATGCAAAAACCGGCGAAAAAACTACCTTGCAGGAAATGATAGAGCAGGCGGATAAGATGATGTATGAGAATAAAAAGAAACTGAAACAAAACGCAAAATAATATGATTTTTGAGCAAGATGGTATGTGCACATGATAGACGGAATTATTAGAATAATACTATATAAGGAGGAAAAATCATGGGGATGGATAAAATTAATGAAGTCATGCAAGATTATGTGAAAAACCAGGAGATATCAGGAGCGGCACTTCTGGTTCGCAGGGGGGATGAAATCCTGTACGAGAACCGGTGGGGATATAGCAAATGTGAGACGAATCAGGAAATCAAAGAAGACAGTATATATCGACTGATGTCTATGACAAAGTGCATTACTGCGGTGGCTGTTATGATCTGTATAGAAAAAGGATTGTTGGAACTAGATGCTCCATTATCCAGATATATTCCGGAATTTGCCGGAATGCAGGTTATGGAAGATCCACGGTATGAATTTTCCATGGATAAGATGAAAAAGATACCACTTTTGCTTTTGACCTTTTCTATGGATAAAGTGAAGAGAACAGACACTGACCGTGAGATAACCATACGGGATCTGCTTTCCCATTCTTCCGGTCTGCAGCAGGGACTGGCGGGATTACTGGCTCTTATGAAGGAGAGAAAGCAATATGCAACATTACAGGAGTTTGCGTTGCATTATTCCAATCATGTTTTAGATTTTCAGCCGGGAAGAGGAACGGGATATTCACCGGTCGCTGGCTTTGATGTACTTGGCTACCTGATTTCGGTGGTATCCGGCATGTCTTTTGAAGAATTTATTCAAAAGGAGATTTGCCAGCCACTTGACATGAAGGATACGACGTTCTTTTTGAACGATGAACAGAAAAAGCGCCTGGTAGATGTTTATAAAAGAAAGAAAGACAAACTGGTAAATGTTACAGGAACAAAAGATGATATGCAGGGCATTATGCATCAGAAAGAAATACTTTTTGAACATGGCTGTGGCGGATTATTTTCCACACTGCATGATTATGATCATTTTGGTGATATGTTGTTGCACGAGGGTTCTTATCATGGCAAGCAGATTTTAAAACCGGAGACTGTACAACTGTTACATACAGAAGCACCAAAGGAACACTTGGAGCCGGAACCGGGACTTGTATGGGGATTGGGAATGAAAATCCGACAGGATAAGGAAAAAGGCGGATTTGCAGTATCAGAAGGTACTTATGGATGGAGTGGTGCCTTTGGAACCCATTTCTTTATCAGTCCTGCAGATGACCTGGAGGTTGTGTTTATGACAAACCGCTCAGATCTGAATGGGTCAGGATCCTATATTAGTGCAAAGATAGAAGAATTGATTGCCTCTATCTGGGGGAAGGAGGAGAAATAGAGCAGCATGGATGAGATTTATTTTACAGAGTATGATAATGGGATTTATGCCTTGCGTACAGAACGATGGATGCAGAGACAGACGGCAGGGGGAGCCATTATGCAAAGCTGGGTTGTAACCGGAAGTCACGCAGTTATGGTGATTGATAGTCCGGTGCCGGAGAATCCTGCTTTTCGGGACAGTATAGAAACAACTTTTGGGCTGCCGGTTATTATGGTCAATTCTCATGGACATATCGATCACATAGGATGTAACACACAGTTTTCAGAGGTCTATATGGCAAAAGAGGATTGGGCTCTTGCCTGTGGCGGCGGTATTGCCCCGGATCCTGCTGGATACCAGGATGGCAAACTTCCCTACCAATTGCGTCCGTTAATGGATCGACAGACAATTTCACTCGGAAACCGGGAGATATTGCCAATTCATGTGCCGGGGCACACAAGAGGGTGTTATGTGTTTTATGATGCCATGACAAAGACTTTGTTTGGGGGAGATGCAGTTACACGGAGGGTACTGTATGGCATGTCTGATTGGACACCATTAGAGATATATTTGCAGCATCTGGAGGCTTTGCAGGCATTGCCAATTGCAAGAGTCTTTTCTGCCCATGATGATATGGAACTCCCGGCAGATATGCCGGCAAGGATGATTGCAAATATAAGAGGCAATATTGCGAGCACACAGGAAAAATGGGAATCTCCAGTGGATGGCAGAATCTTTCGCCGCATTTTGTTAGGGGAAACAGAGGAAGATGTGGAATTTTTTGATTTTGTTATACCGGAGGATCAGTATCGAAAAGGAGAAGAAGAATGAAAAAGGAAAAATTAGATGAAACTGTTACAATGACAGAAAAATTAGGCGCGAATCAGAAAATCGGAATTATGTTCTGTGCTATGGTCAGTGCAGTTGCAACCGGATATGTACCTGGGTATATCAATTTGTATTATACAGATACAGTAGGAATTTCTATGGGTGCAGTTGCAATGATTCTCATGATTACAAAGATTACCGACGGTGTGACAGATATTATTATGGGAATGATTGTGGACAGAACCAATACCAGATTAGGAAAGGCTCGTCCGTGGGTTTTAGCAGGAGGTATAGGAATTGGTGTTTCCATCATGCTTTTGTTTTCTTGCCCGGCATCGCTATCAACTGGTGCAAAGGTGGCATTTTGTGCAGGTATGTATTTCCTTGCTAATCCATTTTTTGGAACTATGGCAAGTGTTTCCTGTGGAACGCTTAATAACCTTTTGACTGCAGATTCCAAAAAGCGAGGTGTACTCGGCGTATTTTCTGCTTATGGTACCTTGGTTCCTGTTGTTATTATCGGGTTGGTGGTTCCAAAAATCTTGTCTGCTATGCATGAGAGCCAGGCAGCATATACTACGGCAACCTTGATTTTTGCCGTTATGTCTATTGTGGCTTCCATCATTGGTGTTGCTTGTGTTCGTGAGACAGTTACGGAAAGATCTAAGGAACAGTTGGTAGAAAAGCAGCCGGTGAAAGAGACCTTACATGAGTTATTACATAACAAATATTTTATTTTCCTTGCACTCGGAACGATTCTCTACAATCTGACATCTGCACCAGTGGCAACCTATTATGCAAAATATGTGTTCCATGATGTGGGGGTTACGACACTCATCAATCTGCCGGGAATGATCATGATTTTTTTGCTTCCATTTGCTGTTCCGATGATGAATAAATTTGGAAAGAGAAACTGTATTGTCGGTGGTATGCTTCTTGCAGCTGTAGGACATACGATTATTTTCTTTGCCAACGATAATCTTGCACTATTTATGTTGGCAAAATCCGTTGCCAGTATAGCAGTGGTGCCATTTACAATTTCATTAATCCCATTGACCGGTGAAATCTGTGATTATGCATTGTATCGTTGCGGAAAACCGATGGATGGAACCATTTCATCAGCCGCTACTATGGGTGGAAAAATTGGTATTGGTCTGGCAGCAGGTATTTCAGGCGTTATGCTGGCGGTTTCAGGTTATGTCAGCAGTTCTGCTGAGACGCTGGTAAGTCAGCCGGATTCTGCCATTTTCATGATTCGCATATTGTCCAGTTTCTATCCGGCTATTTTATTTGCCCTTGCAGCATTATGTTTTTATAAGATAGATCTGGAGAAAAATGGAATCGCAGAAATTCAGAAGGAACTGAGAGAGAAGGGATTACGTTGATGATTACAGAGAATACGAAGGTAGAAGAACTTAGAGAACATAAGGATTTAAAAGAATTGTTTCCTTATTTTATTTATAATCATGCGGGAGATGGCGCCGGAAATTTTAAAAAAGATGCTACATGTCTGAAAGAGATAGAAAAGAAGAATCCGACCTGGGCAGCCGAGGATATGGTATATGGACTGCGTCAATTGGAACAAATCTGTACATCGGGCAGTCAGGTGATATTTGATGTGTATGATCCAAAAGAAGTGCAGGAAAGTCCGGATAAGGAATGCGTAAAACTAATCTATTTTCCTGCAAAACAATGCAATAAGGAGTCGCGAAAGACGATTATTCTTGCAGCAGGTGGCGCTTATGGAAGTGTCTGTTCTATGGTGGAATCCTTTCCGGTGGCAGCCAGATTGGCTGAGCTTGGCGTAGATGCTTTTTGCTTGAATTATCGGGTGGCAGATGGCAAGGCTTTGTTTCCACGTCCAATGGAGGATATGGGTGCAGCCTGCCAGTTCCTGATGCAACATCAGGATGCACTAGGAATCAGTATGGAACATTATGCAGTCGGAGGTTTTTCAGCAGGTGGGCATCTGGCAGCCTGCTGGGGCACACCGGAACTGGGATATGCTGCATATCAGGTATCAAAACCGGATATCATCCTCCTGGCATATCCTATGATTGATGTATGGAAGACAGTCTCCCTGGCATCGCTTCCTATTCGCGTTATGATGCTTTCCGGTTATCTGGGAAAGCATCATAGCCAGAAGGTGTGTGACGCGTATAATGTTGAACAACATATGGATATAACATATCCACCGGCATTTGTGGTGCAGGCAGAAGACGACCCAACCGTACCGGTATGGAACAGTCAGGTGTTCATAGAACAACTGCAAGCACTGCAGATACCATGTTGTTATGAACATCCACAGCATGGATTGCATGGATTTGGATTGGGAACAAATACGGAGGCAGTTGGCTGGGTTGATCGGGCATTTGCTTTTTGGAACAAATTGGAAAGGAACTAGAATAATATGAAATTATACGAACTAAAAGTTTTACACAGAAATCAACCGGTTATCGATGAAATGCCGGAATTTTCATGGAAGATAGAGAGTGATGTACAGAACGAATTGCAGGAAAAGTATCAGATTATTGTAAAAGATGCGAAAAAGACTGTGTGGGATTCCGGGATTGTCGTATCGTCAAAACAGAATTTTATCAAATACCAGGGTGATATGCTGGCATCCTGTGTGGACTACACCTGGAGTGTTAAAGTTTGGGACAATAACGGAGATGTGGCAGAAGAGACATCAACTTTTGCTACTGCCTTTTGGGATAAAAAGGACTGGAAAGCCAGCTGGGTGGAATGTCCGTTTACAAGAAAAGCTGCTAATGAGTATAAATTTGGTGCGACATATCCTGCGGTTATGTTTACCAGAAATATCTCGTTGAACCGGAAAGTCAAAAAAGCAGTTCTGTATGCATCTGCTCATGGGGTGTACCGGTTATATGTAAATGGGAAGAGACCGGATAACAGGGAAATGGCTCCGGAATTTACACCATATGATCGTCTGATGTACTATCAGACATATGATGTAACAGAACTCTTACAGGATGCAGAAAATATATTGGAAATGTATGTAGGAGATGGGTGGTACTTTAGTGCCCAGGCAAGACCGGTTATGAAAGAACATCATGAGGAACCATCTGTCATTTATCAGATGCGGGTGGAATATGAGGATGAAAGCCGGGAGTGGTTTTTCTCAGATGGAAGTGAGACATGCCGGACCGATTATATTGTTTATTCGGATTTGTACCAAGGAGAAAAACAGGATTTTACGCTGGAGAAACAGGAAGAGCAGCCGGTTAATATTAAGGACTATGGGTATGAATTTCTAAAGGCACAACCATTGGATCCGGTCGTTCCTTACCGTTTGATTCCGGCAATTGATCTTATGGTGACACCGGCAGGGGAAATGGTGGTAGATTTTGGTCAGGTTATGGCAGGCAGAGCCAGAATCCACGTAGATGTGCCGCAGGGCCAGCAAGTTGTTTTTGAATATTTTGAGACATTGGATGAAAATGGAAATTATATTAATACCATGTTTGCACCACAAAAAGATACCGTGGTATCGGATGGCAGACCGATAGAACATGAAGCGTTGTTTACATTTCATGGTTTTCGCTATATTCGTGTAACCGGTATGCCGGATGCAAGAAAGGAAGACTTTACGGCTGTTTTATTGACAAGCCAGAAAGAAAATGCGGGAGATTTTGTATGTTCAGATGAACGCTTAAATCGTCTTTACCAGAATATTCGCTGGTCACAGTACAGCAATATGATGTCGGTCCCTACCGATTGCCCTTCCAGAGAAAAGGCCGGATGGACGGGAGATATTCTGATTTATGCGAGAACAGCAATGTTGAATGAACAGATGACGCCATTTTTGAAGAGCTGGCTACACTCTGTGCGTATGGATCAGACAGCAGATGGAACGGTTATGATTGTTTCGCCTTATATGCAGTTGTATGATGGTATGCTTCGTAATGTCTGTCAGACTTTTGGTGATGCGGATATTACCGGTGTTGCAGGATGGAGTGATGCCATTGTCTGGGTTCCATATGATATGTATCAGATGACAGGAGATACCAGTGTACTGACTGAAAACTATGATGCTATGAAAAAGTGGGCAGATAATATTATAAGAACTGCATCACAGAAGGAAGGAACCTGGGGTATTCCGAAGGAATATGATGAAAAAATATGGGATACAGGATTCCATTTTGGAGAGTGGCTGGTGCCAAGCAGACCGAATACAACTGGCGACCCGTATGGCATGTGTAAGGAGTCGGCGTTTTATATTGCCCCATTCTTTGGCTATATGACTATGGTTAAAATGCGGGAAATCTGCCATATTTTAGAAGATGAAGAGATGTCTTCCTATTATGGTGGGATTGCTGCGGAAATGAAGCAGGCAATTGTCGGGGGAATCATCCGCCGGGATATGCTGCCAGATTATCTGATGGGGGCGTATGTGCTAGCTTTTGCATTTGATCTTGTTCCGGATGATTTGAAAGAAGCTTATAAGGAAAAACTGATTTCTTTGGTAAAAAAGAATGGAAATTGTCTGGATACCGGCTTTTTAGCAACGCCGTATCTGATGGATGTGTTGTGCCAGTTGGGAGAAGAAAAACTGGCATATGAGATTTTGTGGCAGGATAAAAGACCTTCCTGGTTGTATGAGGTACATCATGGAGCAACAACCATCTGGGAGGGATGGGATGCAGACGATGCTAAACATACAGGCGCATATATCAGTTATAATCACTACGCATTCGGTTGTGTTTATGATTGGATCTGCCGTTATGTGGCTGGTATCGACACCGATACACCAGGATATTCCCACATTATTATCCGACCAAATATGGATGACCGTTTGACACAATGCAAATGTACCTATGTCAGCGAAGCAGGACCGATTACAGTGGAATGGACACAGGATGTCTTGGATGTACAAATTCCATGTAATACGAGTGCAACAGTTTATTGGAAAGGACAGAAAAAAGATATCGGCAGTGGCAAGTATCGTTTTTAAAAAATAATGTATCAAAAACCAGCTTTTTACACAAACAGGTGTTGAAAAGCTGGTTTTTGCTTGTGTGAATTCTTACTTATTTATGGAAGGTGAATAAGAAAGAGAAGAAGATGGCTCTGTCTGTTTGATAAAATTGTCATAATAACGTGGATTTGATATTGAATAAATTGGAAATTATGCTAAAATCAATTATGTGCGACTTAGCACATGGAGTGGTGTGTTCCATATGCATTCAGATACGAATGAGTTGAAGGACACAAAGTATTTTTTAGGAGGAAATAAAAATGGCAAACAAATGGGTCTACATGTTTAGTGAAGGCGACATGACCATGCGTAATCTTCTTGGTGGTAAAGGTGCCAACCTTGCTGAGATGACCGATATCGGTCTTCCGGTACCACAGGGATTCACAATCACAACAGAGGCTTGTACTCAGTATTATGAGGACGGACGCAAGATCAACGACGAGATCATGGCACAGGCTATGGAAGGCGTTAAGAAAATGGAGGAGATCAACGGAAAGAAATTCGGCGATCTGAAGAATCCTCTTCTTGTTTCAGTTCGTTCCGGTGCTAGAGCATCTATGCCTGGTATGATGGATACAATTCTTAACTTAGGACTGAATGATGAGGTAGTAGCAGCAATGATTGCTGGTAACCCTGATCCGAAGTTCGAGCGTTTCGTATATGACTCTTACAGACGTTTCATCCAGATGTTCTCAGACGTTGTTATGGAAGTTGGTAAGAAGTATTTCGAGCAGTTGATCGACAAGATGAAGGAAGACAGAGGTGTTCAGTATGACGTTGAACTTACCGCTGCTGACCTCAAGGAATTAGCAGAGCAGTTCAAGGCTGAGTACAAGAACCAGTTAGGACAGGACTTCCCTTCTGATCCTGTAGAGCAGTTGAAGTTAGCAATCGAGGCTGTATTCCGTTCATGGGACAACCCACGTGCAAACGTATATCGTCGTGATAACGACATCCCTTACTCATGGGGAACTGCTGTAAACGTAATGCCAATGGTATTCGGTAACTTAAATGATGAGTCCGGTACAGGTGTTGCATTTACCCGTGATCCTGCTACAGGTGAGAAGAAGTTGATGGGTGAGTTCCTGATCAATGCACAGGGCGAGGACGTAGTTGCCGGTGTTCGTACACCAATGCCGATCGCTCAGATGGAGCAGGAATTCCCAGAAGCATATGCAGAGTTCATTCAGGTATGTGAGACTCTTGAGAATCACTATCATGACATGCAGGATATGGAATTTACCGTAGAAAACAAGAAGTTATACATGCTGCAGTGCCGTAATGGTAAGAGAACAGCTCCTGCTGCTCTTAAGATCGCATGTGATCTTGTTGATGAAGGACATAAGACAGAAGAAGAAGCAGTAGCAATGATCGATCCTCGTAACCTGGATACACTTCTTCATCCACAGTTTGACGCAGCAGCACTTAAGGCTGCAACTCCACTTGGAAAGGGCTTAGGAGCATCTCCTGGAGCAGCTTGTGGTAAGATCGTCTTTACAGCAGAAGATGCTGAGGCTTGGAACGAGCGTGGCGAGAAGGTCGTACTTGTTCGTCTTGAGACTTCTCCGGAAGACATCACAGGTATGAAGGCTTCTCAGGGTATCCTGACTGTTCGTGGTGGTATGACATCACATGCAGCCGTAGTTGCTCGTGGTATGGGAACCTGCTGTGTATCTGGTTGTGGCGATATCGCTATGGACGAGGAGAACAAGAAGTTCACACTTGCTGGTAAGGAATTCCATGAAGGAGATTACATCTCAATCGATGGTACTACCGGTAATATTTATGAAGGCGAGATCAAGACTGTTGATGCAACGATCGCCGGTGAGTTCGGTCGTGTAATGGCTTGGGCTGATAAGTATAGAAAGTTAAAGGTTCGTACAAATGCAGATACTCCTGCAGATGCTAAGAAGGCACGCGAACTTGGAGCAGAAGGTATCGGACTTTGCCGTACAGAGCATATGTTCTTTGAAGAGGACAGAATCGCAGCATTCCGTGAGATGATCTGTTCTGATACAGTAGAAGAAAGAGAAGCAGCACTTGAGAAGATCCTTCCATATCAGCAGGGAGATTTCAAGGCTCTTTATGAAGCACTGGAAGGATGCCCGGTTACCATTCGTTTCCTGGATCCACCTCTTCATGAGTTCGTTCCTACCGAGGAAGCAGACATTAAGAAGTTAGCAGATGCTCAGGGCAAGACTGTAGAGCAGATCAAGACAATCATCGATGGACTCCATGAGTTCAACCCAATGATGGGTCACAGAGGATGCCGTCTTGCTGTTACTTATCCTGAAATCGCTAAGATGCAGACAAAGGCTGTTATCCGTGCAGCAATCGAAGTTCAGAAAGAACATGCTGACTGGAATGTTAAGCCTGAGATCATGATCCCACTTGTATGTGAAGTGGAAGAATTGAAGTATGTTAAGAAAGTCGTTGTTGAGACAGCAGATGCTGAGATCGCAGCAGCAGGCGTTACATTAGAGTATGAAGTTGGTACTATGATCGAGATCCCAAGAGCAGCACTTACTGCTGATGAGATCGCTAAAGAAGCAGACTTCTTCTGCTTTGGTACAAACGACCTGACACAGATGACATTTGGATTCTCTCGTGATGATGCCGGTAAGTTCTTAGATGCTTACTATGACAAGAAGATCTTTGAGAACGATCCATTTGCTAAGTTAGACCAGACAGGTGTTGGTAAGTTGATGGAGACTGCTATCAAACTTGGTAAGCCAGTCAACCCAGCACTTCATGTTGGTATCTGTGGAGAGCACGGTGGAGATCCTTCTTCCGTTGAGTTCTGCCACAAGATCGGTCTTGACTATGTATCTTGCTCACCATTCCGTGTACCTATCGCACGTTTGGCAGCAGCACAGGCTGCAATCGCTAATAAGTAGTAGCGGATTCGTATTATAGGCTATTTAGGGTTCCTATATCTCTGTAGTGGAGATATAGGAACCTTTTTTATTGACAGCATTTTTCTCATATGCTAATATCAAACCACGCATTTCGTGGAAAAGGAGAGGCTATGGAAAAAGATAATCAAATGCAGGTCAATTGCTTAAAAGAATTGAGAAAACAGACAGGACTCAATCAAAGGGAAATATCCGAGACATTAGGAATTCCACTTCGTACATGGGAGGATTGGGAGTCTGGTAGGCGTGCTGTACCTGCTTATAATCTTAGGATGATGTCATATTATATCAAAATGAAATTGCAGTGTAAGTCGGAAAAATCCCATAATATCAATATCATCAGGGATGAACAGGGAAATCCTATTGTAGTTATTAATGATATTCGTTTTAAAGATAGACAGAATATAGATTGGAAGGCTGTTGAAGAATATTTGTATGAATATGTGGGAGAAAATGTAGAAATAATTGAGACAGCAGATGTGGTTTATATTGGAAACGACTTTCCCAATGAGGTGAAGGGATCAGAGGATACAAGGAGACTTAAGGGAATGAATGCAAAAGCAAAGGCGAATGCTACGACAGAAACGATAGGTTTGTTAAAGTATGCGTCCAATAAAAGATGGCAGGAGAATTATAAAGCAAAGCATGGAATAGATGCTGCATATGGATGGTATCGTTTTACTTCAAGATTCGCCCTTCCGGTGTATACAAATGATGGGATTCTGGAAAGATATAACATATATAGAATAGAAATGCTGGTCCGACATGCATCCGACGGACGATTATTTTTGTATGATATGGTTAATACTAAAAAAGAAAAAGAAACGAATACCCCATCTCGACAATAATGTCTTACGGTAACAAACTCGTTCCTTTCTTTAGGAGAATAACATCTATTGGTTAAAAGGTCAAGTCCAAATTTATAGAAAAAAACCTTGACTTTATCGCACTAATGTATTATCCTGTCACTATATTAAAACCGATGATGCAGACGAGTATAGCATTTGGAAGCGCACAGAGAACTGTTGGTGGTGGGATAACAGTGGTGAAAGGGTGCTAGAATGGACTGCAGAGGGCAAACCGAAAGCACAGGCGAGTAGGGGAGACGTGGGATGCACGTTACAGCAGATTATGTATGTTGGTACATAAATGAGGGTATTCTGCCAGAAGCAGGATGAAATTAGGTGGCACCGCAGGAGTATAACTTCTGTCCTATGTATTTAGGACGGGAGTTTTTTTGTTATGGCGAAAGCGCACACTCTCATTCCATGTAAATAAATTTCGCAAAGCGAGGAAAGGAAGAAACATGAACAAGACAACAATTCCCTACAAGATTTATCTGGATGAACAGGAGATGCCAAAGCAATGGTATAACGTTAGAGCAGATATGCAGAAGAAACCTGCACCACTTTTAAACCCTGCAACCTTGCAGCCTATGACCGTTGAGGATCTGGAACCGGTATTCTGCACGGAACTGGCAAAGCAGGAACTGGATGATACGACAGCATATTTTGATATTCCGGAAGAGATCCGAAATTTCTATAAAATGTACCGCCCATCGCCTTTAGTAAGAGCCTATTGTCTGGAGGAAAAACTTGGCACCCCGGCACATATTTACTATAAGTTTGAGGGCAACAATACATCCGGCAGTCACAAGTTGAACTCCGCCATAGCCCAGGCATATTATGCTAAGAAGCAGGGGCTGAAGGGTGTGACGACAGAGACTGGAGCCGGACAATGGGGCACGGCACTTTCCATGGCATGTTCTTATTTTGATCTGGACTGTCAGGTATATATGGTGAAATGTTCTTATGAGCAAAAGCCTTTCCGTAGAGAGGTCATGCGGACTTATGGCGCCACGGTAACACCGTCGCCTTCCATGACAACGGAGATCGGCAAAAAGATCAATGCAGAATTTCCGGGTACGACCGGAAGCCTGGGCTGTGCCATTTCCGAGGCTGTCGAGGCAGAGACGAAACAGGAAGGTTATCGTTATGTGTTG
Source organism: uncultured Lachnospiraceae bacterium (assembly GCA_934899185.1). GTDB lineage: Bacteria > Bacillota > Clostridia > Lachnospirales > Lachnospiraceae > Pararoseburia. The sequence continues at coordinate 33,976 of CAKXYI010000004.1, forward strand.
GGCTCTGTTTTGGCACAGGTTTTGTTACATCAGTCGGTCATTGGTTTAGAGACCAAAACAGCCCTGGATAAATATGGTGTCAAAGCAGATGTGATCATTGGATGCGCCGGAGGCGGTTCTAATCTGGGCGGTCTGATCTCTCCATTTGTGGGTGAAATGTTAAGGGGCGAGAATGATTACCGGATCATCGCAGTGGAGCCGGCAAGTTGTCCGAGCCTGACAAGAGGTAAATATGCATACGACTTCTGCGATACCGGAAAGGTTACCCCGCTGGCAAAGATGTACACCTTGGGAAGTGAATTTATTCCATCTGCCAACCATGCCGGTGGCTTGCGTTATCATGGCATGAGTTCCATCGTATCTGAATTATACGATCAGGGCTTGCTGGAGGCGCGTTCCGTAGAACAGACCGAAGTCTTTAAGGCAGCAGAGCAGTTTGCTAGAGTGGAAGGTATTTTACCGGCACCGGAAAGCAGCCACGCTATCAAGGTTGCCATTGATGAAGCCCTGCGCTGCAAGGAGACCGGCGAAGAAAAGAATATTGTCTTTGGCTTGACGGGAACCGGTTACTTTGATATGGTGGCATACCAGAAATACAATGATGGCGAGATGGGCGATTACATCCCGACCGATGAAGAACTGGCAAAATCATTGGCAGACTTACCACAGGTCTAAAATATTTGTAAGGTGATTTTATTTCTTTGTGTTATGATGGATAAAAGAACATGACATGAAAGGAACAGGCATGCAATACAGAAAAAATTTGATCATGAAAAATGGACAGACGGTAATCTTAAGAAGTGGAGTGGCTTCTGATGGGCAGGCAGCGCTGGAGGTTTTTAACCTTACGCATGAAGAAACGGATTTCCTTCTATCTTATCCGGATGAGTCCTTTATGGATGCTGAACAGGAAAGCGAGTTTTTGGAAAGAAAAACAGCAAGTGCAAATGAGGTGGAAATCCTTGCACTGGTGGAAGATCAGGTGGTAGGAATGGCAGGGATCGATGCTGTGGGTGCATGTCACAAAGTTAGCCATCGGGCAGAATTTGGTATTTGCCTTGTAAAGGAATACTGGGGACTGGGACTTGGTACGGCATTGACCAAAGCCTGTGTGCAGTGTGCAAAAGATGCAGGCTATGCACAGGTGGAATTAGATGTGGTAGCGGATAATGTATCTGCCATCCATTTATACCAAAAACTGGGCTTTGTGGAATATGGACGCAATCCCAAGGGCTTTTGCTCCAGAGTAAACGGCTATCAGGAATTGATCTATATGCGACTTGACTTGGAAAACGAAAAGAGTGTTTGCTAGAAAAACGCACCAGGCATTAAGCCGCAGGTGCGTTCCAGTTATCGTCGATTCCATCATGTAACCAGGTGTTATCCGACTCGTTATAATCATCCACCAGTAGGTATTGGAACTTGCTGGTGGTTTTTAGTGCGTCATAAATATAAGAAAGCGGTACGCGCGACCGGTTGTTGGTCGGCGATCCCGGATCGCCCAGAAGGACGGTGTCATCACTGGCATTATAGAGGCAGAGGGTCACATAGTGCCCCGGAACCTTTTGCCAGAGCTTGTCATCATTGGCACTGCTGACAAGGGCGATGGTTATTTTACTGGTCTTTACCTGTTTCTGGAAATCCGCATAATCATCTGCCTTGTAATAAACATCGCAGTCCATGCCCATGTCCCGCAGAATGATTTTCATATTGCCCCAATCCAAAGCGGCAGATGCCTTGGTTGGCGCATAGCCGGTCTCTTTGTAGGCATAGTCATAAACGTCCAGCGGAGAGCAGGTATAAGGGGAAAGTGTGCTGTAGACATTGGCAACCGAGCAGAAACCGCAGCCAAAACCACTGAAATATTGCCCTTTGGCATATTTCATGCACCACTCGCCCGACCAGGTCACTCCATTGCTCCAGGCGGTGTGCCCCTGTAAAAAGGTATAGACCTGATTTTCGGGAAAAGGTGCGACATCATCAAGGGAGATCTGTCCGGTCGCGATCTTGTGGTTGTAGTCATAGACCTGTGCGGATATTCCGGCATAAGGTGTCGCATCGACCGTATCGGCAGCAGTGTTTTCCTGGGCAAAAAGTTGTCTGGTCTTGGATAATATCTGTGCGTGGAAGAGGAAACCCAGCAGGACCAGGACGGCGCACAGGGTAGCAATTCCACAGTGTATCAATCTTTTGTTCATGTATCTTATATCTTTCTATTCTTGCCTGATTTATGTGCAACAAACATATCCATGATAGCATATTTGTCCAAATTAGAAAACTTCTTTCTTGCGGCACTTTACAAGCTATGGTACTATCAGTAAGGTAATGATTAACAATAATAAACTTTAAGGGGTAGTATGATGAAAAAGAAGAGATTAACAACAAAGCAGATGACGGTCTTGGGGCTCATGATAGCGGTATTGGTACTCATGTCCTATACACCGCTGGGCTATCTTAATATCGGACCGCTGGCTATCAGTTTTAATATGATCCCGGTTGCGATCGCAGCCATTGCCTGTGGACCTATGGGTGGGGCAATTTTGGGTGCCGTTTTCGGACTGACCAGTTTTGGGCAGTGTATTGGTATCGGTGGCGTGAGTGCCATGGGGGCAACTCTGTTTGCTATCAGTCCGGTACTTGCCTTTATCCAGAGATTTGTGCCGCGTCTTTTGGACGGATTGCTTTTGGGCTACATATTCAAGGGACTGCGCAAGGTGACCAAGAATACAACACTTGCCGGTTACATTACAGGTTTTCTGGCAGCATTCCTCAATACCCTTTTCTTTATGACCGCACTGGTCGTCCTATTTGGAAATACAGAGTATGTGCAGAACCTGATCGGCGGACGTAACATTATTGTCTTTATCTGCGCTTTTGTCGGTGTGAATGCCATTTGTGAAATGATCGCAGCAACGCTTTTGACCGGATTGATCTCGGTCGCTCTCAAGAAAGCACGATTGATCTTGCAGGATGAAAATTAAACCATCTAAACCATAGGGACGTTCCTTTTGCCATAAGGAGCGTCCCTATGGCTCCAGACCGCGAAAGTTGGTCATCGCCAGAATCACGCTTGCCATATAGGCGGCTGGTTCTGGCGTTTCTTTTTTTAGCCAGTTTTCAATGATGGCAGAGCATCCGGCAGCATAATAGAGACAGGCGTAATCATACAGGGCATCATCCCCGCGACAGTCCTTGCGCAAAAGGGTCTTTATCGACTGGAAGGAAGAATGGTCGATTGAGGACTATGAGGATGCACCGAAAAAGCGGATGGGCAGATAAAAAAAAGATCCCTAGGTCTGATACAGTCAAACTTAGGAATCTTTTTGTTTATTTAAATATTATCTTAGTTGTCGCTGGCATCGTCATCAGACATAGCATAGACCTGACGCTTACGAGCCATTTCATCACTTTCCAGATATTCGTCGTAGGTTGTGATTTTATCGATGATCTGTCCGTTTGGCATGATCTCGATGATACGGTTTGCGGTTGTCTCCACAAACTGATGATCGCGGGAAGAAAAGATTACAACACCCGGGAACTTGATGAGTCCGTTATTTAAAGCAGTGATGGACTCCATATCCAAGTGGTCGGTCGGCTCGTCGAGCATGAGGACATTGGATGCCTCGATCATCATGCGGGAGAGGAGAACACGCACCTTTTCACCACCGGAGAGAACGCGCATCTTTTTGACACCGTCTTCACCTGCAAAAAGCATTCTGCCAAGGAAACCGCGGACATAAGTCGCATCCTTGATTTCGGAGAACTGTGTCAGCCAGTCTACGATGACATCATCGGTATCGAAAATCTCTGTATTATCCTTAGGGAAGTAGGACTGGGAAGTGGTCACACCCCACTTGTAAGAACCCTCATCCGGTTCCATCTCGCCTGCAAGGATCTTGAAAAGAATGGTCTTGGCATGTTCGTTGGCACCTACCAGGGCAACCTTATCTTCGCGTCCCAGATTGAAGGAAATGTGATCCAGAACCAGTTCACCATCGATGGTCTTGGTCAGGTTTTCAACGCTGAGGACTTCGTTACCGATCTCACGTTGTGGGCGGAAGTCAATGTAAGGATACTTACGGCTGGAAGGCTTGATCTCATCCAGTTCGATCTTTTCCAAAGCACGTTTTCTGGAAGTTGCCTGCTTTGACTTGGAAGCGTTGGCAGAGAAGCGGGAAATAAAGTCCTGCAATTCCTTGATCTTTTCTTCCTTTTTCTTGTTGGCTTCCTTCATCTGCTTGATCAGAAGCTGGCTGGACTCATACCAGAAGTCATAGTTTCCGGCATAGAGTTGGATCTTGCCATAGTCGATATCAGCGGTATTGGTACATACCTTATTTAAGAAATAACGGTCGTGGGATACCACAATCACGGTGTTATCAAAGTTGATCAAAAATTCTTCCAGCCATGCGATGGCATCGAGATCCAGGTGGTTGGTCGGCTCATCCAAAAGCAGGATGTCAGGATTTCCGAAAAGTGCCTTGGCAAGGAGCACCTTGACCTTTTGTGCACCGGTCAGATCTGCCATGACAGAGTAATGAAGTTCCGGCTCGATGCCCAGACCATTTAATAAGGTGGCAGCATCACTTTCGGCATTCCATCCGTCCATGTCTGCAAATTCTGCTTCGAGTTCGCTGGCGCGGATACCGTCTTCATCCGTGAAATCTTCCTTCATATAAATCGCATCTTTTTCTTTCATGATATCATAAAGACGCTGGTTACCCATGATGACCGTATCTAAGACCGTAAACTCATCATATTTAAAGTGATCCTGTTCCAAGAAAGAAAGACGCTGTCCCGGCGTGATGATGACATCGCCGCTGGTCGGCTCCAACTGTCCGGATAAGATCTTTAAGAATGTTGACTTGCCGGCACCGTTGGCACCGATCAGTCCATAACAGTTACCTTCCGTAAATTTGATATTTACATCTTCAAAGAGTGCCTTTTTCCCTAGACGCAGGGTGATATTACTTGCCTGTATCATTTCTACACCTCATAAATTTGCTAAATTTAAACACCGTCTACTATTGTATCGTACTTTCCTTATTTTGCAAGGTTTTTCGGGATTTATTTGCGACTGGGACAGGAAAATATCTACTATAATTTTCTAATAACAGGCATAAAACAAATGTATTTGATTTTAAACAGTGGGAAGTATTGATTTTTTTTGGACAAAATCATATATTATTGAATTAGAGACATTACGCATTTACTGCGCCCTTTTTTGTGCCTGGTAAATGCTTATGTACATATTAAGAAAAGAGTCTTTTAGGAGGAAACGACATGGGAAGATCAAAACAATCTATGGATGGTAATACAGCCGCAGCTCATGTAGCATATGCCTACACAGAAGTAGCTGGTATCTATCCAATCACCCCTTCTAGTCCAATGGCTGATATGGTAGACCAGTGGTCTGCAGCTGGACAGAAGAACATTTTTGGAAGCACAGTTAAAGTAGTAGAAATGGAATCAGAAGCAGGTGCAGCAGGTACTGTACATGGTTCACTTGCAGCTGGTGCACTCACCACTACATTTACCGCTTCTCAGGGACTTTTACTTATGATCCCTAACATGTACAAGATCGCTGGTGAGCAGTTGCCATGTGTATTTGATGTATCTGCTCGTACAGTATCATCACACGCACTGAACATCTTCGGTGACCACAGTGATGTTTACGCTTGTCGTCAGACAGGTTTTGCAATGTTATGTGAAACAAATCCACAGGAAGTTATGGACTTAAGCCCAGTTGCACACTGTGCAGCATTAGAAGGAAAGGTTCCATTCCTTAACTTCTTCGATGGTTTCCGTACATCTCATGAGATTCAGAAGATCGAGAAATGGGATTATGAAGATCTGAAAGATATGTGTCCAATGGATGCAGTAGAAGAATTCAGAGCACATGCTTTGAATCCTAACCACCCAGCAGCTCGTGGTTCTCATGAAAACGGAGACGTATTCTTCCAGCATAGAGAAGCATGTAACACAGCATATGATGAGTTACCTGCAGTTGTAGAAAAGTACATGAACAAGGTAAACGAAAAACTTGGTACAAACTACGGCTTATTCAACTACTATGGTGCTCCGGATGCAGAGCGCGTTATCGTAGCAATGGGATCTATCAATGACGTTGCTGAAGAAGTTATTGATTACTTGACAGCAGCAGGTGAGAAGGTTGGTCTTGTTAAGGTTCGTCTGTATCGTCCATGGTCTTCAGAAGCATTACTTAAGGTTATTCCTAAGACTGCTAAGAAGATTGCAGTTCTTGACAGAACAAAAGAGCCGGGATCTCTTGGTGAGCCATTATACCTTGACGTTGCAACAACACTTCGTGAAGCAGGTCTTAACGATATCGTATTAGTTGGTGGACGTTATGGCCTTGGATCAAAGGATACTCCTCCTTCATCTGTATTTGCAGTATATAAGGAATTAGAGAAGGATGCTCCTAAGGATCGTTTCACAATTGGTATCGAAGATGATGTTACACATCTTAGTTTACCAGAAGTTAAGCCAGCTCCTATTACTTCTGCTCCTGGTACAAAGGAATGCAAGTTCTGGGGTCTTGGTGGAGATGGTACTGTAGGTGCCAACAAGAACTCTACAAAGATCATCGGTGACCATACAGACAAGTACATCCAGGCATACTTCCAGTATGATTCTAAGAAGACTGGTGGTGTTACAATTTCTCACTTGAGATTTGGTGACAACCCAATCAGAAGTCCATACTACATCAACCAGGCTGACTTTGTTGCATGCCACAACCCTGCATATGTTATCCAGGGCATGAAGATGGTTCAGGACGTTAAGCCAGGCGGTGTATTTATGATTAACTGCCAGTGGTCAGATGAAGAATTAGGACATCATTTGAACGCTGAAGCTAAGAAGTATATTGCTGATAACAACATTCAGCTTTACACAATCAACGCTATCGATAAGGCTATCGAAATCGGAATGGGTAAGAGAACAAACACAATCTTACAGTCAGCATTCTTTAAGTTAGCTGATGTTATGCCAATCGATGAAGCTGTTGAATTTATGAAACAGGCTGCTAAGAAGTCTTACAGCAAGAAGGGTGACGCAGTCGTAGAAATGAACTACAAGGCAATCGATGCCGGTGTAGACGCTGTACATAAGGTAGAAGTACCTGCATCTTGGTCAAATCCAGAAGCAGATGCTCCTAAGGCAGAGCGTACAGGACGTCCAGAAGTTGTTAAGCTTGTTAACGACTTACTTGATCCTATCGCTAAGATGGATGGTGACAGCCTTCCAGTATCTGCATTTACAGAGTGCATCGATGGTCAGTTCGTAACAGGTGCTTCTGCATACGAGAAGCGTGGTACAGCTGTCATGGTTCCAGAATGGGATGCAGAGAAGTGTATTCAGTGTAACAACTGTGCATTTGTATGTTCACATGCAACCATTCGTCCATTCTTACTGAGCGATGATGAAGTTAAGGCAGCACCTGCTAATATCAAGCTTGCTGATATGAAACCTAAGGGTGGCGATTACAAGTATACAATGAGCGTATCTCCACTTGACTGTATGGGATGTGGCGAATGTATTACTGTATGTCCTACAGCTGCAATTTCTATGGTTCCACAGGAATCACAGGCAGACGAGCAGCCAGTATTTGATTACTTAGTTGCTAATGTTGGTAAGAAGGATATTGGATTATCAGACATCACTCCTAAGGGATCACAGTTCAACCAGCCACTCCTTGAGTTCTCTGGTTCTTGTGCAGGATGTGCTGAGACATCTTATGCTAGATTGATCACACAGCTCTATGGTGAGCAGATGTTCATCTCTAACGCAACAGGATGTTCTTCTATCTGGGGTAACCCGGCAGCAACATCACCATACACAGTAAATAAGGACTCTAAGAAGGGACCAGCATGGTCTAACTCATTGTTCGAAGATAACGCTGAGCATGGTCTTGGTATGTACGTTGGACAGAAATATATCCGTGATATGGCCATCGAGTCTGCAAAGGCTTGCGCTGAAAGCGACAAGGCATCTGCAGAACTTAAGGCTGCATTTGCTACATTCATGGATACCGTTAATGATACAAAGGCAAATACACCTGCAACAGACGCGCTTGTAACTGAACTTGAAAAAGCAGCAGCTGCCGGATGCCCAGATGCTAAGGAAGCACTTGCTAAGAAAGATTACCTCGCTAAGAAGTCCGTATGGATCTTCGGTGGTGACGGATGGGCATACGATATCGGATTCGGCGGATTGGATCACGTTCTTGCTTCTGGTGAGAATGTCAACGTTATGGTATTCGATACAGAGATGTACTCTAACACAGGTGGACAGGCTTCTAAGGCTTCTAACATCGGTGAAGTTTGTCAGTTCGCTGCAGCTGGTAAGGAGATCGGCAAGAAGTCTCTTGCAGAGATCGCTATGAGTTACGGTTATGTATATGTTGCACAGATCGCACTTGGTGCTAACCCTGCACAGGCTGTTAAGGCTATCGCAGAGGCTGAGGCATACAACGGACCTTCACTCATCATCGGCTATGCTCCATGTGAGTTGCACGGTATCGCTAAGGGTGGTATGAACCACTGCCAGGATGAAATGAAGAAGGCAGTAGCTGCTGGTTACTGGAACCTGTTCTCATTCGATCCTGCTAAGAAGGCAGAAGGAAAGAATCCATTCACTTTGACATCAAAGGCTGGAGATGGTTCTTACCAAGACTTCTTGAACAACGAGGCTCGTTATACTCGTCTGATCAAGCCATTCCCAGAGCGTGCTGAAAGACTCTTTGCTAAGTCTGAAGAGGCTGCTAAGGAACGTTACGATCACTTACAGAAGTTAGTTGATCTTTACAGCTAAAATAAAGAGGCGCTGATGCGCTTCTGATAAATCCCGTCGGGGCATTTGCTCCGGCGGGATTTTTTCTTTCAGGGACGTTCCTTTTGCCACAAGGAGTGTCCCTGTGGTCACTGGTCTATCTGCCCTGTGCCTGCCTGATCCGGCGACTACCATATTTAGTGTGTTTACAAAGGCGACATGCAATGATAAAATAAACTTTAGATTAAAGAAGGGACATGTATCATGGAAGAGATTAATGTAGAAAATCAGGTAGACGAGATGTTGGAGGAGCCGAGTGGTGAAGATATGCTCCTTGCTCAGATTGATGCATTTCGAGATAAGGCAAAGCAATTACAGACCCTGATCAGTGCCAAGGAGCGCAAGGTCAAGGAATTAGAGGCGATGGTCCGCGCCAAGGAAGAACGCAACAACCAGTTGCAGGAAGAACTTTCCAAGAAGCAGGCAGAGGCTGACGGGATTGCTGCAGATGTCGAGACACAGGTGGATCGCATGATGCAGACCCTGCGTGGAAGCGTAGATGATTTGGAACAGCGTATCCAGCAGCAGGTGGCAGACAATCAGGAGAATGCAGCCGTTCAGACACAGGCAGTCAAGGATACTCTGGAGGATATGACATCCGGTCTGGATGCGATCAAGGGAGAGTTGTCTGAGAAGGTACACTCTGAAAATGTACTGCAATATCGCAATATTCAGGATCTCTTAAAGGAATTGGATAATCGCGAGGAAGCAGCCAAGAAGAGCGAGGAAGAGTTTTCCGTTGTCAAGAAGCGCATTACTTTAGTGACCGTTGTTTCTATCGTCAATGTCGTTGCCGTTGTGACACTGATCTTAGCAACCTTTGGCATTATTTAATATCATACATAGTATCAGTATTTTGACAGGATGGGGCTTCTTTTTAGGAGCCCTTTTTCTAAGGAGAGCATTATGGCAAAACAGGAAAGATGTGTTTGGGTCGTAGGACATAAGAATCCGGATACCGATTCCATATGTGCGGCTATTTCATATGCATATTTGAAAAATCAGACCGAGGACGGTCATTTTATCGCAAAGAGAGCAGGAAGCATCAACAACGAGACACGTTATGTGCTGGAGCGATTTGGGGCAAAAGAACCGGGGCTGATCACAGATGTCGGTGCCCAGATCAAGGATATTGACTATCGTCAGACCGAGGGCGTCAGTGGACATTTCTCTTTGAAAAAGGCATGGGAACTTATGCGTTCTCTGGATGTTGTTACCCTGCCGGTCGTAGATGAGAGTAAACGGCTGACCGGACTGATCGTTAATGGAGATATTGCATATTCCTATATGGATGTCTTGGATAACCGTATTTTGGGACGTGCCAAGACCCAGTATCGAAATATCATCGAGACCATCAACGGATGTATGGTGACAGGCAACGATCATGCATATTTCACCAAGGGTAAGGTTGTCGTGGCATCAGGCAATCGGGAGACCATGCGTGACGAGATCGAGGATGATGATTTGGTCATAGTGGGAAATATCACGGCACGCCAACTTATTGCCATCGAACAAAATGCATCTTGTGTGATCATCTGTGGGGAGAGCAAGGTCAATCCGGGCGTGATTGAACGGGCGCAAAAGAGGGAGTGTGTGCTGATCACGACCCCATATGATTCCTTTACAACGGCGCGTCTGATCCACCAGAGTATGCCGATCCGCTATTTCATGACCAAGAAAAATCTCATTACTTTTGAGCCGGATGACTATGTGGATGATGTCAAGGAGACCATGTCAAAGATCCGTCATCGCGACTTCCCGATCTTAGATGAGCAACGCCATCTGGTCGGCATGATGTCACGCAGAAACTTACTCAATATGAAAAAGAAACAATTGATCCTCGTGGATCATAATGAAAAGACACAGGCGGTTGACGGGATTGAGCAGGCGGACATTCTGGAGATCATCGATCACCATAGATTAGGCAGTCTGGAGACTATTTCGCCAATCTTCTTCAGAAATCAGCCGCTGGGCTGTACGGCGACCATCATTTATCAGATGTACCAGGAAAAGGGTGTGGAGATCAATCCGCAGATTGCAGGGCTTTTGTGCTCTGCCATCCTTTCAGATACCCTGATGTTCCGCTCACCGACCTGCACAGCCATAGACAAGATGGTGGCAGAGCAGTTGGCGCAGATTGCAGAGGTAAATGTGGAAGAATTGGCGACCGCCATGTTTGAAGCGGGGTCCGATTTCAGCGCCAAAACAACGGAAGAGATCTTTTATCAGGATTTCAAGATCTTTGATTCGGATGATATTACCTTTGGCGTGGCACAGGTCAGCGCGGTCAGTCGCAGACAGTTGAATTCCATCAAGCCGGAATTACAGGCATATTTGGAAAAGGTATTGGCAGAAAAGGGACTCAAGATGGTCTTTGTCATGCTGACCGATATTTTTCAGGAGGAGACCGAACTCATCTATGCCGGAGGTATGGCAAAAGGTGTGATCGAGCGGGCTTTTGGCGTGTCAGAGGAAAATGGCGGCTTTATGCTTGCCAATGTCGTATCGCGTAAAAAGCAGTTGATACCGCCTATGATGCAGGCGATGCAGTCATAGGGGAAAGAGTAGGAGAAAAATGGCAAAACAGTCTTGGAAACCGGGAAATATGGTCTATCCATTGCCGGCAGTTATGGTGTCGGTGCGGGATCAGGCAGGGCAGGATAATATCATCACCGTGGCGTGGACAGGAACCATCTGTACAAATCCGCCCATGGCATATATTTCTGTGCGGCCGGAACGCTATTCTTATCATATGATAAAAGAGTCAGGCGAGTTCGTGATCAATCTGACGACCAAGGAACTGGCATGGGCAACCGATTATTGTGGCGTGACATCGGGACGGGATGTTGATAAATTTGCTCGGTGTCATCTGACAAAGGAAGCAGCAGACGAGGTTTCGGCACCGCTGATCGCAGAAAGCCCGGTCAATATCGAGTGCAAGGTGCGCGAGGTCAAAGAACTTGGCTCTCATCATATGTTTCTTGCAGACGTGGTGGCAGTTCATGCAGATGAAAAATATATGGACGAGACAGGCAGATTTTGTCTGGATCAGGCGGAACCGATCGCTTATTCACATGGCACATACTATAGTCTGGGAGAAAAATTAGGGACATTTGGCTATTCGGTAAAGAAGAAACAATAAAAAGACCGCAGGGGGCATATCATATCGCATCCTGCGGCTTTTGATTTTAGGTATCAAATTATTGGATCAAAGTATCCATGAGACTCATATAGACATCCTCATGGCGGACTTTCCAGTTGTTACAGATGGTCTCTGCCTGCTCGCTGGTAGAGGCGTGTAGTGACAGGTCCAGCATGGTGTGTCCGTCCTGTGTGAATTTACAATGGACAATGTAACCACCGCCGGTTGCAAGGTCATAGTTGGCGGTCAGGGCATTGTCTTTTTTTATCTCAAATTTGTGGTGGGAAAGATACTCCAATATATCAGCCTCAATGGCAGAACTGACCTTGTCGCGCATGAGAGACAGGGTCTGGCTTCCCTCATCTGTCAGGGAGTACATGGTATTATTATGAGACTGGGAAAGACTCACAAGATGGGCTTCCTCCAAGTCACTAATGACCTGTTGGATGGTAAAATAGTCTGTGTATTCTTTATCTAAAAAAAACTGAACGATCTGAGCGTTGCTCAGAGGAAAATCTACTTTAGAGAGAAGAAGCAGCACTGAAATTTTGTAGATCATATTAGGCTCGGCCATAAATTTCTCCTTTCTTTTTGCAGAGCCACAGGAACGTCCCTGTGGCATGCAGTTTTATCTTACAATGTGATCCTTGACGGCTTGGGAAACAACCTGTGCCACTCTTGGATCAAAGGCTTCCGGTAAAATGAAGTCTTCATTTAATTGATCCGGATCTACAAGGTTTGCCAGCGCATTTGCGGCAGCCAGTTTCATATCTTCTGTGATCTGTGTCGCACGACCTTCCAGCGCGCCCTTAAAGATGCCCGGGAAAGCAACAACATTGTTGACCTGATTTGGGAAATCACTGCGTCCGGTACCAACGACCTTGGCTCCGGCAGTCTTTGCCACATCCGGCATGATCTCCGGCGTAGGGTTTGCCATAGCAAAGATGATGGCATCGCGGTTCATGGAAGCGACCATCTCAGCGGAAATAATGTTTGGAGCAGAAACCCCGACAAAGATATCAGCGCCGACTAAAGCATCAGCAAGAGATCCCTTTTTATTTTCTAAGTTGGTGACCTCGGTCATTTCCTTTTGCATCCAGTTTAGATCAGGATAATCTTTGCTGATGATGCCCTCGCGGTCACACATGGTCACATGCTTGAAGCCGTAGCGGAGCAGTAACTTGGTAATGGCAATCCCAGCAGAACCGGCACCGTTTACAACCACCTGACAGTCTTCTTTTTCTTTGCCGACAACCTTAAGACCATTGATGATACCGGCAAGAACGACGATCGCCGTGCCATGTTGGTCATCATGGAAGACTGGGATGTTTAATTCTTTTTTCAGACGTTCCTCGATCTCAAAACATCTGGGTGCAGAAATGTCCTCTAAGTTGATACCGCCAAAGGTCGGTGCGATCGCCTTGACGGCGGCAACGATCTCGTCGGGATCCTGCGTTGACAGGCAGATAGGAAAAGCATTGATACCGCCAAACTCCTTGAAGAGGACACATTTGCCCTCCATAACAGGCATGGCAGCCTCCGGTCCGATATTGCCCAGACCGAGCACAGCGCTGCCATCAGAGACAACAGCAACGGTATTGGCCTTGAGGGTGTAAGTATATACGGCTTCTTTATCCTCTGCAATGATGCGGCAAGGGGCTGCTACGCCCGGGGTATAAGCAATGGCAAGATCCTCCCGGCTCTTGACCGGAGCCTTGGCGCAGGTCTTGATCTTTCCATTCCATTGCTTGTGTAAAAAAACGGCTTTTTCGTCAATACTCATGATGTTTTATCCTATCCTTCCTGTAAATATATGAATCTATTTGTTTCCTTATTATAGCATAAAGGGGGGCAATCTAAAATAGGGTATTCCCATTTTGCTGTAAATAAGATATACTATAGGCAATCGTGATGATCTAGGTCATTTCAGACAGGTTACCCATTTGATTAGAGATAAAGACAAAGAGTTTATCATAAATGAAGTAGGACAAGGAGTAGGGCATGAGAGAAAAATACGAAAGTTTATCTGTCAGTGTATTGCGTGAACTTGCAAAGTCAAGGGGAATCAAGGGGACTTCTACCATGAAAAAGGCACAACTTGTAGAAGCCATGCTTGCACTCGATGAGAGCGAGGCAGAAAGCAAGAAAGCGGAAGAAGCCGCAAAGCCAAAGGGAAAAACAGAAAAAACTGAGCGCACGATCAGCGTGCATCATAGCCGGAGCAGTGCAGAGGGCAGAAGAGAACATAGAAGCGAACATCATGAAAATGCTCGCGTAGAACATGGTGAGGAAAATGCAGAAGCACCGGTACTGGAAGAACCAAGAGACTGCGCCGGTATCTTAGAGATCATGCAGGATGGATTTGGATTTATCCGCAGTGACAATTACCTGCCGGGTGATAACGATGTTTATGTGGCACCATTGCAGATCCGCAAACTCAACTTAAAGACGGGCGATATTCTGGTAGGAAAGACCAGACGCAACAATCCGACAGATAAGTTTGGAGCACTGCTACATTTGGAGACGATCAATGGCTTTGCACCGGAAGAAGCCGCAAAGCGTAAGAATTTTGAAGATCTGACACCAATCTTTCCGAACGAACGTATCCGTCTGGAACAGCCGGGATCTTCCGTTGCCATGCGTATCGTAGATCTGGTTTCTCCGATCGGTAAGGGACAGCGTGGTATGATCGTTTCCCAGCCAAAAGCCGGAAAGACAACCCTTTTAAAGGAGATCGCAAAGTCTGTTACAACTTCTTATCCGGATATGCATCTGATCATCTTACTGATCGATGAGCGCCCGGAGGAGGTAACGGATATCCGGGAAGCCATTCAGGGAAAAAATGTAGAAGTAATCTATTCTACCTTTGATGAATTGCCGGAACACCACAAGCGTGTGTCCGAGATGGTCATGGAAAGAGCCAAGAGACTGGTCGAGCACAAACAGGATGTCATGATCCTGATGGATAGTATCACACGTCTGGCACGTGCCTACAACCTGACGGTTCCACCAAGTGGACGTACTTTATCCGGTGGTCTGGATCCGGCTGCTTTGCATATGCCAAAGAAGTTCTTTGGTGCAGCCAGAAATATGCGTGAGGGCGGAAGTCTTACCATTCTTGCAACGGCACTGGTAGATACAGGAAGCAAGATGGATGACGTTGTATTCGAGGAATTCAAGGGAACCGGTAACATGGAAGTGATCCTGGATCGTAAACTTTCTGAGAAACGCGTATTCCCTGCCATTGATATTGCAAAATCCGGTACACGCCGTGATGATCTGCTTCTGGATAAGGAAGAGCAGAATGCCATGGAGATCATGCGTCGTGGCTTAAACGGAATGCGCAAGGACGAAGCGGTGGAGAGCATCTTAAACATGTTTGCCCACACCAGAAATAATAAGGAATATATCGCTAAGGTACTCCGCAGCCGTATGTTTTAAAAATTCTTATAAAAAATGCGCATACATCTTGCAATCTGACAGACCCTATGCTACAATAATGGAGCTGTTTATCGGGATGTAAATAGTATCGTGTATGTCTTCGGACATAAAACATGCAATACAATAGATTATGTTTTTAGAGAGGTGTAAGTAATGAGACAAGGTATTCATCCAGATTATTATCAGGCAACTGTTACATGTAACTGTGGTAACACATTTGTAACAGGATCTACAAAGGAAGATATCCACGTAGAAATCTGTTCTAAGTGTCATCCTTTCTACACAGGACAGCAGAAGGCTACAAAGGCTCGTGGACGTATTGACAAGTTCAACAAGAAGTACGGTATTGAGCAGTAGGACACAGTCGCTTACAGGGGTCAGATCTTTCGGGTCTGACCCTATTCTTTTATGTCATGAGAAATGGCAAATAATATAGGGGATTTGCATATGAAATTTTCCGGTATTGGTGGTCAGGCGGTCATGGAAGGCGTGATGATGCGCAATGGCAATGATTATGCGATTGCGGTCCGCTTAAATGACGGCTCGATCCATGTAGATAAGAAAAAGACAAAAGGGCAGGACAGTTTCTGGTATAAGATTCCGATCATCCGGGGCATCTGTAGTTTCGTTTCCTCCCTTGTGATCGGTATGTCAACACTGATGGATTCGGCATCCTATTTTGAGGAAGAAGAACCAAAGGCCTTGACGGAGGAAGAGAAGAAAAAGAAAGAAAAACAGGATAAGGCAGAAATGACGGGGACACTTTTGTTTTCCATTGTTCTGGCGCTGGTCATTTTCCTTTTGATCCCATATTATTTTTCCCGTTTTATGGGAAGAGTTGTAGATTCGACAACACTGATGGCTTTGATCGAGGGCCTATTCCGCATATTGATCTTTGTTGTTTATGTGAAGGCAATCTCCTGCATGGAAGACATCAAGCGAGTCTTTATGTATCATGGGGCAGAACACAAATGCATCAACTGTATTGAGCATGGTCTGCCGCTGACGGTGGAAAATGTGCGTAAGAGTTCGCGTCAGCACAAGCGCTGTGGAACCAGTTTCTTACTCTTTGTGCTCATCATCAGTGTGGTTGTATTTATGTTTATCCGCTTTGACTCACCGGTTTTGCAACTGGTATGTCGCTTGCTCCTGATCCCTTTGATCGCCGGCGTTTCTTATGAGTTTATCCGTCTGGCAGGACGCAGTGAGAATCCTTTGGTGCAGATCCTCAGCAAGCCAGGATTGTGGCTGCAAAATCTGACGACCAGTGAGCCGGACGATGCCATGATCGAAGTAGGAATGGCATCGGTAGAAGCAGTCTTTGATTGGAAAAAGTTCCAGGAAGAAAATAAGGAGTACTTCGATGAAGTATAGAGAACTCTTAAAAGAGGGCATGGAACAACTGCAAAAAGCAGAGATCACAGATGCGCAGATCGATGCAGAGTATCTCTTGGAATATGTTTCAGGCATGAACCGGGCGTCTTATCTTATGTGTATGATGGAGCAGGCACCGGAAAATGTGATAATGCGCTATCACAAGGTTATAAGAATGCGCGCGGCACATGAGCCTTTGCAGTATATTACCGGGGAACAGGAATTTATGGGACTGTCTTTTGGGGTATCGCCGGAGGTTCTGATCCCCAGACAGGATACCGAGTCTTTGGTGGAAGAGACCCTGTCTGTCCTTAAAGACGGCAATCTCATTCTTGATATGTGTACCGGAAGCGGCTGTATTTTGATCAGCCTCTTGCATGAAAAAAAGACCTGCAAAGGTATGGGCGTAGATGTGGCAGAGACTTCCATTGCGCTTGCCAAAGAAAATGCCACACGCAACCAGGTGGAGGCAGAGTGGCTGGTCAGTGACCTTTTTACAGAAGTGAAGGGCGAGTTTGATGTCATTGTTTCCAATCCGCCTTATATTGCAACGCGTGATCTGGAAGAACTCATGCCGGAGGTCATCCGCTATGAGCCAAAGCGGGCATTGGATGGGCATGAGGATGGTTTGTATTTTTATCGAAAGATCATTGAACAGGCACCGTGCTATCTCAAGCCGGATGGCTGGCTTTTGTTTGAGATCGGCTACGATCAGGGAAAAAGTGTCCCGGAGTTACTGGCACAGGCAGGTTTTTCTGACATTAGCGTCAAAAAAGATTATGCCGGTAACGACCGCGTTGTCCGCGCCCGTCTGCACGACTTGTAGCGGAAGTTTATGAGGAAACCCGTGAATGACGGTATAATAAATAATGTGAAAGTTTGTTGTGAGCAGATGAGAAATATTTTATTGGCAAAAACTTTCGAGGAGCGTCGGCACTTAATGAGTGCTTTGCACGAATTTAGTGTCCGCTACGTGACGCAGAGAGCGGAAGCGTTTTTTGCGATAAAATATTGAACATCTGCCCAGAGAGATATTATATAAGGAGTGAACCAATATGTTTGATAAATTAGACGACCTGATTCTTCGCTACGAAGAAGTCATGAACCTATTAAGCGAACCGGATGTTGCCAACGACACCAATCGTTTCCGCAACCTGATGAAGGAACAGGCAAATCTGGCACCGATCGTAGAAGCCTATAAGGAATACAAGGCATGCAAAGAGACGGTTGACGATTCTCTTGCCATGCTGGAAGAAGAATCCGATGAAGAAATGCGTGATATGTTAAAAGAGGAACTTTCCACAGCCAGAAAGCGCATTGAAGAATTGGAGACCCAGTTGAAGATCCTGCTTTTGCCAAAGGACCCGAACGATGACAAGAACGTTATCGTGGAAATCCGTGCAGGTGCAGGTGGAGAGGAAGCGGCTCTTTTTGCAGCGGAAATGTATCGTCTCTATGTGCATTATGTGGAAAGCCGTGGCTGGAAGGTAGAACTTCTGGAAGCAGATGAGACAGGCATCGGCGGTATGAAGTCTGTCAACTTTATGGTCAAGGGTGACGGTGCTTATTCCGTGCTCAAGTATGAATCCGGGGTACATCGTGTGCAGCGTGTACCGGAGACCGAGTCCCAGGGACGTATCCAGACTTCGACCTGTTCGGTAGCAGTTATGCCGGAGGCAGAGGAAGTAGACGTACAGATCGATGAAAAGGATATCCGTATTGACGTCATGAGAGCGTCCGGAAATGGTGGACAGTGTGTCAACACGACGGACTCTGCGGTGCGTCTGACCCATTACCCGACCGGAATTGTCATTTATTCCCAAACAGAGAAATCCCAGTTGCAGAATAAGGCAAAGGCTTTTGCTCTTTTGCGTGCCAAGTTATACGATCTGGAAATGCAGAAAAAGCAGGATGCGGAAGCAGAGGAAAGACGGAGCCAGATCGGTACGGGAGATCGTTCCGAGAAGATCCGTACCTACAACTTCCCACAGGGACGTGTGACTGACCACAGGATCAATCTGACCCTCTATAAGTTGGACAAGATCATGAACGGAGACATTCAGGAGATCATCGATGCCTGTATCGCAGCCGACCAGGCAAAGAAACTTGCAAAGATGAACGAGGATGCGTAAAAAAGAATACAGATAAATGTAATAAAAAGCGGTCTTTGCCATGCAGGCAGGACTGCTTTCTTAAACTTCCTTAATTTGCACGATATACTACAACATAAATGAAAAATTGTGTATAATGAAGATAACTTATTTTTTTACACAGGAAAGGAGCAGGCTTATGTGGGATAACAAAGTCTTGAAACAAAAAGCAAAGGAGCGTATGAAGGTCAACTATTGGAAGATGCTTTTAGTCGGACTTATCATTGCCTTGGTGTCAGGAGGCACAGGAGCATCCTCCAGTGCCAGAGATTATATTACAGGGGATAAAGAGACGACACAGTATGAGTACAATGAATATTATGATGGGGATGACGGCGTACTTTTTGACGGAGCCCTTTCCTTTGGTCAGCCGGCACTGAGTTTAGCAGTCGGTGGCATTGCAATCGGCATTGCGCTGGTGATCGGTGCGATCGCGATCTGTTTGGGGATCTTTGTATTGAACCCATTGCTGGTTGGCGCACGTCGTTTCTTCTACCAGAACATCAATCAAAAGGCAGAACTTAAAGAACTTGGTTATGCTTTTGACCGCAACTACTTAAATAGTGTAAAGACCATGTTCTTGCGCGAACTTTATACTTTCTTATGGACATTGCTCTTTGTCATTCCGGGTATTGTCAAGTCCTATGAGTACCGCATGGTTCCATATCTTTTGGCGGAAAATCCAAACATGAGCAGTTCCGAGGCTTTTGCCACCAGTAAGCGTATGATGGATGGCAACAAACTGGATGCTTTTTGGTTTGACCTTACCTTTATCGGATGGGAGATCCTAGGTGTTATCACCTTTGGCATTGTTGATGTATTCTGGGTCAATGGTTACTACAACCAGTCAGCCGCTATGCTCTATGATGCGATCAAGATCGGTGAGCAGAACCGTAGAATGCAGCAGGAGACGACAGCGGATCAGGGATTTGACCAGTACTAAAAAAGGCGGGAATATAAGATGTCACTACAGTTTGTGATAGGAAATGCGGGAAGCGGTAAGTCTACCTATCTTTACCGGCATGTGATCGCGGAAGCGACCCTGCATCCGCAAAAAAATTATCTGGTTATCGTGCCGGAACAGTTTACCATGCATACCCAGGAAGAACTTGTGGCTATGCATCCAAAGCATGCGATCATGAATATCGATGTTCTGAGTTTTGACCGTATGGCATATCGTATTTTTGATGAACTGGGGACAGATACCTTAGAGGTCTTAGAGGAGACCGGCAAGAACCTGCTCTTGCGCAAAGTAGCACAGGAGCAGGAAACAGAATTACATGCACTTGGAAAGAACATGAAACGGCCTGGGTATATTGCCCAGGTCAAGTCTTTAATATCGGAGTTTTCCCAGTACAATATCACCCCGGATGCTCTGGATGAGATCATGCAGCGGTCGGAACTCAGCCAGAGTTTCCGCTATAAGGGTGCAGATCTGGTCACCATGTACCGGGCATTTGAGGAAAAGATCGCAGGTTCCTACATCACGACGGAACAGATCTTGCAAAGGTTTTTGGATGTGGCGAAAGACTCCAAGATCCTGCGGGGATCGACCATCGTTTTTGATGGCTTTACGGGCTTTACACCCATCCAGAATCAGGTGCTGGAAATGCTTTTGCGCATTACGGACAAGATCATGGTAACGATCACCTGTGATACGAAAGAAGAATTCTTTGGCAGGATCCATGATGAAGAACTTTTTGCTATGAGTAAAAAGACCATGGCAAAACTCGTAGATCTTTGCAGGCAGACAGGCTGTCTCTTGGAAGATCCGGTCTTACTTGACAATGCGCAGGAAAGACGTTTTGTGGCAGGAGGAAGACTGGCGCATCTGGAATCCAATCTTTTCCGTCCATCGGCGCATGCCTGGAAACAGAAAGAGGCATCGGAAGATGCCATCCGCATCGTCAGTCTGAAAAATCCAAGGCAGGAACTGGCATATGCTGCCAGTGAGATTACGCGCGCCGTGCGGCAGGAAGGACGCAGATATCGCGATTTTGCCATTGTATGTGCAGATCTGGATACCTACCGTTACAGTGCTCCGGCAGTCATGGAAGACTACCATTTACCGTATTTTTTGGATGTCAAGGCAGAGATCGTCTTTCATCCTATGATCGAGTTTATCTATGGGCTTTTTATGGTCTTGGAAGAGAATTTTTCCTATGAGAGCATCATGCGCCTGCTCCGTACCGGACTGAGCGATCTGAGCGTGGATGAGATTGACCGACTGGAAAATTATCTGCTGGCATCCGGCATACGGGGGCGAAAGAAGTATAGTGAGCCTTTTACGATCATGCCAAGAGGTTACAACCCAGAAGATCTGGTTACCTTAAACGAAATCCGTTTGCGCCTGTTTGCCCCGCTTGAGCACTTTGTGCAAACGGTCTTTGCACAGGATGAAAAGACACAGGATAAAAAGTCGGGGGCATGGCTGACCCCGGCAAAAACCGTATCGGTAGAGGCTCTTTCCTATGGGCTTTACGAGTATCTGACTTTTTATCATGTGCAGGAAAAATTAGAAGAAAAGGCAGATGCCTATGAAGCCGCAGGACAGGTGGTAAAGAGCCAGGAATATCGGCAGATCTATGGCGAGTGTATGGATCTTCTGGACAAACTGGTTGCCATTTTGGGGCAGGAAGACATGACGGTGAGCGAGTATCGGGAGATCTTATCCTCCGGTTTTGAGTCGGTCGCAGTCGGCATGATCCCGCCGGATAAGGACTGCCTTGTTATTGGGGATATGGAGCGTACCCGTCTTTCGGACATCCATACCATGTATCTGATCGGGGCAAACGATGGTGCCATTCCAAAAGCGCTTGGCAATGGCGGTATTTTGTCCCAGTTGGATCGGGAACAATTGATGGCATTGGATGTGGAAGTAGCACCTTCCGACCGGCAAAAAGCCTTTATGCAGCGCTTTTATCTGTATTTTGTCATGACAAAGCCGTCCAGGGAACTGGTCGTGACCTATACTCGTGTGGATGGCGACAGCAAGGCAGTGCGCAGATCTTATCTGATCCAGACCCTTTTACAACTATTCCCGGATATCCGGGTGGAAGAATTAGAAGAACTGCCGGCAAGAAACCGCATCCTGACAGCGGAGACTGCGCAGGATTATTATGTAGATCATTTGCGTCAGTATGTGGAGGAGGGCAGGACAGAAGATGCCTTTTTGGCATGTCTGGCATGGGAAGAAGCCGCAGATGCAGCAGGTTTCCGACGCTTGAGGGATGCTGCCTTTTATGAGCACAAGGAGGAGCGACTCTCCAAGGCAGCGCTGGATGCTCTTTATGGATCGTCCATCACAGAGAGCGTCAGCCGTCTGGAACAGTATGCCAGATGCGCCTATGCTTATTTTTTGCACTATGGATTGGGGCTGCTTCCACGCGCAGAGCATGCCTTTGAAGTAGCAGACATGGGAAATCTCTATCACGAAGCCTTGGAGGAGTATTCCAAACGACTTTTAAAAAGAGAGGATGTCAACTGGTACACGATCAGTCAGGAAGAGAGCGATGCCCTTTTGGCAGAATCCATTGCCTATACTTATCAGACCATGGCCAAGACAGAGGTCTTGGAAGAAGGGCGCGACCGTTATATCTTACGTCGCATGGAAAAGACCCTGCAACAGACGGTGCATGCCCTGACAGAGCAGGTGCGAAAGGGCTCTTTTGTGCCGAGTGCCTTTGAGGTGGATTTCCGGCAGGTATCCGATCTGGATGCCTTGCGTTTCCAACTGGACGAGATGCATACTATGCGCCTGCGTGGAAAAGTTGACCGCGTGGATCTTTACCGGGATGGATCTTCTGTCTATGTCAAGATCGTAGACTACAAATCCGGTGCCAAAGATATAGATTTTGCACAATTATATCAGGGATTGCAGGTACAGTTGGTTCTTTATATGGATGCGACGGCAGAGGGACTAAAAGATGCATACCCGCAAAAGAAGATCAGTCCCGGCGCCATGTTTTATTACCATATTGACCGTCCACTTCTTAAGGCGGAAGAACGGACAGAGCAGGAAAAAGAGCAAGCCATTTTAAAAGAATTGCAGATGAAGGGCGTTGTCAATGCAGATCTGCATGTGATCGAGGCTTTGCATCATGGGCTGGAAGGGCGGTCGGATGTGATCCCGGCGGGAATCAATAAAGACGGATCTTTGTCCAAGACCTCAAGTGCGCTTTCCGAGGATGAGTTTGCCCTGGTGTCCTCTTATGTCCGTATGCTGGTGAAAAAGACCGGCAAACAGATCGTGGACGGCAGGATCGATTGTGCGCCTTATCGCATGGGCAATGAAAATGGATGTAATTATTGCGAATACCATGGTATCTGTGGCTTTGATGCCCGGATGGATGGTTTTGCCTATCGCAGACTTCCGGATAAAATAGACCGGGAGGAGATCCTGGCGCGCATGGAGGAAGATCTGCAAAAGGATCGTTATAGAGAAGAAAGAGCAGAAGGAGAGAAGTAAGGTGCCACAGTGGACAGACGACCAGCAGCAGGTCATTGATAGCAGAGAAAAGAATATGTTGGTTTCTGCGGCAGCAGGTTCCGGTAAGACGGCAGTTTTGGTAGAAAGAATCATCCAGCGTATCCTGGATGAAGAAAAACCGATCGATGTAGATCGTATTGTGGTTGTGACCTTTACCAAGGCGGCGGCAGCGGAGATGCGTGAGAGGATCCTGCTGGCGATCAATGCCAAGTTGGAAGAAGATCCTGGGAATGTGCATCTGATGCGACAGGCGACTTTGGTGCATAATGCCCAGATCACGACGATTGACAGTTTTTGTAATTATATCGTGCGCAATCATTTCCATGAGATCGATCTGGAACCGGATTATCGTATCGGGGATGAGGGAGAAATGCTGCTCATGCGAAGAAGCGTTATGGATGCCATGATGCAAAAAGAGTATGAGACGGCAGAGCAGGCAGGGCAGAATGCCTTCTTCTATTCTTTTATGAATGCTTATGTCAGGGGTAATTCGGATCAGGCAGTGACGGATATGATCCTGCGCCTCTTTGATAAGGCACAGTCCTATCCATGGCCAAAAGAATGGCTGCAATCCCTGGTGGATGCTTACGAGATCCATGCGCCCGAGGATCTGCAGGAAAGTGTATGGTTTGCTTTTCTATTGGACAGACTACGCATACAGGTGGAGGAGGCAAAGGCTAAGACCGAACGCCTGATCGATCTGTGCAGGCAGCCGGATGGACCTATCTTTTACGAAAAGGGCTTGCAGCAGGATATCCTATTATATGAGGACATCCTGACCTTTGACGAAAAGATGCGTTTTTACGATGCCTTCCGGGATTTAAAATATGGTGCGATCGGGCGTAAGCCGCGCGGCTATGACGGCGATGAAGTCCTTTTAAACCGGGTAAAGGATGGAAGGGATGCCATCAAAAAAAGCATGGAAAAGGCAAAGAGTGATTATGGCGCATTTTCATTGGAAGAGATTATCCGGCAGATGCAGCAGTTACAACCCTTTGTCCGGGAATTGGTACGTCTGACCAGTTGTTTTATGGATGATTTTGCCGCCTACAAGCGGAGCAAAAATGTCATGGACTTTAATGACATAGAACATTTTGCCTTGCAGATCCTAAAAGATCAAAAGACCAAGCAGACGACGGCGACCGCCAGAGAATTTCAGGAATACTATCAGGAGATCATGATCGACGAATATCAGGACAGCAACTATATTCAGGAAGAGATCCTAAGTAGTGTATCAAAGGAAGATATCGGCGGGCATAATATGTTTATGGTGGGGGATGTCAAGCAGAGCATCTACAGTTTCCGACAGGCATGTCCGGAGATCTTTATGGATAAATACGAGCGATTCCACGGCAGGGAAGAGGGCAGTATTGCCATTGATCTGCACCAGAATTTCCGAAGCAGAAATGAAGTGCTGACTTTTACCAATGATGTCTTTTACCAACTCATGCATGCGGATATCGGCAATGTGGAATATGACAATCTGGCGGCACTTTATCCCGGTGCGACCTATCCCGGCATTTCGAAGCCGGAGGACTTCTTCGCATCGGCAGAGTGTGACACGGATTTTCGGGGCGAAATTCTGATCGCAGATCAGGATAGTGATCTGATGGAGGATGCGGGGATAGAAGACCGCATTGCCTTTGAAGCAAAGATCATTGCAGACAAGATCAATGCTATGAATAAGACACAACTTGTCACGGATAAGGCATCCGGCAGGCTTCGTCCTATGCGCTACCGCGATGTGGTCATCTTATTGCGCAGTCCCGGCAGTATGGCGGAGAGCATGATCGCTGTCTTAGAAGAAAACGGCATACCGGCTTTTGCGGAAAATAAGACAGGTTATTTTGATACGACCGAAGTACAGACGGTCTTAAACCTGCTCCGTATCATTGACAATCCAAGACAGGATATTCCTTTTGCGGCAGTTCTGCATTCGGCAATGTTTTCTTTTTCTAGTGATGAGATCGCTCTGATCCGTATGACAGAACCGAAACTGCCTTTCTATGAAGCCATGCAGACCTATGAGAAAGAGCATCCCCAGGAGAAAAAGGTGGGAGATTTTCTGCTCTTTTTAGAGGAAATGCGAGCGCAGGTGGCAGATACGCCCATCCATGCCTTTATTGAAATGCTATTGCAAAAGACAGGCTATCTGACCTATGTAAGTGCTATGCCGCGTGGAGAGAGCCGACGGGCAAATCTGGAAAAACTCATGGCACAGGCAGTTGTTTATGAGAATACCAGTTATAAAGGTCTCTTTCATTTCATAAACTATATCGGACAACTACAAAAGTACCAGGTAGATATGGGCGAGGCGGAACTCATCAGTGATAATGATGATGCTGTGGCAATTATGAGTATCCATAAAAGCAAGGGACTGGAGTTCCCGATCGTCTTTGTCTCCGGTATGGGCAAGCAGTTCAATGAAACAGACCAAAAGGGTTCTATGATCCTGCATGGTGATCTGGGCGTGGGGCTGGATCTGGTCGACTATGAAGACCAGACGAAAACGACATCGCTTTATAAACAGGTGGTTGCGCGCAGATTGCATGAAGATGCCTGTGGCGAGGAAATGCGCATCCTATATGTGGCACTTACCAGGGCAAAAGAGAAACTGATTCTGACGGGAAGTCTGAAAAAGGCAGAAGAAACCTTAGAAAAATGGCAGGAAAATCGTGGAAAACTGACCTTTTTTGAGAGAGAGGGAGCCAAGACCTATTTAGAGTGGATCGTGCGTGCGACGGCAGCAAAGCGGGAGGCTTATCCGATACAGGTCATTTCGCCGGAAGAAGTCGTTGTGACGGAAGTTGCGGAACAGATGGATAAGCAGGCAAAAAAGGAGGCACTGGCGGCTTTGAGCGGACAGGCTAAGCCGTCCTGGGTAAAGGCACTGGAAGAGGAGATGGCATATGTCTATCCTTACGCATCCGTTGGAAAATATAAGAATAAGTATTCGGTATCGGAGATCAAGCATGCCCAGATGGAAAAGGCATTTGCGGACGACCAGAGCGTACGCCCGGACTTCCTGAAAGAGGAGACAAAAGAGATCGTTCCTGTCTTTATCGCAGAGAAAAAGACGCAGGAAGTCTCACGCGGAGCCCTACGGGGAACTGCCATGCACAGGTTTATGGAGTGCTTTGATTTTTGCCATTATACAGGCAGGGCTAGTTTGGAAGAGCAGGCAGAGCGGATGCTTGATGAGGGACGTATGACGCCGGAGCAAAAAGAACTTTTACAGATGGACCGCCTTTATGCCTTTATGGAGACAGGGGTGGCAAAGCGCATGATGCAGGCGGCAAAAAGAGAGGAACTTTATGTGGAAAAGCCTTTTGTCATGAGTATTTTTCCACAGGAACTCTTTGACGAAGAGGAAGCAGGCAGTCAGGAGGATACGGTCCTGGTGCAGGGGATCATTGACGTTTTCTTTGTGGAAGAGGACGGCATTGTCCTGCTGGATTACAAGACCGACCGCGTTCAAAATGCCGGGGAACTCATCAAGCGTTATCAGGCACAGTTGCATCTGTATGCACTGGCATTGGGGCGCACCATGGATCTGCCGGTCAAAGAAATTTTGATCTATTCCTTTTATCTGGAAAAAATCATTGCATTGTGAGGGGCAAGTATTTATACTATACATTGTTTCGTAGGAAATGAAATCGTGACACAGATTTTTGCATCTGTGACATAGGAAGAAATAATAAGTAGGAGGACCTTTGAAATGAGCAGTTACGAATACGATGAGGCATGTATTCAGGCATTTCTTGAGCAGCAGTTGAAATTATTTCCGGAGGAGGTAGCCGAGACACCGGAGGAGGCGGAAGCCTTTTTAGAGGATTGCATGGCTATGGTCTGTGACAACAAGGACGAAGTGATCGAATATTTGGAAGATGAGATGGATATCGTTGGCATGGAAGAAGAGGAGATCTTGGAGGCAGAGGAAGTCTTTGCCATCGGAGACGGACGATATCTGGTAGTAGAAGGATAATTTTATGAAATATAATAAAAAAAGGATACCGGTGCTTCTACTGGCTCTGAGTTTGGTAATGGGGCTGCTTTTTACAGGCTGTTCCATCGGAGATAGGCAGGTGTATTTTGCCTCCAAGAGCGGGGGACACACGGTATTTAAAATCGGTCAGATGGCATGTCCGCGTGAAGAAGCCAAAGTCTATCTGGCAAATTATAAAAATCTGTATGGAAAGATCTATGACACAGACCTGTGGTCAGAGGATTATGATACCAAGACTATGGAGGAAAGCATCAAGGATGCGGTCATCAGTCATCTGACCAAGGTCTATTCGCTGGATATGTATGCCCAGACCAAGGAAATCGAACTTTCCGAGGATGAAAAGGACAAGGTGGCGCAGGCGGCGGAGACCTATTACAAGTCTTTGAACCGGACAGAGCGCAAATACACAGGGGCTTCTAAAAAGGACATCACAAAGATGTATGAGCATTATGCGCTGGCAGAAAAGGTCTACAAGCAGTTGATGAGCGGTGTCGATGAGAATGTCAGTGAGGATGAGGCTCGTATCATGGAGGCAAATGTCATCTATGTGACGGATGAGACTCTGGCAAAGGATATTGCGACCCAGTTAAAGAACGGGGCATCTTTTGACCGGTTGGCAAGTTCTTACAGTCAGGCAGACAGCATCCATGTGACCTTCGGCAGAAATACTTATGAGACAGCCATAGAGGATGTGGTATTCCAGATGGATGATGGCGATATTTCCGATATGATCCAGACAGAGGATGGTTACTATTTTTTTGAATGTGTCAATAAATATAACGAAGAACTCTCAGAACAGAACAAGGTTGCCATTGTCAGCCAGCGACAGGAACAGGCGATGGAAGATGTGATCTCCGCGATCGAGACGGACTATTATTCGGATTTCAATCAGAAATTGTGGGATAAGATCACGATCGATAAGAACGACAAGATTACGACCGATTCTTTTTTTACTACTTTAGATGATAAAATAACCTTTTAAATTGGATATTTTTGCAAGAATGTGTATAATAAAAGATAGTAACAGATAAAAGTTATCAGAGGAAAAGGAGCGTTTGTTATGGCAGATACAAAAAAAGTTGATATGAAGAAAATGGCTGAGGAAGCCAAGAAAGCCACAGAGAGCGTAAAGGTTGCAGCCACAAAGGCAGCATCTTCCGTAAAGGCTGGTGCCGAGAAGGCAAAGAAGGCGACCGAGGCAGCCGCAAGTGAGACCAAGAAGCAGGCTGAAAATGTGGCTACCGAAGTCAAGAAAGAGGCAGAAAAGCAGGCGGAGGCTGTCGTTACCGAGACCAAGAAAGCAAGCGAGACTGTAAAGAAGACAGCAAAGAAAGCAACGACCAGAAAGACTACCAAGAAAAAGCCGGAAATGACCAAATCTGCGGTATTACAGTTTGGCGGAGAGGATTTCAAGGTTGACGAGATCATCGCCAATGCACAGGCTGCATTCAAGGCGGAAAACAAGAGAAAGGCTATCTCAGACATCAAGGTATATATCAAGCCGGAAGAAAGAGCGGCTTATTATGTAGTGACTTCAGGGGAAAGCGAATACGCAGGCAGAATCGACTTATAATTTTATCATACATACGGACATCTTATAGTGATATAGAAGAACCCATAGCAGGGCGGCAGATATGTGTCGCTTTGCTATGGGTTCTTTTTAGGGAGCGATCGCTTTTATGCCATTTTCAAAAAAAGTGGCAAGGGTTTCTAAGTCCTCATCACTGACCTGTGGCGTTTTGGTCTTGTGCAGGGCAATGATACCATTGATGGTAAAAGTAAGCAGGGCACCGACATAGTGATAGTTGTCCGGCTGCAAGCCCTGCTCGACGGCTTTTTCATTTAAAGCATAAGACAACTGTTCGCTGAATTTGATGTTGCCGCTGCTAAAGGGCTGGATATTATCATTTTTGCAGATGGAAAGTGCATCATACATGTCTAAGAAAAAAGCATGGGGATCCTCAAACATATTGGAAAGATAGTTCATATTAGCGACAACACTGGAGGTGGCGTCTTTTAAAAGCGCATCCATGAGGTCGTAGATGTCACGATAATGTGCGTAAAAGGTAGACTTGTTGATCTGTGCTTCCTTTACAATATCGGTCACGGTGATCTTTTCAATCGGTTTTTGGGTTGCCATGGTAAGAAAGGCGTTTGTGATCGCCCTTTTTGTTTTTTGTACGCGAATATCCATAGAAATACTCCTTTGTATTGCAGAAAAACAACGAATCGTACAGAAAGCGTTGCTTAACCAACGATGCGGTGTCTATCTGCTGATTGTTTTACCCTTGTTTTGTCTTTATAATAACAACTGTAAGTTGGAAATGCAACTACAAGTTGGAAAAACGACTTGGAGTTGAAAATATTCTATAAGGATAGAAAAGGAGTGGATAAAGATGAAGAATGAAGAAATGATGAAAAGCGGGTCTGTCTGGAAAGCCATTGCCTCCATGGCAATTCCGTCCGCAGTGATCATGATACTCATGATCTTTTATAATATTGCAGATATGTTTTTTATCGCAAGATTGGGGGACAACGCACAGGTGGCGGCTGTCTCTGTAGTATCCCCGGTATTTTCCATCATGTCAGCCGTTGCTATGATGCTTGGAAACGGAGGCTGTACCATGATCGCCAAAGCCTTTGGCGCGGGGGAGAAGGATAAGGCAAAGATCTATGCCAGCCTCTGTATGTGGACAGCTATTGTACTTGCTCTTGTATTTATTGTATTGGCACTGGTATTTGCCGATCCCCTGCTTGTCTTTTTGGGGGCGAAAGGCGATGTTGCCATTTATGCAAAGAAATATATGATACCGGTCGTTTTGGGCTCGCCCTTTATGATGATCTCCACATCCGTTGCTCTTTTACTGCGTGCGGAAGGCTCTGTCATGGAAGGATTTGTGGGCAATCTGATCGGCACCATGGTAAACCTGATCTTAGATCCGATTTTTATCCTGGTATTCCACTGGGGTGTGGCAGGAGCCGCACTGGCATCCGTGGCAGGAAATGCACTGGCTGTCCTTTATTATATCTATGTCATGTTAAAGAAGTCGCAGGTCATGTCCTTTTCCCTTGCCTATGCAGCAAAGGACGTTCCGGCGATCGGTCATATTTTGATTTTGGGACTTCCCAATGCCATTGCCAGTATCTTATCCGGCTTTGCGTCTACCTTTAGCAACCAGATCTTAAGCGGCTATGGCACAGATGCTCTTGCCGCCATGGCAGCGGCTGGCAAATGTACCATGATCGCGACCACTCTTGTCATGGCAGTTGGCATGGGCTGTCAGGCACTGATCTCCTATAATTATGGAGCACAGAACATTCCGCGTTTAAAGGAGGTCGTGCGCAAATTATCCATTCTGGTCTTTGCGATCAGTATCGTGGCAGGAAGTTTGTGCTTTATCTTCCGAAAAGCCATTATGGCACAGTTCTTAACGACGGATGTCTTAGGTCTGGGTGTGCATATGGTGACCATCCTACTTTTGACCAGTCCCATCATTGGTGTCGTCTATCTGGTGTCAGGCTATTTTCAAGCGATCGATCGTCCTATGGAATCTTTGATCGTATCCATCCTTCGGCAAGGACTCCTTCTGATCCCGGCACTTTATATCTGCAACCGTCTGGCTGGTCTGGATGGCGTTGTCTGGGCATATGTGGTCGCAGATGTCATCAGCACGATCGTTGCGGCTATCGTCTATCTGATGCGGAAAAATCTTTGTATTATGAAGCAGATATAAAGTTATTAGCACTCGTTTCAAATGAGTGCTAATTTTTTATTGACTTTTGCATTTCCCTGTCTTATTATATTCTCTAGGACGTATGAGATAGCAACATCCGTTCTATTTTTATAGAAAGAAGGAATGATAGAAATGGAAAACAAACGTGGAAGTTTATCAATTACAAGCGAAAATATTTTTCCGGTAATCAAGAAATGGTTGTATTCAGATCATGATATTTTTTATAGAGAATTGATCTCCAATGGCTGTGATGCCATTACCAAGTTAAAGAAACTGGATATGATGGGAGAATATGAACTCCCGGAAGACTATAAGGCAAAGATCCAGGTCATCGTCAGCCCGGAGGACAAGACCCTTACCTTTATCGATAACGGTCTTGGTATGACGGCAGAAGAAGTAGAGGAATACATCAATCAGATTGCTTTTTCCGGTGCTACCGACTTCTTGGAGAAGTACAAGGACAAGGCAAGTGAGGAGCAGATCATCGGTCATTTCGGATTGGGATTTTATTCTGCATTCATGGTTGCGGATGAGGTACATATCGATACCTTATCTTATAAGGAAGGTGCCAAGGCTGTACATTGGGAATGTGACGGTGGTACTGAGTTCGAGATGGGTGATGGAGACAAGACAGAGGTCGGAACCAAGATTACTTTGTTCCTGAATGAGGATTGTCTGGAATTTGCCAACGAATACCGTGCAAGAGAAGTCATTGAGAAGTATTGCTCTTTCATGCCGACCGAGATCTATCTTTCAAAGAAAGATGCGCCGGAAGAATATGAGACCATCGATGTGGCAGACAAGCGCGACACCGATACCGTGATCGAGGAGATTCATACCGATGCCAAGATGGAAGAAAAGGAAAAAGAGGATGGCACCAAGGAGATGGTCGAGGTAGAGCCTGCCAAAGACCAACTCAAGATCGTAAAGCGTCCGGTTCCTTTGAACGATACCAATCCGCTTTGGACAAAGAACCCGAGCGAATGTACAGATGAAGATTACATTGCCTTTTATCGCAAGGTATTTATGGATTACAAGGAGCCGCTTTTCTGGATCCATCTGAATATGGATTATCCATTCAACCTGAAAGGTATTTTGTACTTCCCTAAGATCAACACCGAGTACGATTCGATCGAGGGTACGATCAAGTTATACAACAATCAGGTATTTATCGCGGACAATATCAAGGAAGTCATCCCGGAATTTTTGATGCTCTTAAAGGGTGTCATCGACTGTCCGGATCTGCCGCTGAACGTATCCCGTTCCGCTTTGCAGAATGATGGATTTGTTACTAAGATCTCTGAGTACATTACCAAGAAGGTGGCTGACAAACTTATTGGCATGTGCAAGACAGATAAGGAAAATTATGAGAAATATTGGGATGACATCAGCCCATTTATCAAGTTTGGCTGCTTAAAGGACAACAAGTTCTGTGACAAGATGAATGACTATATCCTCTTTAAGGATATTGACGGCAAGTACACGACCTTACCGGAACTCCTTGTTGCAGAAGAAAAGACCGAGGAAAAGGCAACCGATGAAAACGGCGAGACCGTGGATGTCGAGGAAGTAAAGGAAGATGCCGGTGCAGAGGAAGGGGAAGCGGAAGATAAGAGAAAGACGATCTTCTATGTCACCGATATGCAGCAACAGAGCCAGTATATCAATCTTTTCCGTGAGCAGGGCATGAATGCGGTTGTTCTGGATCACACGATCGACAATTCCTTTATCACACAGTTAGAGCAGCGCAATCAGGACTACAAGTTCCTGCGAATCGATGCAGATCTGACAGAAAACCTGGTTGAGGAGACTTCTGAGGAAGACTTGAAGGCTGCACAGGATGCCCTTTCTGCACTCTTTAAGAAGGCATGCGGTAAGGACAATCTGACCGTAAAGGTAGAGAAGTTCAAGAACAAGGACATTTCTTCTATGCTGACAGTTTCTGAGGAAAGCAGACGTATGCAGGAAATGATGAAGATGTACAACATGTACGGCATGGATCCGTCTATGTTTGGCGGAGACGAGACGCTGGTACTCAATGTGGACAACGACCTTGTCAAATACATGTTTGAGCATGCAGATGGCGAGAATGTAGAGATGTTCGCACAGCAGTTGTACGATCTGGCATGTCTGGCAAATAAGCCACTTGCACCGGAAGCCATGACAGCATTTGTTGCCCGCAGTAACAAGATCATGATGCTTTTGGCACAGGATAAGTAAGATACAAAATAAAATGTACCGGATACAGAGAAAGGTCTGTATCCGGTCTTTTTTATGTGATAGGAAATTCCATCGAATTCCCTATCACACAAAAAGCTCTGACGTGCCAATGAGGCGCACTCGCGCGAAGTTGTAGATTGTCGCAAGCGACCGCGCTCGGCGCGAGAATGTGCAGAAGCACATTCTTTCTTATTGACAGAAAGAAAATGCGTATTATGATGGGAGTAGGAGAATTTTTTCATGGATGTGCATAAAACAGGGGGAACAGATTATGGCAGAAAGAAATCATGAAGTGACAAAAAGACAGCCGCTCTTAGATGCCAGGGGAAACATCGCAGAGCCGGGCTGGTCGAGAAGACAGTTGCAGGTCTATGACCGGACAAAGATCAAGGCAGCCAAGTTCCGTATCAAGGAGTGGGACTATTATCTGGTGGTAGGGGATGCATGCGCTGTGGCATTTACTTTATCGGATGATGGCTATGTGGGCTTGCAGTCGGTATCTTTGCTGGAATTGGGAGAGCATCCTTGGGAGCACACAGAAACCATTTTGGATGCTTTTCCTATGGGAAAGTTTCACTTGCCGGGCAATTCTTCCGCCGGAGATATTGTCTACGATAAGGGCAGACTGCAATTATCTTATTGTCTGGAAGAAATAGAGGGCAAGCGGGTGCGGCATATCCGGGGCAATTTTGCAGACTTTTATCAGAAGAAACCTTTTTCCTGTGATATTGTCTTGGAAGAACCGGACATGGATACCATGGTCATTGCGACTCCTTGGGATAAGGATGGACATTTTTACTACAACCAAAAGATCAACTGCATGCGGGCGAGCGGCTGGGCAGACTATGACGGCAAACGTTATGTCTTTGATCCGGCAAGGCATTTTGGAACGCTGGATTGGGGTAGGGGAGTCTGGACTTACGACAATACTTGGTATTGGGGCTCCGGCAACTGCGACTTAGATGGGCATGCCTTTGGCTTCAATATCGGTTACGGATTTGGTAATACCAAGGCAGCGACGGAAAATGTCATCTTTTATGATGGCGTGGCACACAAGATCGATGATGTGACCTTCCACATCCCACAGGACGATTATTGCAAGCCATGGACCTTTTCCTCCAGCGACGGACGCTTTGAGATGGATTTTGTGCCGATCCTTGATCGCAGTGCCTGTATGGACTACAAACTGATCGTATCCGATCAGCACCAGGTCTTTGGCAAAATGAGCGGCGTAGCAATTTTAGATGACGGCACGCGCCTTCCTATAAAAGATGTCTTATGTTTTGCGGAAAAAGTGCATAATCGCTATTAAAAAACAGGTCAGTCTCTGGTGAGGCTGACCTGTTTTTATGTAAGTTTATTTGGAAGCAATCTCTTTCTTTAAGTTCTTGTGCGCCGTAGAAAGCATAAGTTTGATACGGTTTAACTGGTTTACTTCCGATGCGCCCGGATCATAGTCAATGGCAACGATATTTGCCTTTGGATATTCATGGCGCAATTCTTTGATAACACCCTTTCCGACAATGTGGTTTGGCAGACATGCAAATGGCTGGGCACAAATGATATTTGGCACGCCCTGATGCATGAGTTCCAACATTTCACCGGTCAGGAACCAGCCTTCACCGGTCTGGTTACCGATGGATACGATGGACTCGGCATTTTTCGCTGTGTCCTCGATATAGCAGGTCGGCTCAAAGTGCTTGCTCTTTGCCAGTTCGTCTCTGGCATCTTTACGCATCCATTCAAAGAAACGGATGAGCATCTTATTGAGACGAGCTGTCTTTTTGGACTCGCCTAGATTGTCTGCCTTGTAGATCTGGTTGTAGCAGCAGTAGAGCAGGAAGTCTGTCAGATCCGGTACAACGGCTTCTGCACCTTCAGATTCCAAAAGCGTTACAACGTCATTGTTGGCTGCCGGATGGTATTTTACCAGGATCTCGCCAACAACGCCGACACGCGGTTTCTTCTCATCTGTGATCGGCAGCCGGTCGAAATCGCGGATGATCTGGCGGCACATCTGCTTGTACTTGCGATGGGAAAGGAAGCCGTCCTGGGTAACAAAGGCAATGACGCGTTCTTTCCATTTTTCATGCAGGGCATTGGCAGAACCCGGTGTCACTTCGTATGGGCGCATACGGTATAAGCAGCGCAGGAAGATGTCACCAAACTCCAATGCATACAGACCATGCTGGATCAAGGCTGGTGTGATCTTAAAGCCCGGATTCTTTTCCAGTCCGACCATGTTTAAGGATACGACCGGTACATCCGGGTAACCTGCCTTGGCAAGGGCACGACGGATAAAGGCGATATAGTTGGTCGCACGACATCCGCCACCGGTCTGGGTGATGAGGACGGCTGTCTTGTTCATGTCGTAATTGCCGGAAGCAATGGCAGCCATGATCTGACCGACAACGATCAGGGACGGATAGCAGGCATCGTTATTTACATATTTAAGCCCGACATCCACACATTCTCTGGCAGAGATCTGTGGGATGGATAAGTGGTATCCTGCGGCAACAAATGCCGGTTCCAAAAGTTCAAAATGGATCGGAGACATCTGCGGACAGATGATGGTATAGTCCTTGCGCATCTCTTCGGTAAAGATGACACGTTCAAAGTTTGCAGGCTTGATCTCGCGCTTTTCCTGCTTCTTTTCTCTGACACGGATGGCTGAGAGGAGAGAACGGATACGGATCCTTGCAGCACCCAGATTATTGACCTCGTCGATCTTTAAGCAGGTATAGATCTTGCCGGAGCCTGTCAGAATATCGCTGACCATATCGGTTGTTACGGCATCGACACCGCAGCCGAAGGAGTTGAGCTGGATCATGTCCAGATCGTCTCTGGTCTTGACAAAGTTGGCGGCAGAGTAAAGTCTGGAATGATACATCCACTGATCCATAACTAAGATCGGACGTTCCAGATTACCCAGATGTGACACGGAGTCCTCCGTCAGTACACAGATGCCGTAAGAATTGATCAGTTCCGGGATACCGTGGTTGATCTCAGGATCGACATGGTATGGACGACCTGCCAAAACGATACCGCGTCTGCCGGTCTCTTCCATATATTTAAGGACTTCTTCACCCTTTTTCATCATTTCCAGACGGGTCACTTCCTGTTCTTTCCAGGCATCGGTGACAGCCTCGCGCACTTCGGATTCCGGTATGTCAAATTCTTCCTTAAAGCATTTGACCAGTGTCAGGCTTGCCTTTTCCTCACTGCCAAAGGACATGAAAGGATTGATAAAACGTACCTTGCCGGAAGTGATCTCGTCTACATTATTCTTGATGTTTTCCGAATAAGAGGTGACGATCGGACAGTTGTAGTGGTTACCGGCATCCGGGAACTCGTTTCTTTCGTAGAAGAGCGCCGGATAGAAGATAAAGTCAACATTGCCCTCATCAATGAGCCACTGGATATGTCCGTGTGCCAACTTGGCAGGATAACATTCGGACTCACTTGGGATGGATTCGATGCCCATCTCATAGATCTTTCTGGAAGAAGTTGGAGATAGGACAACGGAAAATCCGAGTTTTTTAAAGAAAGTTGCCCAGAACGGGTAATTTTCGTACATATTCAAAACTCTCGGAAGTCCGACCGTACCACGTTTTGCTTCTTCTCTTGGCAGTGGTTTGTAATCAAAGATACGCTTGTTCTTGTATTCGAAAAGGTTTGGAATATTTTCTTTGTTCTTTTCCTTGCCCAGACCCTTTTCACAACGGTTACCGGTAATGTAACTGCGGTTGCCGGAGAAACGGTTGATGGTCAAAAGGCAGTGGTTGGTACATCCCTGACAACGGGCAAGTTTGGTCGTATAGGTCAACTCATTGATCTGATCAATGGTCAGCATAGTGGACTGATAGCCTTCTTCGTGACGCTCTCTGGCGATCAGGGCACAACCGAAAGCACCCATGATACCGGCAATGTCAGGTCTTACTGCCTTGCAGCCGGAAATGCGCTCGAAAGAACGAAGCACGGCATCATTGTAAAAGGTACCGCCCTGTACGACAACATGTTCTCCGAGTTCTTTCGGATCGGAGAGTTTGATGACCTTAAAGAGAGCATTTTTGATAACGGAATAAGCAAGACCGGCAGAAATATCAGCCACGGTCGCACCTTCCTTTTGCGCCTGCTTTACTTTGGAGTTCATAAATACCGTACATCTTGTACCAAGATCGATCGGATTTTTGGCAAACAAGGCTTCCTTGGCAAAATCCGCAACGGAAAAGTTCAAAGACCTTGCAAAAGTCTCGATAAAGGATCCACAACCGGAAGAACATGCCTCGTTCAACTGCACGCTGTCAACAGTCTGGTTCTTGATCTTGATGCATTTCATATCCTGTCCGCCGATGTCTAAGATGCAATCAACTTGTGGGTTAAAGAAGGCGGCAGCATAGTAGTGTGCCACGGTCTCGACTTCGCCCTCGTCAAGCATGAGCGCGGATTTTAAGAGAGCCTCGCCGTATCCTGTAGAGCAGGAATGGACGATGTGGGCATCTTCCGGCAACTTGCTGTAGATGTCCTTGATGGCGCCGATGGCGGTTGCAAGCGGGCTGCCGTTGTTGTTGCTGTAGAAAGAGTAGAGCAGTGAGCCGTCCTCATCGACCAGTGCGATCTTGGTCGTGGTCGAACCGGCATCGATACCCAGATAGCAGTTGCCGTGATAAGAGGCAAGGTCAGCGGTATGGACATGGTTGTTGCCGTGGCGTTTGATAAAGGCATCGTATTCTTCTTCTGAGGCAAAGAGCGGCTCCATACGGGCTACTTCAAATTCCATATGAATATTGGAAGACAATTTTGCCATAATATCCGTGATGGCAAACTTCTTTTCTTCCTTATAGTTAAGAGCAGAACCGATCGCGGCGAACAAATGTGAGTTCTCCGGTGTGATGGCATGCTCATCATCCAGATTTAAGGTGCGGATGAAGGTCATTTTCAACTGATCCAGGAAATGCAGAGGCCCCCCTAAAAAGGCAACATGACCGCGGATCGGCTTACCGCAGGCAAGACCGGAAATGGTCTGGTTGACAACCGCCTGAAAAATGGAGGCTGATAGGTCTTCTTTGGTGGCACCCTCGTTGATGAGGGGCTGGATATCTGTCTTGGCAAATACACCACACCTAGCTGCGATCGGATAGATCGCCTTGTAATTCTTGGCATATTCGTTCAGACCGGAGGCATCTGTCTGGATCAGAGAAGCCATCTGGTCGATAAAGGAACCGGTACCACCGGCACATATACCGTTCATACGCTGTTCTACGTTGCCGTTTTCAAAGTAGATGATCTTGGCATCTTCACCACCAAGTTCGATGGCAACGTCAGTCTGTGGTGCATAGTGGGTCAGGGCGGTAGAGACTGCGATAACCTCCTGAACAAAATCAATGCCCAAATGCTTGGCAAGTGTCAGACCGCCGGAACCGGTGATCATCGGCGATACCATGATCTCGCCGGTGCTGTCAAATGCTTTATGTAACAGGTTACTTAAGGTTTCCTGAATGTTGGCAAAATGGCGTTCGTAATCAGAAAAGATAAGATTGTCCTGCTCATCAAGGATTGCGATTTTGACAGTTGTAGAACCGATGTCGATTCCTAACTTGTACAATTTTTCATTCATAATGATGTAAACCCTTTCTAAAAACTTATATGATAACTGTTTACTCCCGTTAATCTCGTAGATTGAAGTCTGTCTTTTCTTATTTATAATATAGAAAACAAACAGAGTTATTATACGACACAAATCGACAAAAAACAAGAAGCGGATTCGTTGACAAAAAGTGGGAAGCACCCTATAATTAAAATAATTATGCAATATTGTCGGTGACTATGCCATTTCTTAAGATATTGCGAGAGTGAGGAGAATACTTTTATGCTAAATAAGTTAGAACGTGCTCTGGGGAAATATGCCATTCCGAATCTCATGCGTTATCTGATCGGAGGCTATGTGCTGGGGTATTTTTTGATGTTGGGAAGCCGTATCACCAGTGTAAACTTCCTGACCTATATGACCTTAGAGCCTTACTATATCATCCACAAGTTTCAGATCTGGCGTATCTTTACATGGATCATGATCCCGGAGACTTCCAATATCCTGTTCTTTGCGATCATGCTTCTTTTGTACTATCAGTTGGGAACAGCCTTGGAGAATGCCTGGGGGACATTTCGTTTTAATGCCTATATCATTGGCGGTATGCTTGCGACCCTGATCGGTGCTTTTGTGCTGTATTTTATTTACGGTGCAGTGACAGGCAGTCCGGTGGCAGGCGTTGGCGGCTATTTTAGTATGCAGTATATCAACCTGTCGATCTTTTTGGCATTTGCGGTATGCTTCCCGGATATGGAGGTGCTTTTGTACTTTATCATCCCGATCAAGATGAAGTGGATGGCAGTGGTCTATGCCGTTATGATTGCGATCAGTCTGGTGGGATCCTCCTGGTCAGGACGTGTGGCGATCATCTGCTCCCTGCTCAACTTCCTGATCTTTTATCTGTCATCCCGCAATTACAGACGCGTGGATCCGCGTGAGATCCACCGCAAGCAGGAGTACAAGCGCAAGGTGGCAGCCGGGGCAAGACCAAGGACAGACAGGTCCGGTGCACCGATCGCCAGACACAAGTGCGCGGTATGCGGCAGGACAGAACTGACAAACCCGGAACTGGAATTCCGTTTCTGCTCAAAATGCAACGGCAATTATGAATATTGTCAGGATCATCTGTTTACACATAAACACATTCAGTAAACAATACCAAAGAGGAATATAAGTGGACAAGTCCACAGATGGAGAGGAATAGATTAATGGAGAACGAAAAAGAAGTAGTATCAAAGAATTTTATTGAGATGGAGATCGACAAGGATCTGGCAGAGGGTGTCTATGACACCGTATGTACTCGTTTCCCGCCGGAACCAAATGGTTATCTGCATATAGGTCATGCCAAGTCCATCCTGTTAAACTATGGTCTGGCAAAAAAATATAATGGCGAATTTCACATGCGTTTTGACGATACCAACCCGACCAAGGAACGTGAGGAATTTGTAGAGTCTATCAAAAAAGACATTCAGTGGCTGGGGGCAGATTGGGGCGACCATCTGTATTTTGCATCCAATTATTTTGACCAGATGTATGAAGCGGCCATTACCCTGATCAAAAAGGGCAAGGCATACTGCTCTGACTTAAATGCAGACCAGATCCGCGAGTACCGTGGTACCTTGACAGAACCTGGCAAGGAAGATCCAAATGTAGGTCGCAGCATCGAGGAAAATTTACAGATCTTTGAAGATATGAAAAACGGAAAATACGAGGACGGTACCATGGTACTGCGTGCCAAGATTGATATGACATCACCGAATATCAATATGAGAGATCCGATTCTCTACCGTGTGGCACACATGCATCATCACAACACCGGTGACAAATGGTGCATTTATCCTATGTATGATTTCGCACATCCGATCGAGGATGCGATCGAAGGCATCACACATTCTATCTGCACATTGGAATTTGAAGACCACAGACCGCTCTATGACTGGGTTGTTCGTGAGGTCGGTTTTGAGCGGCCGCCAAGACAGATTGAATTTGCCAAAATGTATTTGACCAACGTCGTTACCGGCAAGCGTTACATCAAGCGTCTGGTAGAAGAAGGCATCGTGGACGGTTGGGACGATCCGCGTCTGGTATCCATTGCAGCCCTGCGCCGCCGTGGCTTTACACCGGAGTCTATTGCAAAATTTGTAGAACTATGTGGTGTGTCAAAGAGTAATTCATCTGTAGATTATGCCATGCTAGAGTATTGTATCCGTGAGGATTTAAAGACCAAAAAGAGCCGTGTGATGGCAGTCCTAGATCCGATCAAGGTTGTAATCGACAATTATCCGGAAGGACAGATCGAGTATCTGGAAGCACCGAATAACTTGGAAAATCCGGAACTTGGCACACGTCAGGTACCATTTTCCAGAGAGATCTATATTGATCGCGATGATTTTATGGAAGAACCGCCACGCAAGTATTTCCGTATGTTCCCGGGCAATGAAGTGCGCCTGATGAATGCTTACTTTGTGACTTGTAATTCTTTTGAAAAGGACAAAAATGGCAATATCACAGAGATCCATTGTACCTATGATCCGGCATCTAGAGGCGGTAACAGCCCGGATGGACGAAAAGTAAAGGGCACCATTCACTGGGTATCCTGCGAGACAGCCGTTCCGGCAACCATCCGTCTTTATGAGAATATCGTAGATGAGGAAGCCGGTGTTTACAATGAGGATGGTAGCCTCAACTTAAATCCAAATTCTCTGACAGTTTTGGAGAATTGTTATGTGGAGCCATCCATCGCAGAGGCAGAGGCGTATGACAGTTTCCAGTTTGTACGTCAGGGCTTCTTCTGCGTAGATGCAAAGGATTCTTCCAAGGAGCATCTGGTATTCAACCGGATCGTATCTTTGAAAAGTTCCTACAAATTGCCGACAGCCTAAGTTGGTTTTAGCAGAAAGTGTGAAATAATGAATTTATTATCGGGATTAGAGAAATTTGGTCTGAAAGGCGATGGCGAGTTAGACATCTTAAATGATGGCAGCGAGACAAAAAAGAAGCAGACCGAAAGGGCAAAGGTGGAAGTAGTAGAACTGACTGAAAAGGATTTCCTCTTGAATCAAAAGATGAAGTGCCCGATCTGCGACAAGGAATTTGTTGTCAAAGGAGTCAAGAGTTCCAAGGTCAAGAGAAAGGAACCGGATGCGGATCTTCGACCAAACCATGAGTATGTTGATACCTTAAAGTATGGTGTGTGTGCTTGTCCGTCCTGCGGTTATGCAGCCCTGCGCCGGAATTTTGAACATTTATCACCGACACAGCGCAAATGGATCCGTGAGCAGATTTCAGCCAATTTTAAGCCGGTTGAGGAGCCAAAGATGGATGTCTATACCTATGATTATGCGGTAGAAAAGTACAAGTTGGCTCTGGTTTCCGCTATGGCAAAAAAGGCAAAACTGAGTGAAAAGGCATACATATGCTTAAATATCGCGTGGCTGCGTCGTGCCGAAATTAAGACCATACCGGATGATACGCCGATGAATAAGAAACGTATCGACAACTGTCAGAAAGAATATGAGGGATTTTACCGTCAGGCATACGATGGCTTTATGAAGGTGACCAGCACAGAGATGCCGCCTTACAATGGTATGGATGCCAATACGGTCGATTATATTTTGGCAAATATGGCAGTCCACTATAAAGATTATGACGTTGCGTCCAAACTGATCAGTCGTCTGATCATGTCCTCCGGTACACCTAGGCGCATGAAGGATAAGTGTCTGGAGTTAAAGGAACAGATCGTAGCAGACTTGAAGGCAAACGCAAATTAGTATAAGACCGGGCAGAATTTTTCTGTCCGGTTTGGAAGTTAAGAGGAGAAGATGAAACAAGAAATTCGCTTTTACAAGGGGTTAGCAAAGCAGTATCCGAATGTTGCGTCTGCGGCAACGGAGATCATCAACTTACAGGCAATCTTAAATCTGCCAAAGGGAACAGAGCATTTTATCACCGATGTGCATGGCGAATATTTGCAATTCCGTCATATCCTGCGGAATGCATCCGGTGCGATCCGAAGAAAGATCGATGATGTGTTCGGACCGTCACTGCGCATGGAAGAAAAAAAGGAACTGGCGGCACTCATCTATTATCCGCGGGAAAAGTTAGAGCAGGTAGAAGCGAAGGAAAAAGATATCGAGGAATGGTATCAGGTGACTATCCACCGCATGATCCTGCTCTGCCGGAGTGCGGCATCCAAGTACACGCGCTCCAAGGTACGAAAAGCCATGCCGATCGATTTCGCCTATGTGATCGAGGAATTGATGAGCGGCAGACCGGATGAGGCAGATCAGGAGGCTTATTACAATGAGATCATCCATTCGGTCATCACGACAGGCAGGGCAAGAGAGATGATCGTGGCATGTGCAGACCTGATCCGTCGTCTGGTCGTCGATCATCTGCATGTGGTCGGTGATATTTATGATAGGGGCCCAAGTCCACACCTGATCATGGATTCGCTGATGAACCATCATTCTGTGGATATTCAGTGGGGCAACCATGATATTTTGTGGATGGGGGCAGCGGCAGGAAGCCGACCTTGCATCTGTAATGTCATCCGCATTGCGGCGCGCTATGGCAATCTGGCGACTCTGGAGGAGGGCTATGGCATCAACCTTTTGCCACTTGCAAAATTGGCAATGGAATATTATGGGGATGATCCATGCCTTTGCTTCCGCGAACAGAGTGCTTATCAGAATTTAGATCAGGCAAAGCATCTGACCTTAGATACCAGTCTGGAAGAAAAGATGCACAAGGCCATTACCATCATGCAGTTTAAGATCGAGGGACAGATGATCTTGTCCCATCCGGATTTTGGCATGGAAGACCGTCTGCTGCTGGATAAGATCGATCCTTCCCGGGGCAGTGTGACGATCGACGGCGTTTCTTATCCGATGAAGGATAAACATTTTCCAACGATGGATCCTGAGCATCCATACTTTTTGACTGAGCAGGAACAGGAAGTAATCGACCAGATCCAGCAATCCTTTATGCACTGTGAGAAATTGCAGCAGCACATACAGTTTTTGTACTCACATGGAAGCCTTTACAAGGTCTACAATGGCAACCTTTTGTATCATGGATGTATTCCGCTGACAAAGGAGGGAGAGTTCTTACCGGTCCGGTTATTCGGAAAGACCTATACGGGCAGAGCCCTGTATGACGTGTTGGATTCCTATGCCAGAAAAGGCTATTATGCGACGGATGATAGGGAAAGGATACGCGGCCAGGCAATCCTTTGGTATTTGTGGGAGAATCCGGATTCACCGGTATTTGGCAAGGAAAAGATGGCGACCTTTGAACGCTATTTTGTGGCAGACAAAGCCCTGCATGTAGAGCCAAAGAACCCATACTACCAGATGCTCAATGATGAAAAGATGGCGGATGCTGTTTTAAAGGAATTTGGTCTGTCGGGAGCGGATGC
This sequence comes from uncultured Lachnospiraceae bacterium, assembly GCA_934899185.1. Classification (GTDB taxonomy): domain Bacteria; phylum Bacillota; class Clostridia; order Lachnospirales; family Lachnospiraceae; genus Pararoseburia. Next base: position 78,388 of record CAKXYI010000004.1, read on the forward strand.
CCATATCATCAACGGACACATCCCGGTCGAGGCAAAAGCGGGAGAATCGCCGGTCAAATGTAATGGTAAACTGCTCATCATTGACGGCGGTCTGTCCAAAGCCTACCAGCCAAAGACTGGCATTGCCGGCTATACATTGATCTACAATTCCTATGGCCTGGTCTTGGCGGCCCATGAGCCTTTTACATCAGTAGCCAAGGCAGTGGAGCAGGGAAGTGATATCCATTCCGACCGTATCCTGGTCCAGCAGGTCTTGAAACGCAAGCGCGTGGCAGATACAGATATCGGGCGGGAATTAAAAGAGAATGTTGCAGATCTGCAAGGGCTTTTGGAAGCCTATCGCACAGGGCTGATCCCCGAGCGGCATGAACGATAAAAATAAGACCGGGTATGCGAGATACCCGGTCTTTGCTTATGTATATTATTTGGTATTGTTCTTTTCTAATTCCTGCATCTTTATGGCACGAACCTTGAGCGGAAGACCAAAGAGTGTGATAAAGCCTTCAGCATCATGATGATCGTAGAGATCTCCGGTCGTGAAACTTGCCAGTGACTCGCTGTAGAGTGAGTATGGAGAGGTGGTACCGGCCTTGATGATGTTGCCCTTGTATAACTGGAACTTGACTTCGCCGGTCACATATTCCTGGGTAGAAGTAACGAATGCCTGAATGGCTTCACGCAGCGGGGTGAACCACTTGCCTTCGTAAACGACCTGGGCTAATTTGTTGCCCATGTCTTTCTTGACTTCCATGGTAGCACGGTCAAGTACCAGTTCCTCTAACTGGGAATGTGCTTCCATGAGGATGGTTCCGCCCGGTGTCTCATAGACGCCACGGCTCTTCATACCAACAACACGGTTTTCTACGATATCTACGATACCGATACCGTGCTTGCCGCCCAGACGGTTCAACTCACGGATGATGTCGGATACTTTCATCTTTTTGCCATTGACAGAAGTAGGGATACCCTTTTCAAAAGTCATGGTAACATATTCGCCCTGATCAGGAGCCTTCTGTGGTGTAACACCTAGGACTAACATATGATCGTAATTTGGCTCTAAGGAAGGATCTTCGAGTTCCAGACCTTCGTGGCTGATATGCCATAAGTTACGGTCACGGCTGTAAGACTGATCGGTAGAGAATGGAAGATCAATGCCATGAGCCTTGCAGTATTCGATCTCGGATTCGCGGGAATCCATCTTCCATTTGTCATCACGCCAAGGAGCGATAACCTTGATGTCAGGGGCAAGAGCCTTGATACCCAGTTCAAAACGAATCTGATCATTTCCCTTACCGGTAGCACCGTGACAGATGGCAACGGCACCCTCTTTGCGGGCAACCTCAACTAACTTCTTAGCGATGCCCGGACGAGCCATGGAAGTACCGAGCAGATATTTATTCTCATAAACGGCGCCTGCCTGCACACAAGGAATGATGTAATCATCACAAAATTCATCCGTGATATCTTCGATATATAACTTGGAAGCGCCGGATAATCTGGCACGTTCTTCCAATCCGTCCAATTCTTCGCCCTGGCCGCAGTCGATACAGCAACATACGACTTCGTATCCGTAATTCTCCTTGAGCCATGGGATAATGGCTGTGGTGTCCAGTCCGCCTGAGTAGGCTAATACTACTTTTTCTTTCATTATAAAATGTCCTCCTTATGTAATAAGCACGCGATGGTGCAATTTGTATCTGAAATATTGTCTTTTCTCTTACATCAGACCTAGAAATAATATACAACAAATACTTTAGCAGTGCAAGTGTAAAATTATACATTTTAAAAGAATAAATAAACATGGTTTCGGATAAAACCACACAAATAAAACAAAGGGAAGAAAAGATCAAATGTATAAATATTCATAAAAATTGTAAAAAACTTACATTTTCCTCTTTACGAACAGGGGAGAATGTACTAATATGAAAAAAGAGATTTTCGATTAAGAAAAGAGGGCGAAAGATGATAAAAGCAGGAATTATTGGAGCAACCGGTTATGCAGGCGGTGAATTGGTCCGCCTTTTGTTAGGACATAAAGAAGTTGAGATCGTATGGTACGGTTCCCGTTCTTATGTGGACGAGAAATATGCACACGTCTATCGCAATATGTTTGAACTCGTGGATGCGACCTGTCTGGACGACAATCTGCCGGAACTGGCAAGACAGGTGGATGTGATCTTTACGGCAACACCGCAGGGCTATCTGGCATCCATACTGACGGAGGAGATCTTAAGTCAGGTCAAGATCATAGATCTGAGTGCGGACTACCGCATCAAGGATGTCACTACCTATGAGAAGTGGTATGGCATTACACACAAGAGCCCACAGTTTATAGAGGAAGCCGTTTACGGTCTGTGCGAGATCAACCGCGACAAGATGCAGGGCGTGCGTCTGGTAGCCAATCCGGGTTGTTATACGACCTGTTCTATCCTGACGACTTATCCATTTGTCAAAGAGGGGCTGATCGATCACCATACCCTGATCGTGGATGCCAAGTCCGGTACATCCGGTGCGGGCAGAGGGGCAAAGGTGCCAAATCTTTTTTGTGAAGTTAATGAGAATATGAAGGCATACGGCGTGGCGACACACCGCCATACCCCGGAGATCGAGGAACAGTTGGGCTATGCCTGTGGGGAGGACGTGACTATTTCCTTTACCCCACATCTGGTACCTATGAACCGAGGTATTTTGGTGACGGCTTACGCTTCCTTAAATAAAGTGACTTACCCGGACGGACATGTGGATTACCCGACCGATGATATGTTACTTGATGTATATCACAAGTATTATGATAAGGAATACTTTGTGCGTGTCTTAGAGGCAGGCATGACACCGGAGACCAAGTGGGTAGAAGGCTCTAACTTTGTAGATGTCTGCCTGAAAGTGGATCCGAGAACGCACCGCGTGATTCTGATGGGGGCACTGGATAATCTGGTCAAGGGTGCAGCAGGACAAGCCATACAGAATATGAACCTTTTGTTTGGCTTTAAAGAGCAGGAAGGATTGGAACTGGTTCCTATGTTCCCATAAAATGCGATAGTAGATCAGGAGAAGAAAAGATTGACAGAAAAAATGAGACAGGATAAAGATTTCCGCCTGCCGGAAGGGGTGCGGCTCCGCACTATGGAAGAAGGAGATTTTGCAGAGGTGCATGAATTATGGATGCAGATCAACGGATTTGCCATTCGTAGCATCGATGATTCCAAGGAAGGTATTTTACGTTTTATCAAAAGGAATCCGACGACCAGTATCGTGGCTGAGGCGGACGGCAGGATCGTGGGATCCATTCTCTGCGGGCACGATGGCAGACAGGGATGCTTCTATCACGTTTGCGTGGCAGAGGGCTACCGCAAGCATGGCATAGGAAAAGCCATGGCAACGACCTGTATGCGCCGTCTGCAGGAGGAAGGCATCAATAAGATCTCTCTGGTGGCGTTTAAGGACAATGCCCTTGGCAATGCCTTCTGGCATGAGGAAGGCTGGAAATTGCGCCAGGATCTGAATGTATATGATTTTATTTTAAACGAGGAAAATATAACACGATTTAACAAATAAAGGAGTGGCAGAGATGGAAAAGATAGATGGAGGCGTTACGTCAGCAAAAGGGTTTTTGGCGGCACACACCGCAGCCGGGATCAAATATCAGGGCAGAGACGACATGGCAATGATCTATAGCAAGGTGCCGGCGGTTGCGGCAGGTACCTTTACCCGCAATGTGGTTAAGGCTGCACCGGTCAAATGGGATCAGCAGGTGGTAGGGGAGAGTCCTTTCGTTCAGGCGGTAGTTATGAATGCCGGGATCGCCAATGCCTGTACCGGACAAGAGGGCATGGGCTATTGTAAGGAGACGGCAGAGGCAGCAGGATCTGCGCTGGGGATCCCGAGTCAGGCAGTCTTAGTCGCATCGACCGGTGTGATCGGCATGCAGTTGCCTATGGATCGTCTGCGTGCAGGCATTGGGGCAATGGTGCCTAAGTTAGAGGATACGCGCCAAGTGGCAGAGGCAGCCGCACAGGCTATCATGACGACGGATACTCACAAAAAAGAAGCAGCGGTGACCTTTACGGTGGATGGAAAGACCGTGACGGTCGGCGGTATGAGCAAGGGAAGCGGCATGATCCATCCAAATATGTGTACCATGCTTGCCTTTATCACAACGGATCTGGCAATCTCCCATGAACTTTTGCAGGAGGCGCTCAGCAGCGTCGTGGACGACACCTACAACATGATCTCTGTGGATGGAGATACCTCTACCAATGATACCTGCTTAGTCCTTGCCAATGGCATGGCGGGAAATAGGGAGATCACAGAGAAAAATGCTGATTATCAGGCATTTGTAGAAGCTCTTTTTGAAGTCAATAAGACACTTGCCAAGATGATGGCAGGTGACGGTGAAGGGGCGACCGCCTTATTTGAAGTCAAGGTCGTAAATGCAAATACCAAGGCAGAGGCAGTGACCCTGGCAAAATCTGTTATTACCTCAAGTCTGACCAAGGCGGCAATCTACGGACATGATGCCAACTGGGGCAGGATTCTTTGTGCCCTGGGTTATGCCGGTGTGGACTTTGATCCGGAAAAGGTGGATCTCTACTTCGAGAGCAGCAAGGGCAGATTAAAGATCATAGAAGATGGTGTGGCGACCGGCTACAGCGAGGAAGAGGCGACGAAGATCTTAACCGCCGATGCCGTGACAGCCATCTGTGATATGAAGCAGGGGGATGCCGAGGCAACTGCCTGGGGATGTGACCTGACCTATGATTATGTCAAGATCAATGCGGATTACCGTTCTTAAACAAGGGAAAGATGCCACAGATCCACGATAAGGAGGAAACGAAAGTGGAAGATAAAAATATGCAGGAAGTCATGGAAAAGGCACAGGTGCTGATCGAGGCACTGCCTTATATCCAGCGTTTTAACCGAAAGATCATCGTTGTAAAATATGGCGGGAGTGCCATGATCGACGAAGAATTAAAAAAACATGTCATTCAGGATGTAACACTTTTAAAACTGGTTGGTTTCAAGCCTATCATCGTACATGGCGGTGGTAAGGAGATCAGCCGCTGGGTAGAAAAGACAGGCATGCAGCCGGAATTTGTCAATGGGCTCCGCAAGACGGATGCACCGACCATGGAGATCGCAGAGATGGTCTTAAATAAGGTCAATAAGTCTTTGGTACAGATGGTCGAGGAACTGGGCGTCAATGCTGTTGGTATCAGTGGCAAGGATGGCGGACTGCTGCGTGTGGAAAAGAAATATTCCCAGGGGCAGGATATCGGTTATGTGGGTGAGATCACAGAGGTCAATCCAAAGATCTTGGAGGATCTTCTGGAACGCGACTTCCTGCCAATCGTTTGCCCGATCGGTATGGATGCCAATTATGAGACTTACAATATCAATGCGGATGACGCGGCTTGTGCCATTGCACAGGCAGTACAGGCAGAAAAACTGGCATTCTTGACGGATATTGAAGGCGTCTATAAAGATCCTGCGGACAAGTCGACCCTGATCTCGGAATTGACCGTATCGGAAGCCAGAGAACTGATCGCAGACGGCTTTATCGGTGGCGGTATGCTGCCAAAACTCAATAACTGTATGACCGCAATTGAAAAAGGTGTTTCCCGGGTACATATTCTGGACGGACGTATCGCACACTGCCTGCTTTTGGAGATCTTTACCAATAAGGGAATCGGAACGGCTATTTTAGATGATAAGGAGAAAAAGTTTAATCATGAATAAAGAAGAATACATTGCTACAGCCGAGGAATCTTTGTTCCATGTCTACAATCGTTTCCCAGTCGTATTTGAAAAGGGAAATGGTGTCCATATCTATGATACGGATGGCAAGGAATATCTGGATTTCGCATCCGGGATCGGTGTTATGGCATTTGGCTACAATGACGGCGAATACAAGCAGGCACTTATGGATCAGATCGACAAGATCACCCATACCTCCAACCTCTACTATCATCCACCGATGATCTCAGCAGCCAAGAAACTTTGTCAGGTATCCGGCATGGATAAGGTATTCTTTACCAATAGTGGTGCGGAGGCAATTGAGGGAGCCATCAAGACTGCCAAAAAATATGCCTACCTGCGTGATGGTTTTGCCGGACATGAGATCATTGCTATGGAACATTCTTTCCACGGCAGGACAGTGGGATCCTTGTCTGTGACCGGTACGGAGCACTACAGAGAGCCATTTTTGCCACTGATGGATGGCGTGCGTTTTGCAAACTTTAACGATCTGGACAGTGTCAAGGCAGCGGTTACGGACAAGACTTGTGCCATTATCTTGGAGACGGTGCAGGGCGAGGGTGGTCTGTATCCGGCAGAAGCGGACTTTTTGCAGGGGGTCAGAGAACTGTGTGATGCACATGACATCTTATTGATCTTAGACGAGATCCAGTGCGGCATGGGCAGGACAGGCTATATGTTTGCATGGCAGAAGTACGGCGTAAAGCCGGATATCATGACCTGTGCCAAAGCACTTGGAGCAGGTGTGCCGGTCGGGGCATTCGCACTCACTGACCGCGTGGCAGAGCACTCTTTAGTCCCGGGCGATCATGGTACGACGTATGGAGGCAATCCGCTGGTATGTGCGGCTGTTGATAAGACACTGGATATGATGGAAAACCGCCACATTACCGACCATGTACAGGAACTGACACCATATTTTGAAAAGGCACTGGATGATCTGGTCGAAAAATATGACTTTATGACAGGCAGACGCGGTATGGGACTTATGCAGGGCATTGTGATCGATGCGCGTATCCCAGTGGGCTCTATTGTGACGAAGGCATTGGAGGCAGGGCTGATCGTACTTTCTGCCGGTGGTAATGTCTTACGTCTTTTACCGCCGCTGATCATCGAAAAAGAAGATATCGATCAAATGGTAGAGATTTTGACCGGGGTTTGTGACATAATTTCGTAAAACTCTTGTAATAATTGACGCTTTTGGATAAAATGATTTGCATAGCATTCATGTTTCCTTTCAGCGATACAGAGGGGGTAGCAGATATTGCTTCCCCCTTTTTCTTATTGGCGCGAAAGGAGTATAAAGTGAAAAAACAAATCATACTACTTGGTATTGTAGTTCTTATCTTGCTAGGATGTATGGCTTGCAAGCCGACATCTTATTTAGAAAAGCAGTCTGATCTTTCCGATGAGGACACAGCAAAAGATGTGACAGATTCCGCGGACACAACAGAAGAGACGGAGGAAAAGACAGAGATCTATGTGCAGATCAGTGGGGCAGTGGCAGCTCCCGGTGTTTATACTTTTCCTGCAGACAGCCGCGTGTATGAATTGATCGAGGCTGCGGGCGGTCTGCTGCCGGATGCATATGATGTCTCTTTAAACCAGGCAGAGCGGCTTTCGGATGGACAGAAAATCCATGTCTATACCAAAGAGGAAGCGGCAAATGGACTGGTGTCTACAGAGGGAAGTTCTTTGACATCGGACGGCAAGATCAACATCAATACGGCTTCCGCGGAGGAACTGACAAGTCTAAAGGGAATCGGACAGACTAGAGCAGAAAGCATTGTCGCCTATCGGCAGGAGCACGGAGCCTTTGCGGCAGTGGAAGATCTAAAAGAAGTATCCGGGATCGGTGATGCGACCTATCAAAAGATCGCAGATGCAATTACAGTGAATTGAGGTTTTGAAAATGGCAAAAAAAGTATTAGTGGTGGATGATGAAAAATTGATCGTAAAGGGGATCCGCTTTAGTCTGGAGCAGGATGGCATGGAAGTGGATTGTGCCTATGACGGGCAGGAAGCACTTGACAAAGCTATGGCGACACCATACGATATGATACTTTTGGATGTTATGTTGCCAAAGATGGATGGTTTTGAGGTTTGCCAGCGTATCCGTGAATTTTCCAATATGCCGATCGTTATGCTGACGGCAAAAGGGGATGATATGGATAAGATCTTAGGACTCGAGTATGGTGCGGATGATTATATCACCAAGCCTTTCAATATCTTAGAGGTCAAGGCGCGCATCAAGGCCATTATGCGCAGAACGACACCGCAGGTCGTCAAGGAACAGAAGATCACAGAGATCAAAAGTGGAGATTTTACCATCAATACAGAAAACCGCCGTCTTTTTATTTTAGAGCAGGAGATCAATGTGACTTCCAAAGAATTTGATATGCTTTTACTTTTAGTGACCAATCCGGGCAAGGTCTACAGCAGGGATGAACTACTTCGTGCTATCTGGGGCGAGGACTATCCGGGAGATGCGCGTACCGTGGATGTGCATATCCGACGTCTGCGTGAGAAGATCGAGCCAAATGCCAGTGAACCGAAGTATGTGCACACTAAGTGGGGGGTAGGCTACTACTATCAGCAGGTTTAGAGGTAGGACATGAAAAAACAGAAACTCAAAGAAATGATCAAAAGTCTTAGAGCACATATCGTAGTGGTGGTCCTTTTGGTGGGAATTCTGCCTGCTACGCTGTTTTCTGTGCTTTTTTCCAGTTTATATGTGAGACGCTCCATAGAGAGTGACGTGACGGACATGGTTGCCAATGGACAGATCTTAGGCAAACAGATCATGTCAAGCGGCTATCTGAATGAAAAAGATTCCAGAAATGTAGATGAACAACTGAGTGCCTTATCCTCAACCTATTCAGGTAGAATGATGATCGTAAACTCTTCCTTAAATATCATCAAGGATACCTATGGAGTGGATGAGGGCAAGACGATCGTTTGGTCGGATGTAATCACGGCATTTACCGGCAAGACGGCATCCTATTATGATAAGGAAAATGCGTATCTGGTGGTAGCCATACCCATTTTATCTACAAGCAAGGATGATAATGAAGTCTTAGGGGTGCTGGTGATGAATAAGTCCATGACTTATATCACGACCAATCTGGAATATTTCCAGTCGGTAGCCATCATTACCCTCTTGGTCTTATATGTGGTCGTGATCGCACTGGCGATTCTTTTTTCCGGTCGTTTTACCAGATCTTTTAGAAAACTTGGCATAGCCATTGATGCAAGGGAAAAGGGCAGCGATAACGGTGAGGAGATCGCTGTAGATGATTATACGGAGTCGGCTGAGGTTTCCAAAAAATTAAACAGCCTGATCGCCCGTATGAAGGTGGTAGATGAGTCCAGGCAGGAATTTGTATCCAATGTGTCACATGAATTAAAGACACCGCTGACTTCCATGAAAGTGCTGGCAGATTCCCTGAACGGACAGGATAATGTGCCTGTGGAACTCTATCGGGAATTTATGGCAGATATTGGCGAAGAGATCGACCGCGAGACCAAGATCATAAATGACCTTTTAAGTCTGGTTAAGATGGATCGTGCAGCGGCATCTTTGAATGTATCCGCTGTCAATATGAATGAGTTGATCGAACTGATCTTAAAACGCTTACGACCAATCGCGGAAAAGCAGCAGGTAGAGGTCGTTTTTGAGAGTTTCCGTCCGGTTGCGGCTGAGGTGGATGAAGTCAAGATTTCTCTTGCCATCACTAATCTGGTCGAGAACGGGATCAAGTACAACCAGGAAGGCGGCTGGGTGCATGTGTCCTTGAATGCGGACCACCAGTATTGCTACATTAAGATCGAGGATTCCGGTATGGGGATCCCACAGGAGAGTCTGGACTTTATTTTTGAAAGATTTTACCGTGTGGATAAGTCACATTCCAGAGAGATCGGTGGTACCGGTCTGGGACTTGCCATCACGAAAAATGCCATCACTATGCACAATGGCGATATTAAGGTACATAGCGTCCTAGGCGAGGGAACCATGTTTGATGTGCGTATCCCACTGAACTATATCAGTCCACAGAATAGTGTCGGAAGCCATAAAAACAAAAAGCAGCATAAGATGGTACATGATTAAGGCAGGATGCAATGTGATGAGGAGCACACTTCTATGAAAAAAAGAGGAATTGGGTGTCTCATGGCGCTCGTTATGCTATGTGGTCTGCTGACAGGATGTGGTGGACCCAAAGAAAAAGAGAATATGAAGATCTATTATATCAATGCCCTGGGGGATGGAATCGGTGCTGTCGGTTACCATATGGATGCGACCAAGACGGATGATATGATTGATGAAGCCTTACAGGCACTTGCCACAGATCCGGACAGTGTCGACTACCGCAAGACGATCTCAGACAGTATCAAGATCACAGACCGAGTTCTGGATAACGGACTGCTCAGTCTGTATTTTGACCGGGAGTATGAGGAAATGACCGGTTACACAGAGGTTTTGATGCGGGCAGCCATTGTAAAGACTTTGGTACAGATCAAGGGAATCGACGGTGTTGCCTTTTATGTTGGCGGAGATCCGCTTTTGGATGCCAACGGCTCGCTGGTCGGCAGTATGAATGATGATACTTTTATCAATGACTACGGTGCAGAGACCGGAAGTCTGGAAAAGACAAAACTGACCTTGTACTTTGCCAGTGCAGATGGACAGTCTTTGGTCAAGCAGGAAAAGGATGTTTATTACAATAAGAATGTAGCCAGAGAGCGTCTGATCATGGATTATCTGCTCAAGGGACCGGATTCGGATGATGCCAAGTCTGTTTTCCCATCCGGGACAAAGATCTTAAATGTAACGGTGACAGACGGTGTCTGCTATGTCAATTTGGATTCAGCATTTTTAAAGGCAACAAACGGGATCAACAGCAACGTAGTTCTGTATGCGATCGTTAATTCCTTGACGGAACTGGATAACATCAATAAAGTACAGATCCTGGTAGATGGTGCACAGAGCACATCGGATTCTACTTTGGGATTTTCACTGGGAACATCTTATGAAAGAGATACATCTATGGTCATGCAGGCGGTAGAGCGTGACCTGATGAAAGAAGGAGACTAAGGGGATCATGTTAAGAAGAAATCTATGCCAGATCGGCATGGCATTTCTCCTTGGGGTTGGATGGAAAATATATGACAGCCTTTACTGGTGCCTAGCTTTTGTGGTCTATGTCCTGTGGCTTTTGCTGGGGCTTAGACCATATTTGTCGGTAAACACGCGAAAGGGGCGGATGCTGTTTTGTTGTATGGCATTTCTTTTGGGAAGCATCTGGGGCATGAGGGCAGTAGAAAGGCAGAAGAACATTCAGGATTTCTTGGCAGATGCAAAAGAGATCGAATTTCAAGGGGAGATCTACAAGAAGGAAAAAAAGGCGGATCAGCCAATCTATTACCTGCGGGATGTCATCCTGCAGGATCAAAAGGAGCAGATAACTTGCTCATCTCTTATTCTTTATCCGGGATCGGATGATGAAATCATAGGAAGCATTTATATAGGAAAGGCAAGGATACAGGCATTTCGACAGGCACGCAATGACGGCAATTTTGATGAATTGTCCTATTATGAGAGCAGTGGGATCGCCGCGAAGTTGGAAGAGACAGAAAAAATAAAAAGTATAACTCCGCGTTTTTATTTGCGTCAGGTCTTATATGATCTGCGTGGGAAGATGGCACGCTCGTATGAAAACTGGCTGCCGGGCGAGGAGAGTGGCGTCATGAAAACGCTGGCATTGGGGGAGCGGGACGGATTGGATGCCGAGGTTAAGTCCTTATATCAGATGGCGGGGTTGTCACATGTCCTGGCTATATCGGGGCTGCATATCTCGGTCGTTGGCATGGCAATCTATCATTTTTTACGGCGCCGGGGCATAGGTTTCTTTACTTCTGGTATTCTTGCGGGGTGTCTGGTGGTATTCTATGGCATCCTTTGCGGTATGGGAAGTTCGACCAAGCGTGCCATTTTTATGTATGGGATCTATCTTCTGGCAAATGTTTTAGGGGAGGTCTATGATTCTGGCAATGCCCTTATGCTGGCAGGAATCTTTCTGGTCGTGCAAAATCCGCTTTGTATGAACAATACCGGCGTTATCTTCTCTTTTGTGGCTGTGCTTGGTGTTATTTCCTTTGCGTCGCCTCTGGTGGAAGTGGTAAAGGGGATGCGGCAGGAAGTGGAAGGTGCTGAAAAGAGGGGGCTTATGTCGCCACATCTGACAAAGATTTTGGATACTTTTGTTTTCACCATGGGCGTACAAATTTTTACCCTGCCGCTGGTGGCAAGGTTTTATTATGAAATTCCCCTATACAGTGTCTTTTTAAATCTGGTCTTGCTTCCCTTGCTGGGAATTCTGCTAGGCTGTGGACTGATTGGTGGATTGGTCGGCCTTTTTTGGCAGGAACTGGCAGGAAAGATCCTTACGGTCTGCCATCTGATTTTGTATTTTTATGAATGGATGGCAGATCTGACCCTGTGTTTGCCGGGGGCAAGACAGATCGTGTGCACTCCGGCATGGGGCAGGATCTTTCTTTATTATGGGCTCTTATATCTGGAACTTTTTCTGCTCAAGGGTAAAAATGGCAGGACAAAGGAAAAGAAGAAGGAAAAAGTATGGCTCAGATATGGGCAGACCCTGCTTTGCGGGCTGTTTGGACTTGTGCTTTTGTTCTGGCCGAAAAAGGCACAGGATCAGATGGTCATGCTGGATGTCGGACAGGGAGATGGCATTTATCTACAAAGTAGTGCGGGCAATCATTTTTTTATAGATGGGGGCAGTACGGATGTGACCAGGGTCGGCACCTATCGGATCCTGCCTTTCCTAAAATATCACGGTGTCCGCAAGATAGACTACTGGTTTGTGTCCCATACGGATCTGGATCATATTAACGGCTTGCAGGAGTGCCTAGAGAGCGATTATAAGATCGAGCATCTGGTCTTTGCTAAGGCGCAAAAAGAGTGTCTGAAGGATCGGGATACCATGGAGAAACTGATACAGACGGCAAACAAGCAGGGGAGCCAGATTCTTTATATGGAAGTGGGAGATCGGCTGGTCAGCGGAGATCTCAGCCTGCAATGCGTCGGACCGACTCAGACGATCAGCAGGGATTTCGCAGGGGATGGCAATGCTATGAGTCTCTGTCTTTTATTGACTTGTGGGGATTTTCAAGGACTTTTTACCGGAGACATTGCCATGGATCAGGAAGTCTCCCTGGTGGCAGAGGTGCAAGGCGTGCTTGGAGAGGAAACGTCTCTGGACTTTTTGAAAGTGGCGCACCATGGCTCGAAGTATTCCAGCGGCGGGGACTTCTTGGATGCCTTGGCACCGGAGATTGCCCTGATCTCCTGTGGAAAAAATAACTCTTATGGGCATCCCGGCAAGGAGACTTTGGAGCGTCTGGAACATGTGATGGGAAAAGATGATATTTACATCACTATGGATGTGGGACAAATCCGAATTTTATTCGATCAGGAAAGTAAGGCTGAAACAAAATTTGCAAAATGATCATAAAATGGTGCTACTTTCATATATTAGACTATGGCTGAAAAACAAATGGACGAGTTAATGAAAATATTTCCGGTAGGACTGCGGGAAATCCTGTCGCAGGTGGCATGGTATCGGGAGGATTTAGAAGAGATCCGTATCCGCATCCAAAGACCGGTACAGTTTGTGACGTCACAGGCATCCTTTTATCTGGATCCCCGGGAAAAGTGCCTGATGACACAGGCAAAAGGCGGACTTGCACTGGGGGAGGAAGACCTGCGGGAAATGTTGACCTATGTCTGTGAGTATTCCCGCTATGCCTATGCCCGGCAAATGCGGCAGGGATTTCTCGCCTTGGATGGCGGCATCCGTCTGGGACTTTGTGGGCAGTATATGGCAGAGGAAGACGGACGGATAGGAATGGAATATCCCATGTATTTTTCTATCCGTATTCCCCATGAGAAAAAGGGGTGTGCGGCGTGGATAGAGCCATGGCTCATAGAGGGAGAGACATTTTTACATACATTGATCCTGGCGGCACCGGGCATGGGAAAGACGACTTTTTTGCGGGATCTGGTACGGGTTCTGTCCGACCGTCCGACCTGTCGGGGACTGGCATTGATCGACGAAAGATATGAACTGGCGGCAGCCAATCTTGGCATCCCGCAAAATGACGTGGGGCTGCATACGGATGTCTATTCCGGCTACGCCAAGGAGACGGGCTGTATGCAGGCGATCCGCACCATGGCACCGCAGATCTTGGCGGTGGACGAGATCGGTGGGAAAAAGGATCTGGAAAGTCTGGTTTATGCCATGCACTGTGGGGTGGGCGTTCTTGCAACTATGCATGCCGGAAGCCTTTTGGAGTATCAGCAGAAAAGAGAGGGGGAACCGTTGTTGGAAAAATGCCATTTCAAGCGCCTGCTCTGGATCGATAAAAAGTCCGGCAAACGGCAGTTTTTCTTGTATGATGAAGCGGGGATACTTTTATGTGTAAAGGAATCGGCATAGCCATCTTTCTTTTTGGTGGGGCGGGACTTTTGCTACAGCAGTGGTATAATTCCCAGCAAAGATGGTGCTTTTTACAGGAAATGCAGGCAAGTCTGCTTCGGATGCGGCAGGCGGTAGCCCAGAGAAACCTGCCCATGCATGCCGTCCTAAGGCAGGAATGTGAGCACGGCTTTCCTGGTTTATCCGATTACTTTGCGGCAGTGCTAAGGGAAATGCAGAAGCATAAAAAAGAAGATATGGAACCGGCGCTCTGGCAAGAAATGACACCGGATATGCGAAGGATTACGAAAGAGGAGGAAAGACGTCTGTTTGTACAGGCTCTTTGCTCCTTATTTTCTGCCTGCCTGCCCGGACAGGCGGAGGAATTTGGCATTTATTACGATTCTTTTGCAAGATTACTGGAAAAGGAACAACAAACAAAAAAAGAAAGGGGAAAGGTGACGGCGGCTACGACCGGGATGGGACTCATGCTGGTTCTGGTGCTGTTACTGTAAGGATATGCCCATTGAACTCTTATTTAAAATTGCAGCAGTTGGTATTATCGTGACCATTTTAAATCAGGTCTTAAAGCACAGTGGCAGGGACGAACAGGCTTTTTTTATCTCGTTGGGCGGACTTCTGGTCGTTTTGTTTTGGGTCGTGCCTTACATTTTAGATCTCTTTGAGATGATGCAAAAATTATTTGATCTTTAGGAGGCGGTACTTTGATAGGTGTTGCGGTGGCTGGCATTGTGACGGTTTTGCTGGCACTTTTGTTCCGGCAGCAGAAACCGGAATTTGCTATGATGCTTTCCTTGGCTTGTTGTCTTTTTATCTTTTTCTGTGTGCTGGCAAAGATCAAGGATGTTATGGATTACATACAGAGTCTTGCAGATCTCATCCATTTGGATGCCCTGTATATGGGTGTGATCTTAAAAATGATCGGCATTACTTATATTTCTGAGTTTACATCTGCCATCTGCAAAGATGCGGGCTATGCAAGCATTGCCGGGCAGATCCAGGTTTTGGCGAAGTTGTCGATCTTAGCCTTGGGGATGCCGGTTCTGATGGCATTTTTATCAACGGTGGAGGCATTTTTATGACGGAAGGAAGCGCAGTGGATCACCTGTTTTCTTCATTGGACTTAAGTGGTATTGAAGATGCCTTACAGGGCAGTGACGGATGGGGAAACTTGCAGTTTGGGCAAATTGTAGAAAAACTGATCTCGGGGGAGTATGACATCAGTCAGGGCTTGGGACAGATGATCTGGCAGTTCTTTTGGGGCGAGTGGGAGACTAACCGAAAGTATCTGATCTATATCCTACTTTTGACGATCGCCTTTTCTCTTTTGAAAAATTTTGCCCAGGTCTTTGAACAGTCCTACATATCAAATGTCTGCTTTTTGCTGGTCTATGCACTTTTGATGGTGTTGTTGATGAAGTCAGTACTGCTATTGGATCAGGTCGTGCAGCAGACCATAGCGGTGGTGCTGGATTTTATGACGGCATTTGTCCCCGTCTTCGCAACGACCGTCGTGGTGGCGGGTGGGGACGCAACGGCTATGGGATTTTATGAACTGGGCTTTCTCGTGGTCTATCTGGTGCAGTGGATTCTAGCGGACGGTCTGGTGCCCTTGATCCGCATATATGTTGTCATGGGGCTTTTGAATTATGTTATGGAGGAAGGAAGATTTTCCAAACTGACGGATCTTTTGGAAAATATGGTTTCCTGGGCCCTCAAGATCTTAACATCCGTGGTTCTTGGGCTAAATATCATCAAGAATGCCATTGCTCCGGTCACGGATACCTTTGCCAGACAGACACTGAGAAAATCGCTGGCATTTGTGCCGGGGATCGGTTCGACCTTGTCAGCGGCATCTGATCTTTTTCTGGCGGCAAGTGATGTTATACGCAGCGGTATTGGGGCGGCGGCACTGGTTGTTCTTGTGATACTGATTGCCGTGCCTCTATCCAAAGTGGGGATTATGACATTTTTTTACCGGGTTCTGGCGGCATTTGTGGAGCCGGTGGCAGATAAAAGGATTAGCAATGCTATACTTGTGGCGGCAAAGGGAGGCAGTATGCTTTTTAAACTGCTGACCAACTGTGCCATACTGATCTTTATCACGGTGGCAATGACGACATTGATAGGAGGCAGATGATGTGATCGCGTGGATCAAGGCGTATATTTCTCTTTTTCTAGTCTTTGCCATATTTTTGTACCTGCTCCCCTCCGGGCAGTATCGCAGATATCTGCGTTTTTTTCTGGAGATGGTCTTGGTGCTCTTTTGTCTGACATCCATTTTAGGAATCGGAAAAAAAGATTACGAAAAGCAGTGGAATCAGACATTTTCCCAGTATTATGCGCAGTGGGAGCAAAGAAAAAAGGAAGCCGAGGACTACTCCTATTTGGATCAGAATTATATAGATGCAATTGTAAATGGGCAGGAGGAATGATGAAAAACTGGAAGAATTTGGCAGAGAAAATGCTAAAGAATATGGATCGGCAAAAATGGATCGTATGTATTTTGATCGGTGTCTTGCTCTTGGTCATAGCTATACCGGTTGATTCCAAGAAGCAAGATGGCGGAACGCAAGAGACAATACAGACCAAGGAAACGGAAAGTTCTTCTTATGTGGAGCAGATGGAGAGAGAACTGGAAGACTTGCTGAGGCAGATGGATGGCGTAGGAGCGGTCCGAGTCATGATCACCTTGGAAGACCAGGGAGAGAATGTCGTGGCACAGGACATCAGCAGCCAGTCATCCACGACCAAAGAGGGGGAGGCAACCAAAGAGGAGATGAGTTCTGACCGCACGACTGTGCTTTCACAGGATGCACCCTATGAGACCAAGACCATAGAACCGAAGATCCGTGGAGTCTGCGTGGTGGCGGAGGGAGCATCGGACGATCGGACAAAAGTGGCAATCTATGAGGCGATTCAAGCATTATTTTCTGTGGACGCACATAAGATATCAATAGTAGAAATGGGATCACAGGAGGGAAAATGAAACGTATATTCCGAAAAAATCAGATCGTGGTAGCAGCCTTGGCACTTCTCATTGCCGGAGCCGGTTATCTCAATTATACATATGAAAATGATGAAAAAGATATTGCGACCATGGCGGCAAAGGACAGCAAGGAGGAAAAGGCAAAAGATACGGAGGCAACGGCATCTTTGAGTGAGGAAGAGATCTTGACCGATACGGAGGTGAGTAGTGATGATATGGGGGATGACAGTGCAGGGGAGACTGTGCTAACGGACAGTACCAATGTGCAGGTGTCAAAGGCGGCAAGCCTTAAGATGGATCGTGAGCAGACAAGGGCAGCCAGCAAGGCGACACTGATGGAAGTAGTCAATAATGCTGCCCTGACGGACGTGGAAAAGAAGGCGGCCGTAGAAGAATTGGCGGCCCTCACTCAAGTGGCAGAAAAGGAAGCTGCCTGTGAGATGATGCTGGCGTCTAAGGGCTTTGAGGAAGCCGTGGTCTCTATCGCAGGAGAAAATGCAGATGTTATTTTAAATGCCAGCCAAGTGACCGATGCGCAGCGGGCGCAGGTGGAAGATGTTGTCAACCGTAAGGCTGGCATTGCACCGGACCATATCGTGATCTCGACCATGAACTAAGAAGGCATCCACAAGGCGCAGGGAAGCAGGTGGTAGGGGCAGGAGGCAGGCAAGCCCGTATAGGGAATCTGTCGCAGAACAGGGAGTCTCTATGTAAGAAAGCATTGCTTGCACAGATAAAAACTGTCTTTGCAAAGTTAGACAGTCGCCTAGGATGATGTTCGCCTATGACAGATATGAATGCAAAACGCATTAGAGTCTCTTATGTGTGGCGCTCTGAATATCTGTCATAGGCGGACACATCCTGTCGCCCGTCGAAGCTGTGCAAGAGACAGTTTACGGCAAGCAAACACTTCCTTACAGAGACTCTCCTAACCTGCTCCAAAGATTCCCTATACGGGCGTGCCTGCCTCCTACCTCCTATCGTCTCTCCCTTGCGTCCTGCGGATGTCCGACGTAGACTTGACAAGGAATGTAAATGTAAGATAAACTGAATTAGTTTGAGATAAGATATAGATAGTATATGGATCCCGGCAATACCGGGAGCGCAGGATAAATGGAGGAACATACTGTGTCAGATTTAGTGAAAGAGATTGAAAAGAGAAGGACATTTGCCATTATTTCTCACCCGGATGCAGGTAAGACGACCCTGACGGAGAAATTTCTCTTATACGGTGGTGCAATCAATTTAGCAGGTTCTGTCAAGGGAAAAGCGACTGCCAGACATGCGGTGTCTGACTGGATGGAGATTGAAAAGGAAAGAGGTATTTCGGTCACATCTTCCGTATTGCAGTTCCATTACGACGGATATTGCATCAATATTCTGGATACACCGGGGCATCAGGACTTCTCAGAAGATACCTATCGTACCCTTATGGCTGCGGATTCTGCTGTCATGGTCATTGATGCATCCAAGGGTGTTGAGGCACAGACAAGAAAACTGTTCAAGGTATGCGTGATGCGCCATATCCCGATCTTTACCTTTATCAACAAGATGGATCGCGATGCAAACGACACCTTTGAACTTCTGGATGATATTGAAAAGGAACTGGGCATTGCAACTTGTCCGATCAACTGGCCGATCGGTTCCGGCAAGGGCTTCAAGGGCGTATATGACAGAAATACCAAGCGTGTCATGACCTTTGCAGATACCTTAAAGGGAACCAAAGAGGGAACCGAAAAAGAGATCGCTATTGATGATCCGGCACTTGTGGATGAGATCGGAGAAGAACAGAGACAGACCTTATTGGATGAGATCGAACTTCTGGATGGTGCCAGCGCAGAATTTGATATGGATTTGGTATCTAGGGGAGAGTTGTCCCCTGTATTCTTCGGATCAGCCCTTACCAACTTTGGCGTTGAGACCTTTTTGCAGCACTTTTTGCAGATGACGTCATCCCCATTGCCGAGAATGTCCGATCAGGGTGTCATTGACCCGTTTGCACCGGATTTTTCTGCATTTGTCTTCAAGATTCAGGCAAATATGAACAAGGCACACCGCGACAGGATCGCCTTTATGCGTATCTGCTCCGGTGAGTTTGATGCCGGCATGGAAGTCTTTCATGTGCAGGGCAATAAGGCAATGAAACTTTCCCAGCCCCAGCAGTTGATGGCGCAGGAAAGAAAGATCGTGGATAAGGCATATGCCGGGGATATCATCGGTGTATTTGACCCGGGTATCTTTTCTATCGGCGATACCATCGTCAGCGGGAAAAACAGATTTGCATTTGAAGGCATTCCGACATTTGCACCGGAACATTTTGCCCGTGTGCGCCAGGTCGACACCATGAAGCGTAAACAGTTCATGAAGGGCATCAGCCAGATCGCCCAGGAAGGCGCGATCCAGATCTTCCAGGAATACAATACCGGTATGGAAGAGATCATTGTCGGGGTTGTTGGTGTTCTGCAGTTTGATGTCTTAAAGTATCGTCTGAACAACGAATATAATGTAGAGATCCGCATGGAAAATCTGCCATATGAGCATATTCGTTGGATCGAAAATGAGGACATTGATCTGGATAAGATTTCCGGTACATCGGACATGAAGAAGATCAAGGATCTGAAGGGCAGACCACTTCTTTTATTTGTCAACTCTTGGAGCGTTGGCATGACACTGGATCGAAACGAAGGTCTGATCTTATCAGAGTTTGGACGCGGTTAAGTTCATTCAGATAGGGGCCAACCCGTGCCAAGATGTGTCTTGACAGATAGGACGACCACTGGATATAATAAGGCAGTAGCGATTTGCTACTGTCTTTTTTCGTTTTACAATCCCCACGATACAGGATAATAACAAAGGAACACAAAATGAGGTTGACTTTTTTGTGGAAGTATAATAGTATTAGAATATGAAAACGAACAAAGGTTCGATATGGAGGTTTTTAGTTATGGCAAATGATGATAAGTTAAAGGCGTTAGACGCAGCGATTTCCCAGATAGAAAAGCAGTATGGCAAGGGCTCGATCATGAAACTCGGCGACACCAGCAACCAGATGCAGGTCGAGACCGTACCGACCGGTTCTCTCAGTCTTGATATTGCCTTGGGCCAGGGCGGTCTGCCAAAGGGCAGAATCATTGAGATCTATGGACCAGAGTCTAGTGGTAAGACGACAGTTGCCTTACATGCTGTGGCAGAGGTACAAAAGGCAGGCGGTATTGCAGGCTTCATTGATGCAGAGCATGCGCTGGATCCTGTCTATGCCAAGAATATCGGGGTAGATATCGACAATCTTTATATTTCCCAGCCGGACAATGGTGAGCAGGCTCTGGAGATCACAGAGACTATGGTACGTTCCGGCGCGGTAGATATCGTGATCGTGGATTCCGTTGCTGCCTTAGTTCCAAAGGCAGAGATCGACGGTGATATGGGCGATTCCCATGTTGGATTACAGGCGCGTCTGATGTCGCAGGCACTCCGTAAGTTGACCGCAGTGATCAGCAAGTCAAATTGTATCGTGATCTTTATCAACCAGTTGCGTGAAAAGGTCGGCGTTATGTTCGGTAATCCAGAGACGACGACCGGTGGTAGAGCGCTTAAGTTCTATTCTTCCGTACGTTTGGATGTCCGTCGTATCGAGGCAATCAAGCAGCAGGGAGAGGTCATTGGTAACCGTACCCGTATCAAGGTCGTAAAGAACAAGATTGCACCGCCATTTAGAGAGGCAGAATTTGAGATCATGTTTGGTCAGGGTATTTCTAAAGAGGGAGATATCTTGGATATAGCGGCAGACCTTGATATTGTCAACAAGTCTGGTGCATGGTATGCCTACAATGGAGACAAGATCGGACAGGGGCGTGAGAATGCCAAGACATATCTGCGTGAGCATCCGGAAGTGCGTGATGAGATCGAGCAGCAGGTCAGAGCACACTTCAAGCCGGAAGAGGCAGAGGAGAAAGAGACCGTAGAAGAAGAGTAGGAGTGTCAGAGTGTATATAGAATCGATTGACACAGCAGGAAAGAATAAATTTAAGATCCACCTCAGCAATGGGGTGGATCTTGCGCTCTACAAGGGTGAAGTACGGCAGTTGCATTTGCAGGAGAATGACGAGATCACAGAGGATATGTATGAAAAGATCTTAGAGGAGATCCTCATACCCAGAGCTAGGCGCCGCGCTATGCACTTATTGGAAAAGATGGACCGGTCGACCAGACAGTTAGAGAGCAAACTGCGCGAGGGCGGCTATCCGGATCCGGCGATCGAGAGTGCCATTGCCTATGTGGCAAGTTACCATTATCTGGATGATGAACGTCTTGCAAGGTCACACATCCGCTTTTATCAGACCAGCCGTAGCCGCATGCGTATGACACAGGATCTTTTGAAAAAGGGAATCAATCGCGAGATCATTGACTCTTGTATGGAAGAAGAATTGGAACAATCCCAGATGGAGTTGATTGCAGCCTTATTGCAGAAGAAAGGCTATGATCCGGAGCATGCAACGCGGCAGGAAGAAGCCAAGATGTATCGTTTTCTCATGCAGAGAGGCTTCACATCCGGCGATATCAGCCGTGTCTTGCGGGGCGGATTTTCGGAATGGGATTGAGGGATATATTCTTGACAAGCCATATAAGAAAGTATAAAATTTAATTGTTGTATTTATATGCAGATTAGTAATTTTTCATGATGTATGTACAATAAAATTAAATAAGGGAGGTGCTCCTGTGCTTGCGATAATAATCACAGCGGTTGTTACGTTAGTCGTGGCAGTTCCGGTGTCTCTTGCCATTGCAAATGCTTCCTACCAGAAGGCATCTGCAAAGAAAGTTGGCAGTGCAGAAGACAGGGCTCGTGAGATCATTGACGAGGCAGTCAAGAATGCAGAGACCAAGAAGCGTGAAGCTCTTTTAGAGGCTAAGGAAGAGTCTATGAAGACCAAGAATGAACTCGAAAAAGAGATTCGTGAGCGTAGAGCAGAAATTCAGCGCAATGAACACCGTGTGCTTCAGAAGGAAGAGAATCTGGACAAGAAATTAGAGGCTCTTGAGAAGCGTGAGGCTGAATATACTGCCAAGGAACGTGCGGTTAACAAGCAGAAAGAAGAAGTTGCGAAGTTAAATCAGCAAAGAGTACAGGAACTAGAAAGAATCTCAGGATTAACCTCCGAACAAGCGAAAGAAATACTTTTAAAAACTGTTGAAGAAGATGTTAAACTTGACACTGCAAAACTGATCAAAGAATCCGTTGCGCAGGCAAAAGAGGAAGCAAACAAGAAGGCAAAGGATATTGTGGTTACCGCAATCCAGAAGTGTGCCGCAGATCATGTTGCCGAGACAACAATCTCTGTTGTTCAGCTTCCAAATGATGAAATGAAGGGAAGAATCATTGGTCGTGAGGGACGTAATATCCGTACCCTTGAGACCTTGACAGGTGTAGAATTGATTATTGATGATACACCGGAAGCAGTTATTCTTTCCGCATTTGACCCGGTCAGACGTGAAGTGGCTAGAATTGCCTTAGAGAAGTTGATCGTAGATGGTCGTATTCACCCGGCTAGAATTGAGGAAATGGTTGAGAAGGCTCAGAAAGAAGTAGAGACTTTGATTCGTGAAGAGGGTGAGGCTGCAACACTTGAAGTAGGTGTTCACGGCGTACATCCGGAACTTGTCAAACTTCTTGGTAAGATGAGATATCGTACCAGTTATGGTCAGAATGTCTTAAAGCATTCTATTGAAGTAGCACAGTTGGCAGGACTGCTTGCTGCAGAAATTGGCGAGGATGTCAGACTTGCAAAACGTGCAGGTTTACTTCATGATATTGGTAAGGCAGTTGACCGTGAGATGGAAGGTACACATGTACAACTCGGTGTAGAACTTTGTAAGAGATACAAGGAATCACCGATTGTTATCAATGCGGTTGAGGCACACCACGGCGATGTGGAGCCGGAATCATTGATCGCATGCTTGGTACAGGCTGCTGATACGATCAGTGCAGCAAGACCTGGCGCAAGACGCGAGACATTAGAAGCATATTCAAACAGATTACAACAGTTAGAAGAGATTACCGATGGATTTAAGGGAGTCGAAAAATCTTTTGCTATTCAGGCAGGTAGAGAGGTTCGGGTAATGGTAGTTCCTGAACAGGTCAATGATGCAGAGATGGTATTGTTGGCGCGGGATATTTCTAAGAGAATTGAGTCAGAATTAGATTATCCTGGACAGATCAAAGTAAATGTAATTCGTGAATCAAGAGTAACGGATTATGCAAAATAAAAAATAGTCAGCGAAAGCTGACTATTTTTTTACAAACTTATCTTGGTGCGGGAATGTGCGGAAGGCGCATTCTTTTTATCAGAAGGAGTGAGAAAGATGGAACATGTAGAGGTGGAAAAGAGGGAACTGGTTTATAAAGGCTCTATCCTGGATGTCTATGCAGACACCGTGCGCCTGCCCAACGGACACACGGAAGTATGGGATTTTGTGAGTCATAGAAAAGGAGCGGCGGCAGTTGTACCGGTCTTGCCAGATGGCAGGATCGTGCTGGTGCACCAGTATCGTCATGCCTTAAAACGCATGACGTGGGAAATCCCGGCAGGATCCAGAGATTGCGTGACGGAAGATACCATGGTCTGTGCAAAAAGAGAATTGACCGAGGAGACAGGTTATACCTGTGACCGGATCGAACCACTCATTTCCTTAAAGACCACCGTTGCCTTTTGCGATGAATTTATCGATGTCTATTTGGCGACTGGTCTGCATCCGGGACAGCAGCATTTGGATGAGGCAGAGTCCATCGAGATCAAGGCATGGAAGATGGAAGATCTCTTGACAGAGATCTACGCTGGGCGTATGCAGGATTCCAAGACGGTTTCGGCAATTCTTGCATATCAGGTCAAGGTCTTACAACAAGGATAAATAGCATAAAACGGGTACGGTATCATAAGATGAATAAGGATGATTTGGACAGGGGGTGAAACCAAATGAAGCAGTATTCATATTATGATGCATATCACAGACAGAGGAAATTCCCGATGACGATCCACCTGCATCGCTGGAGGAGCAAGAGAGGGGTATTTCTTTTGTCTTTTTTTATTGCCTTGATCTTGGCGCGCTTTTTCTTGTGGGAGGAGATCGCGGAGGTGGCAGGCTGGAGCAGGATCTGTCTGGAACGGCTCGATGCCAATATCAGTGACAGCAGAAATTTTTTCTGGTATGTGGTCATACGAAGAAGCGAACTCCTTTTGCTCTTGACCCTATGTGGGCTGACGAGGATGCGAAAAGCCTTATATTATATTGCCAGTGGATTGGGCGGCATCTGGCTTGGAATTTTCCTCATGTCTTTTCTAAAGATCTACGGTTGGAAAGGTCTGGTACTGGGAGCAGCAGCCTTATTCCCACAATGGATCGTCTATGGCATGCTCTTTGCTTATTTGTATTGGCTTTTTATTCGGCGTAAAGAATTGGAGAGCAGGGAAAGCCTGCCAAAATATCTTTTATATGTGCTGGGACTTTTCGGGATGATGGCAAGTGGCATTTATTTGGAGTGTTTTGTCAACCCGCTTTTGATCGTGTTCGTTAAAAATCTTTTTGTATTGTAAAAAGATGCCCGGTAAATACCGGAAAAGTGTTTTTCTACGCGTACATATGTACCTGTATAGCATACAAATAGTATGCATAGATGTGAAAATAATAAATAAAGGCAGACAATTATGCAAATACAATAAAATAGTCGAATAATCAGACAATATAGAAGAAAAAGTTGTTTACAAACGGGAAAAGCAGGAGTATATTAGTTAGCGACAGATGAATTTTCGGGAAGGAAAAGATATACAGAGAGGATGGATACGATGGAGAATAAGAATCAGAAGACGGGCTTATATCGACAGGAATTTGAACATGATAACTGCGGTATCGGTGCCGTTGTCAGTATGAAAGGGATCAAGACACATCAGACAGTGTCAGATGCTTTGAAGATCGTAGAGAATCTGGAACACAGAGCCGGCAAGGACGCTGAGGGGAAGACAGGCGACGGTGTTGGTATTATGTTGCAGGTATCACATAAGTTCTTTAGTAAGATCGCGGGTAATCTTGGCATAGATCTGGGAGGGGAGAGAACCTATGGTGTAGGTATGTTCTTTTTCCCGCAGGATGAGTTGAAACGCAATCAGGCAAAGAAGATGTTTGAGATCATTGTGGAAAAGGAAGGCATGGAATTCTTGGGTTGGAGAGATGTACCGACCAATCCAAAGGTTCTTGGAAAGAAAGCAATCGATTGTATGCCTTATATTATGCAGGGATTTGTGAAAAAGCCGACAGATGTCAAGGCAGGACTGGATTTTGACCGCAAGTTGTATGTGGCAAGACGTGTGTTTGAGCAGACCTGTGAGAATACCTATGTGGTTTCACTTTCCAGCCGTACGATCGTATATAAGGGTATGTTTCTGGTAGGACAGTTGCGCACATTCTTTACCGATCTGCATGATGAAGATTACGAGTCTGCGATCGCTATCGTACATTCCCGTTTCTCCACCAACACCAATCCAAGTTGGGAGAGAGCACATCCGAATCGTTTTATCGTACATAATGGAGAGATCAATACGATCAAGGGAAATGCAGACCGTATGCTCTCTCGAGAGGAGACCATGTATTCTGAGTTCTTAGAGACAGAACTTTCTAAGATTACACCGGTTGTCAACACTTCCGGTTCTGACTCAGCAATGCTTGACAATACCTTGGAATTTTTGGTCATGAACGGACTGCCATTGCCGCTTGCCGTCATGATGACCATACCGGAGCCGTGGATCAACAACCAGGCGATGAATCAGGAACGCAAGGATTTTTATCAGTATTATGCAACTATGATGGAACCTTGGGACGGACCGGCATCCATTCTTTTCTCAGATGGAGATATCATGGGAGCAGTTCTGGATCGAAACGGTCTGCGCCCATCCAGATATTATGTGACCAAGGACGACTATCTGATCCTTTCCTCCGAGGTTGGTGTACTGCCGATCGATGAGAGCAGGATCTTATCCAAAGACCGTTTAAAGCCGGGCAAGATGCTTTTGGTAGATACGGTTGCCGGACGTCTGATCGATGATGATGAATTAAAGACCGCTTATGCGACCAAGCAGCCTTATGGTGAGTGGTTGGACAAGAATCTGGTACATTTGCATGATCTGAAGATACCGAATAAACGTGTACCGAACCACACTAAGGAAGAACGTGCCAAGTTGCAGAAAGCCTTTGGCTATTCTTACGAGGACTTAAAGACTTCCATCCTGCCAATGGCACTCAATGGGGCAGAGGGCATCGGTGCCATGGGTATCGATACACCGCTGGCAGTCTTGTCTAACCAGCATCAGCCGCTCTTTAACTATTTCAAGCAGTTGTTTGCACAGGTAACCAATCCGCCGATCGACTCCATCCGTGAGAAGGTCGTGACATCTACGACCATTTATCTGGGTGAGAGTGGCAATGTCTTAGAGGAAAAAGAAGAAAACTGTAAGATGCTTCGGATCAACAATCCGATCCTGACCAATACAGACCTGCTAAAGATCAAGAATATGGATGTGGAGGGATTTAAGGTTGAGACTATCCCGATCATTTATTATAAGAATACATCTTTGGAAAAAGCCATCGATCACCTTTATGTGGAGGCGGATCGTGCGCACAGAGAGGGCGCTAATATCATCATTCTGTCCGACCGTGGCGTGGATGAAAACCATGTAGCCATCCCATCCCTGCTTGCAGTTTCTGCCTTGCAGCAGTATCTGGTACAGACCAAAAAGAGGACGAGCCTTTCTGTGATCCTGGAGAGTGGAGAACCGCGCGAGGTGCACCATTTTGCAACCCTTTTGGGCTATGGCGCATCTGCCATTAATCCATATCTGGCACAGGAAAGTATCCAAGAACTGATCGATCTTAACATGCTTGATAAAGATTACTATGCAGCGGTGGATTCTTATAATGAAGCCGTTATCAGCGGCATTATCAAGATCGCATCCAAGATGGGCATTTCTACCGTCCAGTCTTATCAGGGTGCCAAGATCTTTGAGGCCATTGGTATCAATGAGGATGTGGTAAATCGTTACTTTAAAGGAACGGTCAGCCGTATCGGCGGTATCGGTATCGAGGATATCCAAAAGGATGTAGAAATGCTGCATTCACAGGCATTTGATCCTTTGGATCTGCATACGGATAATACCTTGGACAGCAAGGGCGCACACAAGATGCGCAGTGGCAAGGAAGAACATCTATATAACCCACAGACCATTCACTTGCTACAGCTTTCTACCAGAACCGGCGACTATGATACCTTCAAGGAATACACCTCACTTGTCAACAAAGAGGACGATACCATTATGAATCTACGCGGACTTTTGGATTTCAAATATCCGAAAAAGGCTATCAGCATTGATGAAGTCGAATCCGTAGATGAGATCGTCAAGCGATTTAAGACAGGTGCTATGTCCTATGGATCTATCTCCAAGGAAGCGCATGAGACTATGGCAATTGCCATGAATATGTTGCATGGAAAATCCAATTCCGGTGAAGGTGGTGAGGAAGAAGAAAGACTTACCATCGGCAAGGATGGAAAGAACCGTTGCTCTGCCATCAAGCAGGTGGCATCCGGTCGATTTGGTGTTACCAGCCGTTATTTAGTAAGTGCCAAGGAGATCCAGATCAAGATGGCACAGGGAGCAAAGCCGGGCGAAGGAGGACATTTGCCGGGCAAGAAAGTTTACCCTTGGATCGCCAAGACAAGACTTTCTACACCGGGCGTATCCTTGATCTCACCGCCACCACATCATGATATTTATTCGATCGAAGACCTGGCACAGTTGATCTACGATCTGAAAAATGCAAATAAAAACGCCAGAATTTCTGTGAAACTGGTTTCAGAGGCGGGCGTCGGAACAGTTGCTTCCGGTGTAGCCAAGGCAGGAGCACAGGTTATTTTGATCTCCGGTTATGATGGAGGTACCGGTGCTGCACCGAGAAGTTCCATCCACAATGCCGGACTTCCATGGGAACTTGGACTTGCAGAAGCACACCAGACACTGACTATGAATGGGCTGCGCAACAAGGTTGTCATTGAGACAGACGGTAAACTCATGAGTGGTCGTGATGTTGCGATCGCTGCCATGCTTGGTGCCGAGGAATACGGCTTTGCGACAGCACCGTTGGTTACCATGGGATGTGTGATGATGCGTGTCTGCAATCTGGATACCTGTCCGGTCGGTATTGCGACTCAGAATCCGGAACTGCGCAAGCGTTTTACCGGAAAACCGGAATATGTTGTCAACTTTATGCGCTTTATTGCACAGGAACTGCGTGAATACATGGCAAAACTTGGCGTGCGCAGCGTAGATGAACTGGTAGGCCGTACGGATCTTTTGGAAGTAAAGGAGAGTGCAAAACAGGGCAGATATGCAAAGATCGATCTTTCTGCGATTCTGGACAACCCATATGCCAAGGATGCAGGCAAGATCTGTTACAACAAGAAAAATGTATTTGACTTCCAGTTGGAAAAGACGGTAGATGAAAAGATCCTTTTGAAACAGTTTAAGGACGCTTTGGAAAGCGGAAGCAAAAAGGGCGTACAGATCGATGTGACCAATACCGACCGTTCCGTAGGTACCCTTTTTGGTGCGGAGATCACCAGACGTTTTGGCGAATCTTTGCCGGAAGATACCTTTACGGTACAGTGTAACGGTGCCGGTGGACAGAGTTTTGGTGCCTTTATTCCGAAGGGGCTGACGCTTGAACTTGTCGGCGACAGCAATGATTACTTTGGTAAGGGACTCTCCGGCGGAAAGTTAGTTGTTTATCCGCCAACAGGTGTAACTTATAAAGAAGATGAAAATATCATTATCGGTAATGTGGCACTTTACGGTGCGACCAGCGGTAAAGCCTTTATCAATGGTGTAGCCGGAGAGCGTTTCTGTGTTAGAAACTCCGGTGCGACTGCGGTTGTAGAGGGCTGTGGCGATCACGGTTGTGAATATATGACCGGCGGACGTGTTGTAGTCTTAGGACAGACCGGAAAGAACTTTGCAGCCGGTATGAGCGGCGGAATCGCTTATGTACTGGATGAAGATGCATCCCTTTACCGAAAACTCAATAAGACCATGGTATCTTTGGAACCGGTGACAGATAAGTATGATGTCTTGGAATTAAAGGAGATCATTACGGAACACGTTGCTTACACCAATTCCAAGAAGGGCAAGGAGATATTTGATAACTTTAGCGAGTATCTGCCGAAATTTAAAAAGATCGTGCCTCACGACTACAAGAAGATGATGATGACCATTGTCCAGATGGAAGAAAAGGGACTCAGCAGTGAGCAGGCGCAGATCGAGGCGTTCAACGCTTTGACAAAGTAAGAGAAAGGAGATACCAATGGGAAAAGCAACAGGATTTTTAGAATATGAGCGTCAGGAGTCACAGGCGATCGACGCAAAGGAGAGAATCAAGAATTTTAACGAATTTCATATTCCACTTTCGACAGAAGAACAGCAGAGACAGGGATCACGTTGTATGGACTGCGGTGTTCCTTTCTGCCAGTCAGGTATGACGATCAAGGGGATGACATCAGGTTGTCCTCTCAACAACCTGATACCGGAGTGGAACGATCTGGTCTATCACGGAAACTGGGAGCAGGCATACCTGCGTTTGCACAAGACCAGCAATTTCCCGGAATTTACCTGCCGTGTATGCCCGGGACTTTGTGAAAAGGCATGTACCTGCGGGCTGAACGGAGATCCGGTTACGACCAAGGAAAATGAGCGTGCTATCATTGAATATGCCTATGCACATGGTCTGGCAGACGCAAAGCCGCCGGTCAATCGTTCCGGCAAAAAGATCGCGGTCATCGGTTCCGGTCCTTCCGGACTTGCCGCAGCAGACCAACTCAATTCCAGAGGACATGCCGTGACGGTCTATGAGCGAAATGACCGCGTGGGTGGTCTGCTTCGTTACGGTATTCCGAATATGAAACTGGAAAAGCAGATCATTGACCGCAAGATCGCTGTTATGGAAGAAGAGGGCATTACCTTTAAGACTAATGTGGATGTGGGCAAAGACATCAAGCCAAAGGAACTCTTGGCTGAATATGATGCTGTTATCCTAGCATGCGGGGCATCTAATCCAAGAGACATCCAGGCACCGGGCAGAGAGGCCAAAGGTATCTATTTTGCGGTAGATTTTTTGACTTCCACGACCAAGAGCCTGTGGGACAATGGCTTAAAAGAAGGAACTTTTATCTCTGCAAAGGATAAAGATGTGATCGTGATCGGTGGCGGTGATACCGGTAATGACTGTGTGGGTACCTGCATACGTCATGGCTGCAAATCCATCACACAACTGGAAATGATGCCGAAGGCACCGGATGAGAGACGGGAGAGCAATCCTTGGCCACAATGGCCGCTGGTCTGCAAGACAGATTATGGTCAGGAAGAGGCGATTGCAGTCTTTGGACATGATCCTCGTATTTATACAACGACGGTCAAGGAATTCAAGAAAGACCGCAGCGGCAACCTAAAGAGCGTCATCCTTGTCAGTTTGGAATCCAAGACGGACGAAAAGACCGGCAGACGCATGATGGTTCCGGTGGAAGGTACAGAAAAAGAAGTACCATGTCAACTGGTGCTGATTGCCGCAGGATTTTTGGGAAGCCAGCCTTATGTGACGGATGCCTTTAAGGTGAAAGTGGATGGCAGGACCAATGTCGCTACGGAGGCAGGAAAGTTTGCCACTTCGGTAGACAAGATCTTTACTGCGGGCGATATGCATACCGGTCAGTCGCTGGTTGTGAAGGCAATCCGACAGGGACGTGATTGTGCAAGGGAAGTGGACGAATATCTGATGGGATATTCTAATTTATAATTTAGGTTTAAGAAAAGACACCGATGGAGCAGAGTCAGAATACGACTTTGTGCCATCGGTTTCTTTGTGTCTGGATGTGCACCTCGTGCATGGTAAAAAGCCCACCTGTGGCTTAATTTATAAAAATTTAAGAATTGATCTTCTGTCCTTTCTTGTAAAAGATGGTCGCTATGCCTTAAAATTAAAGTAAGAAAATGGCAGGAGATTTATTATGGAAAAAGGGAAAAAGATATTAAAAAATAAGAAGGTCTGGGTGTTTTTGCTTTTGGTAGTTTTGGCGGTGGCAATCGGTTTTATCGTAGTTATCCGCAAGCAGAAGCAAAAGGAAGAACAGGTGGCGGAAAAGGTTTATCAGGTCAAGGTCATGGAGGCGGGCGAGACCGGCACTGATGTATGTCTTTCCTATACGGGAATTGTCCAGCCGGCAGAAACCATCCGGTGTACCTTTGAAACAGTAGGAACGATCGAGAGCGTCAATGTCGAAAAAGGGCAGGAGGTCGCAGAGGGACAGATCCTTTGTACCATGGATGCCGGGGATGCAGAGGATCAGTTGGATAGCACCAATCGGACTTTGGAATATGCGGACAAGACAAGAAGGAATGCGCAGGAATCTTATGAGAATGCACAGGAGGACTATGCGACAGCCTGTGGTACAAAACGTGAATCGGAAAATTTAAACGATGCCATAGCAAGAAGGGATGAGCAACAGAAAAAGGTGGATGCCCTCAAGAGCAAGTTGGATGGCATGTCGCAGTATAAACCGGGCAACGGCAGCCTTGGCAATATGCCGGAGACCAATACCGAGTATTATTCTACCAAGTTGGAACTGGATTCTGCGCAAAGCACCTTGGAAGTCTATCAGCGAAATGTAGACAGTGCTCAGGAAGCCTATGATAAAAAGGCAAAAGAAGGGGCAGATTCCGATGAGGCAAAAGCCCAGAAAGAACGATTGGACTCTGCGCGAGATGCCTTGGATAATGCCAACGAAGCCTATGATAATGCTGCAGACAATGTGGAAAAGGCACAGAGTGCAGTAGATAAATGCACTCTGAAAGCACCAAAGGCGGGATATGTGGTCAATGTTTCTGCGACAGAGGGCAGTGTTTCAACACCGATCATGCCGGCGGTTGTTTTGGCAACGCATGATGTTGTGATCAATTTCGGTGTGTCACAGACAGATATTACATCCCTTTCTGCCGGTATGACCGCACAGATCCAGATTGGAGACAAGACGTTTTCTGGAAACATTAAGAGCATAGATGTGACCCCGGATGAGAATACTAGGACTTATGCGACGGATGTGACGGTAGATACCGCAGATCCGGATGTGTATTTAGGAGAACTTGCGACAGTCAAAATCAATATTGGAGAGCGTACCGGTATCTGGCTGCCACTATCCGTTATTTTAAATGATGGCAACGATTACGTTTATGTCGTGGAAGATGGAAGAGCAAAACGCGAGTATGTGACTGTGTTAGAAATAAGTGATGATCAGGTACTGGTGGAGGGCACCAAAGCCGGAGAAAAAATCATCTGTGAAGGCATGAAGCTGGTTCGTACAGGAAGTGCTGTGTCTTATGAAAAGCAGGACTAGGAGGGCAGCATAGTATGGATAAATTAACAAAAGGATTATTACATAATCGGACGATTGTTGTGTTCTTTCTGCTTATTATTGTACTCATTGGCGGCATCAGCTATTATCTTGTGCCAAAACAGGAAAATCCTGACACTTCGATAGCGGTCGCATTGGTGACAACCATTTATCCGGGGGCATCACCGGAAGAAGTAGAAGAATATGTGACGGATAAGTTGGAAGATGAAATAGGCACATTAGAACATGTGGATTATACGACCAGTATGAGCATGGAATCTGCAAGTGCTATTATTGTATATTATGATACAAGTGTAGCGATAGAAGATGTCGAGTCAAAGCTGCGTGAGTGCGTATCGGACGCACAATCAGAATTGCCGGATATGTGCCAGACGTCTAATGTTAATACAAAATTGGTGGCAAACAACCAGTTTATCATCAGTCTATCCGGAGAAGCTTATTCCACGGAAGAACTGGCATCTTATGCAAAGACCATCAAGGATGAATTGGAATCGGTCGATCATGTATCTTCGGTTTCGTTAGAAGGCGTTAGTAAGAAGCAGGTTGTCGTGGAAGCAGATATTCAAAAACTGCAGTCGTATCATGTTTCGATTGAGAATATTTTATCACTGATGCAGGCGCAAAATCTCAATATTCCGGCGGGCAGTATCGACTATGATTCCGGGACAGTGACCGTGACAAGTGATGGGCTTTTTACAAGCCTGTCTGACATTGAAAATACCGTGATTGGCGGTGCAGAGGATAGTCTGTCTTTTGTAAAACTAAAAGATGTTGCCAATGTCTATGTGGAAAATACAAGTGATAAATATTATGAACAGGATGGAAAATCCTGTATCTTGCTTGTCGGCACCTTTGACGAAGGCGTGAATGCCGTAAATGTCGGTAAAGATGTGCGCAGTGAAATCAACAAAATTAAGAAGCAATTGCCGGAGCATTTGGATTTTCATGAAGTTATGTATGCACCGGAAGCCATCAGTGAAAATATCAATGGCTTTATCTGGAATTTGATCGAGAGTATCCTACTGATTATGGTTGTGGTATTGATTGGTGTTGGAATTCGCAATGCACTTGTGATTAGTACAGCACTTCCGATTAGTATTTTGGTGACATTTACCGTCATGTATTTGCTCGGTATTGAATTTCAATTTATCTCGATAGCGGCGCTGATTATCAGTCTGGGTATTTTAGTAGATAACGCGGTTGTAATCAGTGAGGCAATCCAGCAGCGCATGAATGCAGGGGAAGAAAAAGAAGCAGCGATTATTGGTGGTGTGAAAGAGACATGGCTGCCAGTTTTGACAAGTACACTGACGACGATTGTGACTTTTGGCATTATATATTTTGTACCGGGAGCGATAGGAAAAGTGGCTGGTACCATTCCAACTGTTGTTATTACATCTCTGGTTGCTTCTTATATCATGGCTATGTGTGGTATCCCGGTACTTGCTTATTTCTTCTTTAAACCGGAAAAGGAAAAGAAGAACAAAAAGGAAAATATAATTTTTACATTTTTTGACCGTTTGCTAGGGGTGGGCATGCGCTATCCGAAGCGAACGCTCGTGGTGGCTTTTGCGACATTGGGATTGGCGGCTGTCCTCGTTACACAATTGGGTATGCAGTTTTTCCCATATTCGTCAAAACCGATTTTATACCTTGATGTGCAAGGGGAAACGATGAATCTTGACGCGACAGCAAACACGATGGATGAAGTGGAACAGATTTTGGACGACAGTAATCTGGTTTCTCATTATACTTCTGCAGTGGGGGGAGGTCTTCCAAGCTTCTTTATCTCCGTGCCATCCTTAAGCGATGCAGATAATGCAGGACGTATTATGATGGAACTGGATGAGGATGCGCTAAAAAAAGCTGGTAGTACAGAAAAGGCGGCAAAACAGTTGCAGCAGGAAATCAATGAGCGTGTTTCCGGAGCAACGATTGAGGTAAAATGTCTGGAATATTCTATGCCGGCAGATGATAAAATCGTTTACACAGTTTCTGGTGATGATATGGAGGAAATCAATGCCTTAGCGACACAGATGGTAGAGGATTTGTCGACGATTGAAGGAACCACGAATGTGCGTGATACGTCAGTGAACGCCCAATACGAATATAAAGTGAACTTAGACAGTGAACGTCTGTCTGGGTACGGACTTTTGAAATATGATATTGTAAAGCAGTTAAATACAAGTCTTATGGGCGCAACGGCATCGACCTATACCGGCTCGGAAGATGAAATGGATATTGTGGTTCGTGCCAAAGTGGATAGTCTGGAGGAATTAAAAAATCTCCCAATTTCAGGAAGCGTAAGTGAAACACACGTATTGCTTGGACAAGTGGCTGATATTACGTTAGAGCCGACAGTTCCGCTGATTAACCACTATAATGGAAAACGTTATGTTAAAGTTCTTTCCGGTGTGCAGTCAGGCTATGTATCAGGCAATATTGAAGCACAGTTTGAAAAGAAGTATCTGGATCAGATGGATACGAGTGGCGTGACGATTGTAGAGCAGGGTGAGATGAGCAATATGTTGTCTTTGATTGTGGATCTAATCAAGGCAGCGGGTGTGGCAATCTTGATTATTTATATCATTCTGTTGTTGCAGTTTAAAGATTTTGGAAAACCATTTAATATCCTGACATCGATTCCGCTATCCATGATCGGATGCTGTTTTGGTTTATGGATTTTAAATATGAATATCCAGGCAATGGCACTGCTTGGTATTGTGGCTCTTTTTGGAATCGTGGTAAACAATGGTATTCTTTTGATTGAAGTGATTGATGAAAAACGAAGAAATGGTGAGAGCGTCAGGGAAGCCTGCCGAAGTGCCGTGGCTGCCAGATTCCGCCCGATTATGATTTCGAGTGTGACGACCTGTATAGGTCTGGTTCCGCTGATTGTTTCAAAGGATCCAATGTCTGCGCCAATGGCGGTAACCTTGTTGTTTGGATTGCTGTTTTCTACCGTGTTGACGATGGTTGTGGTACCGACGATTTATTACTTGAGAGAAAGCAAAAAACGGGTTGACAAATGAAAAAAATCGGTGTATATTCTCAAAGTGAACAGTGTTCAATACGGAATGTTATTCCGAATTCAGATACGGGGAGGTATCGTTATGAACCCTCTTGCTACTTCAAAAGAAGATATATTAGCAGCTAGTCGGGAACTGATTATGGAGAATGGATGGACTGCATTGAGTATACGTGCAGTTGCTTCTAAGTGTTCTGTTTCCGCAGGTACGATTTATAATTATTATGAATCAAAGGCGGATTTACTAGGAGCGACCATTGAGAGTGTCTGGCACGAAATATTTTTTCATCCGGAAGATGAGCAGGTGTTTTGTGATGTTACAAGCTGTATCGTATGGATCTATGAACGATTGGAACAGGGCAACCAGCAATTTCCGGGATTCTTTTCGTTTCATTCTTTGGGATTTGTGCGTGATGAAAAAGCAAATGGGAAAAAATTGATGATGCAGACGTGGAAACATATTTTGCATGGATTATGTGAAGTATTAAAACATGATGCAAAAATCCGTCCGGATGCCTTTGATGAACAATTTACAGAGGAACAGTTTGCGGACATCCTGTTTTCTTTGATGTTAGTAGCAGTCATTCGTCAGGATTATAATCCGTCATCCGTTTTGATGTTAGTCGATAAAACAATATATTAAGTATTCCCACCGGAAGCGGTGGGAACATTTTAGACTCAAAATGAACAGTGTTCAAAATGGTTGTTATTATGATTTTACTGTCAGGGTAAAAGCATAATTCAATATAAAATATATAAAAGAAAAGAGGAATTTATTATGCAAGCAATAGTAGAAACAGTATTTGATGCCGTATATTTGATTTCGGTAATCACAATCGGAATTTTGATGATCCGTAACAGCAAGGGAAATCGTCAGTTTACTATGTTTGGAATCATGGCAGTTCTTTTGGGAAGTGGCGATGCCTTCCATCTGGTTCCAAGAGCATGGGCTCTTTGTACAACAGGTCTTGAAAATTACACCGTACAGCTTGGTCTGGGTAAGTGGATTACATCGGTTACCATGACTATTTTTTATGTGATTTTATATTATGTATGGCGTGAGAGATATCAGATTACAGGTCATAAGGCAACAACAGCAGCGGTCTATGTTCTTGCGGCACTTAGAATTGTTTTATGTATGATGCCGCAGAATGCATGGCTTAGCGCATCTGCTCCACTTTCCTGGGGGATTTACCGTAATATTCCTTTTGCATTGCTGGGAATTCTGGTTATTGTATTGTTTTATAAGAGTGCAAAAGAGAATAACGATGCATCCTTTCGTTTTATGTGGCTTACGATTGTATTGAGCTTTGGTTTCTACATTCCGGTTGTGTTGTGGGCAGATGTTATTCCAATGATCGGTATGTTGATGATTCCAAAAACCTGTGCTTATGTATGGACCGTTTTGATCGGTTACAAGGCAATGAAAAAAGAAGTTGCTTAAAAAGGCAAACAATGTAAAAAAGAAAGATTCTGCACTCGAAATTATGGTATGATAGAAGTAGTTATTTGATACTGTAAGGAGAGACAATGAATCAGGAAACACAGACACCGCATAAAAGGCGTGTACGCTATAAAGGAAAGTACCCAAAGAAATTTGAAGAGAAATATAAAGAACTCCAGCCGGAGAAGTATCAGGACACCATTGATCATGTCATAAGTAAAGGGAATACCCCGGCGGGGATGCATATTTCTATTATGGTAAAAGAAATTATCGATATTCTGGATATCAAACCAGGGGAGACAGGCTTTGATGCTACACTTGGTTATGGCGGACACACAAAAGCTATGCTCGCCTGTTTAAAAGGCGAAGGACATATGTATGCTACCGATGTAGATCCGGAAGAATCTGCAAAGACAAAGAAACGATTGGCAGATTTGGGATATGGAGAGGAAATACTAACGATAAAATTGCAAAACTTCTGCACCATTGATGAGATTGCAAAGGAGGCAGGAGGATTTGATTTTATTCTGGCAGACCTGGGTGTATCATCCATGCAGATAGACAATCCGAAGAGAGGATTTTCATTCAAAGTGGATGGACCGCTGGATTTGCGCTTAAATCAACAAACTGGCATCAGTGCAGCAGAGCGACTAGATACGATTTCAAAAGAAGAACTCGCAGGAATGTTGGATGAGAATGCAGATGAACCATATTGCGAGGAGATTGCGAAGGCAATCACCGATGAGATACGCAAAGGAAATCGTATAGATACCACGACAAAATTACGCGAAGTGATTGAACAAACCTTATCGTTTCTGCCGGAAAAAGAGCAGAAGGATACGGTAAAGAAAACATGCCAAAGAGTATTCCAGGCACTGCGTATTGATGTGAATCAGGAATTTGAAGTTCTCTATGAGTTTATGGAGAAATTGCCGGGAGTATTAAAACCGGGTGGACGAGTGGCTATTTTGACGTTTCACTCCGGTGAGGACAAATTAGTGAAAAAAGCGTTGAAACAGGGATATCAAGAGGGGATTTATTCTTCCTATGCGAAGGATGTGATTCGACCTTCTGCCCAGGAATGTGCCCAGAATGGAAGAGCAAGATCTACAAAGCTACGCTGGGCAATCAAAGCATAGAGATAATAATGAGTGAAGGACAGGTGAAATTATGAACCGTTTTCAGACATTGTATGGTGTTGCGCTTACGAAAAGGAAAAAGCGCGAAATTGTGTTGGTATTGATGGCACTGGAAGCCATTTTTGCATTTTCATATCTTGGATATATTGAGTTCCCGATGATATCGTCGACGACATTACATATTTTAGTCATTGTTGCAGCGATGGTGTTTGGCATAGAAGGAAGTGTTCCCGTTATGTGTGTATTTGCACTGACTTCTATATGGATAGCTTCCTTTGCAACTTCTGCGTTGGATTTGCTGTATTCGCCAATTGTAAGTGGTGTGCCAATCCGCTCCCTTATGTTTGTGGTGGCTAGAATTCTGTTTGCTATCGTTGCAAGTTTGATTTTTGGTATTTATTTTCGCAAGCCACGTAAACATATCTATATTGGTATTGCATTGTTAGCTATGCTAAATACCTTTTTATATGGAGCAATCATGTTTGTGCCGTATGCATTGTTTTTCCCGACGATATTCCACGAATTGCTTTTAAACTGGTCAGCTCTTCCACTGTTTTGCGACTGGCTATCGTATGTGCTGGCGGCAGCAGCCTGCTGCGTTGTCCACTACTTTTTATCAAAACAAAAAGTGAGAGATTATCTTTCTTATTTATGTGAGAATTGTGAGGTAGAAGAATCAAAGGACTATAAGCGCGTATTTCGTTATGCAAAGCTTGGAGCGTTGATTATAGGGATTCTCTGTATCATGTATCTGCGAAAAAGAATTTTAGTAGAACTTATGACGCAAGGGTTTACAGTTACCAGCGCATTGAATTTAAATATTGCAAATTTTCTGGTGCAGCTGTTATGTGCATTGATCTGTCTGTTTGAGATTGTGAGTGTCATTGTCCGCTGGATCAATGAATATTATACGATGCAGCGAATAAAAATGGACGAAAAGCTCAATGAACAAAGTGTAAAGATTTCCATTGATCCACTCACAGGTGTATTTAGCCGTTTTGCATATAATGATGTGATGGAATCCTATGATAATCAGGTGCCGGAGGATTTCGTGGCGTTCTTAATAGATATCAATGGCCTGAAAGTAGTCAATGATACTTTGGGACATGAAGCGGGAGATGAATTGATTTGTGGTGCCGCAGACTGTATTATGAAGGCTGTAGGCAATAAGGGCAGGACATTCCGTATTGGCGGGGACGAGTTTGTGGTGTTTGGAACCATGAAAAAAGAACAGGCAGAAGAAACGCTTTTGGAAATGAACCGGATTATAGCATCATGGTCTGGTGAAAAAGTAAAAAGCTTAAGTGTTTCCGCGGGTTATGCCCTTGCAAGTGAATTCATCGGATATTCGATCGAAGATCTTACAAAGGAAGCAGATAAGGCTATGTATGAACAAAAGAAAGAATTTTATCGAAGAAATAAGAAATAACAGAAAAAGCAATAGTAAAACGCCGGTATCGACAAGTAATGTGAATACCGGCGTTTTTGTGTTATGATAGAAATATTTACTTCCAAGAAAAAGTCGCAATGCCATAAATATAAATGATGGCGATGATCACAGGTACCACAAAGGTAAAGATTGGCTTCTGCCAGTTCTTCATCTTAGGCCCGATACCGGTATTGGCTTCCTTGAAGAAATTATCCCAGCCCCAGCCAAACTTATGACAGCAGAAGAGGGCGAGGACGAGAGAACCCAGCGGCAGTATGTTAGTAGAAACAACAAAGTCCCAAAAGTCCATCCAAGTCGTTCCTTCTGCAAATGGCTGGAAATGCAGGACATTAAATCCGAGCGCTGTTGTCAGTGCCAGCAAAAAGACGATGATGCCGCAGACCAGACTTCCCTTTGGTCTGGACCAACCGGTCAGTTCGCGGACCATGGCAAGGATATTTTCACAGACACCCAGTACAGTGGAGAGTGCAGCGAAGATCATAAACAAAAAGAATAAGGATCCCCAAACACGTCCACCGGACATATTATTAAAGACGGTTACCATCGTATCAAATAGAAGGCTCGGTCCGGCACCAACTTCCAGATCATAGGTAAAACATGCTGGAAAGATGATGACACCTGCTAAAAAAGCGACCAGAGTATCCAGTGTGATGACATGCAGGGCTTCTCCCATGAGGGTGCGGTCTTTTCCGATATAACTGCCAAAGATCGCCATGCTTCCCATACCGGTGGAAAGTGTGAAAAATGCCTGGTTCATGGCGGCAACTATGACAGATCCGTTGATTTTGGAAATATCCGGTTTCAGATAAAAGAGTAAGCCCTGTCCGGCACCTTTTAATAAAAGGCTGTGGACTGCCAGTACCAGCATGAGCACTAAAAGTGCGCTCATCATAAATTTGGTGATCCGCTCAAGCCCACCCTGCAAATGAAAGGACAGGATGAAAAAAGCAAGGACAACCGTTATGAGCAGGAAAGTCACATTGATCGTAGGGCTTGCAATCATGGAGGCAAATCCTAAAGTCTGATGTCTCCCGGCAACATATTTGCAGAAATAGTAGATCAGCCATCCGCATACTACGGTGTAAAATGCCATCAGTGCCAGATTGCCGATCAGACAGATAATGCCAAAACCGCCCCATTTTTGCCCCGGCTTTTCCAATTTTTTATACATATTGAGAGGACTGGACTGCGCGGCTCTGCCGATGGCAAATTCCATGGTAAGAGCCGGAATGCCGAGGATGATCAGACAGATGATATAGACCAGCATAAAGGAGCCGCCACCATTCTGTCCGCACATCCATGGGAATTTCCACATATTTCCACAGCCGATGGCGCATCCTGCTGATAGCATGATAAAGCCAAGTCGGCTTCCTAATTGTTCACGTTTCATTCTTAGACCCCTTATTTATTCAACTCGGCAATCATATAAAGCAACTTCTCAGAATCTTCCCATCCAAGACATGGGTCGGTGATAGACTTGCCATAGACCTGATGATCGGAAATCTTCTGGGAGCCTTCTTCCAGATAACTTTCTACCATGACACCCTTGACCAGGTTCTTGACATCGCTTGAGAACTGGCGGCTCATCATGATTTCACGGACGATACGGATCTGCTGCTTGAACTGCTTGTTGGAGTTGGAGTGGTTGGCATCCACGATCGTAGCCGGATTGACAAGATCCATAGAGGCATACATATCGGAAAGGCGAACAAGATCCTCGTAGTGGTAGTTCTGCACACAATTGCCATGCTTGCTGACAGCCCCTCGCAGGATCGTATGCGCCAAAGGATTGCCGGTCGTGCGGACTTCGTAACCGGAAAATGTAAAGTGATGCGCATGCTGTGCAGCATATACAGAATTGAGCATAACGGAAAAGTCACCACTGGTCGGATTTTTCATACCACTGGCAACATCGAAACCGCTGACGGTAAGGCGATGATGCTGATCTTCTACAGAACGTGCACCGATGGCAACGTAGGAGAGCAGGTCTTCAACGTAAGGCCAGTTCTCCGGGTAGAGCATCTCGTCTGCACAGGTAAAACCGCTCTCATGGATGGCACGCAGGTGCATTTTACGCATGGCGATCAGACCCTCGACCATATCCGGTGCCTTGGTAGGATCCGGCTGGGAAGCAATGCCCTTGTAACCGGAACCGGTGGTTCTGGGTTTATTGGTATAGATACGAGGAACGATGAGCACGCGATCTTTGATCTTTTCCTGTACTGAGGTCAGGCGGTTGACATACTCACAGACAGAATCTTCGTTGTCTGCGGAGCATGGTCCGATGATGGCGAGCACACGGTCATCTTTTCCAGTGATGATATCTGCAATCTGCTGATCTCTGTCAGCCTTTAAGAGCTTCATTTCCGGTGTCATAGCAAATTCGCTTTTGATGGTGTCCGGGTCCGGCATCTTTTTTAAATATGAAAAACTCATGATAATCTCCATTCTGTCGCAGATTGCGACATAAATTTAACAATAACTATATTATAAGAAATTATTGGCTCTGTCAAACATTGGCAT
The DNA here is from genome assembly GCA_934899185.1 of uncultured Lachnospiraceae bacterium. GTDB lineage: Bacteria > Bacillota > Clostridia > Lachnospirales > Lachnospiraceae > Pararoseburia. The sequence goes on from CAKXYI010000004.1 coordinate 120,724, forward strand.
GCATCTTACATTGACTTTGGCTCGTGATTTTGATAGAATAAACAAGATTTGTATTAGGTAGGCGTAGCGTAGTTGGATAACGCATCGGACTCCGACTCCGAAGATCGCTGGTTCGAATCCAGTCGTCTACATTCAAAACACTATGTGTTGGGGAGATTTTTTTGGAGGTGATATTGTTGAAGGTGAAAGAATTCTTTCAGAAGATAAAGATAGATAAGATCACGGCATTTGTCAAAAAGAATGCAAGATATTTTGGCGCAGCAGCCGTCTTTGTGGCTATGGTGCTCATCCTTGCCAGATGTACAGACGGTACGGCATCGGACAAGGATCCGATGGCAGGCGCATATCAGCAGTATGCGGAAAGTGACAATCAGGAAGTCAATGACCTGATCACCAAATACTATGAGTATTATGCAGCAGGAGATACCGATTCCCTCAAACAGATTGCTACTCCGATCTCAGATGCAGAAGTCAGTTATATCCAGTTTTATAGTCAATACATTGAAAAGTACCAGAATTTAAAGGTCTATACTAAGCGCGGTTTGGACAAGAATTCTTATCTGTGTTCTGTATATTTGCAGATCAAGTTTGCAAATATTGATACACCGGCAGCAGGTCTGGATTTCTTCTATGTGCAGACCAAGGATGACGGCAGCCTCTATATCAACAATGTATATGGTTCCTTCAACCAGTCCAATGGCGAATTTGATATGGATACCGATATTTCATCCCTGATCGCCACCTTTGAACAGCAGAGCGATGTACTTGCTTTGCAGGCTGAGGTACAGCAGGAATGTAACGAGGCTATGCTGGCAGATGAAAATCTGAACACCTTTGTCAATACGACCCTACAGGATGCGATCAAGCAGTGGGCAGCAGATTACAAGGCATCTGTAGCCAAGGCGGCGGAAGAAGCAGCGGCAGCCAAGGCGGCAGAGGAAGAAGCAGCAGCCAAGGCGGCAGAAGAAGCCAAGGCAGCAGAGGAGGCAGCGGCAGCCGAAGCGGCAGAAGCAGCCAATGCCAAGACCAAGGTCACCACGGACAAGATCAATGTGCGTGATGCGGCTTCGGAGGACGGCAATCTCTTAGGACAGTTGGCATCTGGTACACAGGTTACCTGGTATGCAGATGAAAATGGCTGGGCAAAGATTGACTACAACGGCACCAAGGCTTATGTAAAGGCAGATTATCTGGCAGATGTATCCGGCGACAGTACACAGGATACAAGCCAGTCAACAAATAGCAGTGCAAACCTGACCCAGGGACAGGAGATCACACTTGCCAACACGGTCAATGTCCGTGAGAGCATGAGCGAGACGGCTTCCAAGGTGGCAGTTGCTTACGCAGGAGAACAGGTCACTGTGATTGAGTCTTATGCAGATGGATGGACTAAGGTCAATTACAATGGCAAGCAGGGATACTGCAAGACAGAATACTTACAGTAAAAGCAGTTTTTATAACGTATCTTTAGGGGCAGTCCATATGGTCTGTCCCTTTCGTAGCCTTATAGGAATCGGATAGAAAGGAGACCCATGGCAGAAGAAGAGATCCGCCTAAATAAATATTTGAGCGAAGCAGGTATTTGTTCCAGAAGAGAAGCGGACCGCTGTATCGAGGCAGGCAAAGTCTTAGTCAATGGCAAGGTAGCTGGCATGGGACAAAAGGTTAAAATGTCCGATTGTGTGGAATACTGTGGGCGAGAGGTCATAGGAAAGCCCAAGGATGTCCTGCTTTTATTCAACAAGCCCATTGGCATTGTATGTACGGCAGAAAAGCGGGAAAAGTATAATGTGGTTGATTATATTGATTATCCGACCCGGCTTTATCCGGTAGGACGTCTGGATAAAAATTCCAGAGGACTCCTTTTGATGACCAATCAGGGAGATCTGGTCAATCAGATCATGCGCAGTCGTTATCATCATGAAAAAGAGTATATCGTGCGCGTAGACCGTCCGATTGATGCGGATTTTGTAGAGCGTATGGCAGCAGGGGTCTATCTGTCAGAACTGAAAGTCACGACCAGACCATGTAAAGTAGAAAAGTTATCCAAATTTACTTTTCGCATCATTTTGACCCAGGGACTCAACCGCCAGATTCGTCGCATGTGTATGGAATGTGGTTATCATGTGCGGGATCTGGAGCGTGTGCGAATTATGAACCTGACTCTGGATGGTATTGCGGAAGGGCAGTATCGTCCAATCACTGCGGCGGAATTTGCCGAGTTACAGAAATTACTTAGAGGTTGATATGGATATTAAGGAAGAAGTCAGAACATTACGGGAGCAAATCGAATATCACAGCAATCGTTATTATAATATGGATGCACCGGAGATTACAGACTATGAGTATGATATGCTCATGCAGCGCCTAAAGCAGATTGAAAAAGAGCATCCGGAATTGGTGGACGCATCTTCTCCGACACAAAAAGTCGGTGGCAATGCTAAGAGGGAGGCAGGTGTATTGGTGCGCCACAATGTGCCAATGCTGAGTTTGCAGGATGTCTTCTCCAAGGAAGAAGTCATGAACTTTGTGGCGGAAATGCAGGAAAAACTGGAAGATCCTGAGTTTGTCGTTGAGTACAAGATCGACGGACTTTCCATGTCTTTGCGCTATGAAGAGGGAAAACTTGTGCTGGCAGAGACCAGGGGCGATGGCATCAACTTTGGCGAGGATGTCACAGCAAATGCCAAGGTGATCGAAGATGTCAAGACGACTTTAAAGGAAGCACCGGACTATCTGGAGATCCGTGGAGAAGTCTATATGACGGAAGCCGCCTTTTCTCATGTGAATGAGACACAGGAACTGCTGGGAAAAAAGACTTTTGCCAACCCAAGAAACTGTGCGGCGGGAACTCTTCGGCAGTTGGATAGCAAGGTGGTAAAAGAACGTCATCTTTCTATGTTTATTTTTAATTTACAGCAATCGGTGGGACGGCAATTTTTGACCCACACCGAGGCATACGAATATATGAAATTGCAGCACATCCCGGTCATTGAGGATTACCGGGTCTGCCACAGTGGCGAGGAAGTCTGGAATGCCATCTGTGCCATCGGGGAGAACCGCGGGAATCTGGCATATGATATCGACGGAGCAGTGGTCAAGATCAATCGTTTCTCCGACCGTGAACTTTTAGGAAATACATCCAAAGTACCGCGTTGGGCGATTGCCTACAAGTACCCGCCGGAGGAAAAAGAGACCAAATTACTGGATATCGAGTTGTCGGTAGGACGCACGGGGCGCATTACACCGACTGCCATCTTTGAACCGATCCGTCTGTGTGGAACATCGGTCAGCCGGGCAACCCTGCACAATCAGGATTTTATCAATGATCTGGATATCGGGATTGGCGATACCATCCTTGTCTACAAATCAGGAGAGATTATTCCTAAAGTCAAAGAGGTATTGCATGACAAACGTCCGGCAGGGGTAAAGACCTTTGTGATCCCGGATAAGTGCCCGGTGTGTGGAGCGCCGACCTATCGGGAAGAAAACACGGCAGACATTAAGTGTTCTTCTGCGACCTGTCCGGCACAACTGGAGCGCCATATCATCAATTTTGTGGGTCGCGATGCTATGGATATCAAGGGATTTGGCACAGCCTATATTGAGGAACTCATCCATCAGGACTATCTGCACGACATTGCGGATATCTATGGACTCTATGAATACCGGGAAGAATTGATCGAAAAAGGTATCCTGGGCAAAGAAAAAAATACAGATAAACTTCTCGGAATGATCGAGGCATCCAAGGAAAATGATGCCTACCGCCTTCTGACAGGACTGGGCATACCGGGGATCGGCAAAGCGGCGGCAAAATCGCTGTTGGACTATTTTGGATCGATCGATGCGGTAGCAAAGGCAGAGCCGGAAAAACTGATCGAGGTCAATGATATTGGCGAGATCAGTGCAAAAGCCATCTATGCTTATTTCCGTGATCCGGTTAGTTTGGGGATCTTGGAGCGAATGCAAAAGCACGGTGTCAATATGGTGCGCCAACAGGCAGCAGATAGTGACGATGTGCTGGCAGATCTTACATTTGTGATCACAGGAACACTCCCTAGCATGGGAAGAAAGGAAGCGGCAGAACTGATCGAACGCCACGGCGGCAAGGTCAGTGGTTCTGTTTCCAAAAAGACAAACTATCTACTGGCTGGTGAAAATGCAGGAAGCAAACTGGATAAGGCGAACACTTTAGGAGTCACCGTGCTTACAGAGAAAGAATTACTGGAAATGCTTCAAGTCAAATCCTAGAGAATAGGGATAGAAAGAGGGGGCAATTATGCCGATCAAAACACAGAGCGATCTGCCTGCAAAGGCGATCTTAGAACATGAAAATATATTTGTTATGGACGAGGAAAGGGCATTACATCAGGATATCCGCCCGATTGAGATCGGAATCCTGAACCTCATGCCTTTAAAGGAAGATACGGAACTGCAGATGCTGCGATCCCTGTCAAATTCTCCACTTCAAGTAGATATTACTTTTATTGCTGTGGAGAGCCATATTTCAAAAAATACGTCCATGAGCCATTTGAACAAGTTTTACCAGACTTTTGGTGACATCAAAAACCGTAATCTGGATGGTCTGATCATCACGGGAGCACCGGTGGAACTGCATGATTTTGAAGAAGTGGACTATTGGGATGAACTGGTCGAGATTATGGAGTGGTCAAAGACACATGTGACCTGTACTTTTTACCAGTGCTGGGGCGCACAGGCAGGGCTGTATTATCACTACGGCATCAAAAAAGAGATCTTAGATAAAAAGATCTTTGGCGTCTACAAGCACAAGGTGCAAAACCGCAAGATTCCATTGGTACGCGGTTTTGACGATTATTTCATGGCACCACATTCCAGACACACCAAAATGGACGAGGATGCCATTCGAAACAACCCGGATCTGATTGTGCTGGCAGAGTCGGAAGAAGCAGGCATCTTTTTGATCCTGTCCAAGGATAACAGCCAGATCTTTTGTATGGGGCACCCGGAATACGACCGTCTTACCTTGGATAAAGAGTACAAGCGAGATCTGGAAAAAGGCATGGATATCCAGATGCCGGTCAATTATTATCCCAATGATGATGTGAACGAAAGACCGCTTTTACAATGGCGTTCCCATGCAAACTGCTTATATACCAATTATCTGGATTATTATGTCTACCAGATGACACCGTATGATTTGCACTGGTTGCCAAAAGACAAAAGATAAAAAACTTCCCAATTTACGGGAGGTCTGATATAATAATGCTAAGAATATGTTTAGGAGGCTACCGATATGGCAGATGATAGAAAGAGTTTTGTTATCAAAGAGAGCGAAAATGGTGGGATCAATATCACAGATGAAGTAGTTGCAATTATCGCAGGACTTGCTGCTACAGAGGTGGAAGGTGTATCTTCCCTGGCTGGAAATCTGACCAATGAAGTGATCAGCAAGGCTGGGATGAACAAGTTATCCAAGGGTGTAAAGATCATCACAGAAGAAGAAAACAAAGTTGCAGTACGTTTGGGAGTGAATATCTCTTATGGCTATGAGATTCCAAAGATCTGCCAGCAGGTGCAGGACAAGGTCAAGAATGCGATTGAGAACATGGTAGGACTTGAGGTCATCAGCGTAGATATCAAGATTGCATCTGTAGCGGTTGCAGGGGAATAATTCTTTTGTTTTATCAAGGAGTGCGCTATAATCAAGGGTGTCTGAAAGGACATCCTTTTTTACCATACTATCAATACATTGAGGGAGCGGAAAAGGTCTATGACAATGACAAGAAGACAAATCAGAGAAGAGATATTTAAGATCATCTTTCAGGCAGATTTTCATGCGCAGGAAGATCTACCGGAGCAGGTAGATCTATTCTTGCAGGATGAGAGCGAGCCGGAGAAAGAGACAGAAGAATTCCCGGTCAAAAGCGACAAGGAATTAGAACAGGAAAAATACATTGCAGACAAGAGCAGTGATATCTTTGCACATGTCGAGGAACTCGATGCGATTATCGATGAGGCAGTGGAGGGCTGGAAGACCAGCCGTATGGCAAAGGTCGACCTGTCTTTGATCCGTCTGGCAGTCTATGAGATCCGATACGAGAAATTGCCCAAGGGTGTTGCCATCAATGAAGCCGTAGAACTGGCAAAGACTTATGGCACAGACCAGTCAGCAGGATTTGTCAATGGAGTATTAGCAAGGATCCATGAATAAAAATATCTATGGTGTAGGGCAGGTCAATGCCTATATCCAGCGGATGTTTGCAGAGGATTTTTTACTCCGAGATATCCGTATCAAGGGAGAGGTTTCCAACTGCAAATATCATTCCAGCGGTCATATCTACTTTACCCTAAAGGATGCAGGCGGAGCGATCTCAGCTATCCTCTTTCGCGGGAACCGCGTCAAGGGGCTGCGTTTTCCTATGAAGGATGGAGATCAGGTTGTGGTCACAGGTTCCGTGTCCGTCTATGAAAAGGGCGGTACCTATCAGATCTATGCGAAAGAGATCACGCTGGATGGGGCAGGAGATCTGTATGTACGTTTTGAACAGTTAAAAAAAGAATTGGAAGAAATGGGCATGTTTGCCGCAGAGTACAAAAAGCCCATTCCCCGTTTTGCACAGCGGATCGGCATTGTGACGGCACCGACCGGCGCAGCCGTGCGGGATATCATCCAGATCTCCAAAAGACGCAATCCCCATGTATCCATTGTCTTATATCCGGCTTTGGTACAGGGCGAGGGAGCCGTGGAGAGTATCATTTCCGGTATCATGGCGCTGGATGCCATGGATTTAGATGTTTTGATCGTCGGCAGAGGTGGTGGCTCGATCGAAGACCTATGGGCATTTAATGAGGAAGCCGTAGCCAGAGCCGTGTTCAACTGCAATACACCGGTCATCACGGCGGTGGGGCATGAGACGGATACGACGATCTGTGATTTTGTGGCTGATCTGCGCGCACCGACACCGTCGGCGGCAGCCGAACTGGCTGTCTTTTCCTATGAGGAGGCCGTTGGTGCTTTGGCATCCGTCCAGGCCCGTATGCACCAGTCCATGCAGATGCATCTGCAAAAGGACAGACAGACCTTGGAAGGACTAAAAAGGCAGATGCTGCTTTTGAGTCCAATGGGACGGCTCAATGAAAAAAGACAGTATGCCATGCATTTGGAAGACCGTTTGCAACAGACGATGCGAAGAAGGCTGGATGGCTTTGATGGGCGGATGCGACTTTTGGCAGAGCGTCTGGAGGGCATGTCGCCTTTGAAAAAACTGGCACAGGGCTATGCTTATGTAGCAGATGAGAGTGGACATTGCCTGTCTTCAATACAAGGTCTTGCAGCCGGAGATCCGGTGCAGGTCTATGTGTGTGACGGCAGGATGCAGGCTGTTATAAAAGAAATCGATGAGGATGTAGCATGGAAGAAAAAGAATTGACCATAGAGCAGAGTTTTGCAGAAATTGAAGAGATCTTGAACAAGTTAGAGTCCAATGAAGTGACTTTGGAGGATTCTTTTTTGTTATATCAATCGGGCATGCAGCAGATCAAGCATTGCAATGACCTGATGAATGCCGTAGAGCAAAAGGTACAGATGTTAAACAGTAATGGTGAGTTAGAAACATTTGAAGAGGTGTAGTTATGGATATCAATAAGGAAATCGCCTATAAGGCAAGTGACGCAGATCGTATGATCTATCGCGTGTTACCGGCAGAAAAAGGTTATCAGAAGACAGTATTTCAGGCAATGAATTATAGTGTTTTGGCAGGAGGTAAGCGGATCCGTCCCATCCTCATGCTGGAGACTTACAAATTATTCGGTGGTTCCAACAAGGCAATTGAATCTTTTGTGGCTGCGATTGAAATGATCCACACATATTCTTTAGTGCATGATGATCTGCCAGCCATGGATGATGATGAACTGCGTCGTGGCAAATTGACGACACATGCCAAATTTGGCGAGGCTATGGGCGTTTTGGCAGGTGACGGCTTGCTCAATTATGCCTTTGAGGTTGCGCTGGATACTTTGGATGAGACTAAGGGAGTTGACAACAGCGCGGTCATCCGTTCACTCAAGGTTCTGGCAAAGAAAGCCGGTATTTATGGCATGATCGGCGGGCAGGTCGTAGATGTGGAAGCCGAGAAACAATATGGTATCTCCAAGAACCGTTTGGATTTTATTTATGGGTTAAAGACCGGAGCCCTGATCGAGGCAGCCATGATGATCGGTGCCATTTTAGGTGGTGCGACTGATGAAGAAGTCGGACAGATCGAAGAGGTGGCAAAAAAGATCGGGCTGGCTTTTCAGATTCAGGATGATGTCTTGGACGTGATCGGTGAGACAGAGACGATCGGCAAATCTGTTGGCAGTGATGAGAAGAATCAGAAGGCAACCTATGTTGTATTTGAAGGTTTAGAAAAAGCAAAGCAGGAAGTGGCAGATCTGACAGATGATGCAATCGCTATTTTACAGGAACTTCCATACGAAAACCCATTCTTAACAGAACTATTACGATGGATGGTGCTTCGCGATAAGTAGAGGATGAGACTTATGGTGTTAGATAAGATACAAAAAGAAAATGATATTAAGAATTTGACACCGGCAGAGATAGATGTCTTACGGCAGGAAATCCGTACTTTTTTGATCGAAAAGATCTCAGAGCTCGGCGGACATTTGGCATCCAACTTAGGAACCGTGGAGTTGACTATGGCATTGCATCTTTTTCTGGATTTGCCAAAGGATAAGATCGTGTGGGACGTGGGACACCAGTCTTATACCCACAAGATCCTGACTGGACGAAAGGATGACTTTGCCCATCTGCGCCAATATGGTGGCATGAGTGGCTTTCCAAAGCGGACAGAGAGTCCTTGTGATTCCTTCGACACCGGGCACAGTTCTACTTCTATCTCTGCAGGCCTTGGACTGGCATGGGCGAGAGAGTTACAGAACGAGGACTACAAGGTGGTTTCGGTGATTGGTGACGGAGCCCTGACAGGCGGTATGGCATATGAGGCGATGAACAATGCGGCTGCTCTCAAAAAGAATTTTATCATTGTATTAAACGACAACAATATGTCGATCTCAGAAAATGTCGGCGGGATGTCTAGGCATTTGTCAAAACTGCGTACCAGTACGAATTATGTGGAATTAAAAGAGGGCGTGCAGTCTTCCTTGGAAAAGATCCCGGTCTATGGCGAGCGCATAGTATCCGGTATCCGCAAGACCAAGAGCAGTATCAAACAGATGGTGATCCCGGGCATGATCTTTGAAGATATGGGGATCATGTATTTAGGACCTGTGGATGGGCATGACATATTGGCTATGCTCAAAGTCTTTCAGGAGGCTTCGCAGGTACAGGGACCGGTCTTAGTGCATGTCCTTACCAAGAAAGGATATGGCTACCGTCCGGCAGAAAGACATCCGTCCCGTTTCCACGGTACGGCACCTTTTGATATTGAGACAGGAATCCCGCTTTCCCATGGAAAAGCGACCTATACCGATGTATTTTCGACCGTTATGCGCAAGATGGGAGACCGGGACGACAAGTTAGTCGCTATCACGGCAGCTATGGCAGACGGTTGTGGACTCAAGCGTTTTCACAATATGTTCCCGGATCGTTTTTTTGATGTGGGGATTGCGGAAGAACACGCCGTGACCTTTGCCGCTGCACTTGCAGCAGGAGGCATGCATCCGGTCTTTGCGGTCTATTCCTCCTTTTTACAGAGGGGTTATGACCAGATCCTGCATGATGTCTGTATGCAAAATCTTCCGGTCGTCTTTGCTATTGACCGGGCAGGACTTGTCGGCAGTGATGGAGAGACCCATCAGGGAGTTTTTGACCTTTCCTACCTGACCGAAATGCCAAATATGACCGTCATGGCACCGAAAAACAAATGGGAACTTTCCGATATGTTAAAGTTTGCGATCGCCTATGATGCGCCGATTGCTCTTCGTTATCCGAGAGGAGAGGCATATGACGGCTTACAGGAGCACCGCCAGCCGGTCGTTTACGGCAAGTGTGAGGAGATCACAGCGGGGCAGGACATACTCTTGTTTGCCCTAGGCAGTATGGTAAAGACAGCAGAGGCTGTCTGTGGGCAGTTGAGGGAAAAGGGCATAGAGGCAACGCTTGTCAATGCCAGATTTGCCAAGCCATTTGATGAGGCATATCTAAAAGAAGCCATGGCAAAGCATTCTTTGATCGTTACCCTGGAAGAAAATGTTGCCCTGGGTGGTTTTGGCGAGCATGTGGCATGTTTCCTCAGGCAGGAAGGCTATACGGGACAGATTCTTTCTATCGCGATCGGAGATCATTTTGTGGAGCATGGCAATGTGGCAGTCTTACAAAAAGAATTGGGGATCGATGCCGAGGGTGTGACGCGTCAGATCTTAGAAAAATTATAGGATAGATGAGCATGAAAGAACGTTTGGATGTTTTATTGGTACAAAAGGGACTTGCCCCTTCCAGAGAAAAGGCAAAGACCATGATCATGGAAGGCAATGTCTTTGTGGACAACCAGAGAGAAGATAAGGCGGGCACCTTTTTTGATCCGTCAGTGAATATTGAGATCCATGGCAATACCCTGCGCTATGTCAGTCGCGGTGGACTGAAACTGGAAAAGGCGATGGCACACTTTGGCATTATCCTAGATGACAAGGTCTGCATGGATATTGGAGCATCGACCGGTGGATTTACCGATTGTATGTTACAAAACGGAGCAAAGAAGGTCTATGCCGTGGATGTAGGATATGGGCAGTTTGCGTGGAAACTGCGGCAGGATTCACGGGTGGTCTGCATGGAAAAGACTAACATCCGCTATGTGACACCGGATGATATTGGGGACGCTTTGGATTTTGCGTCTGTGGATGTATCTTTTATTTCACTGACCAAGGTTTTGGGACCGGCAAAGGAACTCTTAAAAGACGGCGGACAGATGGTATGTCTCATCAAACCGCAATTTGAAGCGGGTAAGGACAAGGTTGGCAAAAAAGGCGTGGTAAGGGATCCGGCAGTACATAACGAGGTGATCGAGAGCGTGATCCTATTTGCAAAGTCCATTGGATTTGGCATTCTGCATTTGGACTACTCGCCGATCAAAGGGCCGGAAGGCAATATCGAGTATCTGGTACATATCGTAAAGGATGCCGAGGCAGAGAGTCAAGAAGTGATTGATGTGGGGGCAGTCGTAGCGGCAGCCCATGGAGAACTAGATAAATAGGCATGAAACATTTTTTTGTTGTAGCAAGAGAAGATAAAAAAGAAATCTTAGAATTTGTGCAGAAACTGACGGATTATATCGAAAAAAGGGGAGGAACCTGTTCCTATGGGATCAACCCGGATGATGCATTAGAAGCTGAACTGGATGTGCCGGAGGATACACAGGGTATCTTAGTTGCCGGTGGTGATGGTACGGTGATCCGAGCTGCGCAGAATATTTTTGGAAAAAATATCCCTATGATCGGGATCAACCACGGGCATCTGGGCTATCTGTGTGATCTGGATGATGCATCGGTCTATGATGCCATTGATGCCATGATGGCAGGTGATTATAGCATTGAGGAACGGATGATGTTGTCCGGGCATATGGTAGATGCCGAGGGCAATGTGGGCAAAGGGATTCAGGCACTCAATGACATTGTGCTTTGTTCAAGTGCAGGTCTTCAGGTCATGCATGTTGTCGTTTATGTCAACGGGCAGTATCTCTATGCCTATAATTGTGATGGTGTGATCTTTGCGACACCGACCGGATCGACGGCATACAATCTTTCCGCCAATGGTCCGATCGTCAATCCTATGACCAATCTCATCCTTTTGACACCGATCAATCCGCATACCCTAAATGCCAGAAGCATTGTCCTGGATCCCTACGATGAATTGGTGATCGAGATCGAGTCGCGCAGGGAAGATGGGACAGAGGAAGCTGAGATCAGTTTTGATGGCAATCATAAGAGATTATTACATCCGGGAGAAAAACTCGTCGTACATCGGGCAAAAGAGACCACAAAGATGATCCATTTGCGGGATGTGAGTTTTCTGGATCGCATCCGCACCAAGTTACAGGCGGACGATGATTGATGGTGTATAGATAGATTTGTTTGATACAGTATAAGAGGTAAGGACATGAAAGCAGAACGTCAGGCAAAGATCTTGGATCTGATCGTAAAAAAGGAGATTGGCACGCAGGAAGAATTGACCATGGAATTGGAACGTGCCGGATTTGTGGCAACACAAGCCACGGTTTCCCGAGACATTCGAGAGATGAAACTGACAAAGGTAGCCATGAGCGATGGTAAACTCCGCTACGTGGCATATCGTAAGACCGAAGAGAAGATGGCGGAAAAATATATCCGCATTTTCCGGGATGGTTATGTGTCTATGGACAACGCACAGAACATTCTTGTCATTAAGACCGTTTCCGGGATGGCAATGGCAGTGGCAGCAGCACTCGATCATATGGAATTGCCGGAGATCGTGGGCAGTATCGCCGGGGATGATACGATCATGTGCGCGGTTCGCAGTGTAGACGATACCATTGTGATCATGAGCAGATTAAGGAAACTAGTTGAGAATAAAAATGCTTAAGAAGAGTGAAAGGAGCAAGTATGCTTGAAAATTTACACGTCAAAAACCTTGCACTCATCGAGGAGGAGGACATCACCTTCTTGGACGGACTGCATATCCTGTCCGGAGAGACCGGTGCCGGAAAGTCCATTATTTTAGGGGCGCTAAGTCTGGCACTTGGGGGAAAGGTGTCAAAAGACATGTTGAGGGATCCCAGTAAGGAAGCCTTGGTCGAGGCTGTCTTCCGCATCACCAGGGACTCGCAGAGGAAGCAGTTGGCAGAACTGGATATCGAGCCTTATGATGATGAGGTCATCCTCAGCCGTAAGATCACGGAGAGCCGTAGTGTGGCAAAGATCAATGGCGAGATAGTACCGGCGATCAAGATGAAACAGGTGGGGGATATATTTTTGGATATCCATGGGCAGAATGACCATCAATCCTTGCTCCACAAAAAGAAGCATCTGGAAATGCTGGATGAGTATGCCAAAAATAAAGTGGGACCGCTCAAAGAGAGTATGCAGACAGCCTACAAGACTTATGCCACAAAGCAGCAGGAATGGAAGGAAGCCAACCAGTTGGATGGCGACAGGGAGCGTGAGATCTCTTTCTTGGAGTATGAGATCAAAGAGATCACAGAGGCAAATCTTGAGATCGGTGAAGATGTGCGTTTTGAGAATCAATATCGCAGATTATCCAACAGCAAACGTATCATGGAGGCACTTTCAGAGGCATACCAGCAGACCAGCGGCAGTGATGGGGCATCGGAACAGGTAGGAAGGGCTGTGCAGCGTCTGCACCAGATCTTGTCTTATGACGAAGCCTTAGAGCCTATGTTTGAAAGTTTAAATGACATCGACAGCCTGCTTTCTGATTTTAACCGTGATCTGTCACAGTATATGGCTGAGGCAGAGTTTGACGAGGAAATGTTTGCCCAGATCGATGGCAGACTCAATGAGATTAATCGCCTCAAGGATAAATATGGCGTCACCATCGAGGATATTCTGGCGGCAAAGCAGGAAAAGGAAGACCGCTTGGAAAAACTCATGCATCATGAAGCCTATCTTGCCAAGTTGACGCAGGACTTAAATGATGCAAAAAAGGAAGCAGAGGATGCAGCATTTGCCTTGTCCGGTATGCGCAAACGCTATGCCAAGGAACTCTCCGGCAAGGTAGAAGAAGCCCTGATGGATCTAAATTTTCTGGATGTGCATTTTTCTATGGAATTTTTGCAGACAGATCATATCGGCATAGATGGTTATGACGATGCACAGTTTATGATCCGTACCAATCCGGGGGAGCCGATCCGTCCGCTCAAGGATATTGCATCCGGTGGTGAGATGTCACGTATCATGTTAGCAATAAAGACGGTGCTGGCAGAACATGATGATATTGATACTTTGATCTTTGATGAGATCGATGCCGGGATCAGTGGCCGTACAGCACAGGCAGTATCGGAGAAACTCCATCTGGTCGCAAAGGACCATCAGGTCATTTGTATCACCCACTTGCCACAGATCGCAGCCATGGCAGACCATCATTATCTGATCCAGAAGGACGTGGTAGGAAATGAGACAATCTCTTCAATCGAGGCACTTTCTTATCATGACAGCATCAAGGAACTGGCGCGTATGCTTGGCGGAACGACCATCACGCAGACGGTCTTAGACAATGCCAAGGAGATGAAAGATCTGGCACAAGGCAAAAAAGATGTTTAAAATAAGGCAAAACTAACATACTAAAGGAAGGACAAATGTCCTTCCTTTTCTTTTTTATGGAGGTTTTGCTTATGTTTGCATGGTATCAGAAAAATCGAAAAAAAACAGCCATAGCCTACGGCATTGTTTATGTCATAGCATGCTATTTTATGCTTTTATCCTATATTCCCAACGAGGTTGTTTTGCAAAAAGCCAGTGATAAGATCTCATTGGCAGCACCCATCCGTGTGCAGGAAGCCCATACGGAAGAGACAGTGCAGACGGAGCGTGGAAGCGATGCCAAGGGCATACAAAAGACATATACCTGTAAACTGTTTGGACTGATTCCGATCGCGACCATGACCGGGACTGTTGTCGGTGATCAGTCAGTGGATGCGGTGGGAAGACCGGTCGGTATTTATCTGCAGACCCAGGGTATTTATGTTGCCGGCTTAAAAGAAATCCAGACCGCATCCGGAGAAAAAGTATCTCCCTGTGCTTATATTTTGCAGGAGGGAGACTATATCACGAAACTGGATGGAAAAGAACTTTCGGACAAGGAGGACTTGCAGGAGGCGGTAGGAACGTCAAAAGGGCAGGCTATGGTCTTGTCAGTTGTAAGACATGGGGAAGAAACGGAAGTCAAGGTCCTGCCGCAGGAAACGGAGGACGGCTCTTATAAGTTAGGCATCTGGGTCAAAGATGATGTGGCAGGGGTGGGAACCCTGACCTATGTCAAGGAGGATGGCTCTTTTGGGGCGCTGGGACATGGAATCAGCGCGACATCGGGAAGTGAGGCGCTGAGCATGCAAGATGGTTATTTGTATGAAACCAGCATTACCGGAATCACGCCCAGTAGTATCGGTTCGCCGGGCGAGATCTCCGGTCTGATCCATTATGGCAGTGCGGCGCGGCTGGGTGAGATCACGCGCAATTCCAATGTGGGCATTTATGGCAAGATGAATGGTGCAGCAAAGATGGCTTATGCAGGAAACTCTTATGCGGTTGCCTATAAACAGGAGATCAAGCGGGAGGGGGCGACCATTCTGTTCGGAGAAGACGATGCGGTGGAGGCTTATCAGATCATGATCGACCAGATCGATTATGAACCAAAGGAAAAGAATAAATCTTTCGTCTTTCATGTGACGGATGAAAAACTCATCGACCAGATGGGTGGGATCGTCCAGGGCATGAGCGGTTCGCCCATCATTCAGGAAGGCAGGATCATTGGCGCAGTAACACACGTTTTTATTAATGATCCTACAAAAGGATACGGCATTTTCATTGAGGAAATGCTATAGGATTTGTAAATATCATTTTTCGCGACTACTTTCGACAGCATACATACAAAATATGCTGAATAATGAGGAACGTAGATTTTGAAGAAAGTAGGAGGATGGTATGGACAAACTCAATGTGGCAATCGCAGATGATAATGATCTGATGCGCCAGTTGCTAGACACCATCGTACAGTCGGATGAAGAACTTTCAGTAGTTGGAACAGCAAAAGATGGGGAAGAAGCATATCAGATGATCAAGGAGAAAGAGCCGGATGTGGTACTGCTTGATATTGTGATGCCAAAGATGGACGGACTGGGGGTTCTGGATAAAGTACAGCGGGATACGAGTATCAAAAAGACACCGAACTTTATCATGGTTAGTGCCGTCAATCAGCCACAGGTCACAGAGGATGCCTTTGCTCTTGGGGCAGACTATTTTATCATGAAGCCCTTTGACAAAGATACGATCATTCAGCGGATTAAAAAGACGAGAAGAACCCGTGCCTTTGTAGAGCCCGGGCTTTACCAGAAAAAGACGAAGGAGCATACCGAGGCTGCCTTAGAGGCGGATGTGACGAATATCATTCATGAGATCGGGGTACCGGCACATATCAAAGGATACCAGTACTTAAGGGATGCGATCGTGATGTCCGTGCAGGATATTGAGATGCTCAATTCCATTACGAAAGTCTTGTATCCAACGATCGCAAAGAAATATGATACGACCACGAGCCGTGTGGAGCGTGCCATCCGTCATGCAATCGAGGTGGCATGGAGCCGGGGCAGGATGGATACCATTGATGCACTGTTTGGATACACCATCAATCATGGCAAGGGCAAGCCGACCAATTCGGAATTTATCGCCCTGATCACAGATAAGATCCGCTTGGATTACAAATTACGCTAGGCAGGAGGTAAGCCAGAGGGACGTTCCTTTTGCCATGGGGAGCGTTCCGATTGGACTGGGGATATCGCTGCACTGCGCCAACTCCAAGTTTAAAGGAACGCCTCTTAGATTTTCAAAAAGATAAAAAAATCGTTGCCAAAACAGAAAACTTTCGATATAATAAATTCGTTGCTCCGATAGCTCAGTTGGTAGAGCACTTCACTCGTAATGAAGGGGTCGTCAGTTCGAGTCTGATTCGGAGCTTTTTCCATTTGCGCATGTCTGAATCGGAGGGTTTATGACATACGAAATATTTAAAAAGGAATTGATTTCCTTGCTTGAGGAGAGGATTGACGCGGATCAGGAGATTGATGTGCACCCTGTTCTCAAGAACAACGATCTATGGTTAGACGGACTGAGTATCCTTCAGTCATCCGTCAACATTTCCCCAACCATTTATTTACATACGTGTTATGAGATTTTTCAGGACGGTTCGTCCCTGACAGAAATCGCAGACCGTATACTCACCAGTTTTGCCGAGTATCGCTTGAAAGAAGATGTGGATCTTTCTTTTTTTACAGACTTTACCAAAGTGCGGGAACATATTATCTACAAGTTGGTCAATATGGAAAAGAACAAGGAACTTTTGGCAGAAGTGCCATTTGTTCCCTATTTGGATCTGGCAGTGGTCTTTTGTTATTATCTCATGGCAGATGAGATCTTTCCTGAGCAGGAGACGACAAGTAATGCCTCTATATTGATCCGAAATGATATGCTGGACACCTGGCAGATCACGCCGAAGGAACTCTTATCTTATGCCCGCCGTAACACACCGAAGTTACTCGCACCTAAGATGCATTCTTTTTCTGGGCTGGTGGAATCCATGATGGAGGCGGCAGGGGCAAGTCTGTCGGAGGTCGAGGACATGGAAGATTTGGCGGATTTCCAGATGTATGTGCTGACCAATGCCAACCAGTATTTTGGGGCGGCAGTTATGTTGTATCCGCAGATCATGAAAAAGTGCGCGGAGGTGGCGGAAAGTGATTTCGTTATTTTGCCGAGCAGTGTGCATGAGTTGATCTTGCTGCCTTACCAAAACCGCTTTGATCTGGAGGAGATGTCTGCGCTGGTGCGACAGGTGAATGCTACTTGCGTGATGCCGGAAGAGGTTCTTTCCGACCATGTATATTATTATGACCATGTCAACAATCGTGTCAGTTATTCCTGATGAGAAAAGGTGGTAGTTGACAATATGGCATATATGCCATATGATAAAGGAGAAAGCATGGTTGGTTTTACAGTAATAGCATATGAAAAGGAAGACGGCACAGTTCCGGTAGAAGAATTCCTTGATTCTGTGGATCCTAAGATGCGAGCGAAAATATATGGTTTATTAAAGATATTGCAGGAAAAAGGGAATGAGATCAGAGAACCATATAGTAAACATTTGGAAAGTGGTATTTTTGAATTGCGCTGTAAATTTGGTGGTGATATAACCAGAGTTTTGTACTTTTTCTATTATGATGGGAAGATTGTATTGACAAATGGTTTTGTGAAGAAGACGCAGAAAACCCCCAAATATGAGATACAACTTGCAAAAGATAGACGAGAGGATTTTATAGAAAGGATGCAAAAAAATGAGAACGTTGGATGATATGCTTTCTAAACAGTTGCAGGATGAAGAATTCAAAAAAGAATATGAAGATATTCAGCCGGAAATGGATGTCATAAGGGCTATTGTAGATGCAAGGACTACATGTCATATGACGCAAGCGGAACTGGCACAGCGCACCGGTATTAATCAGGCAGATATTAGCAAATTGGAGAATGGAACAAGAAATCCGTCGGTCAATTTGTTGAAAAGGTTAGCTGCGGGCATGGATATGGTACTTAAGATTGAATTTGTACCTAAACAAAAGGTGTAAGTTGGTATCGTGTGAGACGTGACTAGATAGGGAAAACAAATATGAATAACAAAAGATGAGAAAAGGTGGTAGTTGTTTCTTCTTTTAAAACTTGCTATAATGGGCTAAGTGAAAAGAACAGGAGAGGACACTGAAAATGACAAAAGCAATCAAAGTATTTAAAAATAAACCAATCATACCACTTGGCATCTTTCTGGCGGTGACCGTTGTATTGATCGTTGTAAGTTATGCGGCATTAAATATTCCGATCGTGGCAATCTGTTCGATCGCCATTTTGGAAGCTCTGCTCAGTGCGCTTTTAAATCGGATTCCGGTATGGGTACATGGGCTTCTTGTGATCGCACAGATCGCAGCGGGATTTATCTTTGGCAGAGCCGTTTTTATGGTGCTTATGGCAATCGTATATGTACTGGCTGTAGCATTTTTATATCTTTGGACATCTGAGGAAGCATAGTACATGAAGCAGAATTATCAACGTCTTTTGGATCAAACGATTCTTCAATTGCAGGAGCAGGGCAGGGTGCCGAGACTTCTTTTGCACGCCTGCTGTGCTCCTTGCAGTTCTTATGTCCTAGAGTATCTGTCTGCTTATTTTTCTATTACCGTATTCTATTACAATCCCAATATTTACCCGGATGAAGAATATAACAAGCGCGTGGCAGAGCAAAAGACCTTTATCGAGCGTTTCTCGGCAAAGCATCCGATTTCTTTTGTGGAGGGAGACTTTGACAAGGATCGCTTTTATGACGTGACCAGGGGGCTGGAGAACGAGCCGGAGGGCGGAAAGCGGTGTGGGCAGTGTTTTCGTCTTCGTTTGGAAGAGACGGCAAAACTGGCAAAAGAAATGCAGATGGACTATTTTACGACAACACTTTCCATCAGTCCTATGAAAAATGCACAGATGCTCAATGAAATCGGCGGAGCACTGGCAGACGACTATGGCATTTTGTATTTATATTCGGATTTTAAGAAACGCGAAGGCTATAAGCGCAGCGTGGAATTATCAAAAGAGTATGGCATGTATCGGCAGGACTACTGTGGATGTGTGTTTTCATATCGTAGCAGACAGCAGGAAAAAGAGGAAAGGAAATAAGTATTATGGCACAGTTATGGGGTGGACGATTCACCAAGGCAACCGATCAGTTAGTATATGATTTCAACGCATCCATCGGATTCGATCAGCGGTTTTTCGCGGAAGACATCATGGGAAGCAAAGCACATGTCAAGATGCTTGCAAAACAGGGCATCCTTACAGAAAAGGAAAGGGATGAGATTTTAGTCGGACTGGAAGGCATCGAAAAAGATGTCGCAGACGGCAAACTTGCTATCACATCCGAATACGAAGATATCCACAGTTTTGTGGAGGCAAATCTGATCGACCGTATTGGGGATCCGGGCAAAAAACTGCATACCGGACGTAGCAGAAACGATCAGGTGGCATTGGATATGCGCCTTTATACTAGAAGCCAGGTAGAACATACAAAGGAACTGCTCCATCATTTACTTGAGACCATTCTTTCCATTATGGAAGATAATACAGAGACGATCATGCCGGGCTTTACCCATTTGCAAAAGGCACAGCCGATCACGCTGGCACACCATATGGGAGCCTATTTTGAAATGTTCAAGCGTGACGTACTGCGTTTATCCGATATTTATGAACGCATGAATTACTGTCCTTTGGGATCCGGTGCGCTGGCTGGTACGACCTATCCGCTGGATCGTGATTACACGGCGGAGTTGCTGGGCTTTTATGGTCCGACTGTCAATAGTATGGACGGTGTTAGTGACAGGGATTACCTGATCGAATATTTGAGTGCCATGTCTACCATCATGATGCATCTGAGCCGTTTCTCCGAGGAAGTCATTATCTGGAATTCAAATGAATATCGTTTTATAGAGATTGATGATGCCTATAGTACCGGAAGCAGTATCATGCCACAGAAAAAGAACCCGGATATCGCGGAACTCGTGCGCGGTAAGACCGGACGTGTCTATGGGGCGCTGATGGGACTGCTCACGACCATGAAAGGCATTCCGCTTGCCTATAATAAGGATATGCAGGAAGATAAAGAAATGGCATTTGATGCCATGGATACGGTCAATGGCTGCATCCAACTCTTTGATGGCATGTTAGAGACTATGACTTTCCGCAAGGATGTTATGGAAAAGAGTGCCAGACATGGCTTTACCAATGCGACCGATGCCGCAGATTATCTGGTAGGAAAGGGCATACCGTTCCGGGATGCGCATGGCATTATCGGACGCGTGGTCCTCTATTGTATTGATAAGGGCATTGCGATCGACGATATGTCATTGGAGGAATTGAAAGAGTTCTCGGATGTCTTTGAAGAAGACATTTATGATGCCATTTCCATGTATACCTGTGTCAATAAACGTCTGACGACGGGGGCACCGGGCAAGGAGGCGATGGAAACAGCCATTGCTTCTTACAAAGAATTTTTGAAAAAATAACCAAAAGAAATAAGGAAAAAGGCAGGCATTTGTGGAATTTGTGTAAAATCGGAAAAGTGCTTGCTTTTTTTTATGGAATAACGTAACATATTTTCCTAGAAAGACAGTTGTCTGCGTAGAGCGGACATGCGAGAAGGAGAGCATCATGAGCGAAAAATTAAAAGTTGGTATTTTAGGTGGAACAGGTATGGTCGGACAGAGATTTGTCTCTCTGCTGGAAAATCATCCGTGGTTTGAAGTGACTACGATCGCAGCCAGCCCAAGAAGTGCAGGCAAGCGATATGAGGATGCTGTGGGTGGTCGTTGGAAAATGGACACTCCAATGCCGGAAGCCGTAAAAGATATAGTGGTAAAGAATGTCAATGAAGTGGAAGATGTAGCGGCTGAGGTGGATTTCGTATTCTCTGCTGTGGATATGACAAAGGATGAGATCAAGGCAATCGAAGAAGCCTATGCCAAGACAGAGACACCGGTCGTTTCCAATAACAGCGCACACAGATGGACACCGGATGTACCTATGGTCGTACCGGAGATCAATCCGGAACATATGCATGTGATTGAGTATCAGAAGAAGAGACTGGGAACCACGAGAGGATTTGTGGCTGTAAAGCCGAACTGCTCCATCCAGTCATACGCGCCGGTACTTACCGCATGGAAAGAGTTTGAGCCATATGAAGTCGTAGCAACAACCTATCAGGCAATTTCCGGTGCCGGAAAGACCTTCAAGGATTGGCCGGAGATGGAAGGAAATATCATTCCATATATCGGTGGCGAAGAAGAAAAGAGTGAAAAAGAGCCACTCCGTATCTGGGGTTATGTGGATGAAGAAAAGGGCGAGATCGTACCGGCAACAAGCCCGGTCATCACTTGCCAGTGTATCCGCGTTCCGGTATTAAATGGTCATACCGCAGCCGTATTTGTGAAGTTTAAGAAAAATCCTACCAAAGAACAGTTGATCGAGGCTTTGGAGAAGTTCTCAGGACTGCCACAGGAGTTAAATCTTCCAAGCGCGCCAAAGCAGTTTATCCGCTACATGGAAGAGGATAACCGTCCACAGGTTACCTTGGATGTCAACTATGAAAATGGTATGGGTATCAATGTGGGACGCTTGCGTGAGGATACGGTATATGACTGGAAGTTCGTGGGACTTTCCCATAATACAGTCCGTGGTGCAGCAGGCGGCGCCGTTCTTTGTGCAGAACTCTTAAAGGCACAGGGATATATCACAAAGAAATAAATGAATCTGCAAGAGGACGGAGCCGGTTGGCTTCGTCCTTTTTTTCTTGTCAATTTCCCCCGGCAAAGATATAATAGAAATTGCGACTTGTTAAATGCAGATTATATGTATTTGAGATAAAAAGAAATGGGGACACATAGATGATCACACGAGCCACAGAGTACAAAAAATTAGAGGAATTATATAAAAAGAGCGGAAATCAGTTGTATATTTTGTATGGCAGAAGCGGTTGCGGTATGGAACTGCTCTTACAACTCTTTGCCAGGGACAAAAAGTGCTTTTATTATCATGCCAGAAATGCCTCTGCCGAGGAACAACTGCATCAGATGCAAAGGGAGATCGAAAAACAGTACGAGGTCAACCTGACCCGCGATTCCTATGATGAGTGCTTTAACCGTGTTAAGAGCGGGGACGCGTCAAAACTGGTGCTTGTGATAGATGCCTTTGACCGCATTGTAAAAAAAGACCCGCATTTTATGGAAAGTATCCTAAAATTAAAGTCGCGCAGGCTTTATCCGGGACCGGTCATGATCCTGCTCTGTCATTCGTCCTTAGCCTGGGCGCATAAGGATATGACATCCTGCCTGGGGGAGGCCATGGCAAAGGTCGACGAGGTCTTGAAGTTGGATGATATGAGTTTTTTGGATGTCGTCCGTGCCTTCCCGGAGTATTCGGTGGCACAGTGTGTCGAGACTTATGGTATCATCGGCGGTGTGCCGGATTATCTGAATCGTTGGAATGGAAAAAAGAGCATCAAGGAGAATATCTGCAATAATATTCTGCGACCGCATGGCTATCTGTTCGCGGAGGCAGAGAATTTCATCGGAAGTGAATTGCGCGAGTTGTCTGTCTATGATACGATCCTGGCATCCATCGCATCCGGGCATGAAAAGTTAAATGATCTTTTTATGGATACCGGCTATTCACGGGCAAAGATCAGTGTCTATATGAAAAATCTGGCAGCCTTTGATGTTGTTGAAAAAGTGGTCTCTTTTGAGACCGGCGGCTGGGATAACTCTAAGAAAGGGGTCTATCATATCCGCAACCATTTTGTGAATTTCTGGTTCACCTTTATCTATCCGCATTTGTCAGATCTTTACGTTATGAGTGCGGAAGTATTTTATGAAACTTATATTGAAAAGAGATTAGATACCTATCTGCAGCAGTATTTTGTCAGTGTCTGTACGGAATACCTGCAACTGTTAAACCATGTGGGACAGGTGCCGATCAAACTTGTCAAAATGGGAACATGGGTAGGAAAAGAAGGATCCATTGATATTATTGGGCAAAATGTGCAGCGGGAAAATGTAGTCGGCATCTGCAACTGGACCGAGGACGAATTTTCCTATGGAAGATACGAAAAACTTTTGGTGCAGATGAAAAAGGCAAAGATTTCTGCAAATGTGATCTATCTCTTCTCTGCTAAGAAATTTGATGTGGAGATCGAAAAACTGGCAGCAGAACATGCAGAGATCGTGCTGGTAGATATGACGGAGTTATAATTTTATGGGTAAATCCTTATTTATCGCAGAGAAACCGAGCGTTGCACAGCAGTTTGGTGCGGCTTTGGGCGAAAATCTGAGCAGACGCGACGGTTATCTGGAGGGAGAGCATATGGTCATTACATGGTGTGTCGGACATCTGGTGACCATGAGTTATCCCGATGTATATGATGAAAAATACAAAAAATGGCGTCTGGAGACACTTCCTTTTTTGCCGACTGAGTTCAAATACGAGGTCATTTCTTCGAGTGCCAAGCAGTATGGTATCGTTACCAGCCTAATGAAGCGAGACGATGTGGATACCATCTATGTCTGTACGGACTCGGGACGTGAGGGAGAATACATATATCGTCTGGTGGAACAGATGTCTGGCGTGACCGGCAAGGTCAGAAAGCGTGTCTGGATCGATTCGCAGACGGAGGAGGAGATCCTGCGTGGGGTCAAGGAAGCAAAAGATCTCTCGGAATATGATAACTTATCCGATGCAGCCTATCTGCGCGCCAAAGAAGATTATCTGATGGGAATCAATTTTTCACGATTACTCTCAATCCGCTATGGCAATTCCATGGCAAATTTTTTGAATGAAAAATATTGTGTGGTGTCGGTCGGACGTGTCATGACCTGTGTTCTTGGCATGATCGTGCGCCGGGAAAGAGAAATTCGTAATTTTGAAAAGATCCCGTTTTACCGCGTGTTGGCGGGGGTCGATGTGGCAGGTGTCAATCTTTCTATGGAGTGGAAAGCAGTCGTGGGATCGCGCTATGAGAATTCGCCTTTGCTTTACAAGGAAAACGGCTTTAAGGAGATGGCGGGTGCCGTCAGACTGATCGAGGAGACCTTGGAGATGGATCCCGGCAGTGCAGTCTTAGATGAAGAACGGCGTGTTATGGGACTGGCAAAGGGTAGTATCGAGAAGATCGAAAAGAAGAAAGAAAAGAAGAAGCCGCCGCTTTTATACAACTTAGCGGAATTGCAGAATGACTGTTCCAAGTTCTTTAAGATCAGCCCGGACGAGACACTTGCGGTCGTGCAGGAACTCTACGAAAAGAAATTGGTCACATATCCGCGAACAGATGCCCGGGTCTTATCGACGGCTGTGGCAAAGGAAATCCATAAGAATATCCGTGGACTTCTAGGCATTCCGGGTGTCCGTGATTACGCGCAGACGATCTTGGATCAGGAGATGTATAAGGGGCTTGCCAAGACACGTTATGTCAATGACAAGCAGATCACCGACCACTATGCTATCATTCCGACCGGACAGGGCTTGTCTGCCTTAAAGGGCTTAAATAGCAGGGCGGTTTATATTTATGAAACGATCGTGCGTCGTTTTCTGGCAATCTTTTATCCACCGGCAGAATACGAAAAGTTAAATCTTGCTATAAAAAGCGGAAGTGAGTACTTCTTTGCCTCAGAGAAATATTTAAAAGAGCCGGGCTATCTTAGTCTGATGGAATATTCTTTCCGCAAGAAAAAAACTTCCACAACTGATGCCAAGGAGGCAACAACGGGGGATAATGGACCGGAGGAAAACGAGGGCGATGAGGACGAGAATTTAAACATCAACATGGCGGAAGTGGTTGCCCAGATCAAAAAGGGCAACGAGGTTACGATCGGCAGCATGCAGATCAAGGAAGGCGAGACTTCACCGCCAAAGCGCTACAATTCCGGTGCTATGATTCTTGCCATGGAAAATGCGGGGCAATTGATAGAGGATGAGGAATTGCGTTCCCAGATCAAGGGAAGTGGTATCGGGACTTCTGCAACGCGCGCAGAGATCCTAAAGAAACTGGTAAACAACAAGTATATTGCTTTGAATAAAAAGACCCAGATCTATACCCCGACCTTGCAGGGAGAAATGATTTTTGACGTTGTGAATGCTTCGATTCCGTCACTTTTAAACCCGGAACTGACGGCAAGTTGGGAAAAGGGGCTGACCTATGTGGCAGACGGCGAAATCACGGCGGATGAATATATAGTAAAATTAGAGAATTTTATCAAACAAAAGACAGCACGTGTGCTGGCGAATAACAATCAATATGCGATGCAGGGAATGTACCGTGCAGCAGCACAATATTATAAAAAATAGTAAAGGATGGAAAAGAAAATGGAACATTGCAAAGTAAAAAACATGTATGACCTGACACAGACATTGGCAGCACCATTGCTTGAAACCGTGGATTATCCGTGGGAGGCATTGCCAAAAATCGGAGAGTTCATTAAAGAAATTGGACCAAAGCTTGATCCGGAAGTTTTTGAACAGCGCGGAGAAAATATCTGGATTGCAAAATCGGTATCCATTGCAGCAACAGCTACATTAAATGGACCACTCATTATTGATGAAGACACCGAAGTACGTCCGGGCGCATTTATCCGTGGCAATGCTATTGTTGGTAAGAACTGTGTTGTAGGCAATTCAACAGAATTAAAAAATGTGATTCTGTTTAATGTTGTTCAGGTGCCACATTATAATTATGTTGGAGATTCTGTACTTGGTTTTCATTCACATATGGGCGCTGGTTCTATTACTTCCAATGTCAAGAGTGATAAGACACTCGTGGTAGTGAAAGACCGCTATGAGAGTCAGGAAGAGATTGCAACCGGTCTTAAGAAATTCGGCGCCATGCTTGGAGATTATGTAGAGGTAGGATGTAACAGTGTGTTAAATCCGGGTACGGTTGTATGTTCACATTCTAATATTTATCCAGTGTCTTGTGTACGTGGAGTAATTCCTGCAAACTCTATTTTTAAAGATAAAGAGCACGTGGTAAAAAAAGAAGCATAAGAAGAGCGCATAGAAAGAGAAAAAGGTCTAGACGAACCGCCAAAAATGTGAGAAAATAAGCAGAGTGTGTTAGTTATTTTTTTAACTAAGCAAGGCATAGCCATATGATGCATGCTTTATGTATTATGAAAGGAGTCTTATAATGATTTACACAAAGGAAGTTGAAAACATGTGTCCTGTTGCAAAGGGCGCAAAACATGAACCAGCTCCAATTCCTGAAGAAGGAAAATGGGTGCATTCTAAGAAGATTGAAGATATTTCAGGCTTTACACATGGTGTGGGCTGGTGTGCTCCTCAGCAGGGCGCATGTAAGTTGTCTTTAAATGTTAAGAACGGTGTTATTGAAGAAGCATTGGTAGAAACTATCGGATGTTCTGGTATGACACACTCAGCAGCAATGGCAGCTGAAATCTTACAGGGTAAGACAATTCTTGAAGCATTAAACACAGACCTTGTTTGTGATGCTATCAATACAGCAATGAGAGAGTTATTCTTACAGATCGTTTACGGACGTACACAGTCTGCATTCTCTGATGATGGACTTGCTATCGGTGCTGGTTTGGAAGACTTAGGAAAGGGTCTTCGTTCACAGGTTGGTACTATGTACGCTACAAAGGCAAAGGGTGTTCGTTACCTTGAAATGGCAGAAGGCTATGTAACAGGTATTGCACTTGATGCTGATGACGAAGTTATCGGATATCAGTTCGTTTCCCTTGGAAAGATGACAGACTTCATCAAGAAGGGTGATGACGCTAATACTGCTTGGGAAAAGGCTTCCGGATCATACGGACGTGTTACACCAGAGCAGGGTGCTGTTAAAATCATCGACCCAAGAGCAGAGTAATAGAAAGGAGACGAGAAGAAGATGGCTTTATTTGAATCATATGAAAGAAGAATTGACCAGATCAACGCTGTTTTAAATAGCTATGGTATCAGCTCTATCGAAGAAGCTGAAAAGATTACAAAAGATGCTGGACTTGACGTATATGAGCAGGTTAAGAAAATCCAGCCTATCTGTTTTGAAAATGCATGCTGGGCATACACAGTAGGTGCAGCAATCGCAATCAAGAAGGGATGCCGTAGAGCCGCTGATGCAGCAGCTGCAATCGGTGAAGGACTTCAGGCATTCTGTATCCCTGGTTCTGTAGCAGATCACCGTAAGGTAGGTCTTGGACATGGTAACCTTGGTAAGATGTTGTTAGAGGAAGAGACAGAGTGCTTCTGCTTCTTAGCAGGACATGAATCTTTCGCAGCAGCAGAAGGTGCTATCGGTATTGCAGAAAAGGCTAACAAGGTTCGTCAGAAACCTCTTCGTGTTATCTTGAACGGTCTTGGAAAAGATGCAGCACAGATTATTTCACGTATCAACGGATTTACATATGTTGAGACAAAGTATGACTACAAGGCAGCTAAGCTTAATGTAGAATTCGAGAAGTCTTATTCTGAAGGACTTCGTGCATCTGTTAAGTGTTATGGTGCTGATGATGTTCAGGAAGGTGTTGCAATTATGCATCACGAGAACGTTGGTGTATCTATTACAGGTAACTCAACAAACCCAACACGTTTCCAGCATCCAGTTGCAGGTACATACAAGAAAGAATGTATCGAGCAGGGTAAGAAGTACTTCTCAGTAGCATCAGGTGGTGGTACAGGACGTACACTTCATCCAGATAACATGGCAGCAGGTCCTGCTTCTTATGGTATGACAGATACATTAGGACGTATGCATTCTGACGCTCAGTTTGCAGGTTCTTCATCTGTTCCAGCTCACGTTGAGATGATGGGACTTATTGGTATGGGTAACAACCCAATGGTTGGTGCTACAGTAGCAGTTGCCGTTTCTGTTCAGGAAGCAGCAGACGCAGGCAAGTTCTAATCGTTAGATGGATTAAAATCTTATAAAACCGTATAAAACGGGTATTTTAGGGCAAATCAAATTCGGTGTAAATCGGTTTGATTTGTCCTTTGCTTTTTACTGGAGAAGGAATTAAAATAAAGACAACTACAAATCGCAATTTGGAGGATTGAATCATGTGGAATGAGTTAGGTCTTGACGAAGAGCAGAAATAGTTAATAAAGAGAGGTGCATATGCTATGCCAGGTATACTCGTGGTTGAAGATGATGAAAATTTAAATCGT
>CAKXYI010000005.1 GCA_934899185.1 uncultured Lachnospiraceae bacterium
TCAGGTTATGAGAACAAAGTCAAAGCGAATATTGACAAGACCATCGAGAATCGTCATTTGGAAGATCAGATTATTGAGGTTCGTGTTCCTATGCAGGATGTCACAGAATTGAAAGATGGTGTTAGAAAAACATCTTCCAAGAAGATGTTCCCGGGATATGTTCTGATCAATATGGTCATGAACGATGACACATGGTATGTGGTCAGAAATACCAGAGGCGTGACAGGGTTCGTTGGACCAGGAAGCAAGCCTGTACCACTTACAGATGCTGAAATGAGACCACTAGGGATCAAGACAGACAATGTGGTCGTTGACTTTGATGAAGGTGATACCGTTGCTGTTATCGGCGGCGTTTGGAAAGATACCGTTGGTGTTATTCAGGCAATGAATCACAACAAGCAGAGCGTGACGATCAATGTAGAACTGTTCGGTCGTGAGACACCGGTCGAGATCAGTTTTGCAGATGTTAAGAAAATGAATTAAGGAGGAACAATCCAATGGCAAAGAAAATCGAAGGATATATTAAGTTGCAGATTCCTGCTGGTAAAGCTACACCTGCACCACCAGTTGGTCCTGCACTTGGACAGCATGGTGTAAACATTGTAGAGTTTACAAAGCAGTTTAACGCAAAGACAGCTGATATGGGAGACACTGTTATTCCTGTAGTTATCACTGTTTATGCGGACAGAAGTTTTAGTTTCATCACTAAGACACCACCAGCAGCAGTTATGATCAAGAAGGCTGCTAAGATCCAGTCCGGATCAGGCGAACCTAACAAGAAAAAGGTTGCCAAGATCACAAAGGCTCAGGTAAAGGAAATTGCTGAGACAAAACTTCCTGACTTGAACGCAGCAACAGTCGAGGCTGCTATGAGCATGATCGAAGGAACAGCACGCAGTATGGGCGTTGAGGTGACCGATTAGCACTTGGCGAGAACGAGTGATAACGAAGTTCGAGGTTAGTGCGAGGTCCTCCTAGAGATTAACGAGAGCGAGCGCAAGCGACGCTCGAGTTTAGCGATTAGGAGATTCCTTGTGAATTATATTGAATTAATGAATGAAACAGTGGGAGGGACCTCTCCCGATACTACCACAGGAGGTAAATAGAATGAAAAGAGGAAAGAAATACGTTGAGGCTGTAAAGTCATACGACAAGTCAGCTCAATTTGAAACAGCAGAAGCAATCGCTCAGGTAAAGAAGAATGCTACTGCTAAGTTTGATGAGACAATCGAAGCTCATATCAGAACCGGTTGTGACGGACGTCATGCTGAACAGCAGATCCGTGGTGCTGTAGTTTTACCACATGGTACAGGTAAGGCTGTCAAGGTTTTAGTATTCGCTAAGGGTGCTAAGGCTGACGAGGCTACTGCAGCAGGAGCAGATTTCGTTGGAGCAGACGAACTGATCCCAAGAATCCAGAACGATGGATGGTTGGATTTTGATGTAGTTGTTGCTACACCTGACATGATGGGTGTTGTAGGTCGTTTGGGACGTGTACTTGGACCTAAGGGCTTAATGCCAAACCCAAAGGCGGGAACAGTTACTATGGATGTAACCAAGGCTGTCAACGATATCAAGGCCGGTAAGATTGAGTACAGATTGGATAAGACAAATATTATCCATGTGCCAATTGGAAAAGCTTCCTTTACAGAGGAACAATTAGCGGACAACTTCCAGACCCTTATGGATGCCATTAACAAGGCTAAGCCAAGCAGTCTTAAGGGCCAGTACATTAAGAGCATTTCTTTGGCTCCTACAATGGGACCTGGCGTTAAGGTAAATGTTGCAAAAGTTGCACAGTAGTTATTGACATTCGTATAATACAATGATATAATGCGAAAGCATGTTGCCGAAGACAGTAGGTGCCGCAAGGCATAACGTATACGACCTACCGAGGACAGTCGATCGTTTTTAAACGATATGATTATGATTTTTTGAGCCTCTTTGTCTAGCGCAGAGAGGCTTTTGTTTTGCCTGTTGGCAGGACATCAGATAAAATCTCCAAAGTCTAAGCAAGATGAAATAAAATAAGGAGGTACACGAAACGTGGCAAAAGTTGAATTAAAGCAGCCGATCATTGACGAGATCTCAGCAAACATCAAAGACGCACAGTCTGTAGTCGTTGTTGATTATCGTGGATTGACGGTAGCAGAAGACACACAGTTACGTAAGGAATTAAGAGAAGCAGGCGTTACTTACAAGGTATACAAGAACACAATGATGAACTTCGCTTTCAAGGGAACTGACTATGAAAGCCTGGCTCCAGTGTTAGAAGGACCTAGCGCTATTGCTATTTCTACAGAAGATGCGACAGCTCCTGCACGTATCCTTGCTAAGTTTGCAAAGGCAGCACCTGCACTTGAGATCAAGGCTGGTGTCGTAGAAGGTACATTCTATGATGCAAACGGAATGCAGGCAGTAGCAGCAGTTCCATCAAGAGACGAATTGCTGTCCAAGTTACTTGGAAGCTTACAGTCACCTATCACAAATCTGGCTAGAGTTCTCAACCAGATCGCTGAGCAGGGCGGCGAAGCACCAGCAGAAGATGTTCCGGCTGAAGCCGAAGCACCAGTTGAAGAGTAATCACTTCATTAAAAAGAAATTATTAAATCAAATTTAAAACGGAGGAAATTATCATGGCAAAGATGACAACAGAAGAATTTATCGAAGCTATCAAAGAGTTAAGCGTATTAGAGTTAAATGACTTAGTAAAGGCTTGTGAAGAAGAGTTTGGCGTATCTGCAGCAGCAGGCGTTGTAGTAGCAGCAGCAGGCGGAGACGCTGCAGCAGCTGAAGAGAAGGACGAGTTCGACGTAGAACTTACAGAAGTAGGTCCTAACAAGGTTAAGGTTATCAAGGTTGTTCGTGAAGCAACTGGTCTTGGCTTGAAGGAAGCTAAGGAATTAGTTGATGGCGCGCCTAAGATCGTTAAGGAAGCAGCTGACAAGGCTACAGCAGAAGACATCAAGACTAAGTTAGAAGCAGAAGGCGCTAAGGTTACATTAAAGTAATTCACGTCTGATGATATAATTAGTATTGTGAGCAGAGACACCAGGGTTATTCGTGATCCTGGTGTCTTTTCTGTTACACAAAAGGTACTGACGTGCTAAGAAAAGGCACAATGCAAAAAAATGACAATTTGTCAAGTGAAAAGTGAAAAAAGTTCTTGCATCCTAGAGAAGATTGTTGTATAGTATAGGGTGCTTTATTGTGGTGCAATGGGAATTTTATGCCCATTTTCAATAGACTTAAAATATAAACGAGAGGTGAAACGTCAATGGAGAAAAACAGAATACGTCCAGTCAAGTCTGGAAAAAGCATGCGTATGAGTTACTCGAGACAAAAAGAGGTATTGGAGATGCCTAACCTGATTGAGATCCAGAGGGATTCTTATCAGTGGTTCCTCGATGAGGGATTGAAGGAAGTCTTCGATGATATCTCTCCTATCGCTGATTACAGCGGTCAGTTAAGCTTGGAGTTTGTTGATTTTACATTATGCAAAGATGATGTGAAATATACAATTCCACAGTGTAAGGAAAGAGATGCGACATATGCTGCTCCTTTGAAGGTAAAGGTTCGTCTTTACAACAAAGAGACTGACGAGATCAACGAGCACGAGATCTTTATGGGAGATCTTCCTTTGATGACAGAGACAGGTACCTTTGTGATCAACGGTGCAGAACGTGTTATCGTCAGCCAGTTAGTTCGTTCCCCGGGAATCTATTATGCAATCGGACACGACAAGGTAGGTAAAGAATTGTATTCTTGTACCGTTATCCCGAATCGTGGTGCTTGGCTCGAGTATGAGACAGACTCTAATGACGTTTTCTATGTTCGTGTTGATAGAACCAGAAAAGTGCCGATCTCTGTATTGATTCGTGCACTTGGTGTTGGTACCAACCAGCAGATCATCGATCTGTTTGGTGAGGAGCCAAAGCTTCTTGCATCTTTTGGCAAGGACCCATCTATTACGGAAAAAGAGCCGAATGGTTCTTACGAAGGAGGTCTTTTGGAATTATACCGCAAGATCCGTCCGGGCGAGCCGCTTACCGTGGAGAGCGCAGAAAGCCTGATTTCTGCTATGTTCTTTGACCCAAGACGTTATGACCTTGCAAAGGTAGGACGTTACAAGTTCAACAAGAAATTAGCACTCCGCAATCGTATCAACGGACAGATTCTCGCAGAGGATGTAGTGGACGAGACTACAGGCGAGATTCTTGCAGAGGCAGGAAAGGTCGTAGACCGCAAACTGGCAGATGCTATCCAGAATGCAGCTGTACCATATGTATGGGTACAGTCTGAGGAGAGAAATGTCAAAGTTCTTTCTAATATGATGGTAGATATCAGTAATTACGTTGATTTCGATACCAAGGCATTGGGCGTAAGCGAACTCGTTTACTATCCGGTTTTGGCACAGATCTTAGAAGAAAATGAAACAGCAGAAGATATTGCTGATGCAATCAAGAAGAATATCCATGACCTGATTCCGAAGCATATTACAAGAGAGGACATCTTTGCATCCATCAATTACAACATGCATTTGGAATATGGCGTTGGTCATGATGATGATATCGACCATTTGGGCAATCGCCGTATCCGTGCGGTTGGCGAATTGTTACAGAACCAGTATCGTATCGGTCTTTCCCGTCTGGAAAGAGTGGTGCGTGAGCGTATGACAACACAGGATCTGGAAGGTATCTCACCGCAGAGCCTGATCAATATCAAGCCGGTGACAGCAGCGGTGAAGGAGTTCTTCGGATCTTCTCAGTTGTCACAGTTCATGGATCAGAACAACCCTCTTGGTGAGTTGACCCATAAGAGACGTTTATCAGCATTAGGACCTGGTGGTCTGTCAAGAGACCGTGCCGGATTCGAGGTTCGAGACGTACACTATTCTCATTATGGAAGAATGTGTCCTATCGAGACTCCTGAAGGACCAAACATCGGTTTGATCAACTCTCTGGCTAGTTATGCGCGTATCAACGAGTATGGTTTCATCGAGGCACCATATCGTAAGATCGACAAGAGCGACCCACAGAATCCGCGTGTTACGGATGAAGTTGTATATATGACAGCAGACGAAGAAGACAATTACCATGTAGCACAGGCAAACGAGAAACTGGATGAGGAAGGACATTTCGTACGTAATTCCGTTTCCGGTCGTTTCCGCGAGGAGACTCAGGAGTACGATAAGCACATGTTTGATTACATGGACGTATCTCCTAAGATGGTATTCTCTGTCGCTACGGCATTGATTCCATTCCTACAGAACGATGATGCTAACCGTGCGCTGATGGGATCCAACATGCAGCGTCAGGCAGTGCCGCTTCTTACTACAGAAGCTCCTGTTGTCGGAACCGGTATGGAACCAAAGGCAGCAGTCGATTCCGGTGTCTGCGTTGTTGCAAAGCACGCAGGTGTGGTAGAGCGTTCTGAGTCCAACCGCATCATCATCCGCACAGAGGATGGCGATAAGGATGAGTATATACTGACAAAGTTCTCTCGAAGCAACCAGTCAAACTGCTACAACCAGCGCCCGATCGTATTCAAGGGCGATCATGTCGAAGAAGGCGAGGTTATCGCAGACGGACCTTCTACATCCAAGGGCGAACTTGCACTTGGTAAGAACCCTCTGATCGGTTTCATGACTTGGGAAGGTTACAACTACGAGGATGCGGTTCTTCTTTCAGAGAGATTGGTACAGGATGATGTTTATACATCTATCCATATGGAAGAATACGAAGTAGAAGCCAGAGATACCAAACTGGGACCGGAAGAGATCACAAGAGACGTTCCGGGTGTCGGTGATGATGCACTCAAGGATCTGGATGAAAATGGTATCATCCGTATCGGTGCAGAAGTCCGTGCCGGAGATATTCTGGTCGGCAAGGTTACTCCAAAGGGAGAGACAGAACTGACCGCTGAGGAGAGATTGCTCCGTGCCATCTTTGGTGAAAAAGCAAGAGAAGTCCGTGATACATCCCTCAAGGTGCCACACGGCGAATACGGTATTATCGTAGATGCCAAGGTATTTACCCGTGAAAACGGTGATGAACTTTCACCGGGCGTAAACAAGGCAGTCCGCATCTACATCGCACAGAAGAGAAAGATCTCTGTCGGTGATAAGATGGCTGGTCGTCATGGTAACAAGGGTGTCGTTTCCCGCGTGCTTCCTGTAGAAGATATGCCATTCTTGCCAAACGGTCGTCCGCTTGACATTGTGCTGAACCCACTGGGCGTACCTTCTCGTATGAATATCGGTCAGGTCTTGGAGATCCATCTTAGCCTTGCGGCAAAGGCACTTGGCTTCAATATCGAGACACCGGTATTTGATGGCGCAAAGGAAATTGATATTCAGGATACTTTGGAACTTTCCAACGACTATGTAAACATGGAGTGGGATGAGTTCGAAGCAAAATATAAAGATCAGTTGCGTGATGATGTCATGCAGTATTTATCTGATAATAGAGAACACAGAGAACTGTGGAAGGGCGTTAAGTTAGGGCGTGACGGAAAGGTACAGTTGCGTGATGGACGTACAGGTGAGGAATTTGACTCGCCGGTAACCATCGGACACATGCACTACCTGAAGTTGCACCACCTGGTAGACGATAAGATCCATGCTCGTTCTACCGGTCCTTACTCACTGGTTACACAGCAGCCGCTTGGTGGTAAGGCACAGTTCGGCGGACAGCGTTTCGGAGAAATGGAAGTTTGGGCACTCGAGGCTTATGGTGCTTCTTACACATTGCAGGAGATCCTGACAATGAAGTCCGATGACGTTGTAGGACGTGTTAAGACATATGAAGCCATTATCAAGGGCG
The DNA here is from genome assembly GCA_934899185.1 of uncultured Lachnospiraceae bacterium. Lineage (GTDB taxonomy): Bacteria > Bacillota > Clostridia > Lachnospirales > Lachnospiraceae > Pararoseburia. The sequence goes on from CAKXYI010000005.1 coordinate 6,825, forward strand.
AGAATATCCCTGAACCGGGTATTCCAGAGTCATTCAAGGTACTCCTCAAGGAATTACAGTCTCTGGGTCTGGATGTCAAAGTCTTAGACGAAGACAGAAACGAAGTACAGTTGATGGAGACCAGCGAATATGGCAATACAGACATCAATGCTATCATTGCCGGAGATAAGAACTTCGCATTTGAAAGCAGCGAATCTTTTGCAAAGAGTGGATTTACCAAGCAGGAATTCGATGCAGACAGCGAAGAATTAGTCAACATTGAGGACGAGGAAGAAGAGCCGGATATGGATGCTTTTTCGGATGATTTCGATGGAGACGATCTTGGCGACGAGTAGTAAGAAGGGAGATTAGCAATGCCAGAAGCAATGAATAAAGAAGCAACAAATCAGCCAATAGAATTTGATGCAATTCAGATTGGCTTGGCATCACCGGAAAAGATCAGAGAGTGGTCCAGAGGCGAAGTAAAGAAGCCTGAGACCATCAACTACAGAACTTTGAAGCCAGAAAAAGACGGATTGTTCTGTGAAAAGATCTTTGGACCGAGCAAGGACTGGGAATGCCATTGTGGTAAATACAAAAAGATTCGCTATAAGGGCGTAGTCTGCGACCGTTGTGGTGTTGAGATCACAAAGGCAAGTGTTCGTAGAGAGCGTATGGGACATATCGAACTGGCAGCTCCTGTATCTCATATCTGGTACTTCAAGGGTATCCCATCCCGTATGGGACTGATCCTTGACCTGTCACCGAGAACACTGGAAAAGGTATTGTATTTTGCATCTTATATCGTACTTGATGCTGGAGACACACCTCTTATGTATAAGCAGGTATTGTCAGAGCAGGAATATCAGGATGCCAGAGAACAGTACGGCTCAACCTTCAAGGTTGGCATGGGTGCTGAGGCGATCCAGAAATTGCTCCGCGATATTGATCTGGAAAAAGATGCGGCTGAACTGAAGGCAGAACTCAAGACTGCTACCGGTCAGAAGCGTGCCAGAGTCATCAAGAGACTGGAAGTTGTAGAAGCATTCCGCGAGTCAGGCAACAAGCCGGAGTGGATGATTCTTACCGTTATTCCGGTTATCCCACCGGATCTTCGTCCGATGGTACAGTTGGATGGTGGACGTTTCGCAACATCCGATTTGAATGACTTGTATCGCCGTATCATTAACCGTAACAACCGTTTGAGAAGACTGCTTGAACTGGGCGCACCGGACATCATCGTCCGTAACGAGAAGCGTATGTTACAGGAAGCCGTTGACGGGCTGATCGACAATGGTCGTAGAGGTCGTCCGGTTACAGGTCCTGGAAACAGAGCCCTCAAGTCTTTATCAGATATGTTAAAGGGTAAATCCGGACGTTTCCGTCAGAACCTGCTCGGAAAGCGTGTTGACTATTCCGGACGTTCCGTTATCGTCGTAGGACCGGAACTTAAGATTTACCAGTGTGGTCTTCCAAAAGAGATGGCAATCGAGCTTTTCAAGCCTTTCGTTATGAAAGAGCTGGTTGCTAACGGAACTGCACACAACATCAAGAATGCAAAGAAGATGGTCGAGAAGTTACAGACAGAGGTCTGGGACGTACTCGAGGAAGTGATCAAAGAGCATCCGGTTATGCTGAACCGTGCTCCTACACTGCATAGATTGGGTATCCAGGCATTTGAACCAATCCTCGTAGAAGGTAAGGCCATCAAGTTGCATCCGCTGGTATGTACCGCATTTAACGCCGATTTCGATGGTGACCAGATGGCTGTCCATCTTCCGCTTACCGCAGAGGCACAGGCAGAATGTCGTTTCATGCTCCTGTCTCCGAACAACCTGCTGAAACCATCCGATGGTGGTCCGGTAGCCGTTCCTTCACAGGATATGGTACTTGGTATCTACTATCTGACCATGGACCGTCTGGCTGATCATTCTAAGGAAGAGGGCATTACGACCGTTTCGGATAAGGTATATACTGACGCAGAGGATATCAAGGCAGACATCAATGCAGATGTCATCGACATTGATGATATGATCCATTTCGAAGATGTAACAGACGGTAATCGTCATGTCATCTGTAGAGCGAGAGACATTCTTGGACATTATTACCCAAGCATGAATCAGGCATTGTTGGCATATGAGAACAAAGAGATTACACTGCATCAGACCATTTACGTTCATAGGAGCGTGACACTTGCAGACGGAAGCGTAGTAGAAGGCAATGTAAAGACAACCTTAGGCCGTTTGATCTTTAATGAGATCATTCCACAGGATCTGGGATTTGTTGACCGTAGCAAGCCGGAGAACGTGCTCCGTTATGAGATCGAGTTCCATGTTGGCAAGAAGGGATTGAAGCAGATCCTGGAAAAGGTCATCAATACACATGGAGCAACCAAGACGGCAGAAGTACTGGATGATATCAAGGCTATGGGTTACAAGTACTCTACCAGAGCAGCCATGACCGTATCTATTTCTGATATGACCGTGCCGCCACAGAAGCCACAGATGATCGCTGATACAGAAAAGACAGTTGACCGTATCACGATGAAATATAAGAGAGGTCTTTTGACAGAAGAAGAACGTTACAGAGACGTTGTTGAGACTTGGAAAAAGACAGATGATGAGTTGACAGAGGCCCTGCTTTCCGGATTGGATAAGTACAACAACATCTTTATGATGGCTGATTCCGGAGCCCGTGGTTCTGACAAGCAGATCAAGCAGCTTGCCGGTATGCGTGGTTTGATGGCTGATACAACCGGTCGTACGATCGAACTTCCTATCAAGTCAAACTTCCGTGAAGGTCTGGATGTATTGGAGTACTTCATGTCAGCACATGGTGCTAGAAAGGGTATGTCCGATACAGCCCTTCGTACCGCCGATTCCGGATACCTGACCAGACGTATGGTTGACGTATCACAGGAACTTATCGTTCGTGAATCTGATTGTAATGCAGGAAAAGATCGTGAGATCCCTGGTACTTACATCACAGCATTCATGGATGGACGTGAAGAGATCGAGAGTTTGGAAGAACGTATCACAGGCAGATTCTCATGTGAGACGATCTGCGATGCTGATGGTAATGTGATCGTTAAGGCAAACCACATGATCACACCAAAGCGTGCACATGCGATCGTTACAATCGGTGTGGATGAGAATGGCAAGGAGATCACGCGCGTGAAGATCCGTAACATCCTTACCTGCCGTTCACATGTCGGCGTTTGTGCTAAGTGTTACGGTGCCAACATGGCAACCGGTCAGGCAGTACAGGTCGGTGAAGCAATCGGTATCATCGCAGCACAGTCTATCGGTGAGCCTGGTACACAGCTTACCATGAGAACTTTCCATAGTGGTGGTGTTGCCGGAAACGATATCACACAGGGTCTTCCTCGTGTCGAAGAATTGTTTGAGGCAAGAAAGCCAAAGGGACTTGCGATCATCACAGAATTTGCCGGTACAGCAGAGATCAAAGATACCAAGAAGAAGCGTGAAGTTATCGTTACCAACAAGGAAACCGGAGAAAGCAAGGCTTATCTGATCCCTTATGGTTCACGTATCAAGATCGTAGACGGACAGGAACTGGAAGCCGGTGACGAACTGACAGAAGGTTCTATCAACCCACATGATCTCTTGAAGATCAAGGGCGTGCGCGCCGTTCAGGATTACATGCTTCAGGAAGTACAGCGTGTATATCGCTTACAGGGTGTAGAAATCAGTGATAAGCATATCGAAGTTATCGTGCGTCAGATGTTAAAGAAGGTACGCATCGAGAACAACGGTGACTCCGAGTTCTTACCGGGAACACTTGTTGATGTTCTTGACTTTGAAGAAATGAATGAGAAACTTGCAGAAGAAGGCAAGGAAGTAGCAGAAGGAAAGCAGGTACTGCTCGGTATCACCAAGGCTTCCCTTGCGACCAACTCCTTCTTGTCAGCAGCATCCTTCCAGGAGACAACAAAGGTTCTGACAGAAGCAGCCATCAAGGGCAAGATCGACCCATTGATCGGTCTGAAGGAAAATGTCATCCTTGGTAAATTGATTCCAGCCGGAACAGGTATGAAACGTTATGGCAACATCAAGTTGAATACCGATTACAATCAGGAGATCGAAGAACAGACAGAAGACTTCGGAGATCTTTATGACGATACGCCGGTAGAAGAAGCCGAGGCAGAAGCAGAAGATACTGTTTCTATCGACTAAGGATAATAAATCATAATATAAAGCACCACGGAATGCAGATCATGCTTTCTGTGGTGCTTTTTGCATGAAAAATCACTTGACAGATACAAAGAATGTTTATATAATATTTTAGCGTGCATAAAACTGTGCACACTTATAAACTATACTACAGGAGGTGAAAATAATGCCAACATTTAACCAGTTAGTAAGAAAGGGACGTCAGACATCTGTAAAGAAGTCTACAGCACCAGCTCTTCAGAGAGGTTACAATTCTCTTAAGAAGAAGCCTACTGAGACATCTTCTCCACAGAAGCGTGGTGTTTGTACAGCTGTTAAGACTGCAACCCCTAAGAAGCCTAACTCAGCGCTGAGAAAGATCGCCAGAGTTCGTCTTTCAAACGGAATTGAAGTAACATCTTACATTCCGGGAGAAGGCCACAACTTGCAGGAACATAGCGTTGTATTGATTCGTGGTGGTAGAGTAAAGGATTTACCTGGTACTCGTTATCACGTAATCAGAGGTACACTTGATACAGCAGGTGTAGCTAACAGAAAGCAGGGTCGTTCTAAGTATGGTGCTAAGAGACCAAAGGACGCTAAATAAGACCTAGCAGACAATTGTATTTTCACAAAGAAATATGGTTAGTGTTGAAATTTATTTTCATTTGTCAGAATAAATTTAGCACGAACACATAACATGTGAGTACCGTTGAATTAATCGAAAAAATAATATGATTAAGGAGGGAAGTAACGTGCCACGTAAAGGACATACTCAAAAAAGAGACGTTTTGGCGGATCCAATTTACAATAGCAAGGTAGTAACCAAGCTTGTCAATAACATCATGTTAGATGGTAAGAAAGGTGTTGCCCAGAAGATTGTATACGGCGCATTTGCCAGAGTAGAAGAAAAAGCAGGAAAGCCTGCTCTTGAGGTATTCGAAGAAGCCATGAATAACGTTATGCCTGTACTTGAGGTAAAGGCTAGACGTATTGGTGGTGCAACATACCAGGTACCAATCGAAGTTAGACCAGACCGTCGTCAGGCGCTCGGACTTCGTTGGTTGACTATGTTCTCTCGTAAGAGAAGCGAGAAGACCATGGAAGAAAGACTCGCAAACGAGATCTTAGATGCAGCAAACAATACTGGTGCATCTGTTAAGAGAAAAGAAGACATGCACAAGATGGCAGAAGCAAACAAGGCTTTCGCACACTACAGATTCTAGTAGTTACCTATTACTTGTGTACAATAATATTAGGAGGAAAAAATCTTGGCTGGAAGACAATATCCACTGGATAGAACCAGAAATATTGGTATCATGGCTCATATCGATGCTGGTAAGACCACATTGACAGAGCGTATCCTTTATTATACTGGTGTAAACTACAAGATTGGTGAGACTCATGACGGTGCATCTACGATGGACTGGATGGAGCAGGAAAAAGAGCGTGGTATCACGATCACATCTGCTGCAACCACATGTCACTGGACACTTGAGGATCATCATAAGCCAAAGGCTGGTGCATTGGAGCATCGTATCAATATCATCGATACCCCGGGACACGTTGACTTTACTGTAGAAGTAGAGCGTTCACTTCGTGTACTGGATGGTGCCGTAGGTGTATTTGATGCTAAGGCCGGTGTTGAGCCACAGTCAGAAAACGTATGGCGTCAGGCTGACACTTACAACGTACCTCGTATGGCATTTATCAACAAGATGGATAAGATGGGTGCAGACTTCTTCATGTCAGTACAGACTATCATTGATCGTCTTGGCAAGAATGCGATCCCGGTACAGATCCCAATCGGAGCAGAGGATGACTTCAAGGGTCTGATCGATCTGTTCGAGATGGATGCTTACTATTACAATGACGACAAGGGTGAAGACATTGAAATCAAAGAGATCCCGGATGATCTGAAAGATCTTGCTGATGAATGGCACACCAACCTTGTTGAAAAGATCTGTGACCTTGATGATGACCTGATGATGATCTACTTAGAGGGTGAAGAACCATCTGTAGAAGAAATGAAGAAGGTTCTTCGTAAGGCTACGATCGCATGTGAAGCAGTACCTGTTTACTGTGGATCAGCATACAAGAACAAGGGTGTTCAGAAGTTATTGGACGGCGTTATCGAGTATATGCCGGCTCCAACAGACATTCCTGACATCAAGGGTACTGACTTAGAAGGCAATGAGATCACAAAGCCATCATCTGATGATGAGCCATTTGCTGCTCTTGCATTCAAGATCATGACAGACCCATTCGTAGGAAAACTTGCATTCTTCCGTGTTTACTCAGGAACATTGAACTCTGGTTCTTATATCCTGAATGCAACAAAGGATAAGAAGGAACGTGTTGGTCGTATCCTTCAGATGCACGCTAACAGCAGAACTGAGATCGACAAAGTGTACTCCGGAGATATCGCAGCAGCTGTTGGTCTTAAGATTACAACAACAGGTGATACAATATGTGATGAACAGCATCCGGTTATTCTGGAGTCCATGGAATTCCCAGAGCCTGTTATTGAGTTGGCTATTGAGCCTAAGACAAAGAATGATCAGGGTAAGATGGGCGAAGCTCTTGCAAAACTTGCAGAAGAAGATCCTACTTTCCGTGCTCATACAAACCAGGAAACAGGACAGACAATCATCGCCGGAATGGGCGAACTTCACTTGGAAGTTATCGTAGATCGTCTGCTTCGTGAATTCAAGGTAGAAGCAAATGTTGGTGCACCTCAGGTAGCATACAAGGAAACAATCACCAAGCCTGTTGATATCGACAGCAAGTACGCTAAGCAGTCCGGTGGTCGTGGACAGTATGGTCACTGTAAGGTTAAGTTCGAGCCTATGGATCCAAACGGAGAAGAGACATTCAAGTTCGAATCTACCGTTGTTGGTGGTGCTATTCCTAAGGAATACATCCCGGCAGTTGGAGAAGGTATCGAAGAAGCAGCACAGGCTGGTATCTTAGCAGGATTCCCTGTAATCGGTATTTCTGCTAACGTATACGATGGTTCTTACCATGAAGTCGATTCTTCTGAAATGGCATTCCACATCGCTGGTTCTATGGCATTCAAGGATGCTATGAAGCAGGGTGGCGCAGTTCTTCTTGAGCCGATCATGAAGGTTGAAGTTACTATGCCCGAAGAATACATGGGTGATGTTATCGGAAGTCTGAACGCTAAGCGTGGTCAGATCGAAGGTATGGATGACCTCGGCGGCGGTAAGATCGTACGTGCATTTGTTCCGCTTTCAGAGATGTTCGGTTACTCTACAGAACTTCGTTCTTCTACTCAGGGACGTGGAAATTACTCTATGTTCTTTGAGAGATATGAGCCGGCTCCAAAGAGCGTTATGGACAAGGTTATCAGCGAGCATGCTAACTAATATTATTTCTTTGGAAATAGTTGAAAAAACCATCATTTCCATATATAATTGGAAATAGTTGAATTAAGAAATGACATCCCAAAGGATGTAAATTTAAGGAGGAAATTAAAATGGCAAAGGCTAAATTTGACAGAAGCAAACCACATTGTAACATCGGTACAATCGGACACGTTGACCACGGTAAAACAACTCTTACCGCTGCAATCACAAAGGTTCTTTCTGAAAGAGTAGAAGGTAACGCAAAGGTTGACTTCGAGAACATCGATAAGGCTCCAGAAGAAAGAGAAAGAGGTATCACTATCTCTACTGCTCACGTTGAGTATCAGACAGAGAAGAGACATTATGCACACGTTGACTGCCCAGGACATGCTGACTACGTTAAGAACATGATCACTGGTGCTGCTCAGATGGACGGCGCTATCCTTGTAGTAGCTGCTACTGACGGTGTTATGGCTCAGACAAAGGAGCATATCCTTCTTTCTCGTCAGGTAGGTGTACCTTACATCGTAGTATTCTTGAACAAGTGTGATATGGTTGACGATGAAGAGTTGATCGAACTTGTAGAGATGGAAGTTACAGAGCAGTTAGAGGAATATGACTTCACAGATTGCCCAATCGTTAAGGGTTCTGCTCTTAAGGCTCTTGAAGATCCAATGGGACCTTGGGGCGACAAGATCATGGAACTTATGGATACTGTTGATTCTTATATCCCAGATCCACAGCGTGATACAGACAAGCCATTCCTTATGCCAGTAGAGGATGTATTCACAATCACAGGTCGTGGTACTGTTGCAACTGGTAGAGTAGAGCGTGGTACACTTCATCTTAACGACGAAGTTGAAATCATCGGTATCAGAGAAGACGTTCAGAAGACCGTTATTACCGGTATCGAAATGTTCCGTAAGCTTCTTGATGAGGCTCAGGCTGGTGATAACATCGGTGCTCTTCTTCGTGGTATCAACCGTGATCAGATCCAGAGAGGACAGGTTCTTGCTAAGCCAGGTTCTGTAACTTGCCATACAAAGTTCACAGCTCAGGTTTACGTTTTGACAAAGGATGAAGGTGGTCGTCATACACCTTTCTTCAACAACTATCGTCCACAGTTCTACTTCAGAACAACTGACGTAACTGGTGTATGTAACCTTCCAGAAGGAACAGAAATGTGCATGCCTGGAGATAACGTAGAGATGACAATCGAATTGATTCATCCAATCGCTATGGAGCAGGGTCTTACATTCGCTATCCGTGAAGGTGGACGTACTGTAGGTTCAGGACGTGTTGCTACAATCATTGAGTAATCTTTGATAGTTCAATAAGCTAGTATTTATAAGGGTTTCGAGCATTAGTTCGGAACCCTTTTTGTGTGGTGAAAAAACAGCATAGCCAATAATGATGAAATCGTTCCAAAATGGCTCCATTATATCTTGAACTGGAATAGCGCAAAGATTTTGTGGTATAATTTGTTTACTAAAAGTTAGCAACAAATCGAAATACCTTGTACTTTATGGAGGGGATGTCATGAAAAGAAATATTCTTCTTTTATTTTTATCGTTATGTCTTGTGACTATTCCGGCCTGCGGAAAAACTACAGTTTTAGTAAATAAAGGTAATGAGAATGTTGATGAAGATCTTGAAATGATTTTCTCAAATGCTGAGTCGAATGAAGATGTTATTGTTACTGGCCCATTCGGAAGTATCACACTTACTTTACCTGATACATGGGAATCTGAAATATGTGATGTGGATAATACAAGTTTAATAAGTACTTCTTATGGAATTCATTTGAAGCCAACTGCAGAATCAGAAGGATTTGTTGAAGTCGGATATTGTGATAGTTTCGGAGTATGTGGAACAGGACTTGAGGAAAAGAAAGTCACAATAGCAGGCCATGAAGCTAACATAGGCTACTATGATGGTAATATAAACTGGAACTTTATTAGTTGGTTTGGAGAAGATAGTGAACTCCGAAACATTGTTGTGTTATGTAGTGCTGACTGGGGGGCAGACTATCTTGATGAACTGATTAAAATCCTAGATTCCATCCTATATGATGTTTCTAATCAGGCTGGTGGAATTGGAGTATTTCGTCCTAGTAGTGAATTAGGGATTGATGATGGTTACCTGAATGTGTCAGCGAGAAATATTTCAAGTATTGGTGCAGACATTGTGTTCAGATACGATGTGAATGGTGGCAACGAGTCGGCTTCAAAGAATCCACTTTATTATGGTGCATATTTGCCTATATCAAGAAAAGTTGGAGATGATTGGGTTGAAATTGATTATATTTCTGATGAAAATATTGGCTTTGATGATGTAGCATATATTATTCAAGAAAATGAAGAAACCATTTACAAATATGACTGGGAATGGTTATATGGAGCACTTGAACCGGGTGAGTATCAGATTGCTATTAGTATTAGCAACGATGCTAATATATATGCATATTTCATATTAAGGTAAAAATTTCAAATAATGAGATAGACAATCGGAATATATAGGAGGTGAATCTGCATGAAATGTCCATATTGTGGTGATGAAATGATTAGAGGATACCTAATGAGTTCACGAGACATTACTTTTGCAGTTGAACTGGGCGCCGATGCAGTGATCGATGTAAAATATGGTTCATCTCAGGTTATGCAGGGAGCAGACGAGGTGATCGCCTATGGCACTGCAGTAAAAATCATTGAAAAATGATGCGGGAAATATGGGGAGTAATTATGTGTAAATGTCCTGCTATTGACAAACTTTTATCTCCATATTAAACTATATGCATATAGTTAGCAACAACTAACCACGCGAGAAAATGTAATTTACAAGTTTTACAAAACACTAAGTATCAGCCTACATATAGAAAGCGCAAACATATGAACACAAATCTTATCACAGGTATACTAATACCATTTGCAGGCACATCGCTTGGTGCAGCATGTGTTCTGTTCATGAAAAAAGGTCTGAATGAACGAATTCAGCGTGTGTTGACGGGATTTGCCGCAGGTGTCATGGTTGCAGCCTCAATCTGGAGTCTGCTGCTTCCGGCAATCGAGCAATCAGAAAGCATGGGAAAATTGTCCTTTTTTCCGGCGGTAGTCGGTTTCTGGATCGGTATTCTGTTTCTATTGCTTTTAGATCACATCATCCCACATCTGCACATGAATAGCACAAGTGCAGAAGGTCCACAAACAAACCTTGGGAAAAGTGCCATGATGGTTCTGGCAGTCGTATTACATAACATTCCGGAAGGCATGGCAGTAGGCGTCGTTTATGCCGGTTGGAATGCAGGAAACAGCGGCATCACATTGACTGGCGCATTGGCATTGTCTATCGGCATTGCGATACAAAATTTACCGGAAGGAGCAATCATTTCCATGCCCCTTCATGCAGAGGGAATGAGTAAAAGAAAAGCTTTTATCTACGGTGTTTTGTCTGGCCTTGTGGAACCAATCGGCGCGATCATAACGATTTTAGCCGCAGGTGTTATTATACCGGTACTACCATATTTATTGAGTTTCGCGGCAGGAGCCATGATATATGTTGTCGTGGAAGAACTGATTCCGGAAATGTCTGCTGGCGAACATTCCAACATAGGAACGATTATGTTTGCGGTCGGTTTTACGGTGATGATGATGCTTGACGTTGCGCTGGGGTAGAAAAATCGTTGATGAGTGCAACAAATATGAAGTGAGAAAAGAACCATAAAAGATGAAGTACAGGGCAAGGAATTTGCCCCTTTTTTCGTTGACATAAAGTGTATTTGAGCGTATCATTATATACAAGATCTAGTATGATTATTTGTGCAGTCATATATAATATTTCATTCACGACAAGGGGAAAAGTATGTTAGAGAAACTAGAGAAAATGAGGATTCAAAGAAGGTTGACAGTGAGTTCGCTGATCACTGTTTTGATTGCCAGTGTGGCAGCGATCATCGCAGCAATTCTTTTATTTGTGGTTGCATCGCAGTACAATAAAGTATTGACGAATTATGCATTCCCCCAGGGAGATATCGGACAGGCGATGGCAGATCTGGCAGATGTTCGAAGTGCAACACGAGGCGCGATCGGTTACAGCGACCAGAGTCAGATTGATCAGATGGTAGAGATTCATGATCAGGCAGTGGAGGACTTACAGGCCGCATTGCCGGAAATCAAGAAATCAATTGTTGCCAAGGCTGGCGAGAAAGATTACAATAATATTGTCGCAACATTGGATAATTACTTAGAAGTGGATGCCAAGATTCTGAAAATGGGTGCAACAACTGACGCAGAGCAGTCAAAGAAGGCACAGGATGCTGCTTTTGATGAACTGGCACCTGCATATGCAACAGCCTCAGAGGCATTTCAGGGTTTGATGGATGATAACATCAGTTTAGGTGATAAGACACATTCATCTTTGCAAAAGATGGAACTTATCATGTTGTTGCTGATCATTGTGATCATTGTTGCAGCATGTATCCTTGCAACCAAGATCGGCGGCAAGATTGCCAAGGATATCGCACAGCCGATGGATGATCTGGCAAGGAGATTAGAGACATTCGCACAGGGTGATCTGACATCCCCATTCCCAGAGTATCACAACGATGATGAACTGGGCGAAATGGTACAGTCTGTTACAGATACAACGACTAAGTTGTCTGTTATCTTCGCAGATATGGAGAACTTGCTGGGACAAATGAGCAATGGTAACTTCAATATCCAAACTTCCTGCGAAGAAGAATATACCGGAGACTTCCGTCCACTTCTGGATTCTATCCGTGAGATGAAGATTCAGATCGATGGAACTTTGAAGGAAGTCCGTGAGGCTTCTGAAATGGTATCTGCCGGAGCATTGAACCTGGCAGAGGCATCACAGGCTTTGGCTGAAGGTGCTACAGATCAGGCTGCTTCTGCACAGCAGATGCAGGCTACCATTGATGAGATTACCAATGGATTGAACAATACAGTAGATCAGACCAATGACGCATATGCAGAAGCAGAGCGTGTTGCCGGTGAGGCAGAGAGCAGTCGCAACGAAATGAGCGTCATGGTAGAGGCTATGAACCGCATCAGTGAGACATCTGAGAAGATCGGTTCTGTCATTACAGAAATCGAAGATATAGCAAGCCAGACAAACCTTCTGTCTTTGAATGCTTCTATTGAGGCTGCAAGAGCAGGTGAAGCAGGTAAAGGATTTGCAGTCGTTGCAGATCAGATCCGTACCTTGGCTGAGCAGAGTGCTAAGTCCGCTGTCAATACCAGAGAACTGATCGAGGAATCTATCCGTGAGATCGAAGTTGGTAACAAGGCAGCAGAGAGAACAGAAAAAGTCTTGGTTGAAGTAGTAGAGGCTATTCATCAATTGGCAGATAACTCTAAGGGCATCAGTGAGACATCCGTACAGCAGGCTGAGTCAATGGGACAGGCAGATGCAGGTGTTACACGTATTGCAGATATTATCCAGTCCAACTCAGCAACCGCAGAAGAGACTTCTGCAACCAGTGAGGAGTTGTCAGCACAGGCAACCAGCATGGATGAGATTGTTGCAAGATTTAGTTTGACAGAAGAATAAAAGAGTTATTATAATAACTGTTGGTGCGCAGGCGCCAGCAGTTATTTTTTGTTATGGCGACGAGGAAAATACACGCAGTTATGCGGTGTATTTGACGACCGCTAATCAGAGCGAGATTCGCAAAGCGTATCTCGTCTCTGTGCGCAAAACTGCACATACTATATCTATGAAGTATAAGGAAGAAGAAATGAAGTTTTTAAAACAATTTTTGATCATCTTGGTGATCACTTTTATGGGGGAAGGTCTCAAGTATCTCTTGCCCCTGCCGATTCCGGCAAGTATCTATGGCATGATTCTTTTATTTTTAGCATTGATGACGGGAATCATAAAATTGGAATCGGTTCGTGATGCAGGCAAGTTTCTGATTGAAATCATGCCGGTCATGTTTATCCCGGCAGGGGTCGGATTGTTGGTGTCCTGGGGCGTGCTCAAGCCCATGCTGCTCCCGGTCAGCCTGATCACAGTCGTCAGCCTGATCACAGTTGCGGCGGCAACAGGCTTGGTATCACAAGCCGTTATTCGAAAAGAGCAGAAAAAGACAGAAAAGGAAAAAGGAAAGGAGCAGGCAGATGAATAGTTTTTTTCAGGAATCCCTATTTGCGGGCGTGACCATCAGTCTGCTTGCATATCTGGCAGGATCTTTTTTAAAAAAGAAGTTTAAACTTGGTATCTTAAATCCGCTCTTGATCTCTATTGTGATCACAATCTTGGTTCTTGTGGTCGCGGATGTGGATTATGACACATATGATGCAGGTGCAAAATATCTGAGTTGGTTTTTGACACCAGCAACTGTTTGTCTTGCCATTCCCTTATATGAGCAGTGGCAACTTTTAAAACGACATTGGCGGGCGGTACTTCTTGGTATTCTGGCAGGTGTTTTTACCAGTATGGGAACGGTCTTTGTACTATCCCTTTTGCTGGGACTGTCCCATCAGGAATATGTTACGCTTTTACCAAAGTCGATCACGACAGCGATCGGTATGGGGCTGTCGGAGGAATTGGGCGGCTATGTAACGATCACAGTTGCCGTTATCGTTGTTACCGGTGTTTTGGGTAATATCATGGGCGAAGCTATCTGCAAGATCTTCCGCATCACGGATCCTATTGCAAAGGGACTGGCATTTGGGGCATCTTCCCATGCTATTGGAACAGCCAAGGCGATGGAACTGGGAGAGATTGAAGGGGCTATGAGCAGCCTTGCCATTGCGGTCACCGGTTTGCTTACGGTCGTATTTTCATCAATATTTGCCGGTTTATTATAGGAGGGAAAACGTATGATTATAACATTAGCGCGTGAGTGCGGCTGTCAGGGAGATTTGATCGGACAGAAACTTGCCGAGCGTTATCAGCTACCTTTTTATGATCGAAAGAAGGTCAGTCAGTTGATCCGGAGCAAGGGAACCATTGACCGTTTCCCGGATTTTTATGGGGAAAATCCGGTCGATACCTTATCCTATGGGATTCTTTTGGCGGAGGATGAAGATGCGTTATATAAAAGACCCAAGCAGGCATTGGAAGAGGTCATGCCAGAAGATCATTTTATCCTTTTGGGAAGATGTGGAAACTATGTTTATGGTGACAGAGAAAATGTCTTGCGCATTTTTTTGATGGGCGAGGAGGACGATCGTGTCCGGACGATTGCAGAGAAACATGATGTATCCCTGCGAAAGGCAAAGGAAACCATTCATGCGACGGATGAGAGACGGCGTGCCTATCATATGCGCTACACCGGACAGGATTGGGGCTATGCAGGAAACTATGACCTGTGCTTGAATGTCACACGGCTAGGCATAGACGGCGTGCTGGATGAGATTGAGACAGCCATCAGGCGGATCTGTCAAAATAAAGCATAGGACGGACTACGACTCGTTACCTTTTTGACCTTGGTGCTTGCTGACGAAATACATGCCGATCCCTGCGGCAATCACAATGATGGCAAAGGTAATGACCGCGATATGGTACTGGGCATTGCTCAGGGCATGTCCGCTGAGAACGGACAGAATAATGGCAGGCAGTCTGCCGACAAAACAAATAAAGAGCCAGTGGGAAACGGAGATATCCGTAAGCCCTACAAAGTAGGAGAGCAGATCTTTTGGTGTTCCGGGAATAAGGAATAAAAGAAAGAGGATGCTCTCCATCTTTTTATGATTTTTGAGGAAAGTTAATTTTTCCAATTCTGTGTTCTCGACAAAAAGATGTAGAAATTTTTGACCGAAACGGCGGACGAGAAAAAAGACGATCATACTGCCAAAGGTGGTACCGATGGCACAGATCAGACTTCCTTTTACGATACCAAATGCATAGCCGGCGGCGATCTCAAAGGGGCCACCTGGAATGATAGCGGCAAAGACCTGTAAGATCAGCATGCCAAGAAAAAGGAGGACACCGGCAAAACCTTGCTCATCTACCCAGGCCTGAAAGGCTCCCGGCTCAGATACAAAGGCAACCAGCGGTCGTCCCATATAGTAAGTGATAACGAAGAATAATATAATAGCCAGTATGGAAAAAAATCTTTGTACGTGTCTTTTCATGATGCCTCCAAAGTAAAAACATTACTATGGCATATTTTAACACAGATGGCAGAAAGTGTATGAGAAAATACAATTCGTGATAAAAAATTGTAAATAAAAGCAGTGGAAAAATTCATAAAAATACAAAGGGAAACCCATAGAAACTTTAAATTATTCACAAAATTGGAGATATTGTGGAATAATTATAAGAAAATTTATTGACATTGAAGAAAACCGGTGGTAATTTAAGGATAAACAAAGAGTAAATGCAAAGAACAGAACAAGATCACGAGGACACCTCATACAGTTCAGAGACTTGTCGGTTGGTGCGAGACAAGGTATGGTTCTTTTGATTATCCTCTGCGAGCAGTGCGCTGAATACCTTTTCGGTCAGTAGGTGCCACCGGTTTCCACCGTTATATGGAGACTTATTTCTGCAAAAAAGATTGTGGTGATGAGGTTGAGAGGTCACATTTTGTGGCAATTAAAGTGGTAACGCGGAAGCATAGAGCCTTCGTCTTTAGTGAGTGCTAAAGACGGAGGCTTTTTTAGTACATAGACTCTTTGCTAGAAATTTTTAGAAGGGAGCCGCGTGAGCGCGGAACAAAGACATGAATGGATTAGTTATTGTTTTAATCGGAATTGTAGCACTTGGTGCCGGCTATCTGTTTTATGGAAGATGGCTGGCAAACAGATGGGGGATCGACCCAAAGGCAAAGACCCCGGCATACACACATGAAGACGGAGAGGACTATGTACCGTCATCTAAGTTTACGGTATTTTCTCATCAGTTCTCATCCATTGCAGGCGCAGGTCCTGTCACCGGACCGATCTTAGCATCTGTATTCGGCTGGGTGCCGGTACTCCTTTGGTTGATCATCGGAGGACTCTTCTTTGGAGCAGTACAGGACTTTGGAGCCTTATATGCTTCTGTTAAAAATGAAGGAAAGTCCATGGGAATGATCATTGAAAAGTATATCGGCAAGACAGGAAGAAAGTTATTTATGCTGTTTTGCTGGCTCTTTACTCTCCTTGTTATCGCGGCCTTTACCGATATGGTTGCCGGTACTTTTGTAGGCAAGGGCATGGCTGATATGAGCGAAGCGACTGCATATGCAGATTCCGCTGCCGCTTCTATTTCTATGTTGTTTATCGTGGTTGCCATCATCTTTGGTATTATTCAAAAATGTGTCGGACAGATGAAAGAGTGGGTCAGAGCCGTTGTTGCTATTGCACTTTTGGTCGGCATGTTTGCACTGGGTATGCATTTCCCAATCTATGCAACCAAGACAGCATGGATCTACATCATCATGGCTTACCTCTTTTTAGCATCGGTTATGCCAATGTGGCTTTTGATGCAGCCAAGAGATTATATGACGACCTTTATGTTACTGGGCATGATCATTGGAGCCGTCGTTGGTGTTCTTGTCGCACATCCGACCATGCAACTCAATGCTTTTAACGGATTCAATGTAGACGGAAGTTATCTTTTCCCGACCTTGTTTGTTACGATCGCCTGCGGTGCTGTTTCCGGTTTCCATAGTCTGGTATCTTCCGGTACATCTTCTAAGACCATTAGTAATGAAAAAGATATGCCGATGGTCGGATATGGTGCTATGGTCGTAGAATCACTGCTTGGTATCGTTGCTCTGGTCGTTGTCGGTGCCGTGGCTGTCAATGGCACAAAGCCGGAAGGAACACCATTTTCCATCTTCTCCACCGGCGTTGCAGGATTCTTGGAAAAATTAGGTTTGCCGGTACAGGTGGCAACCGTATTTATGACCATGTGTGTATCTGCGCTGGCCCTGACTTCATTGGATTCGGTTGCAAGAATCGGTCGTATGTCTTTCCAGGAACTTTTCCTTGGAGATACCACAGATACGTCCAAGATGCCAGGATGGCAGAAAGTGCTTACCAATAAATATTTTGCAACCGTAATTACCTTATTCTTTGGTTACCTTTTGACACTGGGCGGATACAACAATGTATGGCCACTCTTTGGCTCTGCCAACCAGTTGTTAGCAGCCTTGGTATTGATTGCACTTTCTGTATTCCTAAAGACAACAGGAAGAACGGGCTGGACATTATACGCACCAATGTTTATTATGTTAGCAGTTACATTTACAGCACTGATCCAGAAGACCATTGCCCTTGTCAGCAACATAGTTAGTGGTCAGGCAACCTTCTTGGTAGATGGCCTGCAATTCATCGTTGCCATTCTTCTGATGGTCTTGGGTGTTTGTGTTGCATTTTCTTGTTTGAAAAAATTATTTGGCGCAAAGGAAGAGGCACAGGCATAATCCTTTGCAAAAAAGGAGAGTAGAATGAAGAAAAAATGGTATCAGGCAGAGACCTCGGTCATGACAGGCGACGTATCGGTGGAAGAGGGCGTTAGCATATGGCATAACGCTACGCTTCGTGCGGATACGGCACCGATCACGATAGGGCGGAACAGTAATGTTCAGGATAATGTTTGTATACATGCAGGGGACGGTTATGCGGTAAAAATCGGAGAGAATGTCACGATCGGACATGGTGCCATCCTACATGGTTGCACGATCGCGGATAATACGATCATTGGTATGGGTGCAATTGTCCTGAATGGAGCACACATTGGTAAGGATTGTATGGTGGGCGCAGGCACTTTGGTTACGCAGGGGATGCGGGTGACGGATGGAAGCCTGGTACTGGGAAGTCCTGCAAAACGATACCGGATGTTGACAGCAGAAGAAATAGAACACCAGCATGAAAATGCCTTGCATTATGTAAAGGCTGGTCAAGAGCAATTAAGAGAAAAAGATGTGAAACAATGGAATACCGGAAACCTGCAAGCCGGTTACGAGCGTCTTGCAAAGAATATCATGGATTTTATCTGGGAAGAACAGGTCAAACTGGGCTATCGGCGGGAGGTTATCCGCCTGTACTTCCCGCTGGCATCCCTTTGCCATTTCTTTGGCAGGCAGATGACAGAAGAGGAAATGCTGGATGTCATGCATGCTTTTCCGGAAACGGTGACTCGGACATTGGGAAATGTCCGTTGCAGCAGTAAAAAGGGACGCTTTTGTATTGAGATCCCGGAAGATGGCGTGGCATATGTGCATGCGCATATGCATGACGATGGATTCCTGGAGGAATTGGTTGCTTTGGTGCAGACGCATGAGTGCAGCAGGGAGAAACTGCTAAGTTTATTTGGCAAATACAGTCAGGCGGTCGAGATTCAGGATATGCAGGATGCCGACTTTGATTATGCCATTCATTGCAAAGACCGTGAGAATGATCCTTATTATTATTGTTTCCATGAGGAAGGCTACCATATCATTTACCACCGTTTTACACCGGAAGATTATGCAGATCTGATCCGATAAAAGTATAACTGCTCCTTGTATTTTCAGAAAAATAGGGAGCAGTTAAATTTTCTTCACTATTCCTATTGACACGATAGGAATAGTGGGATATAATCGAGAACATCGAAAAGAGAAGGAGGTAAAAATATGAAGAGGATCTGTCAGAAAGGGAACAAAAGATAGAATTATGCGTAGAATAAATAAAGGGAAAAATGTAAAAGATTACAAAAAGATGATGAAAAAGGAGAACTTAAAATGAAGAATTTGAAAATAAAGAAATTATTAGCATTGGCAGTAGCCGGTATCTTGACCGTAGGATTGGTAGCATGCGGAAGTTCCAATTCCGACAGTGCAAAATCAGATACAGCAAGCGGATCTGATTCAGCATCAGGGACCTATCGCAGTTTAGACGAGATCAAGAAAGACGGAACCATCAATATCGGTGTATTTTCCGACAAGAACCCATTTGGTTATGTAGATGAGAACGGCGAGTATCAGGGCTATGATATTTACTTCGCAAACCGTCTGGCAAAGGATCTTGGCGTAAAGGTCAATTTTGTATCTACAGAAGCTGCAAACCGTATCGAATATTTGCAGACAGGTAAGGTGGATGTTATTCTGGCAAACTTCACTGTGACGGAAGAGAGGGCAAAGGAAGTTGATTTTGCACTTCCTTACATGAACGTATCTATCGGTGTTGTCTCCAGAGAAGGCAATGTCATCAAGAGTCTTGACAACTGGAACAAAGACGATTCCATCATTGTCATTTCAGGAACAACCGCTGAGACATACCTGACAGAGAATTACCCGGATATCCCATTACAAAAGTTTGATTCTTACGCAACTGCAAAAGAGGCATTCCAGAACGGAACTTCTGTTGCATGGGCAAATGACAACACAGAAGTTATTGCATTCTCATTGCAGAATAAGGGTTATGTTGTAGGTATTCCATCAATCGGAGATGCTGATACCATCGCTCCGGCAGTTACCAAGGGAAACAAGGAACTGCTTGACTGGATCAACAGCGAGATCGAGACATTAGGACAGGAAAACTTCTTCCACAAAGATTACGAAGAGACATTAGTAGATACTTACGGAACAGATTATGAAGACAGCCTTGTAGTAGAAGGTGGCAAAACAGAGTAAGTAAGCCTTTGAAAAACACAGGAAAGGAGAGAGCGATACCATGGATATAGCATTTATGACAAAGTATTTACCTATGTATGAAAGAGCGGCAGTGCTGACAGTCAAGATCGGTCTGATCGGTATCGCATTCGCTATCCTGGTAGGTTTAATCTGTGCCATGATCCAGTATCACAAGGTGCCGGTCGTAAGACAGATCGTAGCCGTTTATATTGAGATCAGCCGAAATACACCGCTTTTGGTGCAGTTATTCTTTATCTATTATGGATTTCCCAAGATCGGCATCATGGTGCAGCCGGAGACCTGCGGTGTCGTTGGTCTGGCATTTCTTGGTGGAAGTTATATGACAGAGGCTTTCCGTAGTGGTCTGGAATCTGTAGCAATGATCCAGAGCGAAAGTGCCTTGAGCCTTGGCATGAACCGTGCGCAGGTTATGCGCTATATCGTACTGCCGCAGGCAGTTTCCATCAGTATTCCGGCATTTGTGGCAAATGTTATCTTCTTATTAAAAGAGACAAGTGTATTCAGTGCCATCAGTTTGATGGATCTCATGTTTACGGCCAAGGATTTGATTGGACTTTACTATAAGACGACAGAGAGCCTTTTCCTCTTGGTAGTATTTTACCTGATCATTTTGTTGCCGATTTCTCTACTAGGAACATGGCTGGAAAGGAGGGTGCGCTATGCTGGATTTGGGGATTGATGTCCTGTTTAAGGGAACCAATATGTTGCGCCTTCTGTCCGGTCTTTGGGTGGCAATGAAGATCAGTCTGGTTTCCATTTTGATCAGCCTGCCTCTGGGCGTGCTGGTGGGTGCACTGATGACAGTGAAAAACCGCGTGGTAAAAGCAATCTTCCGTGTCTATCTGGAGATCATCCGTATCATGCCGCAGTTGGTATTGTTATTTATCGTATATTTTGGTACGACACGAGCCTTAGGCTGGAATTTATCTGGCGAGGTCGCATCCGTGATCGTATTTGTCCTGTGGGGGACGGCGGAGATGGGAGACCTCGTGCGAGGGGCACTCATCAGTATTCCAAAGCATCAGTTTGAAAGCAGCGAAGCCTTGGGACTTACCAAACGTCAGACCTATATTTACATTATCATTCCGCAGACGATTCAGCGTTTGATCCCTTTGTCGATCAACCTGATAACGCGTATGATAAAGACGACCAGTCTGGTACTGATGATCGGTGTTGTGGAAATGTTAAAAGTGGCGCAACAGATCATCGAAGCCAATCGTATGACCAGCCCGAATGCGGCATTTGGTGTATTTTTGATCGTTTTCATTTTGTACTTTTTGGTATGCTGGCCGATCAGTATGCTGGCAAGATACCTTGAGAAAAAGTGGAGCGTAGCCTAGGCATAAAGGAGGAAGTAAAGTGGCAGAAGCATTACTTCAGGTAAAAGATCTGATAAAAGAATATGAGGGCAACCGCATTTTGGACGGTGTGAATTTAGAAGTTGAACGGGGGCAGGTTGTCGTTGTGGTCGGACCGAGTGGTTGTGGAAAAAGTACCCTGCTGCGCTGCATCAATGCATTGGAACCGATCCAGGAAGGTCAGGTCATCTTAGAGGGCAAGACTGTAGGAAAAGACAATCTGGAAGAATTGCGTCAAAAGATCGGCATGGTATTTCAGAGTTATGATCTCTTTCCACATTTGAGTGTTTTAGACAATATCACGATCGCACCGATCAAGGTGCAGAAAAGAAAAAAAGAGGAAGTACAGGCAGAGGCAGGAGAATTGCTCAAGCGTGTCGGCTTGGAAGATAAGGCAAACAGTTACCCGAGACAGTTGTCCGGTGGACAAAAGCAGAGAGTTGCCATTGTGCGTGCGCTTTGTATGCATCCGGAGATACTGCTTTTTGACGAGGTAACAGCGGCTCTGGATCCGGAAATGGTACGCGAAGTCTTAGATGTTATGCTGGATCTGGCAAAACAGGGCAGGACGATGATCATCGTGACACATGAGATGCAGTTTGCCAAGGCGGTTGCGGATAAAGTGGTATTTATCGATCAGGGAAAGATCCTGGAAGAAGCAGTGCCGGAAGAATTTTTTACCAAGCCTAAGACAGAACGTGCAAAGCAGTTTTTGAATGTATTCCAGTTTGATTAAAAAGAAAATAAAATATTATGTATGCCAATAAAAAAGAGTTACAGGTTGGCAGATATCTTGTGAAAGAATCTGACCGAAACCTGCAACTCTTATTTTTATTTCAGAACGTTGATTCCGACTGCGGAGAGTGCTCCGATGATGATGCCGGCAAGAAGAACACCGCCCATAACAGAAATCGTGCTTTTCTTGAAATCCATATCCAGGAAAGAGGCTGCTAGTGTACCAGTCCATGCACCTGTGCCTGGAAGCGGGATACCTACGAATAAAAGCAGGGCAATGTAGAGTCCGCGTCCGGCTTTTGCCTGTAATTTTTCACCGCCTTTGTGTCCTTTGTTCAGACACCAGGTAAAGAAACCGCCGATGACCGGCTTATCTGCGCCCCACTCCAGCACTTTTCTTGCAAAGAAGAAAATGATCGGAACCGGAAGCATATTACCGATGATCGAGAGAATGTATGCCTGAAGAAGCGGAACCGGTGGGTTACACAATAGTGTACCATAAGGAATCGCGCCTCTGAGTTCCACGATAGGAACCATGGAAATAAAAAATGTGATCAGATAACTTTTTAACATTGTATCCTCCTAAAAATGCTTAACTATGTAAATGATATATGATAAGAGGAAAGTTTGCAATGGTTTTTGTGTTAGTATTGAAAAGTCAGTGTTTTGGCTGGAATATTATATTGAAAAGTCATAAATTTACGGTGTAAATTATATTGAAAAGTCATATGAATCATGCGATAATATGATTGAAAAGTCATATGAGGGTTAAATTATGCCTAAAATACAGGGCGAGGAGGTCTATATGCTTTATCGCAAAATTGAAAAAGTAATCGAGGATCATTTGAAGTCTTCAACAAACAAAATCCTCTTGATAGATGGTGCCAGACAAGTGGGAAAGACATATATTGTTCGTTATGTTGGAAAGCGACTTTACAAAAATTTTATTGAAATCAATATGGTGGAGGATTTTCTGGGAGAACGATTATTTGCAGAAACAAGATCTGTAGAGGACTTTTATCTTCAAGTGAGCATGTTAGCCGGAGAAAAGATGGATACAGCGGAAAATACATTGATCTTTATTGATGAGATCCAGACATATCCACACTTATTGACACTGCTAAAATTCTTATCGCAAGATGGTAAATTCACTTACATTGCCAGTGGTTCCCTTTTAGGTGTGACACTTTCCCAGACAACATCCATACCAATGGGAAGCATACGAAAAATCAGGATGTTTCCTTTGGATTTTGAGGAATTTTTATATGCAAATGGAATGAATGAACTGGTGATTCAATCTCTTCGGACAAAGTTTGAACGAATGGAATCTTTGGATGAAGCATTGCATCGTAAACTGATGGATCTGTTTCGCAAGTATTTATTGGTAGGAGGACTACCGGATGCGATTAATTCTTATTTGGCAGATAAGAATATCAAACTGGTTCGCGAGATCCAAAGTGAGATCCATGATTATTATGCTGCGGATGCATCTAAATATGATGAAGAAAATAAACTGAAAATACGCAGGATCTATGATATGATCCCTTCAAACATGGAAAATAAAAAGAAACGTCTTGTGGCAAAAAATATCGAGCAGAAAAAAGGAAAGACATTTCAGGATTATCAAGATGAATTTGAGTATCTGATTAGTGCGGGTATTGCACTAAATGTGCAAGCGATATCCAATCCAAGTTTTCCGCTGATTGAATCCTGCGGTAAGAATCTTTTAAAACTGTATTTAAATGATGTGGGGATTTTGACCGGTATCTTATACGGAAGTAATATCCGGGCAGTATTAGATGATGAAAGAAGCATCAATCTTGGATCCGTTTATGAAACGGTGGTAGCAAGTGAATTGATAGCACACGGACATAAATTATTTTACTATGATAATCGCAGCAAGGGGGAAGTGGATTATCTGATTGATGATTATGATAGCCTTTCTACGGTTCCAATCGAGGTAAAATCGGGGAAAGATTATACAGTTCATAGTGCGCTGAATACGTTTGTGAGCAATGAGGACTATCATATTCAAAAAGCCTATGTTGTGTCCAATGAAAGAAGTGTCACGCAGAAAGGAAAAATTACTTATATTCCGATTTATTATATTATGTTTTTCTAAGGTAAAGCCTTCCTTGGGTCAGGATGATCCGGGGAAGGCTTATTTTGTCTCAATCCTTCTTTGACATATTCGACAGAGCATATTCGCATGCCTGTATGACAAAACTTGAGAAGGACACGGATTGTCCTTCGATTTCTTTTTCTATCTGTTCAACTAATGCAAGAGGAAAACGTATTGTTTTATTCTCTGTTTCTTTTTTATCTGGTTTTAATTGAAATGCCATAGTATTACCTCCTGATAATACAAATTATATGATGCGACGCATGGAAAATATGCATTGCATATGTAATGCCAAATGTATTGCAAAAAACATGTGCAACAAAAATAAAAAAACCAAAATTTATGTGCTAATTATTACATTAAACGTGCTAAAAATTACATCCGTATTGAGATATTCCAAGGATAGTCTTAATATTTTACTATCATATATTTGGTGGGGAGAGACGGATGAGAAACGTGGAACAGAGCGCAGAGAAAGCCGAAGATAAGGATACCCTGATTCTGAAGAACATCAAAGGCGTTTGGCAGGTCAGAGTCAATGACATCATGTATATTGAAAGTGAACGCCGCAGACTCCATATCAAAACGGAGTCAGATGAGATCACGGTGTATGGACAGATGGGAGCACTGATGGAGCAGTTGCCGGGGGATTTTATCCGTTGCCACCAGTCTTATTTGGTCAATGCAGACTATATTCGGGGAATCACGCCAAGACATCTGGAATTGCAAAATCAAAAGAGTATTCCAATCAGTCGGAATCGCATGGCACATGTGAAAGCCAGACTCAAGGATTTGTGGGGGATGGATGTAAAGATCAGTGAAAAGCATAAAGGAGGAGACGGATGAAAAAGACAGCAACGAGATTGTTGGCAGGAATGCTGGCACTGGTACTTGCCATGCTGGCAGTGCCAAACGTAGTGGGGATGGAGAAAGTTCAGGCAGCGAATGATGGCAAGGTTTCCATTACAAGCATTGTTGCAGAGGAAAATGACGGAAAGTTAAATACTTTATTTCAGTACCGTATTTCCTTACAGGCACCGGATGTAGAGTTTGCCTATATGCAGGCAGATGTAAAGATCGGTAATGGATCTGTTAGTTCCACACCAGTTATGTACGATGAAGCATCGGATACCTACTTCGTCTATGTACTGAAAGAATATTATGGCACATATCAGATCGTAGATCTTTATTTTCAGGATGCCAATGGTAAGACATATCTGTTTTATAACGACCATTACCAAGGATCTTATAACTTGCCGAACGCAGAAGGAGTGGCAGTGGATATGAGCAGTGCGAATCTGGTTTTAATGCCTGCTTC
Organism: uncultured Lachnospiraceae bacterium; assembly: GCA_934899185.1. Classification (GTDB taxonomy): domain Bacteria; phylum Bacillota; class Clostridia; order Lachnospirales; family Lachnospiraceae; genus Pararoseburia. The sequence continues at coordinate 32,466 of CAKXYI010000005.1, forward strand.
CGGCAAGACAGATACACAGAAACCGACTATGCCTGCCAGTGCGGTATTCTGTGAACAAAAAGAAGTTGCATTTGGTGATCCGATTATCTGGTACTTCAAACCACAGGATAACGGGGATATTGCAAATATCTTTGTAGAGTATGCCGTGAATGGTAGTTCAAATTGTACGTCACCGGCAATCTATGATGAGAGCAGGGAATGCTATTATGTACGGACTGGCGATGTCTTTGACAAGAAATATGGTACTTATGAGATTGTAAGAGTCATGGTGACAGATACTTTTGCTAATCGGTTGGAAATTATTAACAGCCAATATTCTGATCTGGCAAATGTCTATATGAGCAATGGGGCAGTTATGGAAGCATTAGGCTCTTGCAATGTGACCGTAAAAAATGCATCTGGAATCGAGGATACGGAGGCACCGATCATTGACACGTCTAGTATGCAGGTATCGGCAAAGAATATTGAGCGCAATGATCATGTGACTTTATCCCTCAAGGTTACAGATACCTCTGGAATATCCAGCATAACTCCTACCATTAAAAGAGGAAAAGGTGATATCTGTGCAATCGGAGGTATGAGTTATAATCCGTCGACCGGTTGTTATGAGGTCGAGTTGCGGGAAACGACTTATTACGGAAAATGGGAATTGGAAAGAATTGATGTGCAGGATGTCTTTGGCAATACGGCCTGCTATGTCAATACAGCCTATTCCACTTATCAGGAAGATAATTGGGGGTGGCTGCCAAGTACATGGGATGTTAAGAAAACAGACCTGTCCGGTGGTGATTTCTCGGTTGGTTTGAAAGACAAAGACAGTGGCGTTTATGTCACCGGTGATGGTATGGACGATGATATGACACTGGATGTTACAGAAATGGATTGGTTCAGTTGGATTTTCTGGTTACTTCATAAAAATCTGTTAAATGAAGTTAATAGTTTCTTTGATGTTGTTGTTGGTGGTGGCGGATTTACCGGCTCTGTAGACATTAAGATCCCTGTCAAAGGAGCAAAAGACGGAGATAAGGTTATTGTCAGACATTTAAAGCATGACGGAAGTATTCAGGAAGACGAGGCTTATGTTGTGGACGGCTATGCCGTCATGACGGTAACGGAGTTTTCTCCATTTATGGTTGAGACGGTGACAGGTGATAGTGGAAGTGGCACAGGTGATGCGACACCATCTGGTCAGCCGACAGACACGTTAGATCCATCGGGACAGGGCTCAACACAGGCAAACACGGCACTAAATACAGCAGGGCAGACCAATACAGCGACCACCTCTCCTGCAACAGGAGAGCAGATGGCAGCAGGTTTTGGCATTGTTATGATTTTGTGTATTGCGGCAGTGGGTGTGTTTTACATTGGGAGCAGAAAAAAGAAGAGTTGTGAATAATGTAGGCATTACATTATAGATAAATGGTAGTCAAGGCTGCCGAAATGAAAAGGAGGAAGCATATGAAAAAAGTAACAAAAAGGATTATGGCAGGCATATTTGCACTGGCAATGGTGCTGACGATGCTGCCACAGGTAACGGCGAAAGCAGCCGTGGAAAATGAAGCGACGGTGGACCAACTTGAAGTTCAAGCATTTCAGGAAGGCGAGAAAGCAGATCACACGGATACTACTCTGATTGCTTTGCAAAGCAAAAGATATAATTATGAGGTTAAGATTGGGAAAACACTCAATTTTTTGGTCAGATTGAAAGATCCTGATACCAACACGGTGAACAATGTTGATCAGGAGAAAGTGAAAGTCACATGTTCTGTGGACGGGATTTTTGACACAAAATCCTTAGAACAGAAAACAAGTGGTAAAAGAACTGCAAGCAGTCCTAATTTTTGCAGCGTAGGTACGAGCACAAGCGTGACCGGCAAAGCAGGAACAAAATTTACCATGACTGTTTATTATGGCGATGCAAAGTTATATGAAGCAGAGCATATGCTGGTCGATGAATATTCAGGCAATTCAGAGCCAATAACGAATGCGGCTTCGGCAGACAAATTAGAGGTTACTGCAGTTCAGGTTGAAAATGGAAGTACGCCAGAACAGGCGAAAATAAATACGCTGAGTGATAGTGGTGCTCTTCTTACCAATAAGAACACTGAAATTTGGATTAACGTCTATCATAAAAATAATAATGCACAGAAATATCAGATTGACTTGAGCAAATTGTCAATCACAAGTTCCAATGAGAAAGTACTGAAGATTGGTAATGCGGCTAGAATTTACAATGAAGGAAATACCGAGGCGGAAGCCGGTGTGTGTGCATCCGCAGAAGTTACCGGCAAAGTAGGAGATACTGTAACACTTGCTGTAACTTATGCTGGCAAAGAACTCTATAAACAGACTTTGACATTGTCAGACCACATACCGCAGGCATATATTACCTATAGTGGTCTGGGAATCACCTTAGAAAAAGATCACTTCTATACCAGAGATGAAGTGGTGGCTATGGTAAAAGATTATCTGACTTTTTATGATAATCATGAGAAACAGATCAAGGCAGCATTAGTTCCATATACAGAAAATATCTCTAAAGAAGGTTACTATTGGGATTTGGATAGTGAAGGCTCAGCTACACGTTTTGTCGTTAATGGACAGACCTATGATTGGATTTATGACTCCATGAGTGATGCAGATTGGGACAGATATGATGCATTCAGTGAGAGCCTGGGCGATGAGAGCACCTATACTTATGATGATGGCTTCTTGTTTAAAAAGACAGGAAGTTCCAAATTAACAGTAGAAATGAATTATCGTTCACAGTGGACAGATGATACAACCGGACGGACATGGTGGATGCCAAACGGAAATAATACGCAATCAGCAACAATCGATATTCCTGTTACAGTAGCACCGAAAATAAATACCATCACCGCTACCGGTGACAGCAATGTTACAATCTCAGGATCTGACGAGTATCTGCCAGACGGAGCCAAGTTTGATATTGCTGTGATTAAGAATGGAAATGTCTTCGATACGGTCAAGAGCTTGATTAAAAAGGCAATTGCATCTGTAAAGAACTGGGCAGTATATGAAATGAACTTAAAGGATGTAAGCGGAGCAGAAATTCATCAGCTGAATGGTTATGTGCAGGTGGTTATGCCGATCCCAACAGGACTTAGTGTTTCTGACAAGCAGACGCTTTGTGTTTACCGCGTGGATGGCGACAAAATGATTGCTTGCGAAACGACAGTGAAGGATGGCAAGGTTTACTTCAACACCAATCATTTTAGTACCTATGTAGTAGCGGAAGTTCCTGTAACAGCTGCGGATACGACACAGCAGACTACTTCGCCAAAAACAGGTGAGAATATGTTGCTCTTCCTTGGACTTGGCGCGGCAGCAGTTGCACTTCTGGCGGCTTCATTGATGGTAGCAAAAAAACGTTATTTGCGATAAAAATAATGATATGAAATAGAGGATGAGGGCAATTCCCTGTGCGGATTGCCCTTATTTTTGAATATTATTTCACTGGGAGTAGATTTTACAAACAAAAGTAAGGTACAATATCAACAATAGATGTAGGCATAAAGGGAGTAATACGATGTCTGGTACAAATGAGGTAATCACAAATGCATATACATGGGTTCTTTTTGCACTACAGAGTGTGAGTGCTTACTATTTTGCTATGTCAGATCAGAAGCCGCGCATCCATAATTTTTATCTGGGTGCATCCATCACGACAGCCTATCTGATGTTGAATCGTGTGATCAGCAATGTCCTGAATGCGCATACCAATCATGTAGTATATTTTGTGACAACCCTGCTTGTGGATATTATTGTCTTTTCTCTCTTGGGAGAGTGGGAAAGTTTTCGCAAAAATGTAGGCTATGCAACGATCACATGGGTCATTTTCTATGCCAGTACGGTGGTGGCATCTTTTCTGGTGGAAGCTGTTTCGGGCGTCAATCTGATTGCCAGTAACAATCGTTCTGAATTTAATGCGCTCTATGTTCTGGCAACGCCACTTGTTACCCTGCTTGCTATGATTATGTTTGAAATTGTTATCTGTATCATGCGCATACGAAATGGTAAAAGCCAGAGGTTCACGTCGATGGTAATGTTGGGCATTACCGGCTATCAGATTTTGCTGGTCTTTATTTTATATTACAATGCATCCGCATATTCCATGACATCTATTACTTTTGCCATGGTGGTGGTTATTTTTACTATTTTAATGGATATTATCTTACTGGCTTTGATGAACGATATTGATCGCAGGCATGAAAAAGAAGAACAATATCGCATTTTAGAGGGGCTGAGCCAAGAGGAATATGACTATTACCAGAAAAAGCAGAAGGACTTAGAAGCCCTGCGCACCAAGCGTCATGAATATGTGAATCGGCTGACCTTGCTATCTGTAAAACTGGAAGAGCAGCAGAGAGTAGCAGAAGAGGAGGAAAAAGAGTTATGAGTCCATTGTGGATGAGTGCATACACCTATGCGTGCTTTATCATTCAAACCTATGTTACATATTGGTTTATCATTTCTTTTTTAAAACCGCGGACAAAATATTTTTTTATAGGGGCAACCATTTTTTCGATTGCGGTATTGATTCAACGGCAGGTTCTGATGATCTTGAACCAAAATTTCTCGAATATTATATATTTCACGACGGCTTTCTCTGTGTATGTGGTTATGTGTGCTGTTGCAGGAAAATGGGAGTCGTTTAAAAAGAATGTTGGCTGTGCCGTGATGGTTTATGTGATTATGGTTAGTTCTTCCTTATTTGCAACATGGTTTTGTGGTGTGTTTCTCGGTGACAATATCGTTGCACAAGGAAACCGATCAGATTATAACATGGCATATGTTTTGGCGACACCGATTGTCACGTTATTGTCAGTAATGGGTTATCAGGCTGTCGTCTGTATAGCGCGCATCAGACAGGGCAAAAGTAAACATTTTACAACGCGAATGTTGATAGCTCTGACGCTGTACGAAGTCATACAGATTACAATACTAGTCTATAACGCAAAAACACCGACGTCAGTATCTATTGCGCTGGCACTTGGACTTTCCCTCTTGTCTATGATTGTGGATTTGATCTTTCCCATCCTTCTGGATGAAATGGAACGTAGCGAGGCAAAGCGGGAGGAACAGATGATCCTAATCGAGATCAGTCGTCAGGAGAGTAAGCATTACATACGGATGCGTCAGGAAATGGAAGAGGCGCGAACCAAACGGCATGACTATGTGAATCTTTTAAATGTGGCAGAGAACATGCTGCGCCTGAGCCAAGACGAAGAAGAAACAATGAGGGACAAAAGATGAGTAACTATAGATTAGCCATATGTGATGACGATCCTGCCCTGTGTCAGGGTCTGTCAGAAAAGATAGCGGCACTCTATGATAATATTGCTATTTCTACCTATCTGAATCCGGCGGATTTAGAGAGGCGCATCCAGAGCAAGGAGACAGAGGAACCACAGATCTTGATTATGGATATCAAGTTTGATGGGGAAGATGGTATCAGTGCAGTCAAACGTATGCAGAAAAAGTATCATTTGATGAAAGTGATCTATCTGACCGGTTATATTGACTATGCCAGAGATATTTTTGAAACGGAACTGATCTATTTCCTGACAAAGCCAGTGGAGACGGAAAAGTTGCAGGAAGCCATCCGGCGAGCAATCAATCGCATTGACAGGGAACGCGGGGATGAGATTGTTGTGGAGAACAATCACAGGATACATCGGATTATGCTTTCGACAATTTTATATGCAGAGAGCGAACGACGTAATTTGTATATTCATACCATGGACGGAGATATTTCCTGCTTGATGAAGATAGGAGACTTTCAAAAGAATCTGGGGGATGCTTTTTTACGATGTCATCAGTCTTATCTGGTAAATATGGAACATATTAGTCGGATGGATAAGAACATGATTACCATGGATAATGGTGCGGAGATACCGGTCAGCAGGCGATATGCGGAAGACCTGCGACAGCAATTTATGAATTATATGGGAAACCATTTGTATTAAAAAGAGAGGACATTATGCACAGCAAATCACAGAAAAGATATCGTAATATTATTATATTGATTATGGTTTATCAGATTATGAGCATTATTGTATTTTCCATTTTTGCACAAAAAACATGGGTGTTGCCGATTCTAGTGGTGGTTATGATTGCTGTCAGTCTGGTTGTTGATGGACTGCTGATGCACGCATACAAAGGTTCTAAGGATGCGGATCGCTTGGAACGCCAGATCGCGCAGATCCAGACAAAGAGGGCGCAGGAGCAGATCTATGCCAAGCAGGCAGAGGAAAAATTGAGAAAACTGCAAGAGGAAGAAACGGAGTTTGAGGAGAAGATCCGGCAGATCTCAGAACGTGTGCAGGAGGGAAAAGACTTGCAGAATGTCACGGAGGAGATTGCAAAGGCGGGAGAAAATCTCAAGCGTATGCGAATTGATAAGTATTGTCAGAACTCCATGATAAATACCATGCTGGTGCTCAAGCGGCGGGAAGCCGAGGCACGCCAGATCTCTGTGCGTATTGCAGCCGAAGCACCGGAAAGTTTGGGGATGGACGAGGTGGATCTTTGCAGTGTGATGGGAAATCTTTTGGACAATGCGATCGAGGCTTGTGATAAACTGCCGGACGATAAGTGGATCGACATCAAGATCGGTATGCGGGCTGGTTATTTATTTGTGGTGGTGGAAAACCGTTTTGATGGTATTCTGCGGGAGAAAAATGGAGAATTGCTGACAACGAAGGCGGATGGCGAGAACCATGGATATGGTACAAAGATCTTGCGCCAGATCGCCAAGAAATATCAGGGAGAAGCCAGTTTTACTACGGCACAGGATGTCTTTACCGCCAGGATGATGTTGCAAATATGATGATGTGCATAGTAATGAGGAGGATCGCTACATTACGATAGGTGAAATTTTAGGAATGCTGGTTATTGTCATGGTGGTATATACCGAAAGAGAAGATGCAATCAGAATAATTTCAGCCAGAATGGCAACGAAGAAAGAAAAGGAGGCGTACTACGATGGTAAAAATGGATATTGATGTTACGAAAAAACCTACGGAAAATCAGAGAAAGATGCTTGAAGCGGCAGAAAAAAGGACGATTACGTTTGATGAGGATTGTCCTGAACTGACAGAAGAAGAGTTACAGCAATTCCGCAAAATTACCGATCAACGCCAGGAAGAACGTAGAAAGCAGACGATTACCCTGCGTTTGTCTCCCCAGGCGATCACCCAAGCAAAATCATTGGGAAAAGGTTATACATCCGTTTTGAGCAGAATCTTGGAAAATGCTTTGAATGATAATGAGATTATCAAGCAAAATTTATAATGTGGAAAATATGTGATGCTCCTACGAAAAAATCGTAGGAGCATTTTTTGAGATTTTTTCCGCAATCTGCTGTCTAATATATGTAAGGCGAAAACGAAGGACGCTTCGCACACGCTTTATAGAAGCGCGCGAAAGGACTATGAAATGTCAAAGATAGAAAATGGATATTTAATTGACCAGGCAAAGGGACGAGATCCGGATGCATTCACGACATTGATGCAGTTATACATGCAGGATATGTATCGTGTCGCACTGGCAATCCTAATGAATGATGAGGATGCAGCAGATGCCATACAAGATACGATTCTTGCCTGTTGGGAAAAGATACATACCTTGCGAAAACGGGAATTTTTTAAAACATGGCTGACGCGGATCTTGATCAACAAATGTTATGACATCCGAAAGAAAAGGCGAAATTGCGTAGAATTGGAAGAATACGCAGAGCCCATCACAGAAGATAAAAGTGATCTGGAATTTCGGGAGGCACTGGCATCTTTGGATGAAAAATACCGCATCATCATGACCTTGTTTTACAGTCAGGGCTACCGGATCGATGAGATCGCGGATATGTTAAAACTCCCAAAGAGTACCGTACAGACAAGGCTGCAAAGAGGCAGAGAACGACTGGCGGTCTACTACCGCAAATATGGATAGGTCAGCAGTGGAGTGAAAAAGAAAGGAGTCTAGGATGGATCGAAAGATAGAAGAAATCTTTACGGCAGAAGTGGAAGTACCGGAGGTGGTACAGAAAAAAGCCGAGGAAGCCTTTTGCAGGATCAGAGCGAAAGGAGAAGCAGAAATGCCAAAGGATCACAAAATAGTAAAGTTCAGAAGAAGAAAATTGCAAGGAAAGGCAGCCGCCGTGGCGTGTATCTGTCTTTTGGCTGTGGGGGGCACCACAGTGGCAGCGGCGGCGCATCATTATTGGAGCCGTGGCATGGAAGGGCTCTTGCAGGCGACAGATGAGCAGCAGGCGAAACTGACAGATCAGGGCTTGGCAACCAGTGTGGAGAAGGAGCCGGACCTCAAGGCTATGGCAGTGACACAAAATGGTGTGACCGTTACGCCGACCCAGTTGATCGTGGATAAGTATATCGCTTATCTGACCTTTTCGGTGACAGGCTATGATCTGGAAGATGGCAAAGAGCCGGGCTTTGAAGATGTGCATGTAGAAAACTCAGAATTTAATGCCAGTAGCGGTTTTTATGATGGCTTGATCGCGGGTGAGGATGGCTTCGTGGTATATGCAGACGGCTCTCATTTGGAAGAAGATGCGGACGGCAGTATCATCAGTCACTATAAGGCGGACGATGGATCTCTGACCTACCAGATGCAGTTGCAGTTGAATGATCCAAGCGACACGATCAAGGGCAAGGAATTGAAAGTTTCCTTTAAAAATCTGGGAACCCTCTATAAGACAGAGTACACCGGTGTCCTGACCGGAGAATGGGATTTCACCATTCCGCTGACCGGAAAGGATGTAGCAAAGACCTATCAGACTGCCCAGAAGATCGGCGATACCGGTATTGTGGTAGATACGGTTGAAATTTCCCCAATCTCCATTCATCTGACCTATGATCTTAGCAAGAAGGATAGCAAGGCGGATCTGGGTGAGGCAAATGAAAAGAATGCGGTACCGATCTTCTTTGGGGTAAAATTAAAAGATGGCAGCCTCTTATGTCCACTGGCAAATGGGGGGAATTGGGGACCAACGGATGAGAGCATGACCACCTATGAAAGTCTGTTTGCTCTGGATCGGGTGATCGATGCAGAGCAGGTGGAGGCAGTTCTTTTACAGAAGAATTATCCGAAGACAGATGCAAATGGTGGGGTGCATTATGAGGAAAGCGATTTCTTCGTGATTCCGCTGCAATAATAAAATCACTCTTTACACACATATCAATAATTGTTATATTACCATATAAGAATGCCAAAGAGGGCAGTTCCTATTTTTAAGGAACTGCCCTCTTATTTTTATAATTAAGGAGATGAAGCACATGTTTTCTGTGAGAGATATTTTGGTATTTTTGATCTTATTTGGAGCAAATCTTTTGCAGGCGCTCACTGGTTTTGCTGGCACACTAGTATCCATGCCACCGGTCATAAAACTGATCGGAGCAGATGAGGCGAAGGCTTTATTAAATGCGATAGCACAGATTTCCAGTTTGATGATCGTTGTTACCGGCTTTCGTTCTATCAACTGGAGAGAATTTGGAAAGATGTTTCTGGGGATGCTGGCAGGCATGCTCCTTGGCATGTGGATTTATGCTTATTTCCCTTTAAAGATCCTGCTCATACTCTATGGTTGCATGATCCTAGCCATAGCAATAAAAAAACTCTTTTTTCCATCAACAGCGACAAGAGTATTGCCGGCATGGTTTATGATGTGCATTTTGCTTGCAGCAGGTGTGATCCATGGCATGTTTGTATCCGGTGGAGCACTTTTGGTCGTATATGCTAGCATGACAATAAAAAAGAAAGAGGAATTCAGAGCAACGATCGCCCTTCTCTGGGTCACGCTCGGCTTCTTCATTACCGTACCGGAGATTGCGTCCGGTGGCTTTGATACGCATGTAGTCAGCCTGCTGGTGGTTGGTATTATTCCGGTGTTTGTAGGAACATGGATCGGTACTTTACTGGTCAAGAAAATATCACAGGAAGTGTTTATGAAGATCACATATGTTTTGTTGCTCTTCTCTGGTCTGATGGCAATATTGTAAAATAATGATAGGAGTTGATCGCGATGTCTGTTAAATTGGCAGAACTTATAAAACAGGTAGAGAATACGGGAATCCAATTAGTCGGAGGCAAAAAAGGTCTGGAGAGGACGGTCGACTGGGTGCACATGGTAGGAAATCTGGAGACCGCAGGTTTTTTAAAGGGTGGAGAAATCGTCTTTACAACAGGAGTAGGCTTAGAAGAAGATAGTTCTCTGCTGATGCTGACACAGAAAGTTTACCACCAGCAAGCGAGTGGTCTGATCGTGAATATCGGACCTTATATCCGGGAAATACCGCCGGAGGTGGTTGCTTTTGCTGATGAGAAGGAGTTTCCGGTATTTACAGTACCGTGGGAGATCTATCTGGCGGACATGATGCGGGTATTCTGCTATGCCATCCAGGAGAAAGAGCACAAGGAAATGGAGTTGTCCGTTGCGTTTAAATATTGCCTATACACACCGAAAGAGGAAAGCCTCTATATGCCCACGCTCATGAAGAAAGGTTATTCCAGACATGCTGCTTATATTGTGGTGATCGCTCATCTGATGGAGAAAACACAGGTCTCAAAAGAAAATATCATATATTCCGAATTGACAGGAGAGAGAAGAAAACAACTTATGAAGATCTGGGCGGGCTTTGTGCAGACAGATAAAATGAATACCGTTGTTCTGGAAGATGACCAGTTGATCCTTACGATCTTTCCGGATGCTGATGAGGAGCAGACCATGCAGGAGATCGAGGACGCAAAAGGCTGGCTTACCAAGTACTTGAAAGATACGGAAAGCCTCTTTGTGACGGTAGGAAATATGGTCGATCATATAAAAAAGATCCAGGAAAGTTATGAGCATGCCAAGAAGATGGAGTTGTATATGAGAAAGATCCGCAAGGATGAACGTCTTGTAGGATATCGTGATATGGGGCTGGTGGGTATGCTGTTTGACAATCGGAAAAAAACACTGGAAGCCTACTGTAAAGAAACCATATATCCCATTCAAAAGTATGATGCCGCCAACGAGTCCAATCTGTATGAAGTTCTGCAAAGTTATATGCGGCATAATGGAAGTAGCAGTCAGGTAGCAGAGGAAATGTTTGTGCACCGCAATACAGTCAACTACAAGATCAAGAAAATAGAGCAGATCTTACAAAAGGATCTGTCCGATTTTAGGGTCAGAACAGAGATCATGACCGGTATCGCGGCGGCAGAGGTCTGTCAGATCTTGTGATATCCGAAAAGGGGCTTTGTGCTCAAGCACAAATAAAATTGTCGGCTCAGACATGGCACGGCAGGTTATGGTGTTGTAATATAATGGCAACAAAATAAATAGCAAGAAAACAAAGGCGTTTGGATTTTAGACATCCAGACGCCTTTGCTGTTTTAAGGAGGAAAAGGATATGGCAGATTTAACAGGAAAAGAAGTAGCAGATTTACACAAGAAGTATATTTTACAGTCATGGTCAAAAGCAGGTGGAGATGTCCTGCCGGTGGAAAAAGCAAAGGGAATTTATTTCTGGGATTATGATGGGAAGAAATATGCTGATATGGCATCCCTGCTGGTTTGTTCCAATCTGGGACATGAATTGCCGGAAATTGTGGAGGCGATCAAAGAGCAGGCAGACAAGATGTGCTTTATGGCTCCGGCTTATGCGTCCGAACCGAAAAGCAGATTGGCAAAACTTCTGGTAGAGGCTGCCGGAGAAGATACTTACAAGCGTGTATTCTTTACCAATGGCGGTGCAGAGTCAAATGAAAATGCCATTAAGATGGCAAGAATGGTGACAGGAAGAACAAAGATCTTTTCCTGCTATCGGAGTTACCACGGGGCAACCCTTGGTGCTTCCAATGCATCTGGAGATTGGAGAAGATTTGCGGCTGAGATCGGTGGCGCAAACGGTTTTGTAAAATTCATGAACCCACAGATGTATCGGGATGGCTATACCTATGGTGTGGATGATGAAATGGTTACAAAAAAGGCATTGGCAGATCTGGATCTCCAACTTCGTTACGAAGGACCACAGAATGTTGCGGCTATCATCATGGAATCGATCGTAGGTGCCAACGGTGTCATCCTGCCACCAAAAGGATACATGGAAGGGGTTCGGGCTTTGTGTGATAAATATGGGATCCTCATGATCTGCGATGAAGTCATGGCAGGATTCTTCCGGACAGGAAAGTGGTTCGCATGGCAGAATTTTGACTTCAAGCCGGATATGATCACTTTTGCTAAGGGGGTCACTTGTGGCTATGTACAGTTGGGCGGCGTTATTGTAAACGAGAAGATTGCAAAATACTTTGAGGAAAATGTTTTGCAGTGTGGACTTACCTACTCGGGACATACCCTTGCCTGTGCAGCCGGTGTCGCAGCGATTACTTACTACAAGGAACACAATATCGAAGAACATGTAGCAAAGATGCATGAGATCGTTGCACCATTTATGCAGAAAATGGTGGAAAAACATAAATGCGTAGGCGAAGCGAGATGCATCGGTCTGTTTGGTGCACTTGAGATGGTAAAAAATAAGGAAACAAGAGAACCTTTGCAGGAGTACGGAGTTCCGGGAACGGCTATGCCATGGATCTTTGCTGAGTTAAAGAAGCGTGGCTTTGCAACTTTCGGAAGAGAGAATTTCATTGAGATCTGTCCGCCACTTATTATTACCAAGGAAGAACTGGAAGAATATCTTCCGATCCTGGATGAGGTGCTGACACTTGCAGATGAGAAGTTTTGTGACTGATAAGGAGACAAGGATATGGAATGGAATTATGAACAGCCGGTCAAGATCAAATTTGGCAAAGGCAGACGGAAGGAAATAAAAGTATTGGCAGATACATTGGGAGCAAAAAATGGTTTGCTTGTGGCAGATCCTTTCTTTTTTACCAATGGGCTGGTGGATGAGATCATAGAGCAGAGCAAAGGCGCGATCGTTGCATCCTTTGGCGAACTGTCGCCAAACCCGGACGTGACGGAGGTGGATGCCTGTGCAGATGTCATCCGACAGAAAAAGATAGGATTTGTGGTTGCATTAGGTGGGGGGAGTTCGATGGATTGTGCCAAAGCGGCGGCAAGCATTGCGCTGACACAGGACTCCATCCGAAAGTATCATGGCACAGGCGAGGCAATGCCTTTGGATCACTTGCCGCTGATCGCGATGCCGACGACAGCCGGAACCGGAAGTGAAGTTACCTGTGTATCGGTTTTATCAGACCATGCAAATGGTAAAAAGTCCCCGATCGTATCGGATGGCTTTTTCCCTTCTTACGCTATTATCGATCCGGAACTTACCTATACCATGCCGCCGAAAGTAACCGCCGGGACGGGCATAGATGTTCTGGCACATGCTTTGGAAGGCTATTGGAGCAAGGGGCATCAGCCGATCTGTGATGCCTGTGCGCTTCATGCAGCCGATCTGGTATTTAAGTATCTGTACCGGGCATATGAAAATCCTTCTGATGAGGAGGCAAGAGAAAAGATGTGTGAAGCATCCCTGATCGCGGGATTGGCATTTACACTCCCCAAAACAACGGCTTCGCATGCATGTTCTTTCCCGTTGACCAATCTGCATCATATTCCGCATGGAGAGGCATGTGGTCTGACCTTAGACTATTTTACAAGGATCAATGCAGCAGGAGCAGAAGGTTATCGGATCGAGGATTTTGCAAATAGACTTGGTTTTGCCGATGCGGCAGATATGGCAGATGCCATCCATGAACTCAAGGAAAAACTACATTTAAGAAATGACCTGAAGGATCTGCAATTAAGTGAAGAACAGATCGCGGAACTGGTCAGGATCAGCAGACACCCGAATCTATATAACAATCCGGTAGATATCACGGATGAGATGCTGGATGCCATGTATCATGAAATGGCTTAAACAAGGGATAAGGAAAGGAGGCGACTGCTTATATGTATAGTGTAGTAGTAGCGTTTAGTGTAGCAAGTGTCATGCTTTGTCTTGGTATGGTCATCAGGGCAAAAGTACCGTTTTTCAGACATATGCTCATGCCAACAAGTGTGATAGGAGGTATTGTCGGATTGATCTTGATGAATACCTTGTTTAGTAAGATCGATCTTGGCGGAATGTCAACGACGGATTTCAGTAGTATCGTGGATGTGTTCTTTGTCATGTCTTTTATATCCATAGGTCTGACAGGAGGAAAGAAGAAAAAGAAACAGGAGGCGAAAGGATCCAAGGAAAAGAAAAAGAATGGTGCTTTCCGTGGTGCTATGGGAATGGCGCTGATCTGGTGTATTCTTTACGCGGTGCAACCATTGAGCGGTATTCTGGTCACGAGTCTTGCCGGAAAAGCAGTGGACATGGATCCCATGTATGGCATTTTAGTTCCCTTTGCTTTTTGCCAGGGACCCGGACAGGCATCAACCTATGGAAAACTGTTTGAAAATACCTACGGATATGCCAATGCGGAAATGGTTGCCCTGACCTATGCAGTTATCGGTTTTATCGTCGCCTTTGGTATCGGTGTCCCGGTAGCGCGTTATGGTTTGAAGAAAGGAATCGCCAGAAATAACAGCAAGATCAATTCTTCCGTGGAACGTGGTTATTTCACACCGGAGGAACAGAGAGAACCCCTTGGCAAATCTACGTTCCATAGCGGAAACATTGAAACTTTTGCGGCACACTTTGCCATTATGGGTGTTACCTATTTGCTGGCATTGGGTTTGGCAGCAATCATCCGTTTGATCCCGGGAATCGGACCTACGTTTGCAGCCATGCTCTTTATGTGGGGCATGTTTGCGGCATATATCGTGAAATGGATCATGGAAAAACTGCATATCAGTTATCTGATCAACAATGCTTTTCAGAGCAGGATCACCGGCTTTTTCTCAGATTATCTGGTTGTCAGTTCCTTTATGGCGATTCAGGTAGGCATTATTGGTAAGTGGATCCTTCCGATCATTATTGCCGGTATCATCATTGCCTTTGTTACCTTTTTCATCAGTCTATACTTTGGACAGAGGCTGGGCAGCGATCATGATTTTGAAAGAGTTTTGGGTGTGTATGGAACAAGTACCGGGACAACACCAAGCGGCTTGTCACTGGTGCGTATGGTGGATCCGAGATTACAGACAAGCACAGGAGCGGAACTGGGCGTTATGAATATGGGAATGCTATTTTCCACCCCGACCATGTTGTTCATCACCTTTGCAGGCTTGCATTACATTTCCCTGCCGATCGCGTGTGCCGGCATGTTTGCCACAATATTTGTATATCTCATTCTCCTCAAAGTATTTGGGGTATGGAAGAAACCAACCTTTACTTTGGCAAAGGGACGTATATCGGATGGTGAAGGAAATGATGAGCAGAATGCTTCTTTGAAAGGTTATTTGAATGACATTGATATCAATGATGTCAGGGATGTAGAGTCTCTGGTAAGTAATAGTTTCCAGTAAGTTGAATGAAGAAAGAAGATGCCTGATTAGGTAATGGAGGAAGAGGATTATGATGAAGATGATTTATGCAATCGTGAGACCGGAGAAAGCATATGAGGTCAACAGGGCACTTGCAGAGGCTGGATTTGGGGCTTCTACAAAGTGGAGTGTCTCAGGAAGAGGAAAGCAGCATGGAATCCATGTGGGAGACCTTGTATATGATGAAATGTCTAAGAATATCTTAATGATCGCCTGTGATGAGGAAGACAAGAATGAGATCATTGATGTGATCATGGATGCTGCTCAGACAGGAGAAGAAGGCAATTCCGGCGATGGCAGGATCTTTGTGTTACCTGTGGAAGAAGCATATACCATATCTTCCAGAAGCAAAGACGATTGATGACAAGAAGACAGAAAGATAAGGCGGTGTTGGTATGAGAAAAATTTATTGCAAGGGTGATATCATAACCATGGAGTCACGGGAAGACCAGCCATCAGCGGTTGTTACAGAGGACGATAAGATTCTTTTCGTGGGAACCTATGATGAGGCAAAAGATTTGTATGGCGATGCAGAAGTGGTGGATCTTGGTGGAAAAACACTTATGCCGGGCTTTATTGATCCGCACAGCCATTTCTTTCAGACTGCACAAAGTATTCATATGTGTGATCTTTCTGAGGCGGAAAGTTTTGCGGATATAGCGCGTATATTGAAGGAATATCAGGAGAAAAATCCGCAAATGGATGTGATTCTGGCAAGTGGATATGATCACAATTTTTTGCAGGAGCAGGCGCACCCAGATAAAGCGGTACTGGATCAGGTTTCGGAGGAGCATCCTATTTTTATATCCCATGTTTCGGGACATATGGGCGTGGCAAATTCGGTTTTGCTAAAGATGGCTGGGATCTCTGACGATTCAAAGGACCCGGCCGGTGGAAAATTTGGAAGAGATGCTGCGGGAAAAGTGAACGGATACATAGAAGAAGTTCCAGCACTCATGCATGTCTTTGGCGCAGTAATGCCGTTGATACAAGTGGATATGCCTTCACAGATCAGACAGGCGCAGGATATGTATTTTCGTTATGGCATCACGACGGCACAAGAGGGAGCGGCATCAAAAGATGGTTTTACCGCCTTAGCGGCACTGGCAAAAAATGGATTGCTCAATATGGATGTCGTAGCCTATATCATGGATGAGGATTATGCCCAGACGGCAGAACTCTATGCGGATTATACCAAGGGCAGATATCAGGATCATGTAAAGATCGGAGGATCTAAGATCATATTGGATGGCTCTCCACAGGGAAAATCAGCCTGGCTATCCAAACCATACGAAAATGAAAAAACTTACTGTGGCTATCCGTCGCATGACCTGGAGTATGTGAAAAATGCATGTAGGAAGGCGGTCGAAGGGCAGTATCAGATATTGGCACATTGTAATGGCGATGCAGCATCGGAACAGTTCATTGATGCCTATGCGAGTGCAGTCAGGGATTGTGGATCGCAAGCGGAGAAACCTTCCATACGTCCTGTCATGATACACTGTCAGACGGTGAGAGACGATCAGTTAGATCGTATGGTCGCCCTGCAAATGATCCCATCTGTTTTTGTGGGACACATTTATTATTGGGGCGATGTGCATCTGAAAAATCTGGGGCAGGAGCGCGCAGAACGCATCAGCCCGCTTGCTTCCATGCGAAAGAGGGATCTGGCTTATAATCTGCATCAGGATACGCCTGTTACAAAGCCGGATATGATGCATACGATCTGGTGCGCAGTCAATCGGCTTACCAGAAGTGGGAGGACGCTGGGAGCAGATCAGTGTATCTCTGTATACGATGCCTTAAAGGGAGTGACGATCCATGCGGCATATGAGTATGGGGAAGAACAAGAAAAGGGCAGCCTGTGCGCAGGAAAAAAAGCGGACATGGTCATTCTGTCGGAAAATCCCTTAAAGGTTGATCCAATCCGGTTAAAGGACATCAAAGTCATGGGAACGATCAAAGATGGGGTGAAACGATACTAAATGCCAGCTACAAACATTGCAATTTCAGACGCTTTCGTATATCATAAAACTAGATTTTTATGGTATGCGGAGGCGTTCTTTTTATGGCAGATAATAATTGGGATGATTTGGGCGAAGAATTAAAAGAGGCGGTCAATGATGCGATCAACAGTGGAGACTTTGGAGATCTGGCGGGTTCCATCGGTGATATGGTCAATGGCGCACTCTACTCATTTAGTAAAGGGGTATCTTCTTCTATGCGTGATGCCTCCCAAAGAGCAAATGACAGAAGTCGTATGGCGGGCGATATGGGACGTATGGCAGGCAATATGGGGCGCATGGCTGGTGGCATGGGCAGAGCCTTCGGGCAAGCGGCGGCCCAGATGGCAGGCGGTGTTGCGCAGATGGCAAATGACATGAGCGCACGTCAGCAGGCGGACATGGCAGCAAGTCAGGGACTTCCTCTTTATGACAAGAGCCCGGCAAAGGCATCCTGTGTCCTGATGATGGCGATCGGTTATCCCATCATGGGCGTTGGTATTTTCTTTTCAGCCGTGATGGCATTTGCATTTGGCGTCGCCGGATCCTATTTCTTGGCACCGCTGATTTTATTTCTTGCCATGGCAGTTGGCGGTACGGCACTGGGGATCGGTGGCACCAACAAGTTTAAAATGCTCAGTCGTTTTTCAAAATATACCTATCGTTTGGAGGAGCATGCATACATATCTGTGGAGGAACTGGCAAAAAAGGTTGGCAAATCTGTAGACTATACAATGAAGGATCTGGAGAAGATGATCGGACAGCATCTTTTCTACCAGGCACATCTGGACTATGATAATAAATATCTGATCTTATCAGACCGCACTTATGAGCAGTACCAGATGGCACGCGAGGACTTCAAAAAGGAAGAGGCCAAGAAGAAGGAAAAAGAGGCAGAAGAAGACAAGTTGCCGGAAGAATGCCGCAAACTCATTGCGGAGGGACAGCGTTATGTCGCCCATATCAGAGAGTGCAACGATGCCATTCCGGGTGAAGAGATCTCCCGCAAACTGGATAAGATGGAACAACTGGTACAACGTATTTTTGATGAAGTCAAGATCCATCCGGAGGTAGCAGGAGACCTGCACAAGATGATGGAATACTATCTGCCGATGACGGAAAAGTTATTAGACTCTTACCGCGAACTGGATGCGCAGCCGGTAGCCGGTGAGAATGTGACCAAGACCAAGCATGAGATTGAAGATGCCGTGGATTCATTAAACGTGGCATTTGAAAAATTGCTGGACTCTTTATTTGCAGACCGTGCATGGGATATTTCTTCCGATATCTCGGTGCTCAACACCATGTTGGCACAGGAAGGTTTGAAAGAAGACGATTTTTCAGCAAAGAAATAGAACATAAATAAAAAGGACAAGGAGAAGAGACATGGGAGAAGAATTTAAGGATTTTACGACAACGCCTACACTGACATTTGGAGAGACACCGGACGCGCAGGAATTGCCGAGCACAGTTGCAGAGGAGACAGAGGTTGTAGCAGATCCGGCATTTAATGAGAATAATCTGACAGCAGAAGAAAAGAAGATGGTGGAGGACTTTTCACAGAAGATCGATCTGCACAACTCACAGGCTATCCTGCAGTATGGCGCAGGAACCCAGAAAAAGATGGCTGATTTTTCCGAAAATGCCTTGAAAAATGTACGCACCAAGGATATGGGCGAAGTCGGAGATATGTTATCCGGTCTGGTCGTGGAACTCAAGAGTTTTGAGATTACTGAAGAGGACAAGGGAATTTTAGGGCTCTTTAAAAAGTCTGCCAACAAAGTGACCGGCCTCAAGGCAAAGTATGACAAGACCGAGACCAATGTCAACAATGTATGTCAGGCATTGGAAAAGCATCAGGTAACACTGATGAAGGATATTGCACTTTTGGATAAGATGTATGATGCCAACCTTTCCTATTTCAAGGAATTATCCATGTATATTATCGCTGGCAAGCAGAAATTGGAAGAAGTCAGAAATGGGGAACTTGCAGAAGCCAAGGCAAAGGCACAGGCAAGCAATCTGCCAGAGGATGCACAGGCAGCCAAGGATATCGAGGCCATGTGCGACCGTTTCGAGAAGAAACTGCATGATCTGGAACTGACCCGTATGATCTCGATCCAGACAGCACCGCAGATCCGCTTGGTACAGAACAATGACACCATGATGGCAGAAAAAATCCAGTCAACATTGGTCAACACCATTCCGCTTTGGAAGAGCCAGATGGTACTTGCCCTTGGTATCGAACATTCCAATCAGGCAGCCAAGGCACAACGTGAAGTGACCGATGTTACCAATGAACTGCTCAAGAAGAATGCAGATCTCTTAAAGACTGCATCTGTCGAGACAGCCAAGGAGTCCGAGCGTGGTATCGTGGATATGGAGACTTTACAGCACACCAACGAGACTTTGATCTCAACCTTTGACGAAGTCATGAAGATCCAGGAGGATGGACGTGCAAAGAGACAGGCGGCTGAGCAGGAAATGCAGCGTCTGGAGACAGAACTCAAGAACAAGATGTTGGAAGTTCGCGGATAATAAAAAAGAGGTGTCACATGCTGTTTGGCGTGTGGCACTTTATAGTTATAGGAAAATGCAGATGGTCTTTGCATAATATTTACAAAAGAATGAAAAGAGGCAGTATAGATGATGACATTATGTAAGGTTTTAGGAATATTGATTATTGTAGTGGTGGTCTTGTATTTACTTATGATCATGCCGCGCATGATAAAACGTCCGGATTTTACACCCTTTCAAGGGCGTTTGTATGCTCACCGTGGTTTGCATGACAATGAGACCAATGCGCCGGAAAATTCCCTAAATGCTTTTCAAAAGGCAGTGGATGCCGGATACGGGATCGAACTGGATGTGCAGTTGACCAAGGATGAGAAAATGGTCGTATGCCATGATTTTGACTTGAAGCGTATCTGTGGAGCAGATGTCAAAGTACGCGATCTGACCTTTGAAGACTTGCAGGGCTATCATATCTGCAAGTCTGACCAGACCATTCCGACCTTTGAAGAAGTCCTGCGCCTGATCGACGGCAAGGTGCCGCTCATCATTGAATACAAGGTGCCGGGCATGAGCATCAAGGTATGCGAGATGGCGGATGCCCTGTTACAGAACTATAAGGGGCTTTACTGTGTCGAGTCATTCCATCCATTAGCTGTGCTCTGGTATCGCCGCAACCGCAAAGAGATCGTGCGTGGTATCTTATCCGACTCCTACATAAAAGAGGGCATGACCGAGATGCCAAAGATTGTTTACGGCATCACGCATCATATGCTGGTCAATTTTCTGATCAGCCCGGATTTTATTGCTTATCATCATAAGTATTACAAGGATCTGTCGCGTACCTTATGCCGCAAACTCTATCATGCACCGGCAGTGGCATGGACGATCAAGAGCCAGCAGCAGTTGGAAGATCGTAAGGATGATTTCGACATCTTTATTTTCGATTCCTTCCTGCCAAAAGACGGACCGGTCTTTAGAAATTAGGCAAAGATAAGCAATATTCCGACAGAAAAACAAAATATTTAAAAGCCCAGGACTTGTGGACTCCTATAATAAACTTATCGTATCAGAGAGATGACGAGTTTCGTTAGAGATAAGCAAAAAGGAGAGAAGTATGAAAGCAATCAGATTACGTTGTGAACACATGGAAAATCCATTGGGAATTGATGTGCAAAATCCATGTCTTTCCTGGATCTGTCAGGATGGTATGCACCAGACTGCCTATGAGATCGAGGCAAAGACTGGCGAAGATGTCATATACAACAGCGGCAAGGTAGCAAGTGACAGCATGAATGTCATGCTGGAGGCAGATCTTGCCAGCAGACAGCAGGTCGTCTGGCATGTACGCCTGTGGGATGAAAAGGATGTCTGCGGCGAGTGGAGTCGGGATGCTCATTTTGAGTTGGGGATCACCAAGGCAGATCAGTTCGTAGCAAAATGGATCAACCCGGAAGGACAGGTCAATACGGACGAGATGCAGCCGGTATCTTATCTGCGCAAGACCTTTACCTTTGACGGAAATGCAAAAGATGCCAGAGCCTATGTCAGCGCACATGGTATTTATGAGGTCAAGATCAATGGCAAGCGCGTGGGCGATTTTGTCCTTGCGCCGGGAACATCTTCCTATGACAAGCAGATGCCGTATCAGACCTATGATGTGACAGATCTTTTGGAAAATGGAGAAAATACCATTACAGCAGAATTGGCAGATGGCTGGTATCGCAGTTATTCCGGTGTTGACGGAGACAGAAATCTTTTCGGCACCGAACTTGCTTTTTTCTTCCAGTTGGAAAATGCAGGACAGGTCATCTGTATTTCGGATGAGACATGGGAGGCTTCTCAGGCAGGCCCCCTTCGTCAGGCAGATATGCAGATGGGCGAGGTCTATGATGCTAGAAAAGAAGAAGTTTCAGACTGGCATGGGGTCAAACTTGCGGACGTGGATACTTCCTTATTAAAGGCGACCAACAGTGTCCCGGTGCAGGAGCATGAGCATTTTGAAGGAAAGATCATGACAAGTCCAAATGGCGAAACCGTGATCAATTATGGACAGAATTTAGCAGGTTATATCTGTTTTACCATAGAGGCGCATGAAGGCGACCGCCTTATCTTGACACACGGCGAGACACTGGATGAGAACGGCAATTTTACGGCAGAGAATTTTCAGGATCGTAAGCGTCACAAGGGCGGCGGGACCGAGCAGAAGGTTACTTTTATCTGTAAAGAGGGAAAGAATACCTATCATACCAAATTCTCTGCCTGGGGCTTCCAATATGCTAAGGTGGAGACTGATATCGACCTGAGCACCGCGCATTTTGAATCTATTGCCGTGTATTCCGCTATGGAACAGATCGGACAATTCTCCTGTGGCAATGCAGATGTCAATCAGTTGGTGCACAACAGTATCTGGAGCCAGAAGTCAAACTTCTGTGATGTGCCAACGGACTGTCCGACCAGAGAACGTGCAGCATGGACAGGGGATGCCGGCGTATTCGTAGATACCGGTATTTTCCTTGAGGATTGCTACAGCATCTACCGCAAGTGGCTGGGTGAGTGCCGCCTTATGCAGTATGATGACGGAAAAATAGCAAACATTGCACCACTGAACAGCAAGCCGAGTTTCTTCTCCGGGTTGCTCTCCGGTTCGACCGGTTGGGGCGATGCCAGCATCATCGTACCTTATGCGCTTTACAAGCGTTATGACGATGTGCGTATTTTGGAAGAAAACTACGATATGATGAAAAAATGGTATGCTTTCCTCGAAGATCGTGCCAAGAAAAAAGACATCAAGAAGATCTTCAAAAAGAAGAGCCCATACCGCGATTATACGATCGAGACAGGTATCGACTATGGTGAGTGGTGTGAGCCGGGCGTAGACTCTGCGTCCTTGATGGGAAAGACACCGGTCGATTCTGCTACCGCATATTTTGCACATTCCGGCAAGATGTTATCTGAGATCGCGCAGATCTTAGGACATGAGGACGAGGCAAAACACTATGCAGAAGTCTCCGAAAAGGCAACCCTTGCATTTCGTGATGCAGCGACAGAAAATGGCAGGATCACGGGCGAGCGTCAGGCACCGTATGTCAGAGCCGTTGCTTTTGATCTTTTGACGGAGGAAGACAAGAAGCAGGCGGTCGAAGACCTGAATGCTCTTGTAGTCAAGAATGATTATCACTTGAACACCGGTTTCTTGAGTACGCCGTTCCTTTGTCAGGTCTTGGCTGAAAACGGACATACCGACACGGCTTACCGTCTGCTTTTGCAGGATACGGCACCGAGTTGGCTTTATGAGGTGAAAAAGGGTGCCAATACCATCTGGGAGACATGGGATGGTATCAACGAAAAGGGAGAACCACACGCGTCTTTGAACCATTATTCCTATGGTGCTATCTGCGGCTGGCTCTTTGGCGGCGTCTGCGGTATCCACTTAGAGAATAAACATGTCAGCATCCATCCATACCCGGACGCATCCTTGGGTTATGCACATGCAGAGTATATCTCTCCGGTCGGCAAGATCGTCAGTGCTTGGAAATATGAAGGGGATGGCATTATTCATTATAACTTTGAGATCCCGGCGAATGTGACAGCGGAAGTCTGCTTGGAGGACGGACAGAAAGTGACCTTGGAAGCAGGAAAACATGAACTTGTATCAAAGTAAGGATGCGAGGAAGAATTTAGAGAAAATATAAGAAAAGGCTGTAGCGATCATGCTACAGCCTTACGTTTTGTTTACGATATTCGCCGGGAGCCATGCCGACGATCTTTTGAAAGGTATCCGAAAAATAAGATCTGGAATTAAAGGATAATTCGATGCTGATATCCAGAATACTGGTGTTGGTGGTGCTGAGGAGCACCTTGGCGCGTTCGATCTTTTCACGCATGATGTACTCGGTAATGGTACAGCCCATTTCCTGTTTGAACTTGCGGGAAAAATAGTATTCGGAATAACCGGCGCGTTCTGCCAGATCACCAATGGAAAGTTTTTCATTGATATGTACGCCGATATAATCACAGCAGTTCTTTACAATAGAAGAGACACCCTCGGTCTGCTTGGATTCACAGACCTTTTTAAAGTAGGTCTGCATAAGATCCTGTGCTGTCTGATTCAGATCTTCGGCAGACCCGGCATCCTCGATCCTTTGTCCGAAAAAGTCGCAAAGATCATAGGCAATATCCGGCGAAACACCCCCATCGATGGATGCACGGGAGATCAGGGTTAAAAGCACAAAATCACTGTTTTTATCTGCGCGCAGACTATCTTTTGCCTTGTGCTGTACTCCGGTGCTGAGATGGGCGGAATTGGCAAAAGCCTTGATAAAATCAGGGTTGCCATCCTTAAATAATTGTAGAAAACGCTGTTCGGATGCCCAGATACCGTGGTGCTTATTGGCAGTCGGTGCAAGGGTTGGTGAGTCGATGTTTCCCTTACTGAGCAGACTGGCCACGCTGGATGTCGGGACGACCTGACCGACCGAAAGATAGTGTAACTGTACCGCATAATTCACTAGAAGATTGCTGGCGATGATCGGCAGGTCTGTCAGTGTCTTGGAGACCATTGCCTTGGTCTTGATGGATAAATGACGTTCATCCATTTTTTTCACCAGTTCATTGTAGGAATTCTCCCCGGTAAAGGTCGGACCTAAAATATGGATGGCATCAATGCTGCCATCTTCCGCCGGCGCAATATCGACCAGCCAGGCGATGTTAAAAAAAGAATAGATGATCCGCGGCTGGTAGGGCTGCGGGATCATAGGGATGAGCGGTGCCACCTGGATCTGGAACAAGGCATCAAAGCCCTGGTAATCATCCTCAGGATAAGAGGTGTAGACCAGTTGCATGTCACTGTTATAAGTCCATGCAAACAGGCGGTCCGTATGTAAGAGCAGATCCATATAGGCGTGTATTTTGTCTTGTTGATCCATTCCTTATTCCTCACATAAGAAGTTAGCAAGTACCGTGTAATCTGCATCATTATTGCAGCGGATGGTGCCATTTTCCAAGATGGATTCCTGTCCGGCAATGGAGCAGAAAACATATTGGCTCAAGGTAGATGCGAGATTTAAGACGTCACCTTCATTGGAATCGAAAAACACATCATTCTTGCAGGATTTTACAGCAATCAAGAACTTTGCCAGATCGGCATCTTTTTTCAATTTTTTCATAGTAATTGCATCCTTTCGTAAATTCAAATTTGTATTTATCCTACCACAAATTTGCAGCAAGGTGAAGAAAAGATGACGAAAAAGTGGAAAGAAAAGACAAAATCTGGTCGAAATATTGACGGGTAGAAGATAAAATAGGATCTGTTAAAAGAGAATGAAATCATGGTGATAAAGATATGGAGGTAAAGGAATATGGTAGTAACAAAGGCAATACAGCAGTTTCAGTTGCGCACTGTGATCGGTACAGAGGCAAAGGCGAAAGAGACTTTGCGCCTGATGGAAGAAGCCGGATACGATGGCATTGAACTCTGTAGTTATATGATAAAGCATATGTCACTTACCATCCGGGCGATCACCCGCCTTGCAGGGATGCCGATGGGAAAGAGTGGCAATTTGGATTGGCACGCTCTTTTGGCAGATACCAATTTAAAAGTGGTCAGCATCCATCAGGATCTAGGAACCGTCAAACGTGTGCCGGAGGAAGTGATAGCAGAGGCCAAGTCTTATGGCACCAAGTATGTTGTCATCACAGGCATGCATCATTTTGATTATTCCGATAAAGAAGCCGTGGATGGTCTGATCGCAGATCTCAATGCTTGTGGGAAGCGTCTGAAGGAAGATGGTATTGAACTGCTCTACCACAATCATAACTGTGAGTTCCGCAAGATTGATGGTGTGACCGCTTACGACCGCATCATGGCAAATACGGATCCGGAATATGTCAACTTTGAGTTTGATTCTTACTGGCCGACAGAGGCAGGGGTAAATACTGTGGACCTCATGCGTCGTCTGGGAAGCCGGATCAAGTTATATCATATCAATGACAGAGGAAGCCGTGTGGAGGGCAAGACATCATCTATCCTGACTTCCGACAGCATGGAACTGGGCTATGGCAACATGGATCTTAAGACTATGGTCGACATTGTCAAAGAAAATGGTGTGGATGCTATCGTTCTGGAGAGTCACAAGAACTGGGTAGACAAATCCCCGATCAAGTCCTTCCAGTTGAGCGCCAAGTTCATGAACGAGAATGTCTAAACTTTGGTTGCCTATCACACGAAAAGTTGTTAAAATAAATTTATATGAGTTCGTGAGGTGGGGCATACATGAAAAAGGTTTTATTCGTTGGACATTTTAATGACAAGACAAAGCAGATACAAAAGGAACTGTCAAAGTTTGTTTCTATCCAATTATGCTCGGACAATGTGACGATCGCCGAGAGTATGATGGGCATTTATGAGCCGGATCTGGTGCTGGTAAATGTTGAGGGATTTACGGACAGCCATCTGGAATTTTTCCAGATCTTAGCAGAAAAATACGCGACCACGCCGGTTGTTATCATTGGCAGTGAGGAGGCATATCATCGTTATGCCCTCTACGATATGTCAGGCCAGGTATCTTATGTAGATCCGCAGGATATGGCGGAGAATGGCATCTTAGAGGCCTTGATGGCGCGTGTGGATATTGATGCGGAAGTCTTGCCGGACGGCTCGATCGTATCCAAGGATGACCGCAAGATCGTCATGGTGGTGGACGATAGCCCAATGATGCTTCGTAGCATGAAACAGATGTTAGAGGAACGCTATCAGGTGACACTTGCCACTTCCGGTGAGCAGGCACTGACCATGATCGACAAGCGCAAGCCGGATCTGGTTGTCTTAGATTATGAGATGCCGGATTGTGACGGTAAGGAGACCTTAGCATTGATCCGTGCAAAGGAGGAGACCAAGGAGATTCCGGTTGTCTTTTTGACCGGGCATGGAGATGCAGAACATATCCGTTCTGTCTTGGATCTCAATCCAAGTGCATATTTCCTAAAGCCACCAAAGGCAGACAAGATTCTAGAGGTCTTAGGACAATTATTATAAATATGACAGGCTGTATTCCCCAAGAGGAAGTACAGCCTTTTTCTGCGTTGTAAAAAGGAGGAGAGAAAGGAAATCGATATGAAATGTTTGAGTTGTGGCAAGATCTTTGATTATGACAAATATTATGGTATTTGCCCCAAGTGTGGAACTTACAACAAACCCAATGTGCAGGCAGATGCCGGGGCACAGACGGATCAGTGGTTTAACGGAGAAGATCCATGCAAGGATGTGCAGGAGCGGCAGACGGAGGACCACCATAGTCAGCATGCCGAGCAGGTCGACTCGCCGTATGTGAATGCCGAGACTTACGACTATGTAAAGCCGACAAAGCCGGTGCCAAGCCGAGATGAAAAAGCAGCAAAGACGCGCAAGACGCTCATCCTGCTCATCAGTATTCTGATCATTTTATCTATTGTCTTTGCTGTTGTGAAGAACGTTGTCGTAGGATTTTTCGGATCGTCTGAGTCTTGGAGCAACGTCCATGTCGATGTAGAGGAAGCGACCGTGGTAGATGCAGAGTTGGGAGAGGAAGTTCTGGTAGAAGATGAGTATGGACGCAGTCTGAAAGTTTCCGGTGTGGAACTTCTGGCAGAGGCAGATACCGTCGGGGGGCTGCCGACCGGGCAGCGATTGATCGCTGTGCGCGTGGAGTCAAATGAAGTGGCAGATCTTGACTATGATACCTATTCTTCTTCACCGGTGGGCGATTTCTTCCTTTATTATGATGGTACTTATCGTTCCTGTGTTCCCCCTTACAAGTTTGATGATGGGGGCTTTGATGATGTCATTGGCAATCGCCAGGAAATCCAGACTTATGATTTCACAAGTCAGAAAAACCATAGCGGTTATGTCTTTTTCTTTGTACCGGCGGATGCCAAGGAACTTGCTTTTGTCTACAGTGTGCAGAATGTAAAGAACGGGGATCTGGTAGAATATGTCAGAGTTCCGTTGCTCTTGGAGAGTGCAGGGGAGGGGGATGCGCTTGGAACGCAATCCATGGATGAGAATATCACGACCCTGCCAAATACAGATGATGAAACAATGAAGCCGATTGTAGATTAGGAGGGGTGAGATCATGCAGGAAAATGGAAAGAGAAAACGAGGCAATGGTGTGCTAGTTATCGTTTTGATCATAGTTATCAGTATCTTCGCTTCGACCCTGTCTGATATGATCAGTTCGGTCAGCAACGCTTTAAACGGTTCCGATAACGTCCAGAGCGAGGCGGTTTTAGAGGGGGATATCACCATTGATTATCTGGGAAAGACCTATTTAGGAAACGCGCAGAATGGATTTTCCTACTATTCTATCAATGTGCCGGTCTACAATAACGGCACTTATGAGATGGGAACCGGTTACGAGATCAGGCTCAGAGTCGAGGGAGAGGACTGGACGGATGTCGATGATTTTTATAACAACGACACCACGGACTTTTCTTATTGTTATGATGACATCATACCGGCAGCCACATCCGGCATTGCCCATAGGATCTATCTGATCAAAGATGGTGTAAGTCAGGTGACGGCTACCTTCTATGATAACAGTGATGATTATTATGATGAAACGAACGGAACAGAATTCACCTTACAGATACCGACAGAATAGGAAATGATCGATGAGGATAGCAATCGTAGAAGATGAAAAAAATTTGCAAAACAACTGATAGATGATCTGCAGCAATACGGACAGGAGACAGGGCTTGCTGTGGATGTACGTTGGTTTACGGATGGAGCGCAGATCATTGGCAACTACCGCCCGGAGTGGGATTTGATCTTATTGGATATTGATATGCCGACAATGGATGGTATCACGACTGCGCGGGCTATCCGCAAGCAGGATACAGGTGTGCTTCTTATGTTTGTCACCAATCTTGCCCAATATGCGATCAAGGGTTATGAGGTAGAAGCCATTGATTATGTCTTAAAGCCAATCAACTATCAGGCATTAAAGATGAAAATGAACAAGGCCCTGCGTATCTATCGCAATACACAGGATGCATATGTCATGTTAAAAAAAGATGGCGAGACCATGCGTATCCCTTTGTCCCATATCTATTATATCGAGGTGTCGGGACATCGCCTGATCTATCATACCGCTGAGGGCAATATCGAAAAGTCCGGAGATAAGACCCTGACTGTTTTAGAGGAGGAACTGCGGGATAGTGGATTTGCACGCTGTAACGCCTGCTATTTGGTCAATCTGCGTTTTGTGGAAGGTATGAACGAGCAGGAAGTTCTTGTGGGAGCGGATCATTTGGCAATTTCCAGAGGCAAGAAAAAGTCCTTTTCGCAGGAATTGCTGCAATATGCAAAAGGAAATGGTAAGTGATGGAAGGGATCATAAAATTTTTTGCACCTGTCTGATCTATGATCTGACCTGCTGTGTGATCCTGCTGGTCGTTCAGGTGCAGCAGAAGCGGGAAGTAAATTTGCAGGCAGTGGTCATTGCGGCAAATGCTCTGGCTGAAAATGTAAATTATGCAAACCAGATTGGAGATGACAGTATGGTGAGTGCGATCGGAAATAACAGTACGGTCATAAACAAGATACTGGTTGTCTTGGATATTCTGGCAGCGGTATTTATGGTGCTGGGTATTGTTGGTGTGGTAAAAGACCAGAAGTTGAAAAAGAAAATGCGTAAATAGAAAATGACCGAGTAAAGACCCGTGTCGTCAGTAAAATTGATGACATGGGTCTTTTTATATTGTGGAGAAAGGTGGTGTAAAAGAAAGGGATGCGGTCCCACCCTACTTTGCCCCGCATCCCTTTCCTATACCTTGCCCCCAATATAAAATGACACCTCTACGTTATTTAACACAATTTTTACACAGACCATCCCTTTCATTTTACAAAAGGATCTTATGATAGACCTCGTAAAGAAAATGAAAAGAAAAAGTCTATCAGACGAAAAGGAGATCAAAAATGAAATTAAAGAAAATCGCCGCAACACTTCTTGTTGCAACATTAGCACTGGGCACCATGGTAGGATGCGGAAGCAAAGGAAATGACAATACAGCAGATGGCGCAGATCAGACAGGAGCATCCGGGGACATCACCATTCTTTCCCGTGAGGACGGATCCGGTACAAGAGGCGCATTCGTAGAACTCTTTGGTATTGAAGAAAAGGATGCAGACGGCAACAAGGTCGACATGACAACCGAGGATGCAAAGATCACAAACTCTACCTCTGTTATGATGACAACCGTTGCAGGAGATGTAAACTCTCTTGGTTATATCTCACTGGGATCATTAAACGATACTGTGACCGCTGTTAAGATTGATGGCGTAGAAGCAACCGCAGACAACGTATCCAATGGTACATACAAGATCGCCCGTCCGTTTAACATTGCAACCAAGGGCGAGGACTTAAGCGATGCAGCACAGGATTTCGTAAACTACATCCTGAGCAAAGACGGACAGCAGATCATCACAGACAATGGTTACATCAGCGTGGGCGAGGGTAAGGAATTTACATCTAACAATGCATCCGGAAAACTCGTGATCGCAGGTTCCTCTTCTGTAACACCGGTTATGGAAAAACTGGTAGAGGCTTATGGCAAGGTCAATGCAAATGTTGAGATCGAAGTACAGGAAAGTGATTCCTCAACCGGTATGCAATCAACCATCGACGGTCTGTGTGACATCGGTATGGCATCCAGAGAGTTGAAGGATTCTGAAACCGAAGCAGGACTTGTGGCAACAGAGATCGCAAAAGACGGTATCGCAGTGATCGTAAACAATGACAGCGGAATCACAGATCTGACATCTGATCAGGTAAAGCAGATCTACACCGGTGAGATCCTTACATGGGATGAAGTAAAATAGGAATTCCCGACATTCAAGGAAATGAGAAAGGTCAGAACATGAAACATTTGAAAGAACAGATAATGAAGGTCATCTTTTTCATAGCGGCTTGCACTTCGGTGTTAGCCGTTGCCTTGATTTGCATCTTTTTATTCGCTAACGGACTTCCAGCGATGGGAAAGATCGGACTTGGCAAGTTCTTAACCGGCGTGATATGGAAACCTTCAAATAATATATTTGGTATATTGCCTATGATCATGGGCAGTATCTATGTGACAGCCGGAGCCATTATCATCGGTGTACCGATCGGACTCTGTACAGCTGTTTTTATGGCGCATTATTGTCCGAAAAAGATCTATGGCATCTGTAAGGCGGCAGTCAATCTGATGGCTGGCGTACCATCCGTAGTCTATGGCTTTTTCGGACTGGTATGTATCGTGCCGCTCATGCAGGAATTGACCGGGCACGATGGTTCTACCATGCTGACGGCTTCCATCCTGCTTGGCATCATGATCCTGCCGACCATTGTCAGCGTCTGTGAAGCTGCTATCCACAGTGTCCCGACACCATATTATGAAGGGGCACTTGCCCTAGGTGCGACCAAAGAGAGAAGCATTTTTCTGACGGTCATCCCGGCGGCAAAGTCCGGTATCGTAGCAGGTATCGTGCTGGGTATCGGCAGGGCAATCGGAGAGACGATGGCAGTTGTCATGGTTGCGGGCAATCAGGCACGTATGCCAAAGGGCATCACGAGAGGTGTCAGAACCCTGACCTCCAATATTGTATTGGAAATGGGCTATGCGGCAGATCTGCACAGGGAAGCCCTGATCGCGACCGGCGTTGTCTTATTTGTATTTATTCTTTTGATCAACTTATGCGTGGCGGCACTCAAACGTCAGGATGCAAAGTAAGGAGGCAAGGCAATGAAACAAAATTTAAAAACAGCATTAAAGCATCCCCTGTCGCTTTTGCTTTGGATCTTCATCTTATTATCTGCAGTACTTACTATGGGTGTCTTGCTCTATATCATTATCTTTATCGTGGCAAAGGGGGCACCTCATCTGTCACTTGATCTTTTTGCATGGGAATATACTTCTGACAATGTTTCCATGATGCCGGCGATCATCAATACCCTCATTATGACAGGCTTATCTCTCGTGATCGCCGTACCGCTCGGCATTTTTGCAGCCATCTATCTGGTGGAATATGCAAAGCGCGGCAGTAAACTGGTAAAAGTTATCCGCATGACCGCGGAGACCTTGTCGGGTATCCCATCCATTATTTATGGTCTGTTTGGTCTTCTTTTCTTTGCAACATATCTGCATTGGGGATACTCTATGTGGTCCGGTGCATTGACCTTAGTTATTATGATCCTGCCGCTTGTCATCCGAACGACCGAAGAAGCACTCATTGCCGTACCGGATATGTATCGGGAAGCCAGTTTTGGACTGGGAGCGGGAAAGTTGCGGACAATTTTTCGAATCATCCTGCCGGCAGCTGTGCCGGGCATCTTATCCGGCGTCATTCTCTCCATTGGACGAATTGTCGGAGAGACGGCAGCCCTGATCTATACCTCGGGAACTGTAGCACAGACGGCGACCGATCTGACAAAGTCCGGGCGAACTCTTGCCGTGCATATGTATAGCCTTTCGCGTGAAGGATTGCACATGGATGAGGCATATGCGACAGCCTTTGTCCTGCTGATCCTCGTGGTACTGATCAATGCCATATCTGATGGCATTGCCAAAAAAGTTTCAAAAGTGTGAGAAAGAAAAAAGGAGTCAATAAATCATATGGAGAACAAAGCAAAAATTTCCATTCAGGATCTGAATTTATATTATGGCGATTTTCATGCCCTAAAAGGCATTAATATGGAACTGCCGGAGAAAGAGATCTCTGCCTTTATCGGCCCGAGTGGCTGCGGTAAGTCCACTTTATTAAAATCCATCAACCGCATGAACGATCTGGTGGAGGGCTGCAAGATCACAGGGCAATTGAAATTGGATGAAGAAAATATTTATGGAGATATGGATGTCAACCTTCTGCGCAAGCGTGTCGGCATGGTATTCCAGAAGCCAAATCCTTTTCCGATGAGCGTCTATGACAACATTGCCTACGGACCGCGTACCCATGGAGTGTACAGCAAGGCCAGATTGGATGAGATCGTGGAGACTTCTCTGCGCCAGGCGGCGATCTGGGACGAGGTCAAGGATCGACTGAAAAAGAGCGCACTGGGCTTGTCCGGTGGGCAGCAACAAAGGCTTTGCATCGCAAGAGCACTTGCCGTCAAGCCGGAAGTTCTGCTCATGGATGAGCCGACTTCTGCACTGGATCCGATCTCGACGTCCAAGATCGAGGATCTGGTCATTGAATTAAAGAAGGATTTTACTATCATCATGGTAACACACAACATGCAGCAGGCAGTGCGTGTATCGGATAAAACCGCCTTTTTCTTACTTGGTGAAGTCATTGAATACGGGGAGACGGAACAGATCTTCTCCATGCCAAAGGAGAAAAAGACAGAGGATTATATTACAGGTAGATTTGGTTAAGGAGGAAGTATGAGAAATCGATTTGACAGACAGTTGGAAGAACTGCACGTAGAACTGATCAAAATGGGGAGTATGTGTGAGGATGTGATCCGTAAGACTTCAAAACTTTTGCAGTCCGGGGATGCCAAAGTGGCAAAGGAGATTCGCAAGGAGGATAGCAATATTGACGAACAGGAGCGTCTGGTGGAGAGTCTTTGTTTAAAACTCCTCTTGCAGCAGCAGCCGGTGGCAAAAGATCTGCGCAAGGTTTCCGCGGCCTTGAAGATGATCACGGACATGGAGCGTATCGGTGATCAGGCATCCGATATTGCGGAGATCATAGAGACGACAGATTTTAGCGTGCCGGCCAACGATGTAAAACTGGCAAAAATGGCAGAGACGACCATAGCCATGGTGACAGAGAGCATTGATGCCTATGTCAAGCAGGATTTAAAACTGGTGCGTGAGGTCATTGCCAGAGACGATGAAGTAGACGATCTTTTCTTGGAAGTCCGTCAGGAAATTGCAGACGAAATGGCAGAAAATAGGAATCCGATGAGCAGTCTGGATCTGCTTATGATCGCAAAATATTTTGAGCGTATTGGTGACCATGCAACTAACATCGCCGAGTGGGTTGAATTTTCTATTACAGGGATGCACAAGGATGCAGACATTTTATAAATTTTATTTGCAAGATCGCCTCCGGTGCAATACTATGATAGTGGTATGAAACACAGGAAACATGCGATAGAGTTCATGGAGAAGATTATATGATTTATTATGTAGAAGATGAAAAAAATATCCGGGAACTGGTAGAGTATGCACTGCTGGCAAATGGATTTGAGATTAAATGTTTTGCGGAGGGAGCGGCCCTGTGGCAGGAACTGAGAAAAGATGTCAGACCGGAGTTGATCCTTTTGGATATCATGCTGCCGGGGGAGAATGGTCTGGAGATCTTACACCGCTTAAAAGGTGATGCCAAGACCAAGGACATTCCGGTCATCATGGTGACCGCCAAGGGAAGCGAATACGATAAGGTATTGGGACTTGACAGCGGGGCAGATGATTACATAGCAAAGCCTTTTGGCATGATGGAAATGGTATCGCGCATCAAGGCGGTCTTGCGCCGTACCAAAAAAGAAGAGGCAGGGGATGATCTGGTCTATGAGGATATCCGGGTCTGCAATGCGTCCCATAAGGTCTTTGTGAAGGATCAGGAAGTGGAATTGACCAAGAAAGAATATGATCTCTTGTCTCATTTGATCCGCAATCAGGGCGTGGTGCTGACCAGAGATCAGTTGTTAAACAGTATCTGGGGCTATGATTTTGATGGTGAGACGCGTACCGTGGATGTCCATGTGCGCTCTTTGCGGCAAAAGTTAGGGCAGGCAGGCGACTATGTCGCGACTGTCCGTGGGATTGGTTATCGAATAGGGGAATGATATGAGAAAACGCATTTTTAGAAGCACGGCAATCTTGGTGACACTGGCAATCCTTGTCACCTTTGTCACTGCTTTTTTCTTTATGTATAACAAATTAGAAGAAAATATGACAGAGCGCGTGGATAATGAGGTAAATTATCTGGCAAAGGCTGTGGATGAACTGGGAGAAACTTCTCTTGAAACGGGCTTGGCAGACGGACTGACCGGGCGCATTACCTTAGTCGATGCCGTTGGCAATGTTTTGTATGATTCTTATGAGGATGCAGCAGAGATGGAAAATCACGCATCCCGCCCGGAGATTGTCCAGGCGATGAAAGAGGGAAGGGGCAGTGCCAACCGCTACTCGACGACCTATGCCAAGCGCAGTTACTATGCAGCCGTCCGTCTGGATAATGGGCAGATCCTGCGAGTGGGCGATGCGATCGACAGTGTCTATGGTGCTCTTTTCCCAGGCGTATTCATGCTCTTGCTGCCGCTGGCCTTACTTCTGGTCTTGAGTTTTTATCTGATCGACCGGACGACCAAGCGCATGATGGAGCCTTTGGAGGCGATCGACCTGGATCATCCGCTGGAAAATGTCGCCTATGATGAACTGGTGCCATTTCTGCGTCGTATCGCAGACCAGAACGAAGCCCTAAAAGAGCAGGTGCAGGAGCGCAACAAGCAAGAGCAGGAATATGTAGCCATTACGGAGAATATGAAGGATGGTCTGATCGTGACCAATCGTCACCATGTGCTTTCCATCAATCGGGCAGCCCAGCGTATTTTTGAGATCAAGCCGGAAGAGTGTATGGGACAGAATATCATTGTCGTAAACCGCAACCAGAAGTTGAAGGAAGTAGTGGACGGTGCACTTGCCGGAAAAGACATGGTCAAACATATGACCATTGATGATGTGACCTATGAGTTGCATGGAAATCCGGTCATCCAGGATGGCACCAACACCGGTGTTGTCATCTTCATTATGGATGTGACCCAGAAAAAGCAACTGGAGAACATGCGACAGGAGTTTTCAGCAAATGTATCTCACGAATTAAAGACACCGCTTATGTCAATCTCCGGCTATGCGGAACTTTTAAAGGATGGGATCGTGCGACCGGAAGATCAGAAGGAATTTGCCGGTAGGATCTATCAGGAGGCAGCCCGCCTGACAACACTGGTACAGGACATCATCCGTCTTTCAAAACTGGATGACGAAAATCTGGAATTGGAAAAAGAAACGATTGATCTGTTTGAGATGAGCAAGGAGATCATCGAGACTTTACAGCCTGCGGCAAAAAAACGGCATATCTCCATTTCTTACCAGGGAAAGCGTTTGTCTATCAGTGGCATGCCGCAGATCATTTATGAGATGCTTTATAATGTATGTGACAATGCCATTCATTACAATAAAGATGAGGGAACGGTGGTGATCACGACCGAAAAGACAGAAGAAGGCATCTGTTGGAGCGTGGCAGATACGGGAATAGGTATTCCGCTGGCAGAGCAGGAACGTATTTTTGAACGATTTTACCGCGTAGATAAGAGCCATTCGCGTGCGACCGGCGGCACCGGCCTTGGGCTTTCCATTGTAAAGCATGGCGCAGAATTACATGGGGCGAGAGTCCGTGTAGACTCCGCCCCGGAGCAGGGAACTACGATCACCATTGTATTCCCTGCCTGAATTTATTTTTGTCTATTGTGTCGTTTTTCGTCAATCATGGTGCGCATACGTTGGCGCAATTCATTGCCCTGTTGACTGCGTTTGAAGCCTTGGATACTGAGCAGGGTGCTTTTCTGAGCAGCGGATGATGACAGGAAAAGACTTTCCAGACGCTCTTTGGTCAGACGTTCACGCAGGGCAGCAACCTTTTCTTCTGCCAGTTCCTTGCGGACAAAAGCGCCCTCCTGTATCTGTTCGGACTTCTCGATCATGTTGCCGATAGCATCGGTTGCCTTGGTATCCAGTTTCTCGTAGGCACTTGCGATCTGCTCGTTAATATCGCTTTCAATTCGGTTGAAGTTCTTGGCAAAATTGGTCAGGGCGGAAACCGTCAGTGCCATATCCATGCCAAATAAAAACATAAAGACCAGAGACAGGGCTTCCATCAGATAGACATTGGTATCGTGTGTCATGCCGCTGACAAAAGGATAAATGACACGGACGACCAGAATGCCTGCCAGTCCAAAGCCGATGGATGCAGGCAGACAGACACGACCATTGATATTGCAGATGACATTGCTGTAGTCCCACCAGTAAGCGTGGAAAAGTTTTTCCAGCGCCCAGGAAGTCGTGTATTCCAAAACGATACTGCCAAAGAAGCAGATCAGGAAGATCTTTAAGTTGTTGGCTTCCTGCATACCGGAGATGGGCAGTTCCGAAAAGAGGATGGAGGCAAGCAGGGCGCCAACTCCGTAGATGGGAACGATAGGACCATGCAGAAATCCACGGTTTTCCCAGTGATGTTTGCGGATCGTGCAGTAGGTGGATTCGTAGATCCAGCCCATAAAACTGTATATGATGAACCAGACAAAATATTTGCTTACTAACATAGAATTATCCTTTCTTTGCGCTGTTCTTGGTGTTAAAGAGTATAGCAATAAGATACTATAAGAAATACTAATAGTCAAAATGGGAATATGTAATTTGACAAAGAATAAACAATCTTTTATTCTGAGTAAGGAAAAGTTATAAATAAGACAAGTTAAAGGAGAAGTTATCATGAATGCACAGGCAAAAACAACAACACTTCGTACCGTAGACATCGCGTATATCGGACTCTTTGTTGCAGTTATGGCAATCTGTTCTTGGATTTCCATTCCGGCAGCAGTTCCATTTACCTTACAGACATTTGCAGTCTTTATGGCAGTCGGTCTTTTGGGTGGAAAAAGAGGAACGATCGCCGTTTTGACATATGTATTATTGGGAGCCATTGGCGTTCCGGTCTTTGCCGGATTTTCTGGTGGTATCGGCGCATTGCTCGGCAATAGCGGCGGTTATATCGTTGGTTTTATTTTCTCTGCCCTCGTTATGTGGGCTATCACAGCAAAGTTTGGCGAAAAGACATGGGTCTTAGGTCTTTCTATGGTATTAGGGCTGATCGTGTGCTATACTTTTGGAACCATGTGGTTCATGATCGCTTACACTGCAAATACAGGTGCTGTCGGTATCATGGCTGTACTTGGCTGGTGTGTCATCCCATTTATTATCCCGGATCTTTGCAAGGTGGGAATTGCATTGATTCTTACAAAACGTTTGAAAAAACATGTGAAATTATAAGATAACAAATTAAGATGAAAACAGGAGCGCATCCGGTTCGGATGTGCTCTTTTTTTGCACCTTTGTGGATTTTCTATGGAAATAGAATGGAATTTGTGTAAAATGGGAAGAGGAAAAGAGGTAGAAATATGGAAAAAGAAAGAATACAGGAAAATCCATTGGGGATGCTTCCAGAAAATAAATTATTGCGACAGTTTGCAATCCCGAGTATCATAGCGATGCTGGTGAGTTCGCTTTACAATATCGTGGATCAGTTTTTTATCGGGAATGCCATCGGTGAATTGGGAAATGCTGCAACTAACATTGCGTTCCCGCTAAATACATCCTGCGTTGCCATTGCACTTTTGATGGGAATTGGTGGTGCATCAACCTTTAACCTTGCGATGGGGCGGGGAGATAGTAAAGGTGCCGGAAAGTATATTGGTAATTCGGTGACGGTTATGTTGCTGCTGGGTGTTGTTCTATCAACCGTTACATTACTGTTTTTGGCGCCATTGCTTCGCTTTTTTGGCTCACCGGAAAAGGTACTTCCTCTAGCGATGGAATATACAAGAATTACAGCGATAGGTTTTCCGTTTTTGATTTTATCCGCAGGTGGTGGTCATCTGGTGCGTGCAGATGGCAGTCCGAAAATGACGATGGCAATCAATATTGTCGGAGCGGTTGTGAATACGATTTTAGATGCACTGTTCGTTTTTGGCTTCCGATGGGGAATGACAGGTGCAGCAGCAGCGACTGTGATTGGACAGGTTGTGGCAGCGGCAATGGTTGTCTGGTATCTGTATCATTATAAGACGGTACAATTACAAAAAAATGCATTTTTATTGGATAAAGAAGTCGTTTTACAGGTGATGTCGCTTGGCGCAGCACCATGCTTTAACCAGCTGGCAATGATGCTTGTGCAGGTTGTGATGAATCGTACATTGAAATATTATGGTGGTATGTCGGCATATGGAGAATCCATTCCGATTGCATGTTCCGGTATTATCGCGAAGGTATCAATGCTTGTTATGTCTTTTGTCATTGGTATCTCCCAGGGACTGCAGCCAATTGTAAGTTACAATTATGGTGCAAAGAAATATGGACGCGTGAAAAAGGCGTATTTTCTGGCAATACGCAGTGCGGCAGTCATCTGCGTGGTTTCGTCTGTATTGTTTCAGGTTTTCCCGAGACAGATTATTTCTGTGTTTGGAAATGGATCGGAACTTTATTTTGACTTTGGTGAGAACTTTTTTCGGAAATTTTTGTTTTTTATGTTCCTTTGTTTCATGCAGCCAATTTCAGCAAATTTCTTTACGGCAATTGGAAAACCGAAAAAAGGTATTTTTATGTCGTTGACAAGACAGATTATATTTTTACTGCCGCTATTGCTAATTCTGCCGCTCTTTATGGGAATTGATGGCGTTATGTTCGCAGGTCCGGTAGCGGATCTGGTGGCGACTATTGTCTGTACGGTTCT
Source organism: uncultured Lachnospiraceae bacterium (assembly GCA_934899185.1). Classification (GTDB taxonomy): domain Bacteria; phylum Bacillota; class Clostridia; order Lachnospirales; family Lachnospiraceae; genus Pararoseburia. Next base: position 71,971 of record CAKXYI010000005.1, read on the forward strand.
TGTGGTAAAGGAGATGCGCAGACCGGAATTTATCGGGAAGTAATGTGGAGTACGAGAGAGTATCATGGTTAGAATCGCAATCGTAGAAGATGAAAAAGAATACCAGAATATATTGCTGTCTTATATTGAGCGATACCAGACGGAACATTTCGCTGATCTTACAACAACGGTCTATGCGGACGGGATGGATCTTGTGGATGAGTACCATGGTGGTTATGACATCCTTCTTATGGATATCAAGATGAAGCATTTAGATGGAATGAAAGCAGCACGTAAGATTCGAAGTATAGACCAGGCGGTGGTTATTATTTTTATCACAACAATGGCGCAGTATGCCGTGGCCGGTTATGAAGTAGATGCACTTGATTTTGTCTTAAAGCCGGTGGATTATGCCCGGTTTGAGCCAAAGTTGACAAAAGCAATCGGTCTTGTGGAAAAGCAGAGAAAAAAGAAATATCTGATGCTATCTAAGGAGAATCGCAAAGAAAAAGTTTGCTCGGATGATATTCTTTACGTGGAAATCCGTAATCACAATGTCTATTATGTGACAAAACAGGAGACCTATGTTATGCGTTCTTCTATGGCAGAGGTGGAAAAAGAACTGATGGCGTATCATTTTAGCCGTTGCAATCAGGGATATCTGGTAAATTTAAAGAATGTAGTAAGTGTAAACAAGGATGATGTACAAGTTGGGAGCTATCATTTGCCGTTTTCGCGTTCTCGCAAAAAAGCCTTTTTACAGGAATTAAGTCAATATTTAGAAGCAGGATATGAGTCATAAGGAGGAGCTATGTTAGGATTTCTTCAACTGCTGATTTTCCCAATGGAATTGTTGCTGGCGGTTACAATTTATGTGATTCCTCTGCGCATGCGCAGACAAGGTGTTTGGCGCTGCCTGCTGTCACTTGCGGCAATTTTTCTTATCGAGATGCTCTGGATGCATGTATATCCATGGGTGGCCGAGCATATGTACATCGTTAGGGATGGTGACATAGGCATACTTTTTCGGATATTATCGTCTTTCCTATTTTATTTTGTATTTTTGTTGGGGATACTTTTGGGTATCTGGTATTCGTTTGACATTTCTTTGAAAGAGGCGGTTCTTTGTGTGACTATGGGGTATGCAACGGAGCACATTGCCTATTGTATTCGTTTGCTCATTAATGGGGCGACAGATAGTCAGATGGCAGAAAGTCTGCATTTACTATATTTTTTGATTCATTTTGGTGTGTATCTGATTTTTTATTTCTTTTTTGCAAAAAAGATGGTACAGAAGCATCATTACGAAACCGATGCGATGGCGTCTCTCTGGATGACTTTGGTGACGCTGTTTATCGTTTTATTGATGAGTCTTGCAGCAACCTTTTGGGGATTTACGGTCTTGCATGGCATTTATGGTCTGGTGTGCTGTCTGTTTGTGATGATCAACCAGCGGAATTATATGTCGAATTGGCATTTGCAAAAAGAGATGGCTGAACAACAACAAATATTTGCCACGAACAAAGCACAATACGAAATGTCAAAAGAAAACATCGAACGTATCAATCGCAAATGTCACGACTTAAAACACCAGATTGCCGGACTGCGCAATATCACAGATGCAGATGAGCGTTGTCAGATTGTGGATTCCATTGAAAAATCAGTGATGATTTATGATGCTATTTTGCATACAGGAAATCCTATTTTAGATACTGTTTTAACAGAGAAAAGCCTGATTTGCCAGGAAAATGGGATTCGTATGCATGGAATCATTGATGGAAAACTGCTTTTTTTCATGGATGCCATTGATATCTATACGCTGTTTGGAAACGCACTTGACAATGCGATTGAGGCAAATCGAAAGGTGGAGAAAGAAAAGCGCTGCATCAGTATTCTGATTCATGAAAAAGTAAATCTGATCTTTATACAGATCGAGAATCCATATACGGGAGCATTGCAGATGAAACATGGTCTGCCGCAGACAAGCAAGCAGGATAAGCATGAGCATGGATTTGGCATGGAAAGTATTCAGACCATGGCAGAAAAGTATGGCGGATTTTTAAAACTGGAGACAGGTCAGGATATTTTTGTGTTACGTATTACGATTCCGCAGAGCCGATGAACCGATTACGACGCAAAAGTGACAAAACAGGACACAGTTTGTTCATAAATACAGAAGATATGCTAACCTCTTTTTTACAGAATGCCAAAATGCAAAGAATGAGCATGACGGCAGAAAGGTAAGAAGGAGGTTTTGTTATGCGAAAAAGAGAAAAGAAGCAGTCAACAAGAAAAAGCAAGATCATCAAAACAGTCATTTCTGTTCTGTTGATTGTTGTTATGGTTGCGGCAATTGTGGCAGCGAATACACTTTTGACGGAAAACAATCGTATGGTAAATGCCATGATGGGGGCGAATGACTCTGTGATTGACAACTCTGGCGTAGATACCAAGGGATTAGATTTGGACTACAATAAGAGTGATTATTCGAAAGACAAGATAGGAGAGGCTGAGGATGCACTGGCAGAGCAAATTGCGGATGAGGGAATTGTTTTGCTGAAAAATGAGGGAAATGCGCTTCCACTTTCCAAAGATACGCCAATCAGTTTCTTTAGCAGAAATGCGGTGACAGTAGCAACGCATGCAGGAATCATGGGCTATGGCAGTGGAACATTAAAAGAAGATTTTGAAGCAGATGGGTATACCGTAAATAAGACGCTTTGGAAGTTTTATGACAAGGGCGAGGGATCTTCTTATGGACTGGGCTCAGGATCTATCAGTTTTGGTAGAGAAGAAGACTTTGCCATCAATGAGTGTCCATTGGAAAAAATCACGGCAGACGACAAGGTGGTAGACAGCCTTTCCGGTACGACCGCAGTCTATGTTTTAAAGAGAGTGGCTGGTGAAGGACGTGATATGCCGCGTTCTATGTATAATCATACAGACAAGGCAGAGGATCAGACGAAGTCTTATCTGGAGCCGGATTCCGTAGAGTTGGAGATCTTATCTTACTTAAATGATAACTTCGACAATGTCGTATTGGTTGTCAATTCCAATGCTGCTTTAGAGTTGGATTGGGTGAAAGATTATGCCAATATCAAATCGGTTGTTTTGGCACCAAGTGGTCTTTCTTCTTTGCCAAAGATTTTAAGTGGAGAAGTAAATCCGTCTGGTAGAACGGTAGATACATTTGCGGCAGATGCGTTGGCATCTCCGGCTGCACAGAACTTTGGCGATTATCAATATTATGATGAAAATGGCGATGCAACCAAATATAACTATGTAAGTTATGAAGAAGGTGTCTATGTTGGTTATCGTTATTATGAGACACGTTATGAAGATGTGGTATTAGGACAGGGCAATGCGGGAGATTATGACTATGCTTCTGAAGTGTGCTATCCATTGGGTTATGGACTTTCTTACACGACGTTCTCTTGGAGCGCACCACAGATCACATGGAAAGATGGCAGCGCAACCGCTACCGTGGAAGTGACCAATACAGGATCTGTAGCTGGAAAAGATGTCGTAGAACTTTACGCACAAAGCCCATATACCGATTATGACAAGGAAAATGGTGTGGAGAAGCCGTCCGTAGAACTTTTGGCATACGCAAAGACATCTGTCTTAGAGCCGGGAGCATCGGAGATTGTTACCATGACCTTTGATGAAGAGCAGTTCAAGGCATATGATGCCAATGGGGCAAAGACTTATATCTTAGATGCAGGCACATACTACATTACTGCTGCAAAAGATGCACATGAAGCCATCAACAATATTTTGACAGCAAAGGGAAAGACAACCGCAGATGGCATGACAGCAGCAGGGGATGCTGCTATGGTAACTACTTATGAGCCAAAGAATGCAGACACCGATTTGGCAACCTATGCTAAGGATACCTACAGTGGTGCAGAGATTACCAACCAATTGGATGATGCCAAAGGCGATGTGGCCTATCTGACCAGAAATGACTGGATGGGTACTTTTCCAACCCATGATGGGGAACCGACCGATGAGATCAGTACCTGGGGCAATGAGATCAATGGCAGTGACAAAGACGGCAATCCTGCATCTTATGTCTACAGCAAGACCATTGACGCAGATGGCTTAAAGGCATTAGATTCCTTTGATTCCGGTTCGCCGGTTGATGCATCCAAATTTGATGATGAGATTGTTTATGGAAAGAAAAATGATCTTACTTTGATCCAGATGCGTGGACTTGATTTTGATGATCCGCAGTGGGATGACCTTTTAGATGAATTGACATATGAAGATTACTACAATACGATTGCACTTTCTGGATATGGTATAGAATATATTGATTCTATTGATATGCCATTCTGCACGGATGCGGATACGGCAAACGGCTTGATTTATGGCGGAACCGGAAAATATTATCCAAACTCTATGACATTGGCACAGACCTGGAATCAGGACCTGGCAAAAGAGATGGGAACCATGATCGGTAATGAAGCGATCATCGGTGGAATGGACGGTTGGTACGCACCATCTATGAATATCCATCGTACACCTTTCTCAGGACGTAATGGAGAATACTATTCCGAGGACCCATATCTCTCCGGAGCTGTAGCTTCTAATCAGGTTTATGGCGCTGCAACCAAAGGCGTTTATGCATATATCAAGCATTTTGCCTTTAATGATCAGGAAGATCACCGAGGCGACTGTGACGGACAGTACGGACTTGCAACATGGCTCAATGAGCAGTCTGCAAGAGAAATTTATCTCAAGCCATTTGAAATGTGCATGAAACTGGGAGATGTGACATTAAATTATCTGGAGCAAAAGAGTGATGGCACTTATGAAAATGCAACAAGACAGATCCGGGCGTGTCAGGCGGTTATGACAGCGTTTAACCGTATCGGTTATACCTGGACTGGTGGAAGTTACCCTCTTTTAACAGGAATTGCAAGAAATGAGTGGGCGTTCCAGGGGATGATGATTACAGACAATGCAAACACAGGTGTATTTATGGATGGATACCAGATGATCGAGGCAGGCGGAGATATCAAATTGACCTACTTAGCAGATTCTGCACGATTTGACTTTGACAAAAATGATACAGCAACCTATCACTACGCGAGAGAGGCTATGCATCGTGTCCTTTATACGGTGGCAAATTCCAAGGCAATGCTTGGTGCAATGCCGGGAACTGATTTCGTGGATGAACCTTCCGATACAGAGAAGATCACAATGGCAGTAGATATCGTATGTGGTATCCTGATCGTACTCCTGACAGTGATGACCGTGCTTCGCTTTGTACCGAGAAAGCAAAAGCAAAAGAAATAGCATATGAAAGAATAGAGAAGGCAGGGGCAATCTGTGGATCGCCCTTGTCTTTTTTTGTCGGAAACTATATAATGAAACATCATAGATAATACGTATTGAGAAGGGGCTGTATTATGGAAAAAGAACGTGTAGAAAAGACAGAAACAAAAGAGGAAACGAAGGTAACAGAGGAGAAGGCTGCAAAGGTTGGCTGCAAGAAGGCTAACAAAGCAAAGAAAAAGCCGGGCAAGTTACACAAGACCAGTATCGGCATGAAGATCTATTCTTGTATGGTGGTCATGGGAATCTCCTTTTTGATCGTTGTGTTTGCCAATATCTCTATCCTTGGCACAGTGGAAAAGAATAACGACAAATTGGTCAACGTCTATATGGAGTTGGAGAAGACAAAGAGTGTGACTGCGGAGTCTTACCAGCAGACGGCAAAGTATGCAGAGTCATGTGTCAACCGTCCAACGGATGTTAACTTCTCCGGATTGGAATCATCGATCCAGAACGTGCGTGACCATATGGATACGACCAAGAAGTGTGTCAAGAAGACAGGGGACAAGAACTTGATCTCCCGCGTGGATGCATGGGAAGTCAAGATGGAAGATTTTCTGGATTCCGCAGAGTTGATCCTGACAAAGTGTCAGCAGGGAGATATCGAGGCGGCTTCCAATACTTTGTCTGCTCTGGGTGGACCATATACCTACGTGCAGATCGCGCAGGGTGACTTTGAGGAATTATTTAACAGTGAATTAGCCAATATTGAAAAGACCAATACACAGGCGATCAGTCGTATCCGTCAGATCAACTATATCTGTTCAGGTGTGGTTGTATTTATCATCCTTATTATGGTTCTGATCGTTTATAAGACCATCGTTCGCCCGACCAAGAAGTCAGGTGAGCAGATTCGTCAGATCTCTGACAAGATCTCCAAGAACGAGGGTGATCTGACCGAGCGTATCGTGGTACGTTACGGCGATGAAGTCGGTCAGATGGCAATGGGTATGAACGGCTTCTTGGATCAGTTGCAGAATGTTATGAAGAACCTCAAGTCTGAGGCAGACAATATGACATCTTCTGCACAGGCAGTTTTGGATTCCGTAGATTCTTCTACAGCCAATGCGGATCATGTATCTGCCGCTATGCAGCAGATGGCAGCCAGCATGGAGGAGATTGCCGCAACGCTTAGCACCATTACTTCCGGCAGTGATGCTATCCTTGCAGAAGTACAGAACATGGTAGACAGTGCCAGCGGCGGTGTCGATTTGGTACATGAGATCAAGAACAGAGCACAGAATCTGCATGCAGAGACGATTTCCGGCAAGAATGAGACCAGCGGACGTATCGTAGAGATCCGTGGCATGGTAGAAGATGCCGTGGAGGAGAGCCGCAGTGCAGAAAAGATCACAGAACTGACCGGCGAGATCTTAGATATTGCCAGCCAGACCAACTTACTTGCGTTGAATGCATCCATTGAGGCTGCAAGAGCAGGCGAGGCAGGCAAGGGATTTGCTGTTGTTGCGGATGAGATTCGACAACTTGCAGACAGTAGCCGTGAGACTGCCAACAACATTCAGGAGATTTCTAAACTGGTTATCGGTTCCGTTGAAAAATTGGCATCCAACTCACAGAATATGCTTGCCTTTATCGACGGAAAAGTTATGCAGGACTACGATGGATTTGTTAAGGTTGTAGAGCAGTACGAGGCAGATGCAGACAGCATCAATGAAGTATTGGGACAGTTTGCAGCCAAGACAGACGAGATCCGCAATACCGTTGAGGACATGAACAATGGTATCAACGATATCTCTACTGCCATTGATGAGAACGCACAGGATGTGACAGGTGTGGCACAGAATGCCGTTTCCTTGGTAGAGGCAATGAACAAAATTCAGGCAGAGACAGAAAACAATCAGGCGATTTCCCAGCAGTTAAATGAGCAGGTAAACCGCTTCAAGAGAGTATAATGGAAAAGAATTACAAATTAAAGATCAGTTATGACGGTTCGCGTTATTTCGGCTGGGAACACCAGCCGGATCGCGAAACCATCCAAGGAAAAATAGAGACAGTCCTTGCACGTATGGTGGATAAGGATATGGTAGACGTGATTGGCGCGGGGCGTACAGATGCAGGTGTACATGCCCGCGCCATGATTGCTAATGTGCATCTGGATACAGGGATGTCACCGGAGGAAATCCGTGATTATGCCAACCGCTATCTGCCGGATGATATTGCCATACTGGAAGTGCGGGAGGCGGCTGACCGCTTCCATGCCAGATATAAGGCAGTGGGCAAGACTTACCAGTACACCTGTTTTGACGGTTCGGTCAAACCGGTCTTTGACCGCAAGTATTATACGTCGTTGGATCAGGAACTGGATGTGGAAGCCATGCAGGAAGCGGCACATTTTCTGGAAGGTAAACATGATTACAAGAGTTTTTGTGGTAACAGTCGTATGAAAAAATCGACCATCCGTATCGTAGACACGATCACCGTGCGCCGGCGCAAGGGATATGTTTATCTGACCTTCCATGGCACAGGCTTCTTACAGAATATGGTGCGCATCATGGCAGGAACTCTGATTGAAGTCGGTCTGGGACGCATAAGACCGGAAGAAGTGGAGGAGATTTTGGAGGCTTGCAACCGTAAGATGGCAGGTCCGACAGCACCGGCAAAGGGGCTTTGCCTCTTGAAGGTGGACTATTAAAGTGGAAATCATAAATGAAACTTGACGGAAAATGAAGGATGAGTGAAGACTTTTCAAGTCTTCGCTCTTTTTTTGCCCTCTTTTTGTATAGAATGTCAGAAACTATGGATAATATACAAAAACGATATGGAAAATTTGTTGAAGTTTTATGATTGAAAATGATTGAAAATGACGGAATGTGATTGTATAATACAAACATCAAATGAATGATTTTGAACGAAGTTGAACGGAAGTGAATTTATGTTAGCGGAAGAAAGATTTGCAAGAATATTGTCCATACTAGAAGAAAGTGGTTCTGTGACGGTCGCAGAACTGATGGAGCGTCTGGATGCGTCAGAGTCGACCATCCGTCGTGATCTCAACAGTCTGGATGCCAGAGGACAACTCATCAAGGTGCATGGCGGTGCCATGATGAAGGACGCTGATTCCTACCGGACACAGGATGATGATGTCCAGTTACGCAAGGAACGCAACGTAGAACAGAAAGTAGCGATAGCTCGCTATGCGGCGCGTTTGATTTCTGACTATGATGTGGTCTATCTGGATGCAGGCACAACGACAGAGTTGATGATCGATCCTATGTTGAATCGCCATGCCATGTATGTGACCAATGCCATCGGACATGCGAGAAAATTAGCAGCATTAGGCTCTACTGTCTATCTTCTGGGCGGCGAGTTCAAGGGAATGACAGATGCTATCGTTGGTGAGGAGGCAGTGCTCTCCATCGCCAAATACAATTTTACCAAGGGCTTTTTCGGAACCAATGGCGTGACGGTAGAACAGGGATTTACCACGCCGGAGGTCAAAGAGGCATTGATCAAGCGCAGAGCCATGGCACAGACCAAGGATGCCTACGTTCTGGCAGATGCCAGCAAATTCGGTGAGATATCCACCGTGACTTTTGGGGACTTTTCGGATGCAATCGTTTTAACGGATCAGAGAAACAAAAAGTATAGAGATTTTTCAAATATTAAGGAGGTGGGAGAATGATCTATACAGTGACCTTTAATCCTTCTTTGGATTATATCGTGTCAGTGGATGATTTTACGTTGGGGCGTGTCAACCGTACCAGGACGGAGATTATTTATCCGGGCGGTAAGGGAATCAATGTTTCCATGGTGCTGAAGAATCTGGGACATGATAGTCACGCACTTGGCTTCATGGCAGGGTTTACCGGACAGGAGATCGTAAGACTCTTAGATGAATGGGGCGTACAGTCAGATTTCATCCGCGTGGAAGATGGAATTTCCCGTATCAATGTCAAACTTCGTTCCAATGAGGAATCGGAGATCAATGGACAGGGACCTGCGATTGCTGAAGACCACATCAAACAGTTGTATCAGCAGTTGGATCGTTTGGAAGATGGGGATGTCTTAGTGCTCGCCGGAAGCATACCGGATATCATGCCGGACGATATTTATATGGACATTATGAAACACCTGTCTGACAAGAAATTGCACATCATTGTGGATGCGACCAGAGATCTGCTGGTAAATGTATTGTCTTATCACCCATTTTTGATCAAGCCAAACAATCACGAACTCGGCGAGATCTTTGGCGTGGAATTAGAGGATAAGGAAGAAGTCTTTACCTATGCCGCAAAGTTACAGGAGCGTGGAGCACGCAATGTTCTGGTTTCTATGGCAGGTGACGGAGCCGTCCTTCTGACAGAGGATGGACAGAGATTTGAGAGTATGCCACCGAAGGGCAAGGTCGTCAATTCGGTTGGCGCCGGGGATTCCATGGTAGCAGGATTCCTCGCAGGATATATGGAAGAACATGATTATGCCAAAGCATTTTATATGGGACTGTGTGCGGGAAGCGCATCCGCATTTTCAGAGGAACTGGCAACCAGGGACGAAGTCCTCGCTTTGATGCATAGTATCGGAAAGTAATGTGTCAAACATTATTTTATTAGGAAAGGTAAAAGGAGGAATCACACATGAAAGTGAGAGATTTGCTTGGTGTAGAAAGCATTCAGTTGCATGGGGCACCAACAGGCAAGGAGGATGCCATCAGGCAGATGGTAGATCTCATGTGCAAGCGCGGCAACATCGCGGATCCTGACACTTATCTGCAGGGGGTTTTTGCAAGAGAGGAAGAGGGAACGACCGGTATCGGAGAGGGGATCGCAATTCCGCATTGTAAGTCGGACGCAGTATCAGCACCGGGGCTGGCAGCCATGGTCGTGCCACAGGGAGTAGAATACGATGCGCTTGACGGAGAACCGGTGCATATCATCTTTTTGATCGCAGCACCAAACACAGAAGACAATGTGCATCTGGAGGTACTTAGCCGTCTGTCCGTTCTTTTGATGGATGAGCAGTTTACAAAGGATCTCATGCAGGCAAAGAGTCCGGAGGACTTTTTACATGTGATCGATCTGGCTGAGGCAGACAAGGAAGAAAAAGAGGAAGCCAAAGCAGAGGTTGCAGAGACACCGGTGGGAGAGGAGATTTTTGTTGTTGCAGTTACCGGATGTCCTACCGGAATCGCACATACTTATATGGCAGCAGAAGCCTTGGAAAAGGCAGCCGCCGCAGCAGGATGCCGGATCAAGGTAGAGACCAGAGGATCCGGCGGAGCCAAGAATGTACTTACGGATGCAGAGATCGCCTCTGCAAAGGCAGTCATCGTTGCCGCTGATACCAAGGTACCAATGGATCGTTTTGATGGCAAGGCACTGATCGAGTGCAAGGTGGCAGATGGCATCAGCAAGGCAGCAGAATTGGTTGACCGTGCGATGAAGGGGGATGCATCTGCTTATCACGCAAGTGCTGCCAAGAAAGAGACCAAGGTCGATACAGGAAAGACGGACAGCGTAGGACATCAGATCTATACACATCTGATGAATGGTGTATCGCATATGCTTCCATTCGTTATCGGTGGTGGTATCTTAACAGCGATCGCCTTTTTGATCGATACTTTGATGGGCTATGGTGCGATCGGTGGCGGAAGTTTTGGTTCCTGCACTCCGGTTTCCGCATTTTTTAAATATGTAGGTGGTCTTGCCATGGGACTTATGGTTCCGGTGCTTGCGGGCTACATCGCTTATTCCATTGCAGACCGTCCGGGTCTTGCGGTTGGTTTTACCGGAGGACTTCTGGCAGCCAACGGTAATGCACTCTTTACGGATTACGATTGGGGCAGCCTGTCCGGCTTTAGTGATTTTGTTGGTCGTTTCGCTTTCCAGGGAGAGCATGGTGGTACGACGGTTTCCGGTTTCTTGGGCGGTATTCTGGTAGGTTTCCTTGCCGGATACATTATCTTGGGACTCAAGAAACTCTGCGAGAAACTGCCGGATTCTTTGGAGGGCATCAAGCCAACCCTGATCTATCCGGTCGTAGGTATCTTTATCGTGAGTGTCCTTATGTGCTTTATCTTTAACCCGATCATCGGATTGATCAACACAGGGCTTTCTACCATGCTGACAGCCCTTGCCAAGGCAGGACTGATCACCCTTTTGGGATGTCTCTTAGGAGCCATGATGGCGATCGATATGGGAGGTCCGATCAACAAGGCAGCCTATGTCTTTGGTACAGGAATGCTTGCAACAGCATCTGATCTGATGGCAAGCGGTACACAGTCAACAGACCCGGCAGTCCAGGCATGCTACATTGCAATGGCATCCATCATGGTCGGTGGTATGGTTCCGCCAATCGGTATTGCCCTTGCCTGCCACTTCTTCCCGAAGAAGTTCACCGAGGCAGAGCGTGCGTCTAAGGTTTCTAACCTTGTCATGGGATGTTCTTTCATCACAGAAGGTGCCATTCCATTTGCAGCAAGTGACCCGGCTCATGTGATCCCATGTACTCTGGTTGGTGCAGGTGTTGCAGGCGGATTCAGTGCATTCTTTGGATGTACCCTGATGGCTCCTCACGGCGGTATCTTCGTATTTGCAACCGTTGGCAAGCCTTTGCTTTACATCCTTTCATGGATCATCGGTTCCATCGTTACGACTGTTATGCTCGGCTTTATCAAGAAGGATGCACAGGAAGTTTAAAAAGGAATATGGATGGGCGGAAGCAGAAAGACAGTATGCTTCCGCTGCATCTAAAATAGAAAAAGAAAGATCATAAGGAGGAAAATATCATGAAAGAAATCACATACACGATCACAGATCCGGAAGGAATCCACGCAAGACCGGCGGGTGTCTTGGTAAAAGAGGCAGCAAAGTTTACAAGTAAAGTTACCATCGCAAAGGATGGAAAAGAAGTAGATGCCAAGAGGATCTTAGGCGTTATGGGACTTGGCGTAAAATGTGGACAGGAAATCGTTTTAAAGACTGAGGGCGAGGATGAGGATGCAGCCATCGAAGCACTTGGAAAGTTTTTGGAAGAAAATCTGTAAGATAGGATAGCGAACAGCGCAATGCTGGTTCTCATTAAGTGCTCATAACAGGTTGGCGCAGCAACAGAAAAGGAGCGATAAATATGAAATTAGAAGGTAAAAGCGTTTTTAGCGGAATAGCAATCGGAAAGTGCAAGATCTTCGGAAAGAAAGATCAGGTCGTAAAACGTAGCAGGATAACAGAGACAGACCTTGAGATCAAACGTTTTACCCAGGCAAAAGAGCAGGCTAAGAGTCAGTTGGCAGCCCTCTATGAAAAGGCATTGAAAGAGGTGGGCGAGGCGAATGCAGCCATTTTTGAAGTGCATCAGATGATGCTGGATGATCTGGATTATGTGGAGTCCATCACCAATATGATCTCATCCCAGGGCATCAATGCAGAGTATGCCGTGGCAACGACAGGCGATAACTTTGCCGAAATGTTTGCAGCCATGGACGATGATTATATGAGAGAGCGTGCGGCAGATGTCAAAGATATTTCCAATCGCGTCATCCATATCTTGCAGGGCGGCAGTGAGCAGGCAGGACTGGGAGATCAGCCGGTCATCATTTTGGCAGATGATCTGGCACCGAGTGAGACTGTGCAACTGGACAAGTCCAAGGTACTTTCCTTTGTGACCCGTCATGGATCCACCAATTCGCATACAGCAATCCTGGCGAGAACCATGAATATTCCGGCGCTTATTGGAGTAGATTATCCAGAGGATGCAGAAGGACATATGGCTGTCGTGGACGGCAGAAACGGTGTCTTTATCTTGGATCCGACGGAGGAAGAATTGACGAAGTATGAGGCACTTCGTCAGGAAGAAGTAGAAAAGGCAAGACTTTTACAGGAACTAAAGGGCAAGGAGAATATCACGAAAGCGGGCAAGAAGATCGCCCTTTATGCAAATATCGGTGGTGTTGGTGATGTGGCAAGTGTACTTGCCAATGATGCCGGCGGTATCGGACTTTTCCGCAGTGAGTTCTTATATCTGGAGACAGAAGACTATCCGAGTGAGGAACAGCAGTTTAAGGCGTACCGGACAGTCGCAGAGAACATGGCTGGCAAAAAGGTCATTATCCGAACCCTTGACATTGGTGCGGATAAGCAGGTAGATTATTTTGGGCTGGAACATGAGGAAAACCCGGCAATGGGATATCGTGCCATTCGTATCTGCTTAGATCGCAAGGAGATCTTTAAGACACAGTTGCGCGCCATTTACCGTGCATCTTATTATGGCAACATTTCCATCATGTTTCCTATGATCATCTCTGTGGATGAGGTCAAGGCTGCCAAGGAGATGTGTGCGACGGTACAGGAAGAATTAAAGAGTGAGGGCGTTCGGTACGGAAAGGTGGAACTCGGTATTATGATCGAAACACCTGCGGCAGTCATGATCTCGGATCTTTTGGCAAAGGAAGTTGACTTCTTTTCCGTTGGAACCAATGATCTGACCCAGTACACACTGGCGATCGACCGTCAGAACCCAAAACTGGATAATATCTATGATGCACACCATCCGGCAATCCTTCGGATGTTACAGACCATCATTGATAATGGACATAAGGAAGGCTGCTGGGTCGGCATCTGCGGTGAACTTGGTGCAGACGTGACTCTTACAGACACATTCCTTAAAATGGGCATAGATGAACTTTCGGTCAGCCCTTCTATGATCCTAAAGGTCAGAGAACAGATCCGAAACAGCGATGCCGAATAATTTGATAAGCAGATGGCGGATGTTTGTTATGCTATCCGGACATTCGTCTGACTTTTGCCCCGTCGTCCCTGACTGCGCTATGGGATGACGGTATATAGAAACCACCTTTGTAAGACAGAGGTGGTTTTTTTTCTTGTCCGCCTGTGGTAAGATAGGAAGATGAAGAAAGAAGGTAGACACAAGATGAAATACGATATTGTTTTATTTGATTTGGATGGAACACTTTTAAATACATTGGAAGATCTGGCAGACAGCGTGAACTATGTCATGGGACAGATGGGCTATCCCCTGCATCCTTTGGAGGATATCCGCCAGTTCGTAGGCAACGGCATCCGTACCCTCATGGTCAGGGCAACGCCACAGGGGGAAGAGAACCCGCGCTTTGAAGAAGGTTTTGCCATGTTCAAGGCTTATTATCTGACCCACAATCAGATCAAGACCAGACCTTATGATGGTGTGATGGAACTTTTGCATGATTATGAGGAAGAGGATATGCCGATGGCGATCGTGACCAACAAGAATCAGGAGTCCGTAGATGTGCTGGTGCGGGACGTATTCAAGAACCATGTGCGTGTTGCGGTAGGTGATGATGGGATTCGTCAGAGAAAGCCTGCGGCTGCCCCGGTCGAGGAGGCATTGCGCAGACTGCGTCAGGTCTACGCTGATCAGGCATGGGCGCGTATGGGCGGCGAGGATGCCTTGTCTGAGGCAGACTGGCTGACGTGGATCAAACCGCATGTTCTGTATGTAGGAGATTCGGATGTGGATGCGGCAACAGCAGAAAATTCCGGCGTGGACTGTGCCCTGTGCGCATGGGGATTTCGTGAGGAATCTTTGCTTGAGACCCTGCCGCATGTGGTCTTGTTACATAAACCATTAGAATTAGAAGCATTTATGAGAGGATAAATATGGGTATAAAAAAGGCATATTGCCGTGTATATCAATGGATCTATAATATTGGAATGAAGGTCGTCAAATGGAAGGAGCCGGAACGCTTAGAGGGTGTGGATAGTTTTCACAGCATCCCGGAGATTCTGGAACAGGCAGGTGTCTGGGCACCCATGATCGTTACCGGACCGCGTATCGGTAAGAGCGGCTTTTTGAAGGATCTTTATAGTGATCTTTCGGAGCGATCGGTCATCTATGATCAGGTACATCCTGACCCGACGATCTCACAGATCGAGGAAATGTACCAGATCTATCAAGACCATGACTGTGACAGCATCATTGCCATTGGCGGAGGCTCCAACATGGATGCGGCAAAGGCTCTGGCGGCGCGTGTTGCCCGCCCGGATAAGTCTTTGCAGGACATGAAGGGACAATTAAAGGTTGGTCGACAGGTTCCTTTTTTTGTCGCTGTGCCGACGACAGCAGGCACGGGATCGGAGACGACCATTGCGGCTGTTGTGACCGACGACAAAGAGAATCATAAGTATGCTATCAATGATCCGGTTTTGGTGCCGGACTATGCTGTGATGGATCCCAGCCTTACCGTATCCCTGCCACCGGATATCACGGCGGCGACCGGTATGGATGCCCTGACCCATGCTATCGAGGCGTATTTGAGTTGGACTTACCGCACGGAAGAGACGATCGAGTATAGCGAGGAGGCAGTTTCTGCCATCATGGAATTTTTGCCGGAAGCCTATGAACAGGGGGATTCCCTAGAGGCAAGAGAGGAAATGCTGATCGCGTCCTTTAAGGCGGGGGCTGCTTTTACACGAGCCTGTGTCGGCAATGTGCATGCCATTGCGCACACCATCGGCGGACTTTATCATGTACCGCATGGTCTGGCAAATGCCGTGGTATTGCCGATCGTCTTAGAAGACTATGGATCGGCGGTCTATGGCAAATTAGCGCGTCTTGCGACCCTTTCGCAGGTTGCCTGTGAGGGAACGGAGGCAGAACGTGCCAAGGCATTTATCAGCCATATCAGACAAATGAATGAACATATGGGCATACCGGAGCATTTGCCACAGATCCGTGAGGAGGACATTGTGCAGATGGCAGTCTGGGCAGATCAGGAAGCCAATCCGCTCTATCCGGTGCCTGTGATATACGATAAAAAGCATTTTGAGGAAGTGATCCGAAAAGTTGCTGGAAAGTAGGAGGTAGACAGAATTGATAAACATTTATAGAACGGACAACCGTATCATCTCCGAAATAGATCAGTTCGATACCGGTGCCTGGGTAAAACTTACCGCGCCGACATTGGAAGAATGTGCAGAGATCAGCGATCGTTTTCATATGGATATCGCAGATGTGCGGGCTGCCCTCGATGATGAGGAGAGTTCCCGTATCAATCTGGAAGATGAATATACACTTATACTGGTGGATATCCCATCAGCAGAAATGCGTAACAACCGCCACTCCTATACCACAATCCCGTTGGGGATTTTGATTGCAGAAGATGTGGTGATCACGGTATGTGCGGAGGAGACTGCCGTACTGCGTTCCTTTGTGGAACAGCGTGTGCGCGATTTCTCCACTAAAAAACAGATGCGCTTTACCTATCAGATTTTATACAATGCATGCATGGTCTATCAGAGCCTGCTGCGCAGTATTGACAGAAAGCGTACCGAGATCGAGGAGAGGATCGATCAGAATACAGAGAATGTTGATTTGATCGACCTGCATGAATTGGAGTCCAATCTGGTCTACTTTGCCACATCACTGCGGGCAAATGGTGTGGTGCTGGATCGATTGACACGTTATGGGAGGCTCCGTCAGTATTCGGAGGATCAGGAACTATTAGAGGATGTGATCATTGAGAACAGACAGGCAATCGAGATGACACAGATCTATCGTGACATCATCAATGGTACCAGAGAACTGATGTCGACGGTCATCAACAATCGCCTGAATAATGTAATGAAATATCTGGCAGCGATCACGATCGTTATGTCCATCCCGACGATCATATCGGGACTCTGGGGCATGAACGTCGGTGGCAAATGGATGCCGTTTTCGTCCACACCGCATGGTTTCGCGATCATCTGTGTGATAACGCTGTTGCTTTGTATCGTGGTTATGCTTTGGCTTCGGAAGAAAAAGATGCTTTAGCCTGAGAAAACTGGTCTGTAATCTGACGAAAGACCTGCATGATACGAGGATCAAAAGATCTGCCGTCTTCATCTAAGAGAATGGAGACGGCTTTTTCATGCGAAAAAGCGTCTTTGTAACTGCGCTGGCTGGTCAAGGCATCGTAGACATCCGCGACAGCCAGAATACGTGCGCTGAGCGGGATATCTTCGCCGGCAAGTCCTTTGGGATAGCCGGATCCGTCCCATTTTTCGTGATGGTAATATGCCATGTCTCTGGCATCGCTTAAGAAACTGTCCTCGCCAACGATCTCGACCGCATGGGTAAGTGCCTGACCGCCAAAGGTGGAATGCTGGCGCATAAATTCCATTTCCTCCGGGCTGAGACGTGAAGGCTTTAAAAGGGTGTTGTCGGAAATACCGACCTTTCCCAGGTCATGCAGTGGCGCACCGCGGAGCAATCTTGCCTTGTAGTCCGGTGTGATCACATCCGGGAAAGTATGTGCCTTGTCTAAGGCATTCAAGAGTATCTCGAAATATTTTGCCGTGCGTCTGACGTGGGATCCGGTGATACCGTCACGGATTTCCAACAGGTCATTTAAACTGGCGACCAGTGCTGTCTCTACGCGCGTGACCTGTTCTGTCTTTTGCATGATGATATCTTCCAGATGATCCTGATAATGCGCCAGGTCCAGTTGGGTGCGGATGCGCATACGCATGATCTGGGGCTGCAAAGGCTTGTGGATATAATCGACCGCGCCCAGTTCCAATCCGTGGATCTCATCGGTAACATTGTCTTGCGCCGTCAAGAAAATAATAGGTGTGTCTTCGGTCTGTGGCAGGGAGCGGATGGCTTCAAGGGTCTCGAAACCGTCCACTTCCGGCATCTGGATGTCTAAGAGTATGATGTCGGGGGTGTGTTGCTCTAAGTAACGTAGAGCCATTTTGCAGGAATTGGCGGTGACGACTTCGTAGTAGTCATCGAGCGCCTTTTTTGCTGTCCGCAGGTTTATGCCATTATCATCAATGATCAAAACTTTTTCCATGGTGTCAAACTCCTTGTGTCGTATCTGGGTTTATAGTGAGGTCGCAAGATCCTTTCCGGCAAATCTGCCACTGGCTCCGCAAGGGAGAGTAAGTCCGTTGCATGAAACAGGGAGTCCGATCTCCTCTGCGGCTACACTGCCCGGATAGCCTTTTAAGGCGGTTGAGATCATATAGTGCAGTACGGCAGGCTGTAAGCCTGTGGTGTATGAGTTTACAAGGAAGAAAAGTGGCTGGTCGGTCAGCAGTTGCGCGCACAATTCTATGAGCGGATAGATGGCATCCTCGATCTTCCAGATCTCACCCTTGGGACCACGTCCGTAAGATGGGGGATCCATAATGATGGCATCATAATGATTTCCGCGACGGATCTCGCGCTCTACGAACTTTTTACAATCATCCACGATCCAGCGGATCGGGGCATCGGCAAGGCCGGAAGATACGGCATTTTCCTTTGCCCAGGTGACCATGCCTTTGGATGCGTCAACGTGAGTGACGGCGGCTCCGGCAGCAGCGGCAGCGATGGTAGCGCCACCGGTATAGGCAAAGAGGTTTAATACCTTGATCGGGCGATCCGGATGCTCTTTCTTCCTATTATATATAAGTGTGGAAAACCAATCCCAGTTGACTGCCTGCTCCGGAAAAAGACCGGTGTGTTTAAAACTGAAAGGTTTCAGATGAAAAGTCAGGCTGCCGTTATGGTTGACATAGAGATTGTCGTTATCGGTGTGTGGCAGTTGATAAGTGATGCTCCACTGCTGTGGCAGATCAAAGAACTCCCACTCGCCGCCACCTTTTTTGCTGCGGTGATAGTGTCCGTTTAGTTTCTTCCATTCGCTGACCTTCTTTGGGGTGTCCCAGATGACCTGTGGGTCTGGGCGGAGCAGGGTGTATTTTCCCCAGTGCTCTAATTTCTCACCGCCGGAGCAGTCGATGACTTCGTATTCTTTCCAATGGTCTGCTATCCACATAATGATTCCTCACATTCTATCTATCGTATCATTCGATTTGCATTCTTCTTATTGCTTCTATATTATATATGAAGAAAGACTAAGATGCCACTGGAAATATTGTATGCGAAAAAATACAATATTTATTCAAAAAACCTTGCAAGTATTGATTTTATCATGTATATTAGATGTTGCTGTGACATTGATAGTGTTGAAGCGTGAGGTTGCTGCCGATTATCACCATAGTAATCTGGTAGGTTTTCCGTGGAGCGAATGTCAAGTTAGGAAACTGGCGACAAGTCACTGTACAAAATATAGTCTACCATAGTGTAGAGACACGTGTGTTAATCTTTAGGACACACACGGAGAAGTGTACAGTCACCGCTTGTCGTACTATTGAAATAAGTGCGAAGGAGGCGACTTTTTTTATGGCAACTCAGGTTATGAGAATCACACTCAAGGCATATGATCACGAATTAGTTGATGCATCTGCCAAGAAAATCATCGAGACTGTAAAGAAAAACGGATCACAGGTGAGTGGACCGGTACCACTTCCGACAAAGAAGGAAGTTGTTACTATCTTAAGAGCGGTACACAAATACAAAGATTCCAGAGAACAGTTCGAGCAGAGAACTCATAAGAGACTCATCGATATCATGACACCTACCCAGAAGACAGTTGACGCATTGCAGAGACTCGAAATGCCAGCTGGTGTTTACATCGATATCAAGATGAAGTAAGAAGTTAACAAGGTTAACAATCCGGTATAGGTTTATATAGAAGCAACATTTATGTTCCACTTATATTGCCTGTTCTAGGATGATCGCACCGAAAGCAACTTAGCGAAAGCGAGCGTAAGCGAAGGTTGAGCTTAGTGCGAGGCGCATCTAGGAGATTGATGAAACCGAGCGATAGCGATGGTTGAGTCTAGCGAGTAGATGTCCGCAAGTAAGTACGGCGATCCGCTGTAGAAAAACAGGAGGAAAGAAAATGAAGAAAGCTATTTTAGCAACAAAAGTCGGAATGACTCAAATCTTCAATGCTGATGGAGTTTTAACTCCTGTAACTGTTTTGCAGGCTGGTCCTTGTGTAGTAACACAGATCAAGACTGTTGAGAACGATGGTTACGAAGCAGTTCAGGTTGGTTTCGTTGACAAGAAAGAAAAGGTAGTCAACAAGGATGCCAACGGCAAGAAAGAAATCAGAAACAGACATGGCGTCAACAAGGCTGAGAAGGGACACTTCGATAAGGCTGGTGTTTCTGGAAAGAGATTCGTAAGAGAATTTAAGTTTGAAAATTGCGCAGATTACAATCTCGCAGATGAGATCAAGGCTGACATCTTCGAAGAAGGTGACAAGATCGATGCTACAGCAATTTCAAAGGGAAAAGGATTCCAGGGTGCTATCAAGAGACTTGGCCAGCACAGAGGACCTATGGCTCATGGTTCTAAGTTCCATCGTCATCAGGGTTCCAACGGTGCTTGTTCTTCACCAAGTAAGGTATTCAAGGGAAAAGGAATGCCTGGACACATGGGAAGCGTTAAGGTTACAATCCAGAACCTTGAAGTTGTACGTGTAGATGCAGAGAATAACCTGCTTTTGGTAAAGGGTGCTGTTCCAGGACCTAAGAAGTCTTTAGTTACAATTAAAGAGTCTGTAAAGTCAGGTAAGTAATCGATAGTAGGAAAGGAGGAACTTTACGATGGCTAAAGTATCCGTATACAATATGGAAGGCAAAGAAGTTGAGACAATGGAACTTGACGATGCTGTTTTCGGTGTTGAAGTAAACGAGCATTTAGTTCACATGGCAGTTGTCCAGCAACTTGCAAATAACCGTCAGGGAACTCAGAAGGCAAAGACACGTTCTGAAGTTCGTGGTGGTGGTAGAAAACCATGGAGACAGAAGGGAACAGGTCATGCAAGACAGGGTTCTACAAGAGCTCCACAGTGGACAGGTGGTGGTGTTGTATTTGCACCAACTCCAAGAGATTATTCTTTCAAGTTGAATAAGAAAGAGAAGAGAGCAGCACTTAAGTCTGCATTATCTTCCAGAGTAGCAGAGAATAAGTTTGTTGTAGTTGACGAGTTGAAGTTCGATGCGATCAAGACAAAGGATTTTGCAAAGGTAATGAGCAACCTTGGTCTTGAGAAGGCACTTGTTGTTATCAATGACAACGACACAAATGTTGTTATGTCAGCAAAGAACATTCCTACTGTTAAGACTGCTTCAACAAGCACGATCAACGTATATGACATCTTGAAGTACAACACAGTTGTTGTAACAAAGGATGCTGTTAATACAATCCAGGAGGTGTATGCATAATGGCTAACGTACAATATTATGATGTAATCCTCAAACCTGTAATCACAGAGAAGAGCATGAATGCAATGGCTGAAAAGAAGTACACATTTCTTGTTCATCCAGAAGCAAACAAGACAATGATCAAGGAAGCGGTTGAGAAGATGTTCGAAGGAACAAAGGTTGCTTCCGTTAATACAATGAACAACGATGGCAAGGAAAAGAGACGCGGCAGAAGCGTAGGCAAGACTGCTAAGACTAAGAAGGCTATCGTTCAGCTTACAGCAGATAGCAAGGATATCGAGATCTTCGCAGGACTGTAAGCCGAAAGCAAGATTATGCGTCATGTTTAGACGCGATAAGTAAAACGTAAAAGTAGCGAAAGGAGAATTACAATGGGAATTAAAACATATAACCCATATACACCTTCCAGAAGAAACATGACTGGCTCTGATTTCTCCGAGATCACAAAGACGACTCCTGAGAAGTCTCTTACAACTTCTTTGAAGAAGAATGCTGGTCGTAACAATCAGGGTAAAATTACAGTTAGACACCAGGGTGGTGGAAACAGAAGAAAATATAGAATCATTGATTTTAAGAGAAAGAAAGATGGAGTTCCTGCAACTGTTATCGGTATCGAGTATGATCCAAACAGAACAGCAAACATCGCACTGATCTGCTACGCAGATGGCGAGAAGGCTTACATCCTTGCTCCTGAAGGACTTACTGATGGTATGAAGGTCATGAACGGACCGGAAGCAGAAGTACGCGTTGGTAACTGCCTTCCACTTGCAAACATCCCAGTCGGTACTTTGGTACACAACATTGAGATGTATCCAGGAAAGGGTGGACAGTTAGTTCGTTCTGCTGGTAATAGCGCACAGTTGATGGCTAAAGAAGGCAAGTATGCAACTCTTAGACTTCCATCAGGCGAAATGAGAATGATTCCTTTGAACTGTAGAGCATCTATCGGTGTTATCGGCAATGGTGATCACAACCTTGTTAAGATTGGTAAAGCTGGTCGTAAGCGTCACATGGGTATCCGCCCAACTGTTCGTGGTTCTGTTATGAACCCTAATGACCATCCACATGGTGGTGGTGAAGGTAAAGCACCAATCGGACGTCCGGGTCCATGTACACCTTGGGGCAAGCCTGCACTTGGTTTGAAGACCAGAAAGAAGAACAAACAGTCTAACAAGCTTATCGTAAGAAGAAGAGACGGTAAGGCTATCAAATAAGGAGGATCATTATGGCTCGTTCATTAAAAAAAGGACCATTTGCTGATGAAAGTTTATTGAAGAAGATCGATGCAATGAACGCATCAGGCGACAAGAGTGTCATTAAGACATGGTCTCGCCGTTCAACAATCTTTCCACAGATGGTAGGACATACAATCGCTGTTCATGACGGAAGAAAGCATGTGCCTGTATATGTTACAGAAGACATGGTAGGACACAAACTTGGTGAGTTCGTTTCTACAAGAACTTACAGAGGTCATGACAAGAACGAAAAGAAATCAAGAGTACGCTAATTAATTTTTGAAAGGAGGTTTCACATCATGGCAAAAGGACATAGATCCCAGATTAAACGTGAGAGAAACAGTCAAAAAGATACTAGACCTTCAGCAAAGTTATCTTATGCTAGAATGTCAGTTCAGAAAGCTTGCTTCGTATTAGACGCTATTCGCGGTAAGGATGTTCAGACAGCTCTTGCTATCGTAACTTATAATCCGAGATACGCTTCAAGCATTATAGAGAAGTTATTAAAGTCAGCAATCGCAAATGCTGAGAATAATTACCCAGACAAGAACTACAGCCTGGAAAACCTTTATGTTGCAGAGTGCTATGCAAATAAGGGACCAACAATGAAGAGAATTAGACCAAGAGCACAGGGTAGAGCTTACAGAATCGAAAAGAGAATGAGCCACATTACTGTTGTGCTTGATGAAAGATAGGAGGCAATCATGGGACAGAAAGTTAATCCTCACGGCTTAAGAGTCGGTGTGATCAAGGATTGGGATTCTAAGTGGTATGCTGAAGGTGAATTCGCTGACTACTTGGTTGAAGATTACAATATCAGAACATTTCTTAAGAAAAAGTTATATGCAGCTGGCGTATCTAAGATCGAGATCGAAAGAGCAGCCGGAAGAGTTAAGGTTATCGTTTACACAGCAAAGCCAGGTGTTGTAATCGGTAAGGGTGGCGCTGAGATCGAGAAGGTTAAGGCTGAACTTCAGAAGTTGACAGACAAGAAGCTTGTTGTTGACATCAAGGAAGTTAAGAGACCTGACAAGGACGCTCAGTTAGTTGCAGAGAATATCGCAGCACAGTTGGAGAACCGTGTTTCTTTCCGTCGTGCTATGAAGTCTTGCATGTCAAGATCTATGAAGACCGGTATTAAGGGTATCAAGACAAGCGTTTCCGGACGTCTTGGCGGTGCTGATATGGCTCGTACAGAGTTCTATTCAGAAGGTACTATTCCGCTTCAGACACTTCGTGCAGATATTGATTATGGATTCGCTGAGGCTGACACTACTTATGGTAAGGTCGGTGTCAAGGTTTGGATCTACAAAGGAGAAGTACTTCCTACAAAGGGAAATAAGGAAGGAGGAGCCAAATAATGTTAATGCCTAAGAGAGTAAAACATCGTAAGCAGTTCCGTGGATCTATGACAGGAAAAGCTTTACGAGGCAACAAGATCGTAAACGGTGATTTTGGTATTGTTGCTATGGAACCATGTTGGATTCGTTCTAATCAGATTGAAGCAGCCCGTATCGCTATGACACGTTATATCAAGCGTGGTGGTAAGGTCTGGATCAAGATTTTCCCTGATAAGCCTGTTACAGCAAAGCCTGCTGAAACTCGTATGGGTTCTGGTAAGGGAACTTTGGAGTATTGGGTAGCTGTTGTTAAGCCAGGTCGTGTATTATTTGAAATCTCCGGGGTACAGGAAGATGTCGCTAGAGAGGCTCTTCGTCTTGCTACACACAAATTGCCTTGCAAGTGCAAGATCGTTTCTCGTGCAGATTTGGAAAGCGAGGTTGCAGCAAATGAAAACTAAGGAATATGTTAACGAATTAAAGAATGCATCTGTTGCAGATTTGAATGCACAGTTGGTGGAAGCAAAGAAGGAACTTTTCAATTTAAGATTCCAGAACGCAACCAATCAGTTAGAGAATACCGCAAGAATCAAAGAAGTTAGAAGAAACATTGCACGTATTCAGACAATGATTACTGCAGCTGATAACAAGTAAGCAGTTCGGAATTTTAAAGGTAGAAAGGAGACAATATCGTGGAAGAAAGAAATCTTAGAAAAACACGTGTAGGTATTGTTGTAAGCGATAAGATGGATAAGACAATCGTTGTTGCTGTTAAGGATAACGTAAAGCATCCACTTTACAACAAGATCGTTAAGAGAACTTATAAATTAAAGGCTCATGACGAGAACAACGATGCACACATCGGTGATACCGTCAGAGTTATGGAAACAAGACCATTATCTAAGGATAAGAGATGGAGACTTGTTGAAATCATGGAAAGAGCAAAGTAATTAGAAGGAGGCTACAAACATGGTACAGCAGGAAAGTAGATTAAAAGTAGCTGATAATACAGGTGCTAAAGAAATCCTTTGCATTCGTGTTATGGGCGGTTCTACAAGAAGATATGCAAATATCGGTGATGTGATCACCGCTACTGTTAAAGATGCAACACCAGGTGGTGTTGTTAAAAAGGGCGATGTCGTTAAGGCAGTAGTTGTACGCTCCAAGAAGGGTGCCCGTCGTAAGGATGGTTCTTATATTAAGTTTGACGAGAACGCTGCAGTTATCATCAAAGATGACAAGACCCCAAGAGGAACTCGTATTTTTGGACCTGTAGCTAGAGAGCTTCGTGAGAAACAGTTTATGAAGATTGTTTCCCTTGCTCCGGAAGTATTATAGGAGGTAGTACGATGGCAACAATGAAGATCAAAAAGGGCGATACTGTTAGAGTAATCGCTGGTGCAGATAAGGATAACGAAGGAAAAGTTATCGCTGTAAATCAGAAAAATCATACAGTTTTGGTTGAAGGTGTGAACATGATCAAGAAGCACACAAAGCCTAGCATGGCAAACCAGAACGGTGGAATCATCGAGCAGGAAGGACCAATCGACATTTCAAATGTTATGCTTCTTGTTGATGGTAAGACAACCAGAGTTGGTTTTCAGATGGACGGAGACAAAAAAGTCCGCGTAGCAAAAGCAACTGGTAAAGTGATCGATTAATATAACGAGAGGAGGCAAATCAGTTGAGTAGACTTAAAGAGCAGTACCAGAATGAGATCGTAAAGGCTATGATCGAAAAGTTTGGTTATAAGAATATTATGGAAGTTCCAAAGCTTGACAAGATCGTAGTCAATATGGGTGTTGGCGAAGCTAAGGAAAATGCAAAGCTTTTAGAGGCGGCAGTTAAGGACATGGAGACAATCACAGGTCAGAAGGCTGTTACAACAAAGGCAAAGAACTCTGTTGCTAACTTCAAGATCAGAGAAGGTATGGCAATCGGATGTAAGACAACACTTAGAGGCGAAAAGATGTATGATTTCGCTGACCGTCTTATCAATCTTGCACTTCCACGTGTACGTGACTTTAGAGGTGTTAGTGCTGATTCTTTCGACGGAAGAGGTAACTACGCACTTGGTATCAAGGAACAGATCATCTTCCCTGAAATCGAGTATGATAAGGTTGACAAAGTAAGAGGTATGGACATTATTTTTGTTACTACTGCTAAGACAGACGAAGAGGCTCGTGAATTACTGAGATTATTCGGTATGCCTTTCGTAAAGTAATTTAGGAGGGAATTTTAAGATGGCAAAGAAATCTATGAAAGTTAAGCAGCAGCGCAAGCAGAAATTCTCTACTAGAGAATATAGCCGTTGTAAAATCTGTGGTCGTCCACATGCTTATTTAAGAAAGTATGGCATCTGTAGAGTATGTTTCCGTGAGTTGGCATACAAGGGACAGATCCCTGGCGTAAAGAAGGCTAGTTGGTAAGCCGGAAGGAGGAAGTTTAATCATGACAATGAGTGATCCAATCGCAGATATGCTTACAAGAATCCGTAATGCAAATACTGCAAAACATGATACAGTTGATATCCCAGCATCTAAGATGAAGATCGCAATCGCTGATATCCTTGTAGATGAGGGATATATCACAAAATATGACATCGTAGAAGATGGTAACTTTAAGAGCATCCGCGTTACATTAAAGTATGGCGCAGATAAGAACGAGAAGGTCATCACAGGCATCAAGAGAATTTCTAAGCCTGGTCTTCGCGTTTATGCTGGTAAGGATGAAATCCCAACAGTTCTTGGTGGACTTGGTATTGCAATCCTTTCTACAAACAAGGGAATCGTTACTGACAAAGAGGCTAGAAAGCTTCAGGTCGGTGGAGAAGTGCTTGCATTCGTTTGGTAATTATCCGAAAGCAAGGATATTGGAACATTTCACGTAATGTATAAACCGTCCCCGAGGCGGACATACAATATAGCACCCCGCATATAGCGGAGAAATTATAGGAGGTACGGGCATGTCACGTATAGGAAGAATGCCAATCGCAATCCCAGCAGGAGTTACTGTTGAAATTGCAGAAAATAATCATGTGACTGTAAAAGGTCCAAAGGGAACTCTTGAGAGAACACTTCCATCAGAGATGGATATCAAGTTAGAGGGTTCTGAAGTAATCGTTACAAGACCAAACGACTTAAAGAAGATGAAGTCCTTACATGGTCTTACAAGAACACTGATCCACAACATGGTAGTTGGTGTTACTGATGGTTACGAAAAAGTCTTGGAAGTAAACGGTGTTGGATATAGAGTCCAGAAGTCAGGAAAGAATCTGACATTACACTTAGGCTATTCTCATCCGGTTGAGATGGTTGATCCAGAAGGGCTTGAGTCCACAGTTGATGGTAACAAGATTATCATCAAGGGTATCGATAAAGAAAAAGTTGGCCAGTACGCAGCAGAAATCAGAGACAAGAGAAGACCTGAACCATACAAGGGCAAGGGTATCAAGTATGCTGATGAAGTTATCAGACGTAAAGTTGGTAAAACTGGTAAGAAATAATTAAAGGAGTGACGAGAAATGGTTAGTAAGAAATCAAGAGAAGTAGTTCGCCAGACAAAGCATAGAAGACTTCGTAATACTCTTTCTGGAACAGCAGACAGACCACGTCTTGCAGTATTCAGAAGTAACAATCATATGTATGCTCAGATCATTGATGATACAGTTGGTAATACACTCGTTTCCGCTTCTACGCTTGATAAAGAGGTAAAGGCTGATTTAGAGAAGACAAATAATGTTGAAGCAGCAGCTAAGTTAGGTACTGTTATTGCTAAGAAAGCATTAGATAAAGGTATTTCCACAGTTGTATTTGACAGAGGTGGATTCATTTATCAGGGCAAGATCGCAGCATTGGCTGACGCAGCTAGAGAAGCTGGATTAGAATTTTAGGAGGAAATAACACATGAGACATGAAATTATTGATGCTAGTCAATTAGAGTTAAATGAAACAGTGGTATCAATTAAACGTGTAACAAAGGTTGTTAAGGGTGGACGTAACATGCGTTTCACAGCCTTAGTTGTTGTCGGCGACGGCAATGGTCATGTTGGTGCAGGACTTGGCAAAGCAGCTGAAATCCCAGAAGCAATCCGCAAGGGAAAAGAAGATGCAATGAAGAAGTTGATTACTGTAAAACTTGATGAGAACAACAGTATTACACATGATATTTCTGGTAAGCATACAGGTGCTTCTGTATTACTGAAGAAGGCTCCGGAAGGTACAGGTATCATCGCTGGTGGTCCAGCCCGTGCCGTTTGTGAGTTGGCAGGTATCCAGAACATCCGTACAAAGTCATTAGGTTCTTCTAACAAGCAGAACGTTGTACTTGCTACAATCGACGGACTCCGTCAGTTGAAATCCCCAGAAGAAGTTGCAAGACTTCGTGGTAAGACTGTAGAAGAGATTCTCGGTTAAGGAGGAAATAGATCATGGCAGAAAAGAAGTTAAAGATTACACTTGTTAAGTCTCCTATCGGAGCAGTTCCAAAGAACAAGAAGACTGTTGAAGCATTAGGCCTCAGAAAACTCAATAAGACTGTTGAGATGCCTGACAATGAAGCAGTTCGTGGAATGATCAGACAGGTAAGACATTTAGTTAAGGTAGAAGAGATTTAATCAAATAATTAAGGAGGTGTCACAATGGATTTATCAAACTTACAGCCAGCAGAAGGCTCAAAGCACAGTGATAATTTCAGAAGAGGACGTGGACACGGTTCAGGCAATGGCAAGACCGCTGGTAAGGGTCATAAGGGACAGAAGGCTCGTTCAGGAGCTCCAAGACCTGGTTTCGAAGGTGGTCAGATGCCTTTATACAGACGTATTCCTAAGAGAGGTTTCACATGCAGAAACTCTAAGGAAATCGTTGGTATCAACTTATCTTATCTTGAGAGATTTGAAGATGGTGCAACTGTAACAGTTGAATCATTGGTTGAGACTGGTATCGTAAAGAACACCAGAGACGGTGTTAAGATTCTTGGTAACGGTGAACTTACTAAGAAGTTGACAGTCCAGGCTAATGCTTTTAGTGCAAGCGCTAAGGAAAAGATTGAAGCCCTTGGTGGTAAAGCAGAGGTGATCTAATGCTAGAAACACTCCGCAATGCATTTAAAATTAAAGATTTACGAAAAAGAATCGGATTTACATTTTTAATGCTCATTGTAGTGCGAATTGGAAGTCAACTTCCAATTCCCGGAGTGGATCCGGATGTATTTTCACAGTTATTTGCAAACAATGGCGATGCGCTGAATTTCTTTGATGCGATTACTGGTGGATCTTTTGAAAATATGTCTATTTTCGCTCTGAACATTACACCATACATTACATCTTCCATTATCATTCAGCTCTTAACGATTGCATTCCCTAAGTTAGAGGAAATGCAGCGTGATGGGGAGCAGGGAAGAAAGAAGATGACGCAGATTACCCGTTATGTTACGGTTGGATTGGCAATTATCCAGTCTGTTGCGATGGCAATCGGATTTGGACGTTCCGGTTATCTGACCAAGTTCAATGCACTGTATGTTATCATGACAGTTGTTGCTCTTACAGCAGGTTCATCTGTTTTGATGTGGATCGGTGAAAGAATTACCGAAAAGGGTATCGGTAACGGTATCTCAATCGTGCTTGTAATCAACATTCTTTCACGTATTCCGAGTGATCTGACTTCATTATTTGAGCAGTTCATCTCAGGAAAGACCATTGCAAAGGGTACACTTGCTGGTGTGATCATTGCAGCAATCATTGTTGCTATGGTTGTTCTGGTTGTATTCTTGCAGGGTGCTGAGCGTAGAATCCCGGTTCAGTATTCAAAGAAAATTCAGGGAAAGAGACAGGTTGGTGGTGCCAACTCCGTGATTCCAATGAAGGTCAATACGGCTGGTGTTATTCCAGTCATCTTTGCACAGTCATTGTTACAGACACCGGTTATCATTTGCACCTTGCTTGGTAAGACAGGCGGTACAAGTTTCTGGTACAAGATTCTTCGCGGAATGTCACAGTCAAACTGGTTCGATCCGGATAATTGGATTTATACCATTGGTGCTGTAGTATATGTGCTGCTGATCATCGGCTTTGCATATTTCTATACGTCAATTACCTTTAATCCGCTTGAGATCGCTGACAACTTAAAGAAGCAGGGCGGTTCCATTCCGGGTATCCGATCAGGCAAGCCTACGAGTGATTACTTACAGGCAGTCCTGAACAACATTATTTTTATCGGTGCTATCGGACTTTCCATCGTAGCGATCATTCCGATCGTGTTTAATGGACTATTTGGTGCAAACGTGTCCTTCGGCGGAACATCCATCATCATTATTGTTGGTGTTATCATCGAGACATTGAAGCAGGTGGAATCCCAGATGCTCGTCAGAAATTACAAGGGATTTTTAAATGATTAATGAATAGACATCCATATGGAGATACTGGCCTAGCCGTATCTCCTAAGGTGTTATAAGGAGGTTTTTTATCGTGAAGATTATTATGTTAGGTGCTCCCGGTGCCGGTAAAGGCACACAGGCAAAGCAGATCGCAGCAAAATATCAGATTCCTCATATCTCAACAGGAGATATTTTCCGCGCCAACATTAAAAATGGCACAGAACTTGGAAAAAAGGCAAAGGAATATATGGATCAGGGACTTTTGGTGCCGGATGAACTGACTTGTGATCTGGTTATGGATCGTATCGGTCAGGAAGATTGTGCGAATGGATTTGTGCTGGATGGATTTCCACGTACCATTCCACAGGCAGAGAGTCTGGATGCAGCACTTTCTAAGATTGGACAGAAGATGGATTTTGCCATTGATGTCGATGTACCGGATTCCCATATTGTAAAGAGAATGTCAGGTCGTCGTGCCTGCCTTTCCTGTGGAGCAACATATCATATCGTTGCTATTCCGCCAAAGAAAGAAGGTATCTGTGATGCCTGTGGTAAGGAATTAGTCTTAAGAGACGATGATAAGCCTGAAACAGTACAGAAGAGATTGGATGTTTATCATGAGCAGACCCAGCCTCTGATCGATTATTATAAAAAGCAGGGGATCCTGCATTCTGTAGATGGAACGCAGCCGATGGAGGACGTATTCGCCAATATCGACGCGATCATAGGAGTCTAGCCCATGTCAGCAGTTACCATTAAATCTGCCCAAGAATTAGAGTATATGCGGGAGGCAGGCAAGATCCTTGCAAGTGTGCATCAGACCTTAGGGGATGCCCTTTGCGAGGGGATGTCAACGCTGGAAATCAATACTTTGGGAGAAGAGATCATTCGCAGTTTCGGATGCGAGCCTTCCTTTTTGAACTATATGGGATATCCGGCATCTGTGTGTGTTTCCGTCAATGACGAAGTTGTACACGGAATCCCGAGAGAAGACCATATCATTACAAATGGCGATATCGTTAGTTTGGATATTGGCGTAATCTATAAAGGGTATCATTCCGATGCGGCAAGAACACATGGCGTGGGAGAAATCTCATCGGAGGCACAGGCGCTCATTGATGTGACGCGCGAGAGTTTCTTTGCCGGGATAGAGCAGGCGACAGCCGGACGGCATTTGAATGATATTTCGAGTGCGATCGGTGATTATGCGACCAAGCGTGGTTATGGTGTGGTCCGGGATCTGGTAGGTCATGGCATAGGTACACACCTGCACGAAGAACCGGAAATACCAAACTATCGTAAATGGCGGCGCGGCATCAAGTTGCAGCCCGGCATGACCTTTGCGATCGAGCCTATGATCAATATCGGCAGTCCAAATGTCGTATGGATGGATGATGAGTGGACGGTTGTGACGGAGGACGAATCCTTATCCGCACATTATGAAAATACCATCATCATTACAGACGGTCGACCGGAGATACTGACACTGACAGAAAGTGAGAAGCATCTATGGACGAATTGATTTTAGCAAAATCCAAGGCGGGACATGATAAAAACCATATCTATCTTGTATTGAAACGGCAGGATGACATCGTCTATCTGGTCAATGGAAGAACCAGAACTTGCGATAATCCCAAAAAGAAAAAAGAAAAACATATACAGCCGATCAAGCATTTGCCACAAGAGATCCTGGATCTGGCAAAGGGCAAGGCGATGAATGATGATTTGATCGGTCAGATTCTAGATCTTTATATAGGAGGAATAAAATAAATGTCTAAGGCAGATGTAATCGAAGTAGAAGGTGTTGTAGTAGAAAAATTACCAAATGCTTTCTTTAAAGTGGAACTGGAAAATGGTCACCAGATTTTAGCAACGATCAGCGGTAAACTTCGTATGAATTATATCCGTATTTTACCGGGCGACAAGGTTACGATTGAGATGTCACCATATGATCTGACAAAGGGCAGAATTATTTGGAGAGATAAGTAAAAAGTTATTGACAAGAGTTTGATACTTTTGCTATACTATCAAGTGCGTTTATGGGCATTTCTTTTCGCGCGCCTATAAATGCAGTAGATAAAAGACTTGTACATGCGTACAAGGAACACGAAAATGATGAGAAGGGAGGCATTTCCTACAATGAAGGTAAGATCATCAGTAAAACCTATTTGCGAAAAGTGCAAAGTAATCAAGAGAAAAGGTAGTGTTCGTATTATTTGCGAGAACCCGAAACACAAACAGAGACAGGGCTAATTCATAAGGATTAGTGTTATTTGTATATGTTATGTGCGGCTGATGTTCCCGATGATTAGTAAATAATTAGGCAACATTTTCATAATATATGCGGATCACCCTACATACCGAGGGTGGTTAGTTTCGTGGATTCGGAACTCTTCCTTACTATATGTTTAGGAAGAAAAGAACCAAATGAGGCATATACACACATTTCAGGCCGGCAACGGAGCTGTATAGGGTCTATTTGGGGATGGTAGTAGTTAATCAGAAAATTTTATGGAGGTGTAAACACACATGGCTCGTATCGCAGGTGTAGATTTACCAAGAGAAAAACGCGTAGAAATTGGTTTAACTTACATTTACGGAATTGGTAGAGTAAGTTCTAACAAGATTCTTGAAGCAGCAAATGTTGATCCTAGCACTCGTGTTAAGGACTTGACAGACGACGAAGTTAAGAGAATCAGTGCTGTCATTGACGAAACAATGATGGTAGAAGGTGATTTGAGAAGAGACGTAGCTCTTAATATCAAGAGACTGCAGGAGATTGGATGCTACCGTGGTATCCGTCACAGAAAGGGACTTCCGGTTCGTGGTCAGAAGACAAAGACCAACGCTAGAACAAGAAAGGGTCCTAAGAGAACTGTAGCAAACAAGAAGAAATAATTTCAGAAAGTAGGTTAGTTTAGATATGGCTAAAGTTGCAAAGAAAGTAACAAAAAAGCGTGTAAAGAAAAACGTTGAACACGGACAGGCACATATTCAGGCATCTTTCAACAATACAATTGTAACAATTACAGATGCACAGGGAAATGCTTTATCATGGGCAAGTGCCGGTGGTCTTGGATTTAGAGGTTCAAGAAAATCTACTCCATATGCTGCACAGATGGCAGCTGAAACAGCAGCAAAGGCTGCTCTCGTTCATGGATTAAAGACAGTAGATGTTATGGTTAAGGGACCAGGATCAGGAAGAGAAGCTGCAATCCGCGCACTTTCTGCATGCGGAATCGATGTAACCAGCATCACAGACGTAACTCCAGTACCACATAATGGATGTCGTCCACCAAAGCGTAGAAGAGTTTAATAGGAGGGATAATCTAAGATGGCAGTAAATAGAACCCCAGTTCTTAAAAGATGCAGATCACTTGGTTTGGATCCTGTATATTTAGGAGTGGATAAAAAATCAAATAGACAGTTAAAGAGATCAGGAAGAAAGACTTCTGAGTATGGTCTCCAGTTGAGAGAGAAGCAGAAGGCTAAGTTTATCTATGGTGTATTAGAGAAGCCTTTCCATAACTATTTTGACATTGCAGACAGAAAGAAGGGTATGACCGGTGAAAACCTTATGACTATCCTTGAGAGCCGTCTGGACAATGTTGTATTCCGTATGGGATTTGCTAGAACACGTAGAGAAGCTAGACAGGTTGTAGATCACAAGATGTTCTTGGTAAATGGCAAGCCTGTAAATGTACCATCATACTTGGTAAAGGCTGGCGATGTGATCGAAGTTCGCGAAGCAAAGAAGGGCCTTCAGAGATTTAAGGATATCGTTGAGGTAACAAATGGCAGACTCGTTCCAGATTGGATCGATGTTGACCTTGAGAAGTTACAGGGAACTGTAAAAGAGTTACCTACAAGAGAGCAGATCGACGTACCAGTCGATGAAATGCTTATCGTCGAGTTGTACTCTAAGTAATTAGACACAATTTAGCAAGGTAAACCAGTATAAGGAGGGCCACCTAGTGTTCGATTTCGAAAAACCAAACATTGAGATTGCTGAAATCTCAGAAGACAAAAAGTATGGAAGATTTGTTGTAGAACCTTTAGAGAGAGGCTACGGAACTACACTTGGTAATTCACTTAGAAGAATTATGCTTTCTTCATTGCCAGGTGCGGCAGTAAGTCAGGTGAAAATCGAAGGCGTATTACATGAGTTCTCATCTATTCCTGGTGTTAAGGAAGATGTGACAGAGATTATCATGAACATCAAGAATCTTGCAATCCGCAACAACAGCGCAAGCAATGACCCGAAGATCGCATACATTGAGTTCGAGGGTGAAGGTGTTGTAAGAGCAAGTGATATTCAGGTGGATTCTGACATTGAAATCATGAATCCGGATCTTGTAATCGCTAATTTAAATGGTGGTGCTGACAGCAAACTCTACATGGAGTTGACCATTACGAAGGGTAGAGGATATATCAGCGCAGATAAGAATAAGTCAGAGGACACACCAATCGGTGTTATCGCTGTTGATTCTATCTACACACCAATCGAAAGAGTAAATCTGAAGGTTGAGAATACTCGTGTAGGTCAGATTACTGACTATGACAAACTTACCTTGGACGTATATACAAATGGTACAATTCAGCCAGACGAGGCAGTAAGTTTAGCTGCTAAGGTATTAAATGAGCATTTAAGCCTCTTCATTGATCTTTCTGATCGTGGAATTGAGGCTCAGGTAATGGCTGACAAGCCAATGGATCCAAAGGGCAAAGTCATGGATATGAACATCGATGAATTAGAGTTATCTGTTCGTTCATACAACTGCTTGAAGAGAGCAGGAATCAACACTGTTGAGGAGTTATGCAACAAGACAGCAGATGATATGATGAAGGTTCGTAATCTTGGACGCAAGTCTTTGGAAGAAGTATTAGGTAAGTTAAGCGAGTTAGGACTCCAGCTTAGAACTGGAGACGAATAAATGTCACATAGGGAGAACCGGTAAGACCAAAAGGCATGGAACTCTCATAAATTCATGGATGGCATACCATGCACCTCGCGAGTAAGACCAAAAGGCATTGCGAAGTGAGCCATCACATAAGGAGGAAAATAAAATGGCAAAGTATAGAAAGTTAAGCAGAACATCTTCACAGAGAAAGGCATTACTGAGAAATCAGGTAACAAACCTTTTATATCATGGAAGAATCGTTACAACAGAGGCTAAGGCAAAGGAAGTTCAGAAGATCGCTGAAGGAATCATTGCTATGGCTGTTAGAGAAAAGGACAACTTCGATGAAGTTACCGTACAGGCTAAGGTTGCCCGTAAGGACAAAGACGGCAAGCGTGTAAAGGAAGTTGTTGATGGTAAGAAGGTTACTGTATATGATACAGTAGAAAAGAAGATCAAGAAGGATCAGCCATCTCGTCTTCATGCAAGAAGAGAAATGCTTAAGGTATTATATCCTGTAAAGTCTGCTGGTAAGACTAAGAAGGAAATCAAGGAAGTTGATATGCCTAAGATGTTATTCGAGGAAATCGCTCCTAAATATGCTGACCGTAATGGTGGTTATACAAGAATCGTAAAGATCGGACCTCGTAAGGGTGACGGTGCATTAGAAGTAGTTCTTGAGTTAGTATAATCCATTTATGAACGAAGAAGACCTCCCGTAGTTTGAAATGCTGCGGGAGGTTTTTTATTGTTGAAATAAAGTTATTTGAAAGTGACGATCGTGACACCGGCATCGCCCTCACCAAATTCGGCGAGATGGAATTCGTCGACGATCTTTTGTTTCCTTAAATACTGATGTACTGCCTTACGCAGGGCACCGGTTCCTTTGCCGTGGACGATACGGACGGATTTTAAATGTGATAAATAAGCATCATCTAGATACTTATCCAGTTTGGCTACGGCCTCGTCGCCGTTGAGCCCCAAAAGGTTGATCTCCGGGGAGATAGTAGCGGCCTTGCTAAAGCCACCATTGCCTGTGTAACGGCTCTTTTTGCCGGTTGTCTTAGCAGCTGTATCATTGTCCTCTAAGAGGACCAGATCATTGATGTTGACCTTGGAACGCATAATGCCCATCTGCACCTGCAGATCGCCTTTGACGTTTGGCAGGGAGTAAACGGTTCCGTTGATGTTCATGGAGAGCACCTTGACCGGATCACCTACACGCAGGTTCTTTGGTACTTTATGGTTCTTTGGATTCTCTGCCTTTTTGGCACCGACAGAGGCTTTCTGGCGGCTGTCTGCTAATTTCTTACCGACAGCGGCACGCTTGGCTTCCATCTTGGCAATATCCGGGTTGGAATGACTGTATTTGTTGAAGTCGCGGATGGTCTCGTCTGCAATCTGCTTGGCTTCCTGCAAGATGTGGGAAGCATCCTCATTTGCCTGACGAAGAATTTTATCCTTAGAGGTATTCAGCCGTTCTTCACGCTCTTTTAACTTCTTTTGCAGATCTGCAATTTCTTTTTTCTGTCGTGCAATTTCCTCACTGTCACGCATCATAGCAACTCGTCTTTGCTCTAAGTCGACCATGAGGTCCTCAAAATTCTGGTCATCTTCCGTGACATGGGCCTTGGCATCCGCGATCAGGTCATCTGACAGACCGAGTTTTTTTGAGATAGCAAAGGCATTACTCTTTCCCGGGATACCGATGAGCAGATGATAGGTCGGACTCAGGGTTTCTACGGAAAATTCACAACAGGCATTTTCTACGCCCGGTGTGGATAAAGCATACATTTTTAACTCACTATAGTGGGTCGTTGCCATGGTAAGGACACCGCGCTCATGTAAACTGGATAAGATAGCAGTCGCAAGGGCTGCACCTTCTTTGGGGTCTGTACCGGCACACAACTCATCAAAAAGACAGAGGTAATGTCCACTGGATCTCTCTACCTTCCGTAAGATATGCACAATATTGGTCATATGTGAGGAGAAAGTCGAGAGGGACTGTTCAATACTCTGCTCGTCTCCGATATCAGCAAAGATATCATCAAACACGGCTAACTGGCTACGATCCTTGGTCGGGATATGCAGTCCTGCCTGCCCCATCAGGCTGAGCAGTCCGCAGGTCTTGAGGGAGACCGTCTTACCACCGGTATTTGGACCTGTTACAATGAGGAGGTTATAGTCCCTCCCCAGTGTCAGATCGATCGGTACGACATGTTTGGGATCCAAAAGCGGATGTCTTGCCGCGCGCAGATGGATGATGCCATCGGTATGAAACTCCGGCTCAACGGCGTTCATCTTGCGGGCGAGTTCTCCCTTGGCAAAGATGAAATCCAGTTCTGCCAAGATCATAAAGTCCTGTGAGATCTCCTCTGTATGTTCTGCGACAAGATTGGACAAGTCGGCTAAGATCTTTTCAATCTCCTCTGCCTCCTGCAATTCCAGTTCACGCAGGGAGTTGTTGAGATTGACGACGGACATAGGCTCGATAAATAGGGTAGAGCCACTGGAGGACTGGTCATGTACCATGCCGGGAACGTAGTTCTTGTACTCTGCCTTGACCGGCAGACAATAGCGCCCGCCACGGACTGTGATCACGCCATCCTGTAAGTAAGAACGTGTCGTATTGTTGTTTAACATGGTATTCATCTGGGTGCGGATACGCTCGCCGATGACATTCTTTTGCCTGCGGATATTTTTCAGCCCAGGACTGGCATCGTCCGCGATGCTATCTTCCGATAAGATACAGTGGCGGATCTCCTGACAGACCGGTGTGAGTGGTTCCAGATTGTTAAAGAAATGAGCCAGATGATCGCCCTCGATCGACAGATCATTTTCACTGCGTCCATAGGTCTTGACCCGCTTGGCAACCTCTAAAAGAGAGGCAATCGCCAATAGTTCCGAAATCGTCAAAGAAGACCCGATCTCCAGATGTTTTAGGAAAGGACGTACATCCGTAATGCCGGAGAAAGAGACACTTCCCCGTTTAAAGATACGGCTGAGAGCATCCTTGGTCTCTGCCTGCATGCGTTTGATCTGTGAAAGATCAGAAACGGGCAGAAGTTCACGGCAATAAGCCTTTCCCTGTGTACTGCCAGCACATTGCTCCAACAGAGCGATTATTTTGTTGTATTCGAGTGTTTTTAATGCTTTCTTATTCATAAAATGTATTATACACAAAAATATATTGAAAGACCAGTCATTCAACCGTATAATAAAAACTGCATGAATGTAGTAAAGATAGGGCGTAAGGGCATATAGAGGTATGGCGCAAGAAGACGCTCTGCATAGAAGAGGAGAATGTAATGAGATTTATCAAAGACCTCACAGAGGGAGAAAGAATCAATGAAATATATTTGTGCCGCAAAAAGCAATCGGCACTGACCAAGGCAGGAAAGCCATACGAAAGCCTGATGCTGCAGGATAAGACCGGGACACTGGATGCC
Organism: uncultured Lachnospiraceae bacterium; assembly: GCA_934899185.1. Taxonomy (GTDB): domain Bacteria; phylum Bacillota; class Clostridia; order Lachnospirales; family Lachnospiraceae; genus Pararoseburia. The sequence goes on from CAKXYI010000005.1 coordinate 110,651, forward strand.
AAGATCTGGGAACCGAGTTCCATGGGAATTGATGACTATGACGAATTGGATTATATCTGGGTGCAGGGAGATATCACATCTTTCCAGGGCGCATACCAGTTAAATATCAAGAGACTGCGCGTTGCGCAGGAGGGCGAATACATACCGGCGGATTATCTTCCGTGTTCTGATAAGGACGTGGATCTCATGTATGAGGAATTGCTGGGATTTATCGGGACGATCAAGGCACCATATATGAAGCAACTGCTTTTGAGTTTCTTTGCAGACGAGGATTTTGCCAAGCGTTTTAAGTTCCATTCTGCTGCCAAGAGTGTGCATCATGGCTATGTGGGAGGCCTTTTGGAACATACACTGGGCGTGACAAAGAATTGTGATTTTTACGCACAGACTTATCCGATTTTAAATCGTGATTTACTTTTGACTGCTGCTATTTTCCATGATATCGGAAAATTGGATGAACTTTCCCCATTTCCACAGAATGACTATACCGATGAGGGACAGTTGTTGGGACACATTATGATCGGCGCTGCCAAGGTACAGGAGCGTATCAATACGATCGAGGGATTCCCGGAGGTCAAGGCAAGGGAACTGATCCACTGTATTTTGGCACATCACGGCGAATTGGAATTTGGTTCACCGAAGAAGCCTGCGATCGCAGAGGCAGTGGCACTTAGTTTTGCGGACAACATCGATGCCAAGATGGAGACCATGAAAGAAGCCTTAGGCAATGTGGCAGAGGGCGACCTCAAGTGGCAGGGATTCAACCGTTTGTTTGATTCTAATATCAGAAAGACAAGTACAGAGGACTAATATGAAAAAGAATGATACCTTTATCCTGAAAATCGAAGATATGGGCATCGGCGGTGAAGGCATTGGCAAATATGAGGGGATGACCTTTTTTGTCAAAGATGCCGTCATTGGAGACGAGATTCTTGCGGGCGTGACTAAGCTGAAAAAAGGCTATGGCTACGCCCGCCTTGTTGAAATTGTGAAACCATCGCCGAAGCGTGTGGAGGCTCCCTGCAAGATAGCAAGACAGTGCGGGGGATGTCAGATCCAAAATCTCTGTTATGAGGAGCAACTGGTTCTCAAACAGAAAAAAGTCGAAAATAACTTAAGGCGGATCGGCAGCTTTTCACAGGAACAAGTGGAAAAGGTCATGGAGCCAGTGGTCGGGATGGAGGATCCGTTCCGCTATCGCAATAAGGCGCAGTTTCCTTGTGGATATGATAAGGACGGCAATATCGTCTTTGGATTTTATGCGGCAAGGAGCCATCAGGTCATCCCGATCGATGACTGCCTGCTGGGGGTCAGTGAGAATGCAAAGATCCTAGCTGTCATCAAAGAGTACATGGAAGCCTGCCATATCAAGCCTTATGATGAGACGACAGGGCAAGGTCTGCTGCGTCATGTCTTGATACGCAAAGGTTTTCATAGTGGACAAGTCATGGTCTGCCTGATCATCAATGGGGATAAATTGCCGCAGGCAGATCGATTGGTGGAGAGTTTGTCGGAAGTCCCGGGCATGCACAGCATTTCTTATAATGTAAATAAGGAAAAGACCAACCGTATCCTTGGTGATAAGGTGCAGCTTTTGTGGGGAGATCTGTGTATCCGCGATACCATTCATCGGGTCAGAGAAGAAGAGTCTGGGGGATTTACCAGGACAGATGAGAGCGTGACTTTTGCTATCTCGCCAAAATCTTTTTATCAGGTGAACCCGGTGCAGACGGAGAAATTGTACAGTCTTGCTTTGGAGTATGCGGGACTGACAGGCAAGGAGATCGTCTGGGATCTTTACTGCGGTATCGGAACCATTTCTTTATTTTTGGCACAGGCGGCAAAGCAGGTGTATGGTGTGGAAATTGTGCCGGAAGCCATTGCGGATGCCAGAGAAAATGCCAAGAATAATCAGATCGAAAATGCAACTTTTTATGTGGGCAAGGCAGAGGAAGTGCTACCGGCATGGGTAGAAGAACATGCAGATGATGGTGATGCAGGTCTGCACCCGGATGTGATCGTTGTGGATCCGCCGCGCAAGGGTTGTGATGAGAAGTGCTTGGAAACCATGGTTGCCATGGCACCGGAGCGGATCGTTTATGTCAGTTGCGATTCCGCTACTTTGGCCAGAGACTTGAAATACTTACAGGGAAAGGGGTATGAGGTGCTGCGCGTGCGACCGGTCGACCAATTTTGCCACTCCATGCATGTTGAGTCAGTGGTTCTGATGCAGTATTGTGGAAAAGAGAAGAAATAGGCGAGTTTAACCACAAGATGTTGTGGTTTGAGGGCAAAAAATGGGACGAAAATCGACCAGTTTTTGCCCGATTTTTTTGCCCATTTTTATAGATGCATAGGGGCAAAAAAGAGATTTTGGGGTGATTTGAGGAAAAAAGAGAGGAGGAAACAAAAGAAAATTGCAGATGAATATGTGAGGCGGTACTTATTTTAGAAATGAAATAGGTACCGCCATTTTTATTGTCAAAAGAACAGGAGGAAGAAAAGTGTCGGGATTATTTTGTAGCAGCCCGCAGCTCTGCATACTGGAGAGACAAATGCAGCAGCCACCGGGGTATCGTCCGAGAGGACAGGGGATCTGTATCATGAATGCAGAAGAATGGAAAAGCCGCGGGAATTATACCGAGCTTGTGGATTGTGTGATCAGCAGTATGCAGATGGAACATCTGAAAAAGAGGATAAGTGAAATTTTTGAGAAGGTAGATAAGGAAATGATTTTCGGAAGTATGAAATATCGAAAAGATTTCTATTTTCTACTGACAGGCAGAAGAGGGAAAAACCTATGCATGGAGGCCATTCACCGGATTACAAGAAATGATGGAGATTTTATAGGAGCCTTCCGACAGAATGTCATACGGGTGATTGGTAGCTACGGAAAGGAGCAGGAGCCGGATGAGTATGAGGACAAGATAAAAGCAAAACAGCAAGAAATGGTGGCGCTGATAGCCGAGAACGCAAAGACAGGCTCTTACACGCAGGAATTTGATGAACGCTACCGGAGCATCGCAAAGGAAATCGAAATCTTAAAGCAGGAGCAGGCAGAGACCAGAAAGAAGAAAAGACTGGCAGAAAGTTATGAACAGAGGGTAAAAGACATGGATGCATTCATAAGGGGAAGCACCTGTCAGATACCGGAATTTGACAATGACCTTGTCAGAAGGTTGATTTCAAGCATCAAAGTAGTCTCTGCCGAGAAAATGATTATCCAGTTTCAGTCGGGAATCGTCATGGAACAGGAAATCAGATATGACTAAGAAAAAGGCAGGGATGACAACTGAATAAGGAAAGCGTTATTCCTGCCGGTTTGCGGTAAGAATAAGATAATGGAATAATTATAAGCATTATGATATGATTTTGGCATATTAAGGATATAGAAAATGTGATATATTCTATCTTTAAGAATAGAATAATTGATTTTTGAGAGGTTATGATGAGCAAACAACTTGTAGAGACTTTGACAGATGCAGCAGTAATGGATGCTTCACATATTTCTAGTGCAATAGAATTGGATGGATATTATGGTGTATATGAAACAATGGTCGAATACCTTGATGAATATTTGGATGGATTTTACAAATCAAGTAAAGATAGTCTCTTGCACAGATATATACGAACACAATTGGTGGATGGGCTTTTATATGAAGCTGTAATAGAGAATACACCAGAAGAATATGTGTTGTGTGAACACAATGAAGCGCTATTTAATCTTTTTGGATATTCGTTCTCTGTTGTAGGAGATTTGCCGCTAGGATATCCCGAATATGATGAGGAGTATTTTGAGGAGTGGAAAGAGTTCGCTGAAAAAGTGAATAGTTTCTATTGTGATAATATTAATGAGCAATGGGCAGAACATGTATTCTATATTCTTTATACTAATAAGGATTTTTTGTTCAGATTTAATACAGAAGTCGCAAAAGTAGTTAAAGATCTAAAAAAAGCAGATTATCCCAACATGCTAAAAAGAGATGGCGTAATAAAAAGAAGAAATTTTCCGGTATGGTTACAAAAAGCTGTAAAAATGAGAGACAGAAATCGCTGTCAGTTATGTGGAAAGGATTTGTCTGGAACATATAATTTGTCAGATGAGAATTTCGATCATATGGTACCATTGGAAGATGGAGGAACGAATGATCCCTGCAATATACAGTTGACGTGTGAGCATTGTAATAAATCTAAGGGGGCAAGGAGTAGAGATTATAAAAATATTATAATTCCTTTTTGGTAATGAATATATGTGAAAAAGAAGTTATCTGGCAGGGGGTGATAAAATGGAATCAGTAATTAATAAATTATTTGAGTACTATGACAATGTTTTTTTCGAAGAAAAAGTTGAAGTGGATCAGCGAGGATATATGGGGACTCATTATGATGGATTAAATTTAGATTATTATTTAGAGGATTCCATTTTTGGAATTGATTATTTATCCATTGAAGATTACTTTGAAACGGTAGCAAACGTGAAATATGTTGAAACGGAAAGCCTTTTTAATCAATATTCCAATAAGAACTTGGAAACTAAACAACAAGTAATTGGAGCCATTTTAACATTAGTTAATAGTTCTTCATATCGGAAAGAAATGAAAAATACTATTATGGATAAATCCAAAGCTTTTCTAAAACGATTTGGATTAGAATTAAAAGAAGATGCAGGAATTATACAGATAAAGAATGACTATAAACTCTTTGAGGGAAGTTATTGTGAGATTTTTCTGTTTAATGAGCAGATTTACAAAAAGCAGCTTAAGGCACAATATCGATCAGATGAAGCATGGAAGAAGAGATTTAAATACGAGTATGAAAATATGCTTAGATTGGCTAAGTCACCGTATGTTCTGAAGGTTTTTAATTATGATGGGGACAATGACTCATATTTAATGGAAAAATGCGACTGCAATGTTTATGATTATTTGGAGAATAATCCATTTAAAGATGATAAGTTGATTTTGCAAATTATTGAAGAACTGTTATTAGGAATGAAAGATGTTCATGAAGCGGGCATAATACATAGAGATTTGCATTTGGGAAATATTTTAATTAAAGAGGGACATGTTGTATTGTCTGATTTTGGGTTGAGCAAAGATACCATGATAAACCATAGCTTGAAATCGACTTCAACCCCGAAGAACTCACATTATTTTATTGATCCCATTGGACTGCATGATTTTACTGCATTGGACAAGCTGAGTGATATATATTCGATTGGAAAAATCATTGATTATATTACAAGCGAAAGTGAGTTAAACAAAAAGTTGTCTTTTGTTATCAGTAAAGCAACAGAACGTAATAGAGTTAAACGCTACGCTACGATGGACGAAATGATTCAGGACGTAAATAGCTCCGTGAAAGAGCTTTCAGAAGAAGAAAAAATTAGGAATATCGAGGAGAATCTGCAACGAGGTGAGATTTCCAAGGATGTAGAAGAATTTGTGATGAGACTTATGAGGCAGGAGCAACTTTCTAATTACATCGTAAGAAAACAGCTATATGCATTTTGGAAAGTATTAATACAATTCAACGAAATAGATCAGTTGGCACTTTTGGGTGAGATAGATAGAACATATTCAGAAGCAACCGGTTATGGGCACTTCGAAAATTATGATTTGTTTGCTGGTATAGCGTATAATGTTATTAAGAATTCTGCTAATATAAAAATACAGAGAAAAGCGTACAGCATACTGGAGGGATGTGCCAGTTACAGGTATAATGCCAGTGATTATCTCAAAGAAATTAATATATATTATCCCAACATATTGTCTCAGGAAAAGAGAAAAATATAAGGAGTGGCTATGAAATTAGAACAACTGATTGGTGAAGCAACCGAATATGACAAAAAAGTAATGTTAGAGGTGAAAAAACCAAAGAGTTGGTTGAAAAGCGTAAGTGCTTTTGCCAATGGTGTGGGCGGTGTACTTATTTTTGGTATTGCGGATGATGACTCTGTGGTGGGGATTGATGATGTAAAGAAAGCTATGGAAGTTATAAGCGAACAGATAAAAATAAAAATGGACCCAACTCCGGAAGTCCTGTTAAATGCGCATCTTGTAGATGGCAAGGAAATCATAACCTTGGAAGTATATCAGGGAGAAGAGACACCTTATTATTATGTAGGAGAAGGAAATTATACTGCCTATGTCAGAATTGGCAATGAGAGCGTAATGGCCACCGCTACAGATTTGAAGAGACTGGTTTTACGGGGAAAAAACAGAACATATGACAGTCTCGTAACGGATTATTGTTTTGATGATTATTCCTTTTCTAAGTTAAAAGCAGCATATTACAAAAAAACGAAAAAAAGCATGGAAATGAAAGACTTTGAATCGTTTGGTATTGTTGACAAGAATGGTATGTTGACAAATGCAGGTGCTTTGCTTGCTGATGAATCTCCCATTTATTGTTCAAGGCTATTTTGTACCAGATGGAATGGTATAGATAAAGCATCAGGAGTTATAGATGCTCTGGATGATGAGGAGTATACAGGAAGCCTTATATTGTTATTGGAAGAAGGTATGAATTTTGCACGAAGAAATTCGAAGAAGATGTGGAAAAAGGAATCTGATAGACGAGTAGAATATCCGGAGTATCCGGAGAGAAGCATTTTTGAAGGTTTGGTTAATGGATTGGTGCATCGTGATTATTTAGATATGGGAAGTGAAGTCCATATTGATATCTTTGATGATCGTTTGGAAATATATTCACCAGGTGGTATGTATGATGGCTCATTAATTCAAGACAGAGACATTGACAATGTACCATCAAAGCGCAGAAATCCAGTGGTGGCAGATATTTTTAGCAGGCTTGATTTTATGGAACGAAGGGGTAGTGGTTTTAAAAAGATCATGCAGGCGTATGAAGTGGAACCAAATTATACAGAAGACAAAAAGCCACTCTTTTATTCAAATGCGACGGAATTCAGAGTTATATTAAAAAACCTTAATTTTACCAATGAAGTTTTGAATGATAAAAATGAAGTTTTGGATGAAGTTTTGGATGAAGTTTTGAATTTTGATGGAACAGAAATGGAGGTTAAAGTAATAAGAGCAATATTGCTTTTACCAAGAATTAAGCAGAAGAAATTGGCTGAACAAGTGGGAGTATCTGTAAGTACCATTCAACGAACTATTAAAAAATTGGTTAAAGAGGGTAAAATAGTTCGAATGAATGGAAAGAGAGATGGCTATTGGAAAGTTTTATAAATTTTAAGTTTGCGAGAAGGTTACAGACTAAGTGGATCAGAATTGCTTGTGCTGTTAAGCATAAATAACTATAAGAAAGAGAAGCAGTCATTCATAATCGAACAATGACCACTAAAAGGTGGTGGATTAAATAGTGTAAGAGGTATAGAGCATGGATTATGTATTGGAGTTTGACGAATTTGTTAGATCAATTAAACAGAATATGGATACAAAATTCTCTATGTTTTTAGGAGCTGGGGCGTCTGTTGAATCAGGAATACCATCGGCAGGAGAGTGTATCTGGGAATGGAAACGAGATATATTTATATCAAAAAATCCAGTTCTGGCAGAAACGCATAATAACATAAAGTCTGAGCAAGTAAAGCGGTCAATTCAGAACTGGTTAGATAATCAGGGTATATATCCACAACTAAATTCAGAAGAAGAATATTCAAAATATATTGAGGCAGCATATAAAATAGCCGATGATAGAAGGAAGTATTTCCAACATTTGATAGAAGGAAAAAATCCAAGTTTAGGATATCATATCATTGCTTTACTTGCTGAGAATGAAATTGTGAAGAGTGTTTGGACAACAAATTTTGATGGTTTAATGCTAAAAACGGCTCATTCTTATGGAATAGTACCTATCGAGGTGACATTGGAATCACAAGATAGAATTTTCCGTAATGATACAGATAAAGAACTACTATGCATAGCGCTGCATGGAGATTATAAGTATGGCCCGTTAAAAAATACAGAAACAGAATTAGACAATCAAAGCGATGTTTTAGTTAAGACCTTGTCACATGAAATTGAAAAGAGAAATTTTATTGTACTGGGGTATAGTGGAAGAGATAATTCTGTGATGGATGCTCTAGAAAGAGCTTACATGGAAAAAGGTGCGGGAAGGATATATTGGTGTGGATATGGAAGAGATATTCCACCCAAAGTGCAGAGATTTCTTGAAAAGATTAATCAGTCTGGGAGAAGTGCATTTTATGTTCCGACAGATGGATTTGATAAAACGATGCTAAACATTGCACATATGTTTTTCGAAAATGAGGATTTGCAGAGAAGGATAGATGAAATTAAGAAAAATCTAGGTGTAGGAGCAGAGTGCGAAACAACTGCGTTTCAACCTTTTACAGATGAGATAAATAAATGCATGGATACAAACTTGTTTCCTATAAAATTCCCTAATCAGTATTATCAATTTAAAATTGTTTATAAAGATGGGGAGAAACCTTGGGATTATTGCAAGAGTTTACAGCAATATAATATTATTGCTGTGCCTTATAATGATATGGTATATGCTTGGGGGAATATGAATTCAATCAGGAGTATGTGTGCGGGACAGCTAGAAGGAAAAATAGAAAGTGCGCCTATTCTTAAAGATGTATTTTTGAATAATAAAACATTTAGAGAAATGTTGCTTAGAGCATTAGTTACTATTATAGGCAAATATAGTGGGTGTGAATATAATAAAAATAAGATATGGAGGAAAAGTGAAAAATTCAGCCAGATGGTTGATGGAAAAAAGATTATTGCATACAGAGGAATACAATTTTCGCTTTTTTCGGATGGAAAGTACAATTATCTTGCTTTTATACCAGCATATTTTTATGAAAATAATAAAGATGTGAATAAAGAAGAGCATTTAGAATTTTCAAAAAAATTTATTGAAAACATTTGTCAGAGGCAAGCAAATAAGAATTATTATGGGTATTTAGAAAAATGGAGAAAAATTATTTTTCGTGAAAATACAACTATATGTGCTATGTATCCTTTTGATTCAGACTCTGGTTTTGAATTTAAAATTGTAAATAAAAGTATGTTGGTTGGTATGCATTCAAAATACAACGCAAATTTGTCTGACGCTGTAAGCAAAAATCGAATACAGATATGTGCAAGAGATTTATTGGATGCGGAATTAAAATTTTACAATCCGAAATATGGAGCAATGCAAAAGGATTTTCACCCAATGAGAGGTCTGGTAAATAATATGCCTTATGATTATGAAATGAATAATAAGGTATACGCACCAACAATCAAATTAGGAATAATATGTCCAGTCAGCGGACAGGGAAAATTTGAAAGTTTTTTAGATGGATTACATAAGCCACATACGACAAGACATAATACGGATTATGTAATAAATTATCCAGGATTCCACAGTGTTTTCGGTGTGGGGCTTGATATTCCAGCAAGAAGTGAGTGGTTAGCGTTTGATGATGTGGAACTTAAAGAACATGATATATACAAAGCTGCTATTGCATTTGGAAAACAAATAAACAAAAGGATTGAAGAACTAGGACGTAATGGTCATTTGGATGTTATTATGATTTATATTCCAAAGGAGTATGAGATACTTACAAGCTATGAAGATGAAGTTACTAGATTTGATTTGCATGATTATGTTAAGGCTTTTGCAGTTCAAAAACATATATCAACTCAGTTTATTAGAGAAAAGACTTTAGATAGTGAATTAGATTGTCAAATTGCTTGGGCAATATCATTGGCTATTTATGTTAAAGCAGGGCGAACTCCATGGGTTCTTTCAAATCTGCGAACGGATACCGCATTTGCAGGTATTGGTTACAGCGTTAACCATTTTAAGAATGGGGAACAAACATTAATTGGATGTAGTCATATATATGCGTCAGATGGACAAGGGTTAAGGTATAAGTTAAGTAAGATAAAGGATGTTACCTTTGATGCACAAAAAAATCCATATTTATCTGAGAATGAAGCATATCAACTTGGATTAAATATAAAAGAACTATTTTTTTCATCCTTTTCAAGTTTGCCAAAGAGAGTTGTTATACATAAAAGAACCCCCTTTAAGGAAGAGGAAATCGCAGGTTTGACTAAATGTCTTGGTAGTGCCGGAATAAAAGATATTGATCTAATAGAGATTACTTATGACGAAAACTTTAAATGTTTCGAGTATAACAAGTATTTACAAGCAGATTTATTTCCAGTTAAGAGAGGGTGTTGTTTTGCAATTAATGATAATACAGCATATCTTTTTACGCATGGAATAGCACCGTCGGTTATTTCAGATCGTCGATATTTTCAGGGTGGAACTAATGTGCCAGCACCATTGAAAATTGTAAAGCATTATGGAAATGGCGATTTGGCTCAAATAGCATCAGAAATACTAGGATTATCAAAAATGAATTGGAATAGTTTTGGATTATATTCAAAATTACCATGTACAATTCAGTCTTCTAACGCAATAGCAAAAGTAGGCTGGTTATTACCACAATATGAAGGAATGATTTATGAATATAGAAATTTTATGTAATTAAGCTCCTTCTACAAGAAATGAGTAGAATAAAACCTTCAAGTCTACAGGATTTGGAGGTTTTATTCTGCCCATTTTTATCAAAATGTCATTTCCAGGAAAGATACGCTGTGATAAAATGTGCTTAGATATTTTTGGTAATATAAGAGAAATGTTTAGCATGATGCTCTAAGTTTGAAAAGACGAAAGGGAATGTATAAAGATGAAATTAAATATGACATGTGAAACGTGTGAATTCGGCTCGAATAAAAGTTGTTGCGCTGAGAATAGTAAAAAAAATTATCAAAATATTACAGAGTGTGATGACTGGGGAGCATCCTTGGAATATTATTCAGAAATCATAGACAATGCTCCATGGTATATTAAAGAACCCTATAGAAGATGCCATATTAGTTATGATAAGTTTATGGATCTTTTAAGAAAAGATGATCAAGGAATAGGAATTGAAATCAATATTTATGACGCAATAGAGAAAGTTTATGAAGTAACACCTTGGGAATTGGCAGGGGTGTTAGGTGTATCAATAGGAGTACTTGGATATGCTAGGACAAGAAAGACAATAGACAAGAGAAAAAAGCAGTTTTCAAGTAGATTACATATTCCGGAAAGTTTTTTTGACCGGTTTCTATCTACGCAGCTTGAGGCATTAAAACAATGCAGAGAGGAATTCTATGAATTTTACGGAAGTGAAACCATTAAAAAGTTTAAGCAAAATGGAATAGATGCAATGCATTTAAAATTTGTAGAAGATGCCGCTCATGATAAAATTCTTAATGAACAATATCGAGAAGAATATCAATATAAGTATCAGCATGAGGAGAAAAATAAGATGTATCATGATTTATCAGATGATTATAAGTCAAGAGATTATGTGATAGCGATAACCTTAAAAGAGGGTGAATATTATGGAAATTTATTTTATGAATATAATTATGGTGGTTATGGATTATCGGTATCGATTATGAGAGATATATTGGACTTTGTTGAAAATCTTGATTGCGAAGAAATAGATGCATTAAATGAGGAAGGTTTATTAAATAATAACATTGGTTTAAAATCAGATATGAATGGCAAGGAAATTCATTTCGAATTGAAAAATGAAAGAGGAGATGTGCTAAAGAAGACAATATCGGAAGATGAGTTGCAAAAATATATTGTAGGCTATGAAATGATTAGATGTGGTGGGCATGGAATGAAAAAGGAGCGTAGGCGATGTAGTTCTTGCCAAAATTTTAAGCCAATAGAAGGATGTGCTAAAGGAAATTGTATTGCCAGAGGAGATATAGTTCAAAGAAGTAGAATAATATGTGCATTTGATTATATTCCCAATAAAAATGAGTGTTGTAATGAGGAGACTTTATATAATAGCTAAAATGGTTGGAATCAAGCCTCTAAGTCACATATGATTTGGGGGCTTTCTTCTGCCCATTTTGATTTCGGAAAATCTATCCGAAAAAGCAAAACTATGGTACAATTGCAAGTAGCGATATTTGCCATAGTAAAGAGCAGATTTCAAATCAAACCGAAGCCAATCAAAGGCTCGTCTAAGAAATCAATTCTAATCTTTTCTGTGGCAGGTGCATCTGGGTGCAGTATGCCGTTTTTACAGGACCCAAAAGGGACCATTGTGTCATTTTTTGAATCCAAGGCTTAACGGAAAGCCAAGGGTTGTGCATCTAAATTGCACACTCATGGCATGTGGAGACGGTTGTATTGATGTCAAAAGTGAACCCTAAGAAGTAAAAATAATGTAGTAAATAAAAGGCTTTTCAGAGAGCTATCGTTATTGAGTACGATTGGCTGCTGGAAAGCCTTTCTTTTTATGCTTGAAAATTGCTTTGTGGGAATTGGTCCACAATGCAGGGGTGACACTAGGGGATAGATAACAAGAGAAAATGAACCCAGGGGTTCACCTTATAACGATAAGAAAAGTAAGAAAAACAGCGGTTGGAGAAGGTTCCGGCCGCCGCCCGTCATTAACGATAATTCTTATTGTAGAGCTCTTTTGCGTATGACTGCATCTTCTTTACGTAATCATATCCGATCCTTGAGCTGGAAGCAAACCAGCTTCACACATTTGAGGTGCAGGTGCTTATGAAAAATGGTGCTGCTCACATAGAAAATCAGGATATCATGGCAAGGGCAAAGACAGAAGGAGTGAAAAAGAGAATCACAGAACTTGTAGATTTCCTTCAGGGTGCGCCGCAGAAACTAGGGGAGTATGATGAAGCGCTGGTTCGAAAGTATATAGAGCAAATCAAGATATTTGAAGACCGTTTCATAGTTTGCTTTAAGGCAAAGATGGAGCTTGATATTCAAAGATAATAGAAATAACGTACTTGTTGCCGTGATGGTGACGAGTATTTTTATATTTCGGTTAACATTTGATACCTTGACAAATATATTGTCAAGGTATATTGTATTTACACAAGGAGGATACATCAATGGAAGAAATTCAGAGAATGCAAGATAACTTATTGTTGATAAGAAGAACTGTAGGATGGACTGCAGAGGAATTCGGTGATCAAATTGGTGTAACCCGTCAAACGATAAATAATATCGAAAGCGGTAGAAATAAACTTACAAAGACACAGTATAT
>CAKXYI010000006.1 GCA_934899185.1 uncultured Lachnospiraceae bacterium
GAAGATGTTAAAGAAATTACAAGAAGAACAGAGGAAGTTCAGCAAGAATTTCGTCAGGAGATGGCAAGGTTTTCTAACGATTTACAGGTATAAAGCGTATTATGACAAGATGAGAAAAGTGGAAGTTGATGAGTAGATCATTTTCATTGCATAAAATGGATTTTGCGATGGAAGGAGAGAAATAACCTGCCATTCAGTTCACCTCGATAACGATGTTTCTGCTAAGCAAATATTTCCACTTGTTAGTCTAGCCTAACTACGATATAATGGTTAGCATAAACTAACAGGAGGGTATATTTTATATGAAGAAAAATCCACTACGAATCCTATGGCTGATCCTGGGATTTGCAGCGATCGGAATCGGTGCTGTTGGTGTGGTCTTGCCGGTACTGCCAACAACCCCCTTTCTATTATTAGCATCATTTTGTCTTGCTAAGGGTTCTGAAAAGTTCCATACATGGTTTACCGGCACAAAACTATACAAAAATCACTTGGACGAGTTTGTGCAAAATCGGAGTATGACCTTAAAGACAAAGTTCAGTCTGCTTCTCCTGGCATCGGGCATGCTGCTCTTAGCCTTTGCAGCAATGCCGAATTGGTATGGGAGGGCATTTATCATATTCCTTATCATCTTTAAATATGTCTATTTTTTTACCAGGATCAAGACAATTCCGGTGGAGAAATCATAAGAGACATAACCTTTAGGTTTATACTGCCTAACAAAGAGAGACTTCTGTTTGGAGACATCTTCTAGTATAGTTATATGAGTAATAAAATATGTGTCAAAGGAAGCAGAAGAACTGATCGCAAGACCCCACTAAAAGTAATAAAATACAATCAATAAAAGAGAGAAAAGGAGATAAGACAACAGATAATATTGAAAAGACAGGAGCCTTTACCATAGGAGTAGCAGATCTTGAACATTTATTTTGGTCTGAAGCAGATGCCGATCATTGCCTCCAGATATTGGAATATGATGCATGGCACAAATCCCAAAGAGGCGCAGCAGGATGCCGAGGGCATGCAGGTTATGCAGGTTTTAGGCAATAATATGGCATTTTGGCTGAATTGTAAGAATGTAGCGATGAAGATGGGACTTTCCATGCCGGAAGAACCGGAATTTACCTATACAAATTTTATCCACTAAGATAGATACCCCCTCAGGTTCGAGGGGGATTTGTGTTTTGTATAAAAAACCGAAATGCCGTTGCATTTGACCTTTTATTAGTTTAGAATGAGTTGCGAATAAAAGAAGAAAAGAGATGGCATTTTATGAAGATTACATTGATCCATGGACAGAGCCACAAAGGCTCGACTTATCATGTGGCAAGGATTTTAGCAGAAAAAATAGACGGAGAGATCACGGAGATCGTCTTACCGCGCGACTTTGATCAGATGTGTGTCGGTTGTGCCCAGTGCATCAAAAAGGACGAAAAATTGTGTCCGCATTATGAGAAACTGGCACCGATCACAGAGGCGATCGATGCAGCAGACCTTTTGATCTTTGAAAGTCCGGTTTATGTTTACCATGTCACTTCTGCTATGAAGGCATTGTTGGAACATTATGGATGGCGCTGGATCATGCATCGCCCGGAGGAGAGCATGTTCAAAAAGCAGATGGTCTGTATCGCGACCGCGGCAGGTGGCGGACAAAAGAACACCTGTCAGGATATGGCGGACAGTGCTGCTTATTGGGGTGTGGCTAAGACCTACAAGTATGGTATCGCTGTTCGTGCTATGAAGTGGGAAGATGTGACGGCAAAGACCAAGGACAAGATCGAGCGAGATATGGATGCGCTTGCGTCCAAGATCAAAGCCAACCAGGGCAGGGTAAAGCCACCTTTAAAGACCAGGATATTTTTCCCGGTCATGTCTATGGTCTTAAAGAAGCGTCCGGACAGTGTGGATGCTAAATACTGGAAGGAAAAAGGATGGCTTGATGGTAAGCGTCCTTGGCAATAGGGATAGACGGCGCCTTGGATTTGGCTGTATGCGACTTCCTATGCAGGATGTTGTGGTTGAGTTTGAGAAACAGTCTGCATATTTTTTATCTCCCCTTATTTGTGTCCAGGGGTCTGGTATGCTATACTTATCACAAAAGGAAAATAAAGGCGGGAGAATAAAAAGATGAACATTGTATGCTTGGACTTAGAAGGTGTATTGGTACCGGAGATCTGGATCGCTTTTGCCGAGGAGAGCGGTATTCCGGAATTAGAGAGAACGACCAGAGATGAGCCGGACTATGATAAGTTGATGCATTGGCGGCTTGGTATTTTGAAGGAACATGGACTTGGATTAAAGGAGATCCAGGAGACGATCGCAAAGATCGATCCGATCCCGGGCGCAAAGGAATTTTTAGATCAGTTGCGGGAAATGACTCAGGTCATTATTATCAGTGATACTTTTACCCAGTTTGCAGGACCTCTGATGAAGAAACTGGGCTATCCGACCATCTTTTGTAATTCACTGGAAGTGGCAGAGGATGGTGAGATCACCGGCTTTAAGATGCGTATTGAGAATTCCAAGTATTCCACGGTCAAGGCATTACAGTCCATCGGTTATGATACGATTGCTTCCGGTGACAGCCACAATGACCTGGGCATGATCAAGGCGAGCAAGGCGGGATTTCTCTTTAAATCGACCGATCAGATCAAGCAGGACAACCCGGACATTCCGGCATATGAGAATTATGACGAATTGCTGGCAGCTATTAAGGCAGCCTTATAAGAAGCAAGCGATAGGGGCATATCTTCTACAAGAGATATGTCCTTCTTTTTTACCTTATTTCATATAATTCCTATTGCAACAGTATGAAAAGTATGATAAAATCCAAAACATACATTTTAGGAAAGAATAGGGGATATATACATATGGCACGAGGATTTGAGACGAAGTGTTTACACTTAGAAGAGGAGGAAGGAGACTGTAGCCACTTCGGCGCGATTTCTTATCCAATCTATCAGACTGCAACTTATGCACATCCGGGTGTGGGACAAAGTACAGGATTTGACTACAGCCGTCTGCAAAATCCGACCAGAGAGCATCTGGAAAAGATCGTAGCAAGTCTGGAAAATGGTATCGATGCACTTGCTTTTACCACAGGCATGGCTGCCATTACTATGCTGATGGAGTTGTTTGCGCCGGGAGACCATCTGATCGTGGACGAAGACCTGTATGGTGGTAGCATCCGTCTGTTTACCCATGTGTCATCCAAAAACGGACTGACCTTTTCCTCTGTTCCGTGTCATGCGGTGGATGTAGAGAATTATATCCAGCAAAATACCAAGGCAATCTATATTGAGACACCGACCAATCCTATGATGAATGTTACGGATATCGCAGCCTTGGCACAGCTGGCAAAAAAGCATGACATCCTCTTGATCGTGGATAATACTTTCTTATCTCCCTATTTCCAGAATCCTTTAGACCTGGGGGCAGATATCGTCATCCATAGCGGAACGAAGTTCCTAGGTGGACACAACGATACGCTGGCAGGATTTCTGGTGACAAACCGGGAGGACATCAGCGAAAGATTTCGTTTCCTGATTAAGACGACCGGGGCTGGTCTGGCTCCATTTGATTGCTTTTTGATCCAGCGTGGGATCAAGACCTTGGGGATCCGTATGGAGCGCGCTCAGGCAAATGCTATGGAAATCGCACACTGGCTGCAAAAGCAGTCCTGCGTCACAGAGGTGATCTATCCGGGATTGGAGAGTCATCCGGGATATGAGATCATGAAAAAGCAGGCACGTGGTTTTGGTGCAATGCTTACCTTTCAGGTGAAGAATCAGGCATACGCCTATGCCATTCTTGGAAAGGTGCGTATGATCAAATATGCGGAGAGTCTGGGTGGTGTGGAAACACTTCTGACCTATCCGATGACCCAGACCCATGCAGATGTACCGGATGAGATCCGCAGGAAAAACGGCATTACCGAATGTACCCTTCGTATGTCTGTAGGCATTGAGGATGTTAAAGATCTTTTAGCAGAACTGGAAAAAGTCTTTGCCGAGGCAGAGCAGAAAATAGAAGGTTAAGAAGCATAGAAGAAAGAGTTACAAAAAGGAGAAATCATGGCAGAGAGAAATTTGGATTTTGACAGACTGATCGATCGAAAAGGGACCAAGTGCTTAAAATACGACTTTGCGGTGGAGCGTGGCATGCCGGCAGACATCCTGCCGCTCTGGGTGGCAGATATGGATTTTCAGACATCTTCCTATATACAGGATGCTATCGTAGAGACTGCTTCGCACGGGATCTTTGGCTACAGTGAGTCGGATGACGCCTATTATGAAGCACTGCATTCATGGATGCAGGAACGCCATCAGTTTGAGATCGAAAAGAAATGGGTAGTAAAGACACCGGGCATCGTTTTGGCACTTGCCATGGCAGTCAAGGCTTATACCAAATGCGGCGATGGTGTGCTTTTGCAGTCACCGGTCTACTATCCGTTTTCAGAAGTTATCCGTGATAATGGTAGACGCGTAATCAGCAATGATCTGGTGCTGGGCGAGGACGATCGTTATCATATTGATTTTGTGGATTTTGAAGACAAGATTGTGCGTGAAAACATCAAGTTATTTCTTCTTTGCAATCCGCACAATCCGGTAGGACGTGTCTGGACGGAGGAAGAACTCTTGCATATGGGGCAGATCTGTCTGCGTCATGGAGTGACCGTGGTCAGTGATGAGATCCATCATGACTTTATCTTCAAGGGGCAGCATCATGTCTTTGCTGGACTCAGTGATGCCTTGGCGGACATTACGGTTACCTGTACCTCCCCGAGCAAGACCTTTAATATTGCAGGCTTGCAGGTATCCAATATCATTATTAAAAACGAAAATCTGCGCAAGGCATTTATCCATCAACTGGATGCAGCAGGTGTCAGCCAGATCGGGCTCATGGGCCTGGTTGCCTGTCAGGCTGCCTATGCACATGGGGGCGAGTGGTACGAGGGTATGCTTTCTTATGTGCGGGGAAATATTGACTATGTCAGATCCTTTGTAGAGGATCATTTGCCGGGTGTTCGGATGATCGATCTGGAAGGAACCTATCTGGTCTGGTTGGATTTCCGCGGCACAGGGCTGTGTCAAAAGGAACTGGAGGACATGATCATCTATGAAGCAGGACTCTGGCTGGACAGTGGAGCCATCTTCGGCAAATCCGGGAAAGGCTTTGAACGTATCAATGTAGCGTGTCCGCGCAGCACCCTACAAGAGGCGCTGGAACGGATCGAGCGTGCATGGAAGAAACACCAAACCGCATAAGGGCGGGAGCGGCAAAGAGGCAGGGGAGATTTCTGCCTCTTTTTCCTATGTAAAAAATCATATCAGGTGTGTTATACTGTGTCTATCAAAAACTTGGAGGGCATTATGGATATCAAAGAACAGATTCATGGATTATCAGAAGAAATGATAGAAAATCTTGGCAAATTGGTTGCCATTGATTCGCAGTTGGCAGAGGCAAAGGAAGGCAAGCCATTTGGCGAAGGCCCGGCAGAGGCACTTCGTGTGGGACTTGAGATCGCAGAAGGACTGGGCTTTCGTACGGTCAATCTCGATAATTACTGTGGTTATGCAGAAATGGGCGAGGGGGATGAGATCGTTGGTATTGCGGGACATCTGGATGTGGTCCCAACCGGCGGTGACTGGACATACGACCCTTTTACATTAACGCGAGATGGTGATTACATCTATGGTCGTGGAACGACAGATGATAAGGGACCGGTCATCGAGGCACTTTATGCTATGAAACTCCTGCGCGATTCCGGTGTTAAGTTGAATAAGCGTGTGCGTCTTATCATGGGATGTAACGAGGAGACCGGATCCAAATGTATGGAGCATTATAATGAGGTCGAAGAAGAACTCTCCTGTGGCTTTACGCCGGATGCAAGTTATCCGTGCATCCATGGAGAAAAAGGACATATGGAGATGATGGCATATTCCAAGAGTACCAAGATCATTTCCATGAATGGAGGTTTTGTCTCAAATGCAGTATGTGATTCCTGCACGACCGTGATCCCGGCAGAGGATGGTCTAAAAGACCGTCTGGAAAAAGTGCTGTCAGAGACAGATTTACAGGAATATAAAGTAAGCCAGGAAGACGGCAAAATCACGATCTTTGCCAAGGGTCTGCCGGCGCATGCATCCACACCGACACTTGGCGTCAATGCAGCTGGAGTAACCTGTCAGTGTCTGGCAGAGGCAGGCTTTGAGGATGATTTTGTGAACTTCTACAATAGCCATTTAGGCACAGCGTGTGATGGCGCAGGCGTTGGGCTCAAGTTTGCAGATGAATACGGAGATCTGACTTTCTGCAACGGTATCGTTAAGACGGGGGACGGTGTTATTTCTTGCACCATCGATATCCGTGTGCCTGTGACCTTAAAGGCAGATCAGGTGCGTAGTATGTGTCAGGACCATCTGGAGGATGACAACGGACGCATTGAGATCCTTGAGATCGGTGATCCGCTTTTCTTCCCGAGAGAATCTCCACTGGTAGAAGCTCTTTACAAGGCCTATGTGGATGTGACCGGAGACAGCGAGCATCAGCCTATGGTCATCGGCGGCGGCACTTATGCCAAGTCCCTAAAGAACATCATTGCCTTCGGACCGGAGAAATTGGGCGTGGATTATCGCATTCATGGCGCAGATGAGTATATTCTGGTATCCGGAATGGAAGAATCCGTCTTGATCTACATGGAAGCGATCAAGAATCTTTTGGCAATCTAAATCATAAAATTTGTCAAAAAAAAGCATTTTTTAATTGCGAAAGAGCAGACTGACATTTATAATAATATTCGGAAATAAAGTTACATACTTTTAGATAAGAATACATTTATATAGATTGAGATAGCAAATGAGAACAACATATACATACAATGAAGGAATCAACTTCCTTCGGGCAGTTTCCATCTTGGGGATCGTGCTTTATCACATCTTTCCATTCGCCATGAAGGGAGGCTTTCTTGGTGTCTGCTTTTTCTTTTTAATATCGGGGTATCTGGCGGCAAAGAAAGGTCAGATCGACTGGGATAATGAGAATTTTCGCATTCGTAAATATTATATCAAAAAAGGGCTACGCATATATCCGGCACTCTATATCATGGTCATGTCGGTCATTGCCTTTTTTACCATCTTTCATCAGGAATTATTATTAGGGGCAAGAGAGGAGGCGGCAAGCATCTTTCTCGGTTACAACAACTGGTGGCAGATGTTGACACAGGCGTCTTACTTTATGAAGATCACAGAGCATTCGCCATTTACCCATTTGTGGTATCTGGGTGTAGAAATGGAACTTCTGATCCTGTGGCCTTTGCTCTTTTTACTCTACAAGAAATGGGTTGAACCGCGTTTGGGAAAAGGCGCGATCTGGATCTTTGTCCTGTTGACGTTGGCTTCCATGCTTGCCATGGGGATTATGTATCGCGCGGACAATGTCAACCGTGTTTACTACGGCACGGACACACGCGCTTTTTCTTTCTTGATTGGCGTGATCTTAGGACTCAAAGAAGATGATTGGAATAAAAAAGGCAACATTCTCTTTCAAGGGGACAATGGGCGGGCTCTTTTTTTCGTATCTTTCTTAGTGACGATCGCGCTGTTTGTACTCGTTGATGGTGAGCAGGCATGGCTTTATCGTGGTGGCATGGCGTTGATCAGCCTGTTTTTTGCCTTCATGGTCTATGTGATGAACCAATGCAATTTTACGACGACAGCACTGAACCAAAATAAGATTCTGCAATGGATTGGCAGACACAGTTACTGGATTTATCTCTGGCATTATCCGCTTCTCTTTATTATCAACTTACAGCATATCTTTTAGAAATGGGGTGTGTATCGATGAAAGATAAGAAGTATTACAAAAAAGTAGCCATTGGGATCGTGGTCGGTCTTATTTCCGCGATCGCGATCGTGGGCTTTATCAAGGCTCCGTCCAAATCTTCCGATCGTTTGGCAGAAGATCTGCAAAAGGAGTTCAAGGCCAACCAGAAGATGCTAAAGGAGCAGGATGTAGCCAAGCAGACCAACGCCGATCAGGATACATCCGATAGCAAGGATGCCAAGGAGGAGAGTGGACCGGAGATCACCTGTGTGGGAGATTCCGTTATGCTTGGCGCGGCACCGGAATTGATGCAGGCAATCCCAGATGGTGTGATTGATGCCAAGGAAAGCCGGCAGGCAAGAGACGGGGTTGAGATCCTAGAAGGTCTGAAAGAAGAAAATAAACTGGGTTCTACCGTAGTGATCGAACTGGGCACCAACTGTTATTTCAGTCAGGCAACCGGGCAGGAGATCATTGATTATCTGGGAAAAGATACCAAGGTCTACTGGGTCGCTGTCTATGGTAAGTATTTACAGGATCAGGAGCGAACCAATGGTGTGATCCGCCAGCTGGCAAAGGACAACAAAAATGTGGAAGTCATTGCCTGGGATGAACTCGCCGCAGCAAATCCGGATTGGTTTTATAATGATGGCATCCATTTGAACGGAGAAGGACGTAGTGGATATGCTAAGATGATATGTGATGCACTTGGTATAGAGATGAAAGATACAGCGGGCCAGACAGAGGAAGTAAGTAGTACACAACAAGAGGCAGAGCCATCAGCACAGTAACCACAAGGAGGGAGTATGAATTACGAACATGAAGTGGTCGTGCCACGAGCGGGCATGCCGTTTAAAATTGATGTTTTTGAGGGGGCAGGTGGCAATTACACCAGAGAGCCGCATTGGCACAATTCGGTGGAGATCTTTGCCATCTATGAGGGCAAACTAGTCTTTATCCTGCGCGAAAAAGAGATTTGTGTAGAGAGTGGTGAGTTTATCATCATCAATACCAACGAACTCCATTCTATCCGGGCAGAGGAAGCCAATCTGGCGGTCTATGTGCAGATCCCGATCAGTGAGTTCAAGAATTATCTGACTGCCGACCATTTTATTTCTTTCCACAAGAAGGGGAAAGGCTCAATGGCGGCGCCATCGGCGGAGCAGATGCAGCAGAACGAAAAAAAGATGATGACTCTCATCCACAATATCTATGATCTGACTGGTACGAACCTTCCGGGGCATGAATATGAGATGCTGCGAGATTACTATGCCATGATGCAGTTGCTGGTGACCGTCTATCGGCAGGAAGAAGCAGACGATCTTTTATACCGGTCGTCCAAGGCTTTGCAGAGACTGTCCCCGATCACGGAATATATCAAAAAACATTATGCGGAGGACATTTCTTTGCAGTCCTTGGCAGAGCAGTTTGGATATTCCATTGAGCACTTATCCCGCATGTTCCAAAAATATGCCCAGATCAATTACAAATCCTATCTGTCCGGCATTCGCTTAGAGCATGCCGTGGAGGAGATGGAAATCGGTGATAAGACCATCAGTGAGATCGCGACTCAGGTCGGATTTTCGGACAGCCGTGCCATGGCAAAGGCATTTCAGAAAAAGTATGGTATGTTGCCAAGCGAATATAATCGGAAAACTCGTGAGCAGATGTCAAAAAAATGACATGTACCAATCAAGTATAAAGTCGAGGAAAATTAGTTCTTCTGTTACAATAAGGATGTAGTTTCAGTGCATGAAATTACATCCTTTTTGTTATGGCGACGAGGAAAATACACGCATTTATGCGGTGTATTTGACGACCGCTAATCAGAGCGAGATTCGCAGAGCGTATCTCGCTCTGTACGAACAATGGTAAAAGTATTAAGAAATATTGGAGGGTTAAACAATGACAAATATTCCAGAAGCAAAAATTGGTGTGGTAGCAGTCAGCAGAGACTGTTTCCCGGAGAGCCTGTCTGTTTCCAGACGCCAGGCTTTGATGAAAGCAGTACATAGCAAGTATCCGGATCTGGATGTTTACGAGTGTCCGATCTGTATTGTTGAGAGCGAGATCCATATGGTGCAGGCGCTGGAGGATATCAAGAAGGCAGGATGCAATTCTCTGGTCGTATATCTTGGAAACTTCGGACCGGAGATTTCAGAGACCTTGCTTGCCAAGCATTTTGAAGGACCGAAGATGTTCATTGCAGCAGCAGAAGAACAGGGCGACAGCCTTTTGGATGGCAGAGGCGATGCATATTGCGGTATGCTCAACGCAAGTTATAACTTACGCCTGCGCGGCATCAAGGCTTATATCCCGGAGTATCCGGTAGGAGACGCAGAGGACTGCGCAGACATGATCGCAGAGTTTGCTCCGATCGCCAGAGCCGTTGTAGCACTTTCTGATTTAAAGATCATCAGTTTTGGACCAAGACCACTCAACTTCCTGGCATGTAATGCACCGATCTATCAGTTGTATCAGTTGGGTATCGAGATCGAGGAAAACTCAGAACTGGATCTGTTTGAAGCCTTCAATAAGCATGAAGGGGATGAGAGAATCCCGGCTGTCGTTGCAGACATGGAGGCAGAACTTGGCGCAGGCAACAAAAAGCCGGAGATCCTTGCCAAGTTGGCTCAGTATGAGATCACCTTAAAAGACTGGATCGAAGAACACAAGGGCTATCGCAAGTACGTTGCCATTGCAGGCAAGTGCTGGCCGGCATTCCAGACCCAGTTTGGATTTGTACCATGTTATGTCAACAGCCGTCTGACCAAGCAGGGCATTCCGGTTTCCTGTGAAGTAGATATCTACGGCGCACTCAGCGAGTTTATTGGTGCTGTGATCAGTCAGGATGCGGTTACTCTTTTGGATATCAACAATACTGTACCAAAGGATATGTACAAAGAAGATATCAAGGGCAAATTTGACTATACATTACAGGACACCTTTATGGGATTCCACTGCGGTAATACCGCTTCCAACAAGTTATCCTTCTGCGAGATGAAGTACCAGAAGATCATGGCAAGGAGCCTTCCAATCGAAGTGACCAATGGTACCTTAGAGGGAGATATCGCACCGGGAGACATCACATTCTTCCGTTTGCAGTCAACTTCCGATGCCAAACTCCGTGCCTACATAGCACAGGGCGAAGTCCTTCCGGTAGCAACCAGATCTTTCGGATCCATCGGTATCTTTGCTATTCCTGAAATGGGCAGATTCTATCGTCATGTATTGATTGAGAAGAACTTCCCGCATCACGGAGCCGTTGCTTTTGGCAATTATGGTAAGGCTTTATATGAAGTATTCAAGTACATCGGTGTTCCGGTAGAAGAGATTGGTTACAATCAGCCGGCAGGTGTGCGTTATCCTACAGAGAACCCTTTTAAATAGGAGATAAACATGTTATTTATTGGCGTAGATCTCGGAACATCAGCAGTCAAGTTACTGCTGATGGACGAGACAGGAAAGATATTAAAGATCAAATCCAAAGAATACGGACTTTCCTTCCCACATCCGGGCTGGTCAGAGCAGGATCCGCAGGAATGGTACACTCAGTCCATCGCTGGTCTGAAAGAATTATTAGCTGACTGCGATAAGTCACAGGTGGCAGGGATCAGTTTTGGCGGACAGATGCATGGTTTGGTGGCACTGGATGAAAAGGATCAGGTGATCCGTCCGGCGATCCTTTGGAATGATGGCAGGACGACAAAGCAGGTGGCATATCTGAATGAAGTCATCGGCAAGGACAAATTATCTGCCTACACGGCCAATATTGCTTTTGCGGGATTTACGGCTCCAAAGATCCTCTGGATGAAAGAGGAAGAACCGGAGAATTTTGCCCGCATTGCTAAGATCATGCTGCCAAAAGACTACTTGGCATACCGTTTGAGTGGCAGTTTTTGTACTGATTATTCAGATGCTTCCGGTATGCTGCTTTTGGATGTCAAAAACCGCAAGTGGTCAGAGGAGATGCTTGCGATCTGCGGTATTTTCCAGACGCAGTTGCCAAGGCTTTATGAGAGTTATGAGGTCGTAGGAACCCTGCTTCCTGAGGTTGCAGAAGAACTTGGATTATCTACGGAGGTCAAGGTCATTGCAGGAGCGGGAGATAATGCGGCAGCGGCTGTTGGTACCGGTACGGTAGGCGATGGGGCTTGCAATATCTCACTTGGTACTTCCGGTACGATCTTTATCTCCAGCGATCAGTTTGGCGTGGATGAGAAGAATGCCCTACATTCCTTTGCCCATGCCAATGGCAAGTATCATTTGATGGGATGTATGCTTTCCGCTGCATCCTGCAATAAATGGTGGATGGATGAGATCTTACAGGAAAAAGATTATGCCGCAGCCCAAAAAGATATTAAGATCCTGGGACAAAATCATGTCTATTTTCTGCCATATCTGATGGGAGAACGGTCACCGCACAATGATCCACTTGCCAGAGCATGCTTTATAGGCATGACCATGGATACCGGTAGAGCCGATATGATCCAGGCAGTTTTTGAAGGTGTTGCATTTGCCATGCGCGATTCTTTGGAAGTGGCACGGAGTCAGGGGATTGACATTAAGCGCACCAAGATCTGTGGTGGCGGAGCCAAGAGCCCACTCTGGTGCAAGATCATGGCAAATATTTTGAATTTACAGGTAGACCTCTTGGAGGTCGAAGAAGGTCCGGCACTGGGCGGTGCCATGCTGGCAGCCGTCGGTTGCGGTGCTTACGGATCGGTCGAAGAAGCGGCAGATGCGATCGTACGCGTAACAGATACGATCTCACCGGAACCGGCATTGGTGGAGGCATACGAAAAACGTTATGCGACCTTCCGCCAGATTTATCCTGCATTAAAGGAGATTTTTCCTCAAGTCTAGTCTTGTATAACAATCACTCTCCTTTAAGTTGATAATTGATAAGTAGCAGCGACAGAGCCAGAAATGGCTCTGTTGTTGCGTTTTTTGCTTTGTCTGATATAATGGGAAAATGATGAAAAAAATAGGAAAAGTGGTGGGGCTGGCTCTTGGTGTCCTTGTAGTCCTTTACGGAATGTTCCGTCTGGGCGTACACGTCGTACAATATCCACCGGCACCCCATGTAAAAGAAGGGAAAATACACATCGCCTGTGTTGGTGACAGCATCACCTATGGGGCAGGCGTTTTAGGACATCGGCGCAGTCAGTCTTATCCGGCATATCTACAGGAAAATTTAGGCGAAAAATACCAGGTCTTGAATTATGGGCTCAGTGGACGGACTCTTATGGATGAGGGCGATGTCCCTTATCGCAGTGAGAAACTATATCAGAAAAGTCTGGATGTCAAAGCAGACATTTATCTGCTCATGCTGGGTACCAATGATGCCAAGGACTACCAGTGGGATGAGGATGCTTATGCCAAAGAGATCAAGGATTTTGTGGCGGCATACCAGACCGCGGCACCACAGGTAAAGATCTACCTCATGCAGCCACCGCGGGCATTTCCAGCGATGGAAGATGGTAGTATCAAGTATGGCATACAGGATGAGGTCATCGGTGGACAGATGTATGAGATCATCGCGGACGCGGCAGAGCAGATGGGCGTCGGCTATATTGATCTTTACCGGTTGACCCAAGACCACAGCGAATGGCTGGCAGATGGGATCCATCCCAATGCCGAGGGCAATAAAGCCATTGCAGATTATATTTATGAGTGTATAGAAAAGCAGTAAAAGAGGAAAACAAATGAAACAGGGAATTATATTTGATATGGATGGAACACTCTGGGATTCTGCCGAGCAGGTGGCAGCGTCCTGGACATTGGCTTTGCATCAGTGTGGCTATGCGGATGCCGTTGTGACGAAAGAGGATATGTACCGCACTATGGGACGGACCATGGATAAGATCGCTGAGATGCTCTTTCCTTTTACCCAAGGAAAAGACCGGGAAGACTTGCTTGCGACCTGCTGTGCCGTGGAAAATGATTATCTGCGCCAGCATGGTGGAAAACTTTATCCGGACTTACGCGAGACCATGGAAACTTTGCAGAAAGCAGGATATCATCTTTATATTGTAAGCAACTGCCAATCTGGTTATATCGAGGCATTTTTGGATTTTTTTTCTTTTCATGATCTCTTTGAGGATATTTTGTGCTTTGGTGATAATGGCAAGCCAAAGGGAGAAAATATCCGTTTATTGTATGAAAAAAATCATCTGGATACTGCCGTTTATGTGGGAGATATCCAGGGAGACTATGATGCGACCATGCAGGCGGGACTGCCTTTTATCCATGCGGCCTATGGATTTGGACAGATCGATCATCCGGTAGAAAAGATCGACGCATTAACAGAATTGCCGGAAGTTATGAAAAAGATAGGATAAGAGAAAATATGGAATTACAGGATAAATATAAAAAATTACAGGATTATCTGCGGGAATTGGGAAGTATCGCCGTGGCATTTTCCAGTGGTGTAGATTCGACCTTTTTACTTGCAGTTGCAGTAGATACCTTAGGAAAAGAAAATGTGATGGCGGTGACGGCATCCTCCTGCTCTTTCCCAGAGAGGGAGTTAAAAGAAGCGCAGGCATTTTGCCGGGAAAGAGGTATCCGTCATGTGATCACGGCATCCGAGGAATTGGATATTGATGGATTTCGTCACAACCCAAAGAACCGTTGTTATCTTTGCAAGCATGAATTGTTTGAAAAGATCCTTGCCATTGCCGAGGAAAACCATCTGGCAGCCGTTGTGGAAGGCTCCAATATGGATGATAACGGAGACTATCGCCCGGGACTGCTTGCCGTGGCAGAACTGGGAATCAAAAGCCCGCTTCGGGCAGCCGGGCTGGATAAAGAGGATATTCGTGCCTTATCCAAGCAGATGGATCTGCCGACCTGGAACAAGCAGTCCTTTGCCTGTTTATCTTCCCGCTTTGTCTATGGGGAGACGATCAGTGAGGAACGTCTTGGCATGGTAGATAAGGCGGAGCAGTTGCTACTGGACATGGGATTTCATCAAGTGCGAGTGCGTATCCATGGAGAGGGGCAGGCAACTATGGCGCGTATCGAAGTCCTGCCACAGGAGATCGCACTTCTGGTAGAAGATGCCAAGCGCGAAAAGATTTATTCTTATTTTAAAGGAATCGGATTTGCCTACGTGACCTTGGATCTGGGCGGCTACCATATGGGCAGCATGAACGTAGGTATTACAGAAAAATAAAGCGGAGGTAATTATGGACTCGAAATTAGCAGACCATTATACACTGGGCAAACTTTTAAAATTCACGATTCCGTCCATTTGTATGATGATCGTTACATCCATCTATGGTGTCGTAGATGGTATCTTTGTTTCTAATATTGTGGGAAGTCAGGCATTTGCAGCAGTCAATTTGATCATGCCGTTTCTTATGATCTTGGGAACGCTGGGATTTATGGTGGGTACCGGTGGCAGTGCACTGGTATCCAGGACTTTAGGACAAGGGGATAAAAAAAGAGCACAGGAATACTTTTCCATGCTGATCGAATTTGTCTTTATCATGGGTATTGTATTCTCTGTCTTAGGTGCTATATTTATGCGCCCAATCGCAGCAATGCTGGGTGCTGAGGGAGAGATCTTGGATCAGTGCGTTGTTTACGGACGAATTCTTATGATTAGCTTGACAGGTTTTATGCTGCAAAATGCTTTCCAGAGTTTTCTGGTGGTCGCAGAAAAACCGCGCATGGGTCTAGCCATATCCATCGCATCCGGTCTGACCAATCTGGTCGGAGACTTTTTGTTTATCTATGTCTTTCGCTTCGGCATTGCCGGGGCGGCTGCGGCGACAGCCATGGGAGAATGGCTGGGCGGATTGGTGCCAATGATCTATTTTCTGTGCAACCGCAAGGGCAGTCTGCATTTGCAACTGACCAAGATAGAACTGCGCCCGATCGGAAAAGCCTGCTTTAACGGGGTATCGGAAATGTTATCCAATATCGCCATGTCACTGGTCACTATGCTATACAACCTGCAATTATTAAAACTGGTAGGTTCGGACGGTGTGGTTGCCTTTGGTATCATCATGTATATTTCCTTTATCTTTGCAGCAGCCTTTATCGGCTATTCTATTGGCTCGGCACCGATCGTTGGCTACAATTACGGAGCGGGCAACAAAAAGGAATTGCACAATGTCATGAAAAAAAGTTACGGACTGATTGTCGTGACCGGTATTGTCATGTGTCTGGCAGCGGAGATCTTATCCAATGTCCTGGCAGGTATCTTTGTCGGCTATGATGCAGGATTGCAGGCAATGACATCGCATGCCATCCGTATTTATTCACTGTCCTTTTTGCTTTGCGGTATATCCATCTATACGTCCAATTTTTTTACAGCCTTATCCAATGGCGTGATATCAGCAGTCATATCCTTTATGCGTACCCTGGTCTTTCAGGTCATTATGATCTATGCCCTGCCGGTAATTTTTGGACTGGATGGTATCTGGGGCGCGGTTGTGGCAGCCGAGGTATTGTCTGTCATCTTGTCCGTCATCATGCTTTTTGCACACCGCAAGAAATATGGGTATTTCTAAAAAGCAGGACAGGAGAGAAAATTATGCAATATGCATAAAACAATAAAACGTAATTTGTGATACCTGTATAAAAGAGAGAAAAATATTTTGGGTATTACGAAGACAAAAAATTTATGCTACACTAAGCGCAATTAATGGTAGTTGCAGTGGGAACACGAGACGAAAGTTTCATGTTCCCATTTTTTTATGCACTATTATGCACTATTTTATAAGAAAAGAGAAAAAGGAGAATTATTATGCCAAAGAATAAGTTTCAAGATGTAGTATTTACCGCCATTATGGCAACGATCATGGTCTACGGTATGGTTGTCTACAATGTAGCCCTCAATACCGGAGATGTCAGTGGTGCGACTTTTGTCGCTGCTTTACATGAACTGCCGATCATGGTACCGATCGCTTTTATTTTAGAGTTCTTTGTTGTCGGAAAGATCGCCAAAGGTCTGGCATTTTCTGTCATGACACCACAGGATCGTCCACAGTTCATCACCTATGCGATCTCCATCTGCATCTGCTGTATCATGTGTCCGATCATGAGCCTTATTGCAACCTTTTTATTCAAGGAGCCGAGTTTTGGTATGTGGATCAAGACATGGGCAATGAACTTCCCAATGGCGATCTGCTGGCAGATGTTCTACTGCGGACCATTGGTACGTCTGATCTTCCGCCTGATCTTCGAGCGCAAGCAGGTTGAGGAAAAAGTAGAAGAAGTTATGGCAGAAGGAAATTAGAAAGAATTTCTAAAAAATTGATGTAAAAATAATACAAAAATAGTGGGAATTATACTTTTATCCGTGAAAAAAATCGGTTATGATACAAATGGTTGTATATAACCGATTTTTTGACTTTAAATTACATTAAGGAATAGATTATGGGAGCATTGGAAAAGACATGGCAGGAAGTCTTGTCTATGGAAAAAGATACTTATACTTTGATTGATATCAGAGACGAATTGTCCTTTGCTTATGGCAATATACCGGGCAGTATCAATATCTCGGAGGATGCCCTTTTAGCAGAGCCTGATCAGTGGAAGGACAAGACACTGGTCTTGTATTGTAAAAAGGGAGAACACAGTTTAGAGGTAGCAGAATATCTGCGAGAGGCAGGATGGCAGGGGGTCTACAGCCTGGAGGGCGGTTATCTTGGCTGGCTTATGCAGCAGATGCAGACGGAGGATGAGACAGACCAACCGGAGATCACGACATTTGACATTGAGCAGAGTTTGCGTAAAAAGTTTAAAAAGACCATCTGGAGCAAGTTTACCAAGGCAGTACGGGAGTATGAATTGGTGCAGGAGGGCGATAAGATCGCCGTCTGTATTTCCGGAGGTAAGGATTCCATGCTTATGGCAAAGTTGTTTCAAGAATTGCAGCGCCACCACAAGGTAAAATTTGATCTGGTATTTCTGGTCATGGATCCGGGCTACAGCAAAGAAAATCGTGCCATCATCGAGAATAATGCCAAGAAACTGGGCATTCCGATCACGGTCTTTGAGTCAGATATTTTTGATGCGGTCTTTGAGATCGAAAAATCGCCATGTTATCTGTGCGCGCGTATGCGTAGAGGGCATCTTTACCATAAGGCACAGGAATTGGGCTGCAACAAGATCGCTTTAGGACACCATTATGATGATGTGATCGAGACCATCCTTATGGGCATGCTTTATGGGGCGCAGATGCAGACTATGATGCCAAAGTTGCACAGCACAAATTTTGAAGGCATGCAGTTGATCCGTCCGCTTTATCTGGTGCGTGAGGATGACATCAAGAAATGGCGCGACTATAATCACCTGTATTTCTTACAATGTGCCTGCAAATTTACGGAGACCTGTTCTTCCTGTCAGGATAACGGACAGAATAATTCCAAGCGTCTGGAAGTCAAAAATCTGATTCGTGAGATGAAAAAGACAAATCCTTATGTGGAAGGCAATATCTTTAAGAGTGTAGAAAATGTAAACTTAAGCACGGTCATCGCCTACAAAAAAGACGGTGTAAAGCATCATTTTCTGGAAACTTATGATGATGTGTTAGTTGTAAAGAGGGAAGATTATGAAAGCGAATAAAAAAGAAGTTGATATGATCCATGGACCGCTTCTTGGCAAGATGATCGCCTTTACGATCCCTGTGATCCTATCGGGTGTGCTGCAGCTCTTATTTAATGCAGCGGATATAATTGTTGTTGGGCGTTTTGCCGGAAATGAGTCACTGGCAGCCGTAGGTTCGACCTCATCTTTGATCAATCTTTTAGTCAATCTTTTTATGGGGCTGTCTGTCGGTGCCAATGTGACGGTCGCCTTTTACTTTGGTTGTGACCACAGGGAAAAGGTGCGCGATACCATCCACACGAGTATCACCTTAAGTCTTGTGTGCGGTGTATTTTTAAGTATCTTTGGTATGTTGACATCTCATCAACTTTTGGTCTGGATGGGCTCTCCAGATGATGTTATCGGTCTGGCGACGACCTATCTGCAGATCTATTTTCTGGGTATGCCGGCACTGCTTACTTACAATTTTGGCGCAGCCATCCTGCGTGCGATCGGCAATACCAGAACGCCACTGTATTTTCTGATGGCATCCGGCATTGTGAATGTAGTATTAAATCTGGTGCTTGTTATTGGATTTTCCATGGATGTAGCCGGTGTTGCGATCGCAACGGTCGTTTCCGAATATATCTCGGCGGTACTGGTTCTCTACTATCTGCATAAGCAGAGTGATGTCATGCATTTTTCTTTCAAATATCTGGGAATCAAGACGGATGTTTTGGGACGAATCATTCGGATCGGACTTCCGGCAGGCATTCAGGGAACGGTATTTTCCCTGTCAAATGTTGTGATTCAATCTGCCATCAATTCTTTTGGCAGCACGGTCATTGCAGGCAATTCCGCAGCCAGCAACATCGAGGGCTTTGTCTATATGGCAATGAATGCGGTATCGCAGACAGCAGTTACCTTTACCAGCCAGAACTTCGGTGCGGGAGACAAGGCGCGTATTAAAAAAGTCATGTTCCTCTGCCTTGGTATCGTGGTTGCCGTAGGACTTATCACCGGGGAGAGCGCTTATCTTTTCGGTAGACCACTGTTACATATTTATACCGACAGCCAGCCGGTCGTTGAAGCCGGACTGGTGCGTATGTCTTATATCTGTACCACTTATTTTTTGTGTGGTATGATGGATACCATGGTGGGATGTTTACGAGGTATCGGCAAATCCATTCTGCCTATGATCATGTCCATAGTTGGGGCCTGTGGACTGCGTCTGGTCTGGATTGCAACGATCTTTCAGATACACCATACAGAAGGGATTTTGTATATGGCGTATCCGATCACCTGGGCGATCACGCTCAGTGCACATATCATTACTTATGTGATCTGCTTTAAGCGGATACGGTATAAGAATTTCTAGGGGAAGACAGGCAGACAAGAGATAATTGGGAACGGTTTACGATGAAAAATAAAGCACAAAAGAATGGGTATAAACACACACTGCAAAAGAGGTTTCTGACACTTTTACTGGTCAGCATCATCTTGGCATCCGGCATGATCGGTGGTGCCGGGATCACCAGTGCGCAACGGGTCATCAATGAGGATTCTTCACAGATCATGAATCTGCTCTGCGAACAGAAGGCGAGCGAGATCAATCTGATGTTAAAAGAGATCGCCAGTTCGGTTGACATGGATTATTCCTACGTTTCCAGAAGGCTTTCACAGGATAGATCTATGTGGAACGATGCGGAATACATGGAAGATTATATGCAGCATGTGCATGATGAACTGGACAATACGGCTCGTAATACATCGGCGGCGGTTTCTATTTATATGCGGCTGAATCCGGATATTTTCCAGACAACACAGGGGGTATTTCTGGTAAAGAATGCCATTGGAAAGTTTACAGAGCGAGCCCCGAACGACATCAAGGCATACGATCCGACTGATCGTGAGCATGTGGGCTGGTACTATGAACCGATCGAGCAGGGACACGCAATATGGATGGAGCCATACTATAACCAAAATACCCGTGTTTATATGACGTCCTATGTCATCCCCATTTACCGGGGGGATACGCTGATCGGTGTGATCGGTATGGATATCAGCATGGAAAAATTACAGGATTCGGTCAAAAATCTTTCGGCTTATGAGACCGGTTATGCATTTCTGGTTTCCGATAACGGAGATCTGGTATATCACAAGGATTATGAAAATGGGATTACGGTCGATCAGTTTGACGACAACTTAAATCATGTACATAACATATTAAATACAGAGCGCATAGAGGGGAAGATCTATTCTTATACTTGGAAGGGAGAATCCAAGCGGCTGGTCTACAAGAAACTGACCAATAACATGTATCTGGTCCTGTGTGCACCGGCATCGGAGATCGATGTTTCGCGCAATAGCCTTGCCATACAGTGTCTGGTGATCCTCTTTATCGTACTATTAATCGCGTCAATTGCAGGCATACATATGGTACACCGCATCACAAAGCCCTTGCGCGGTCTGACTGAGGCTGCCAAACAGGTGGCGGACGGTGATTGGAATGCCAAGATCGAGGCTGGCGGTCAGGATGAGGTGGGCGTCTTGGCGACGACCTTACAGAATACCTTGGAGCAGTTACGTCATAATGTTGAGATGGCAAATTATATGGCGGACCGGGATGCTTTGACCGGA
This sequence comes from uncultured Lachnospiraceae bacterium, assembly GCA_934899185.1. Taxonomy (GTDB): domain Bacteria; phylum Bacillota; class Clostridia; order Lachnospirales; family Lachnospiraceae; genus Pararoseburia. The sequence goes on from CAKXYI010000006.1 coordinate 21,010, forward strand.
CTTTATAACCGCCACTACATGACACAATTTTGTGCCAAACATATGATGGCAGGGGAAAAAGAGGTGGGGGTTCTTTACTGTGACCTGAATGGGCTTAAATATATGAATGACCACTACGGACATGCATGGGGCGATCAGATGATCATGGAGGCAGCAGATCAGATCCGCCAATGTTTCCCAATCGACATGTGTTGCCGTATGGGCGGGGATGAGTTTGTGGTCTGTGTCTTCGGACGCAGTGAAAAGGATTTTTGCAAGCAGGCGGAAGAATTGCGCAGCAAGATGTGCTCGGATCAACTGGCATCGGCGTCTATCGGCTGGTGCTGGCGTGAGGAGATAGAAGATTTTGATGCCATGATGACAGAGGCTGAAAATGCCATGTATCAGGAAAAACAAAGATTTTATGCGTTGCATCCAAAACAAAAACGCTAGGAGGAAAAGAAAATGGAAAAATTTGATCTACTGACATTGGGAGAGGTCTTGCTTCGCCTTTCACCAAAGGAAAATAAAAGAATCGTAAGAAGTACAGAATTTGAAAGTCATGTGGGTGGTGCGGAATTAAATGTTGCATCCGGGGTTTCCCTCTTGGGGCTGCATACCGGTATCATTTCCAAACTGCCGGCAAATGCGATTGGGGAACTTGCAAGAAGCAAGGTGCGTTCTATGAATGTCAGCGATGACTATCTGGTGTGGGATCACACGGAAGATGCAAGACTTGGTGCTTATTTTTATGAGAGTGCGACCTTCCCTAGAAAACCGCAGGTGGTCTATGACAGAAAGCACAGTTCTATCACACGCATTTCCATTGATGAATTTCCGGAAGAAATGTATAAGTCTACCCGGTGTTTCCATGTATCCGGTATTACCTTAGCACTTTGTCCGGAAGCAAGGACTTGTGCCATCGAAATGATCAAGCGCTTTAAGGAGGCAGGTGCCCTGATCTCCTTTGATGTCAACTTCCGACTCAACTTATGGACAGGAGCAGAGGCAAAGGCATGTATCGAGCAGATCCTGCCATATGTGGATATCTTTTTCTGCTCCGAGGATACGGCACGCCTGACCTTTTTAAAGGAAGGATCCTTAGAAGACATCATGCGTTCCTTTACCGCTGAGTATCCGATCCAGATCGTGGCATCTACCCAGCGTGTGGTACACAGTCCAAAGCAGCATAGTTTTGGCTCTGTGATCTACGAGGCAAAGAGTGATACTTTCTATAACGAGCAGCCTTATGAGAAGATCGATGTGGTTGACCGCATCGGCAGTGGAGATGCATATTGTGGAGGAATGCTTTATGGATTGCTTTCTTCCGATATGGATTGTAGGAAGGCACTTGCTTTTGGTAATGCCTGCAGTGCTATCAAAAATACCATTCCGGGAGATCTGCCGTCATCCGATCTGCATGAGGTGGAATATGTCATTGCAGACCACAACGCAAAGGGACCTGTTTCGGAGATGAACCGATAAGAATATTTGAACCGACAAGGCTTTCGTACATGGGTGCGGAAGCCTTTTTCTTTTGCAAAAAAATAAATAGTGTCCTCTTGACATATACCCCATGGGGGTATATAATCCAGACCGTAGGAACGTCCCTTTTGCCACATGGAGTGTCCCTACGGTATACAATCCGAGGAAAGGAGATAGAGATGGAAGAAAAGATGGAAAATACCTGTCCGCACTGTAGTTCCTGTAATAAAAAGGTGCGTGACGAGAAAGAATATAAAGATATGATGAATCGCTTGAGCCGTATTGAAGGTCAGGTGCGTGGGGTCAAAGGCATGGTGGAAAACGATGCCTATTGCGTGGATATTTTGACCCAGGTCAGCGCAATCACATCTGCTCTCAATAGTTTTAATAAAGTTTTGCTCGCCAACCATATCAAGACCTGTGTGGCAAATGATATTCGGGAAGGCAAGGATGAAAAGGTGGACGAACTGGTCGTTACTTTACAGAAGTTGATGAAATAAGGAGGACAGACATGCAAAAATATGACGTAACAGGAATGTCCTGCGCGGCATGCTCGGCGCGCGTAGAAAAGGTCGTGCAAAATGTGGACGGCGTGACGGATGTTGCGGTCAACTTGTTGACAAACTCCATGAATGTGGAGGGCAATGCGGACAGTGGAGTCATTATCGCGGCAGTCACAGAAGCCGGTTATGGGGCATCCTTAAAAGAAGATGGACATGGAGGACAGGCGCTGGCCAAGAGCGGATCAAGTGAAGCCGATCAGTTGGCGAGCACACAAAAGAAAGCCTTTCGTACCTTGCGTAACCGCCTGATCGCATCCCTTTGCTTTTTACTGCCGCTCATGTATGTTTCTATGGGACATATGATGTGGGACTGGCCTTTGCCATCCTTTATGGCAGGCAACCATGTGGCAATGGGACTATATCAGTTGCTTTTGACGGTGGCGGTCATGGTCATCAATCAAAAGTTCTTCATCAGCGGCTTTACCAGCGCATGGCACAAGTCTCCAAATATGGATACCCTGGTAGCCATGGGAGCGGGCGCATCTTTTGGCTATAGTGTCTACGCCCTTTTCGCCATGACCGGGGCACAGATGGCAGGCGATATGGATGGTGTCATGAAGTATATGGATTCTTTCTATTTTGAATCTGCAGCCATGATCCTGACCTTGATTACAGTAGGAAAGATGCTGGAGGCATATTCCAAGGGCAGGACAACAGACGCTCTGCGAGGGCTGATGGAACTGGCACCAAAGCAGGCAACGATCCTTGTGGATGGCATAGAGAAAAAGGTGCCGATCGATCAGGTCAAGGTGGATGATGTCTTTGTGGTACGTCCGGGAGAGAGTATTCCGGTGGATGGCGTGATCCTTTCGGGACAAAGTGCCATTGATGAATCCGCGATCTCCGGTGAGAGTATCCCGGTAGACAAAGAGGTGGGAGACGAAGTGACGGCTGCGACCATCAATGCCTCTGGTTTCATTACCGCAAGGGCTACGCGTGTCGGCTCGGATACCACCCTTGCCAAGATTATCCGCATGGTCAGCGATGCATCAGCAACAAAAGCGCCGATCGCCAAGGTGGCAGACAAGATATCCGGTATTTTTGTTCCGGCAGTTTTAGGCATTGCTCTGGTAGCATTTTTGATTTGGCTTGCCGTCGGACAGACCTTTGGCTTTGCCCTCTCCCGTGCCATTGCCGTGCTGGTGATCTCTTGTCCGTGCGCGCTTGGTCTGGCAACGCCGGTAGCCATTATGGTTGGTAATGGCGTTGGGGCGAAGAAAGGGATTTTATTTAAAAATGCGACTTCTTTGGAAGAGGCGGGAAAGACGACAACAGTTGTTTTAGATAAGACAGGTACGATCACAAAGGGCCAACCCAAGGTGACAGATGTGATACCGCAGGAAGGGGTGTCTGCGGAGGACTTACTGGCACTGGCGGCATCTTTGGAAAGCAAGAGTGAACATCCGCTTGCCAAGGCAGTGATCGCATACGGAGAGGAACAAAACATTGTCCCAGATCCGGTAGAGGAATTTGAGATCATGGCAGGCAATGGTCTGTCGGGGCTGTGGCGTGGCAAACGTATTTATGGTGGTAAGGAAGAATTTATCGCACCGCTTGCCAAGGAATCTTTTGTTGCTTTTGCAAAAAGTCATGAGATCGGACTTTTGGCAAAGCAGGGAAAGACGCCGCTCTTTTTCTCTAGTGAGGAAAAATTCTACGGTATGATCTGTGTGGCAGATGAGATGAAAGAGGACAGCCCGCAGGCGATCGCAGAACTGAAAAATATGGGCGTCCATGTTGTCATGCTGACCGGTGACAGAGTAGAGACTGCCGAGGCGATCGGAGTACGGGCAGGTGTAGACGAGGTCATCGCGGGTGTTCTGCCGGATGGCAAGGAAGAAGTAGTCCGTCGTTTCTGCCAGGATGGTCATGTGATGATGGTCGGTGATGGTATCAATGATGCGCCTGCGTTGACACGCGCAGATGTAGGTGTTGCTATCGGAGCAGGCACAGATATTGCTATAGATGCCGCAGATGTTGTCCTGGTGAACAGTCGTCTGATGGATGTGGCAGCGGCTATTCGTCTGAGCCGCAGAACGCTTCGCAATATCCATGAAAACCTGTTTTGGGCATTTCTCTATAATGCAATTGGTATTCCGCTGGCTGCAGGACTATGGTATTCTTGGAATGGCTGGGAATTAAATCCGATGTTTGGAGCAGCAGCGATGAGCTTATCCAGTTTTTGTGTTGTAACAAATGCATTACGTCTCAATTTTGTGGATATTTACAGCACCAAGCGGGATAAAAAAGTCAAAGGACAAAAAGCAAAATCGCACGTTACAGAAGCGCAAGATACTGTTATAATAGAAGACAAGACAAAGGCGGATCAAAAAGAAAAGATAGATAAGGAGAATTTTGATATGGAAGAGACATTAAAAGTCAAGGGAATGATGTGTGCACATTGCGAGGCACACGTAAAGGAAGCATTGGAGAAAATCGACGGTGTGACCGAGGCAAAGGCAGATCATGAAGCATGCGAGGTTGTGGTCAAGATGAGCACACCGGTAGCCGAGGATGTGCTTGCTGCTACAGTAAAAGATGCTGGATATGAGTTTGAAGGAATAAAATAAAAAATGCCGCAGTCTTTGAACAGACTGCGGTTTTTTCATAAGATTGATAGCAGACAAGTGGGAAAGGAAAGATGTAAAAGATGATAAACGAAACTTATAAGGCAATGTTGGGCGGCAAATCCATTATTCGTGAATTGAGTGAATATGCGACAAAAAGAGGCAAAGAAATCGGTTATGAGAATGTATTTGATTACAGTCTGGGCAATCCCAGTGTTCCTTGTGCCGAGGATTATACCAAGGCAATCATCGAGATGCATGAGACGATGAATCCGATGGAACTGCATGGCTATAGTCCATCTACAACCATTCCATCGGTAAGACAGGCAGTGGCAGAAAGCTTAAATCGGCGTTTTGGCATGCACTATGGCATGGAGCACATCTTTATGACGAGTGGTGCAGCAGGCGCATTGGCACATGCCTTGCGTGCGGTTACAAAACCGGGTGACACGGTGTTGACGTTTGCACCATTTTTTCCGGAATATACGCCTTATGTTGAGGGAACTGGGGCGAAGTTAGCGGTTGTGCCGGCGCACACAAGTGACTTTCAGATCAATTTTGAGGCTTTTGAGGAAATGCTGACAGAGGATGTGATGGCGGTGCTCATCAATACGCCAAATAATCCATCCGGTATTGTCTATTCGGAGGAGACCATAGAGCATCTGGCAGATCTTTTGCGCCAAAAGGAAAAGGATTTCGGACATGAGATCTTTTTGATCAGTGACGAGCCATACCGTGAGATCGCTTTTGATGGCAAAAGCGTACCGTATCCGAGTGCTTATTATGACAACACGCTCTCCTGCTATTCTTTTTCCAAGAGTCTTAGCCTTCCGGGCGAGCGTATCGGCTATGTGGCAGTCAATCCCAAGGCTGTGGATGCAGATCTTTTGGTGCCAATGATGGCGCAAATCAGCCGCGGAACAGGGCACAACTGTCCGTCATCTTCGGTGCAACTTGCGGTAGCACAGGTGTTGGATGAGACGAGTGATCTGTCCGTCTATGAGATCAATATGAATCTTTTGTATGATGCCTTGGTGGATCTGGGCTTTACCGTGGTGCGTCCGGGCGGAACCTTTTATATTTTCCCAAAGGCACTGGAGGAAGATGCAAATATTTTCTGTCAAAAAGCAAAGGAATATGATTTGATTTTGGTTCCTTCTGATAATTTTGGCTTGCCGGGGTATTTCCGTATGGCATATTGTATTGATACGGAAAAGGTAAAGAGGAGCATTCCGGTATTGCGCAGGTTCGTAGAGGAGCAATATCCGGATCGTTAGAAGGAGTCTGGCAAGCGTATGGTTTATGGTAGCTAGGCATAGGATAGGAGCAGATAGATGCAGGATACAACAATCAGTTTGTGCATGATCGTAAAAAATGAAGAAAGGGTGCTGGCAAGGTGTCTGGATTCTCTCGCAGATCTTGTGGATGAGATCATCATTGTAGACACGGGATCGACGGATACGACCAAGGAGATCGCCGCGCGCTATACCGAGCAGATCTATGATTTTGTCTGGCAGGATGACTTTGCGGCAGCCCGTAATTTTTCCTTTTCCAAGGCAAGCATGGATTATATCTATGTGCCGGATGCGGATGAAGTTTTAGATGAGGACAACCGACAGGCTTTTTTACGGTTAAAGCAGGCACTTTTGCCGGAAGTGGAAATGGTACAGATGAAGTATCACACGGTGACGGACTATAATACCGTATTGAATGCCAAGATGGAGTATCGTCCGAAACTTTTCAAACGTCTGCGGACATTTACTTGGATCGATCCGGTGCATGAGACGGTGCGTCTGGATCCGGTGGTTTTTGACAGCGACATCGTGATCACGCATATGCCGGAAGATCTACATAGCAAGCGGGACTTTTCCATTTTTACCAAGGCGATCGCCAAGGACGGCGGGCTGTCGGATAAGTTGCTTCGTATGTACGCGATGGAACTTTACAAGACAGGGGATGCGGAGGATCTTTTGGAGGCATGTCCGTATTTTTCGGGTATTTATGAAACAGAAAGTGACCCGGATCAACACGCATATGCAGCGGCTATTTTACTTCGGGCATATCGCATGGCAGGAAATGAATTGGCATTTTTTAAAGTTGCATTGAAGGAAATGGCGGGAACGCCAAGTAGTGAGGTGTGCGTAGAACTAGGAGAATTTTATCTGGAGAAGATGGATGCGAAAGAGGCATCGCTCTGGTTCTACAATGCTGCTTATGAAGCGGAGGCAATCCTGGATGTGCATGCGGGTAGTGACCGTGCGCTGGAGGGACTGGTCGCGTCCTATGAGGAAGTGCTTGCGCAGGAACTTTCCGAGGAGGAGCGGGATTATTTCATGGAAGCTCTGTTGCAGGCGAGGCAGGCATTGGAAGAAATAGAGGCGTAAATGGGCATTAAAGAATTTCTTGGAAAAGTTGTTATCCCATGCTATAATGCACCTAAGAAATGCGGGGGTGAGTTATGACAAATGAGGATATAACAGAAAAGATTTTAGAAGACTATAATGATGTCTTTGCAGATATCATAAATACGATTTTGTTCAAAGGGGAACAGCGTGTGATGCCAAGTGCATTGGAAGATCTGGCGGTGCATTCACAATATAGGGCAAATGATGCTGTGATCCATGAACAGGAAAGAGATGTCTTAAAAAGATGGAAAGATTGTAATGTAGAATTGGCCATCTGTGGTATTGAGAACCAGACAAAAATAGAAAGGAATATGCCTTTTCGGATAATGGCGTATGATGGGGCGGCTTATAGAAGTCAGTTATTGGAGCATCAGGAACAAATGCTACCAGTAGTTACATTGGTTTTGTATTTTGGGACGAATAAACGATGGGATCAACCCATAAGGTTAAAAGAGTTACTCTCTATACCGGAAGGTATGGAGGAATATATTAACGATTATAAGATTCTTGTTGTCAATGTTGCATGGTTGACAGATAATCAGATAGAAATGTTTCAAAGTGATTTTAAAGTGGTTGCAAAGTTTTTCTGTGAGAAACGAAAAGATAAGGATTATATACCAAAGGATAGGCAGACAATAAAACATGTGGATGAGGTATTAAAATTATTATCCGTCATGACGGGTGATCGGAGATATGAAGAAATTCTAGCAATGCCGGGAAGGAAAGTGACAAGTATGTGTGATGTTGCAGAACGATTAGAAAATCGAGGACGTATGGAAGGACGTGAAGAAGGGCAGAATGCTTTGGTCAAAGCGGTTGAATGTTTGCGCCAGGGGAAAAGCGATAAGGATATTCTAGCATTGGGAATCGATGAAAAGACATTGGCTTTGGCAAAGACAATAAAATAAAATGTTTTATAGTATAAGGCATAAATGGACATCGGAGAATATCCGGTGTCTTTTCTTATACATAAATATTGTAATTCGTGGTGTATCGTGGTAGTATACAAGTATGGTAAAAATTTAACAATCTTGTGAGGAGGGAAAGAAATGGGTTTTTCGCAGGAATACCAGAGCAAATTAGTGACGGCAGATGAAGCTGTTAAAGTAGTACAGTCAGGAGACTGGGTAGATTATGGCTGGTGTACGGGGACACCGGATGTACTAGATCAGGCGTTGGCAAGACGTACGGACGAATTACGTGATGTTAAGGTGCGCGGTGGTATTTTATTAAAGCCACTTGCTATTTTTGAGAGAGAAGATGCTGGGGAGCATTTTTGTTGGAATTCATGGCATATGGGTGGATTAGAGAGAAAACTGATTGCCCGCGGATGTGCATATTATTCACCAATCCGTTATTCGGAATTACCACGTTATTACAGAGAGAGCATTCATCCGGATGATGTTGCAATGCTTGTAGTAGCACCAATGGATAAGCATGGTTACTTTAACTTTGGACCAAATGCCTCCCATTTGATGGCGATCTGCGAAACGGCAAAACATATCATTGTTGAGGTCAATGAGAATATGCCTCGTTGTCTTGGCGGCATGGAAGAAGGCATACATATTTCCCAGGTGGATGCGATTGTAGAAGGTAACAATCCTGCCATTGGAGAACTCGGTGGCGGTGGGGCTGCTACAGATGTGGATAAAGCGGTTGCAAAATTAATCGTAGACGAAATTCCAAATGGAGCTTGTCTGCAGTTGGGGATTGGTGGAATGCCAAATGCAGTAGGTTCCTTGATCGCAGAATCAGATTTGAAAGATTTAGGTGTACATACGGAAATGTATGTAGATGCATTTGTTGATATTGCCCGCGCTGGCAAGATCAATGGCTCTAAGAAAAATATTGATCGTTTCCGCCAGACATATGCGTTTGGAGCAGGAACGAAAAAAATGTACGATTATCTGGATGAAAATCCGGAACTGATGAGTGCACCGGTAGATTATACAAATGATGTGAGAACGATTGCACAATTAGATAATTTTATTTCCATCAACAATGCTGTTGATTTTGATTTATTTGGTCAGATCAATGCAGAGTCTGCCGGAACAAAACACATCAGTGGTGCGGGCGGACAGTTGGACTTCGTTATGGGGGCATATATGTCACATGGCGGTAAGAGCATCATATGCTGTTCTTCTACGTTTACCAGAAAAGATGGTACCGTGGAATCACGTATTCAGCCGACATTGGCACCGGGATCTATCGTTACGGATACCAGAGCCAACACGCATTATCTGGTTACAGAATATGGAAAGGTCTGCTTAAAGGGTCTGTCTACTTGGGAACGAACTGAGAAGATCATCTCCATTGCACATCCTGACTTTAGAGATTGGTTGATCGAAGAAGCAGACAAGATGCATATTTGGAGACGCAGTAACAAATAGAGACAATAATGGGACACCTCTTTTGCTAAGATGGAATCACAGGAAATGGATGACATCTGGCGAAAGGGGTGTTTTTTATGCAGAAAAAATTCACGATCGGCATATCCAGCCGTGCTTTATTCGATTTGGAAGAGGAAAATGCCATCTTTGAAAATCGAGGAGTTGAGGCTTATGTGGATTATCAGATCGCACATGAAAAAGAAGTCTTAGCACCGGGAGCGGCTTTTGCGTTGATCCAGGCTTTTCTGGCGTTGAATGGGGAGGAGGACAGGCGGCAGATCGAGGTGGTCATCATGTCAAAGAACAGTGCAGATGCGGCACTCCGTATTTTTCACTCGATCGAGTATTATGGACTGGATATCACACGGGCAGCCTTGACCGGTGGAGGTGCCATTGCGCCCTATCTGCGTGCATATGGCGTGGATCTGTATTTATCCTTTAATACAGAGGAGGTCAAGAATGCCCTGCAATCGGGAATAGCCGCTGGTGTTCTCCTTCCCAGAGGAGAGCCGGAAAATGGTGAGACTCCTGCCATGACAAGGGTTTTCCCGGGAACCTATCGGCAAGCCTATATGCGGGGGCAGATCAGGCAACCATTGGAAATCCGCATAGCCTTTGATGGGGACGCGGTCTTATTTTCCGGGGAAGCAGAGCGTACCTTTCAAGAGCAGGGAGTAGAGGCTTTTTGTGCACAGGAAAGGGAACTGGCAGATGTCCCGTTACGTCCGGGTCCTTTTGCTCATGTTTTGCAGTTGATCTCAGAATTGCAGCGGAGGACAGAGGAAAAGCGGGAAGGCTGGCAGGAGGATGCCGGGATACCGCGGATCTGCACAGCTCTTGTCACGGCTCGGAGTGCTCCGGCACATGAACGCGTGATCCGGACTTTACGGGCATGGGGGATTCGGATCGACCAGGCCTTTTTTCTGGGAGGGATGGATAAGAGCCGGGTCTTGGAGGCATTTGGGGCACATATCTTTTTTGATGATAATGAGGAGAATGTGGAGAGCGCCTCTGCGGTCGTGCTTTCCGCCAGGGTTCCCTGGGTGGAGGATATGATGGAGCAGCAGGTAGGATAAAAGATATGAAAGAAAAACAGCAGATCGACTCTGTCATATGCTATACTGTTAGGGTATGAAATCTTAGAATGAGAGAAGGAGTTCTGGCAGCATTGCTGGGACAATGGATCGCGGGGTAAAAAGATGGCAGAGAAAAAACAGGCAGGTTATAACAAGAAAATGCAAAAGCAAGAGGCGAGAGAGTGTCAGGAGTGCTCTTACCATAAGAAATGTGGCGGTTGTGAGTATAGCGGCATACCATATGAGGAACAATTACAAAAAAAGGAAAAACGTGTAGCCAGATTACTGCGGGAATTTGGCAAGGTCGAGCCAATCGTTGGTATGTCTTATCCATATTATTATCGAAATAAAGTGCATGCGGTGTATGCGCAGAAGAAAAATGGTCAGGTCATTTGCGGAACCTATGAAAAGGACAGTCACCGTGTCGTGGATATCGAGTCCTGTCTTTTGGAGGACAAGCAGTCGACGGCAATCATCCGTGATATCCGGGGACTACTGCGGTCCTTTAAGATCAAGCCATACAATGAGGATACAGGGTATGGACTTTTGCGTCATGTATTGGTGCGGCATGCACACGCGACGGGAGAGGTCATGGTGGTTCTGGTTATTGCATCACCGATTCTTCCGTCCAAAAATAACTTTGTTAAGGCTTTACGCCAGATGCATCCGGAGATTACGACCGTTGTTTTAAATGTCAATGGACGCAATACCAGTATGGTATTAGGAGAGCAGGAGAAGGTCTTGTATGGCAAAGGGTATATTGTGGATGAACTTTTGGGCATGCGTTTCCGTATTTCTGCAAAGTCCTTCTATCAGGTCAATCCGATACAGACCAAACATCTGTATCAGGGAGCAATTTCTCTGGCGAATCTCAGTGGAAAAGAACGTGTGCTAGATGCCTATTGCGGAACGGGAACCATTGGAATGATCGCATCCCGTGATGCAAAAGAAGTGGTTGGTGTGGAGCTGAACCGAGATGCCGTGCGTGATGCCATTACCAATGCAAAGACCAATCAGGCAAAAAATATACGTTTTGTCTGTGAGGATGCCACAGAATATATTTGCAAAGCGGCAGCCAATAGGGAGCATTTTGATGTGGTTCTGATGGATCCGCCGCGTGCAGGAAGTACAAAAGAATTTGTAGATGCAGTGATCTCTCTTGCTCCAGAGCGTGTGGTTTATGTTTCCTGCAATCCGGAGACTCTGGCACGGGATCTGAAGTGGTTTCGCCGCGGGTACAAGGTGGAAAAGATCTGCCCGTATGACATGTTCCCGCTGACCGATCACTGTGAGGTGGTATGCGGGCTGGTGCGCAAAGTCTGAAGGGGCTTAGATTGATTCCGTGCATTTTTCCGCTTATAATAAAATGAAGAATATATCGAGTCCTGATTTTGGGACACTAGTTATGAGAAAAACTTTTGGAATGAAAAAACTACTTATAATTCATTAAATTACAGGAGGATAGTTATGTTACCAGTTGCAGTGAAAAAGGCATTAGAAGAAGCACAGTTATTGTTTGATTCATTAATGCAACAATATTTTGGGTAGAAATTTGTAACAATGCAACTGAAAGGGGGCAGAATATGGCATTGATGACAGTATATCACGGTGGATATCAGATAGTTGAAAAGCCGGAGATACGGATAAATAAGAATACAAAGGATTTTGGGACAGGTTTTTATTGTACGATCATAAAGGAACAGGCACAGAGATGGGCGAGACGTTACAATACAAAAATCGTATCAATATATGACGTAAAGATTCCATCAGGTTTAAAGGTATTAGAATTTAAAGAAATGACAGAAGAATGGCTGGATTTTATTGTTGCATGCAGAAGTGGACAAATACATGACTATGATATTGTGATTGGGGCTATGGCGGATGATCAGATATATACTTATGTATCCGATTATATTGATGGAACCATAACAAGAGAACAGTTCTGGGTTTTAGCAAAGTTCAAATATCCAACACATCAAATTGTATTCTGTACAGATGAGGCATTAAAGTGTTTGACATATAGAGGATTTGAGGAGGTACGCTAATGGTTGGTCAAGGGAGAGAATCACAAGAAGACAACAATCTTTTTTTTACTTGCTCTTTGATCGAATATATTGCGCGTAAGACGAAAAATATTCGATCAGAAGTAGTGAATCAACTTGGAAAAGACAGAATTAGTAAGATTTATGAACTTGCGGATGTATATCATTGCGATAACATCGATACAGTAAGTGAGGATTTTATTAATGATGCTCATATAGTTCCCGGCAATTTTGATAATATAGCAGTTTGCGGTTATGCAGTTCCTTCATATTGGGACATTGGTAAAGTATATAAGCGCCTAATAAAAATGATCGCAAAAGAAGAAAAAATTGAAATCGTTGATGCGCTGATAGAAGTATACAATTCTTTTATTAGTTCTAAAATTGATGATTACAATAGTAGTGTTTACTATGAAAATCCAAATTATATTTTTGAATGTTATAAAGAACAGAAGATGATATAGACGATAAATGGTTGAAGGATGCTCTGATAGAACGGTGGCTTACTATAAATCGACGGTAGAACATCTCTAAAAATGTATTGATACACCAATCAGAAAAATTACCACAAATGAGATGCGAAGTTATCTTGCGCAATATCAAGAAAAGAGTGGATGCAGTAAAACTACTGTAGATAGTATCCGTCGGAATATTTCCAGTTTCTTTTCATGGCTGGAGGAAGAAGATTATATTCTTAAAAGCCCTATGAAAAGAATTCATAAAATAAAAACAGTACAGCCAGTCAAGGAAACTATATCAGATGAATTAATAGAAAGACTTCGGGATGCTTGTTTATGTAAGAGAGATCTTGCAAAAGCACATGATAATCAAAACCAGCCACATCATGTAGATAAGAAAGAGGAAAGATGATTTATGAGTCATAAAGGGATAAGTGAGGAACTTATAGCATGAATGAAACCAGAGACATATTAACGTTGGCAGTGGAAATCGGCGATGCCATGCTTCAAAATGGCGGTGAGATCTACCGCGTGGAAGATACCGTCATGAAGATCATGGCGGCTTATCAGTTAGAGGATTATGATGTATATGTGCTATCCAATGGTATCTTTGCCAGTGCCAATGAGGGAAAGGAAGATGCCTGTAGCATGATTCGGCATGTGCCCTTAGGCAGTGTGAATCTGCTCAAGATATCAAAACTCAACCAGTTAGCCAGAGACATTTGTGATAAGAAATGCACGATATCTGAGGCTTGGGTTCGCATGGATGCCATCATACATCACAAGAAGGATCCACTCTGGATTCGTGTCCTATGTACCGGTATCGGATCCGGCGGTTTTGCCATTTTGTTCGGAGCAAATTTTTTGGATGGAGCCATTGCATTTGGCATTGGTCTTTTATTACAACTTTTGATGTTATGGTTTGAAAAACACCATGTTGGGCGCTTTGCCAATCTGCTGATCTGTAGCATGTTTGTAACAGCCTTGAGCCTGCTTCCTATGTGTATGGGACTTCCGGTTTCGCAGGATAAGATAGTGATCGGCTGTATCATGCCACTGGTACCGGGCATTGCCTTTACGACCTCCATCCGTGATTTCTATAATAGTGATTATCTGTCAGGTGTGATCCATCTTTTGGACGCGCTTTTGACTGCGCTCTTTATTTCGGTTGGCGTTGGACTGACAATCTATATTTTTCAGAGTTTGGGAGGTGTTATGTCATGATTGGGACGATTTTTTTGCATTTTATCATTGCTATGATTGCGACCTTAGCCTTTGCTGTTCTGTTTCAAGCACCCAAATCAGAATGGGGTTTATGTGGATTGACAGGCGGTGTGGGATGGCTGGTCTATGAATATCTGCATTTACAGCAGGGCTGGCATCTGATGTTGGCAACGATCGTGGCAACGTTGGCCCTGACGTTACTCTCCCGTATGTTTGCCGTTGTCCGCAAGCATCCGGCAACGGTATATCTGCTGTCAGGTATTTTCCCCTTGGTACCTGGAGCCGGCATTTATTACACCGCGTTTTATCTGATCAGCGGTAATATGGAAATGTTTTCGACCAAGGGAAGGGAAACAATCGAGACAGCAGGAGCGATCGTTATCGGTATCATCCTTGCGATGGGACTTCCGCAGACATGGCTCAACCATATGAAAAAGAAGGAAAAGAAAGCAATATAAAGCATAAGAAAAGCGCCGGAGATCAAAAGTCTCCGGCGTTTTCCCATGTTGCGCCACCATCAGTAGAAACATATTTTATACCGGTGGTATCGCCAGCCTCAGGTCTTGCTAAAACGACCAACTGGTCTTTATCTTTTCGTGGCATATCAAAGTAGAATTCGCCGGTTGTGGCACCTGGAAATTCTATTTTTGTAAAAGTTTTTCCACCATCTGTTGTCCGATAAAGGTTGGACCAATCTTGCCCCGCACATGTCAGACCAATGATGCCATTATTCTCATCATAAAAAACAAGACCTTCGCTGACACCAATATTTCCGACAAAAGGATCTTCGTTGATCATCTCCCATGTGTTCCCGCCGTCTGTTGTTTGCTGTAAACCATAAAACCGGCTTCCTGCAGCAGCATCTAAAATCTTAAATCTCCACCCCATTTGTTCTGTGAGATAAAAATACTGTATACCATCTTCGTCGGTATAACATTTGCCGATTTCTGAGGAGTTTTTAGTAGAAGCATCTGTTTGTTCCTGTTCTTTTTGTTCCTGCCAAGAAGTGTATTTGGGGTTGGCGATATAACGTACCGGTGTAACCGTATCAAGTTCTGGCATGTGCAAGGATACCTCATATCCTTTTACAGAGCCACCGGCATTTATTTTTTGGATTTCAGAACTATCTCCGGAAACCGCAACGAGACCATCTTTGATTTCAAAAGAGCGATTTCCCAAATATAGTAATTGGTAGGAGGAGGCATCATAATCTTGTTCCCACGCAGCCACCTGTTCTTTCCAATTGGATAGAGCAAGCACATCAATCATAGGAGACAGTAATGCGTCTGTATCAAAATCTGCAGATGCATATCCATCCATATTAACATAAATTTTTTTACTTTTTTGGGCATCGTAACTGATTAAATAGGTGCGTGTCTGATCGTGTTCATCCTTTCCATATAAGAAACCTTCGATTGCACTTATTTCTCCAGTGCCGTCAAAATCTACAGTAAATTGTTCCGCAATATAGAGTTTTTCCGGAAGGTTTAATGAGGCATTCAAGTCATCCAGAATGCCTTCGATACCCGTGTCAAAAATATTAGTATGCGTCAAAGCAACTTCACGTGTGTGTATCAAATCCTGAATTTTCCACGCTAATTTTCCATTATAAGGAATGGCAGAGTAGATGATGCTGGATGCGAAAAGAATGGTTGTACCAATCACGGCCATCAATTTCACAAGAAATGCTGTTTTGCTTTTGACCTTTGGCGTATCTGTTATGAACAGGTAGATCAGGGCAGCGCAAAATACCAGCAATCCCAACAACATCCAGAGCAAGTGTCTTTTGACGCCACCATAGCGGCATAGGACACTCAGGTGGTAGAGATCAAAAATATAACAGAGAATCATCAGGCTTTCTGCAGCCAGTCTTTTATTTTTCATGGAAAACTCCTTTATTTTTGTCTAGTAATATATCTTTATTACTTATAACACCAATAAAAAAAGAAGTAAATCCGCTTCACGAATATTTCATGATAACCGGGAACAAATATTAGGATATTGACAAAATGAAAGATGATTTATATAATTACCAATGGTAATTATTGGTGGTAACTATGTGAGGACAGAAAAAATGGAGATAAAAACGATCAAAGCGATGTTTGATGCCTGTTACCAGGCGAAGCGGGTGCGGGAGTTACTTCCACCACTGCCTGAGGGGGTCAGCCCATCCTATATTCATTATTTAGATACGATCACTATGCTGGAGAAAAAGGGGATTCCTGTCAAGGTTTCTGACATCAGCGAGGCCTTGTCTATTCCGCGACCGGGCGTGACACGTACGGTCAAGGAGATGGAAAGCAGAGGCTATCTGCACAAGCAGAGTTCCGAAAGTGATGGCAGGATCACCTACCTTTCGCTTACCGAGGCAGGAAAAAGTTTGTTAAAAAAATATGACAGGCAGTATTTTCGTCAGATCCAGCCATTTTTTGATGGCATTACAGAAGAAGAAGCAGACAATATGATCCGGACGATCGAAAAGATGTATGAGATCATGGCAGAGAGGAGCATTACGTTTGATGAATGATAAAGCAGATTTTACACAGGGAAGTATTTTAAAAAAGTTATTCTGGTTTATGCTGCCCATTTTGGGAGCCTTAGTTTTGCAGGCGGCATATGGAGCGGTGGATCTTTTGGTGGTCGGTCGGTTTGGTTCGACTGAGGGACTTTCTGCGGTATCGACCGGTAGTCAGGTTCTTAATCTGGTGACCTTTGTGGTGACACAACTAGCCATGGGAGTCACCGTCCTGATCGCAAGATATTTAGGTGAAAAGAGAGAAGAATCCATTGGGGCTGTCCTTGGCGGGGCAGTTGCGGTATTTGCCGTGGTATCAGCGGTACTTTTTGCTCTTTTGGTATTTCTTGCAAGACCGATCTCTGTTCTCATGCAGGCACCGCAGGAGGCACTTACCCTGACTGCGTCTTATGTCCGCATTTGTGGTTGTGGCATCTTTTTTATTGTGGCATACAATCTTCTGGCTGCAATCTTTCGAGGATTGGGAGACAGCAAGTCGCCGCTTCTGTTTGTTCTTGTCGCGTGTATTGTAAATATCATAGGAGATCTGGTCTTTGTAGCGGGATTTCATCTGGATGCGGCAGGCGCAGCATTGGCAACGGTCATGGCACAGGCGGTCAGCGTTGCTTGTGCCATCGGTCTGCTGGTCAAAAAGAAATTACCATTTACAGTGCAAAAGTCTGATTTTGGATTCAATCCTCAATGTAGAAAATTCCTGTCGATTGGACTGCCATTGGCTTTGCAGGAATTTTTGACACAACTTTCCTTCCTTGCTCTTTGTGCCTTTGTCAATCGTCTGGGACTGGAGGCTTCCTCCGGTTATGGCGTGGCGTGCAAGATCGTCAACTTTGCTATGCTGATCCCGAGTTCCCTCATGCAGTCCATGGCGTCTTTTGTCTCACAAAATGTGGGCGCGGGCAACCAGAAACGTGCCAGAAAAGCCATGTTTACGGGCATTGGCATAGGTCTGGTCTTTGGCTGTGCCGTCTTTGTCCTTGTGATGTTAAAGGGAGATCTTTTATCCGGCATCTTTACGACAGATGCAGCCGTCATAGCCAATGGCTTTGCCTACCTCAAGGGGTTTGCACCGGAGACGATCGTAACGGCAGTGCTTTTTTCTATGATCGGGTATTTCAATGGCAATAACCAGACACTCTGGGTCATGGTACAGGGCTTGGTGCAGACCCTTTTGGTACGTCTGCCATTTGCCTATATCATGAGCATCCAACCAAACGCCAGCCTGACAAAGATCGGACTGGCTGCTCCGGTATCAACGACTGTCGGTATCATTTTAAATGTGCTCTTTTATCTTTATCTGAGCCGGAAAAAGAAAGAGGGTGTGTGAAAAATTATTTTCACACACCCGTTTTTTACCTTTTATATGTCTGACACATCCTAATTTACATGGATGTGCTCTCTGGATTTCTCAGCGATCTCTGCCTTGATCTTTTCTACAAAGTCATCCAAAGGAAGGACAGTGGTTTCTTTTTCGCCGTGAAGACGGAAGGAAACCGTGCGGTCATCTTTTTCATTGAAACCAACAACAAGAAGATAAGGAACCTTCTGTACCTGACCTTCACGCATACGATAACCAAGTTTTTCCGCGCGATTGTCAAGTTCTACACGGACACCTGCATCTGCAAGCGCATCTACGATTTCCTGTGCGTAAGCATTTAAGTCATCATCGTCTGTCTTGACTGGCATAACGCGAGCTTGGACAGGAGCAAGCCATGTAGGCAGATTGCCCTTTGTTTCTTCAAGAATGTATGCCATGAAACGATCCAAAGATCCAAGGATGGCACGGTGCAATACGACCGGTGTCTGCTTTTCGCCGTTGCTGTCGATATAGTAAAGATTGAACTTAGCAGGTAAGCAGAAATCAAGCTGACAAGTAGACAGTGTGATTTCATTACCGATTGCCGGCTGTACATTTACGTCAAGTTTAGGACCGTAGAAAGCAGCTTCTCCAATTTCTTCTGTGTATTCAATGCCAATGCTGTTTAATACGTCGCGGAGAGCATCCTCTGCTGTGTTCCACATTTCATCATCATCATGATATTTTTCCTTGTTTACCGGATCACGGAGAGAGAGTACACAGCGATAATTGGTAATTCCAAAATCCTTATAGGTATCAAAGATCAGATTTACAACGCTGGTAAATTCTTCTTTGATCTGTTCCGGTGTCACGAAGAGGTGGGCATCATTCTGACAGAAATGTCTGCCACGTTCGATACCCTTTAAAGTTCCGCTGGATTCATAACGGAAGTCATGTGCGATCTCACCAATACGGATTGGCAGATCCTTGTAAGAATGTCTTCTGTTTGCGTAGATCATCATGTGATGTGGGCAGTTCATTGGACGAAGCACGAAAGATTCGCCTTCCATTTCCATTGGAGGGAACATGTTTTCTTTGTAGTGATCCCAGTGACCGGAGGTCTTGTAAAGATTAACGGTACCAACACAAGGTGTCATAACATGCAGATAGCCCAGTTTTCTCTCTTTTGCTTTAATATAGTCTTCAAGTTCCTGCCAAATGGTATATCCCTTTGGTAAGAACATAGGAAGGCCACGTCCTACGAGATCGTCTACCATGAAAAGATTCATATCTTTTCCAATCTTTCTGTGATCTCTTTCTTTTGCCTCTTCCAGTAACTGTAAATGTGCATCTAACTCTTCCGGTGTTGGGAAACAAACACCGTAGATACGCTGCAGCATCTTGTTCTTGCTGTCACCCTTCCAGTATGCGCCGGAGTGGCGGATTAACTTGAAGTACTTGCAGAGTTTGACGTTATCTACATGCGGTCCACGACAAAGGTCAGTGAAATCACCTTGATCGTAAACGGTAATGTTGCCATCCTCCAAATCTTCGATCAGATCCAGTTTGTAAGGATCGTCCTTGAACATTTCTAAGGCTTCTTCCTTGGAAACCTCACGGCGGATGATTTTTTTGCCGGATTTGATGACCTTTTTCATTTCTTTGGTGATCGCCTCGATATCCTCGTCACGGATCACATCGTCACCAAGATCAATATCATAATAGAAACCTTCTGCGACAACTGGTCCAACCCAGAACTTAGCCTGTGGGTAAAGATGCTTGATTGCCTGTGCCATCACATGGGCACATGAGTGGTTCAGCGTATTCAGACGCTCGTCTTCTTTGAAATTTACCATTTTCATTCTCCTTTTCATTTTTAGTATGAAAAAAGCACCCATAGACTGATACATCATCTAAGGGTGCTTGCACACGGTTCCACCTTAATTTTTACTCTTGCAGCCTGTAACGGGGCCATCCGGTAACGCTTCGGAATCATCCTTCTACGTACAACTTCGAAGTGGTCTTCATGTAATCCGTTTCTAAGGAACTTCCAGCAAATGTTCCTCTCTCTGTGAGAACCTGACTGCACTACTCTCTTCATCATTGCTTTTATGGGTACTATTCATTTCTAAATCTGCTTCATTATAGTATAATAATGGCGGAAATTCAATGGATTTTTAAAAAGTGGAAAAATTTTAAAGTTTTTTGTAACGAAATAGGAGAAACATCGTCTAACCTATGAAAAAAAGGAAAGGAAGGTGAAAAAGACTGGATACCGAGAAACTATATCGAACGTATTTTATGAAGGTATATTCTTATGTGATGAATATCGTAAAAAATCCTGCTGCAGCAGAAGAAATCACGCAAAATACCTTTGTGAAAGCAATGACTACAAAAAGTGAATACGAAGGGTCATCCAGCCCATACACCTGGTTGTGCGCTATCGCAAAAAATCAGTGTTATGATTACTTCCGTAAGACTGGCAGAATTGCAGATGCTGTGGAACCAGAGGGGGAGGCAGTGTGTGCTACGGATGTGACCGAAGATTTTGTCGTACGTGAAACTTCGTTGTCCATTCATCGGATTTTGCATGATATGGAAGAACCATATAAAGAGGTGTTTGAACTTCGTGTTTTTGGAGAATTGTCATTTGCAGAAATTGCTTCGATATTTCGAAAAACAGATAGTTGGGCGCGTGTGACGTATCACCGTGCAAGAATAAAAATAAAAGAGAGGTTAGAAGAAGATGAGTAATATAGAACAAAAATTACCTTGTGAGGTAGTACAGGATATTTTACCACTCTATCATGATGGTGTGTGTAGTGGTGCAAGCCGCAAGATGGTAGAAAACCATTTGCAGGAATGCCATACATGTAAAACATTGTTGCAGGAAATGGATGAGACGGAGATGGATATTGCACTTGCGGGCGAGACAAAAGAAGTGCTGGAACACCATGCAAAAAGGGAGCGTACGTTGGCATATAAGACAGCAGTCGTTATTGCAGGACTCTTATTGCTGCCAATTATCATCGCACTTCTTATGACACTTCCAGGTTATTCTGATCTAAAGACGGATGCCGCCATTATGGCATCGATGCTATTAGTGGCAGGCTTTACAGTAGTTCCACTTTTATCGCGAGGAAAGAAGCTGGCAAAGACCATTGTGGCATCGACAACTGCATTGATTCTTTTGATTTTTATTGTGGAAATTTTTTTTGACCATGGCAACTGGATTACGTTTGGCGAGATTGCATGCTCAACGATGTTTGGTCTTTCTTTGGTTTTTGCGCCATTGGTGGTAAAACAGTTAGATTTGCCGGAAACGCTGGTGAACCAGAAGGCACTTTTGACAGTGGCATGGGATACGATCTGGTTTTACTTGATGATGGTTATGTTTGCTATTGATAATCCAATTTATACGCAGGATCTTTTCCTGCCTGGTACATTTTTTGTTGCTCTTGGCTGGGCAATCTTTTGCGATTATCGTTATTTGCCGGGGAATGGCTGGATGAAGACAGCAGTTTTATCATTGTTGATTGGTATCTGGGGAACAATTGGAAATGCTCTCGGCTGGGTATCCATTTCTTTGGTTACGGAAGAAGGTGGAAAGAAAATGGAAACGCCGCTTGCACTTGGTGGCTGGATTCTGGGAGTGACCATAGGGCTTGCAGTACTTTTCTTTATCATCGGGCTCATTCGTCAGAGCGTGCAAAGAAAACGACAGTAGAAAAGTCATGCATTGCTATTTGTCCCGGGTCTGCGTATAATAAAGACAGTCACAAAGGAAAACGAGAGGAGAATCAGGACATGATAGATCAAAATTGTGCATACTGCGTAGAGGGAGAACTGGTCGATGCGTTTGGCATCAAGATCTGTGAACTTCCGACTTCCAAGGTATATTTATTTAAGGAGCAGAGCCATCCGGGCAGAGTGATCGTTGCCCACAAGAAGCATGTGAGCGAGTTGATCGAGTTGAGTCCGGAAGAAAGAGCCGCATACATGGAGGATATTGCCAAGGTAGCAAATGCCATGCATGAGATCTTCCATCCAAACAAGGTCAACTACGGTGCCTATGGCGATACCGGACATCATTTGCATTTTCATCTGGTTCCGAAGTATGAAAATGAGTATGAGTGGGGCGGTGTATTTGCCATGAATCCACAGGTCAAGACTTTAAGCGATGTAGAATATGCCGAGATGGTAGAAAAATATCGTAAAGCGCTTGCATAATTCCCTAAATATTTGATAAAAAAATCAAAAATTTAATAGTGATGAGGGTCCTTCTTGTTTATAATGAGTATAAATTGCACAAGTCAGAATGTGCTCAGATCAACAGGGAGGACTTTTTTTATGGAATTGATGGAATATGAAAAGAAACATACAGAGGCGGTCAAAGGCTCACTTGCCGAGTGTACCGTACTCTTGAAAAAAGATGGCAGATTTCCACTGGAAGCGGCAGGTAAGATCGCAGCCTTCGGTAGTGGTGTACGTCTGACCGTCAAAGGCGGAACCGGATCCGGCGAAGTCAATTCACACTATTCCGTGAATATCGAACAGGGGTTAGAACAGGCAGGTTTTGAGATCACGACCAAGGCATGGCTGAATGCTTATGATATCAAGCGTGCAGATGCAAAGAAGGATTTTATCAAACGCATGAAGGCAGAAGCCAAGGCGCATCATCAGAATGTCATGATGTATGCCATGGGCAAGGTCATGCCGGAACCAAATTATGATATTCCTTTGGAGGGACAAGGCGAAACTGCTATTTATGTGCTTTCCCGTATCTCCGGTGAAGGGAATGACCGACCGGTAGAAGAGGGAGAGATCAAGTTATCTGCCACAGAAAAGAGAGACATTTTAGCCCTCAATGAAAAGTATGATAAATTTATGCTGGTACTCAATGTCGGCGGTGTGGTCGATCTGTCCGATGTGACGGAGGTCAAGAATATCTTAGTCCTTTCACAACTCGGTGTAGACACCGGAACAGCCCTTGCAGACATTTTGCTTGGCAGACAGAATCCATCCGGTAAATTGGCAACGACCTGGGCTGCATGGGATCAGTATGCACCGATGGATGACTTTGAGGATATCAACGATACCAGATACCAGGAAGGCATCTATGTCGGTTACCGCTATTTTGATTCCTTCCATAAAAAGGCACTCTTTCCGTTTGGTTATGGTTTGTCCTATACAGAGTTTGACCAACAATTGTCCGGTGTCAGTGCAGACGGCGAAAAGATCACGGTGCGCGCACAGGTGACCAACACAGGTCAGCGGGAAGGCAAGCAGGTGGTGCAGGTCTATGTATCGGCTCCGAGCGTAAAACTGGATAAGGCATATCAGGATCTATGTGGCTTTGCCAAGACTAAGGAACTGGCACCGGGAGAGAGTCAGGAAGTAACTATTACCTTTGCCCTTTCTGATTTTGCTTCCTATGATGAGGCATCTGCTTCTTATATTTTGGAAGCCGGCAACTATATCGTGCGAATGGGTGTAAGCAGCAAGGATACGGCTCCGGTTGCTCTGCTTCGTCTGCAGGAAGACGTTACGACTCTGGTGGCAAAGAATGTCTTGGGAGATCCGGGCTTTACAGACCTGCGTGCAGAGGCTGGTCAGACAGAAAATATTCCGGCAGATATCTGTGTTATCACTTTAAGCGCAGACGATTTTACGACAAAGCTGGTAGATTACGAACCAAAATATGAGATCTTGCCGGAAGTGGAGGCTCTTTCTATCGATGAGGCAGCCCTGATGAACATCGGCGGGCATGATCCGAACAAGGGCGGATTGGCGTCCATCATTGGTAGCGCCGGATCACAGGTCTGTGGGGCAGCAGGTGAGACAACAACGCATGTCAAAGATTTTCCATCACTTGTCATGGCAGACGGTCCTGCGGGACTGCGTCTGGCAAAAGAATATTATCGTGATGAAAAGGGCTTGCATGCAGTAGGACAGGCGGGTATCCCGGAAAGTTTTAAGGATTATATGTCAAAGCCGATGATGTTTATTATGAATCTTTTATCCGGTGGAAATAAGGGACCAAAACCGGGAACTGAGATCAAGACCCAGTATTGCACAGCCATTCCGATCGGTACAGCCATTGCCCAGTCTTTCAATACAGATCTGGCAGAAAAATATGGCGATATCGTGGGCTATGAGATGGAAATGTTCGGCGTACATCTGTGGTTGGCTCCGGCACTCAATATCCACAGATCTATCCGTTGTGGACGAAACTTTGAGTACTATTCAGAGGATCCGCTTGTTTCCGGTTTGATGGCGGCAGGCATCACAAATGGAGTGCAAAAGCATACAGGATGCGGAACGACCATCAAGCATTATGCAGCAAACAATAAGGAATTGAATCGCTATTGTAACAATAGCCATGTGTCTGAGCGAGCCATGCGTGAGATCTATACCAAGGGCTTTGGCATTTGCGTGAAGAAGTCACAGCCGCATGCCGTGATGACTTCCTACAACCTCTTAAATGGCGTACATACTGCAGAAAATCGCGGTCTGATCGAAGACATCTTACGCTGTGAGTATGGCTATGAAGGCATTGTCATGACAGACTGGGTCATCCAGATGGCAGCAGATAAAAAGTCAACCTACCGCAATTCTTTGGCAAGATTTGTGGCCGCTGCCGGTGGCGACCTCTTTATGCCGGGAGGAAAGAGCGATTACGAAGATCTAAAAAAGGGTATTCAGGAAGGCAATGTATCCGAGAAACAGGTACGGATCAATGCGACCAGAGTGCTGAAGATGGCAAGACAATTAGCAGAAAGATAATCATAAAAAAAGATGGGATCCTGTGGCTGGAAGATCAGTCACAGGATCCCTTTTTGTATGGAAGTGATTTTATTGGATCTCTCCCTTTTTATGACGTTCAAAGAATTTCTTTGTCTCGGCAACAACCACACCGTTTAAGGCGAAGAGCGCGATCATATTTGGCAGAGCCATCAGACCGTTAAAAATATCTGCAATTGTCCAGACAGCGCTGACGGTCATATACGGTCCGATAAAGACTGCAAAGATATATACCCAGCGGAAGACTTTGACAGCCTTCATGTTGCCGCCGGTCAGATATTCCAGACAGCGTTCACTATAGTAATCCCAACCTAAAATGGTCGTAAAGGCAAAGAATACCAGGCAAAGCATAAGGATAAAGGAAGAAATCTCTGCCGGGAAAGGAAGCCCCTGCTGGAAAGCGTAGGTCGTCACGGTAACACCTTCCAGACCGTCTACCTGCCATGCACCAGTCAGGACGATGGAAAGTCCGGTCAAGGTACAGATCACGATGGTATCGATAAAGGTACCGGTCATGCTGACAAGTCCCTGACGTACCGGTTCTTTTGTCTTTGCGGCAGCAGCGGCGATCGGCGCACTACCAAGTCCGGCTTCGTTGGAAAAGATACCGCGGGCAACACCCTTTTGCATGGCAACCAGCATAGAACCGACGATACCACCGGTGACGGCTTTGGGATCAAAGGCTGCAACGACAATGGTCTTAAAGGCTACCGGAACTTCTGAAATATTGCAGACAACAAGGATTAGCACAAATACAACATAGATGATCGCCATAAAAGGAACGATGATCTGGCTGACATTTGCGATTCTCTTGACACCGCCGATCAATACAGCGGCAACACAAAAGGCAAGTATCAAAGAGGCAATAACGACCGCCCAGGAATATTCGCCCAGGAAAGGTAAGATCTTGACCGTGTGTGCATCGGTTGGGTCAAAGAAATTATGTACGGCAGAGGAGATGCCGTTTACCTGACTGAAAGTTCCGATACCAAACAGACCGACGCATACGCCAAAGAAAGCAAACAACTTGGCAAGCCAGGTCCATTTTTTACCCATGCCCTGTTCAATATAGTAGAAAGGTCCGCCCAGACTGTGTCCATCCGGGGCAACCACACGGTATTTGACGGCAAGCAAGCCTTCGGAATATTTGGTAGCCATACCAAAGAAGGCGGCAACGATCATCCAGAAGAGTGCTCCGGGACCACCGGCGCAGACGGCAGTTGCGACACCCACGATATTACCGGTGCCGATGGTAGCGCTTAAGGCAGTACAAAGTGCCGAGAAACTGGAAATCTCGCCATGTCCTTCTTCCTCGTTTTTGACCATCCATTTGAGTGCCAGTGGGAGTTTGCGGATCTGCAAGAGCCCAAGCCGGATGGTAAGGAGGAGTCCGCCAGACAGGATCAGCACCATGAGGGGAACGCCCCATACAAAATCATCGACTGCTGTTAAAAAATCATTGATAAAGTTCCACATTTTTTCATACCTCTTTCGTTTTAATAAGGGATGCAAAATTCTTGTGGAGAGATTGGAAAGAAAATAGAAAGATTGATATCTTCTCTGTCCATTTGCCTGAGAGATTCCTGCGTATCAAGACATACGCATCTTGCACCTTCGGCCCCCGGCTCATTCTGTCCGGGTGTCTCCAGAGAGTCGATCCATTTGCAGTTGCACCGGTGTGGCCGGCACCTGAGAGTGTTACTCCTTCGGTAGACACCAAGGTCGTTTTCCTGCAAACTTCATCTCGAAAATTGCTCCAATCAATACTATATAGGTTCTTTCTATGGATTTCAATAGTTTACATATAATTTAATAAGATAAAGTGAGAAAGTGTAAAGTTAGCAAAGACTAACAAAAAGGCTTGACAGGAGAAAAAAGCAGGCGTATATATAAGATGTAGATACCCGATGGGGGTATATGAAAGAAAGGAGAAAACGAAATTATGATACAGACAACCTTAAAGATCGATGGGATGATGTGTGGTATGTGTGAGGCGCATATGAATGATGTCGTGCGTAAGAACTGCCAGATCAAAAAGGTCACATCCTCCGCAAAGGACGGCGAGACCGTGGTTATCAGCGAGAATGAATTGGATATCCCGTGGCTGAAAAAGGAGATCAAAGCCATCGGCTATGAACTGGTTTCTTATGAGAGCAAGCCATACGAAAAGAAGGGATTGTTTGGCTTTTTAAAATAAAGAAAATTTAAGAAAATGTTTATGGAATTTTTATTGCGAAATAAGGTGCCATGCTTTATGCTGATGGTAAGAAATGGCAGTGAGGAGCGTGGCACTTTATGACAAGATTCCCTGAGGGCAAAGAGACGGAGACCGAGATCAGAGGTCTTTGTGCAGCAGAAGTAGAAGAAAGGATCCGACAGGGAAAGGACAATCGTGCGGATGTGGGTACGGGACTGACGACCGCAGAGATCATACGCTCGAATACATTTACTTATTTCAACTTTATCTTTCTCGTTATTACGATTCTTTTATGTCTGGTGGGATCTTTCCGCAATCTGACTTTTTTACCGATCATCATTGCAAATACCCTGATTGGCATTATTCAGGAGATCCGTGCCAAGCGTACCTTGGAAAAGATGAGCATCTTAAACGCTCCGCATGCGATCGTGGTACGCGATGGCAGTCAAAAGAAGGTCGCTTCGGAAGAACTGGTTCAAGATGATGTGATCCTCTTGCGGGCAGGCGACCAGATCTGTGGGGATGCCAGCGTGATCTCCGGTGAGATCGCGGTCAATGAATCCCTTTTGACGGGCGAATCCGATGAGATCAAAAAAACGCAGGGAGCCGAACTTTTATCCGGCAGTTTTGTGGTGTCCGGTCAGTGCTATGCAAGGCTGACCCATGTAGGAATGGATTCTTATATATCCAAGTTGTCACTGGAAGCCAAGTCCATGGAGCGTACGGAGCAGTCCGAGATGATCCGATCCATCAATCAACTGGTCAAGTGGGTGGGTCTTGCCATTATACCGATCGGTATGATCTTATTCTGGCAGAGTTATTTCTATAATGACGAAACGATCGCCCGCAGTGTGACGGCAGCCGTGGCGGCAGTCATTGGCATGATACCGGAGGGACTCTATCTTCTGGCAACGATAGCACTGGCACTGGGGACGATCCGGCTGGCGACCAAAAAGGTGCTTTTGCACGATATGAAAAGTATTGAGACCCTATCGCGGGTCGATGTTCTCTGTGTGGATAAGACGGGAACGATCACAGAGCCGGGTATGCAGGTTTCCCATATTTTGTGGCGCAGACAGATCATGGAAGAAAGTGGGGCAGAAGCTGCCAAGGGTCTATGGGATCGGGCGACCTTACAGGGGCTGCTGGCAGATTATGTCTATGCCTCCACAGATAACAATGCAACCATGGATGCGCTGCGGGCAGCCATGGACAAGATGACGGGAGTGGGAGCAGGCAGACGCAAACCGTCCCATATTGAGGATTTTTCGTCAGCAAATAAATATGGCAGTATGACATTTCCAGATGGCAGATATTTTCTTGGCGCACCGGAATTCATTATGAAAGATTCCTATGATACGATCGCAGAGGAGATCACCCCTTATGTGCAAAAGGGCTACCGTGTCCTCCTATTTGCAAGGCAGGAAGCGGACGGCATTTTGCCACTGGGCTATGTGACTTTGTCCAATCCCATCCGTGCCAATGCCAAGGAAACTTTTTCTTATTTTAAAGAGCAGGATGTGGCGATCCGCGTGATCTCGGGAGATAATCCACAGACCGTATCTGAGGTCGCAAGGCGTGCCGGTATTGAGGGCGCAGAGAATTACGTTGATGCGACGATGCTGGATAGTAAGGCAAAGATAAGGGATGCCGTAGAACGTTATACCGTCTTTGGCAGGGTAACGCCAAAGCAGAAGCAGTTGATCGTCAAAGCCTTGCAGGAGGCAGGACATACCGTTGCCATGACAGGCGATGGTGTCAACGACATCTTGGCAATGAAAGATGCAGATTGCAGTGTGGCAATGGCATCCGGCAGCGAGGCATGCGCGCAGGCGGCACAGGTCGTCCTTTTGGATTCGGATTTTGCCAAAATGCCGGAGGTCGTATATGAGGGCAGACAGGTCGTCAATAATGTAGGTCGTTCCGCCAGCCTTTTTTTGGTAAAGAATATATTCTCGCTTTTGATGTCGGTATTTTCGGCGGTCTTTATGATTACTTATCCATTGGAGCCGTCACAGATCTCCTTGATCAGTATGTTTACGATCGGTATTCCGGGATTTTTGCTGGCATTGGAGCCAAACCGCGAACGGATCAAGGGACATTTTATGCGCGGCGTCTTAGTGCGGGCACTTCCGGCAGGACTTACGGATGTTCTGGCAGTCGGTGCGCTGGTGATCTGCGGGCAGGTCTTTTCCCTTCCGGCGGAAGATATTGCGACAGCGGCGACCCTGCTTTTATGCGTGGTCGGTTTTATGATCCTGATCAAGATATCCAAACCGATGAGCGGCATCAAATACGCCATTGTGATCGGCAATATCGCGGGTTTGATCTTTGCAGGAATCTTTTGCCATCAGTTGTTTGCCTTAAGTGCTATGTCAAAAGTCTGCATTCTTCTTATGGTCGTCTTTGCTTTTGCGGCAGAGTCCCTTTTACGTTATCTGTCACTCTTGGTTGAAAAAATTGACTGTAAATTTTAGGTGTTATATAATATATGTTCATTCAATGGAACATAATAAAATGTAAGTGCCCGTAAAGGGCAGGAAAGGCAGGAATTTATTATGGTGAAAAAGATTACAAATAATGATATGACAGAGGTTTTGGCAGAAAAGGTTGCACTGGTCGACTTCTCCGCAACATGGTGCGGACCATGTCAGATGCTGGCGCCGGTTGTGGATGCTTTGGCAGAGGAGATGGCAGGACAGGTCGCTGTCTATAATGTAGATGTAGACGCCAACTCGGATCTTGCTATGCGGTATAGAGTGATGAGCGTTCCGTCTTTGCTCCTTTTCAAGGATGGACAGCTGGCAGGACAGACTGTGGGCTATCAGAGCGCGGATGAAATCAAGGCATTTATTGCAAACAACTAGGAGGTATGACCCTTATGATGGATAAATTAAAAAGTATTAAGATCGATGTGACATTAGCAGCAGTGCTCAGCGTGGTACTGGGGGTACTGCTCGTTATATGGCCGGCAACCGTGATCACGGTCTTGGCACGCGTGATCGCTATTATCCTTATGGTGTCGGGGATTGTTTCTCTGATACCGCGTCTGATAGATGAGGTCAAGTCTTATACCTCGATCATTGTTTCCCTACTTATCACACTGATCGGGCTTTGGATGTTCTTAAGCCCACAGGCAGTTGCATCCATCATCCCGATTGCAATTGGTGTTCTTTTGGTGGTACATGGTGTGCAGGATCTTTCTCTCGCCTTTGAGGGTAAAAAGACCAAGGCGCACAACTGGTGGAGTATTCTTTTGATGGCGATCTTAAATATCGTTTTAGGCGTGCTTTGCATCTGTAATGCTTTTGGCTTGGTCAAATTAGGCATGATCCTGATCGGTATCATGCTGATCTACGATGGCGTATCTGATATGTTCATCGTACATAAGGTCAACAAGGCATCCAAGGAATTTGTGGACTCTACCATCCTTCACGAAGAAAATCTGGATGACTACATGTAAGATAGGAAAGTTGGCGAAATATTTATGAGACAGATGGAGTTTAAGATGGAAAGGCAGAATCTGGTTGAAGTAGGACAGACTCTCTCGGTGACAGAAAGCAAACTCCCGAATTCCTACTACTATACGCTGGAACATGCCTATGCCATGTCCGGCAACTATACAACCTTGGAGCGTTTGAAATCGCGTCAGGGTAAAGTCGTGGATATAAAAGAAACGCCAAAAGGCTTTTTTGTAACCATGGAATTTGACGAATAAAGAGGTAAGATAATGCGATATGTTCCAGCGGGGCAACTGCAGCCGGGCATGGTCTTGGGGCAGGGGCTTCATGATGCATCGGGGCGGATGCTGTTGGCGCCGAATACATCATTGACAAATGAAAATATTACATACATAAAGTTTTTGGGAATCGCTGGGGTCTATATCGATGATGAGATCGCAAGAGATATTCGGGTGACGGATGTGGTGCGCCCAGAAGTCAAGAGCGAAGCCGTATCCATGATCCAACAGTTCTTTTGCCGCTCAGCAGAGAATGTGGAACTGGATGCAGAGGAGCGTCTGGTACGCCTGGTAGTTGAGAATGTCGTAAATGATGTGCTTTCCAACGAAGCCGTCATGTATAATATGGTCGATATCAAGACCTATAATGATTACACTTATTTTCACTCCATGAATACCGGGGTGCTGGCGGGTATTTTGGGTGTAAAGATGGAACTGCCGGAAGATGATCTAAATGCCTTGGTGACAGCGGCGTTTTTGCATGATGTCGGAAAGGTCTTTGTACTGCCAGATCTTGTCAATGCGACACGCAAACTGACACCGGCAGAGGAAGAAGAAATGAAGCAGCACGCCTGGGCGGGCTATGAGTATCTGCGCAAAGGATATTCCTTTGGCGATACGGTCAATGAGACGGTCCATCAGCACCATGAGTGGTACAATGGCGGCGGCTATCCCAACCACTTAAAAGGCAAGGAATTGCTGCGCAATGCAAGGATATTAAAGGCGGCAGATGTCTATGATACCATGACATCACAGCGACCGGGACGCAAGTCCTACCAGCCGGCAGAGGTGATCGAATATATTATGTCGCGCACCGGCATGGAGTTTGATCCCAAGGTTGTGGAGACTATGGTCGCAGGCTTTTGTATCTACCCGGTGGGGAGCGAAGTCGTCCTGTCAGATGGCAGACATGCGATTGTTGTGGAAAATCATCCGGGCTTTGTACAAAGACCAACCGTCCGCCTCTTGGAGGATGGAAAAGAAATCAATCTGCGCGGAGATAGGAGCGCATACAACATTACCATTGTAAAACTAATGATCTAGGAGAGCATATGGCAAATCAAGGCAAGAATGGGATCGATGTGATTCTTGCGGAAAGTCTGAAAGAATTAAGTAAGACAAGACCCATCGAAAAAATTACAATCAAGGAAATAACGGATAAGGCGGGTGTGATCCGTCCGACCTTTTATAACCATTTTCAGGATAAGTATGAATTGTTAGAGTGGATCGTGCGCGAAGATCTGATGGAACCGGCAATGCCGCTTTTTGATAACGGACTTTTGCGGGAGGGGATCACCTATCTTTTTACTGCCATGGAAAAGGAACGGGACTTCTATGAGAAGGCAGTCCGCTTAGAGGGACAGAATTCTTTTGTGGAGATGATGGAAGATGCCGTGCAGAAACTGATCTTACAGCGGATGAACAAGGAAAAATTGCGGGAAAGGATCACCTATTCCTGGCTGAGCCCGGAGAGAATCGCAGCTTATTATGCCCACATGGCATGCAATGTTGCCGTGCAGTGGGTCGAGGGTGGCATGCAGGTGCCGATAGCGGAATTGGTCGAAGTTTATGTGATCATGGCACAGAAATCCATGATTGAAATTATCAGTTGATATATACATATCATCTAAAATGTATAGTGCTTTATTACAGTGGTCTGCGTTTGCATATGTAATGGAGCAGACAAGTCTCTTATACTATAATAGCGGTTTCGATAGAGACCATAGTTTGATTCTAAGATATCGGTAGGAGGATTCCATGAATTGGATTGAGAATATATTGATCATTGCGGGCATCAGTCTTGATATTTTTGCCGCAATGGAGATCGAGGGAGCCATGCTTGCAGATGTAAAGCGTAAGTCGCTGATGATCGCAAGTACGATCGTGACCTTATTACAGTTGATTTTTTTCTTTGGCGGCTATTTTGTCTGCTATGAGTTGGAGAAGTATCAGATTATTCAGAATGCAAAAGAAATCGGATATATCGTGGCAACCGTTGTGTTTGCCCTTTTGGGAATCCGCCTGATCGTCAAGGCGATCAAACGTGAATTTGTCCAGGAAAAACGCAGGGATGATATCCGTGTGCGTGACTATATCAAGATTATTGCCGTTACCAGTTTTTATACCCTGTGTGCCGGTTGTGCCTGCGGATTCGTCGGTACATCCATTGCTATGATGGGTCTTGTTATCCTGGTATGTTCGATCTTAGTTGTTGTTTCCGGCATCTACACGGGATATCATTTCGGTTTTGAGTCCAAGACCGGTGCTTATGCTGCCGGAGCACTTTTGCTCTGGGTCGCAGGAGGCGAGATTTTACTGCGCAATGTCATGCATGTGATCTAATAAAATAAGCCTGTATATATCAAATAAAACTTTGGTATATACAGGCTTTTTGGGTCTTAATTTTTGTTTGTCTCGAAATTCTCCGGAACCTTTACGGGACCGTCTGTGCTGTCTTCGGATAAAAGCCCCCGCAAATGCCGCAGGATACTTGGTGCCAGCATGAGGTTTCTGGATTCGACCTGTTCGATCAGATAAGAGATCTTGTCTGTTTTTCCAAGCGCCAGATAACAGTCGCCCAGCATATTATAATTCTGGCTGATGTCGGTGCCGATGGCAACACCAAATTCTAAGACACTGATGGCATCTGCCAAAAGGCCCTGTTCGATCAGGGCAGCACCATAATCCTTGAGGGTAATGGTCAAAAGATCAAAATCCTCGCCGATGGATTGCATGGTCGTCAAGTTGGCAACGCCGTAGGATTCCTTTAATTCGGTATTGGTCTTGCCAGTCAGATTTAAGAGGCGTTTTTTAGATAAATCTCTTAAGGTATTTTCCAGAGAACAAATCGCAGGATCTTTTGAGAAACCCAGTGGAAATTTATCCAGAGGAATGGTAATATATTTAATATTGTCAAGATCGGCAGAGGGAGCCGCGTTGGCAGCCGCCTCTCTTTCCCAGAAGGATTGTGTGACTTCATCCTGCTTTTTGTTCAGACTTTTATAACGGATGGCAAGAAAGATGCCAATGCCGAGAAATATGGCTAAAAAAGGGAACTTCATACCCTGTCCTTTCTGAAACAAAGTCGTGTTTACGATATGTTTCTTAAAATAAATGAAAACTAAGCGAGGTGTTTGAAATGACATACTATAAGCAGTCAAAAAAAAGAAGGATCGCATCTGCTGTGATCATTTTGGTGATCATCGGATGTATGCTTGCTACGATGCTTCTTGCCTGTCTTCTTTAAAAATATACTAAAACTGCCAGACCACGTCAACGATATTCGTCTCTTTAGATATTGAAAAGCGGGGGCAAGGTAGTATAAAATGAACTCTGAACCGATAGGATAGAGATAATAATAATGATGAGAGGTTATTATGAAGAATAGAATGAGAATGTTAGTTGCGGCATTTGGGATCGTATGCGGTATAGGTCTTGCCTTCCCGGTGCAGCAGGTTTCAGCAGAAGAGAATACCAATGATACGACACAGGATGGCGCAGTCATTCAGGATCATATTTCCATTGGCGGGACAGATGTATCCGGTATGAACCTAGACGAGGCAAATGCGGTTGTGCAGCAGTATGTCGACCAGTATCAGGATGTGACGTTTACATTGACCGCAGATGATAAGAGCATTGAGGCGGATGGCGATGACATCGGTCTTTGCGCCAAGAATGCAGATGTGACAGAGCGTGCCCTCAATTATGGAAAAGAAGGCAATCTGATCGAACGATTCAAGGCAAATGCAGATATGAAGGCTGGCAAGGAAAAGGATTTTTCTATTTCCCTGACTTCCGATACGGCGACGGTCGAGGCTTTCTTAAATGAAAACAAATCAAATCTTGTTACAGAGGCAGTGGACAATACGGTAAAACGTGTGGATGGCAAGTTTGAGTATGTGGAAGGATCTGAGGGCGTGGCTCTTATGACCGGAAAATCTGCGGTAAAGATCGCTGATTTCATTTCTACAGATTGGGATGGCAAAGATGCTTCCATTGAACTTTTGACAGAAAAAGATGAGCCGAGAGGCACCAAGGAAGAACTGGAAAGCATTCAGGATGTACTTGGTTCTTATCATACAGACTTTGGTACTGTGGTAAACGGACGTACCAACAATATCAAGACCGGTGCAAGCAAGTTGGATGGTCTTGTGGTATATCCGGGAGAGACTGTTTCCGTATCTGAAGCCATTGGACCGACAACCGCAGAGAACGGCTATTATCCGGCTGGTTCTTATGAGAACGGGACGACGGTTGAGACCTATGGCGGTGGTATCTGTCAGGTATCGACGACGCTTTACAATGCAGTCATCCGTGCAGAACTTGAGATTGTGACCAGAGCTGCGCACTCCATGATCGTTTCCTATGTAGAACCGTCCATGGATGCTGCAATCGCGGATGGTATCAAGGATCTGCAGTTTAAGAATAATCAGGAAACTCCGATCTATATTGAGGGTTACACCAGTGGTGGTATCATTTACTTCAATATTTATGGTAAGGAAACCAGACCTTCCAACCGTCGTGTGGATTTTGTCAGTGAAGTGACAAGCCAGACAGAGCCGGAGAAGGAATACGTTGCCGTTGGCGATCAGCCGGTAGGCTATATCGAGACAACGACCAAGCCGCACATTGGCTATACGGCAAGACTTTGGAAGATCGTTTATGAAAATGATGTGGAAGTCAGCCGCAAGGTATTTAACAACAGCAAATACAATCCTTCTAAGGAAGTGATCTCTGTCGGCGTTGGCGGTGCTACGCCGGAAGCGGCAGCTGCTATCAATGCAGCGATCGCAACCAAGGATGATGCAACGATCCGTTCTACAATCGCAAGTTATACACCGGAAGCCCAGGCGGCAGCAGCCCAGGCAGCAGCAGATGCAGCAGCGGCCCAGGCGGCAGCAGACGCGGCAGCGCAGGCGGCGCAGGCAGCCCAGCAGCAGACCCAGACGACAACACCGGATGCGACCGGAACAACGGCACAGTAGGATTGCGGGCAATTACACAAAAAGAGATAGCATAGAAAAGGCTGCTTGGGTTCAAGCAGCCTTATGGTACATATATAGTAGATAGGACAAAGAGGACAGACAGATGAAGATTGGCAAAGTCCCGGAGAACGTGTTAAAACGATCCGTTATGAAACAACTGCATTACAAGCGTGACGAAGTCATTTTGGGACCGGGGATCGGCGAGGACTGCGCCGCACTGGCACTCGGTGAGGATGAGATCCTTGTGATGTCAACGGATCCGATTACCGGTACAGCCAAGGATATCGGCAAACTTGCCATCCAGATCACGGCAAATGATCTGGCGAGTGCGGGAGCCGAACCGATTGGAGTTATGCTGACTATTTTACTGCCGGATGGAACGAGGGAGATCGCCCTCAAGCGCATCATGGAGCAGATGGAACATGCATGCAGGGAAGCCAAGATGCAGATCCTGGGCGGACATACGGAGGTGACCGCGGTGGTCAACCAACCGGTGGTCAACGTCGCGGGGGTTGCTAAGGCGAAAAAGGGCAGTCTGGTCTCGACCGCAGGAGCCAAGGCCGGCATGGATATTGTCGTCAGCAAATGGATCGGCATTGAGGGGACGATGATCTTTGCCAAGGAAAAGGAAACTGAATTAAAAGAACATTTCCCGGCAGAATTTGTGGATACTGCCATTGACTTTGACCGCTACTTATCGGTCGTACCGGAGGCTGCAGTCGCCGTCAGGTCCGGCGTCGCGGCAATGCATGATGTCACGGAGGGAGGACTTTTCGGTGCTCTCTGGGAGATGGCAGAAGCATCCGGCGTTGGACTGGAAATCGATCTAAAGAAAATACCGATCCGTCAGGAGACGGTCGAGATCTGTGAATACTTCGATGTCAATCCTTATGGTTTGATCTCGAGTGGCATGATGCTCATGGCAGCAGCGGATGGCAATGCTTTGGTACTGGCATTACAGGAGGCAGGGATCCCGGCGACTGTGATCGGCAAGGCGACCGAGGGTAATGACCGCGTGATCATCCGGGACGAGGAACGCAGATTTTTGGAACCGCCAAAGACGGACGAATTATATAAAGTCTTATAGGAAGATGGGAAAATGAGGAGAGATAGTATGAGAGAGAAGATTTTAAGTTATATCGAAACCAATAGTAGAATAGATATGCATGATCTGGCAATTATGATGGGAACGGACGAAGCAACGATCATGAATGAGTTGGAGGAGATGGAGCAGGCACATATCATTTGCGGTTACCATACCCTGATCAACTGGGAAAAGGCTGGGATCGAAAAGGTGACAGCCATGATTGAAGTGCGTGTGACACCACAGCGCGGCATGGGATTTGACAAGGTGGCAGAGCGCATCTACAACTACCCGGAAGTCAATTCTGTTTACCTGATCTCCGGTGGCTTTGATTTTATGGTGACACTGGAGGGAAAGACCCTGCGTGAGGTTTCCGAATTTGTATCAGATAAGTTGTCCCCGCTGGATTCTGTCCTTAGCACCAAGACAAACTTTATTTTGAAAAAATATAAGGATCACGGCACGATCATGGCAGAACAGCGCAAGGATGAGAGAGAGTTGGTGAGCCTATGAGAAACCCACTGTCAAAGACCATCGTAGAAATTGAACCATCCGGTATCCGAAAGTTTTTCGATATCGTCAGTGAAATGCAGGATGCGATCTCACTGGGTGTTGGTGAGCCGGATTTTGATACACCATGGAGAGTCCGTGATGAAGCAATCTATTCTCTGGAACGCGGACGTACCTTTTATACCTCTAATGCAGGTCTCAAGGAGTTAAAGGTAGAGATCGTAAACTATCTGCACCGCAGATTTGATCTGACTTATGATTATCAGGATGAGATCCTGGTCACGGTAGGGGGCAGTGAGGCAATCGACATTGCCCTGCGTACCATGCTAGATCCGGGGGATGAGGTCTTGATCCCGCAGCCGAGTTATGTCTCTTATCTGCCATGTACGGTTTTGGCAGGAGGCGTTCCGGTCGTGATCGATCTGAAAGAAGAAAACCAGTTCCGTCTGACGGCTGAGGAAGTAGAAGCAGCCATCACGGACAAGACCAAGATCCTGATCATGCCGTTTCCAAACAACCCGACCGGGGCTGTCATGGAAAAGAAAGATTTAGAAGCGATCGCAGAGGTGGTCAAGAAACATGATCTTTATGTCTTGAGTGATGAGATCTATGCAGAACTTACCTATTTGGAAAAGCATGTGTCGATCGCATCTTTGCCGGGCATGAAAGAGAGAACCGTTCTCATCAATGGTTTTTCCAAGTCGCATGCTATGACCGGATGGAGACTGGGCTATGCCTGCGCTCCAAAGATCATCATCAAGCAAATGCTAAAGATCCATCAGTATGCCATCATGTGTGCGCCGACCACCAGCCAGTATGCGGCAGTAGAAGCCCTGCGCCACTGTGACGAAGATGTGGCACATATGCGGGAAGAATATAATGGACGCAGACGTTATCTGATCCATCGTTTTGAGGAGATGCATCTGCAATGTTTTGAGCCTTTTGGTGCTTTTTACATTTTCCCATCCATTCAGGAATTTGGTATGACATCAGAAGAGTTTGCAACAGAATTTTTGAACCGTAAAAAGGTCGCCGTTGTGCCGGGAACGGCATTTGGTGCCTGCGGAGAGGGATTTTTGCGTATTTCCTATGCCTATTCTTTGGATAATCTGAAAGTGGCATTGGATCGCTTGGAAGAATTTGTGACAGAATTAAGAGAAGAAAGAAAAGGTGCGTAAATGGCAGCGCTGAATATTATTTTACATGAACCGGAGATTCCGGGAAATACAGGAAATATCGGTCGAACCTGTGTGGCAACAGGGACAAAACTGCATCTGATCGAGCCACTGGGCTTTCAACTGAATGACAAGACCGTCAAACGTGCGGGCATGGACTACTGGGATCAGTTGGACGTAACACGTTATGATGATTGGAATGACTTTTTGGAGCGCAATCCGGGAGCAAAGATTTATTATGCAACGACCAAGGGAAAACATGTCTATTCGGATGTATCTTTTGAGCCGGATTGTTTTATCATGTTTGGCAAGGAAAGTGCAGGTATTCCGGAGGAGATCCTAGTCGAGCACCCGGAGGAATGCATCCGTATTCCGATGATCGGAGAGACAAGATCTCTCAACCTGTCAAACTCTGTGGCGATCGTCCTCTATGAGGCATTGCGTCAGAATCATTTCGACCACATGAGACTGGAGGGCGAGTTGCATCGCCTACACTGGTAAAAAGGAACAGATATGGGAATCATTGAAGCAAAAGATTTAGTACATGAATATATCATCCGCGATGAAGAGGGTAATGTGGAGAGTATCCGCACAGCCCTTGATCACATGGATCTTTCCGTGGAAGCGGGACAGTTTATCGCGGTATTGGGACATAACGGATCAGGCAAGTCTACCTTCGCCAAGCATCTGAATGCTCTTTTGACACCGAGTGAGGGAACGCTGATCGTAGATGGTATGGATGTGTCGGACGAGAGCCTGACCTATGATATCCGGCAGGAAGCCGGGATGGTCTTTCAGAACCCGGACAATCAGATCATTGCCAGTGTGGTACAGGAAGATGTCGGGTTTGGACCGGAAAATATCGGTGTGCCGACAGAGCAGATCTGGGAGCGGGTGGAAAAGAGCCTGAAGGCTGTCGGTATGTGGCAGTATCGTGAACATTCTCCTAATAAATTATCCGGTGGACAAAAGCAGCGTGTGGCGATCGCCGGTGTCATGGCAATGGAGCCAAAGTGCATTATTTTGGACGAGCCCACTGCTATGCTGGATCCGAATGGACGAAAGGAAGTCCTGGAGGCTGTGCATGCGCTCAACCGCGAGAAGGGTGTGACCATTATTTTGATCACACATTATATGGAAGAGGTCGTGGATGCAGACTATGTCTATGTCATGGATCAGGGCAAGGTCGTTTTGGAGGGCAATCCGCGTGGTATCTTTTCGCAGGTGGAGACTCTCAAGGAACACAGGCTGGATGTGCCGCAGATCACGCTTTTGGCGCACGAACTGCAAAAAGCGGGACTTGCCATACCGGATGGTATTCTGACAAGAGAAGAACTGATTGATGCCCTGCAGGAAGTGGCAGACAAGAGAAATTAAGGTGAATTATGTCATTTATATTAGATAATGTATCTTATCGTTACAGTGAAAAAACAGCATATGAGATCACGGCACTGGATCATGTGAATTTGCAGATCGGTGATGGTGAATTTATCGGCGTAATCGGGCATACCGGGTCCGGAAAGTCTACCCTGATCCAGCATCTGAACGGGCTGCTGAAGGCAACGGAGGGCAAAATCTACTTTAATGGACAGGATATTTATGAGGAAGATTATGATCTTCGCGATCTGCGTATGCAGGTGGGCATGGTCTTTCAGTATCCGGAACATCAACTTTTTGAGGAGACAGTCTTTAAGGATGTCTGCTTCGGTCCCAAGAACCAGGGCTTGCCGGAAAAGGATATGACGCTCCGGGCTTATGAGGCATTGCAGAATGTGGGCTTGCCGGAAAAATATTTTGATGTTTCGCCTTTTGAGTTGTCCGGGGGACAAAAGCGTCGTGCTGCGATCGCGGGTGTCATTGCAATGAAACCACAGGTTCTGATCCTGGATGAGCCGACGGCAGGTCTGGATCCGAAAGGACGTGACGAGATTCTGGATATGATCGCAGATATGCATGCCAGATACGGCAATACCGTTATTTTG
Organism: uncultured Lachnospiraceae bacterium; assembly: GCA_934899185.1. GTDB lineage: Bacteria > Bacillota > Clostridia > Lachnospirales > Lachnospiraceae > Pararoseburia. The sequence continues at coordinate 61,505 of CAKXYI010000006.1, forward strand.
GTCTCTCATAGCATGGAAGATGTGGCAAAGTATGTGGATCGTATCATTGTCATGGATCACGGACATGTCAAGTTTGATGATGCGCCGCGTCAGGTCTTTCATCATTATAAGGAATTGGAGGAGATCGGACTTGCGGCACCGCAGGTCACATACCTGATGCATGAGATGAAGGAAAAGGGTATGGGTGTTTCAACAGAGGCAACGACCGTAGATGAAGCAAAAGAAGCGATATTACGTTGGATAGGATAGATTTATGTTAAGAGATATTACATTAGGACAATATTATCCGGCGGATTCTGTCATTCACAAACTGGATCCCCGGACAAAGTTATTTGCAACACTTCTGTTTATCATCAGTGTCTTTTCTTTTGACGGCATTGTTGGATTCATCGTCATGACCGCCTTTTTATTCGGTGTGATCGCCCTGAGCAGGGTGCCTTTATCATTTATGCTGCGCGGACTCAGGGCTATTATGATCTTGCTTGTGATCGCGGGGCTTTTTAATCTTTTCCTGACACCGGGGCAGGTGCTCTGGAGTCTCTGGAAGATCCATATCACGCGGGAAGGACTGCGCAACGCGGTGCTGATGACCATCCGTATGGTCTACCTGATCATGGGCTCATCTGTGATGACACTGACGACAACCCCAAATCAGTTGACGGACGGCTTGGAAAAGGCATTGAAACCTTTGCAGAAGATCAATGTACCGGTGCATGAGATCGCAATGATGATGTCGATCGCCCTTCGTTTTATCCCGATTCTGATCGAGGAGACGGACAAGATCATGAAGGCACAGATGGCAAGAGGCGCGGATTTTGAGACGGGTGGACTGATCAAGAAAGCGAAGAATATGGTGCCGCTCTTAGTGCCGCTTTTTGTATCGGCATTCCGCCGTGCCAATGATCTGGCACTGGCGATGGAAGCAAGATGTTATGTCGGTGGCGAGGGCAGAACCAAGATGATGCCACTGGTCTATCATAAGGTCGATCGTCTGGCATATGTGGTCGTAATCGCCTACTTTGTCCTCTTGATGGTCATAAAGGTGGTGCTTTAATGCGGGTAAAACTGGTCGTGGCATATGAGGGAACCAATTACTGCGGATGGCAGATCCAGCCCAATGGTATTACGATCGAAGAGGTGCTCAATGAGACTTTGAGTTCTCTTTTGGGGGAGAAAATCACGGTGACAGGTGCCAGTAGGACGGACGCCGGCGTTCATTCTCTGGGCAATGTTGCAGTTTTTGAAACCCATACCAGAATGCCGGCGGAGAAGATCTCTTTTGCACTCAACCAGCGTCTGCCGGAGGATATTGTGGTGCAGGAGTCATGTCAGGTGCCGAAGGATTTTCACCCACGTTTTGCCAAGAGTAGGAAGACATATGAATATCGTATTTTAAATTGTCGTTTTCGCCAGCCACTGGAGAGAAGGACAAGTTATTTTTATCACTATCCGCTGGATGTCAGTGCCATGCAAAAGGCGGCGGCTTATCTGGTGGGGGAACATGACTTTACTTCCTTTGCGTCCGTGCATGCGCAGACCAATACTTATGTGCGCACGATCTATGCGCTTGATGTGGTGCGTGAGGGAGACATGATCCGTATCCGCGTGCAGGGGAACGGATTTCTTTACAATATGGTGCGCATCATTGCCGGGACCCTGATCCAGGTGGGCGCAGGGGTCAAAAATCCGGAGGATATGGAAAGCATCCTTGCGGGACAGGACAGAGAATTGGCAGGACCGACAGCACCGGCGCATGGACTTACCATGATCGGGCTGGAATATTTATAGAAAAGAATTGACAAAAGACCGTGTGCGTAATATAATGTAACGGCTGATGTAGTTTAGAAGCACAGTTTCATTAGCCCCGAAACGTGTTTTGACTATAGACATGTCAGTGATCGTATTTCGGACATTGTACGAGACTGACGCTTTATGTTATTTAAGGAGGAAACCAAATGAAGACTTATATGCCAAACCCAAGTCAGGTTGAGAGAAAATGGTATGTAGTAGATGCAGAAGGACAGACATTAGGTCGTCTTGCTTCTGAAGTTGCTAAGGTATTAAGAGGAAAGAACAAAGCGATTTACACACCTCATGCTGATTGCGGAGATTATGTGATCGTTGTTAATGCAGAGAAGATCAAGGTTACTGGTAAGAAGTTAGACCAGAAGATCTATTATCATCATTCAGACTATGTTGGTGGAATGAAAGAGACAACTTTAAAGGAGATGTTAGCTAAGCATCCTGACAGAGTTATCGAACATGCAGTTAAGGGAATGCTTCCAAAGGGACCTTTAGGAAGAGAGATGTACACAAAGTTATTTGTATACGCTGGCCCAGATCACAAGCATGCAGCTCAGAAACCAGAAGAGTTGACATTTTAATTCGGTAAGGAGGTAAATCACATTGGCTAATACAAAGTATTACGGAACAGGAAGAAGAAAATCATCTGTTGCTAGAGTATATTTAGTACCTGGAACAGGTAAGATCACAATCAATAAAAGAGATATCGATGAGTATCTTGGACTTGAGACTTTAAAGGTTGTTGTTCGTCAGCCACTCGTTGCTACAGACAATCTTGACAAGTTCGACGTTTTAGTAAACGTTAAGGGTGGCGGTTACACAGGTCAGGCTGGTGCCATCAGACATGGTATTGCTAGAGCATTACTTCAGGTAGATGCTGATTACAGACCAGTTCTGAAGTCTAACGGATATCTTACAAGAGATCCTAGAATGAAAGAACGTAAGAAGTACGGCTTGAAGGCAGCTCGTAGAGCACCACAGTTCTCAAAGAGATAGGAATTTACAATTCAAGGCACCTTATGGCGCTTCAAAAAAGTATGTTACACCTCGGAAGTTTGGTTCCGAGGTGTTTTTTTATATTGAATATGATAAAATACATTATACTAGTTGAGTACTAAGTGGAATTGAGAAGTTATTTTCGTATTAATTAGAATGGAGAGAAGTTGTGGAGGAGAAGTTATGGGGATTCGTGTTGGATTAGACATAGGTGTGGCATCTGTTGGATGGACAGTTATTTCCGTAGAGGATGAGATTAAAATCTTAGAATCAGGATCGAATCTGTTTGAGTGTGCCGATGCCAGTAAAAATGTAGATCGCAGGTCAGCACGTCAAGTGCGTAGATTGACTAGGCGCAGGAAAACCAGAATCTTTGATTATCAGAAGTTATGGAAGAATTCTGGTATGCAGATTCCAGAGGACGTGTGCAATAATCAACTGGAATTGCGTGTTAATGGATTGCAGCAGGAATTATCATTGGATGAGATATATTGGGTTCTGCTGACGATGCTCAAGCATAGGGGAATTTCTTATTTAGATGATGCAGAATTTGATGGTGCGGTAAGTGGATCAGATTATCAGAAGGGTTTATCAATTAATCAAAATAAGATCAATGAGGGGCAATATCCGTGCCAGATCCAGTTGGACAGATTATTACACTATGGTAAATACAGAGGTCAGATCAGTGTATCGGAGGAAGATGAAAATATCATTTTATCCAATGTTTTTACGACAAGTGCTTATCAAGCAGAGGTAGAGCATTTCTTGGAGAAGCAGCAAGAGTATCATACGCAGATAAGCCCAGAGTTCGTCAAAAAGTATCTGGAGATTTTCGGACGTAAGAGAGCATACTATGAGGGACCGGGAAATGAATTGTCGCGTACTGATTATGGAATCTATACAACTGCTTTGGATGATGCTGGTAAATATATTACGGAACAGAATCTCTTTTCTCGGCTGATAGGGCATTGTAGTGTCAATCCGGACGAAGAACGTGCAGCAGGAGCATCTTTCACTGCGCAGGAATTTAATGCATTAAATGATTTGTGCAATCTAAAAGTCAATGGAGAAAAACTAACCGAAGAACAGAAGCGGGCAATTGTTTTTGAGTATAAAAATGCAACAACAGTAAGTCCAAGAAAAATCATTAAAAAGGCAATAGGTGAAGACATAGTCTCGCTGGAAGGAGCGCGCATCGACAAAAGTGAAAAAGAGTTATTTCACACGATGGAGACCTATCGCAAGTTGAAAAAAGCATTGGCAGAACTGGATGTAGATATAGATGCGTATGACGTTGCATTGTGGGATGAAGTGGTCAGAATACTGACGATCAATACAGAACGAGATGGCATTTTGACTGCACTGGATGATGCGGATATTCATTTTTCATCAGACGAAACCAAGGAGCAGGAAATCAGAGATCTGCTTATTATGTTTAGAAGAAAGAATGGAGCCTCTTTTAGCAAGTGGCAGTCTTTTGGGTTATCGATCATGCATGACATGATACCGATGATGTATAGTCAGCCGAAAAATCAAATGCAGATCTTGACGGACATGGGTGTTTTTAAGTCTAGGGTGGACTGCTATAAGGAAAGTAAATACATACCTAAAGACATGGTTACGAAAGAGATATATAATCCAGTGGTCGTTCGATCTGTGCGTGTGACGATAAACATTCTGAATGCATTGATCAAAAAGTATGGTGTTTTAGAAGAAGTGGTCATTGAAATGCCACGCGATCGTAATGAGGAAGAACAGAGAAAACGCATTACTGATGCGCAGAAAAAGAATGAGAAAGAGTTAAATACAATTCTGGATTATATAAAAGATGCATATGGTATCCGCATTCAAGAGGAAGATTTTCGCAAGCAGAAGAACCTTGTAATGAAATTAAAATTGTGGAATGAACAAGATGGCGTGTGTCTGTACTCGGGCAAGAATATTGCAATCGAGGATTTGCTAAATGAACCGCAAATGTTTGAAATTGATCATATTATCCCAAAGTCTATTTCATTTGATGATAGCCGTTCTAACAAAGTATTGGTGTATGCTACGGAAAATCAGAAAAAAGGTAATATGACACCGTACATGTATTTACATGAGATAAATCGTGAATATGATTTTCATGAATTTATGAGTGTGGTTCTGACAAGAAAGAATGCCTTAGGGACGAGAAAAGTCAATAATCTTTTAAATCGCGAGGATATTACAAAAGTTGGAGTATTAAAAGGATTTATCAACAGAAATCTGAATGATACGAGATACGCATCCCGTGTGGTATTGAATTCTTTGCAGGACTATTTCAAGGCACATGAAACTGGTACAAAAGTAAAAGTGGTTCGAGGTGCTTTTACGTCAGAAATGCGAAAGGCGTTGCGTTTGTCAAAGAACCGTGATGAGACCTATGCGCATCATGCAGTTGATGCCATGATTATGTGTTTTGCCATGATGGGTTATGAGGATTATCAGGTATTGATGCGGCAGGTGGTAGATTTTGACAGTGAGGAGATCAAGGATCGCAATCGTTGGAATGAGGTATTTACGGATCGCACCTATGAAGAACAGATGTATGCCAATCGTCTATATACCATCAAAAAACTGATCTCTGAGGCGGAAAAGCGAGTGAAATATTGGCACAAGGTAGATACAAAGCCAAATCGGGGCTTGAGTAACGCAACTATTTATGGAACCAGAGAGTACGAGGGAAAGACCTTTAGAATCAGCAAACTGGACATATATTCGGCGGAGAAATCCAATGGATATAAAACATTAAAAAAGATGATCGAGGATGGAAATCAAGATCGGATTTTGATGTACAAAAATGATCCAAGAACATGGCAGGATCTTATGAGTATTTATCGGATGTATCCAGATGCAACGAATCCTTTCAAAGAATATGAGAAGGAAACAGGAGATTATCTGAGAAAATATAGTAAAAAACATAATGGACCTAAGATTACGACATTAAAATATATGGATGGAGAGGTAAATAGTTGTATTGATCTGTCGCAGAATTATGGGTTTGAAAAGGGGAGTAAAAAGGTTATTCTGGATTCGTTAAATCCATACCGCATGGATGTGTGGTATCATGAGCCGTCACAAGCATATTATTTGGTTGGTGTGAAATATGCTGACTTGAAAGCAGATGGCAGCATTGATGAAGAAAATTATACCAGACGTCTTATTTCCGAGGGCGTGTTAAAAGAGGAACAGTCCTATAAGCAGTTGCATGAATTGGGATTTCATATGACAGATTCTTTCTACAAAAATGATATTGTCTATTATGAGAAAAACGGTGAGTATTTTACGGAGAGGTTTTTATCGAGAACCATGCCTCAAAAAAGAAATTATATTGAAACAAAACCAATAGATGCCCCGAAGTTTAGTAAACAAGATCGACATCAGTTTGGGTTAGGTAAAACATCTTGTATAAGAAAGTATCATGTGGATATTTTAGGGAATATGTATTTTGGTTAAAAGAAAGGCAGGATATATGCCGATTGTTATACAAACACTTGCGGGTGTAGATTATACAGTCTATGTGTATTTTGATGATGGAACGGTGCGCTTGTTCGATGCAAAAAATTTGATCCATCGTGGAGGTGTCTTTGAACCATTGAAAAATGAAGAAAGATTTAAAAAATGTCTTACGGTGTTAAATGATACGGTTGCTTGGGATATGGATGGAACGAGGAGTACCGAGGCGAGTGTATTTATTGTTGCTCCGGTTTTAGTACCTGTACAAATTAAGTGAATATAAAATACATATACGAAGAAATTCAAATACAGCACGGTTTTAGTACCTGTACAAATTAAGTGAATATAAAATATTTGCTCCCATAAAATTATGGCGGTTTGGTTTTAGTACCTGTACAAATTAAGTGAATATAAAATCACCTCGTCTTCACTGTCCTGACTTGTAAGTTTTAGTACCTGTACAAATTAAGTGAATGTAAAATATGTGCATATTTTGTGCAACTTGACGAATCCTACAAAAGATGCTATTGTAACTTTAGGTCGGAAGATTTTATATTCACTTAATTTGTACAGACCTACTAAAATAAGGCTTTATGCCGAAATCAGAACACCGAAAGGTGTTCTTTTTTTCTTTTAAGGAGGAAATGCGTATGGGGTTTCGTGTGGTAATGTTGGAAACAGAGCAACAGATGCAGGTAAAACTGGATAATCTAGTCATCAATCGTTTGGAAGGGGATATTTGGATTCCACTCTCTGATATTTCTATGTTGATCATTGACAATTTGATGACAAAATTAACAACCAGGTTGTTATGTGCATTAGCAGAGTATAATATTGGTGTGGTGATCTGTGACGCGTCACATCATCCCAAAGGATACTATGGAGCATATGATATTCATAGTCGTATCTCAACTGGAATTTTTGAAAGCAACATGAAGTCCCCATCATTATTTCTTAACCAAATCTTAAACACTTGCCTCATTGAATCTTAATGGCACAAAAGCCACAATAGATATGTAAGAAAAACATATCTGTTGTGGCTTTTTCTATATGGAAAATACAGCTATTTCTAAAGAAAAGGTTTAGAAAAGTTAAGAAGTGCTTTTAGGGGATTGTTAAGAAATAAATATCATACTAGAGGGCGAAAAAAGATTGTAACAAATGATGGGTTTCTACGTCTAATGATAGAAGACAAGAGAGAAAGGACAGAGAAAGATGAAGAATGTACTGGATTATTTGGAAAAAACAGCAAAGAAGTATCCGACACAGATCGCTGTGGAGGACCAGCATACATCCTTGATGTGGGCGGAACTGGTCTATCGGGCAAAGCGGATCGGCAGTACCCTGTGCGATCAGATAAAAAGACAGGATGCCGTGGTTATCGTGGCAGAAAAGAGCACACAGACCCTGGCCCTTATGTTTGGCATTTTGTATGCGGGAGGCTTTTATGTGATGGTCGATCCTATGCAGCCTCAAGACCGTATCCAGAGGATCTTTTCGGTTTTACGACCAAGCCTTGTGATCGCAGATGAAAAATACATAGAAAATTTAAATCATATCCTAAGCACCATGCAAAGGGAGGAAACAGAGGACAGACAAAAGATCATGGATATGCAGACTCTGCTTTCTTCCCCTGATGTGACGAATAATGGTGTAGAGGATAAGGATACTGTGGAAAATGCAGCGGACCAGCCTTGGAATGATCTGGTCGCGGAAGTCAAACTCCAGAAGATCCGTGCGCAGAGTCAGTCGACCGACATCCTCTATGGTATTTTTACTTCCGGATCCACCGGCATGCCAAAAGGAATTGCCGTCAGTCACGGTGCAGTTATTGATTTTATTTCACATTTCACCCAGACGTTTTCCATCACAAAAGAAGACCGGCTGGGCAACCAGGCGCCTTTTGACTTTGATGTGTCGGTCAAGGATATCTATTCCTGCGTGATGACCGGGGCGACCTTGGTACTTATACCACGCACCTATTTTTCGGCACCGCCACTGCTTTTGGACTATCTGTGCGACCGGCATGTGACAAGTCTGACTTGGGCAGTATCGGCACTGACCATTATTTCTTCTTTGGGAGGCTTGAAATACCGGGTGCCGACTGAGATCAGGCGAGTCATGTTCAGTGGTGAGGTCATGCCAAACAAACAGTTAAAACTCTGGCAGGATGCCTTGCCTGACGCTGTGTTCGTAAACCTCTACGGACCATCGGAGATCACCTGCAACTGCACCTATCACATCATCGACCATGCGGTGACCGAGGGCGAAAAATTGCCGATCGGAAAAGCATTTGCCGGAAGACAGGTCTTTCTTTTGGATGAGCATAATAGACTCATCACAGAAGCCGGGCGGCAGGGAGAAATCTGTGTGAGCGGGCAGTCCCTTGCCAATGGTTATTACAACAATGAACTGGAGACAAGAAAGCGATTCTGTTATCTGGAAAAAGATCAGTTGCCATCCGATATGACAGGGCAAAGTCTGGTGGAAGGGCAGCGTTTCTATCATACAGGCGATCTGGGATATTTTGATGAGGAAGGACTGCTCTATTTCTGCGGACGCAAGGATTTTCAGATCAAACACATGGGACACAGGATCGAACTGGAGGAGATCGAGCAGGCCATGGATATGGTGCCAAATCTCAAGCGTTCTTGCTGTCTGATGGATGCAGCACACAACCGGATCGTTGCCTTTTATCTGGGAAATGTGAAAAGCGCAGAGATCCGCAGGTCGCTGAAAGAACATGTGCCGGATTATATGGTGCCGCGTAAGTTCATTCAGGCAGAGTCTTTTCCGCTCAATAAAAACGGAAAGACCGACCGTGCCTATTTTAAGAGCATCTTGGAATCGGCATAAAGAAAAAGATAGGAGACAGGAAACATGCAAGAAGAAAATTTTCCTTACATAGATCGGTTGGATGAGACCGTTTTGGATGAAGCCATCCTGCGCTTTGGTACACCGACCTATGTCTTTGATGTAGAGCAGGCAAAAAAGCGCGCCCGGGCATTCCGTGGGATCCTGAGGCACAGGGCAGACCTTTGCTACGCCATGAAAGCCAATCCCTTTTTGGTAAGAGCCCTGGCAGAGGAAGTCGATCGCATCGAAGTGTGTTCCATGGGTGAGTTCCGCATCTGTCAGCAAAAAGAGATCCCGGCGGAGAACCTTTTGATCTCCGGTGTGATGAAAGACCGGGATGATCTGTGGGAGATTTTGGAGACTTATGGAAACCGCTGCCATTATACGATCGAGTCCTTAAATCAATATGCTATTTTAAATGAATGGGCAAGAAGCAGCGGGAAAAGGGTCTCGGTATACTTGCGCCTGACCTCGGGCAACCAGTTCGGCATGGATGAGGAGACGCTGACCAATATCGTGGAACTGGAACAGGACAAGAATCTTTTGGAGATCTGTGGTATCCACTATTTTTCCGGGACACAGAAGAAGCGGAAAAAGACCTTGGAGGAATTGACATATCTGGATGAAGTCTTTGCCCGTCTAAAGGAAAAAACAGGCTATCAGGTGACGGAACTGGAATACGGACCGGGGCTGGCAGTGCCTTATTTTGCGAGACAGACGGATGAACGCTTTGAGACATTAGAAGCCATTGCGGATATCTTGACAAAGATGCAGTGGCAGGGCAAGGTCACCTTGGAAATGGGGCGTGCCTTTGTGGCGGATTGTGGCTATTACATTACGACGGTCAAGGATACCAAGCGAAGCGGTGACCAAAATTACTGCATTATCGATGGCGGTATGCATCAGGTCAATTATGACGGACAGATCCGGGGCATGTATCAGCCAAAACTTACCATCCGTCCGCAGGGGACCAGGGGCATCTACCAAGACTGGACGATCTGCGGGGAACTCTGCACAGGAAACGATATTCTGGTACAGAATTTCAAGATTGATGATCTGCGGGTCGGATCGACCATCATCTTTGAAAATACCGGAGCCTATGCGGTCACGGAGGGCATGGCACTTTTCTTAAGTCATGTGCTTCCGGCGGTCATTCTCTACGATCCGGTCGCTGGTTTTACGCAAGTCCGGGCAAGACGCGAGACTTATGTTTGGAACTCATAAAAATACAGAATCAGAGGAGAAATAAAAATGGAAGAATTACTTACTATCTTAAATGACGTGGATGACAGCATTGATTGGGAGCATGAGGAGGGATTGATCGATAATCGTATCTTAGATTCCTTTGGTGTGATTTCCCTTGTGGCAGAATTGGACGAGACTTTTGATATTGAGATAGAAGCATCCGAGATCATTCCGCAGAATTTTAATTCCGTGCAAGCCATCTATGCTATGGTAAAGAGATTGCAGGAGAACTAAGATGGCTTACCATGAAGTGACCTATCTCTTTCTCTTTCTGCCACTGGTGCTGATTGCCTATCAGATCGTGCCACAAAAGAGGCGCTGGTGTGTCCTACTTCTGGCAGGATATGCATTCTTTTGGTCTTTTAGCAAAAGTCTGGTATTGGTGCTGATGGCAACGTCCATGTTTACGCATTATATCGGGCTTTGGCTGGAACGGGTCAAAGAGGACGGAGATAAGAAAAAACAAAAGTGGATTTTATTTTTTGGTGTCTTTGTCCTGCTGGCTGTGTTGGGCTATTTAAAGTATGCAAATTTCTTTGTAGAAAATGTCAATGGTCTGCTGACGGCAGTGGGTAAGTCAGGCATGACACTGGAGACGAAAAAAATAGCCGTTCCCATCGGTATTTCTTTTTACACCTTGCAGGCGATCGGCTATATGGCAGATGTCTACTGGGGCAAGATCCCGGCAGAACGACATCTTGGAAAAGTGGCACTTTTCCTAGGCTTTTTCCCACAGATCATGGAAGGTCCCATCGCCATGTATTCCCAGACAGCGGATGCGCTGTGGAGCGGAGAAAGCCTGAAATCCGAAAATCTGGCGCAGGGATCTATCCGTATCCTTTGGGGACTTTTTAAAAAGTTGATCATTGCTGACCGCCTTTATTATCTGGTGACAGAGGTCTTTGACCATTATGAGAACTATAGCGGTGCCATTGTGATCGTGGCAGCCGTTTCCTATGCTGTGCAGTTGTATATGGAGTTTTCCGGCTGTATGGATATCGTGATCGGAAGCGGACAGATGTTTGGCGTGAAATTGCCGGAGAATTTCAACCAGCCCTTTGCCTCCAAGAGCGCAGCAGAGTTTTGGCGCAGGTGGCATATGACACTGGGTGTATGGTTCAAGACCTATGTCTTTTATCCGGTATCTGTTTCGCCATTCATGCGCAAATGGAACAAATTTGGGAAAAAACATGTGGGAAAATATCTGACAAAACTGGTCGGTTCTGCTATCGCCCTTTTCCCGGTCTGGCTTTTTAACGGACTCTGGCACGGACCGCAATGGAACTATATTTTTTATGGTATGTACTATTTTGTCATCCTCTTACTGGAAGTGGCATGTGAACCGCTCAAAGAAAAGTTTTATGATAAGACAGGTACGAGCGAGACGACAGGATGGTGGAATGTCCTGCGGATTGCAAAGACATGGATCATCATCTTTACCGGAGAACTTTTCTTCCGCGCCAATACGCTGACCGCCGGATTTTTCATGTTTGCAAGCATTTTTCGGGGATTTACGCCGGCAAGACTCTGGGACGGAACCTTGCTCCGCATGGGACTGGATCTGGCAGATTATAGCATTATCATTGCCGGCTGTATCGTAGTCGGTATTGTGGGACATCTGCGGGAAAAGAAAAAACTGAGTCTGGATCAGATTGCTTCCATGCGTCTGCCGGCTCGTTGGGGACTTTATTATGCGCTTATTTTTGCCGTAATCCTATTCGGCGCATATGGCGTGGGTTATCAACAGGTGGATTTGATTTATGCTGGATTTTAGAGAAAAATTGAAAATTAAAAAATATAGAAACAGCCTGTTTTTTATCATACTGGCACTGCTTATCATCGGCAGTTCTGCCGGGCTGTCCTATCTGTCCATGCAGGACGATCATCTGCTCCAGAGCCGCAATAAGAGCATGATCCGTATTCAAAAACAGAGGGAGGACTCATTGGATGTCCTCGTGGTCGGAGATAGTTTGAGTTACAGTGCCATCTCCCCCGTGAAAATGTGGGAGGAGAAGGGCATTGCATCCTATGTCTGTGGACAATCCGGGCAAAAGATACAGGAGACTTATTCCATGTTGGAGACTGCCTTTAAGACCCAGCATCCCAAGGTTGTCGTTATGGAGACAGGCCCTCTCTTTCGTGTACGCGGTAAGAGTGAAGAGATCAAGTCGACGCTTTCCGAGATGGGCAACCGCTATTTCCCAATCTTTCGCTACCATGATGTCTGGAAGACCCTGCTCTTTGGCAAAAAGTATACAGAGCAGGACTTTGAAGGCTATCTGGTGCGTGGGACAAAGACTCCTTATACCAATGGCGATACCTATATGAGCGAGGCAAAGACGCTGGAGGAGATCAAGCCAAGCATTGATCTGTATATGCAAAAGATTATTGCCCTGTGCGAGAAAAATGATGCCAAACTTTTGTTGGTGAGTGTGCCGTCACCACACAATTATAATACGGCGCGTTGCAATGCGCTTGCGGCATATGCCAAGGAGAGTGGCATTGCCTATCTCAATCTCAATGATACAGCAAATCCGGTCGGGATCAACTGGCAGGTAGACTGTCTGGATAAGGGAGATCATTTGAATGTGTCCGGTGCCGAGAAGGTCAGCATCTATCTGGCTGCTTATCTTAAGGAAAACTATGATCTGCCGGATCATAGAGGGGAAGATGCCTATGCGTCCTATGCACAAATAGAAAAACAGTACGACCGTATCGTGAATGAGAAAATTCGAGAGATCCGTGAGTAAAGAAAAAAGACAGGGAGTTTCCCTTGTCTTTTTTTGCGTTTTTGACTAAGATACAGGGTATAGAGATATCAAAAAACAGGAGGTTTTCGTATGAAAGTAATAATTTCAGATAACATTCAATACATCGGTGTGGATGATACCACCATCGATCTGTTTGAAAGTCAGTATGTCGTGCCGGAGGGTGTTTCCTATAATTCTTATCTGATTCTGGATGAGAAGGTCGCACTGATGGATACGGTGGATGCAAGAGGTGCCGAGACATGGGAAAAGAATCTTATGGAGACTTTGGCAGGACGCAAGGTAGACTATCTTGTGATCTCCCATCTGGAACCGGATCATGCCGGAAGCATTGGCAGACTGGTCGAATTATTCCCGGAAGTGACGCTGGTGGGCAATGCCAAGACCTTTGCCATGTTGCCACAGTTTTTCCCGGATGGTGTGATGGAGTGTGAGAAACTAACAGTAAAAGAGGGTGATACCTTATCTTTGGGCAGCCATACACTTACCTTTGTGATGGCACCTATGGTACACTGGCCGGAAGTGATGGTTTCCTATGAGTCCAGTGAAAAAGTCTTATTCTCTGCAGATGGTTTTGGCAAATTTGGTGCCCTGTCTTTGACAGAAGATGCGGACTGGGCATGCGAGGCGCGCAGATATTACTTTAATATCGTAGGAAAATACGGCAATCCGGTGCAGGCACTTTTGAAAAAGGCAGCAAACCTTGACATTGCAACGATCTGTCCACTACACGGACCTGTCTTAAAGGAAAATCTGGGCTATTACATTGGACTTTACGATACATGGAGCAAGTATGAACCGGAAGACAAGGGCGTTCTGGTGGCATATGCATCCATCCATGGCAATACAAAAAAAGCAGCAGAAAAACTAGCGGAGATTCTGCGTCAAAAGGGTGTAGAAAAGGTGGTTGTCAGTGACCTTTCCAGAGAGGATATGGCAGAGGTCATCGAGGATGCTTTCCGCTATGATCGTATGGTACTTTGTGCAGCGTCCTATGACGGCGGTGTATTCCCATGTATGCAGGACTTTTTGCATCATTTGCAGTCCAAGGCATACCAGAAGCGCACGATCGGTATTGTGGAAAACGGTTCCTGGGCACCATGCGCAGCCAAGACTATGCGCGAGATCGTTGATACCTTTAAGGATGTCCGGGTCGTGGAGCCGACGCTTACCATCCGTTCGACCTTGAAGGAGTCCGATATGGAGACCATGGAGGCTCTGGCGACCGAGATCGCAGAGGCGTAGATTTGTGACAAAATGAAAGAGAGAGATTATTTATTCGATAATTACAAAGCATTTCTGATTGTTTTGGTGGTCGTTGGGCATTTTATTGAAGTGGCATCGGATGACAATGTGGTCATGGAAACGACAAAATGGATCATTTTTTCCTTTCACATGCCTGCTTTCGTATTTATCTCAGGGTATTTCTCGAAAAAAACACAGGGCATCTACAAGTTGTTACAACAACTTGTGGTGCCTTATCTTGTGTTCGAGATTCTATATTACATACTTTATACCTATGTACTGGGGAGAGATACCGAGCTGGCTTTGCTTTATCCAAAGTTTTCTCTTTGGTATCTGCTTGCTATGTTTATGTGGAAATTGTTTACGCCATTTTTTCAAAAAATTCCGGGACATCTTTGTATTGCTTTTGTTGTGGGGCTGCTGGTGGGCGCATCCTCTCTGGATGATAACTATCTGACGCTGCCTCGTGTGTTTACCTTTTACCCGTTCTTCCTGCTTGGATTACAGTTGGATCGGAGGCGGATCGATTATCTGCGAACAAAGATCAGCCGGATACAGGCGTTTGGTGTTTTTTTACTGATCAATGCTTTTTTAGCCTGGGTTGCAGTAAGCGACCGCATTTCTATCAAGATCTTTTATGGCAGATATGACTATGAATATCTGGGATTGTCTGTGCCCATGGGGATTGCCTTGCGGGCGGTCTGCTATCTGATTTCCTACATCATGCTATATGTTGTGGCAATTATGATACCAGGGGCAAAAAACAGCCTTTCATCCTTAGGGCAAAAGACCATGGCAATCTATCTTTTCCATGGATTGATCTTTGCTATTTTCAGGCGTGGAGAAATCTGGTATCAGAGTATGGGGGAGATTGTGGAGGATAGTATCTTACTGGAGGCATCGCTTGGGACAGTATGGCTGCTCTGTCAAAAACCTTTTGTAAAGTTTACGGCGTGGGTTGCGCATATACCAATGCCGCTATTAGAGAAAATCTGTGGAATGTCATGGATCCGGCGTCTGGAAAAATGGCGTGGGGTGACATCGGAGTAAAAACAAAAGGATATCCAACCTTGTCAGCAAGGATTTCCTAGTATAAAATAGGGAATGGAAACTTGACTGACAAGGAGGAGAACATGGAACAAAATACGATTTGTGTGCAGGGAGGTTACACACCGGGCAACGGCGAACCACGTCAGATCCCGATCATTCAGAGTACAACCTTTAAATACGATACGAGTGAGGATATGGGAAAATTATTCGACCTCGAGGCAGAAGGCTATTTTTACACAAGATTGCAAAATCCGACCAATGACTATGTGGCAGCAAAGATCGCAGAGTTGGAGGGCGGTACGGCGGCAATGCTGACCAGCAGCGGACAGGCAGCCAATTTCTTTGCTCTCTTTAATATCTGCGGAGCAGGGGATCATATTGTCTCATCGACTAGTATCTACGGCGGGACTTACAATTTGCTCTCGGTAACTATGAAGCGCATGGGAATTGATGTGACATTCGTAGATCCGGATGCATCGGAAGAAGAACTCATGGCAGCCTTTCAGCCCAATACCAAGGCAATGTTTGGTGAGACGATCGCTAACCCGGCACTGACGGTGCTTGACATTGAGAAGTTTGCACGAGTTGCTCATGCCAACGGGGTACCGCTGATCGTGGACAATACTTTTGCGACACCGATTAACTGCCGTCCGTTTGCATGGGGAGCAGACATCGTGACCCATTCTACGACCAAGTATATGGACGGACATGGTGCTGGCGTTGGCGGTGCCATTGTTGACAGTGGCAACTTTGACTGGATGAAGTATGCGGATAAGTACCCGGGACTTTGCACACCGGATGAGAGTTATCATGGTGTGACCTATGTAGAGCGTTTTGGCAATGGCGGAGCCTTTATCACCAAGTGTACGACACAACTGATGCGTGATCTGGGATCGATCCAGAGCCCACAGAATGCCTTTATCTTAAATCTGGGATTGGAGAGTCTGCATGTGCGCATGGCAAGACATTGTGAAAACGGACAGGCTGTAGCAGAATTTTTGGAAAAGCATCCAAAGGTTGCCTACGTCAATTACTGTGGACTTCCAGGAGACAAGTATCATGCACTGGCAGAAAAATACCTGCCAAACGGCTCTTGCGGTGTCGTATCCTTTGGTCTGGTCGACGGAAGGGATGCGGCAAGCACCTTTATGAAGCATCTAAAGATCGCAGCCATCGAGACCCATGTGGCAGATGCCAGAACCTGTTGTTTAAATCCGGCATCCAGCACACATCGTCAGATGAATGATGAACAGTTGAAAGAGGCAGGTGTTCCAGCAGAACTGATACGTATCAGCTGCGGTATCGAAGATAAGAATGACTTGATCGCAGATCTGGCACAGGCACTAGATGCCATCTGATGACAAGAATTCCTATCGGCTTACAGGGAAAATCGAGACCCCAAAAAATCATGGCTGGGGCATTATTCCTCAAGGCGAAAAACAGTGAGGACTTGTACGAAAATAAGAACACGATCGGCACATTTGAATGGGGGAAATCCTGTTGAAATGTGCCGATTTTTACGTTACCATAATGATAGATAAACGCGTCCCTTTTGGACCTTTTCTTGTCAAAAAATTAACAAGGAGGGGGTTTGGTGAGCGGGGGTGTGATAAATTTATGAGGAGGAGAATAAATGCAAGATTACAAGGTCATCGAAGTAAAGCGCAGTATCTTTGAGGACAATGATGCAGATGCTGCCAGACTTCGTGATGAATTGAAAGAGCAAAAGACTTTTCTCTTGAACCTGATGTCTTCACCGGGAGCAGGAAAGACGACCACACTTCGTCAGACCATTTCTCGTTTGAAGGATGAGATGCGTATCGGTGTCATGGAAGCAGATATTGATTCTGATGTTGATGCTGCGACCATCGCAGAGACAGGTGCAAGAGCAATTCAGATTCATACCGGTGGTATGTGCCATCTGGATGCAGACATGACCAGACAGGGCATCCATGAATTTGGTACAGAAGATCTGGATCTGGTCGTTCTGGAAAATGTCGGCAATCTGGTCTGCCCGGCAGAATTTGATACCGGTAGCGTCAAGAATGCAATGATCTTATCGGTTCCTGAGGGGGACGATAAGCCTTTGAAGTACCCGTTGATGTTTTCTATCTGTGATGTGGTACTGATCAACAAGTGCGATACACTTAGCGTATTTGATGATTTCTCAAAGGAAGCTGTAGAGGAGCGTATAAAAAAATTAAATCCAAATGCTCAGGTGATCTTTGTCTCTGCAAAGACCGGAGAGGGATTTGATGCCTGGTGCGACTGGCTTCGCAAGGAAGTAGCGGACTGGCAAAATAATTAATAAGCATAAGAAGAGAAATGTGGAGGAAAGTATGGAAAGAAGTAAGGACGAAAAGTATCTGATGACACCGTATTCATTGGATGAGGATCGTAACAAAAAGGATCCGAGAGCGGGATATTGCATCGAAGAGTTAAAGAATAAGCCGTTCCGTGAGCCGCTTGCAAAGTTTGCAAAGGCTGTTACTGACCGCGCAAAGGTACAACTTGGCAAGGAAGATATCACAGCAGAAAGCCCGGAGTATTGGGGACTTTACAATCTTGTTACAGATGAGCAGTGCGAGATCGGTATCAAGATGGAGAAGCGTCATCCAAGAACACTTGCTGATATGAAGGCTCTTTGCCCGGAATATTCTGAGGAAGAACTCTTGAAGCAGTTGGAAGAAATGTCTTATAACGGTGTGATCGAGTGGAATTATGAGAATCCACAGCATGAGAAGCAGTGGGTACTTCCTATGTATGTACCGGGTTCTGCTGAGTTCGGCAACATGAATGCAGACCTTTTGGAGAGACATCCGGAAGTAGGACCATTCTTCGAGCGTATGAGCCGTATCCCATTGGAAGGTCTGACCCAGATGGTACCACAAGGCGGCGCAGGCGTTGGTATGCACGTTATCCCGGTAGAGGATGCTATCAGCATGGAGAACAATTCTTCTTCCTTGGAGCATATCTCCTACTGGCTGGACAAGTACGAAGGCAAATATGCAGCCAGCCCATGTTCTTGTAGAAAGTCTCGCAAGACTTATGAAGAAGGCTGTGCGGATGATCCGGAAGGCTGGTGTATCGCAATCGGCGATATGGCTGACTACGTTGTTGAGACAAACAAGGGCGGTCGCTATATCACCAAAGAAGAAGTATTAGAGATCTTAAAGAAGGCTGAGGACAATGGTTTTGTTCATCAGATCACCAATATTGATGGCGAGGAAAAGATCTTTGCTATCTGTAACTGTAATGTTAATGTATGTTATGCACTTCGTACATCACAGTTATTTAATACACCAAATATGTCACGTTCTGCTTATGTAGCACACGTTGTCAAGGATAACTGTGTTGCCTGCGGACGTTGTGTTGAGGTTTGTCCGGCTGGTGCTGCAACCTTAGGCCAGAAACTCTGTAAGAAGGACGGATCTGAGGTCGTATATCCTAAGATGCCACTTCCGACCGAGCAGAAATGGTCTTCGGATATGTGGACAGAGGATTACCGCGATATCAACCGTATCAATACACATAAGACCGGTACTGCTCCATGTAAGACAGCATGTCCTGCACACATTCCGGTACAGGGGTATCTGAAGATGGCTGCACAGGGCAGATACGAAGAAGCGTTGGCTCTGATCAAGAAGTACAATCCACTTCCGGCAGTTTGCGGACATGTATGTAACAGACGTTGCGAGGATGCATGTACCCGTGCAACGATCGATGAGGCGATTGCTATCGATGAAGTAAAGAAGTTCATCGCAATGCAGGATCTCAAGGCAGACAAACATTATGTACCAAAGAAGGTCATTCCAAAGATCCAGGGTGGTTTCGACGAAAAGGTAGCCATCATTGGTGCAGGTCCTGCCGGTATTTCCTGCGCATATTATCTGGCAGAAAAAGGCTACAAGCCAACCTTGTTTGACAAGAACAAGAAGCCGGGTGGAATGGTTACTTACGGTATTCCTTCTTTTGTTATGGAAAAGGATGTAGTTGAGGCAGAGGTTGACGTACTCCGTGACATGGGCGTTGACATTCGTCTTGGTGTTGAAGTTGGCAAGGACATTACCTTAAAGCAGTTGCGTGAGGAAGGCTACAAGGCATTCTATATCGCTATCGGTTGCCAGGGGGGACGTGGCATCAACGTACCTGGTGAAGATGCAGAAGGCGTAATGAAGGGTGTTGATCTTTTACATACGGTTATTGATGACGAGTCTTATACACTTTCCGGTGATACCGTTGTTATCGGTGGTGGTAACGTAGCCATCGATGTATCCCGTACCGCAGTTCGTTGTGGAGCATCTAAGGTAACACAGGTTTCTCTGGAGACACGTGATATCATGCCGGCACTTCCGGAAGAGATCGAACTGGCTGAATCCGAAGGTATCGCATTCGCAGGCGGATGGGGACCAAAGGAGATCCTTACAGAAAATGGTAAGGTGACCGGTATCGTATTCAAGAAGTGTACGCAGGTCAAGAATGCAGAAGGACGTTTCGATCCTCAGTATGATGAGAACGAGACAATGACGATCGCATGCAGCAACGTCATTCTTTCTGTAGGTCAGGCTACCATCTGGGGCGACCTCTTAGAAGGCGAAAATGTCGAATTTAGAGGACCGGCTCCGGTTGCAGACAAGGTTACATTCCAGACAACTGTTCCGGATATCTTTGTCGGTGGTGATATGTTCTATGGACCAAGATTTGCCATTGACGCTATCGCATGTGGTAAGGAAGGCGCGATCTCTATCCATAGATATGTACAGCCTCATTCATCACTTACGATCGGTCGTGATCCAAACTACTTCTTAGAGTTGGATAAGGACGATATCCTGGTTGAAAATTATGACAACACCGGTCGTCAGACAGCAGTGATCAAGAAGAATACAGATGGCAAGTTGACCTTCCGCGATATGAAAGAAACCTTTACCGAGGAACAGGTTAAGGCAGAGACAAGCCGTTGCTTAGGCTGTGGTGCTTCTATCGTTGATCCAAACAAGTGCGTAGGTTGTGGTCTCTGTACAACCAAGTGTGAATTTGATGCGATCAAACTTACAAGAGACAATCCAAAGGCTTCTACTATGCGTAAGTCAGAGGACAAGTTGAAGTATATTCTGCCAAATGGTGCTGCACAGGCAATCAAGCGTCCATTTATCAGAAAGACATCCAAAGAGACCGCTTGGTATGTTGAAAAATAATAACAGATGATATATCAGAAGGAGCAGTTTCCTGCAGAGGGAACTGCTCCTTCTCTCTTTATTTCTATGGAAAAATGTGGTACAATACTCGAACACAATTTGTCATTTGGTAAGGGAGAAATGTACTATGCCTGGAAATACTTGGGGGGAGATCCTCTATAATGTGATTGTGATCTATCTTGCATTGACGCTTGTATTGACCTGTTATTCTGTGATTCGGATGTATATCGTCAAACATTTTTGCAATGGAGTCAAATATGGAAAAATGCGTATCAAACAACTGACAGCGGAGGGACGATTCCGTCAGTTGCCAGTCTATTCTCTGGATGAGATCTATGAGGATAAGGATCTGGGGACGGTACGCCTGAGTGTATTTCCCAATGACAGCGGCAAGCGCACCAAATATGTTCTGGTTCTGCCAGGCGGTGGTTATGCCCACTGCGTGACCAGAGAAGAAGGCTATCCGATCGCAGCCAAGTTTAACGAGATGGGATATACTGTTTTTGTATTAGAATATCGCACGGGATTTCATTGTACCCCATATGCGCCGATGGAAGATGTGGCGCGGGCGATCAAACATATCGAAGACCATCAGAAAGAATACAATATCGACCCGGAGGGCTATGCCCTGTGTGGCTTTTCAGCAGGTGGCAATCTGGCGGGTATCTATGCCAGCCATAGTCATGGCTATGAGACTTATGGCACGCGCAGACCGGCGACTATTATGCTGGGCTATCCTTGGACCAATATGCAGCATTGGCTGGATCACCCTTACTGGAATATCTGGAAAGGAATTATGGGAGTCTGGCTTTCTGAGCGTGGCTTCATTTATATGTTTGGACGTTCCTGCAATCAAGAAAAGAGAGAGTCTCTCTGTGTGCAAGAGCAGGTAACAGACGATTATCCGCCGACCTATATGTTTTCCGGTGGACGTGATGTTTTAGTGCCGGCATCCCATCATGCGGAAGTGTTGGTAGATGCTCTGGAAGAACATCATGTGAAATACCGTTATCGCCGTTTCTTTTCCCTGCCGCATGGTATTGGGCTTGGCTTAGGCACGAGTGCAGAAGGCTGGCTGAAAGAGGCAATAGATTTCTGGCAGTTTAATGTGTCAGAGAAAGAATCAGAGACAAAATAAATACATAGATGCAAAAGGGTACATAGGACTTTTGATCCTGTGTACCCTTTTTTTTCATATGTAGAAATTACTTTTTGTTGTATAACTCGCAGAT
The DNA here is from genome assembly GCA_934899185.1 of uncultured Lachnospiraceae bacterium. Lineage (GTDB taxonomy): Bacteria > Bacillota > Clostridia > Lachnospirales > Lachnospiraceae > Pararoseburia. Next base: position 83,372 of record CAKXYI010000006.1, read on the forward strand.
AATGTCTACGCAGGTTTCTTCACCTAATTCGCCACTATCTAAGGCTACATCGTAATTGCGGTAGTTGCCCCACTGCTGGTCGGTGTAGTATTTGTAGTAAGTCTTACGTTGCTTATCCTTTTTGGCAAGTCGTTTTTCAATGCCAACATTCTCAATCTCACCATAGCGCTCCAAGATACGTTTGGTACGATGCTTCATATCGGAATGGATAAAGACATTCAAGCATTTCACATCTTCATTGCGTAGGATATAATCTGCACAGCGTCCGACAATGACACATGGTCCTTTGGCTGCGCAGTCGAGGATGACGCGCTTTTGTGCGATGAAGATCTCGTCCTGAGGACTTTGGAAATACATGGCACTGGCAGCTGAAATGTCAAACCATTTATTCGTAGAGGTAGAGTATTCGCCCTGTTCTTCGATCAATTCTTTGGCATAGCCACTTTCTTCTGCCACGCGTGTCACAATTTCCCCGTCATAAAATGGTATACCGAGTTTGGTCGCGACCTTTTCGCCGATGCTGTGTCCACCACTACCAAACTCTCTACTTATCGTTATTACTGGGTACATATGCATTACCTCCCTTCTTTCTTACCCCTATTATATTTAAAATTGTCAGAAAAATCAATGCGGAATCTTGGAAGATTTGTTAAATTAGGGCGGGACAGATCAACGTGAGCGGGGCGCGAGGAAGGCGGGGCTGGGCTTGCAAGGGGGGATCATTGGAGCAGATTATGTAAGTCTTTTCAAGAGGAATATTTGCTTGCGGGAAACTGTCTCTTGCACAGCTTCGACAGTTGGCAGGATGTGTCCGCCTGAGGTAGATATTCAGGGCTCCGTTTATAAGAGATGCTAAGAACTTGCACTATGACATGGAGCAACCGATGGCAACCGACGCAAACGAACATCCGTGTGCGGTTGCGTCTCGTGTGTACATCCTTGTACACACGTTGCCTACATTTTAACAAGTTCTAAGCATCTCTAATGCACTGCGCATTCATATCTGTCTCAGGCGAACATCATCCAAGACGGCTGTCTAACTTTGCAAAGACAGTTTCTATAGATAAAAGCAAATGTTCCTCTAAAAAAAGACTACATGTTCTGCGACCGATCCCCCCTTGCAAGCCCAGCCCCGCCTTCCTCGTGCCCCGCTCACGTTGACAATCAACTTTGCCCGGATTTACAAATCGTCCAATTATAAACTTTATTTAATAAAAAGTTAATATCCAGTTCACCCACTTTTGCCTGAAATTGGATATAATAAGAAAGTAAGTTAGGGGGATTGATAGTATGTCAAGTGCAGCGAAAGCAGTACGAAAAAAGGCTATGGCATCTGCAAATATGGGGATAGATGCAAAGACCAGGAACAAGGGGAAGAAGATGAATAAGGGGAAATCAAGTATGGAAGAAAGACAAAGAGAGACAGACGAACAGAATATAGAAGTGCAGGAGACCTATGAAACCGAGACGGTCTCTACTGCATACCAGACCATCGATGGGACGACCGAGACGATCGAGGTCTATGAATTGATGGCATCACAGACGACGACCGGGGAAGATATGCGTCATATGGCGGATATCCATGATGAATTCATGCACACCATGGATCCTATCCTTCGCATGTATAATGCGGCTATGAATGTTACGGAAACCCGCATGAACATCATCAAGGATGAGTTCAAGTACCGTGGACTTCGTTGCCCGATCCATCATATTGATACGCGATTAAAGTCTATGAAGAGTATTGTCGGCAAGTTAGAGAAAAAGGATCTGGATCTTTCCTTGAATGTCGCATGCAATAATATTTATGATATTGCCGGAGTGCGTGTCGTATGTCCTTACATCAAGGATGTATATCTGATCCGTGACCGTTTGATGGCACAGGACGATGTACATATCATGGAAATCAAGGACTACATTGCCAATCCGAAAAAGAACGGCTACCGCAGTCTGCACATGATTATCCGCGTGCCGGTCTACTTTATGAATAAGAAGCAGTTCGTACCGGTCGAGGTACAGATCCGTACCGAGGCGATGGATATGTGGGCAAGTCTGGAACATGATATTAAGTATAAGTCTTTGTATCAGGATATCGGTGTAGATTTTACAGGTGAGTTATTGGAGTGCAGCAAACTTATCTATCAGGCAGAAGAAAAGATGGAATACATGAATAATGTGCTGGAGGGATAGATAGAACTCTATATTGACTGATAATAGATAGGAAAGTGTGAAAAATGTGTGAAATTAGCACTCGCCTCTTGACAGTGCTAACAAACGGTGATATAACATAGTCAGAACAAAGGAAGAGGGAATAAAAAGAGAACCAGATGTTCCCCGAGTTTCCTTAACAACTTCGTTCCAAAGAAACAAGGTAAACAAGCATGAGGTGTTGCCCGAGGCGGCACGGTAGAAAAGGAGAGATGACTTATGTTAATGCCTAGTATTTTTGGAGAGAATTTATTTGATGAGTTTGATAACTGGATGGATGCTTCCTTCCATGATGTTGACAAGGCTTTGTATGGTAAGCATGCGAAGAACATGATGAAGACAGATGTCAAAGAGACAGAGAAAGGATACGAAGTCGATATTGACCTTCCGGGATTTAAGAAAGATGAAATCCAGTTGGAATTAAATGATGGTTACCTGACCATCAGTGCGGAAAAAGGATTGGATAAAGACGAGGAGGATGAAAAGAAACACTACCTGCGTCGTGAGCGTTATGCCGGCGGCATGAGCAGAAGTTTCTATATCGGTGAGGGTATCACCGAGGAAGATATTCATGCAAAGTATGAATATGGCATCCTGAAATTATCTATTCCGAAGGAGCAGCCAAAGGCAGTTCCGGAGAAACACTTCATTTCCATTGAAGGATGATTGGACGATCAAGGGTCGGTGCTTTCGGGCACCGGCTCTTTTTTTCCTTTTGTAACCTTATTTGATCGGGTGTGCTATAATGAAATGAAATGTTTTATGATAGGAGTTAATCACACATGAAGATCAATGAAAAATATAAGGGGATTTTCTATATTATCCTGGCGGCATTTGGTTTTGCCTTTATGAACTTATTTGTCAAACTGGCGGGAGATCTTCCGGCGATCGAAAAAAGTTTCTTTCGGAATCTGGTCGCCATCTTTTTTGCTTTTGTTGTCATGAAAAAGGAGCAGATAGCCTTTTCCATTCCCAAAGGCAGCGGCAAGTATATCTTTTTTCGTTCCCTTTTTGGAACCATCGGTATTTTCGCAAACTTTTATGCGATTGGGAAACTTTATATTGCAGATGCATCCATGCTCAATAAGTTATCTCCCTTCTTTGCCATTATTTTTTCTTATTTCCTATTAAAAGAAAAGATCAAGCCATACCAGTTGATCTGCGTGATCACGGCATTTATCGGGGCCCTCTTTATCCTGCGCCCGGGCTTTGACAGCGTTGCAACTTTCCCGGCATTTATTGGCATGATCGGTGGGATGGGTGCAGGACTTGCTTACACTAACGTGCGCCTTGCAACCAAGCATGGGGCACCGGGACCGCTCATCGTTTTTTGCTTTTCGGTATTTTCCTGTCTGTGTGCGATTCCTTTTATCATCGTTGATCACCAGCCTCTTGCCTGGTGGCAGTTGGCATCCCTTATAATGGCGGGCCTTTCCGCAACGCTGGGGCAGTTCTCCATCACGGCGGCTTATACCTATGCACCTGCGAGCGAATTATCCGTCTATGATTATACGCAGATCGTTTTTGCTGCCCTGCTTGGCATTATTTTTCTTGGGGAAGTGCCGGATGTTATCAGTATTCTGGGCTATCTGATCATCTGCGGCGCCGGTATTGCAATGTTTTGTATCCGCAAGAAAAAAGAAGCATAAGAGGGTAGATATGAAAAAAAATATGGTTGTCATGCATATGTCTGGGGCATATGCCGAGCAGATATTTTATAAAGAAAAGCAAGAGGGCTGGCAAATATGTCAGATCGACTGTCAGGATATCGAGGGGACAAATTGTTACTGCGATGATGCGGCAAAAGAAAGCCTGCGTGAGAGGGTAAGACCTTATTCTTATGAGGGCATACATTTTCTGGATTCCGGAAATTACCACTATCTGTCCCTGCTCTGGCTGGAAAAGATAAAAGAGCCGTTTTCCTTGATCTTATTTGACCATCACCCGGACTTACAGGCACCGTCCTGGGGCAGGATCACCTCCTGCGGCGGCTGGGTAAGGGAAGCACTTCTGACCAATGAAAATCTGCAAAGGGTATATCTTGTGGGCGTGGATACCCATCTGATCGAAGATGTACGCGCAGAAGATGAGGCGTGTGATGAAGCAGGAATGCAAACGTTTGATACGATAGGAAATGCCACGACAGGAAATATCATGTCTGCAAAGGAATTGTGGGAAAAGATCCAGATCGGCATGCCGGATTTTTTACAGGAAAGGCATCCCATCTATGTCTCTTTTGACAAGGATGTTTTGCGTGAAGAAGATGCTGTCTGTGACTGGGATCAGGGAGATATGACTCTGGATGAGGCGGTGGACAATTTACACGAGATCAGGGAAAAAGCAGAAAAAATCCTTGGAATGGATATCTGTGGAGAGGATGCGCGCTGGAAGCAGACTCAGGAGGCAAGTAGTTGTCAGATCAATGACCGGTGCAACCGGAGACTTGTGGAAACGCTTGATCCTGCTGGAATCTAAGCACTTTTATCTGACGCGGAACACAAAAGAATGTGCCGAATCGCATGCTCGTGCCGACACAAAAAAGAAAGTGATGCAACGCACACATCACTTTCAAGTAAGGGGGAGTTATGAAAAAGTTATGTTCTTGTCTTTCGACATTATTTATATTACAGGTCAGATGTGACGAAACTGTGTTGCCTTTATTAAAGAAATATGAAGAATTTCAGAAATAAAATTTATAGTTCTCATATGCTGATAGCAGGCATATAAAAGAGGTACAGTTTGACAATTCTTAGGAAGCAGTATATAATCTCACGGAGAACTTTGACAAGTGAATAATTGATAATATGTGACACATTGTCCTCATTTTAGCGCCAGGACCTATGAATTGGTCGACGAGGAGAAGGGTTATCGAAAATTCGGCGGATGCCCTTCCGTAGATCTCAATGCGATATATATTGGCAAATATGTGGGTAACTACAAAACAAATCCAATGTAATGAGAATAAGAAAAATAATAGCAGTCAGATGGATCATCCGGCTGCTTTGTATAGAAAGAATGAGGATTTAAAATATGTGTGGAATCATAGGATTTATTGGAAATGATGCTTTAAATGGCATTTTAAACGGGCTGGAACTGTTGGAATACAGAGGTTATGACAGTGCGGGATTTGCTATCCGAAGAGCGGGCGAGGGTCTGCCGGAGATTCACAAATGCCAGGGACGCGTCAAAGATCTGCGGGAGATTTCTCCGAAAACCGGCGATTATACCTGTGGCATCGGTCATACAAGATGGGCGACTCACGGTGGCGTGTCTGATACGAATGCACATCCACATCGTGTGGGAAAAGTAACGCTGGTTCACAATGGGATTGTGGAAAATTACAAGGAACTGAGTGAAGAGTATGAGGTGGAAGACCAGTTGGTATCGGAGACGGATACCGAGGTGGTAGCGGCTCTATTGAACAAGTTTTACAAGGGAGATCCGAACGAAGCCATCCGTAGAACGGTCAAGAAATTAAAGGGCACCTATGCCTTAGTAGTGATGTTTGACGATATACCGGATACCATTTATGCGACCAGAAATGTAAGTCCAATCGTTGTGGCAAAGAATGAGGAACTGACCATTCTGGCATCCGATCCGGCAGCCTTATATGAGTATTCCAAGGAGTTTTTTGTCTTGGATGAAAAGTGTATCTTAAAGGCAACCAAGGCGCAGGTTTCTGTTGTTGATTTTAATGGGCAGGAAGTGCAGCCGACAATGCAGATCGTTGACTGGGATGCAGGAAATACCGGCAAGCAGGGCTATGCTTATTATATGGAAAAAGAGATCAACGAGCAGCCGGAGGCTTTGAAGCGGATCCTGACAAACTATCTTGTAGATGGTAGTATCGATCTTGGCTACGAAGGGACTGTGGATGAAATGCTGACCTCTTTTAACCGCGTTTGCATTGTAGCATGCGGAACCGCCTTGCATGCAGGCATGATGGGTGCCCATCTGTTTCGGAAATGGCTGGGTATTCCGGTCGAGACAGAGATGGCATCGGAATTTATTTATTCTGACACCGTTCTGGATAAGGAAACATTGTTTATTGCAGTATCCCAGTCCGGCGAGACCATCGATACCATGGAAGCATTAAAGAAAGCGAAAAAAGAAGGCGCCGCCTGTCTGGCAGTCTTAAATGTCAGAGGTTCGTCCATTTCCCGTATCGCAGATTATACGCTTTATACCGATGCAGGTCCTGAGATCGCGGTTGCCAGCACAAAGGCATACACGACCCAGTTGATGATCTTTTATCTATTGGTATTGCGTTGTGCATCTTTGCGGGGTAGGATGACAGAGGCGGATTTGGAACATGCACTAGAAAATCTCAGAAGAGTGCCGGATGCCATTACCCAGGTCATTGCCATCAAAGACGACATCCATCGTCAGGCTAAGGAAGTGATCATGGCGAGCGACCTCTTTATGATCGGTCGTGGCATGGATTATCTGGTTCTGTTGGAGGGAGCCTTAAAACTCAAGGAAATCTCTTACATCCATTCCGAGGCATATGCTGCCGGCGAATTGAAGCACGGACCGATCGCCCTGATCACAGACGGCACCCCGGTCATTGCAGCAGCGACCCAAACAAAACTGATCTCCAAGGAACTTTCCAATGTAAAAGAGATCAAGGCAAGAGGCGCCAATGTCGTGCTTCTGACAAAGGAAGAACTGAAAGCGGACTTTGCTCAGAGCGGTGAGTATCATGTCATCGGTCTGCCAAATCTGGACGACGAATATATGTCATTCCCGGAGATTGTTGCTTTGCAACTCTACTCCTACTATGTGTCAGCAGATAAGGGGCTGGACGTAGATAAGCCAAGAAACTTGGCAAAAGTTGTAACTGTAGAATAAAAAAGAAAAAAATAAGGACAATGTCATATTATCAGCACAGGTCAAAAATGGGGAAAGCAGGTATATCTGCTTTCTCTTTTTTTATGCAAGTATCAATTATTTAATAAGTTTAAAAAATATACTTGCATTTTACTGACCTAGGCCCTATAATTAGTTAAAAGAATTAAATAATTAAAGCGAGGGGGTTTTTACAATAAGAATTGAAGAGATTTTAAAAATGGAAGTAAGCATTGGTTCCGGGGAAAATCAGTTTTCCATGTCCAGAGGAAGTTTCAAGTATAAACAGAAGATTTCCGGAAAAAGAAAACTGACTTTACAGAATCAGGAGAAGACCGAGGATGGCTATCTTTTGACCTATGTAGATCCGAAAGGAAGCAGTGCCAAAGAGCAGGTACATCAGTTTGCCGTAAGCCAGCAGGGCTCACAGATCCGGCTGGCTTATGTGGGAGAGGAAAAGCCGGGAGTCAATCGCTACTGGCTGACCTTTGCGACCAATCCAAAGGAGCATATCTACGGTTGCGGGGAGACCTATTCGGAACTGGATCTGAAGGGACAGAAGGTGCGTATCTGGGTGGCAGAGCACCAGAACACCGGACGTATTTCCAAAAAGATCATTAAGGAAAAGTTGCTGGGCAAGCACCCGGACAAGAAACTTTCCTTTGACAAATACGAATCCTACTATGCACAGCCAACCTTTGTTTCCAGTGACAAATACTATGTGCATTGCGATATCAACGCTTATAGTGAGTTTGATTTTACCGATGCCGGCAAGATCACCTTGTATTTCCAGGAGCCGCCTGTCATCATCACAGACAGTGGTCAGGATTTTGCAGAGGTATCCCGCAAACTGACAGGACTCCTTGGCAGACAAAAGGCATTGCCGAATTGGCTGTATGACGGCGTGATCCTGGGCATTCAGGAGGGAACGGATGTCGTAGATGCCAAGATCAAAAAGGCAAAGGAAGCAGGCGTTCCTGTGGTGGGTGTCTGGTGTCAGGACTGGTCAGGATGCAGAAGAACCGGCTTCGGTTATCAGGTCATGTGGAACTGGGAGTGGGATCAGGAACTTTATCCGGGACTGGATAAAAAGATCGCAGAATGGAAAGAAGAAGGTGTCCGTTTCTTAGGCTACATCAATCCATTCATTGCCATTGAAAAGGATTTATACGCATATGCATCCGAGCATGGCTATTGTGTCAAAGACCGTGAGGGCAAGGATTATCTGGTGACCATTACGACTTTCCCGGCAGCCATGGTTGATTTTACCAATCCGGAGGCTTATGCGTGGTACAAGGGGCTGATCAAGGAAAATATGATCGGACTTGGCATGGGTGGCTGGATGGCGGATTTTGGTGAGTATCTGCCGATCGATGCTGTGCTTTACAGTGGAGAGGATCCGGCGATCATCCATAACCAGTGGCCGGCGATCTGGGCAAAGATGAATCAGGAAGCCGTCGCAGAATGCGGTAAGGAAGGTCAGGTATTTTTCTTTACCAGAGCAGGACATACCGGCACGATCGCACATTCCCATATGATGTGGACGGGCGATCAGCATGTGGATTGGTCTATCGACGATGGACTGCCGGCAGTGATCCCGGCGACCTTATCCCTTGCTATGAGCGGTTACGGCATCGCCCATTCGGATGTCGGCGGTTATACCACCATCATGCATATGCGGCGCAGTAAGGAATTGCTCTTGCGCTGGGAGGAGATGAATGTATTTTCACCGCTTTTCCGTACCCATGAAGGCAATCAGCCAGTCAACAACGTACAGTTTGATGACGACGAGGAACTGCTGGCACAACTTGCCAAGTGCGGCAGGATGCACGTTGCCCTAAAAGATTATCTCAAGGGGCTGGTGGATGAGGAGATCAGCGATGGTACACCGGTCATGCGGCCGCTTTTTTATCATTATGATGAGGCGGAAGCCTACACTGAAAAGACAGAGTATCTTTTAGGCAGGGATCTTCTGGTGGCACCGGTCTATGAGGAAGGCGCAAAGAGCCGCAAGATCTATTTCCCAAAAGACGTATGGGTCAATATTTTTGACGGCAAGGAATATGCAGGCGGACATATGAGCGTGGAAGCACCGATCGGAAAACCACCGGTATTTGTTAGAAAAGACAGTAAAGACTACCAGGCACTCATGCAGGTAGCCAAAGTATAGAATTTATAAAAAGGAGATTACGACAATGAAGTATTTTTTAGACAGTGCAAAAATTAACGAAATCCGTGAGGCATATGACACATTTGGAATTGATGGTGTTACGACAAACCCAAACCACATCATGTTGTCCGGTAAGCCATTCAAGGAAGTTTTAAAAGACATGGTAGACTTTGTAGAGGAAAAGGGTATTGTAGGTTATGAGAAGTTCCCAATCTCTGTTGAGATCAACCCACATCTGGATGATGTAGATGAGATGGTGTCTATGGGCTCCGAGATCGCTGCAATGTGCGACAACTTTGTTATCAAGATCCCTTGTACACAGTCCGGTATCACAGCCGCAAGAATTTTAGAGAAAAAGGGTGTCAGAACCAATGTGACCTTGGTATTCTCAGCATCACAGGCCATCGTTCCTGCAAAGAACGGTTCCCTTTTCGTTTCTCCATTCATCGGATGGAAGGAAAACAGTGGTGAAGACTGCAAGGAATATATCCAGGATATCGTTGACATTTACAAGAATTATGGTTTCTATGGCAAGACCCAGATCATCTGTGCAGCCGTTCGTAATGGCAAGCAGTTTGTTGACTGTGCAAGAGCAGGCGCTGATATCGTGACCGCAGGTCTGCAAGTATATAAGGACAGCATGTATCATCCGTTCACAGATTACGGGATGGCAAAGTTCCAGGGTGCATGGGATAAGACAATCACAGAGTAAATTTGCAGGAAAATTAGGAGGTTATGTAATGAAGATTGGATTTATCGGACTCGGCATCATGGGCGAGTCTATGTGTGAAAATATTGTAAAGAAGCATGACGACAAGGTATATGTTTTTGACTTTGTCGAGGCAAAGGTAAAGCAGTTGGAGGCAGTGGGAGCCATAGCATGCAGCAGCACCAAGGAAGTAGCGGAGAATGCGGATGTCATCATTTCCATGGTGCCAAAGTCCGAGCATTCCAGAAGTGTCTACAATGAAGTCCTTCCGGCACTGGATGCTACAAAGACATGTATCGATATGTCTACGATCGATCCGTCTGTTTCTGTTGAGATCTCAGAAATGGTCAAGGCCACAGGCGCACAGTTTATTGATGCTCCGGTCGTTAAGAGTAAGCCGGCAGCCATTGCAGGTAAACTCGGTATCTATGTCGGTGGTGACGAGGCTACCTTTGAGGCTATGAAGCCAATCCTTTCTTATATGGGAGAAAATGTGATCCGTATGGGAGACAACGGCAAGGGTCTTGTCATGAAGATCTGCCACAACGCTTTGGTTTCACAGATCCAGAACGGTGTCAACGAGACATCTACTTTGGCAGCAGCCAACGGCATCGACATCATGACATTTGCACAGGCAATCTCTTATGGTGGAGGTCAGAACTTCTACCTGGATTCTAAGAAGGAGCCGATCTCAAAGGAAGATTATACCACAGCATTTTCTATCGAAAATGAATACAAGGATGTCAATATCTGCATGAACCTTGCAAAAGAATGTGGCGTATCCATGCCGGGCGAGGAAAATGCACTTCGTGTTTATCAGGCGGCTATGGATGCAGGTTATGGAAAGGAAGATTTCTGTGCAACGATCAAGGTCGTAAGAGAGCAGTAAAGGGATAAAAAGATGGAGTTATTGGAAGCGTTAAACGCATGTAATGATGTGAAGATCTATTCGGTGGAGGATGCAGAGTTTTCCACCTTCGGACGGATCATCAGGGGATATGATTTTGATCAACTGGAAACCTATATGAATCTGACGTCACAGATTCCGGAAGAGGGAAATGTCTATGTGGCATCTGTGGAAGAGATGGAGAGCGAGTCGATAACAGAGCAGATCGCTGCAAGTTTTTACGGCGGTATGCCGATCCAGATCGGATATTGTAATGGCAGAAATACGACATACAATGGCTTTGAATATCATAAGGGCAGTGAGATCAATATCGCGATCACGGATTTCATGCTGGTCTTAGGACATACTTATGATATCTGCCACAATACCTATGACGTATCGCAGGCGACGGTTTTCTTTGTACCAAAGGGAACGGCGATCGAGATGTACCAGACCACGCTTCATCTGTCCCCTCTGCGTGTGACGGACGAGGGATTTAAGGACATCGTCATTTTGCCGCGGGGAACCAATACTCCTTTGAGTCAGGAAGAAAAGCAGGCAAAGGAGAAAACCGGAGATGAAGAAGCTCTTCTTTTGTTACAGAGGAACAAATGGGTCATTGCACACCCGGATCGCGAGCCTTTGATGAAGCAGGGTGCCCATGGCGGTGTGACCGGGGAGAACAAGGAATTGTTCTATCCAAAGGAGTAAGTTATGTCAGAATTACTTTTTTACATAGTGATCTTTTTGGCAAACATTATCCAGGGTATCACAGGCTTTGCGGGAACGATACTGGCAATGCCTTTTTCCATCCATCTGGTGGGATATCCGGTCGCAAAACCGGTTTTAAATGTGCTGGGGATCATCGCCGGCATTTATGTTGTCGTGGGTGGATATAAGAATGTCAATGTCAAAGAGTTAAAGCGTGTGACCTGCTACATGGGCATTGGCATCATCGTCGGCATTCTGGTAAAACATTTCTTTACCGGACATGAACGCCTGATGTATGTGGCACTTGGTATCTTTGTCTTAGGTATCGGCGCGCGAGGTCTGATCGCCTTTGGCAAGTACGCTTGGGAAAACGGCTTTGGCATCATGGATAAAAGTCCAAGAAAGTCCAAAGGGTCTACCGAGGAACGAGAGCATTACATCGAAAAGGGCATGACGGCGAGTGCCAGAACTTTGCTTCTTTTTTCCGGTGTCGTGCATGGAATCTTTGTATCCGGCGGACCGCTGATCATCACCTATTTGTCCAATCACACCAAAAGCAAGGAAGAATTCCGTAGGACAGTATCTGCTGTCTGGATCATCTTAAACAGCATGATCCTTGTCAGCGATATTATGGCAGGATATTACACCATGAACACCACACGGATCCAGGTGCTCTCTGTGCCGTTTTTATTTGGCGGTATGTTTTTGGGCGGTATTTTGTTTAGGCGGATGAGCCAGACGGTCTTTACCGTGCTGACCTATATTCTGCTCTGCATTGCCGGAATCAGTCTTTTATGCAAGTGATGTTTGCAAATCATAAAAAAATGTGCATAATTTATGCGCGAGAAGGAGTTATAGCAAGATGAAAAAAGAATTTCAGATAGCATATGTACCGATCGGTGTGCCGACCTTTCATTTGGAAAGCGCACAGAAGGAATTTGATAAATCGGTTGCTCTGATAGGGAGCCTGACGGATGCCTGTGTCTTTCCAAAGGAGATGCTTTTATCCATCGACCTTTTGGATGCATTTTTGGAAGAGTGTCAGCCGGATCTCGTGATCTTACAGAATATTACTTTTGCCAATGCAGCCTATGCAAGCGAGGTATTGAAGAAACTGGATTGCCCGATCCTTCTTTGGACCCTGCGTGAGCCGGTCATTGATGGCGGCAGACTTCGCCTGAATTCGCTGACCGGTGCTTATTCTGCGGCAAATGCCATCAAGGCTTTCCGCAAGGAACCGCTCAACTATATCTTTGGCTCACCGGAAGAGGAAGAAGTCAAGGCGAAGGTTGGCGCAACGATACGCGCAGCAAAATTAAAATACGATATGAGTCATCTGACCGTGGCAGCAGTCGGACATACACCGCAGGGGTTTGGTTTCGGACGCGCATTGGATCTGGAAATGATGGAAAACTTTGGCGCAACCTTGGAATCGATCGAAGCAAGAGAGTTGATCGACATTGCCAAGGGCTACAGTGATGAGGATATAAAAGACTATCTGGAAGATGCAGGAGATCGTATGTGCGGTCTGGGAAATACACCGGAGCAAAACCGCAAGGATTTTGCCAGACTCTATCGTGCATACAAAGAATATGTGACAGACCATCATGTGGGGGCATTGGCATCCCGCTGCTGGCCGGACTTCTTTACCGCATTTGGAACACCGGTCTGTGCCGTTCTTGCCATGTTAAACGATCTTGGCGTGGCAGCAAGTTGTGAGGCAGATACTTATGGAGCACTTTCCATGTATCTGGGCATGCAGTTGACACAGCAGGCTACTTTCTTTGGTGATCCGGTTTCCATGGATGAGAAAGAAAACACCATCACTTTCTGGCATTGTGGAACGGCAGCCTGCTCTTTGGCAAGAGAGGATACCGGGGCAAAGGTAGACGTGCATTGTAACCGAAAGATCGGACCGACCCTTGATTTTGGCTGCAAGCCATGTGAGAAAGTAACAATCTTCCGTATCGGCAAGGACAGCGAGGGCAAGTTCCGCTTCTTTATTGCAAGCGGTCAGGCATTGGATAAACCAAAGCAGTTTAATGGTACTTCGGTTGTGGTCAAGACTAATGCAGATGCCAAGACTATCGTTTATGAAAGTGTTGAGGCAGGATGGGAGCCGCATTTTGTGGTTGCCTATGGAAATGTTGCTGCAGAACTTGAAATTTTGGCAGGAATGCTTAATATGGAAGTACAGAAATACTAAGAAAACGGATAGAAAGGCGAGAACATGATTCGACATACCGGGGCAAATATGGAAACGGTGCGCAGGCGTAATCGTGCGGCTATCTTAAAATTTATCAATGACCATGGTCCGGCATCCCGCAAGGATCTGGCAGATGTGCTGGGGCTTACGCCTGCAGCTGTGACCCAGATCTGTGCGGATCTTTTTGCCGAGGGGATTCTGGTGGAAACCGGGGTCAATGTCAAGAGCAGTGGCGCGGGGCGCAAGAAAGTCCTTTTGGATATCAATTATGAGGTATCTTATGTCTGCGCTATGACGATCGAGCCGGAATATACGACGGTGGCGATCGCGGATCTGCGTGGACAGATCGCTACCAAGAAACGCTGTAAGACCAATACTTCGATCACACCGCACGCCTATCTGGACAAGTTGAGCCAGACCGCCGAGAAACTCTTGGAGGAGTGTGGGACAGGCGACCGCAGGCTGGCTGCGATCGGTGTGGGGATCACGGGCCTTGTGGATAAGGCGGCAGGTAGCAGTATCAAGGCATACGGCATCTGGGATGAAGAAGTTCCGATCGCGGAAATTCTGGGACAACATTTTTCGGTGCCGGTCTATGTGGAGAACAATGTCAATGCCTTTGCCATGGCAGAACTTTTGTATGGCACGGGCAAAGAACATGACAATCTCATGGTCATCAAATGGGGACCCGGTGTTGGCTGTGCCATTATCATCGATCAGGAGATCTACGAGGGACGGCATGCCAAAGCCGCAGAGTTGGGACATTTTATCGTCGAAAAAGATGGACAACTTTGTAAATGTGGCAGGCGCGGTTGTCTGGAAACAAAAGTTTCCTATGCGGCACTTTGCAAGATTGCACCCTTTGCCGAGGATGCCTTTGGCGAGACTTTCTGTAAAAATCTGGGAAGTTCCATCGGCAGGCAGTTTGTGGATGCTTTGGATCTTTTTGCCAGAAGTATTGTTAATTCAGCAACCATCATGGCTCCCAACCGCATTATTTTGACCGGTAGCCTTTTTGAAAGCCCGGAGGTGCGAAAGGCACTGATTCAGGCATGTGCATTTTATGATGCAAGTCTAGGACCAAACCGGGTGATCTATTCCGAATTGGCAGGGAAAGAGAACTATATCGGTCCGGTTGCCATCTGTGCAAAAATGCTTTTGTATTCTTAGTTTTTAGAAATATAAATTGAACAGAATAAAGGAAAAATCCCTTGCATACAATGTAAAAACAAGTATTGTAGGGGATTTTTTTGAAACCATATATTGAAAAACGGGCAGTTGAAATTGGTACATACATTGTAGAGAAGAGTGCAACCGTAAGGCAGGCGGCAAAGAATTTTGGCGTAAGCAAATCTACGGTACATAAGGATGTCGCGGAACGTTTGCCGAAAATCGATGTGGAACTTGCAAAAGAGGCAAGAAGCGTCTTAGATGTTAATAAATCAGAGAGACATATCCGTGGTGGCATGGCTACCAGAAAAAAGTATGCACATATCCATTGACTTTCCACGCAGGATAAACTAAGATTTTTAGAAGAGTAAACGAACCGATAAGCGGTATTTGAGGAGGAACAAATGGAGAACGTTATTATTATGGATCATCCACTGATCCAGCATAAAATTTCAAGACTTCGTGACAAGACAACAGGAACAAATGAGTTTCGTACCTTGGTCAGTGAGATCGCTATGTTGATGGGGTTTGAGGCACTGCGCGATCTTCCGACCGAATTGGTGGAGATTGAGACACCGATCGAGACGACCAAGCAACCAATGATCGCCGGTAAGAAGATGGCGATCGTACCAATCCTGCGTGCAGGACTTGGCATGGTTGACGGTGTGCTGAATTTGGTTCCGTCTGCAAAGATTGGACATATCGGCTTGTATCGTGACCCAGAGACCCATGAGCCGCACGAGTATTACTGCAAGTTACCGGAACCGATCGATCAGAGAACAATCTTGGTAGTAGATCCAATGCTTGCAACCGGTGGATCCGGTGCAGATGCCATCACTATGATTAAGCAGCATGGCGGTAAGAACATCAAGTTCATGTGTATTATTGCAGCACCGGAAGGTCTGGAGAGACTGCACAAGGAACATCCGGATGTGCAGATCTATGTTGGTGCCTTGGATCGTCAGTTGAATGAGAATGCTTATATCTGTCCGGGACTCGGAGATGCCGGGGACCGTATTTTTGGAACCAAGTAATCGAAGACCAGATGTCAAGGGGATGCTCTTTTATAGGGGCATCCTCTTATCTTGTGTAACAGGAGATTAAAAGATATGGGAAAAAATATTGTCTTGATCGGTATGCCGGGCGTGGGAAAAAGTACCTCCGGCGTTATTCTCGCAAAGGTTATGAATTATGATTTTCTGGATTCTGACCTGGTCATCCAGCATCAGACCGGAAAGTTATTAAAGGAGATCATCAGGGAAGAAGGTATTGATGGTTTCAACGCTGTGGAAAATCAGATCAATGCGGGCATTGATGTGGAAAACACAGTGATCGCAACCGGCGGAAGCGTGATCTTTGGCCCAGATGCCATGGCACATTTTAAAGCGATAGGGGTCATTGTCTATCTGCGGATCAGTTATGATCTTTTGGACGAGCGTCTGGGTGATCTGGATGAGCGCGGTGTTGTACATAAAGAGGGACAGACTCTGCGGGATATTTATAATGAGCGCACGGCTTTGTATGAAAAGTATGCAGATGTCACAGTGGATCTTGACGGCAAGGATGTGGCTGGCACAGTGGATGCCATTGTAGCACAATTAGAGGGAATACTGGGTTAGAAAAAGAGACATGAGCAGATTATTCATTTTGCAGATAACCATGCTCTTGCTGATCCTAGTGGGAGCACTGGTGAAAAAAATCGGAATTATAAGCAAGGAAGGACAGAAGAACATCAATGATTTGGTGATCTATCTGGTACTTCCCTGCAATATCGTCAAATCTTTTATGATCGACTGCGATAGTAATACCTTCCTGCAATTTGCAGAGGTGCTGGTTATTTCTATTGGAATTCAGATTGTTAGTGTAGTTTTGGGAAAAGCCTTGTATGGAAAGTGCGAGATAGGACATCGGATGAGTTTGCAATATGGTGTCATCTGCTCCAATGCGGGATTTTTAGGTAATCCGGTAGCAGAGGGTGTTTTTGGATCAATCGGACTTGCCATGGCATCGATTTTTCTGATCCCTATGCGCATTATGATGTGGTCGTCCGGGATCGCTATTTTTACCCAATCAAAGGATTGGAAAGCAACTTTGAAAAAGGTGGTGACCCATCCTTGTATTATTGCCTGCTTTATCGGTCTGATCCTGATACTGACCCAGTACACACCGCCTGCGGTCATCACCAATACGATTGGCACGATCGGAAATTGCAATACGGCGCTTTCCATGATGGTCATTGGGATGATCTTGGCAGAAGCAGACTGGAAATCTATTTTTGACAGGGAGGTACTGCGGTATTCCATCCTTCGTCTGGCCTTGATGCCACTGGCTTTGTATGTCGTCTGTCTGATCGTAAAATTGCCATCTTTGGTAACAGGTGTCTGCGTACTCCTGACTGCCATGCCGGCGGGAGCAACGACCAGTATTCTGGCATCCAAGTATGGCTGTGATGAGATCTTTGCCACAAAACTGGTGGTGGCGTCTACCATTTTATCCATGGTCACGATTCCGATATGGAGCATGGTTCTTACCATGTAGGAATAGGAATACAAAAAAATACAATGTATGAGCAAAAAAAGATTGTAGAATGGAGATAATTCCGCTATACTTTCTTTAGTTAAGGATATCTGCGAGGGTGCATATGTCATCTCGCAGATTTTTTGCGGAAAGGGATCTTTTCGCAGAGGAACAACAAATCAGTACAAAGGAGTTATGTGATGAATCAAAAAGGAGCAATCAAAGATGCCCGCAGTCTTGGTACACCAAAGATGTTACTGTTGGGTTTGCAGCACATGTTCGCCATGTTTGGCGCAACGATCTTAGTGCCCATCCTCGTGAACGATTATTTTGAGGGTCAGGGACTTTCCGTTCAGGTTACATTGTTTTGTGCCGGTGTCGGTACACTCTTATTTCATTTGATCACCAAGCGTAAGGTGCCGGCTTTCTTAGGATCTTCTTTCGCCTTTCTGGGTGGATTTTCTATGGTAGCACAATTAGATAGTGGTATTTACGCCAATATGACTATGGGCGAAAAACTACCATACGCTTGTGGCGGTGTCGTGGTAGCGGGTCTTTTATACCTGGTATTTGCCCTGATTGTAAAGTTGGTAGGCGTAAGAAAAGTAATGCGTTTGTTACCGCCGGTCGTAACCGGGCCGATCATTATCAGTATCGGACTTTCCCTGGCATCTTCTGCTGTCAATAATGCACAGACTAACTGGATCATCGCAATTGTTGCATTTGCTGTTATTGTAATCTTCAATATCTGGGGAAAGGGCATGTTCAAGATCATTCCGATCCTTATGGGTATCGTGATCTCCTATATCTTTGCTTTGGTATTAAACGGTGTCGGTATGACAAATGCTGACGGAAGTGCGATCTTAGACTTCACTTCCGTAGCAAGCGCACACTGGGTTCAGTGGCAGCCGTTTGTATGGTGCAAGTTTGATATTACAGCCATCCTTGTTATGGCGCCGATCGCACTTGCGACTATGATGGAGCATATCGGTGATATTACAGCGATCTCTGCAACGGTAGATGAGAATTTCGTGGAAGATCCGGGACTGCACAGAACCCTGATCGGTGACGGCCTGGCAACCGCATTTGCCGGAGCCATCGGAGGTCCTGCAAATACAACGTATGGCGAGAATACAGGTGTATTGGAACTGTCAAAGGTACATGATCCAAAAGTTATCCGCATTGCAGCCGTATATGCGATCATTCTTAGTTTTTCACCGAAGTTTGCAGCAGTGATCGGTTCTATGCCATCTTCCATCATCGGTGGTATAAGTTTCATTCTTTATGGTATGATCTCTGCTATCGGTGTCCGTAATGTGGTTGAAAATAAGGTAGACTTCACAAAGTCAAGAAACCTGATCATTGCAGCCGTTATCCTTGTCAGCGCACTTGGATTTACAGATGGTTTCACATTCACGATCGCAGGAACAAGCATTACGCTGACTTCTCTTGCTATCGCAGCCATTTTAGGAATTTTCCTGAATGCTATTTTGCCGGGCAAAGATTATGAATTTGAAACAAGCACAAAGCAAGAAGAAGCGTAAAAAGACGGATTCTGTTTTTGGGGAAGCGGAATACGTGAAAAGGTTATGAGCAGATAGACAAAGAGCATGTGGACGATCACAAGGAATCGGACACATGCTCTTTTTGTAGTTATTATAGGAGTATTAAGCATAATAATCGATGTTGTTTGCCATGCGCTTGGCGTAGGTCTTCAACTGTTTCATGAATTTGGAGTCTTTGTTTAAAAGACTTTTAAAACGGCTGCCACTGATGTTTTCAACCGCGGAAGAACTGAGGGTCAGATAACCCGACGAGTTTTCCTTGATGCCGATGTTTCCCAAATCAGTGGAATACTTGCTGGCAAGATTTTTCAGATTCTTGTAAGTGGAAGTCGCATAGGAATTGGTCGAGGACTTAGCGGAATCCATGGTGTAATTGTAAGTATCAATAAAGGCGCGTACATGAGAAGAAATATCGTCCTTATCAGCATTTTCAAAGTCAAAATCATCCAGTTTCTGGATCGCGCGGCGAAGCGCTTGCGCATCTGCATAATTTAACTGATTGGTCGTAGCAGAAGAACGTGTACTTTTGGTCGTAAAAGCGCGATAGGTCGCGTAATAACTGCGCAAGGTGATGTTGTTGGCCACAGAAAATCCACTCATGACGGCTCCTTTCCTTTAAAAATTATGGTAGGGCAAACGATAAATTTTTGCCAATTACCGATTCCTATATATTTTATATCGGAAATTCTGTCGGAAAATTGACCTTTGAACTTGTTATTTTTTATAGGCTCTAATATAATGAAACGAGATAGATTTGTACCTGGTACAAAAAGAAACGGAGGACAAGCATGGAGCAGGAAAAGGTCATCGTCATTGACTTTGGCGGACAGTACAACCAGTTGGTTGCCCGTAGGGTCAGAGAATGCAATGTTTATTGTGAGATCTATTCTTATAAAACAGATATTGAAAAGATTAAAGAAATGAATCCCAAGGGAATCATTTTAACAGGAGGTCCAAACAGTTGTTATGAGCCGGATTCACCGACTTATACCAAGGAATTGTTTGAACTGGGGATCCCGGTATTGGGACTTTGCTATGGTGCGCAGTTGATGATGCACGTATTAGGCGGCAAGGTCGAAAAGGCACCGGTCAGAGAATACGGTAAGACCGAGGTGTTCGTAAAGCAGGATTCTCCATTGTTTGCAGGCGTATCGGCAACAACAATCTGCTGGATGAGTCACTTTGATTACATTTCAAAGCCGGCAGAGGGATTCCGCATTTGTGCACATACGGCGGATTGCCCGGTGGCAGCGGCAGAGAATCAGGAAAAGAACTTATATGCGATCCAGTTCCACCCGGAAGTATTGCATACGGTTGAGGGAACAAAGATGCTGCACAACTTTGTACGCAGTGTCTGCGGTTGTGCCGGAACATGGCGCATGGATTCCTTTGTGGAAAATGCCATCAAGGATGTAAGAGAAAAGGTAGGAGACGGCAAGGTGCTTCTGGCACTGTCCGGCGGTGTGGATTCTTCCGTACTGGCTGCTTTGCTTGCAAAGGCGATCGGACCACAACTTACCTGTGTATTTGTAGATCATGGTCTGCTTCGCAAGAACGAGGGAGACGAGGTCGAGAGTGTATTCGGCAAGGGTGGAACTTTTGATATCAACTTTATCCGTGTCAATGCCCAGGAGCGCTACTATGCAAAACTTGCAGGAGTGACTGAGCCGGAGCAGAAACGTAAGATCATCGGCGAAGAGTTTATCCGTGTTTTTGAAGAAGAAGCAAAGAAGATCGGTGCCGTAGATTTCCTGGCACAGGGAACGATCTACCCGGATGTGGTAGAGTCAGGACTTGGCGGAGAATCCGCAGTGATCAAGTCTCATCACAATGTTGGAGGTCTGCCGGATTATGTAGATTTCAAGGATATCATCGAGCCACTGCGTAACTTGTTCAAGGATGAGGTGCGAAAGGCAGGACTGGAACTTGGTCTGCCGGATTATCTGGTATATCGTCAGCCATTCCCGGGACCGGGACTTGGCATCCGTATCATTGGCGAAGTAACCGCAGAAAAGGTGCGGATCGTGCAGGATGCCGATTATATTTATCGTGAAGAAATTGCAAAGGCAGGATTGGATCGTAGCATTGGACAGTATTTTGCGGCTCTTACCAATATGCGTTCCGTCGGTGTCATGGGTGATGAGAGAACCTATGACTATGCCGTAGCACTGCGTGCAGTCAATACGGTAGACTTCATGACTGCGGAGGCAGCGGACATTCCGTTTGATGTCTTACAGACGGTCATGAGCAGAATTATAAATGAGGTGAAGGGAGTCAATCGAGTATTTTACGATCTGACGAGCAAGCCACCTGGAACGATTGAGTTTGAGTAACGGACTAAAATGCCGAAAGCCTGTATTTATGCGGGGTTCCGGCATTTGTTTTACAAAATGGCTCTACTTTGGCTCTATTTGTGGAGTGGCAAATAATATCGATTTTTCTGTTGAGAGTGATATATCTGAATACGAAATATAATGTGACCAGAGATTAAGCATTTTAAGAATTTCAGATGATAACTGCATCAAGCTTAAGTGGTTGGTGGAGACAGAAAAGTTTTGGAGAGTAAGAAACGAGCGTCCGGGGTGGCATGATACCACTTCCGGGCGTGTTTTTTATTTGACAAGATTTGTTAAGTTATAAAAAATGAAAATAAAACTATCTTTTTGAGGTAGTCAGTTGTTACACATATTAGAGTGAGATAAACGTTTATTCATTACAAAATGAGGAAGGAAAAGAAGAGACTGTCAGATGATGTGGAGTTTTACAAGGGCAAGATTAAGAATATGAGTGATAGGACAGAGCTGTTGCAGGAAAAGGCT
>CAKXYI010000007.1 GCA_934899185.1 uncultured Lachnospiraceae bacterium
ATAAATGGAACTCTATTAATCAAAGGCGTAGATCGATGGGGAAATCCTATTGAAATTGATATAACGAGTGTATAAAATTATAGAAAATAAATTTAACATATTTTTGTGAAAGAACGGAGATATGAGACAATGTTTGGTAATGTTATATATTATGATAAAAACAAAATTGATGAATATAGAGCGGTGGTTAAAGGACAAAGGAACCTCCAGATTGATGAATATGAGGTCTCTAATGATAAAGGTGTTCAAATTGATTTAAAGGCATTTGGTGCTGATGCAAAGGCTAATAAAACATATAAGGCTAAGGTGCAAGAGAGCTTACTATATAATTGTGATGAGTTTGAAAAAATGCTGATGGGTAGAGACGATTTTTTTGATTTTACTCAGTCAGAGAATTATGATTTGATAACTATGCGTAGGGGCACGATTATTAAATTTGATGGATATATAAAGGTGCCAGAGGAATTTGATTATACTCAAACAATTGATAGATTTAAGCCACTATTAGTTGCATCAATAGTAAATGATTCTATGGACAAGTCCGAACAGGATGCTATAAAGTCTTTTTTTGAAGCAACGGATACAAAAATTCCTATATTAATTGATTTGAATGAACAATTAATGTGCTCTAAATTGATTTCAAATAATATGTTAGTAAAATATGAGGATATGGAAGAATATGAAGAATTAGAAGTTACTATTATTGCGAGAATTATTTCTAGCGGAATGGTAAAGCCACAAAAAGCTTTTTATGATCCGTTGAAGGATTTTATGACATTAAATCGTGTTATGAGAAGAAGTATTGAAGGACGAACAGATGGATTAAATGAGATATATGCAGATAAAGATTATAGAACAATAGAGGTTTTGGCTATATATCAATAAAAATAGGAGAACGGTATGGATATTAGAAAAACATTGTTAGAATTGATTAATTCAGAAACAATTAGATATTCTTATATGGCAGTAGAAAAACTGATTATTGTTATGATGAAAGATTACTTGGAATCACAGAATAAACGGCTTTTTGCAGAAAATGAGTCTGCTCGTGGAATTGCAGATATGATATTGCCCGATGGAATAGATAGTGATGAAAGTTGTATTGCAGCAGAAATTAAGATGTATAGACATAAGCAAATGAGCCTGCGAGTCATATATGATATAATTGGACGCTTTTCGATTAACAGAGGGGATATTAATAAGCTTTTATTAATAGTTGTAAATGAATTACCAGATGGAATAAGAAATCGTATTGAAGAAAAAAAGAAACAACTAAATTTTGAACTGATAATTTGGGATATGGATGATTTGGTTCGGATATTTAGTTATAATGAAAGCTTATTTGTTGACACATATAACAATTTAAATACAGTGTTATTGAGAGACACTATTAATAATGGTATTTTTAGAAATAATAGCACATATTTAGAAAAAAGAAAGAAATATGTTGAACAATTACATACACAATATGAAAATGATAATATTGTTCTTTTTCTTGGCGCGGGAGCATCAAATGAAGCTAAAATAGCAACCTGGGATACCCTGATATCAGAATTATTTGTTGCATTAATAGATAAACAATTAAGTGCTAATCATATTCAAATAGAGAAGAAAGATAAGAAAAAAATAGTAAAAGAAGTCATAAATCAAAATGGAAATTCACCATTGCTTCAAACTAGATTTTTGAGAAATGGATTTGAGAACGATTTTGAAGAATTGGTTAGAGATATATTATATAAAAGTGCTGTTGATACGTCTGATTTATTAGAGGAAATAGGACAATTATGTATACCCAATAGGGGAAAACTAGGTGTACGTGCAATTATAAATTACAATTTCGATGATTTGGTTGAGAAAAATTTAAAAAGATTAAGAGTAAAATATCATTCGATATATGGTGAGGGTATGATTCCGGACACAGATGAGTTAGGCATATACCATGTTCATGGATTTTTACCGCAAGAAAAAGAAAATTATGAAAATTTGACGAAGTCATTACTGGTTTTTTCGGAAGAAGGATATCACAAACTTATGCTTGAACCATATAATTGGGCAAATATTAGCCAGTTGAATTATATGATAAATAACACCTGCTTTTTTATTGGATTGTCTATGACGGATCCTAATATGAGACGATTGTTAGAAATAGCAGCACAAAAGAGAACTGAGAATGATGGAGAATGTCAACACTATGCTATTATGCGAAGATTTAAGATAAAAGATTCGGAAGAAGTTGAGTCAATAAAGAGTTTTGAAAGAGTAAACGAATCATTACAAGAGTCGTTTTTTAAGGAATTGGGAGTAAATGTTTTATGGATTGATGAGTTTAGTGAAATTCCAATTCTTTTAAAGCAGATTAAAGGCAATTATGATAACTATTGATATTTGGCTCCATTTTGGCTCTAAAAATTTTGGACGAGGTACACAAAAATGCAAAATAAGATGAATATGAAGAATAAAACGCACAAATGTGTACCAAGAAACAGCCAGATAAATCTCTCCGCCCAAGAGTTTGAATAAGGTAAAGACAGCGGGAAGCCAGTATTTATGCGGCTTCCCGTTTTCTGTGCTTGCAAAATGCTTGCAGTTTTTTAAAAGAAATCTTTAATTCTTATACGTTATCTTAGAATTGATTTTTGAGATACGTCTTTTCCAAATTACAAATTGAATTACCCATACAATTATAAAAATGGCAAAGAATATTGCAAAGTAGCATAATACACCCCTAACAGAATGCTCCATCCACTCGCATACATAAGCAACTGTCATCATAAGAACTGTAACAATTGCGAAATAAACGCTTGTTTGTTTTAAAAGGCTCCAATCCTCTTTTTTCCATATAAGAGAACTTCCAGCAAAGCCAGCACCTAGAAGAGCACTCAATATTGTCTGAACAATGACTGCTGTAATTTCATTTCCGAATCGCTTTACCAGACTTGGTACACATGGATAAAAATTACCATCACCCAAGGAAATTGAAATGCCTATGGTAATTAGATAACAAATTACAATTCCACCTAACAATCCACCTACAATTCTGCTAACTAATTCTTTCTTCATAAAGCTCACCTCATAATCCTAATAGTCTTTTGATTTTAGAAACATATCTTCTGGAAACATAACTTACATCTCCATTAGACAATTCCATACAAATTGTTCCTACAAAGTTTAAATCAAGGTTCTTAACCTTTTTTAGATTAACAATTTCTGAATTAGATATCCTTACAAAAAGAGTATCATCTAATCGTTCCTCTAATTCATAAAGTCTTAATCGAAGTTGATACAAATCATATTCTGTTTTTGCAAATACTTTGCCTTCTTCGGCATAGATTCTAAAAAGTGATTCTTGCTCTAACAATTCAACTTTGCCATTTTTGATACCGGAAATGATTGTTGTTACAGCATCTGACTGGTTTATAAAATCTACAATTCGATTTACTTCGTCTGTCATACGGGCTGTTGTAATTAATGTTACAGGTTCTTCGTAATTTGCATCAATCTTAATGTTTAGTTGCATAGTGTTCCTCCTTCCTTGCTTTGTAGTATATCTCTATTAGAATTAAAATCCACAGTTTATCAATAGGTGGTCGTTTCTATAACATAGGTGGTTGTTAATTTAATCTAAACTAAAATAAGATTTTCTCTAAGCGGTTCTACTCCAATAAAATAACAAATAATTATTTTCGGCATTTTCCCATTCATTAAGAACTTGACCTCCAAATATATCGCCTATGTTAAGTTTATATATAGTCGCTGATAGGAACATTGAATATTAGCAATGTATCTTCAATCTCAGCTTTATACATATCCTCATCATACATAGGTGATTTCTTTTTTTCTAAGTGGTGTATATGTGCATGAAACAGTGTTATAAGCTGAATGTTATCGGAATATAGTGCTATATTCACATTGCCATTTACAGGAACCGGCGATTCGTGTATTTCAATTCCAATCTCTTTCATATCATACCAGCATTGTCTAAACTATGCTATACTTACCCCATCACAAACACAAAGGAGCAACTTATGAGTAATTTAAACAAAAAATGTAAAGTTCACTACACAGGCACTTTTAATGACGGAAGCAAGTTTGATTCTTCCTATGACAGAGGCGAGCCGCTGGAATTTGTATGCGGAGCAGGCATGATGATCCAAGGCTTTGATGCAGCGGTAGAAAACATGGAGGTTGGCGAGATCAAGGATATCCATCTGATGCCAGAGGAGGCATATGGCATGCCGGATCCAAACAATATTTTTACCCTTGCTTTGGAACAGTTGCCGGGAGCGGAAGATCTTGCGGTAGGTGAGAAAGTATATCTTTCCAATTCTGCAGGACAGCCTTTCCCGGTTGTGGTCAATGCAAAAGATGAGACGACGATCACTTTCGATGCCAATCACGAGATGGCAGGGAAAGAACTTAACTTCAAAATTGTATTGGTAGAAGTGGAAGAATAAAATTGATCTTTCCCTTGCAATCTACCGTATTTTGCAGTACACTTCTCTTCGCTTTACAAATGATAGGAGAGAAAACACATGACTTTTTATGAAGAATTACAATTAAGTTCTGTCGGTTCAAAACAACTGATTCGCAGCACGACAGATAAAAAAGAAAAACGACGCCATATCCTGATATACAATTTCAAAGTATATTTGGTCATGGCGTTTTGTGTTGCCGTGGTAACACTTTATAGTATGTTGACCGGAAACGACAATAGCGTGGTAGGCGTGACGGTTTTGCTGGCACTTTTGGTCTTACGGCAGGCGGATTTTGGCATCAAGACGACACATGGTTTGTTTTCCATTATGGGGATTTTTGCCATTCTCATGGCTGGACCACGTTTGGCAAATATCTTACCACCCTTTGGTGCATTTGCCATCAATGCGGTAAGTATTTTCCTCTTGATGATCATGGGATGCCACAATGTGATCATGTATAATCATTCAACGTTTGTTTTAGGCTATCTGCTTCTATATGGCTATGATGTGACGGGACAGGCATATCAGATGCGTCTGATCGGACTATTGGTTGGCATGCTCATTTGTATGGCTGTCTTTTACAAAAATCAAAAGAATCGACCATATCGAAGGACCTTTCTGGATCTCTTTCAGGAGTTTGACATTCATTCTGCCAGAAATCAGTGGTATGTGAAATTGACCTTTATTGTATCCAGTGCCATGCTTATTGTTACATTATTGGGCTTGCCGCGCGCCATGTGGGCAGGGATTGCCTGTATGTCGGTCTGTCTGCCTTTTTCGCAGGATTGTGCACCGAGGGCTAAGGATAGAGGACTGTTTAATATCGTCGGCTGCTTCCTTTTTATGGCTTTGTATGTGATCTTGCCGGAATCCATGTATAGTATGATCGGCATTATTGGCGGTATTGGCGTTGGATATTCTGCCGGCTATAAGTGGCAGACCGCCTTCAACACGTTTGGAGCCTTGGCGATCGCGTCTACCCTGTTTGGCATGCCGATAGCAGTAGCCCTTCGTATTGGCATCAATGTGCTGGCGGCGCTTTATACTCTTGTGGCCAACAAATGGCTGGATCGGGTGCATATGTGTTATAATTTGTCTAAACAAGTTTAGAAAGGAGCAGCCTATGCCATTTATTGTTGAGCAGGTGCAGTCCGATGGTTCTATCGTTGAGGACTACGACCAGACCATCTCTGTCAAAAAATTATATGAACGGATCCAGCGCTATTTTCCGGAGATCTATCATGATGAAAATGGCATGATCTGTGGTAAATATCAGGAAAAGATTTATTCCATCCGCGCCAAGAATGTCTCCTATCTGGGCAATCCGCATCCGGCTTTTAAAAAGCGCGTTCAGATCCCGCATGATCTGCCAGCCTTTTATGAAAAGTCGCTTGCCGCAGGCTATGAGCCGATCCTCTTGGGCGTTTATACATACGGTGATACGGAATTATTCTGCGCTTTTCGTATGGAGGATTTCGTCCATAAAAAAGCCAACAATTCCTCGGCGCATGTCTACTGCTCGGACTTGGCGGATGCTGTCACGGAGGATTATTTTCAAAAGACAGATTACTTTGGCAACCAGATCACTGTCTTTTCGCCCAAAGGAGTTCTGACCTATTTAGATGAATTGTTTAACAGCCATGATTCGCTGGGGACGATCGATGGCGCGACACAAGATCAGGCGGACATCGCAGATGACACTTGCAGATCAGAAGATGGGACGAGTCAAATGACAGGTCAGGCATCCGATGACCGGACAAGCCAAATGACCGGACACGGCATGCCAAGTCGGACCATGCAGTATATTTTAGAATTTTTCCAAAATATCGACAGGCAGTGGCAGGGCATATCCTGTTATCAGGAGATGATCGCGGCAGACTACCGCAACAAATACCAGCCGGAGTGGGCGGGCTTTTATCTGGAGTTTCTTTTTGAAAAATATTTGGAGGAAGGGCATCTGCACGATGCTATCTGTTATGCCCAGGACAAGACCAGAAACGGCATTGACCTAGACCTTTACTTCCCACAGATCGGCTGTTACGGCGATTTAAAGGCGCATAGTTTTGACTCGCGCGGTGTGCAGGGCAATGATTGGGATACCGTGTTCTCGCTTTTGGACAAAGATCCGAATGCACATCTTTATTATCTGATCTGCGAGCACACGACAGTAAAAGATCGGGACTGTGGCTATCCGGTGACAGAATTTTGGAACCGGGCGCAAGGGAAAGCCAATCTGCACAGTTACAGCACAAGGATGAAAAACAGCGTCACTTTGATCCATTTTTATCTCTTGGATATCAACAACAGTAATAAAAAATATCTGTCCCAGTTTAAGCAAGGCATCAACAGTAACGGTAAGCCAAGACTGCCTAAGATCATGATCGAGAAAGAATCCTTCGATAAGTTTATACTGGCAGATTTGCCATTATAGGGCAAAATTTGAAAAAACGCTAGCTTTCCCATCCGACCTATGATAAAATAGATGAGATTGACATAGGCAGGAACAAGTCTGTCTACAGAGAACGTAAAAATGGAAGGCAAGAAAGCGTGGAAAGACAAAGCGATGGCACATACCAGTTCAACTTCATAGACCTTTTTTCGGGAATCGGCGGTTTTCATCAGGCGATGACCCAGTTGGGCGGCACATGTCTGCTGGCATCGGAGATTGATGCGAATTGCAATCGCATTTATGAACGCAATTATGGCATGGCTTCTTCTGGCAATATTCGTAATCTGGATGAAAAGAAGGATGTCCCGGATCATGATGTCCTCTGCGCAGGATTTCCCTGTCAGGCATTTAGCAAGGCGGGCAAGCAGGCGGGACTTTCCGACCAGACGCGTGGTACGCTCTTTTTTGACATTGAGCGTATTTTGCGGGAAAAGAAACCGGAGTATATCGTCTTGGAAAATGTGCGAAATCTTGTTAGTCACGACCATCACAATACCTGGCGGATCATTCACGCGGTCTTGCAGGATTGCGGTTACCGTCTGACAGAAGCACCGCTCATTGTCAGCCCGCACCAGTTTGGCATTCCGCAACTGCGGGAACGCGTGATCATCCTTGGAAAATATGATCCGGCGCATGTGGAAGAACCTTTGGAGATTACGATTCCGACCACCCACAAAAAAGAGGAAAACAGCATTTACGATATATTGGATTCTGGCAAGGTGGAGGACAAATATTATATCTCTGACTATGAAAAAATGGTGCTTTCTGCTTGGGATGAGTTTTATCAGGGAATCGATCTGAAAGTGATCGGCTTTCCTATCTGGGCAGACTATTTTAAATATCCAGAGGTGCCGGAGGATTATCCGACCTGGAAACAGAATTTTGTCCGTAAAAATATAGAACTATACCAGCGCAACCGCGTCTTCATTGACGACTGGCTGGAAAAATACAATCATCTGCAGGATTTTATCCCAACACACCACAAGATGGAATGGCAGGCAGGCACGACCATATCCTCTGTGTGGGAGGGCATCATCCAGATGCGTCCATCGGGCATCCGCATCAAAGCACCGACCTGTTTTCCGGCGCTGGTTGCTATGGTGCAGATCCCGATCATCGGACGTTTTCGCCGCAGGCTGACGGTGGAGGAGGCAGGGCGCTTGCAGAGTTTCCCCAATCCTATCCGAACAGAGGACGCGGGAGAGGGATTCCTTTGTGACAGCAGCGACCAGCAGGCTTACAAGCAGTTTGGCAATAGCGTTAATGTCGAAGTGATCCGGCACTGTGCCGAAGAACTTTTCAAATACTATTAAAATGATCTACGCCCCAATAAAAATAAATAGCTTGTGATCCCGGCATACGAGCCGGATCAGCGTCTGGTCGATCAGGAGCAGCCTATGCCGGCGTTTCGTCTTTGAAAGGAAAGGCAGAACTGGCAAAATCATATACAAAATTCATATACAAAATCAGAGAAACGATCAAGAGCATAGCTGGAGGTATGCTCTTTTTTCGTACAATAATAAAGATCAACAAAACTCTCCTCAACAATCGGGATGGCGACCAGATCAGGATCCAGATCCTGACATAAAAAGCGAAAAGTCAAGGCAATCCCTTTTCCACCTTTGGGAAGATATGTACTGACCATCAAACGAGTGCCGGGAGGAATTGCCTCCAACTATATGTTAGATCGTGCCAAGGTAGGCAATCGCCTGACCATAAGTGGACCGCTCGGCGAATTTGTGTATCTTCCGGTGAGTGTGGCTGGTGTCATTCTCTCTTGTTAGAGGGACAGGTGTATAGCCCGAAGAAATTGGAGCACCGCTGGGAGGCAGATAAGGATTTCAACTATATTCACCCATGCTGCACCTTTCCATTGACTGACATTGTCATAGATGTCCCTTACATTTAATATATATGCAAAATCTTTGCAATATTAGTAATATATTTAGGCTATTTCTTATATTTGCTGTACACAGTACAAAAAAACTGCTATGATGTGGACAGAAAAAAGGAAAGGCAGGTAATAAAAATGGCAGAATTTGTTACATTGGCACCAGAGAAACTGAGTGCTCTGCGTGAGATGAATCCATGTCTCATGTCTTATAATATTGAATTTGCAGAAGTGACGGGTGGAACTTTCTGGAAAGCATACACACCGGAACAGATCGCGGGAACGGAGCCTTTTCAGGTAGGAAAAGGTGGAAATATCACAGATATGTACAAGGACCTGATGCAGGTCTATGCACCGATTAACCTCTATGATGAGAAATTGCGCAAACTCGCAAAGGAACTGGGAACGGCATGGGTGCGTGTATCCGGAACTTGGGCGACCAAGACCTATTATGATTTTGATGGAACTTGCAATGGCAAGGTGCCGGAAGGATATCTGAACGTACTGACCAAAGACCAGTGGATCGGTGTACTTGATTTTGTCAAGGCAATCGGAGCAAAACTTATGATCTCCGTAGCAAACTGTCCGGGACTGCATAGTGCAGATCAGCCGTGGCATCCGGCAGAGGCAGAGAAGATCTTTGCTCTTAGTAAGGAATATGGTGTGCCGATTGATGGCGCAGAGTTTGCAAACGAGCCGAACATGATGGAGGAGACAGGTTTTCCTCATGGCTATACAGCGGCAGATTACAGACGCGATCAGGATCTGTTCTTTGTATGGCTGCGCAAGAATTATCCGGAATGTCTCTGCATCGGACCGAGCAGCGTTGGTGACGGACTTGACTTCATGGGCGGTGACGACAATGCAAGCGGTGGCGGCGTAGAGCAGTTGACCAAGGAAAATGTATCGACCGCAGAACTTTTGGAAGGTACAAAAGAGCCGCTGGATGTATTCAGTTATCATTATTACAATGGTATTTCGGATCGTCTGGCAATGGTTATGCCAAGTGCACATTGGGCACCGGAAAAGGCAAACAGTGAAGAATATCTGCATGTTCCGATCCATTGTGCTGAGGTTTATGCACCGATTCGTGACAAATATGCTCCAAATACAGAAATGTGGGTAACAGAGTCCGGAGATGCCGGCGGCGGTGGAGATACCTGGGCATCCACTTATTTGGATGTGCTTAGAACCTTAAATGAACTGGCTGGATTTTCAACGGTTACCAATGGTGTGATCTTCCACAATACCTTGGCGGCATCTGATTACGGATTTTTGGCACGCGAAGTTTTTGATCCACGTCCAAATTACTTTGCCGTACTCCTGTGGAATCGCCTGATGGGAACGACCTGTTATGACACCAAGGAGCAGATCCGTGAGGGTGCACATGTCTATGCACATTCCCGCAAGGATGGCAAAGAGGGCGTGGTATATCTGGTGATCAACAACTCTCTTACCGAGACGACGACGGTCGAACTGCCAAAGGAGGCAGAGCGTTATACCTTGGCTGGACAGGAGGGCAATGTACGTGCCACAGTCATGACCTTAAATGACAGACCGCTTGTATTAGGAGAGAATAATGAAGTGCCGGAACTTATCCCGCTGGCACAGGCAGCAGGCAAGGTAGAACTTGCACCGGCAACCTGTACTTTCTTTGTACTGTAAAAGTACATCTTGCAAAATTTGTCATAAAGACTATAATAAAGGTGTTGTCTCAAAGGACGACACCTTTTATATTGGAAAAAGGGGAGCCTGCAGATAGGTAGGCTGAGAGTAAGCAGAGGCTTTGACCCGTAACCTGATTTGGATAATGCCAACGTAGGGAGATAGAGCAAAACGAGTATTTTTGCGCAGAGATCATCATAACGTTGGTTTCTGCGCATTTTTTATCCATATATTTTAGTGAGGAAAAGATGGAATTTAAAAGAGAACAATTAGAATTATATGCCATTACCGACCGGGCATGGCTGGGAAATGAGACCCTGGCAGAACAGGTAGAAAAAGCCTTAAAAGGCGGCGCGACCATGGTTCAGTTGCGTGAAAAGCATCTGGAAAGGGAAAAGTTCTTAGAAGAAGCCAAAGAGATACTTCCACTTTGTCACCGCTATCAGGTACCGTTGATCATCAATGATGATGTCGCTTTGGCAAAGGAAGTGGGTGCGGATGGTGTGCATATCGGACAAGGGGATATGGCACTTGCCGCGGCAAAACAGATTTTAGGAGAAGATGCTATCATCGGAGTGACGGCAAAGACGATAGACCAGGCAAGGGCGGCAGAAACGGCAGGCGCGACCTATTTGGGGAGTGGCGCTGTTTTTGCCACCAACACCAAGGCAGATGCCAAGCCTATGTCATTGGATCTTTTTCAAAAGATCTGTGCGAGTGTATCCATACCGGTTGTGGCAATCGGAGGGATCAGTGCCAACAATCTGTATTTCCTAAAGGGACGAAAGATGGCTGGCATTGCGGTCGTCAGTGGTATTTTTGCCAGTGCCGATATCGAGGCGGAGACGAGAAGACTGCGTCAAAAGATGGATGACATCTTAGAAAAAGGCATATAATTTCGCCGGCATTTTTGGAAAGACCGGTGAGTTATAGATAGATTTACAGCGGCAGATTGGGGGCACCACCTTAGGTCGCTATACAAAATTAATGCACAAACGTACGAGGAGGAATGTATATGTACACAGCATTAACAATCGCTGGAAGTGATTCCAGTGGAGGCGCCGGCATCCAGGCGGATATTAAGACGATGACAGCAAATGGCGTATATGCCATGAGTGCTATCACGGCTTTGACTGCCCAGAATACAACCGGCGTTACAAGCATTATGGAGGCAACTCCACAGTTTTTGGCAGAGGAACTGGATTGTATTTTTACGGATATTTATCCGGATGCCATTAAAACAGGCATGGTTGCATCAAGCGCATTGATCGAGGTCATTGCCGACAAACTGACAGGATATGAGGCAAAAAATATTGTGGTCGATCCTGTTATGGTGGCTACGAGCGGAGCAAGATTGATCAGCGAGGATGCCATTAGTACCTTGAAAAGTAAATTATTACCTCTTGCAAAGGTAATCACACCGAATATCCCGGAAGCGGAAGTCCTCTCAGATATGGAGATCAAAACGGAATCGGATATGGAAAAAGCGGCGGAGATCATCTGTCAGTCCTTTGGCTGTAGTGTGCTCTTAAAGGGCGGTCATCAGTTAAATGATGCAAATGACCTTTTATGGCAGCAGGGGCAGGATCCGGTATGGTTTTATGGTAAGCGGATTGATAACCCAAACACACATGGTACCGGTTGTACGCTTTCTTCTGCAATTGCCAGCAATCTGGCAAAAGGCTATGATCTGAAAACATCAGTAAAGTATGCGAAAAATTATATTTCAGGAGCCTTGGCGGCAGGCCTGGATCTTGGAAAAGGAAGCGGACCAATGAACCATGCATTCGCGATCAAAGGAGAATATACAGATGAAGGAAAATAGAACTTCCGTTTTTTCAAACGGCTTGATATGGTTTGGCGCAGGGGTATCTCTGGCTGAAATTTTAACCGGTACTTATTTTGCACCGCTGGGCTTTGGCAAGGCTATGGCAGCCATTTTGCTGGGGCATCTGATCGGTGGTCTTATGATGTTTGCCGCTGGTATGATCGGGGCAAAAGAGAGAAAGAGTGCCATGGAAACGGTAAAAATGAGTTTTGGTAATAAGGGAAGCCTTTTGTTTGCCTTTTTAAATGTCTTACAACTCATAGGTTGGACAGCCATCATGATCTATGATGGAGCACTGGCGGCGGACGGCATGTTGCATACTGGACTCTGGGCCTGGGCTCTTGTCATAGGCGGCTTGATCGCCCTTTGGATCATCATTGGGCTGACTAATTTAGGAAAGATCAATACGATCGCTATGGCGGCGCTTTTTATCTTATCCCTGATCTTATTTAAGGTCATTTTCTTTGGCACGCAGACGGCAGCGCCTATGGTGGATGACGGAAGTCTGACATTTGGTGCAGCAGTAGAACTGGCAGTCGCCATGCCACTTTCCTGGTTACCACTCATCAGTGATTATACCAGAGAAGCCGAGAAACCTTTTGCTGCAACCTTAGTTAGCGTAGTCACCTATAGTCTGGTTAGTATTTTCATGTATATGATCGGTATGGGCGCGGCAATTTATACGGGCGAATATGATATTGCACAGATCATGTTAAAGACCGGACTTGGCATAGTCGGACTTTTGATCATTGTATTCTCAACCGTGACGACGACCTTTTTGGATGCATATTCTGCGGGAGTATCATCGGTTTCCATTTCAGATAAGATCAAGGAAAAATGGGCGGCGCTGATCGTTACTGTCATTGGTACGATTGCTGCGATCGTCTATCCGATGGACAATATTACAGCCTTTTTGTATTTGATTGGTTCTGTTTTCGCGCCAATGGTCGCTGTACAGATCGCAGATTATTTCATTTTGAAAAAGGCAGATGCGCAGGGACAATCTTTTGTCTGGAAAAATCTGATCATCTGGCTGATCGGCTTTATTGCTTACCGCCTCTTGATGCAGGTGGATACACCGGTGGGAAATACCTTACCTGACATGGCGATCACGATCCTTCTCTGCCTGATCGCAGACAAAATTGCAAGTGGGAAAAAAGAAAATTAGGAGACGCATGGTTTTCGTGGTGTCTCCGGAAAGAAGAGATCATCATGAAAAAAGTAAATTTAAAGAAATTAACCGTAACAGCTCTTATGGCAGCCATTGCCGTTGTTGGAAGTTTGTTTTCCTTTCCGGTCTTTGGCTCCAAATGTGCACCGATCCAGCATCTGGTCAACATCCTGTGTGTTGTGACCGTCGGACCATGGTGGGCATTGGCGCAGGCATTTATCGCGTCGCTCATTCGTAATCTGATTGGTTTGGGAAGTCCGCTTGCCTTTCCAGGCAGTATGTGTGGGGCACTCTTAGGCGGACTGCTATATAAATATGGAAAGAAACTGCCATTTGCCTATATTGGCGAAGTCTTGGGAACCGGTATCTTGGGAGGTATGCTGTCTTATCCGATCGCTTATCTGGTGATGGGAAACAAGGCGGCTGCCCTCTTTACCTTTGTGGTTCCGTTTTTGATCAGTACTTGTGGCGGTACGCTCATTGCCATTGTGATCACGGTGTCACTGAAAAAGACCGGGGTTTTAGGACGGATGCAGGCAAGTCTGGAAGAATAAAGGTTGCGTGGAGTTTGACATGGAAAGCGAAGTAGAGATCAGAAAATATTTAAACAGAATAAGGCAGGCACATCCGGTCATTCACTGTATCACAAATACGGTAACCATGAACGACTGTGCCAATCTGGCATTAGCCCTTGGTGCATCGCCGACCATGGCACACCATGAAAAAGAGGTGGAAGAGATTGTGGCGGGAGCGGATGCACTTGTCTGCAATCTGGGCGCGACAGAATGTCTGGATGCCATGTTTCTCGCAGGGAAAAAGGCACATGATCTGGGACACCCGATCGTGCTGGATCCGGTTGGCGTGGCAGGTTCTTCTTATCGCAGAAAAAAATGCATGGATCTGGTCCGTCATATAGAGCCGACCTGTATTCGGGGAAATTATTCTGAGATGCTGGCTTTGATGGGACAGCATAATACGGCGGTTGGTGTGGATGCAGCAGATAAGAGTCTGGATCCGCAAAGGTTAAAGCAACTGGCGGAGGAACTGGATTGTATTCTGGTAGCATCCGGCCCTACCGATTGGATCACGGATGGAAAGCGGATAGCGTCTTGTGAGCGCGGGCATGTCATGATGTCCTATATCACAGGAAGCGGCTGTATGTCTACGGTGGCGATCGCTGCTTTTTTAACGGCGGATCCATCGGTGGAAAGTGTCCATGCCTCCTGTGAATTGATGGGAAAAGCAGGGGGAACTGCAGCAAAATGTACAAAAAAAGTGCATGGCGGCAGCATGACTTTTCACGATCTTTTCTTAGATCATTTGTCTTTGCAGGGCATTTTGTGGGAAGATAATACGCACTTGTAGAAGATGAAATTTCCTCTTGCATTTTAAAAATAAAAGGACTATAACAGTTTTTGGAACGAAGAGAAACGAAACGCCATTTGTTTTAATGACATTCCGCAAACATCCCTCTGTTCTTAGATTTGTAGCATGGAGGAAAAGACAAATGAATACTTTAAAAGCGCAAAGAAGAGAAACAACGGAGAAAGCAAAGAGACTGAGAAGAGAAGGCTATGTGACAGGTAATCTCTTTGGCAGACAGATCGAGGGTTCTGTACTGCTGAAGATTGAGAAGAAGGAAGCCGAGAGGATCATGCGTGAGTGCATGAAGGGTAGCCAGATTATGCTTGAGGTTGAGGGCAAGGAGTATGATGTCCTGATCAAAGAGATGGATTACGATGCAATGACACGTAGCATTTTGGAAATGGATTTTCAGGAGCTTGTAAAAGGCGAGAAAGTGCATTCTGTAGCCGAGATTATCCTGCACAACAAGGATAAGGTGATTGAGGGAGCACTTGAGCAGCTTCTTGAGGAAGTAGCATACAAGGCAACACCGGAGCATCTGGTTGATAAGATTGATGTAGACTGTTCTACATTGCATTTGGGAGATACGATTACTGTTGGTGATCTTGCAATTGCTAAGAACAAAGATGTTGATGTCGTAACACATCTGGATAGTATTGTTGTTACAGTACTTGCACCGAACAATGCGGACATTCCAAGTGATGAGGATGCCGAAGAAGCAGCAGCTGAATAAATAATAAATAGAATTGCAAAGCAAATCCCGGGGGCACAATGCTTCCGGGATTTTTTGTTTAAAGATTGGCAAAATAATCCACCAGATAAGAGGCAAACTCCTGGGCAAGCGGGGAGAGATAAGGCTGGCGGTAGAGAATGATATGGCGGTAGAGTTTTACATCAGGCAGTGGTGCCAAAAGCAGTTTGTTTGCCGTATACGCAGGATACCAACTTTTTTTCGGAACAATGGTAAAATAACGCCCGTGACTTGCCAGTTCACATTGCACATAAGAGTTGTTGATATCGCTGGAAGATTGCAAAGGACGTAGTTTAAAATGACTCCACAAGTCATCCAAAAGGTTACCCATGCAACTATCCGCGGAAGGAAGAATGCAGGGATAGTGATATAGTATCGGTCTTGGAATAGATGACATGGAGGCAAAGGGATGGACATCGGAAAAAGCAAGACAAATCTCCTCGCTCATTAGTTGAGAGCCGGGCAAAATCATAGATTGTCTGGCTGGTTCGGTCGAGGTTGTCAGATGCGGATAGGCATCTACAAGAAGATCCAAATGGTCTTTCATGCAGTCCAAAGGATAGCCGGTACGCACAGAGATATTGGCATCCGGGTGCTTTTGATAAAAACCATCCAGAATGTCAGAAAGTAACTGGGAACAGACACTGACTCCGAGTGTAATGTGTTTATTTTCCTCATCGTTATAAATGTCCAAGGCACGGCGGGCATTATCATAGGTTGCCACGATCTGGACGGCATATTGATAAAATAAACGACCGTTTTCGTTCAAAAGGATATGCCTGCCCTGCCGTTCAAATAAAGGATAGCCAAGATCTGTCTCCAGATCCTGAATGGTCTTGGAAAGGGCGGGCTGTGCGATAAAAAGATTTTTGGCAGCGGTTGAAATATTTTCTGTTTTACATACTTCCACAAAATAAAGCAGTTTCTTCTCTGTGATCATTTGTCATCCTCCCATAGAATCTTACGCTTATAATAAATATAGTATAACATATGCCATTTATATATTGGAAATAATATATGGGAAAAGGCTATACTTATCCTATCTTTTGATTGGGAGGTAGGTAAGATGAAGAGAAAGATTGCGATGCTTTTGGCACTGACCCTGACTGTGGGCTGTATTGGCACCGGTTGTGGAAGCAAAAAAGCAGATGCTGACAGTTCAAAAAATGATGATGCTGAGGTGAAAGCAGAAGAAGTCACAGCGGAGGAAACACTTTTGACCGGCAAACATATTGCGGTCGTAGGTTCTACCTTGACGGCAGGAAATGGAAAGACATCCTATACCGATTATCTGGAAAAGAAAAACAATATGACGGTAGATGTATTTGCCAAGAAGGATGCGACGATCACGGGGGATGGAGAAAATTCTTACATCGCCACTTTAGAGGGGATGGATGCAGATGCATCTTATGATTTGATTCTTGTCGAGATTCCACCGACAGAGACAGACCAAAAAGCGGAAGTGGGAGAACAGGTTGATGGTACGGATTTAAGTTCCTACGATACTTCCACGTTGACCGGGGCTTATCAGTATATTGCAACGTATTGTTGGCAGACTTGGCAAGCACCGGCAGTCTTTGTCACAAGTGTGCAAAAAGGTGAGAAGGATGCCATTTATGACATGCGTCAGGCAGTCTGGCCTGTAAAATATGGTATGGATCATGTCTTTGTGCTAGATCTCTGGGAAAAGTTAGATTATGAAGATAAAAATCTGGATGCATATAAGCAGAAGGATGGTACATTGACAGATGCTGGTTATATGAACTGGTATGGACCGACTTTGCAGGAAGAACTTTTGAACAAATATGCGGAGGTGGCTTCGGAAAAGACAAATGAATTGCCACAGTATGATCCGGCAAATGTACAAGCACTTGCAGCTTCTCCTTTACAGGGCAAAAAGATCATCTTTTTAGGATCATCCGTTACTTTCGGAAGCAACAGTAATGAGGTATCTTTTGTAGAATATTTGGCGGCCCGAGACGGTATCGAGTATGTGAAAGAAGCCGTTTCCGGAACCACGCTTGTGGACAATGGAGATTCTTCTTATATCGCTCGTATGAAAGCAAATATTCCAGACCAGCAGGCAGACCTCTTTATCTGTCAGTTGTCTACCAATGATGCGACGACAGGACAGCCAATGGGTGAGATCTCTGATTCTAAGAACATTGACGATTTTGATACGACAACGATCGCCGGTGCTATGGAATACATCATTGCTTATGCAGACGAACATTATGGTTGTCCGGTCATGTTCTACACCGGAACCAAATATGACAGTGAGCAGTATGGCGAAATGGTAGAACTGACCAAGAAGTTGCAGGAAAAATGGGGCATTGGCATCATTGATATGTGGGATGATTTGGATGCAGATATACCAGAATATCATTATTATATGGCAAATGGCATCCATCCAAACCGTGCAGGTTATCTGGATTGGTGGACACCATTCTTTGAACAGGAAATTGAGAAATATCTGGGCTTGAACTAAGACAGATGCAGGGACGCTCCTATAGCAGGGGCGTCTCTTTTTGCTTGGAGCAACATAGAGAAGGGCTGGCGCAGATGGAATGAGCAGGCGGGGCGCAGGGGCGAGGACAAAAAACTGTCGCAGAACAGGGAGTCTCTGGTCGAGAAACTTTTTCTTTCCCTGATAAAAACTGTCTTTGCAAAGTTCGACAACCGTCTTGGATGATGTTCGCCTCTGGCAGATATGAATGCAAAACGCATTAGAGATGCCTTGGACTTGTGCACAAAGCATCTCTTATAAGTGGAGCCCTGAATATCTGTCAGAGGCGGACACATCCTGACGGCAGTCGAAACTGTGCAAGAGACACTTTATTAAAAGAAAAAGATTTCTCGAAGAGACTCACCTAACCTGCTCCAAAGTTTTCTTTGTCCTCGCCCCTGCGCCCCGCCTGCTCATTCCATCTGCGCCAGCCCAGCCAACCTTGTGGCTTGTGCATCTGCGGCTTCCATGCTACAATAATCTCCGAGAAAAATGGTAGGAAATGAGGAAGATCAGATGTTGACACAGTTTTCAAGAACGGAGTTATTGTTAGGCAAGGAGGGCATGGAGCGCCTAAAGGATGCCAGAGTTGCAGTCTTTGGTGTAGGCGGCGTGGGCGGCTATGTATGTGAAGCCCTGGTGCGCAGCGGCGTGGGAACTTTTGACTTGATCGACGATGATAAGGTCTGTCTGACTAATATCAACCGTCAGATCATTGCAACACGTTCTACGGTCGGCAGATACAAGGTCGACGTGATGAAAGAGCGTATGCTGGACATCAACCCGGATGTAAAAGTACAGACTTACAAGTGCTTCTTTTTGCCGGAAAATGCAGATGACTTTCCTTTTGCAGAATATGATTATGTAGTGGATGCCGTAGATACGGTGACGGCAAAGATCGAACTGGTCATGAAATGTCAGTCTATGGGCGTGCCGATCATCAGCAGCATGGGGGCAGGCAATAAACTGGATGCCAGTGCTTTTCAGGTGGCAGACATCTATAAGACCAAGATGTGTCCGCTGGCAAAGGTCATGCGCCGTGAGTTGAAGAAGCGGGGCGTCAAGAAATTGAAGGTTGTTTATTCGGAGGAAAAACCGACAAGACCGATCGAGGACATGGCGATCAGTTGCCGGACAAATTGTATCTGTCCGCCGGGGGCAGCCCACAAATGTACGGAGCGTCGTGATATTCCGGGCAGTGTGGCATTCGTGCCATCAGTTGCCGGACTCATTGTGGCAGGAGAAGTCGTTAAAGATCTGGTCAATAAGAAATAAGAAATCCCGCAGGGCGACTACATTTCTATGCAGTCAAAAACCCTGCGGGATTTTTATGAAAATATATTATTTGGTTTAGCATCCAATGCCAAAGTATTTACAGATCGCATTTAAGAATGCAGAACAACCGTTAAAATTAAAACACATGATAAATGCCTCCTTTATTTTTATTTGTCTCAGCTGCTGACATAAGGGATTGTAACAATTTTGTAACATTTAAACAATAGGAGAAAATTGGTAAGGAGGCGGCGGGAAAGTTGAATATCCAAATCCGATGCATTATAATAGAAGAACTAGAATGAAGGAAGCACAGATTTATGGCAAGAAGCAGAGATCTGACGAGGGGCAATATTACCGCAGGCTTATGGTCATTTGCAATTCCCCTCATGTTTGGTAATGTACTACAACAATTATACAATTTAGTGGATACCTGGGTCGTGGGCAGATACTTAGGCGAGGGTGCCCTTGCAGCGGTTGGATCATCCTATACCCTGATGACTTTCCTGACATCTATTATCATAGGAATGTGTTTGGGCAGCAGTGCCTTTTTATCCATGGCATATGGCAAAAAGGATGAGGACACCATGCGAAATGGTCTGTTCTTGTCCTTTTTTCTCATTGCTGTTCTGGGCAGCCATTCCGATCGGCTGGTTCTTAGCCGATGCGACGGGCATCCTATATTATGTTTATAGCAGGAGAAAGGAGCAGGCATGAAAATACGGACCTATGAGAAAAAAGCACATGTAAAAAACGGCATTGCAAGACTTTTTTTCTCCGTGCTGGCGATAGCCTTAGAGATCGCTTTTATCGTGGTGGTCTTTACCAGACTCAATGCTTATGCCGAGGGCATCAACATTGCTACGCGTATTCTGGCGGTGGTTCTGGTCGTATGCATTTACGCTCAGGATCGGACAAGCAGTATGAAGACTCCCTGGATCATGCTCATCCTTGCCTTCCCGATTTTTGGTATCATCATGTATCTTCTGGTTGGTCTGAATGGTCATACCTATAAGATGCGGCAGCGTTATGATGCCGTGGATGCCATCGTTCTTCCTATGCTGGCTCAGGGACCGGGGGCAGACCATGTGAAGTCTTCCATGGAGGAACTGCGGGATAAGAATGAACAACTGGCAAGCATATCCTATTATTTGCAGGAAAAGAGTGGATTTCCGGTCTATGCGGATTGTCCCATTACTTATTATGATGAGGCTTACAAGGGATTTGAGGCGCAAAAAGAAGCCTTAAAAAAGGCAAAGCATTTTATCTTTATGGAGTATTTTGCCATCGAGCAGGCAGAAGCATGGAATCAGGTAGAAGAAATTTTGGTAGAGCGGGTGAAAGCAGGAGTGGAGGTCCGTGTATTCTATGACGATATTGGAAGTATCGCCTTTATCAATAGGGACTTTGCCAAGCACCTCAATATCCTTGGCATCCAGTGCCGTATCTTCAACCCTTTTATGCCGGGTCTGAATTTCTTTTTAAATAACAGAGACCACAGAAAGATCATGGTCATTGACGGACTGGTCGGCTTTACCGGTGGCTATAATATGGCAAATGAATACTTTAATCTGACCCATCCATACGGCTATTGGAAGGACACGGGAGTGCAGATCGCAGGGCTGGCAGTGCGAAGTCTGACGGCGACATTTCTAGAAAACTGGAATGCGGTCAAGGGTAACGATATCGATGATGCCGATTTTGGCAAATATCTGGATCAGCCTTACGCGGATCCAAATGCCATGGCAGAGGAGATAGGAGAGACCGGGCAAAGCCGGGCTTATGTGCAGCCATATGCAGACCGCCCTATGGATAATGAGCATGTGGGCGAGGAAGTTTACATCAGCCTGATTAATAAGGCAACACGATATTGTTGGTTTGTCACACCTTACCTTATCCTGACGGATGAGATGGTGCACGCCATCCGTCTGGCAAAAAAGCGAGGTGTGGATGTGCGTATCATCACACCGGCGATTCCAGACAAACGTATCGTCTATGCTGTGACGCGGTCTTACTATCATTGCTTGGCAAAGCACGGTGTCCGTATCTATGAATACACGCCGGGCTTCTGTCACGCCAAGATGTGCGTAGTGGATGACGTGGCAGCCACCTGCGGCACAATCAATCTGGACTACCGCAGCCTCTATCATCATTTTGAAAATGGCTGTCTCTATACCTATGGTCCGGCAGTCCTAGAGACCAGACAGGATATGGAAGTCATGATGAGGGAAAGTCTGGAAGTTACAGAAAAATACAATACCGGGCGTAGTCAGGGCATGCGTTTTATCCAGATGCTCCTGCGTCTGATCGCACCACTTTTATAAAAAGAAGAGGAGTTTACAAAAGAGAGTATGAGTCAGGGGATTTTAATTTTTCAAGCGATCGTGATGATTGCCTGTATCGCCTTTGTCCTGGCGGCAGGGATCCAAAAGTCCAATCGTCTGTCTAAATTGATGCTGATCGTGGCGTTTTTATGCCTGATCGAAAATGCGGCATATCTGATGGAGATACAGGCGGATTCGATCGATGCCATCTTACCGATCATGAAATTGCGTTATATCGGTGTGGCATTTATTTATACTTTCTTTTTATTCTTTTGTATGCGCTATACCCACAAAGAGATACCAAAGCAC
Source organism: uncultured Lachnospiraceae bacterium (assembly GCA_934899185.1). Lineage (GTDB taxonomy): Bacteria > Bacillota > Clostridia > Lachnospirales > Lachnospiraceae > Pararoseburia. The sequence continues at coordinate 22,007 of CAKXYI010000007.1, forward strand.
CTGGTCGGTGTCATGCTCATAGTGGATATTCTTGTCATGATCAGTGCATGGACTTGTCAGTATCATTCGCTATTTTACCGGAATATTTATTATGTGACCGCCGGTAGCGTGACCTATCTGAAAAGGGATTACGGACCGGTCATCTATTTCAATTCGATCTATGAGGCAGTGCAGATCTTTGCCAGTGCATATCTTGCGTGCAAGGGCTGGCGTGAGGCAAAGGATGAAAAATACCGTCGCAGTTGTGAGATGCTCTTTTTCTGTGTCCTTTTGCCTTTCGTGGTCGTTCCCATCCGTCTTTCGGGATTGGATCGGGGCTATGAACTCATTCCGTCGTTGACCGCGGTGGGGATTATCCTATTCTTTTCTTCTGCTATGGTGCAGGATATGTTCGATATTGCCCGTGTGGCACACAACAATATCTTTGAAAATATGCATGAACCTATCATCATTGTGGATGGGAACTACGGCTTTGTAGAGGCAAATATCAAGGCACAAGAACTTTTTCCCTCTTTAGTTGATCAGCGGCAGGGACAACTTTTGGCAGAAACCAAACTTTTGTCCTATCTTCGTACTAGGATTGCTAATAAAATGTATTTAGGCGAGCAGGTCTATGATGTACATATCGATCAGATCTATGAGGAGGGCGTCCTCATGGGTTACGCCATTCTCTTAATGGACCTAACGGATGAGGAAAAGCAGATGAAGCGCATCCGGTCCCTGGTGACAGCAGCCAATGAAGCCAATAAGGCAAAGAGTGATTTCATCGCCAGCATGTCACATGAACTGCGTACCCCGATCAACTCTATCATGGGTATGAATGAAATGATCCTGCGTGAAGCCAGTGACCCGCAGATCTTGCAATATGGCAAGGATGTGGAGAGTGCGGCAAATATGCTGCTGAGTCTGGTCAATGACATTTTGGATTCCTCCAAGTTGTCAACCGGCAAACTCAATATCCTGCCGGTGCATTATGATCTGGGCAATATGCTATCCGATCTGTATCAGATGCTGTCACCCCATGCCAAGAAGAAAAATCTGGCTTTTCAGGTCGTTGTCGATCCGACCTTGCCGCGTGCCTATATCGGGGATGATATCCGCATCCGTCAGGTCCTGATCAATCTTTTGACCAATGCAATCAAGTACACCGCTCAAGGTAGCGTGACCTTTTATGTAGAGCCGGTACAGACGATGGACAGTAGTGATCTGGGCGTGCGTTTTTCTGTCAAAGATACCGGAAATGGCATCAAACCGGAAAAGATTCCACAGATCTATGAACGCTTTGACCGCGTGGAAGAAGCGGCAGTTCGTCACATCGAAGGCAGTGGCCTGGGACTGAGTATTTCTTCCTCACTCTTACAACTGATGGGCAGTAAACTGGATGTCTGGAGCCAGGAAGGAGTCGGCAGTGACTTCTCCTTTGTCCTCTACCAGCCGGTGGCGGATCCGACACCAATCGGGGAATTTGCGCAGATGGTAGCGAAGAATGTAGCATATGAGGAATTTTCATCCGGTTTCGTGGCACCGAAAGCCAAGATCCTCCTAGTCGATGACAACGAGATGAACCGGCGTGTTTTTGTGGAACTTTTAAAGGAAAGCCGGATACAGATCACGGAGACGGATAGCGGTGCAGAGTGTCTGCGTCTAACAAAAGAACATGCCTATGACCTGATTTTTCTGGATCACATGATGCCGGAAATGGATGGGATCGAGACGCGACGGCACATGCTTGCAGATGCGGACAATCTCTGCAGGCAGGCACCGATCGTCATGCTGACTGCAAATGTGACCGCTGGGGCAAGGGAAAAGTATCTGGCAGAGGGCTTCTGTGACTTTTTGCCAAAGCCTATCCTCTACGACCAACTGGAAAAGATGCTTCTTACTTACCTGCCAAAAGATCTGGTGGAAAAGGGGAAAAAGGATGACAAGGATCAGGCACAGGCAGACATGGCATTGCCACAGATCGAGGAGTTTGATGCAGAATACGCCATGCTGATCTGGAAGAGCCCGTCGCGCTATTGTACCGGTTTGCAGGAATTTGCCCGTGATCTTGCAAGAACGCAGGAAAAGTTGGCGACACTTTTTGACACGACCTGGACGGAAGCGGCAAAAGAGGACTACAGACGATGTATCCATACCTTAAAGGGCACGGCAGCGACCGTGGGTGCCCTACTTTTGTCAAAGACAGCCCGATTGATCGAGATAGCTCTGGCCGGCGGGCAGACCGATCAGCTGCAGACCCTGCATCCTATGCTCATGGAGCAGATCGAGGATGCAGGAAAGCACTTGGCAGATTATTTCAAAGACCACAAGGATACGACGGTGGAGACCAAGAAAAATCTTTTGGAGATGATGCAGTCTGCATTGGAAAATCAAGACCTGCAAGCGGTAGATTTCCTCTACCAGCAGTTGCAGGACAGCACATGGAGCGTGGATGCGTCATCGGTACTGGCAACGCTGAGACAGGATCTGTCGGAATTCTCCTGGGAGTCTGCGATGCACAAGGTGGAAATCCTGCGGACTTTCTGCTAAGATAGGTAAGCGAAAAAGAGAAAAGGATAGGATAGATTAGAGATGAAGCAAAAGGTAAAACTGATCGCATCGGATCTGGACGGCACACTTTTACAGAATTATATGCCGGATTGTTCCGAGGAGGCGATCGAACTGATCACGGCACTGACGAAAAAGGGCGTGATCTTTGTGCCTGCCAGTGGCAGACAATATTTTAACTTATATAATATGTTCAAAAAGGTGGATGGGGATGTCATGTATCTCTGTGAAAACGGAGCCTTGGTCTTTTATCGGGACAAGGTTCTGCTCAAGCGGGAGTTTGATCATGACTTAGCTCTGGAACTTTGCCATATGGTCATTGATGATTCGAATTGCGAGGTTCTGATCTCCGGGGAACGCACCTGTTATGTGGTGCCAAAGTCCGAGGACTATGTGGATTATCTGAATAATCACATCAAAAACGATGTGACTGTGATCGGGGCACCGGAGGAGATCACGGAGCCGATCATCAAGGTATCTTATTTTACTCCCAAGGATTATCGGGATCAGGTGACGGCATACTTTACGAAAAAGATCGCCGGCAGATGTCAACTTATGGTATCCGGCAATGAGTGGGCGGACTTTGCGCCGCTCGGTGCCAATAAGGGCACGGCACTTGCAGCCATCGGTCAGCAGATGGGGATTGCACCGGAAGAAATGGTGGCTTTTGGTGACAACGAAAATGACCGCTCTATGTTGGAATTTGTAGGACAGCCTTATCTGATGCAAAAATGCAATCCAACCATGGAGGATGTCAGGGCGAATCGCTGCGACCGTGTGGAAGATGCTTTGCGCCAGATTTTAAATGAAATGTTGTAGATACAACATATTTTTTAGAACAAATGTCTTATGATCGAGTCATCTTAGGAAACAAAAGGAGCATGGATCATGAGAAGAAAGATTGTTCATATTGAAGAAGAAAAATGTAATGGATGTGGCGCATGTGCGACTGCCTGCCACGAGGGAGCCATTGAGATCGTAAACGGCAAGGCAAAACTCATCAAGGACGATTATTGCGATGGACTTGGCGACTGCCTGCCGCACTGTCCGATGGATGCCATTCATATCATTGAAAGAGAAGCGGCAGATTACGACGAAGTCGCAGTCAAGGCGCGCATGGAAGCAGCCCAAGAGCAGTCAAGACCATTTGTATGTCCGGGCAGCATGGCAAAAACCATTGCACATGAGGAGACGCCGGAAGATGTGCCAGCGACAAAGGCTGCAAGTGTCAACCGTCTTGCCAATTGGCCGGTGCAGATCAAACTGGCTCCGCCACAGGCACCTTATTTTGACGGTGCACGGCTTCTGATCGCAGCAGACTGTACGGCATATGCTTATGCAGCCTTCCATGAAGAATTTATCAAGGGGCATGTGACCCTGATCGGCTGTCCAAAGTTGGATGCGATTGATTACAGTGAAAAATTAACGGAGATCATCAAGGCAAATGACATTAAGAGCGTGACGATCGTGCGCATGGAAGTACCGTGTTGCGGGGGGCTTGAGTATGCAGCCAAGACCGCCTTACAGAACAGTGGTAAGTTTCTTCCATGGCAGGTTGTGACAATCTCCATTGATGGCAGGATCCTTGATTAAGGAAAAATGTTGACAGAATTGATTATTGCCTTAGAAAATGAAGAAATCGAGGTTGAGATCGTAAGATCCAAGCGGCGGAGCATGGCGCTTCAGATCCGGACAGACGGGTGCGTCTTGGCGCGTGTACCTATGCGCGTTTCAGACAGGACCATCCGCCGTTTTGTGACCTCGCATGCTAGGTGGATTGAGGAAAACCGCGGCCAGATGTTTGCGAGAAGACAGTATCTGGCAGAAAATCCTTACGACATTCCGGGATGGGAGAGCCTGACGGCATCCGACAAAAAAATAGCAAAGCAAAAGATAATAGAGCGCGTAGACTACTATGCAGACCGCATGGGGATAGACTACGGCTCTATTTCTATGCGTAATCAGAAGAGCAGATGGGGAAGTTGCAGCAGCAAGGGGAATCTCAACTTCAATTATCGCCTGGCTTATCTGCCGCAGGAATTGTTAGACTATGTCGTGGTGCATGAATTGGCGCATCGTCGGCATATGGATCATTCCAAGGCTTTTTGGCAGGAGGTCGAGACTTATTATCCCGCTTATAAAGAATGTCGCAGGACACTAAATGATATCATGTTAGCATAAGGAGAGAGGAATGCGGTATTATATTGCGGATTGCCATTTTTTCCATGAAGCACTCAATCGGGAAATGGATCACAGGGGCTTTGCTTCTGTGGAAGAAATGAATGAATATATGATAAAAAGATGGAATGAAAAGGTCAGAACTCGCGACGAGGTTGTGATCTTAGGAGATCTTTCCATGGGTAATGCTGAGCAGACCAATGGCCTCTTAGACCGTTTACAGGGCAAGTTGTTCTTGATCGTCGGCAATCATGACAATCGCTATTTGCGGAGCAAGACCTTTCATAAGGAGCGTTTTGGCTGGATCTATCCTTATGCAGAACTCCATGATGATGGGCGTAAGGTCATCCTTTCCCATTATCCCATTGCCTGTTATAACGGGCAATATCTGAAAAATAAAAAGGGAGAGCCGCGGACTTATATGCTCTATGGGCATGTGCATGACAGCCACGACGAGCGCTTGATCGAGCAGTATCAGCAGATGGTGGCAAAGACGCAGATTACAGATCGTAGTGGTGGAACACAGTCCCTTTCTTCCCACATGATAAATTGTTTTTGCATGTATTCGGACTACCAGCCTCTCAGTCTGGATGAATGGATCGCGCTGAGTAAGCAGCGACTTATCCGTTGCCAGAATGCGGAAGATTCATTATAATATAAGAGTTATCATCTAAGGAGGTAATCATACGAAATGAAGAAAGAAAATAAAAAAATGGCGCAGGAGCGAAGAACCGCAGAACGTAAAAAACAAGCAACCATGCGGCTGGTGAGAAATGCCCTCATCATTGCGCTTATTGTTGCATTTTTTGTTGGCATGATCGTCTATGGCGTGATCGATAGCCGTAAGCAAAAGGCTGCCGAGGCAGAGGATGCCCAGCAGACAACGACAGACACGTCCAGCCAGAATTCTACCACACAGGATTCTTCGGATACGACGAAAGAGACATTGCTGACAGATACTAGTCTGGAAGTAAAGGAAGGCGATACGGTCAATATTGATTATTCTGGCAGTATTGACGGTTATGTTTTCCAGGGAGGAACCGCTGAGGGACAGGATCTGACCATCGGATCCCATACTTTTATCGATAACTTTGAGGAGCAGCTGGAAGGTCATAAGGTAGGAGAGACCGTTGAGGTTAATGTAACATTCCCGGAAAATTATGGACGTTCTTATACAGACGCCAATGGCGAGACCAAGAGTTTCAATGGGGCTGAGGCAGTCTTTACCGTCAAGATCAACGGCATTTACGGACAAGCAGAAGAATAAGGGAGGAAAAGCCAATGAGAAACATTACCTTAGGAAGTACAGAAATCACAGTACCGCAGAACGCTTTTGGGGCACTGCCGATCCAGCGCATCAGCGCTGAGGATGCAGCGGGACTTTTGAAAAAGGCATACGAAGGCGGCATGCGCTTTTTTGACACGGCAAGAGCCTACAGCGACAGCGAAGAAAAAATGGGCTTAGGTCTTTCTGATGTCAGAGAAAATATTTACATTGCCTCCAAGACGGCAGCCAAGACACCGGAAGGGTTCTGGAAAGATCTGGAGACTACATTGCATAATTTAAAGACCGATTATCTGGATATTTACCAGTTCCATTGTGCAGACCGCGTTTTTGCACCGGGGGATGGCACAGGTATGTACGAAGCCATGCTTGAGGCAAAAGCCCAGGGCAAGATCCGTCATATTGGTATCACAGCACACAAGATCGGCATCGCCGAGGACATCATTGAATCCGGTCTTTATGAGACCTTACAGTTCCCATTTTCCTATCTGTCTGCGGACAGGGAACTGGCATTGGTGGAGAACTGCCGCAAGCACAACATGGGCTTTATTGCCATGAAGGGACTGGCTGGGGGACTTATCAACAATTCCACCGCAGCCATGGCATATATGACACAGTTCGATAATGTTCTTCCGATTTGGGGCATCCAAAAAGAGAGTGAGTTGGATGAATGGCTTGCCTTTATGGATCAGACACCGGAAATGACCGATGAGATCCGTGCCTTTATTGCCAAGGAATGTCAGGAATTGACCGGTGATTTCTGTCGTGGCTGCGGCTACTGTATGCCGTGTCCGGCAGGTATCATGATCAACCAGTGTGCACGCATGTCTCTCATGCTTCGTCGTGCTCCGTCAGCAAACTGGCTGACCGAGGAGATGCAGGCAGAGATGAAGAAGATCGAGGGCTGTAAAGAATGTGGCGCCTGCAAGAAGAAGTGTCCGTATGAATTGGATACACCGACATTACTAAAGAAAAATTACGAGGACTACAAGCGTGTGCTTGCAGGGGAAGTAGAGGTATAAGAGATGATCAATCCGGGAACTATGATGAAACTCATGAATGCAAAGAATACATTTACAAACAATCATCCAAAGTTTGTAAAGTTCTTGCAGGTGGTATTTTCTTCCCGCGTGGAGGAAGGAACTGTTTTTGAGATTACCGTGACCAAGCCGGGAGAGGAACCGATCACGACAAATTTTAAGGTATTGCAGTCGGATCTGGAATTGATGGAGAGCCTGAAAGATTTACAGTAGCAGGCAGTGGAGCATAAAATGGAAGAAAAACGTCTGGCACTTTTGATCGATGCGGAGAACGCAAGTTCCAAATACATCGATGCCATTATCAGCGAATTAAAAAAATATGGTGTGATCACCTATCAGCGAATGTATGGAGATTTTACCAGTCCCAATCTGGCAGACTGGCACAAAAAGGCATTGAAACATGCCATTGTGCCGATCCAGCAGCCGCGCTATTCGTCCGGCAAAAATGCATCGGATATAATGCTTGTGATCGACGCCATGGATATCCTGTATCAGGACAAGACGGACGGATTTTGTATTGTGACGTCGGACAGTGATTTTACAAGACTGGTCAACCGCCTACGAGAAGAGGGCATGTTCGTGATCGGCATGGGCAAATCCGATGCGTCAAAGACCTTTATTGCAGCCTGCAATGAATACAAGTTTTTGGACAAGATCGTGGATGAGGAAGTCAAGGAGACTTCCAAGGCAAAGAGCCACAAGGAAAGTAGCCATGACAGCAAGGGAGATTCTATCACGCCGATCGGAGAAATTAAATCAGCAATTAACGAATTGATCCAGCAGAGTGAGAATAATGGTGAGCATGCCAATCTGGGATCCACCAAGAGCAATCTGCAAAGACTCTTCCCGGATTTTGATGAGCGAAATTACGGCTACAGTTCCATGCGCACCTTTATTGAGGAAGCAACCAAGTTCGAGACCATGCAAAAAGGCACTGCCATCTACATCCTGCGCAGCAGTGACCATGGCAAGGATATCGAAAAAGAAGTAGAAAAGTTTGTACAGAAGGCGGCATCCTGCACTGTAGAACTGGGAACACTTGGCAGGATGATCGCGACAGAATACCCGGATTTTAAATACAAGGATTACGGTTATGCCAGACTTTCAAAGTATGTCAGCAGCGTGCCGGGCGTACAGATCGAAAACAATCTTGTGACAGCCATCCTGTAAAGATGGGTATAGATAGGAGATCTCTTACGCACCGCTCATGAAGCAGTTGGCGGCAAATGGCTTGGCTTGCTATCGGGTCACTATGCCGGGCAATCTGGCGATTTTTGGCATGAATAAGGCGACGGATGTTACGACATTCTATAAGTTATAAGCATTGGTATATCGGCAGACATTCGCTGGGCGGAGCCCTGGCAGCATCCTGTGCGGCAGATCATGCGGATGGATGCCGTGGTTGAAGACTGGCTGTAAGATTTACACAAACTGAATTTATGGAGGAAAGGATAAATTAAATGAAGATATTATTTTATGACGCGAAGAAATATGATATCGATTCCTTTGATAAGGAACTGGCAGATTATGCGTCTATAGAGATCGAGTATCTGGATACCGATATCAACGTGAGAACGGCGGCTTTGGCAAAGGGCTATGATGCCATTTGTGCCTTTGTCAGTTCCGATTTATCCGCACCGGTATTGGAAGTTTTGCACGAGGAAGGCGTAGGTCTGATCCTATTACGCTGTGCCGGCTTCAACAATGTGGACCTGGAAAAGGCAAAGGAATTGGAAATCACTGTCCTTCGCGTACCAGGCTATTCTCCGGAAGCTGTAGCTGAGCATGCCATGACCCTGGCTATGAGTGTCAATCGTCGTATTCATAAAGAATATATCAAGGTGCGGGAAAACAATTTCAGTCTGGAAGGACTCATGGGAATCAACTTTTATGGAAAGACCGCGGGCATTATCGGCACAGGCAAGATCGGTGTTGCTATGGCGCGTATCTGCCGTGGTTTTGGTATGCGTGTGATCGCCTATGACAAATACCCAAACCTATCTTTGGATTTTATCGAGTATAAAGAATTAGAAGAAGTCTTCCGGGAAAGTGACCTGATCTCTTTGCATTGTCCACTCACGATCGACAACTATCATATGATCAATGCCAAAACCATTTCTTTGATGAAAGATCAGGTGGTACTTGTCAACACTTCTCGAGGGGAACTGGTCGATACGGATGATCTGATCGCCGGGATCCGTGCCCATAAATTTCACGGCGTGGGACTGGATGTCTATGAAGAGGAATCCGGCAATGTTTTTGAAAACCGTGAGGCAGACATTATGGAACATTCCGTTACGGCAAGACTTTTGTCCTTCCCGAATGTGATCGTTACCTCACATCAGGCATTTTTTACCGAGGAGGCCATGGAAGCCATCGGTCACACGACCTTAGAGAATGCACTGGGCTATGAAAAGGGAGAGATCCCTACAGGCAATCAGGTGTAAGTTTAAAATGATTTTTTTTGGAACTTAGGATGCCTTCGCGCTGCATCTTGCTGAGTTCGTTGGAGAGGGCACTGCGGTCGACCCCAAGATAATCTGCCAGTTGTTGGCGGTCAAAGGGGATGTCGAACTCGTAGTTGCCCTTTTTTTGTGCATAAAAGGACAGATAGGATAAGAGCCTGCCGCGGATGGTCTTGGGCGAGGTATGGAGGATATGGCGGGACATATGTAGGTTCTTTTGTGAGGAAATGGCAAGCAGGTTGCCTAAGAGGGCATGGTGGCTGTAACAGGACTTCTGACAGGGATTTAGGATGGTTCGGGTCTGTAAGAAAAGGACTTCTGTCGGCTCATTTGCAACGATATCGACCATGAGGATTTCCTCTGGTGTCAGGGCATAAGATTCTGCAAAGATCGCACCTGCGCCCAGACGATCCATCACGGTGCGATTGCCCCAGAGATCATTGTTTTCGATGGTGATATTGCCGGAGAGGACTAGACCGATGGCAGAGACAGTCTGACCGGCGCGCAGGATCAGACTACCTTTTTCGTATTGTTTGGTCTGCACGGAGAAACAGGTCAGCATCTTTTCCAGTTCATCCATGGATATGCCACGGAATAACCTTGTATTTGATAAAAATTGGTAATTCATTTTAACTCCTTTTGTTGTTATAACAACATAATTGTTTTAATAACCATATTATAATGAGCCTGTCAGTGAAAAACAAGACAAATAAGCAAGATAAAGGAGAAGAAAAATGGAGAATAAGATGTTTTGCTATCAATGTCAGGAAACAGCAGGATGCAAGGGATGTAGTGTGCGCGGTGTCTGTGGTAAGACACCGGAAGTGGCTGCATTGCAGGATCTTTTGATATATGTGACCAAGGGATGTGCTGCTCTTACAACGGCGCTGCGCAGGGAGAACAAAGAGGTTTCTTATGAGGTCAACCACCGTATTACCTTAAATCTTTTTACCACCATCACCAATGCCAATTTTGATGGGGCACAGATTGAAAAGAGGATCGCAGATACCTTAGTCTGCAAGGAAGAACTTTTACAGCAGTTAGAGGATAAAAAAGGATTGCCGGAAGCAGCCCTTTGGAACGCGGATCCATCGGCTTATCTGGAAAAAGCAAGAAGTGTCGGCGTTCTGGCGACTAAGGATGAGGATATCCGATCTTTGCGTGAGTTGATCACCTATGGACTTAAAGGTCTGTCTGCTTATTCCAAACATGCCAATGTACTGTTGGCAGATGACGCAGAACTGGATGCTTTTTTACAGAGGGCACTGGCAGCAACCCTGGATGATACATTATCCGTGGATGATCTGGTGGCGCTGGCACTGGAGACAGGACAGTATGGCGTGAAGGGCATGGCACTTTTGGATGGAGCCAACACGAAAGCCTATGGTAATCCGGAGATTACAAAGGTCAATATCGGTGTGGGCAAGCGCCCGGGCATTCTGGTATCCGGACACGATCTGCGGGATCTGGAAATGCTTCTGGAGCAGACAAAGGACAGCGGCGTGGATGTATATACTCATTCGGAAATGTTGCCGGCCCATTATTATCCGGCGTTTAAAAAGTATCAGCATTTTGTCGGCAATTACGGAAATGCATGGTGGAAACAGACGGAAGAATTTGCGTCCTTCCATGGACCGATCCTGATGACGACCAACTGTATCGTACCGCCAAAGGATTCCTATAAGGACCGTCTCTTTACCACGGGAGCATCCGGCTATCCGGGCTGCAAACATATTGAAGGGGAAATCGGGCAGGAAAAGGACTTTAGTCAGATCATCGCCCTAGCCAAGACCTGTCAGCCACCGGAGGAGATCGAACAGGGGCAGATCATCGGCGGTTTTGCACATGCACAGGTATTTGCGCTGGCAGATCAGATTGTAGAGGCCGTAAAGAGTGGTGCGATCAAGAAATTTGTTGTCATGGCAGGATGCGACGGCAGAGCCAAGTCCCGCTCTTACTATGCGGATTTTGCAAAGGCATTGCCACAGGATACAGTCATCCTGACAGCCGGTTGTGCCAAATATAAGTACAATAAATTAAATCTGGGTTCTATAGGAGATATCCCGCGTGTCCTGGATGCAGGGCAGTGTAACGATTCTTATTCGCTGGCGGTCATCGCTATGAAATTACAGGAGATCTTTGGACTGGATGATATCAATGAACTGCCGATCGTCTATAACATTTCCTGGTATGAGCAGAAAGCAGTCATTGTCCTTCTGGCACTCTTAGCCCTTGGTGTGAAAAACATCCACCTGGGACCGACCCTGCCGGCATTCTTATCACCGAATGTGACAAAGGTTCTGGTAGACAACTTTGGAATCGCCGGCATTGGCAGTGTGGAGGATGATATGAGGGTCTTCTTTGGTCAATAAATCTTTACAGAAAGGAAGTGGCTTGTTATGATATTCTGGTGTCAGGTTCTGGCACCGGAAGGAGAACAAGCCATGCTTTCTTTAAACCGTAATCAGATCAAATACATTGTGATCCTAGCCATGCTCATCGATCACATTGCTTGGGCTTTTGTGCCACTGGCCTCCTGGCAGGGTCAGATCATGCATATGATCGGTCGGCTGACAGGTCCGACCATGGCATATTTTATTGCCGAAGGCTATGTGTATACACGAAGCGTAAAGAAGTATGCCAGGAGACTTGCCATTTTTGCAGTCATTTCATGGATTCCATTTACCTTTTTTGAGTATGGGCACCTACCTGTTTATAAATTAAATGGAAATTATACATTTGATTTTTCGCCGGGCGTCATATATACCCTCTTTCTAGCCCTGCTTGCCATCTGGGTATGGGATAAGGGAACGATGATGGAGTCCCAGAAAAAGGCCATCATTGCTTTTCTTTGTATCCTGTCCATTTGGGGAGACTGGCCCATCTTTGATATCCTGTATGCCATGTGTTTCTTTTGTTATCGGGATGATGAAAAGAAGAAGTGGTCGACTTATACCCTGATCTCTGTCTGTAGTTTTGTCTTTGGGGGATTTGGTATCTGGGGCATTTATCAACTGGGCGTCTTTTTGGTTCCGCTTCTCCTGCATTATATTTATAATGGAAAGGCGGGCAGTAAGAAGCCCGTACACAAGTGGTTCTTTTATGTATTTTATCCCCTGCACCTGCTCGTGTTGGGTGTCTTAAAAATTTTATAGAGCAGCCCTAGACGCTTTTCTTTGCGTCAGTCTTATCTCTCCCCGCTTGCCGAGGAGTAAGGTCAAATAGAAAGCCCTCGTGCGCAAGGATACGCGCGGGGGCTTTTTTGCGTGATAGGAAAATCTGCTAATTTCCTTATCATATAAAAGGCACTAACGTGCCAAGGATGCTTATGGGATCAGACAGTTCCTGTGATGGTCAGGGTTGCAGAACCCGGAACAATGGAGATGGCACCGGTCGCAGAATCTTGTGTGTAGGAAGCGGCAGGTACGGTGATGGCGCCGGCGGTTGATACAAACTGTCCGGTGGTAGCATCGTAGGTGTACTCGGTACCTTCTGTCCAGGCAGTGCCATTGAAGGCGACCGTGATCGGATTTAAGATCGGGTCAAATCGGTCGGAGACAATCAGGGCATCGGTTTCATCCGCTGTGTTGTTGCCGTAGTTCTGGATAATAAAGGTGTAGGTCAATTGCCCGTTTTCAGAGACGGTCGTCGGTGTTAAGGACTTGCTGATGCGGAGCACCGGCTCGCCGTAAGCATTGACTGTAGCACTTGCCGTGATCGGATTGGCAATATTGTTGGCATTGATGGTCGCTGTGTTGGTGATACTGGACGCCTGTGCCAGTGGAGCATAATCGTTGGTCTTAGCCTGATAGATGACGGTGACATTGCCTTTTGCTGGGACCGACAGACCGGAAATGGTCAGTGGAGGACCGGCGGTCACCGTTGGTGTCGGCTGTAAGACACCGCCAACATAATAGCGGACGGTACCTACCACATAGTCCATAGGCACCAGTGTTAAGGTGTTTAAGGTATAGGCACCCAGATTATCGGAGATCGTCACTCCGGTCATGGTGGTGTTGCCTGAGTTTAAAATGTTGACGACATAGGTCAGGGTATCATCCTGCTGATACTCGGTCTGTACGGCGGTCTTTGTAGCAGAGAGCACTTCGACCAGTTCACCGGTAGTGATATTGGATGTGGTCGTATTGCCGTTGTAGGACAAGGTCGCCTGGTTATAAAAAGTTGCCATAGTTGATATTCTTTCTTTTTTTATTATTCTATGTGGCATGAAAAAAAAGGTACAAAAAATTCTTTGGAAATATTGACAATGTATGAACATATGAATATAATTACATATGAACAGATGATAAATAGAAAAGGTACAAAAGATAAAGAAACAGAAGGGAGGATTTCAGGTGGTAGAACAGAAGTCAGAATTTTTGGCAGCACACGAAGAACTGGTAGAACAGGTACTTCAAAATCAGCCGGAAGATGAATACCTGTATGACCTGGCAGAACTTTTTAAGGTCTTTGGCGATTCGACAAGGATCAAGATCTTATATGCCTTGTTTGAAAGTGAACTTTGTGTCAGCGATATTGCACAGATCTTAAATCTGAACCAATCCGCGGTCAGTCACCAACTCCGCATTTTAAAAGATGCCAAGTTGGTCAAGTTCAAACGGAGCGGCAAGAGTATTTTCTATTCGCTGGATGATGACCATGTGCGCACAATCCTATCCATGGGTATGGATCATGTAGAGGAGTAGATACAGTTGGATGACCATCTTGTATGATAAAGAATAAAAAAAAGGAGAACATAATTATGAAAAAGACATATGATGTAGAGGTTGATTGCGCAAACTGTGCAGCAAAGATGGAGGAAGCCGTAAAGAATACAGAGGGCGTCAAGAACGCAACTTTGAGTTTTATGACCTTGAAGTTAAAGGTGGAATTTGAAGAGGGCGCAGACGTGGACACTGTTATGCAGCAGGCGTACAAGAACTGCAAAGTCGTAGAAGACGATTGTGAGATCTTTTTATAAGAAGAACCGCATTTCGGGGCTGTGCCACGGAGGCGGTGGGAGTCGTAAAGGAGAAAACATATGAGTAAAAAGCAAAAAAACGTGCTTTGTCGCATTATCGTTTCCTTGATCTTATTGGTGGCAGTGTCCATTCTGGATGCTTTGGTGGATTTGCCTTGGATCGTGCAGCTAGCCTTGTATATGGTTCCATATCTGGTCATCGGATACGATATTTTGAAAAAGGCGGGCAAGGGTATTTTAAACCGTCAGGTCTTTGATGAGAACTTTTTGATGGCGGTTGCAACTGTGGGTGCCGTTTGTCTGGGCGAATACAAAGAAGGGGCAGCGGTTATGCTCTTTTACCAGATCGGCGAACTCTTCCAGAGTGTAGCCGTAGGCAAGAGCCGTAAGAATATCGCAGCCCTTATGGATATCCGACCGGATTATGCCAATATGATGGTGGATGGCAAACTGGAAAAAGTCGATCCGGATGATGTGGAGATCGGTTCTGAGATCATCATCAATCCGGGCGAAAAAGTGCCGATCGATGGAGTGATCACAGAGGGCAATACGACCTTGAATACCAGTGCACTTACGGGAGAAAGTGTGCCGAGAGACGCATCCTGCGGCGATGAGATCATCAGTGGATGTATCAATATGACCGGTATGATCAAGGTAAAGACGACCAAGGAATTTGGCGATTCTACGGTGTCTAAGATCTTAGACCTGGTGGAAAATTCAGCCATGAAGAAATCCAGATCTGAGAACTTTATCACAAAGTTTGCCAAGTATTACACACCGGCGGTCTGCTACAGTGCCCTGGCACTTGCTATTTTACCGCCGATCGTGCGCCTGCTTATGGGGATGAGTCCGATGTGGGGCGAGTGGATCATCCGAGCCCTGACTTTCCTGGTAATCTCTTGTCCGTGTGCATTGGTTATTTCCATTCCACTGTCCTTCTTTGGTGGTATCGGTTGTGCCTCCAGCAATGGTATTCTGGTCAAGGGCTCCAATTATCTGGAAGCACTGTCTGCGACCAAGTATATTGTCTTTGATAAGACAGGAACGCTGACCAAGGGTGTATTTGAGGTGACCGCTTCTTATCCGGAAAATGGATTTGATCAGGAGACCCTGCTTGGCATGGCAGCCTATGCGGAGAGTTCTTCCTCCCATCCGATCAGCCTGAGCCTGAAAAAGGCATATGGACAGGAACTGGATCTTTCCCGTGTCTCTGACATCGAGGAGATTGCCGGACAGGGTGTGTGTGCCCGGGTAGACGGCAAGAAAGTCTATGTCGGTAACATGCGCCTGATGCAGCGGGAGAATCTGACCGTTACCAATGAGCACAAAGAGGGAACCGTCTGCTATGTTGCCGTGGATGGCACTTATGCGGGATGTATCGTCATTTCCGATGTGGTAAAACCGACCACAAAGGATGCCATTGTTGGTCTGAAGAAAAATGGTATCAAAAAGACCATTATGCTGACCGGGGATGCCAATGAGACGGCACAGCGTGTGGCAGCAGAAATCGGCATTGACGAAGTCCACAGCGAACTGCTCCCGGCAGATAAGGTCGCCCAGGTTGAGCGGATTTTAGATGCCAAGGGAGAAAAGGAAAACTTAGCCTTTGTCGGTGACGGCATCAACGATGCTCCGGTATTATCCCGCGCAGACATTGGTATTGCCATGGGAGCCATGGGATCGGATGCAGCGATCGAGGCAGCCGATGTGGTCCTTATGGATGATGATCCGGCGAAGATCGCGCTGGCAATGAAGATTTCTGTACGAACTCTAAAGATCGTGCGGGAAAACATTGTTTTTGCACTTGCGGTCAAGGCAGTCTGTCTGATCTTGGGAGCACTTGGTATTGCCAATATGTGGGTAGCCATTTTCGCCGATGTCGGTGTCATGGTGCTGGCAGTCCTGAATGCAACCAGAGCCTTGAAGATAAGACTATAGAAATGAAAAGACATTGCTTACGATGGGTATCGCAAGCAGTGTCTTTTTTATGCGCACTCGCGCAAAACGGTAGATTGTCGCAAGCGACCGCGCTCGGCGCGAGAATGTGCTTTGGCACATTCTTTTTAACACTTCCTATTTTTCCTGTAAATGCGTTATACTAAGGGCAGGTAAAGAATAATCTACTACAGATAAAGAAGGTGTGCGTATGAAGCAGTTATATACCAAATGGGGCGAGGCATTGCAGGCACAGATGCAGGATAATGAGGAGATCAGCGTCCTGGAGGAATATCCGCGACCGACCATGATCCGGGAATCCTATTACAATCTCAACGGTTGGTGGGACTATGCGATCACAGACCAGGCGGCAGGCGAAAAGCCACCGCTTTCCTATGAGGGAAAGATCCTAGTGCCATTTTCCCCCGAGGCAGCCTTATCCGGTGTGGGCAGACAGGTTCAACCGGACGAATATCTCTGGTATCATAAGACCATTCGGTTTGAAAGTGAAAAGATCGTAGAGGATATGCGGCTCCTCTTACATTTTGGTGCCGTAGATCAGACGGCAAGGTTATATGTGGATGGAAAAGAAGCCTTGAATCACCTTGGTGGATATCTGCCTTTTACCCTTGATCTGACGCCATATGCAAAGGAGAGCCAGACAGATATGCTGGATCTGGTCGTGAGAGTGATCGATGTCAGTGATACTTCCTACCATGTCAGAGGCAAGCAGAAACTGCAGCGGGGCGGCATGTACTATACTGCGCAGAGCGGTATCTGGCAGACGGTCTGGATGGAATATGTGCCGGCGCTGTCACTTGCAGATGTGGAGATTCAAACCGACATAGATACCGGACAGGTGCGATTTGACATAGGTGTGGAGTATAGGGCGGAGGATATATCTAGTCTCTCAAAAACAGAATCACATGAAAAATCTGATTTTAAAGAAAATAATTTGATAAATGCATATATTCCTGTAGAAATAAAAATTTTTGCATCAGATCATGCACAGCCGAATGTCAATACGCCACACGCGAAAATACAGGAAATCAGCGGAAGACCGGTCGTTGCAGCCTTCCATGATAAAGTCGCGATTCAAAAAAAGACGCAGGATTCAGATAATTCTGATCTTTTCCATCTAAAACTGGAAGATATACTGCTTACGATCCCAGAAGATTGCATACGCCTGTGGACACCGGAGACACCTTACCTATATGATTACGAGCTCACAGTCAGGGAGCCGGAAAAAGAAAATGTAAAAGAAGATCGTATCTACGGTTATTTTGCCCTGCGCACCTTTACAAAGGAAACAGATGGTGATGGAATCCTTCGTATCTGTATGAACCACAAACCGATCTTTATGGAGGGAGTCCTGGATCAGGGATATTGGCCGGACGGACTTTTGACAGCACCGGATGATGAGGCCTTTATCTTTGATATTATGGGCATGAAAGAAAGCGGATTTCATATGATCCGTAAGCATATCAAGATCGAAGCGGAACGCTTTTACTTTCACTGTGACCGCTTGGGCATGATCGTATGGCAGGATATGGTAAACGGAGGGACATCATATAAAGACTGGTATGTAACGTACCTTGCTACCGCATTATCTTTTTTACAGATACGGAGTAAGGATAGCCATAAGAAGTTATTGTCGCGTGATGACCAAGTCGGCTGCATGGAATGGAAGCAGGAAATGCTTGCAACCATAGAACTTTTAAAGAAACATCCTTGTATCAGTACGTGGGTTCTTTTCAACGAGGGCTGGGGACAGTTTGCAACCAATGAAATGGTAGCACTGGCAAGAGAGGCAGATCCTACACGCCTGATCGATGCGGCAAGTGGATGGTACGATCAGGGAAGTGGTGATATGAATTCCTTCCATAATTATTTCTTTCCGCTGGTCATCCCGCGTGATAAGAAAAAGGCGGGGCGTGTTGCAGTGTTGTCAGAATATGGCGGTTATTCCTATGGCATAAAAGAGCACGCGACGACAGAAGATATTTATGGTTACGGAACCTATAAGGATACGAAAAGCCTGCGCGAGGCTTATCAGAAGCGCCGGCGTGAGGCGATGGCACTGATCGCGGATGGTCTGTGTGCCAGTGTATACACGCAGGTATCCGATATTGAAGACGAGGTCAACGGTATCTATACTTACGATCGCAAGATTAAGAAAATATAATATAGAAATCATATCATTGCAAAAGCGCCACGATCACTCGTGGCGCTTTTTACGAACATAGAATATCTGGCTACCGTCGCCTCTGTAGCATCTCTTTTGACCCCGAAAGGTGTGTGGTTGCAACGTATTTTTCATGTCCACCCAATTTTTCCCTGAAAAAACATAAGACATTTGTGAAAAAGTGTGCTAGAATGTGGTAAGCCGAAACAAACATGCGTTATATAAGTATAACATGAGTAAAACCACGCTAATAAAGATAAGAAATGGATAACTTAAATATGATGATGAACAAAAGACTTATCGCCATGGTAGGCGAGAGCAAAAAATACATAGCCGGCAATGTTATCTTTCAGTGGCTTGGCATGCTTGCCAACATTCTGATGATGTATAGCATTACCGGATTTTTAGGGACACTGCTGCCGGACAGCGGCAGGGGAGGCGACTTTTACCAGAACATCAAAAGACTGGTCTTTGTCATTGCCTTTTGTATTTTGGCGCGTTTTCTTTGCACAGTCCTTTCTAACCGCATGAGTTTTCTTTCGGCAAAGACCGTCAAAAAGACCCTGCGTCAAAAAATCTATGAAAAACTACTGGCATTGGGATCTTCTTATCAAAAGTATGTTGCCAGTTCCGAGGTCGTACAGATTGCTGTGGAGGGTGTAGACCAGTTGGAAACCTATTTTGGGGCTTATCTTCCACAATTCTTTTATGCCATGTTGGCACCCTTGACCTTATTTATCGTCCTTTGCTTTGTCAACGTTCCGGCAGCAATCGTACTTCTCATCTGCGTACCGATGATCCCGATGGCGATCGTCTTTGTGCAGAAGTGGGCAAAGAAGCTTTTGTCAAAATACTGGGGACAATATGCGGCTTTGGGCGATACCTTTTTGGAAGACCTGCAGGGGCTTACCACTTTAAAGATCTATCAGGCAGATGGTTATAAGAGCGAAAAGATGGACGAGGAAGCCGAAAAGTTCCGCAAGATTACCATGAAAGTCCTGACCATGCAGTTAAATTCCATTACCATTATGGATATTGTTGCCTATGGCGGTGCGGCACTTGGCATGATCGTTGCCATACTCCAGTATCGCGCCGGTCATATTGATCTTACAGACACCCTTTTTATCATCCTGCTTTCGGCTGACTTCTTTATCCCTATGCGCCAACTGGGAAGTTTCTTCCATGTTGCCATGAATGGTATGGCAGCCAGCGACAAAATCTTTGCTCTTTTGGATGCTAAAAAAGAAGAGACAGCGCCTTTGACAGAAGATATGCCGGAAACAAACGATCTTTGCATGAAAGATCTGTCTTTTGCATATGATGAGAGCCGTCAGATCTTAGACCATATCAACCTGTCCGTGGGATCCGGGCAGTTCGTTGCCTTGGTCGGAACCAGCGGCTGCGGCAAATCAACGATCGCTTCTTTATTTATGGGAAGAAATATTGCCAGTGAGGGGCAGATCACCCTAGGTGGACTTCCTCTGGCAGCCATCCCGGAGGAGGTACGGATGCAAAAAATCACCTATGTCAGCCACGATGCCTACATCTTTAAGGGAAGTGTACGCGACAATCTTTTGATGGCAAAGGAAGATGCCAGCGAAGAAGAAATGTGGCAGGTTTTAGAGCAGACCAAACTTGCAGACTTCCTGCGGCAGGAGGATGGGCTGGATAGCAAATTACTGGAACAAGCGTCGAACTTGTCCGGCGGACAGCGGCAGCGTCTGGCATTGGCGCGAGCTCTTTTACATGACAGCCCGATCTATATTTTTGATGAGGCGACTTCCAATATTGATGTCGAGAGCGAAAATGACATCATGGAACAGATCATTGCTTTGGCAGAGAAAAAGACCGTGTTGCTGATCTCTCATCGTCTGGCAAATGTAGTCGGAGCAAATCAGATCTATGTACTGGAAAAGGGACGGATCGTAGAAGTTGGAAAGCACGGAGATCTTTTGCAAGAGAAAAAAACATATGCATCACTCTGGCAGGTGCAGCAGGAATTGGAAAATTACGGAAAGAAAGAGAAAGGAGGAGCACAGGCATGAGAAAGAGATCGAATTTAGAAATTATGGCAAAATTGATCAGCATGGTGCGTCCGCTTCTGGGATATATGATCCTTGCCATTACATTAGGGCTGATCGGACATTTACTGGCATCCTTTATCACCATTTTTGCCGGTTATGTGGCTTTGAAGGTCTGGGGATTCCCGGTCGCCCATTCCTTTGCATTCTTCTTTTTCTGTATGGTAGTTTTTGCTATCACCAGAGGATTTGCCCGTTATACGGAGCAGTCTTGCAATCATTATATTGCATTCAAACTCCTGGCACTGATTCGCGCAAAGGTATTTGCAGCCCTGCGCAGACTTTGTCCGGCAAAATTAGAAGGAAGAGACAAGGGGGATTTGATTTCTGTTATTACCTCAGACATTGAACTTCTGGAAGTGTTTTACGCACATACAATTTCGCCGATTGCCATCGCTACCCTTTATTCGTTTATTATGAGTCTTTTTATCGGTCATATCCACTGGGAGTTGGGACTTTTAGCATTGGCGGCATATGTGACCGTGGGTATCATCGTGCCTGTCATTGCGTCCAAAACGAGTGGCAATCTGGGCTTGGAATTTCGCAATCAGTCAGGTGATCTGAGTGCCTTTGTGTTGGATTCTCTGCGCGGACTTCCGGAGACCATGCAATACGGCAATGGTAAAAAGCGTATGCAGCAGATGAATGCGCGTACAGACCGGATGAACGCCTGCCAGGAAAAAATGAAGCGTGTGACCGGGATCAATATGGCAGTGACCAATACCGCTATCCTGGTTTTTGACTTCCTCATGCTGTTGGGAGCATCTTATTTATATAAGGGGCAGGCAATCAATTTTGATGGGATCGTGATTGCAACCTTAGCACTTATGTCCTCCTTTGGACCGGTAGTGGCACTTGCCAATCTGGGAACCACCTTACAAAATACGTTCGCATCAGGCAACCGTGTCTTAGACATATTAGAGGAAGAACCACAGGTTGCTGAGATTGCAGGAGCGGAGCAGACGACCTACGGACAGGTGGAGATCGAGGAAGTGACCTTTGCCTATGAAAAGGAGACAATCTTAGACCGGGTGTCTTTGGATGTGCCAAAGCAGGGCGTTCTTGGAATTGTCGGAAAGAGCGGCAGTGGCAAATCAACCCTCTTAAAACTTTTGATGCGTTTTTGGGATATTGATGCAGGTAAACTTGCAATCGCGGGACGTGAGATTAAGGAGATTAATACAGATGATCTGCGCCGGATGCAGGGCTACATGACCCAGAAGACCCATTTGTTCTGCGACTCTATCGCAGAGAATATCCGTATTGCAAAACTGGATGCGACCAGAGAAGAGATTGAAGAAGCCTGCAAAAAAGCCTCTATCCATGATTTTATCCTGTCTTTGCCGCAGGGCTATGACACACCGGTGGGCGAGTTGGGCGATACCTTATCCGGCGGAGAACGTCAGCGAATCGGATTGGCGCGAGCCTTTTTGCATGATGCACCAATGATGCTTCTGGATGAGCCAACCAGCAATCTGGATTCTTTGAATGAGAGTGTCATCTTGCGGTCTCTGCGCGAGGAACGAGGGGATAAACTGATCCTTTTGGTCTCACACCGGGAATCTACCATGCGCATTGCTGATCAGGTATATCAAATGAAAGAAGGACGTGTCAGTTAGGAGAATGGGATGAAAGAAAATTTGACAAAGAATCAACTTGTAGAAAAAAGAGAGCGGGAAAAAGCCATGGTTTCGGATATGATCCGTGTCTACTGTAAAGGAAACCATGTGGCTTATGACAAGAAAAATAAAAGACTTTGCAAAGAGTGTCAGGCATTGGATGATTATGCGAGAATGCGCAGTGAAAAATGTCCTTTTATGGAGACAAAGACCTTTTGCTCCAACTGCAAGGTACATTGTTACAAGCACGAGATGCGCCAACGCATCAAGGAAGTGATGCGCTATAGCGGACCGCGGATGCTTTTTGTGCATCCCATTGCCTGTATTCGTCATCTGGCGGAGACAAGCAATGAGAAAAAGCAAATAGAAACTACATAGAAATCCATCCAAAAGCGTTAGCAATGGATGATAAGAGGATGATGATGGCAAAGATCGGACAGAGATACTTAATCATAAACTGGAAGATCTTTTTGCGGCGGAAAGGTTTTTCACCTTCTGTCACTTCATCCTCTATTTTATTGATACCTACAACGCGTGATACGAGCAGGCAGGTAGCTAGTGCTGCGAGAGGCATCATGACAGAATTTGTAAGGAAATCAAAGAAATCCAAAAACTGCATACCGATAATGGTAACACCGGCAAGCGGTCCGTATCCAAGGGATGACAGGCTTCCCAGTAAAACCATAATGATACCTACAATTACAGTAGCTTTTTTTCGTCCCCAGCCGA
This sequence comes from uncultured Lachnospiraceae bacterium, assembly GCA_934899185.1. Lineage (GTDB taxonomy): Bacteria > Bacillota > Clostridia > Lachnospirales > Lachnospiraceae > Pararoseburia. The sequence goes on from CAKXYI010000007.1 coordinate 45,055, forward strand.
GTTCGTCCTCAAAGGTAGATACCGCACTTTCGGTCAAGGCAATGGAGCTTGTTATGGCTGCAAAAAGTACAAGGACAAAGAAGAGAATGCCGATGACGGTGCCGAGTCCCATGCTGTCAAAGACTTTTGGGATGGTGATAAACATAAGGGATGGTCCCGCCTGCAGTGTATCAGGATCTCCACCGGAAAAGGCAAAGACAGCAGGAATGATCATCAGACCAGCCATAATAGCAATGGCAGTATCAAAGATTTCCACATTTTTGGTAGAATCTTCAATCGATACATCTTTTTTCATATAAGAACCAAAGGTAACGAGAATGCCCATTGCAATGGAAAGGGAGTAAAACATCTGTCCCATAGCCGTCACAACAGTCATCCAGGAGAAGTTTTCCGGGTTTGGAATCAGGAAATACTTCACGCCGGCAAGTGCCCCAGGTCTGGTGACAGAGTATGCCGTAATTAAAAAAGAAAGTAGCACAAGAATCGGCATCATAATTTTTGATACACGCTCGATGCCGTTACGTACGCCGGCAAAAATGATGCCAAGGGTAAGCATGGCGAAAATCAAAAAGCATAACTCTGTGGATGCACCATCGGAAATAAAGTTACTAAAATATCCGTCAGCAGCAAGCGCAGAACCATTGCCTGTGATATAGCCAATGAGGTATTTGATCACCCAGCCACCGATGACGGAATAATATGGAACAATCAGTACCGGAATGATGGCATTGAGCCAGCCACCGGCAGATAACCATTTGGATTTACCAAAGGTTTTGTAAGCACCAACAGGACTTTTTTTCGTCATACGTCCAAGCGATGTCTCAGCCATAATCATGGTGTAGCCGAAGGTTAATGCCAGAATAATGTAAATCAGTAAAAAAATACCACCGCCATATTTGGCAGCAAGATATGGAAAACGCCAGATATTTCCCAGACCGACCGATGCACCGGCTGCGGATAGTACAAAGCCGATTTTTCCGGAAAAGGAACTGCGTTTTTTGTTCGATTCATGCATGAAAAAATTCCCCCTCAAGATTATTTCCTATAAAATGCATTTGTGCACACATAATGGGAGAAGTTTAGCATAAATACTGAAAATTTGCAATGTCGTGTAGAAAATAAAGGTTGTCCTGCAAGATGAGGAGTATTACAATATGGATGTGAGATGATGTCTGCTTGCAGGCAGAAAGGATGAGACTCGCACAAACAGATAGCATATGACGGGATATATTTCCCGAAGGGATGAAGATGGAGAAACAAGAGACAGTCAAGACCATAGCAGGACATGATGTGAAACGGGTACATGAGAAAATATCAGATTATCTTGTCAGAAGTGAGTATGACTCTATTTGTGTCATCAATACTAAGACGGGGATGCTTTATGTAGATACAGATGAATTGCATGCAGATTGGGACTGGACAGGTCAGGAGCATGACTACTATGATGCGCGTGCGCTTTTGGTAGAGACTTTTTTGGATGATAACGATGGCAAGGGTTTTATGTATTGCTCGGAGATCCCATATATCGTAAAGCAGTTGGAAGAACAAAAAGTTTACAGTTTTATGTTCCATTTTAGTACGTCGGAACACAGCCGTTACAAGAAACAATGGAAGTTTTCTTATTTGGATCAGGAAAAAGACTTGATCTTAACGACTTTAAAGGATGTGACCAAACTCTTAGAGCAGGATCATCTGACCGGAGAGTTGAACCGTTATGGCTTTATTCGAAAAGCAAGAGCCGTCTTGCGGGATCCGGCAGTAGAACATGATCTTGCTATTATGTATATCAACATTAAAGGCTTCAAGGCAATCAATGAATTGTTCGGTACGGAGAGCGGAGATCAAGCTCTGCGTGAGGTTGTGCGTGTCATCCACAGATCTAACCTGCATCCTTATGCTGTGGGACGTATCGAGGCAGATCACTTTGTCTGTCTGGTGGATCCAGCCAACATCAATTATGAACACTTAAAGCAATTCTTACATCAGACCCTGGTCTTTGACCAGAAATCCTTAGATGTTTATGGCGTTTGCGGTATCTATATGATCCCGGCGGAGGAACGATTAGACAGCGTCAGCAATATGTGTGACCGTGCCCGCATGGCAAAGGATTATATCGAGGATGAATATGTAAAGCCATATGCCATTTTTGATCAAAAGATGGGCAGTTCCTATATGGAGAGAAATGATGCACTGCGGGATATCAGCAATGCTCTGGAAAAGCATGAGTTTCAGGTTTATTATCAGCCGGTCTATGATGCCTTTTCCGGCCAGATCGCATCCGCCGAGGCTCTGGTACGCTGGAAAAAGGCAGATGGAGAAATGGTATCGCCGGGCGTCTTTGTACCTGCCTTGGAGGACAGCGGACGTATCTCCCAGATGGATCTTTTCGTGGAACGCAGTGTGCTTTCCTTTATGGAGGAACGCTACAAGAAGGGGCAGTTTATTGTGCCGGTTTCCATGAATATGTCCCAGATGGATTTCTTTGATAAAGATATGATGGCATCGGTACTTTTGGATGTTTCCAATACCGACCTGCCAATGGATTATACACGTTTTGAGGTGACGGAGACGGCATACTCGATCGTTGCCAGCAACAACCGCAATGTGCTTTTGGATATGAAGCAGATCGGCGTCAAGTTCTATCTGGACGACTTTGGCAGCGGCTATTCGTCCTTTAGTACCATCCGTGATTACGATTTTGATATTGTCAAATTAGATATGGGATTTGTGCAAAAGATCGGCACGACGGCAAAGGCAAATGCCGTCATTCAAGCCATTATCGACATGGCACATGCCATCGGTTCCAAGGTCGTAGCCGAAGGGGCAGAGACCAAGGAACAGGTAGACGCTCTGCGGGAGATGGGATGCGATTACATTCAGGGCTTCTATTTCTCCAAGCCTTTGCCACAGGAAGAATTTGAAGCACTCTTAAATGCCCAGTGCAAGGAAGACTAGATGTGATACTGGGAAGGGGAGACCCCATATTCCTTTTGAAAAAGATTTGAAAAATAAGATTGCGAACAAAAATGCAGTGCTTCTGCTACCTGGGTCACATTCATGTGCTCGGTAGTCAGGAGCACTTTTGCTGCCGCTAGTTTTTCTTTTTGGACATACTGGTTGACTGTGATACCCAGTTCCTCCTTAAATTTGTGTGATAGATAATAGTCGCTGTAACCGGTAAAGTGTGACAGGTCTTTGATCGTGATCTTGTCGCGGATATGCAGGTTGATGTAATCAATGCAGGCGCGGATGGGCGCAGAGATATCCTCGTTTTGCTTGGTATCGTGCACACGGGTGATATAGTCGGCAAAGATAGCGTCGTTGATGTAGCGGATATCATTTACATTTGCGCAGTTGTCGATGGCGAGGGTGTAGGTGTCCATCAAAGAATAAGAGATGGAGGCGGACAGACCGCCCCGGATGGCTGCGCGGCTGCAGAGGGTTAAAAGCGAGATGGATCCGTACTTGCAGCGTTGCAGGTCATTTTCCAACCGGATCTTGATCCCATTGGAAAATTTCCCGCCTTCTTTGATCAGGTCTAAAAGCCCCATATTTCCCTGCTCGACTGCGGCGACCAGTTGCTGCTCAAAACCGGAAACCCCGGCATGGTCGCGGGACATATCTTCGTTTAATTTATAAGACGTCTGCTGCAAGTGGTGGATGGAGGCATCATTGCCCTTATAATCTTCTAAGGCTTGCATAAATGCCTTGGTCGCTATGTTAGTCTCCGGGACAGTAGGCGTCTTTTTGGTATGGTAAAAGTTCTTGCGCCGGATGGCAGGAAAATACAGACATTCGTCGCAGATGGCATTGTGAAGCATGAGCAGGTATTGTTCAAAGATATTAATGGGGATGATAGGATAGTCCTTGAACTGCTCGTACATATATTTACGGCCAGACACGGAGAGATCATGGATCGCCAGATCATCCAGCAGGCGCTTCAGAGACCGGTCATTGGCAAAGGTCGGTCCCAGTAAAAGGACGCGGTCGGTTCTTTTATCCTTTTTGGAAAAAATGCAGCCTATGATAATGCCAAGGTCGTCTGAAAATTCATAGGGAAGACAGCCATCTTCTTTGGCATATGCGATCAGAAAATCTTTCATACCGTTTAAAGAGATGAGCCGGTCCATAAACTCTGCCTGCCCGTCATGATCCGAAAGCAGTTCCATGGCAGGGGAATACTCCCAGAACTGCAGGGGATAGCAGGTGGATAAGATTTTTTTCGTCATCTCATAAGTCTCTTTGGAAAACATGATGGCATACTCCTTCTTTTCATTTTCTTATATCCAGTATAATGCAAAATTATTAAATTTCTATAGAAAATCACGAAAAAAGTAATATAAACATGAATTTATGTATGATACTTTGCGACATCTCGTGCTAATGTATAGTTAAACGAAGGGGAACAAGAGTGTTCTACGAGAAAGAGGAGGGCTTATTATGAGCAAAGCAGTAAGTGCTACCGGTACAAAATACCGTAGTGCCAAGACCTGGGAAATGATCATGGCACCGGCTTGTGCGGGTAACAACATTTGTATGTACATGTGTATGGTTTATGCCAGTTACGCAGGAAGTGAGGGCTATGGTATCGCAACGGCGGTTGTCGGGGTCATCATTACCTTATCCAGAATTTTAGATGCCGTGACCGATACGGCGATCGCCTATGTATTTGAAAAATTCCCAACCAAGTATGGTAAGTGTCGACCATTCTTATTGATCGGCTGGATCATTGAGGCCGGTGCTGTCTATTTAATGTATGGTGCAGGTGCCAACCACTTTAAGGGCGTGGCTGGACTTGTTATGTTTATCCTGATCTACATTATCTATATCATCGGTTACACGGTAAACAACGTAGCCGGATCTGTTATGGCATCCGTTCTTACCAACGATCCAAAGCAGCGTCCAATGTTCAACTTTGTATCTACCGCATTTTCTTACGGTGTACCGATCCTTTTGAGCAATGTTGTTACTTTCAACATTTTGCCAAAGTATGACAACCAGTACAATATGCCGATGTTAAAGGAAATGACCTTATTCTACATTGCAGTTTCTCTTGTCTGCTGTATCATTTCTATGATCGGTATTGCAAGAGCAGATAATGACGAGGTCTGGAAAGAAGCAAATGCCAAGATCGGCGGCAAGCAGGAAAAGGTCGGACTCAAGCAGATGTGGGAAGTCCTTTCCAAGAACAAGGATGTGCAGCGTTACATCGTTACCTGTGCAACCGATAAATTCGCACAGACCACAGCAACCCAGTCCGTTATCATGAACTTACTTTCCGGTGTATTGATCGGATCTTATGCAGCAACTCAGGTGGCAAATAACTATGCTTCTGTCATTGGTCTGATCTTTGCCTTTGGTGGTGGTATCGTCATTGGAAAGATCGGAGCCAAGAAAGGAACCGTATGGTTCTCATGGTTCTCCATTGCAATATCTGTGATCCAGTTGGTCGTATGTATCATCTTGGGACCAAGCGGTATGCGTGAGATCGGAACTACAGGTTCTTGGGCATTTATGCTTTGGGTAGCATGTACGGTTGGTATGACCGCAGGCAGAATGCTCCTTTCAGTGGCAGCAGGTACCATGCGTGCAGATGTTACAGATGCAGAGGAACATCGTTCCGGCAACTTTATGCCATCTGTTATCGCAGGTGTTTACTCTCTCTTTGATAAGGGTATGTCATCTATCTGTGCTATGATCGCAACTGCAGCCATCTCTCTGATCGGTTATGTAAATACCGTACCACAGATGGGCGACAAGGTTACCAGCGGTGTATTCTGGATGGCACTTGGACTTTCCTTTGTACTTCCGATCATCGGCTTCCTTTGCAATATCCTTGCCATGAAGAACTACACCTTGGATGTAGAAACATTGGCACAGGTACAGGCTGATAACCAGGCAAAGCGTGATGCAGCAGCAGAACAGTTACATCAGGCAGAGGCTTAATTGCTGAATTACATAAACAAATCACAGAGGTCAGCATGGGCGCTGACCTCTGTTTTTTTATCTTGGCTTGTGTTATACTCGGGCTTGAACGTTTGAAAAAGTATCTAAAAAAGCCAATGTGGTATAAATAAAAGGAGAGAAGAAATCATGGAAGAGGCAAGCATGCAGATCATCGGACATGTGCATACGGATTTCCCGACCAAGTTTGGATTGCCCAGACAGAGCGGGCTGGTAGAGGAACTGGTCGGGCGCATCGAATTGGAACCGGAATTTCGCCGCGCCGAAGCCTTCCGTGGCATTGAGGAATTTTCCCATCTTTGGATTCTCTGGCAGTTTTCTCTCAGTCAGAAAGAGCATTGGTCGGCAACGGTCAAACCGCCTCGCCTGGGCGGGAAAAAGCGTATGGGAGTCTTTGCTACGCGCTCACCCTTTCGCCCCAATCCCATTGGGCTGTCCTGTGTTAAGTTATTAGGCATCGACTACGATTGTGACAAGGCGCCGGTACTTTATGTGGCAGGAGTAGATATGGTGGACGGCACGCCCATCTATGATATCAAGCCTTATCTGCCTTATGCGGATGCAAGAGCGGATGCCAAAGGTGGATTTGCCGATGCGGTCTTTTCTCATGCACTGGAGGTGGACTTTCCACAGGAATTGCTGGATAAACTTCCAAAAGAAAAGCAAAAGGCGGCGATCGCCTTTTTGAAGCAGGATCCCAGACCGCCTTATCACAATCATGCCGATCAGATCTATAAGATCGCCTTCGACCGCTGGGACATCCACTTTACCGTGGAGGGGGACAGAGCCGGTGTTTGCGCTGTGCATACCATCCAGGACGCAGAAAGGTGAAAAAGGAGAAAGAATATAAGATGACACAGTCGAATACAGACAATCGCATAAAATTTGGCTTGGATAAGGCAGTCCTTGGTATGCTGCTTACTCTGGCATGGCCTACGATCTTAGAAAACCTTTTAGAGACCATCTTACAATATGTAGATACTGCCATGGTAGGACATCTGGGTGCGCAGGCAACGGCAACGGTCTCCCTGACTTCTACCTATACATGGTTGATCCAGAGCGTGATAGGCGCATTTGGTGTGGGCTTTCTTTCCTATATTGCAAGGGCAGTGGGAGAAAAAGATCAAAGTAAGATCCGCAAGGCATCCAGACTTGCCATGATCGTAGCACTGCTTGTCGGGGGCATCCTTATGGTTGTCACTCTTTGGATGGCACCTCATGTGCCGGTCTGGATGGGGGCAGAAAAGGCGATCCATGCAGATGCAACACGCTATTTTATCTTTATCAACCTGCCTATGATCTTTCGTGCAGCGACAATTATCTTTGGTTCTGCCATCCGGGCGACGGGCGATACCAAGACACCTATGATCGTCAACGTCTGGGTCAATGTAATCAATATCGGGCTCAACTATGTCTTTATCTATCTTTTGGGACAGGGGGCTGTGGGAGCCGGTAAGGCGACCATGGTATCTTATACGATCGGAGGTCTTTTGATGACGGTTGTATTCCTGCGCAATCCCAGACTGGATGTACTGGGGAAAGGATCAGTCATTGTGCAGGGCAAAGGAACGCAAGACGATTTGTCTGTTACGACCAGACAAGTCCTTATGGCTGTCCTTGCCATCAGCCTCCCGGTTGTCATGACCCGTCTGGCATCCTGCTTGGGACATGTGGTCTTTACCAGTTTTGTATCCTCTATGGATACGATCACCTATGCGGCACACGCCATTGCCATCACGGCGGAGGAGATCTTTTATATTCCGGGCTATGGCATGATGGCGGCGACTTCCACTTTGATCGGGCATGCCATCGGTGAGAAAAATAAGCAGAAGGAAAAGGATGTCAAGATCGTTTCCGTTGCTCTGATCTTTGGACTCATGTGCATCACTGGTATCCTGCTCTTTGTCGGTGCCCATGGCATGATGTGCATTTTTACCAAAGATCCGCGGGTGATCGCCATCGGTACACGCTTGCTGCGGATGGTAGCCTTTACGGAACCGGTCTTTGGCACCTCGGCAGTCATGGAAGGTATTTACAATGGTATGGGACGCACCCGCTATCCCCTGGTGGTGGAACTCATCAGTATGTGGGGCGTGCGCGTGGTCGGCACTTATCTTTGCGTGCGTGTCTTCGGACTGGGAATCACGGCGGTCTGGATTATGATGATCTGCAACAATATCTTAAAAGCTGTCCTGCTTGCCTTAGGCTTGCTTGCCATGGGACGAAAAAATGCACAAAAATAGATTTTAGGGTTTATTTTGCAAATATTTCTCCGATATAGAAGATAAGAAACGAAACGTTGAAAAGGATTTCGACATTGTATGAATGATCAAGGAGGACAAGATTATGAGTATGAATCCGGTAGGAACTACTACGACCGATAGCGTTTACAATCGCTACGGAAAGACTTCTTCTGCCAAGACTTCCAAAGAGGCTGAAAAAACAAGTGCCACTGAGGAAAAAGAGGCGGTTTATGAGAAGGGAACAACAGAAAAGAAAGCAACTTATTCCATCAACAAGATGAGTTCATCCGATCGTGCAGCACTGGTGCAGCAGTTGAAGCAGGATCAGGAGAACAGGCAGCAGAGTTTGATCTCACTGGTACAGGATATGATGAACGGACAGGCAAAGTCCTACAGTCAGGCAACCGGTGATGATTCTATCTGGAAGTTCTTAGCCAGCGGCAACTTTACTGTGGATGCAGCAACCAAGGCACAGGCGCAGGCTGATATCGCAGATGACGGATACTGGGGTGTTTCCCAGACCTCACAGCGTTTGTTTGATTTTGCAAGTGCACTTGCAGGAGATGATGTAGAAAAGATGCAGAAGATGCAGGAAGCCATGCAAAAAGGTTTCAAGCAGGCGACAGCGGCATGGGGCAAATCGCTTCCAAGCATCAGCCAGCAGACTATGGATGCAGCCAACAAATTGTTTGATGATTATTACAAATCCAAAGGCGTAGAAGCCTAGAAATACGAAGCCACAGGGACGTTCCTTTTGCCACAAGGAACGTCCCTGTGGCTATATCTAAATCGCTATGTGTGCCGCAAATTTCTTTTGCAGTTTTTTATGCACATGGAAGAATGCCGGGATGAGGAATACATCTGCCATGATCCAGGCAAAAGGGCTGGCAAAGCAGGCACCCAGAAAGCCAATCGCCGGTACCAGGGTAAAGGCAACAATGCTTCGCGCCAGCATTTCCATAACGCCTGCAAGGATGGCGAAAATGGAAAATCCCATGCCCTGAATGAGGAAACGCACGATGTTGACCAGAGCCAGCGGGAAATAAAAGCAGGACTGGATCAGCAGGAAAGTCTGGGCATCTGCTATAATGGCTGTCTCGTTTGCGGACAGGAATAAGAGCAGGAGATACTTCCCGGCAAAGAGCAGGACGAAAAAGGCGATGATCGCATAGCAAAGCCCCAGAATGGTTGCTGCTTTTAAGCCTTCTTTGACACGCCCCAGTTCCATGGCACCGACATTTTGTCCGCCGTAAGTTGCCATGGTAGAACCCAAAGCATCAAACGGACATACGATGAACATGGAGATGCGGTTGGCTGCGGTGATGGAGGCGACGGCATCGGATCCTAAGTTGTTGACGGCAGCCTGTAAGATGACTGAGCCGATCGCTGTGATGGAATACTGTAAGCCCATAGGCACACCCATATGACAGAGGGTGGCAACACAGTGTCCGTTCCAAGCCCATTCGCCCGGCTGCATCTTTAAGATCGGAAACTTTGCTTTCATATAGAGGAGGCAGGAGATCCCGGAGATGAACTGGGAGATCACGGTTGCATAACCGGCGCCTTCGACACCCATGCCGATCTGTGTGATAAAGACCAGATCCAGTACGATGTTGATCCCGGATGCCAGCAAAAGGAAATAGACCGGAGTCTTGGAGTCGCCGAGGGACCGCATGATGCCGGATGTGATATTATATAGGTAAGTAACCGGAATACCCACAAAAATGATAAAGATATAGGAGTATGCCTGATCTATGATATTGGAAGGTGTCTGCATGAGTTCTAGGATCTGCCGGCAAAAGACGGAGACGATCAAGGTCATGACAGCAGAAAAAATGAGACAGAGCCAGACACTGTTGGCAACGTATTTGCGCAGGCTTTCATAATCACCGGCACCAAAACGCTGGGCGACCGGGATGGCAAAACCACTGCATACGCCCATGCAGAAGCCGATAATGAGAAAATTGATGGCACCGGTGGAACCGACGGCGGCGAGGGCATCTACGCCCAGAAACTTTCCTACGATAATGGTATCGACCAGACTGTAGAACTGCTGAAAGAGCATACCTACCAAAAGGGGCAGGGAGAAACCAAGGATCAGTGACATAGGTTTTCCTGTCGTTAATTTTTTTGTTGTATCTTTTGCCATGATTGCAATCCTTTCCTTATATATCAAAATATGCTTTAGATATAATAGCATGAAAAAATTTTTTAACAACACTTTCCTAATAAATTTTCTTATTGTATAATGTATTTATCTTCATACATAGAGGCGGTTGAGGGGAATCTGCACATTTGTATAGTAAACGAGGGGGATAAGACGATGGATTATAATGACGTCATTCGTAACAAAAACAGGATATTAGCGATCACACTCTTGATCTGTATTGTGCTTCGCTGTATCGTAAATACATTTTTTACCGGGATTGCCGATGTGCTTCCGATGGGGATCGGAGGATTGGTATTCACAGCAATCCTGCTATTCTTGACCAACAAGGTACATCCGGTGGTCATGATGTATGCCATGGTGGTACTTATGTCGGCCATCAGCATCATTCTGATGATCGCATTTCCGTGTACGACCAATTATCTGATGTTCTTCTTGGCAATCTTTTTTGTTGTGATCTATGAGGATATCCGGCCGATCATCATGCAGTCAGCCATCAGCGCAGTTGCCATGGTATATTTCTACTTCCGCTATACGCAGGAGTTGCGGGGTTCCTGGTCGACCGATGCCATGGCAATGTGTGTTGTTTATATTGTCAGTGGTATGCTGGTATATATTTCACTTTGCCGTTTGACCAGGGAACAGTTCCACCAGTTGCGTAAGACTCACAAGGCAAGTGAAAAGGAGCGCAAAAAAGCAGAACAACTCTTAGCAGAGATTGGCAAGTCTGTCGGTGTTTTAGATACGACCAGCGGCAAGTTAAGTGACAATATTACGATGACCGGTACCATTTCCGATCAGATCGCTGAGGCTACTGAGGACATCGCGCGCAGAACAGTGGCAGAGGTCGGAGATATCGAGCAGATCAAGGGCATGGTACAAAACGGAGTTTCCCAGATCAAGGATATCGCGGACAGCAGTACCCGCATGGCGGGGGCTTCCAATGAGACCAACTCTCAGGTGCAGACAGGCGGTCAGTTGGTAGGAGACCTGTCTTCCCAGATGCAGGATCTCAACAAGCGCATGGAAACGGTTGCTTCCTCCATCCAGTCCTTATCCGAGGAAAATGCCAAGATTATTGAGATCTTAGCGACACTGGACCAGATCACATCCCAGACCAACCTCTTGTCTTTGAATGCTTCCATTGAAGCTGCCAGAGCCGGAGAGCATGGCAAGGGCTTCGCCGTTGTAGCAACGGAGATTCGTCAGTTATCTGATGACTCCGCCAAGTTCACAGAGCAGATCCACGGCATCTTAAATGGTGTAGAGGAGCAGACCGCACAGGTACAAAAGGAAATCTTAGCAGGACAGAAGTCTGTAGAAACCTGTACGCAGAATGCCAATGATGTCAACTACTCCTTCCAGGAGATCGCTGAGAATACTTCTCAGGTATTGCATCGTGCCAATGTGATCGAGCAGCAGGCACAGGAACTGGAAAGCCTGATGAACACGACTTTGGAGAATGTCAACAATATCAACGATAACATCGAATCAACATCTGCAGCCATGGAGGAGATTTCCGCAAGTATCAACAATCTCCATAGCAACATCGGCAATGTGGCAGACGGTTATCACGATATCAATGAGATCACCGAGGCTTTGGTACAGGCATCTGAGCCGGAAGCCGAGGAGGAAGACGAAGATTTGCCAAAGAAGAAATTGAAAAAAGTCAAGATCGATTTATCTTAAAATCGTATAGACAGGATAGAAAAAGATACATACTAAGAGGTAGAAAGGAAATAGGAGATACCACTTAGTATGTATTTTTTATTGGAAAAAAAGGATGGCTGCGGTTATATCCATCCTTATACATGGGAGGAGGAAAAAGAGGATCTGATTGATCCTGAGGCTATTCACTCCTGTCTGGTAGAAAAGCAAGATCATGCACTCTTGGTACAGATGCAGGTACCCTTGCAGGAGGAGAAAAAAGTAAAGGGGAAAAAGCAGACTGTGCCGCTTTTGGGACAGGGACATGCTTTTTCCAAGTTTGCCTTTGTTGTATGGGAGGATGGGATCTGTTTTGCAGATTTTGACGGCTATCTACAGGGGATCATGGACCGCTTGCGCAAGGAAAACGGGAAAAAGACACCGGAAGTCATGCTCTACCGGCTTTTTCAGATCCTTGTTGAAAATGATATTCATGTTTTGGATGTCATATACAAACAATTGGCGGCTTTGGAAGAAGAGATTCCCAAGGATAATGCCCGCTTTTTCCTTCAGAAAATGTATACCATGAAACACAGCATTTATCAGTTGTTTCGTTATTATCAGCAACTGACGGAATTGGTGGATGATCTGATGGAGTGGGAGGGAGGCTTTTTGGATCCGAAAGAAATGGAATGTTTTTCGCATTTTATCACAAGGACAAAGCGTCTGGCAGATGATATGGAGATTATGCGCGAGTACGCCATGGAGATCTGGGAAATCTACCAGTCGCAGATTTCTATCCGTCAGAATGATATTATGAAGATCCTGACCATTGTAACGACAATCTTTTTGCCCCTCAGTCTTTTGGCAGGCTGGTATGGCATGAATTTTGAATATATGCCGGAATTACATTGGCGTTATGGCTATGTGGGGGTTCTGGTGGCGGCGATCCTAATTGTGATCTTTTCCATGATCCTCTTTCGCAGGAAACGCTATTGGTAGATTGACTTTGCGCCCTGAGCAGTGTTATATTATACAATATATATGTATATTTATAAATTATAGGCGAAAGCGGAGATGGAAGAAAGGAAGAGGACTATGAAGTTAAAAAGAGGTTTAGCAGTCGTTCTGGTGGCTGTCCTTGCGGTGGGCATGATGACAGGTTGTGGAAGTAAGAGCAGTGACAAGCAGGCTACAAGTGATAAAAAGGAAACGCTGGTCATGGCGACCAATGCGACTTTTCCACCATATGAATATGTGGATGGACAGGATTATGCAGGAATCGACGTGGAAGTGGCACAGGCGATTGCAAAAGAACTTGGTATGGAACTGAAGATAGAAGACGTAGAGTTTGGTTCGATTGTCAGCGGTGTGCAGAGTGGAAAGTTTGACATTGGTATGGCAGGTATTACCGTGACGGAAGACAGAAAGAAGAGTGTTAACTTTAGCGATCCATATGCAAAAGCAAAGCAGGTGGTTATTGTAAAAGAAGGAAGCGACATTAAGACAGTGGATGATTTGAGTTCTGATACAAAGATCGGTGTGCAGCAGGATACCACAGGTGATATCTATACCACAGAAGATTATGGCGATAGTGCTGTTACCCGTTACAACAAGGGTGCAGATGCTGTGCAGGCACTTATGTCTGGCAAGGTAGATTGTGTTGTTATTGACAGTGAGCCGGCAAAGGAATTCGTAGAAGCCAACGACGGATTGAAAATCTTAGATACCGAATATGTAGAGGAAGAATATGCAATCTGTGTGGCAAAAGATAATGATGAACTGTTGAACCAGATCAACGAGGCACTTGACAAGTTGAAGAGCAATGGTACAATTGATGAGATCGTAAATAAATATATTTCGGCAAAATAAAAGCCAGATGGAGGAAGGGTCAGACCTCAGCGTTTGACCCTTTTTTTTCAGTGTTATGGTAAATAAGAAAGGAACATACAAATGAGTGATGGATGGAATAATTTTGTAACGGATTTCCAATTTGTTTTTATGGAAGATGATCGTTGGAAATCATTGTTTCAGGGACTGGGAAACACGCTGATCATTACGTTCTTTGCAGTTATGATTGGTATTGTATTAGGATCTGTTGTAGCAACGGTTCGTACAACATATGATAAGAACCATAGTGATATGAAAAAGAGAAATCCGGCAGGGTTTTATGTGCTTGGCATTGCCAATGTGATCTGTAAAATATATTTGACGGTAATCCGTGGAACACCGGTTGTTGTACAGCTGATGATAGCGTATTTTATTATTTTCGCAACATCCAACAATTCAACGGCAGTAGCCATTTTTGCTTTTGGTATCAATTCAGGGGCGTATGTGGCAGAAATCGTACGTGGTGGTATTATGTCGATTGATGAAGGCCAGTTTGAAGCAGGCCGTTCTTTGGGCTTTAATTATGCGCAGACGATGATTTATATCATTATCCCACAGGTATTTAAGGTTGTGCTTCCTACATTATGCAATGAGTTTATTGTGTTATTAAAGGAAACATCTGTTGCCGGCTATGTCGGTATCATGGATTTGACAAAGGCAGGCGATATCATTCGCGGAAGAACATACTCTGCATTTTTACCACTGCTTGGTGTGGCAGTGATTTATCTTGCAATGGTTGTCATTCTGACAACACTGGTAGGATGTCTGGAAAGGAGTTTGCGTAAGAATGAGCGATAAAAAAGAAGTATTAATTCAGGTAACAGATTTAAAGAGACATTTCGATAAAGGAAAAATCAAGGCACTCGATGGTGTGTCATTGGAGATTGACCAGGGGGAAGTGGTTGTTATCATCGGCCCGAGTGGAAGCGGAAAATCTACATTGCTTCGTTCCCTGAATCTTTTGGAAGAACCGACAAGCGGACAGATTTTAGTGGATGGTGTGGATATCACAGATCCAAAGGTTGATATCAATGTACATAGACAAAAAATGGGAATGGTATTTCAGCACTTTAATCTGTTTCCAAATATGACAGTTCTTCGCAACATGACGATAGCACCAATGAAACTGCTTCATAAGCCAAAGGAAGAAGTGGAAAAAAAGGCAATGGAACTGCTTCGCATGGTAGGTCTTGAAGATCGTGCCAATGCGTATCCAAGTCAGCTGTCCGGTGGTCAGAAACAGCGTATTGCCATTGTGCGTGCGCTTTGTATGGAACCGGAGATTTTGCTTTTTGATGAGCCAACATCGGCGCTTGATCCAGAGATGGTAGGGGAAGTGTTGGATGTTATGAAGAATCTGGCAAAAGAAGGTATGACGATGGCAGTTGTTACACATGAGATGGGATTTGCCAGAGAAGTGGCAAGCCGTGTAGTCTTTATGGATGCGGGGACTATTGTGGAAGAAAACACGCCGGATCAGATTTTTGAACATCCACAGAGCGAACGTCTGCAGAACTTTTTGGCAAAGGTTTTGTAGAAAAAGTTAAAAAAGTATAAACCAATTCGAAAATTACCATAAAACACACCTGGGTAGTATTGCTTTTGCCATTTAGGTAAAATATAATATATGAGGTAATACCTACGCGAGTGGAGGATAAAATGAACGAAAACAACAATGGTTCACAACAGGGTGGATCGAATAATAATGACAATAATAAGAAGCCAAGACAGCCGATTATGCTTTTTGTACTGTTTGCATTGATCGCGATGTTTATCACCAGCCTTTTATATAGCAGTGCAGGATCCAGTACGACAGAGGCAATCACTTATTCCAAGTTTTTGGATCTGGTAGAGAAGGATCAGGTCAAGTCGGTTGTCTTTGACGGCGACCAGATCAATATCACACTTGTGAAAGGCGCTAAAGTTAAATCAGATGATCAGACCGCCTCTATTCAGGCCCAGTTATATAAGGAGAGCACAGGACAGGATCTGACGATCACCTATTACACCGCTTATATCTCTGATGAGGACCTCCTTCCTTTATTAAAGGAACATGATGTGGAGATCGACGGAGAAATCTCAGACTCTACAGCAGTAATCATTTACAATGTCCTGAGTTTTGTCATTCCGATCGTACTCTTATGGATACTCATGTCCTTCCTTATGAAGCGCATGGGTGGCGGAGCCATGGGTGTTGGCAAGTCCAATGCCAAGGTCTATGTGGAGAAGTCTACCGGTGTGACCTTCAAGGATGTTGCCGGACAGGATGAGGCAAAGGAATCCTTGCAGGAAGTGGTAGATTTCTTGCACAATCCCCAGAAATATACCTCGATTGGTGCCAAATTGCCAAAGGGTGCACTTTTGGTCGGACCTCCCGGAACCGGTAAGACTTTGCTCGCCAAGGCAGTAGCCGGAGAAGCCGGTGTACCGTTCTTCTCATTGGCAGGATCTGATTTCGTGGAAATGTTCGTCGGTGTCGGTGCTTCCCGTGTCCGTGACCTTTTTAAAGAGGCGCAGAAGGCTGCACCGTGTATCATCTTTATTGATGAGATTGATGCCATCGGTAAGAGCCGTGATTCCCGTTATGGCGGTGGCAATGACGAGCGTGAGCAGACTTTGAACCAGTTATTAGCAGAAATGGATGGATTTGATACGTCTAAGGGTCTTTTGATCTTAGCGGCTACCAACCGTCCGGAAGTTTTGGATAAGGCATTGCTTCGTCCGGGACGTTTTGACCGACGCATCATTGTAGACCGCCCGGATCAAAAAGGACGTTTGGAGACCTTAAAGGTACATGCCAAGGATGTGGCTATGGATGAGACGGTAGATCTGGATGCATTGGCACTGGCTTCTGCCGGATTGGTAGGATCCGATCTTGCCAATATCATAAATGAGGCAGCCATCATTGCCGTAAAGCATGACCGTAAGTTTGTCAATCAGAGCGACCTGTTTGAGGCATTTGAATTAGTTGCTGTCGGCGGTAAAGAGAAAAAAGACCGCGTCATGAGTGATAAGGAGCGAAATATCGTTTCTTATCATGAGGTAGGGCATGCGCTTGTTTCCGCTTTACAGAAGAACACCGAGCCGGTACAAAAGATCACGATCGTACCGCGTACCATGGGCGCTTTGGGCTATACCCTACAGACACCGGAGGAGGAGAAGTTCCTGGAGACGAAGGATGAACTGCTTGCCAAAATCACGACCTTTATGGGCGGACGTGCAGCAGAACAACTCGTATTTGATTCTCCAACCAGTGGTGCTTCCAATGATATTGAGAATGCGACCAGTATTGCCAGAAATATGGTGACACGTTTTGGTATGTCTGACAAGTTTGGCATGATGGGACTGGCAACGGTTGAGAGCCAGTATCTTGAAGGCAGAGCCTCCATGACTTGTGGCGAGCGCACCGCGGCAGAGGTAGATCAGGAAGTCCTTCGTATTGTGACCGAATGTTACGACAAGGCGGCCGGTCTTTTGGAAGAAAACCGCGAGATCTTAGATAAGATCTCGGATTATCTCTACGAACATGAGACCATCACCGGTAAGGAATTTATGAAGATCTTCCGTGACTTGAAGGGACTGGATGACCCGGAGGAAAAGAAAGAGGATAACTCGGCTGAGTCATCAGAAGTGATTGACGACAAAGATTTATTTGTGGAAGAGTAAAGAATATGGATTTTTCGATTGAAGAAGAATTAGCAAAACTCCCGGATTCTCCGGGAGTTTATATTATGCATGATGCCAAAGAAACTATCATCTACATTGGCAAGGCAAAATCTCTGCGCCATCGCGTGCACCAGTATTTCCAACCTAGCCATGATGAGGGCATCAAGAAACAGCGCATGGTGCAGCAGATCGCTTATTTTGAATATATTGTGACGGATTCGGAATTGGAGGCACTGGTCTTAGAGTGTAATCTAATCAAAGAGCATCGCCCAAAGTATAATACCATGCTTCGTGATGATAAGACCTATCCGTATATCAAAGTGACGCTGGGAGAAGCCTACCCCAGAGTCCTTTTTTCGCGTCAACTGAAAAAGGACAAAGCAAAATATTTCGGACCTTTTACCAGTGCGGCGGCAGTCAAGGATACCATTGATCTGGTGCAGAAGATCTACCATCTGCGCACCTGCAATCAAAAGTTCCCGGATAATTTCGGCAAGGGCAGACCTTGTCTGAATTACCATATGAAACAGTGCCCGGGTGTCTGTACCGGCAGGGTTTCGGATGAGGAATATCAAAAAAGTGTCCAGGGAGCCATTGACTTTTTGAATGGATCCTATGGCGAGATCGAGAAGATGCTGACCGAAAAGATGCAAAAAGCGGCAGCAGATATGGAGTTTGAAAAGGCAGCAGAATACAGAGACTTACTGGGCAGTGTCCGTGCCTGCGTGCAGAAGCAGAAGATCACCAATGCTAGCGAGATGGATGACAAGGATATCGTCGCGCTGGCAAAGCAGGGCGAGGATGCTGTTGTACAGGTGTTCTTTGTGCGGTCGGGTAAACTCATCGGACGCGAACATTTCTTTATGAATGTGCGCATGGACGAAGCAGACGGGGAAGTTGTAAGACGTTTCATCCAACAATTCTATGCCGGTACACCGATCATTCCACGGGAGATCTTTTTGCAGGAAGAGATCGAGGATGCTCAGGTGATCGAGCAATGGCTGACGGAGAAAAAAGGACAACGTGTTTACTTGCGTGTACCGCAAAAGGGCATGAAGAATAAGATGGTGGAACTGGCGGAAAAGAATGCTGCCATGGTCTTAGCGCAGGATCGGGAGCGGATCAAGAAAGAGGAAGGCCGTACCATCGGAGCCCTAAAAGAGATCGCAGGATTGCTTGGCATGGAGCATCTAAACCGCATGGAAGCCTACGATATTTCCAATATCAACGGTTTTCAGACCGTTGGATCTATGGTCGTTTTTGAAAAAGGCAAACCTTTGCGTAGTGATTATCGTAAGTTCAAACTCAAGACCATCACGGGGCCGGATGACTATGGTTCCATGCGGGAAGTTCTGACCAGACGTTTTTCTCACGGCTTACAGGAGCGGGAAGAACTGCGCGCCAAGGGAGCAGATGAATCGCTGGGCAGTTTTACGCGCTTCCCGGATGTTATCATGATGGATGGTGGACTCGGACAGGTCAATATCTGTGAGGAGGTCTTGGCGGACCTGCACCTGTCCATACCGGTCTGCGGTATGGTAAAGGATGACCACCACAGAACCAGAGGTTTATATTTTCATAATGAACTTATCCCGATCGATCGGACATCGGAAGGCTTTCACCTGATCACACGTTTACAGGATGAAGCCCATCGTTTTGCCATTGAGTACCACCGGTCTTTGCGCAGCAAGTCGCAGGTACACAGTTTCCTAGATGATGTGGAGGGTATCGGACCGGCAAGGCGCAAGGCTTTGATGAAACGCTATGCCAGTGCAGACCAGATGCGAAATGCCAGTATTGAGGAACTTGCCGACACTCCATCCATGGATATGCGTGCAGCAGAAAAACTCTACCGATATTTTCATGGAAGTGGGGCTGACCCCACTGTACAAAAGTGAAAAAGTTGGTTACAATAACAGAAGTGGTTATATTGTGATTTGACGATAAAGGAGAAAGACTATGGAACCAATACAAGCAAAGCTTTCCATCGTTGCAGACAAACTGCATTTAAAGAATTTTACAGAAGACCTCAACCTGGAAGAACATTTTGTATGCGTTGCGGATGTCAACCGTCCGGCGTTACAGTTGAATGGATTTTATGAGCATTTTGAGGCAGACCGGATCCAGATGATCGGTATGGTAGAACACGCTTATATGAATAATAAGACTGTAGAAGAGCGTGCGGAGATCTACCGCAAACTGCTTTCCTACGACATACCATGTGTGATCTTTTGCCGTGGTTTTGTACCGGAGCAGTCCCTGATGGATATTGCACATGAGCGCAAGATCCCGATCCTTGGAACTGAGCGCGGGACATCAGAGTTTATGTCCGAGTTGATTTTTGAACTCAATGTACTTTTGGCACCATGCACGACCATTCATGGTGTATTGGTTGATGTCTATGGAGAGGGACTTCTGATCACAGGAGAAAGCGGTATCGGAAAGAGTGAAGCTGCTTTGGAGTTGATCCGCAGAGGACACCGTCTGGTGGCAGATGATGTAGTCGAGATCCGCAAGACCAACGCCCACACCCTTATGGGACGTGCCCCGAAGATCACAAAGCATCTGATCGAACTGCGCGGTATCGGTATCATTGATGTCAAGAGCCTTTTTGGTGTGGAGAGCATCAAGGAGAGCCAGAAGATCGATTTCGTCATCAAGTTGGAAGACTGGAAAAAGGAAAACGATTATGACCGTCTGGGGCTGGAGGATGAGCATATGAACATCTTGGGTATTGATGTGGTATGTCATTCTCTGCCGATCCGTCCGGGACGTAATCTTGCCGTGATCTGTGAGACGGCAGCCGTCAATCATCGTCAAAAGAAGATGGGCTACAATGCCGCACAGGAACTCTACCGCCGTGTCCAGGACAATATCAGTCAGGGACAGGAGTAGTTTTCGTCAGGTATGAAGTCTTAGATTTTGCATATATTATAAAAGATAGGAGTGTTTTATTTTGGAAAGAGCAAATGCATGGAAAAAGTATCAGGAAGAGGACAAGCGTCAGGCAGTCTTTGATTTCGCGGACGGCTATCGCAAGTTCTTGTCAGAACACAAGACCGAAAGAGAGTGCGCCGCATTCTTTGAGGCAGAAGCAAAGCAGGCAGGCTTTGAAAATCTGGATGAGATCATCGCTTCCGGCAAGACCTTAAAGGCAGGAGATAAGGTCTATGCCATTAATAAGAAAAAGATGG
The DNA here is from genome assembly GCA_934899185.1 of uncultured Lachnospiraceae bacterium. Classification (GTDB taxonomy): domain Bacteria; phylum Bacillota; class Clostridia; order Lachnospirales; family Lachnospiraceae; genus Pararoseburia. The sequence goes on from CAKXYI010000007.1 coordinate 65,826, forward strand.
TTGCCGCTTTTGTGATCGGCAAGCGACCACTTTCCGATGGTATGCGTATTTTAGGAGCACATATCGATTCTCCGCGTCTGGATCTCAAACAGAATCCATTATACGAAGATACCGATATGGCACTTTTAGATACCCACTATTACGGTGGCGTTAAGAAATATCAGTGGGTGACCTTGCCACTGGCTTTACATGGTGTGATCGTCAAAAAAGACGGCAGTGTCATTAATGTATGCATCGGTGAAAAGGACGAGGATCCGGTATTCGGTGTCAGTGATCTTCTGATCCATCTTTCTGCAGAGCAGATGGAGAAAAAGGCATCCAAGGTGATCGAGGGAGAAGACCTCAATGTGCTGGTGGGAAGTATCCCGGTAGAGAGCGAAGAAGAAAAAGAATGTGTCAAGGCAAATGTCCTGCGTATTTTAACAGAGCAGTACGACATTGAGGAGGAAGATTTCTTGTCCGCTGAGATTGAAGTGGTTCCGGCAGGAAAGGCCAGAGACTACGGCTTTGACCGTTCTATGATCATGGGCTATGGTCATGACGACAGAGTCTGCGCTTATCCATCTTTCAAGGCAATCGCAGAGGTTGCAGACGTAGAATACACAAGTGTCTGCCTTTTGGTAGATAAGGAAGAGATCGGATCTGTTGGTGCAACCGGTATGGAATCCCGTTTCTTTGAAAACACAGTTGCAGAGGTCATGGCATTGACCGGTCAGACTTCTGAATTGTTGTTGCGCCGTGCACTGCGCAATTCCAAGGTCTTATCTTCTGATGTCAGCGCAGCCTATGATCCGAACTATCCGTCTGTCATGGAAAAGAAAAATGCGGCTTACTTTGGCAGAGGTCTTGTCTTTAACAAGTATACAGGTTCACGCGGCAAGTCCGGTTCCAATGATGCCAGTGCAGAATATATGGCTGAAATGCGCAGAGTTATGGATGATGCGGATGTATCTTTCCAGACAGCAGAACTCGGTAAGGTAGATGCAGGCGGCGGCGGAACGATCGCCTATATCCTGGGAAATCTGGATATGCAGGTCATCGATAGTGGGGTGGCAGTGCTCAACATGCATGCACCATGGGAGATCATCAGCAAGGTGGATCTCTACGAAGCATACAAGGGATATGTAGCATTTTTACACAACTAATATCTAACGGTTTATTATTTGACCATGGAGGAAAATAAATAATGGAAATCAAAAAGGAATTTCCACATATCAACTTTTTAGAAAAAGAGCCTATGAGCCGCCATACCACTTTTCGGATTGGCGGCCCAGCAGGGCTTTTTGCGTCTGTACAGGTTGCGGATGTGGCACCGTTGGTATCATATTGCAAGACCCATGACATCCCGGTCACCATCTTAGGAAATGGCAGCAATGTCTTGGTGGGGGATCAGGGGATCAAAGGATTGGTCTTATCCTTTGGCAAAGAAGCGTCTGTCATCACCATTGAGGGCGATCAGATCCGGGCGGAGGCGGGAGCACTCCTGTCTCAGGTAGCCAAAGCGGCACTGGAGCATGGACTGGGCGGATTGGCTTTTGCGGCAGGAATTCCGGGCACGATCGGCGGAGCTGTATGCATGAATGCCGGTGCTTATGGTGGCGAAATGAAGGATATCCTGCAAGAGGTCAGAGTCCTGTGTGCGGATGGCAGGATTGAGGACTGGAGGACCGAAGATCTGGATCTTTCTTACCGGCACAGTCGCATGATGGATGAAGGTGCCATCGTATTGTCTGCTAGCATGAGATTGCACCCGCAGGATGCAGAGCGGATCAAGGCAGAGATGGATGATTACCGGGGCAGACGACAGGCAAAACAGCCGCTGGAATATCCGAGTGCGGGGTCTACCTTTAAGCGTCCGGAGGGCTATTTCGCAGGCAAACTTATTATGGATGCAGGTCTGGCGGGCTACCGTGTCGGTGATGCTGCAGTTTCTGACAAGCACTGTGGATTTGTGGTCAATCTGGGAAAGGCGACGGCAGCAGATGTGCGAAGACTCATGCAGGATGTATCAGACCGGGTCTATGCACAGTTTGGCGTTCGCTTAGAGCCGGAAGTACGATTTGTGGGCAACTTTTAAGAAGCGCATGCAGGAGGCGATAAAGTATGAAATTATTGATATTAACGGGGATGTCCGGTGCGGGAAAGTCAACGGCATTCAAGATGTTGGAGGATCTGGGCTATTACTGTGTAGATAACCTGCCGATCCCGCTTCTTAAGAGTTTTATCGATCTGTCGGAGCAGCCTTCCGCCAAGGAGCAGAAACTGGTCGTCGGCATTGATATCCGAAGCGGCGAGTCCCTGCATCTTTTACAGTCGGTCTTATCCGAACTGCGGCAGGATGGCAAGAAATACAGCATTCTCTTTTTGGATGCGGAGGATGAGGTACTGGTCAAGCGTTATAAGGAGACCAGACGTAATCACCCACTGTCCGGGACGGAGCGTATTCAGGCAGGCATTATCAAGGAGCGGGTAGCGATCGGCTTTTTGAAAGAGGAAGCAGACTATATCATTGATACCTCACACCTTTTGACACGCGAGTTAAAGGAAGAACTGCAAAAGATCTTTGTGCAGGAAGAAGACTTCCGCAGTCTTTTTGTGACGGTTATGTCCTTTGGCTTTAAGTATGGTATACCGGCGGACGCAGACCTGGTATTTGACGTGCGTTTTCTGCCAAACCCATACTATATCGCGGAACTCAGACCCAAGACCGGCAATGACATTGAGATCCAGAAGTTTGTGATGGGCTACGAAGAGTCCCATATCTTTTTGGATAAATTGGTGGACATGATCGAGTTTTTGATCCCAAATTACATAAAAGAGGGCAAGAACCAGTTGGTAATCGCGATTGGTTGTACCGGTGGCAAGCACCGTTCGGTCACTCTGGCAAATAAATTGCACGAGCGCTTACTGGATGAGGATGCGATCGGAGTCAAGATCGAGCACCGCGACATCGGCAAAGATGCCTTGCGCGGAAAGTAGGAGGTTCCAATGTCCTTTTCAGCAGAAGTAAAAAAGGAATTGAGCCAGCATATCGACGGAAGCAGGCATTGCAGACTGGCGGAATTGGCGGCAATTCTCAGTCATGAAGGAAAACTTTTGACCCAAGGAAAAAAGACGATTCTTTCCATGGAATCGGAAAACCCACTGGTGCAAAAAAAGTACTTTACTTTATTAGATAAAACAACTAATATATCTGAATATGGGGCTCATTTGGGTGAGCAGGACGCAAAAGATGTCCTGATCATGGTAAAGATGTATAAAGAGAGGGAAGATGGCGCATCCATCCGCATGGACGTGGTAGACGGGCTGTTGTTACAGCAGACCTGTTGTCGTCGCGCTTTTATACGCGGTGCCTTTCTGGCAGCAGGATCCATCAGTGACCCCAACAAGAATTACCACTTTGAAATCGTTTGTAAGACAAGTCCACAGGCTTTGCAGTTGCAGGAGATTATGAAGGGTTTTGCAGTGGATGCAAAGATAGTAGAGCGAAAGAGACATTACGTAGTTTACTTGAAAGAAGGTGCTCAGATTGTCGACATGTTAAATGTCATGGGAGCCCATGTGGCTTTGATGGATCTGGAAAATGTCCGGATCCTGAAAGAAATGAGAAATTCTGTTAATCGAAAGGTGAATTGCGAGACGGCGAATATCACAAAGACAGTCAGTGCGGCTGTCAGACAGGTAGAAGATATCCAGTGGATCGAACAGACCAGAGGACTTGGTTCTTTGCCGGACAGTCTCAGAGAAATCGCAGAGGTACGTTTGGAACATCCGGATATGCCGCTCAAGGATCTGGGGCAGTTGCTGGATCCGCCGCTGGGAAAGTCGGGCGTCAATCACCGCCTGCGACGCATTAGCGAGATCGCAGACAGGCATAGGGGATAGGAGGAACAATCGTGAGAAAAAACGTAACAATCAATATGACAGACAGTATGGAGTCCACACCGATCGCTCATCTGGTACAGTTGGCAAACCAGTTTTCCAGCAGTATCTATTTTGAGATGGACACGAAAAAGGTCAATGCCAAGAGTATTATGGGCATGATGAGTTTAGTCCTTACTGCGGGCGATGTCGTTACGATCGACGCTGAGGGCGAAGATGATGCAAAGGCAGTCGATGAGATCGAGAAGTTTTTGACAAAGTAGGATTTTTAGCATGAGCAAACGAGTTTTATTTTTGTTTAACCCGCGTTCCGGCAAAGGAAAAATAAAAGAGAATCTCGCAGACATCATTGATGTGATGGTCAAAGCCGGATATGAAGTGACGGTCTACACGACACAGTCTGCAGGCGATGCTGTGCAAAAAGCGCGCACGGAGGCAGGCAATTATGACAGGATCATCTGTAGTGGTGGAGACGGCACGCTGGATGAGGTCGTTACCGGTGTGATGGGATCCGGTATTTCGGTGCCGATCGGTTATATTCCTGCCGGAAGTACCAATGATTTTGGCAATTCCTTAGGCATCGGATCGGATATGGTACAGGCAGCGCATATCGCTGCGGAGGGAAAGCCGTTTTCTTGTGATGTAGGTAAATTTAATGAAGATTATTTTGTCTACGTCGCAGCTTTTGGAATCTTTACCGAGGTGAGTTACCAGACCAGTCAGGATCTGAAAAATATGTTGGGGCATGCCGCCTATATCTTAGAGGGAGCCAAGCAGATCTGGGATATCCCGTCTTACCGTATGCAGGTAGAGTATGACGGCAATGTCTTGTATGATGAGTTTATCTTTGGTATGGTGACAAATTCCATGTCTGTAGGTGGTTTTAAGGGGATTATTCCGGGCAATATCGCTCTAGATGACGGCGTGTTCGAAGTAACTTTGATCAAGACTCCGAAAAACCCGATCGAACTCAATGATATCGTTTGTTTTTTGACAGGAATTTCCAAGGATTCCAATCAGGTCTACTCTTTCCAGACCAACTTCTTAAAACTGACCAGCAGTGAAGATGTGTCATGGACCTTGGACGGCGAGTTCGGTGGCAAACACCATCTTGTTGCCATCAGTAACTGTAAACAGGGAATGGAAATTACTGTTGAATAGATTTATAAATTGAGCTATAATGACTCATGGAGTGAAATTATATAGAAGAATGGAGGAACCGCTATGTTGGTATCTGCAAAAGAAATGTTGGACAAGGCTAAGGCTGGACATTACGCAGTAGGTCAGTTCAATATCAATAACTTAGAATGGACAAAGGCTGTATTGTTGACTGCTCAGGAGTTGAACTCTCCTGTCATCTTAGGTGTATCTGAAGGCGCTGGAAAGTACATGACCGGATACAAGACAGTTGCAGCAATGGTAAAGGCAATGATCGAGGAATTGAACATCACAGTTCCGGTTGCATTGCATTTGGATCATGGTAGTTATGAAGGATGTTTGAAGTGTGTTGAGGCAGGCTTCTCATCTATTATGTTTGATGGTTCTCATTATGCAATCGATGAGAATGTTGCAAAGACAACAGAGTTGGTTGCTCTTGCACATAGCAAGGGAATGTCTATCGAAGCTGAAGTAGGATCTATCGGTGGAGAAGAAGACGGTGTTATCGGCATGGGCGAATGTGCTGATCCTAAGGAATGTAAAGCAATCGCTGATCTTGGCGTTGATATGCTTGCGGCAGGTATCGGTAATATCCATGGTAAGTACCCTGCAAACTGGGCTGGTCTTAGTTTTGAGACTTTGGATGCTATCCAGCAGTTGACAGGAGATATGCCACTGGTTCTTCATGGTGGTACAGGTATTCCGGATGACATGATCAAGAAGGCAATCTCACTTGGTGTTGCCAAGATCAATGTAAACACAGAGTGTCAGTTATCTTTTGCAGCAGCAACAAGAGAATACATTGAGGCTGGCAAGGATCTGGAAGGCAAGGGCTTTGACCCTAGAAAACTTCTCTTACCTGGAACAGAAGCAATCAAGGCAACTGTGAAAGAGAAGATGGAACTGTTTGGTTCTGTAAATAGAGCTTAATATTTTCGATGGTACAAAGGTGTTCCGTATGTGTTTTTCATAGCGGGGCACCTTTTTGCTTATAAAGAGTATGATTTATCAGATTTTTATGATATATTAGATAGAGTTGTGCTACAAGTGAAAGAAACAAGGAAGGAAAAGTATTATGAAAGAACAGGAATATTTCAACGTTGCTGATATCTTTGGCGAGAATGTCTTTAATGATACCGTGATGCGTGAGCGTCTGCCAAAGAAAACATATCAGAAGATGAAAGAGGTCATCAGTCAGGGTAGAGAACTGGACCCGGAAACAGCAGATGTCGTTGCTCATGAAATGAAGGAATGGGCAATCGAAAAGGGGGCAACCCACTATACACATTGGTTCCAGCCACTTACTGGAGTGACGGCAGAAAAGCATGATTCTTTTATCAGCACCCCGATGTCAAATGGTAAGGTACTTATGAGTTTTTCCGGCAAGGAACTCATCAAGGGCGAACCAGATGCTTCTTCATTTCCATCCGGTGGTCTGCGTGCAACGTTTGAGGCGCGTGGTTATACAGCATGGGATTGTACTTCTCCGGCTTTTGTCAGACAGGATGCCGCAGGTGCAACACTTTGCATCCCGACTGCATTTTGTTCTTATACAGGTGAGGCATTGGATCAGAAGACACCTCTTCTGCGTTCCATGGAAGCCGTTTCCAAGCAGTCTGTCCGTCTGCTTCGTTTATTTGGCAATACCACTTCACAGAGAGTTATGCCGTCAGTCGGTGCAGAGCAGGAATACTTTATTGTAGACCGTGCCAAGTATTTGCAGCGTAAGGATCTTGTATACACCGGACGTACTCTTTTTGGTGCTATGCCGCCAAAGGGGCAGGAAATGGATGACCATTATTTTGGTGCGATCCGCGAGAGGATTGCAGCATATATGCGAGATGTCAATATTGAGTTGTGGAAACTGGGTGTATCTTCCAAGACACAGCACAATGAGGTGGCACCGGCACAGCACGAACTGGCACCGATCTATGCAGAGGCAAATGTGGCAGTTGATCACAACCAGTTGATCATGGAGACTTTGAAAAAGGTGGCCGGACGTAACGGTTTACAGTGCCTGCTCCATGAGAAGCCATTCGCAGGCGTCAATGGTTCCGGCAAGCACAATAACTGGTCATTGGTTACCGATGATGGTATCAATCTTTTGGAACCGGGCAAGACACCGCATGACAATATCCAGTTCTTACTGGTTTTGGCATGTATTCTGCGTGCGGTAGATGAGCATGCAGACCTTTTACGCGAGTCAGCAGCAGATGTGGGAAATGATCACAGATTGGGCGCAAACGAGGCACCTCCTGCAATTATCTCTGTATATCTGGGCGAGCAGTTGCAGGACGTATTGACACAGCTCATTGATACCGGAGCAGCGACACATTCGATTTCCGGTGCCAAGTTGGAGACCGGTGTTAAGACCTTACCGGATTTCATGAAAGATGCTACGGACCGTAACCGTACATCACCGTTTGCATTTACAGGAAATAAATTTGAGTTCCGTATGGTTGGTTCTCAGGACTCTGTCGGCGAGCCGAATATCGTACTTAATACCATCGTTGCAGAGGCATTTGCGGATGCCTGCGACATCTTAGAGAAGGCGGATGATTTTGATCTTGCTGTGCATGATCTGATCAAGCAATTGGTAACAGACCATCAGCGCATCGTCTTTAACGGCAATGGCTATTCTGACGCATGGGTAGAGGAAGCCGAAAGACGTGGACTTCCAAATATCAAATCTATGGTTGAGGCAATCCCTGCACTTACCACAGACAAGTCGATTGCATTATTTGAGCGTTTTGGCGTATTTACCAAGGCAGAACTGGAATCCCGTGCAGAAGTTGAGTACGAACTTTACGCAAAGGAAATCAATATCGAGGCTAAGACCATGATCGATATTGCCGGCAAGCAGATCATCCCGGCAGTCATCAAGTACGCGACAGAACTTGGTACATCGATCAACACGATCAAGGCTGCCTGCGATGCTGATGTCAGCGTGCAGACCGAACTTCTGGTAGAGGTTTCTGACTTACTGGCTGATACCAAGGTGGCACTTGCTAAGTTGCAGGAAGTGGTTGCAGAGGGACTTACTATGGAAGAGAACGAGTCCAGAGCCAAATTCTATCACGATGAAGTATTTAAGGCGATGGAAGAGTTGCGTGCTCCGGTCGACGCATTGGAAATGCTAGTAGACAAGGAAGCATGGCCAATGCCTTCCTATGGCGATCTGATCTTTGAGGTATAAATAAATTAGAAAAAAGAGAGACGGACAGAGAGGAATATATTTATTCCGATCTGAGCCGTCTTTTTCATCGCGTATTAAAAAAGAAAATAAAAAAGAACTTCGTAAAGAAGTTCTTGAAACTGGCCCACAAGGATTCGAACCTTGAAATGACGGAGTCAGAGTCCGTTGCCTTACCATTTGGCGATGGGCCATTATGTCTTGCGTGAGCGGCTTGCCTAACAGCAACTCAACAATGAACATTATATAGAAGGTGAAAAGAAAAATCAAGCCTTTTTTTCAAAAATTATAATTTTTTCTGCATCGTAGCCATAGCGTACATGATGACCCCAGGAAAGCCTAGCATTTCCGCTGGTTGCATTGGCAATCTCGGTCGGCAGACTGTCGTAAAGATCAGCATCAACGACGACATCCAGACGTACATCAGCGGCAAATTCGCTTGCCGAAACGGGCACTGCATGTTCGCGCAGCAGATAGTCGATCTTGCCATAGGCATTGTAGTCGCTGGTGATGGTCAGTTCTCGACCAAGACGCTGTTCGACCAGGACGCTGGCATCCAGTCCTGCCTTGGTTGCCCCCTGATAGGCGCGTACCAAGCCCCCGGTGCCAAGTAAGACGCCGCCGAAATATCGGGTCACAACGACAACGATATTGTAGACGGAAGCGGACAGGAGGACATCGAGCATAGGTCGTCCTGCAGTCTGCGCCGGTTCGCCGTCATCGGAGCAACGCATAATTTCCTGTTTGCTGCCAATGATATAAGCATAGCAGTTATGCCGCACATCCCAGTATTCCTTTTTCTTGGCTGCAATGAAGTCCAGTGCCTCCTGTTCTGTTGCTACAGATGCGACACTTGCGATAAAGCGGGATTTCTTTTCGACGATCTCGCCCACGCCGCCCTGATATAGTATTTTCGTGCATTCTGCCATGACTGTCTCTCCTACACATTTTTCTTTATTATATATGAAGTTTTTGGTATAATAAAGTAGATTTGTTTAAATTCTGACCAATACCCATGCCTGTATATTTTTTGGGAACAGGCGTGGTAAGTAAAGGAGAACGATATGAACTACGGTAAAAAAAGTGCACAAAAGCAAAGTGCTCAACTTTCGAGCAAACGTGCCAAAAATAAAAAGAGATTCGGCATTACCTTTATCAAGACCATTTTGGTATGCATTCTCTGCATCATAGCTGTTGGTCTTGTAGCAGGCGGTCTGTATGCAGTCAAGTTGATCAAGGCGTGCCCGGACATCTCAGAGGTCAATATTTCCCCAAATGGATTTTCAACGACAGTCTTGGATTCGGCGGGAAATGAGATCGAGACGCTGGCAGCCTCCGGTTCCAACCGCACTTATGTGACGATCGATGAGATCCCCAAGGACTTGCAGCACGCCTTTGTAGCGATCGAGGATGAGCGATTTTACAAGCACAATGGTATTGATCTGCGTGGTATTATCCGTGCAGGCTTTACCGGTATCATCAGTGGCGGTGAGAAGATGCAGGGTGCATCGACCATCACCCAGCAGTTGCTGAAAAACAACTATTTTACGACATGGACCAAGGAAGACACACTCTTGGACAGTGTCAACCGTAAGATTCAGGAGCAGTATTTGGCAGTCCAGTTGGAAAAGGTAGAGGATAAGGATACGATCCTAGAAAATTATCTGAACACGATCAACTTAGGACAGAATACTCTTGGGGTTGAGGCGGCATCGGAGCGTTATTTTAACAAGTCTGTTTCTGAACTGACCTTGTCCGAGGACGCGGCGATCGCAGCAATCACGCAGAATCCGTCCAAGTATAATCCAATCACCAACCCGAAGGATAATGCGTCCAGACGGAAAAAAGTCCTCAAAAAGATGTTGGATCTGGGCTATATCAACCAGTCGGAATATGATGAAGCCTTGGAGGACAACCTTTACGATCGTGTCCAGATCGTGAATGCGCAGAATGAAACCAGTGCAAGCACTTCTTATTTTGTAGATGCGCTGACGGATGAAGTGGCAAATGATCTGGTGGACCAGAAGGGTTACACAGAAGCGCAGGCTTATCAGATGCTTTATAGCGGCGGCCTGACTATCAACTCTACGCAGGATAGCAATATCCAGACCATCTGCGAAGAAGAAGTCAACAACAATGCAAACTATTCGGATCATGTGCTTTATTCTTTCTCTTACCGTTTGACGGTGACAAAGAAAGATGGCACCTATCAGAATTACAGTGAGCAGACAATGCTGACTTACTATCAGGCGCAGAATCCGAATTATGATATCAACTTCTCTTCACAGGAAGAATGCGATCAGGCGATCGAACAGTACAAGTCTGAGATCATGGAAGAAGGCGATACGATTGCCGAGGGTGGCGAGACGATCACCTATACCTTACAGCCACAGGCTGCCATTTCCGTGATCGACCAGGCGACCGGACATGTGGTTGCTTTGGTAGGTGGCCGTGGCGACAAGACAGCCAGCAAGACTTTGAACCGTGCAACCAACATTACACGTCAGCCGGGATCCTGTTTCAAGATCATCGGTTGTTATGCTGCAGCATTGGATGCCGGCGGATTGACCCTTGCCAGCGTGCAAGATGATGCACCGACCAGTTATGCAAATGGTACGCCGCTTCACAATTATGACAATCGCTATCGTGGCTTTACTACAATTCGCGATGCGATCATATCTTCCATGAATGTCGTGACGGTCAAGAACCTGACCCAGATCGGTACCGGACTTGGCTTTGAATATGCAGAAGCCCTTGGTATTTCTACTTTGGAACCGGGAGACAACAACCAGACCTTATGTCTGGGCGGTTTGACCAATGGTGTTACGGACCTGGAACTTACAGCAGCATATGCAACGATCGCCAATGGTGGAGACTATAACAAGCCGGTATTCTATACACAGGTTTTGGATCATAACGGCAATGTGATTCTGGATAACACGCAAAATACTTCCAAGGAAGTCTTAAAGGATACAACGGCGTGGCTTTTGACTAATGCCATGCAAGATGTTATCACATCCGGTACAGGTTCCGGTGCGGGACTTTCCAACATGCCGACGGCGGCAAAGACCGGTACGACGACCAAGAACCGTGATACGGTATTTGCAGGTTATACACCATATTATACGGCGGCAGTCTGGGGCGGCTATGATGACAATACGGAGCAGACTTACACCGCATATGCCAAACTGATCTGGCATTCAGTCATGCAGCGTATCCATGAGAACCTGCCTCGTAAGGAGTTTACACAGCCATCCGGTATTGTGACGGCACAGGTATGTAAGAAGTCAGGTAAACTGGCGATCGAGGGTGTCTGTGATGCCGATCCGAGAGGCTCTATGGTCTATACCGAGTATTTCGATAAGGATTCGGTACCGACAGAGACATGTGATCATCACGTCAAGTTAGATATCTGCTCTGCTTCCGGTCAGATTGCCGGAGAGTATTGTCCGGCTGAAAATCGTGTACCAACGGTATTCATTATCGGTGGTACGGCGGAGACAGAAGACGGACCATATCTGATTACAGAAGAAGCATTGAATACGGTATGTAGCGTGCATACATCTTCCGGTAGCACAGGCGATAGTTCCACAAGTGATGGAAGCGTCAAGCCGACGGTAGAGGGTACCATTACCGACAATAAATCACAGACTGACACTTCGGGAGGGGACAGTAGTTCCGGCAGTAGTTCCGGCAGCGGTTCGGGTGGTTCCTCCGGTGGCTCGTCAGGAGACGGTAGCACAACGCCGAGTACAACACCATAAAGTAAAACGATAGAACGCCAGCAGCGGGATAGCAAATATGCCGTTTCTGGCGTTTTTAAATTTCTCATTGCATTTTTATATGGTATATAATAAAAATATATATGGCTCAAAAAAGATACATTTACCTTATCTATATTTTGTGTTATTTTATAATGGATTAGAAAATCCATGAGAGGACGAAAACAATGTATGCATTACATAGCCGCGTAAGATATAGTGAGGCAGATGAGAAAGGCAGATTGTCTGTATCAGGCATTATGAATTACTTACAGGATTGCTGTACCATGCAGGCGGAAGATCTGGGTGTGGGCTTATCCTATCTGGCAGAACATCATATTGGCTGGTTTGTGACATCCTATCAGATCAAATTATTAAAGGAAATGCCGATGGTAGGCGAGTCGATCGTGGTCAAGACTTGGCCATATCGTTTTCGCGGTATGTTGGGATATCGTAACTTTACGATCGAAGATCAGGCGGGACAGGTCTATGTCCAAGCCGATTCCTTGTGGATTTTGATGGATCTGGATAAATTATCGCCGGTACGTCTGCCACAGGAAATGCTGGATGCCTATACGATCGATCCACAGTTAGAGGGAGAATGGAACCTGCGCAAGCGCAAATTGCCGGATGTTATGACCAGGGTCTATGACTTTACTGTGACCAAGTTGCATCTGGATACCAACCATCATATGAACAATGCTCATTATGTTGAGGCAGCGCGAGAATGCCTGCCGAGTGGACAAAAGATAAGCCAGATTTATGTGGAGTTTCGTAAATCAGCAGTCTTATCAGATCAGGTCATCTGTTACAGTGTGCAAGAGGAAAATCAGCAGGTGGTTGCTTTAGAAAACGGGGAAAAAGAATTATTTGCGGTTGTTGAACTTACAATCAACAACAAATAAGAAAGGAAGTACAATGAAATTAGGATGTATACAGACCTTACGGGTCATAAAAAAAGTAGATTTTGGTGTCTATCTGGCAGATAAGGATCAGGCGAAGGCAGAGGAGAGAGTCTTGCTTCCCAAGAAGCAGGTCCCAGATCAGACTAGAGTCGGTGACGAGATAGAAGTCTTTCTTTACCGGGATTCCAAAGATCGTATGATCGCGACAACGACGCATCCACTTATCACCTTAAATGAGATCGCGGTTCTTACAGTGAAAGAAGTTGGACGTATCGGTGCTTTTTTGGATTGGGGCTTGGAAAAAGACTTACTGCTTCCTTATAAGGAGCAGACCAGAAAGGTGCATGAGGGCGACGAGATCTTGGTACGCCTTTATATTGATAAGAGCAATCGTTTATGTGCCAGCACGCGCGGTATTTATGAAGGTCTGTCCACCAATCCGCCGTATCAGATCGGTGATGAAGTGGAGGGCCGTGTTTATGAGTTTGGTCATGATTTTGGCACATTTTTGGCAATCGATGACAAATATTCAGCTATGATCCCGAAACATGAAGATACATCGCATCTGCAATTAGGGGATGTGATCACGGTGGAAGTGACCGGCATCAAGGAAGATGGCAAACTGGATGTATCTATGCGTAAGAAAGCCTATATGCAGATGGATGATGATGCGGAAAAGATCATGGATCTGATCGAGTCCTATGCAGGCGTTCTGCCGTTTACGGAAAAGGCGACACCGGAGATCATTTTCCGTGAGACAGGACTGAGCAAGGCTGCATTCAAACGTGCGGTAGGGCGTTTGTATAAGGAAAGAAGAATTCAGATCACGGACGGTAAGATCCGCAGAGCGGACTAAGTTTTTGCTATACCAGAGGATAGGAGTATGCTATAATAGCAAAAGACGTAAAAGGAGAGTCTGCATTTGATAGGTACTCCATTAGAAATAGAAAGGAAGTAGTACATTATGAAAAAAGTAATCGCAACAGATAAGGCGCCGGCAGCGATCGGACCATATTCACAGGCAATTGAAGTAAACGGTATGGTTTATACATCCGGTATCATCCCGGTAGATCCGGCTACAGGCAATATCCCTGAGGGATCCGTAGCACAGGCAGAGCAGGCATTCTCAAATATGAAAAATCTGCTGGAGGCAGCCGGTACAGACATCAGCCAGGTAGTAAAGACAACCGTATTCATTAAGGAAATGAATGATTTTGGAGCAATCAATGAAGTTTATGCAAAATACTTCACAGAGCCATATCCAAGCCGCAGTTGTGTAGAAGTCGCAAGATTGCCAAAGGATGTCATGCTCGAGATCGAAGCCATTGCCTTGAAATAAAAGGAATAAGAGAAGTTTATAATTGCAGAAGGCAAAAAGAAAAGAACCCGTAGCGGTTCTTTTCTTGCACTTGTTATAGAATTGTAAGGATACGATCAGACGCGCAGGTCGATGTTCTGACCGATACCATTTACGGAAGCCTCTGAAACAGGGGCTGGCATAGAAGATAGAGAAGCGGCAAGAAGATCACCGGTAGATGTGGCGGTATCCAATTGCTTGCTTAACATGGCAATGCCAATCTGTTGTAAGGTGCCGGTATCAGATATCATACCGGTAGAAATAGGTGTAATATTCATGACGATTCCTCCTTCCTATGCGATAGACCATGTATATCTATGGAACATTCTGTCATACTTAATTGTAGTATGACACATCAGGAAGAAAATGACAAGAGGAGATAAAAGGAGAAGAAAATGTATGACGTTATTATAATCGGAAGTGGTCCGGCGGGACTGGCAGCGGCTATTTATGCAAAACGTGCGGCGCTCGAGACTTTGGTTCTGGAAAAGACACCTCTGAGCGGAGGACAGATCATCAATACCTATGAGGTTGATAATTATCCGGGACTGCCGGGAATCAGTGGCATGGAATTGGGACAAAAGATGCGTGGACATGTCGATGCGGAAGAAGCAGAGGTCAGGACTGCGACGGTGACTGCCATTGAAGACAAGCAGAGCCATAAAGTCGTTCATACCAATCAGGGAGACTTTGAGGCAAAGACGGTCGTGCTTGCCATGGGAGCATCCCATAGACAGTTGGGAGTTCCCGGAGAGGAAGATCTTTGCGGTATGGGCGTATCTTACTGCGCGACCTGTGACGGGGCTTTCTTTAAGAACCGGGATGTAGCAGTGGTCGGCGGTGGTGACGTGGCACTCGAGGATGCACTTTTTCTGGCGCGGGGCTGTCGCAAGGTATATCTGATTCACAGACGCGATGCTTTTCGCGGGGCAAAAGTCTTGCAGCAGCAGGTGCAGACAAAGGAAAATATCGTCTGCCTGATGGATTCGGTTGTGGACCAGATCCTTGGTCAGGATATGGTTGAGAAATTGCAAATTTCCAATACCAAGACCCGGGAAACGACAGATCTGCCGGTCCAGGGGATTTTTATTGCTGTTGGCATTCAGCCGAATACAGATACCATACAGGGGCTGCCAAAGCGTGATGAGGCAGGCTATATCATTGCGACCGAAGATGGCGTGACGGATATACCGGGTATTTTTGTTGCAGGAGATTGCAGGACAAAACAACTGCGTCAGGTGATCACGGCGACGGCAGACGGTGCCAATGCGATCACATCCGTGGAACATTATTTGTACGAGACACACTAATGTCACAATTTGGTAAGGGCGTGGACTTGACATGTTACGAACCCTTTGCTATAATGGCAAAAGTGATGTAACAATTTCGTAACAAATGTTTCACATGGAGGTTTACGATAACATGAGAAAAGATGGAAAGATCAAGATTTCATATGCAGTAGCAGCAGGTGTGCTTTTAGGCAGTGTGTCTATGACATCTCTTGCTTCTCCGGTTGCCGGTGTTGTAGGTATGGCATCTACAGACAGCGCAACGGTCGCATCTAATTCATATTCTACATTATCTGGTGTATCTTTGACGCTGGCGAATATCTTATCAGATGCTTCTACAGCGGCAAATAACACAAGTGATGTAGCAGACAACAATACAACAACGGTTGAGCAGCAGGCGCCAGAGTCTGAATATGCAAATGTAGCAATTGCTCAGGTTGACAATTACGTTAATATCCGTAGTACTCCAAGCGAGGACGGAGATGTTGTTGGTAAATTATACAACAAGTCAGCAGCAACAGTACTTGCAACTGAGGGTGATTGGTATCAGATTACATCTGGTAACTGTACCGGTTATGTCAAATGTGAATTTGTAGTTGTTGGTGATGAGGAATTAGCAAAGTCTGTTTCAACAAGACTTGCTACTGTTACCACGCAGACTTTATATGTAAGAGAACAGCCGACGACAGAATCTTCTGTAGAAGGAATGGTTCCAGAAGGGGATGACCTTGTTGTAACAGATGAATCTATGGCAGATACTGGTTGGGTAAAGGTATCTTTACTTGAGTATGAAGGATATGTATCGTTAGAGTTTGTTACGTTATCAACAGACTATGTAACAGCGGAATCAAAAGAAGAAGAAGCAGCAAGACTTGCTAAAGAAGAAGCAGAACGTAAGGCAGCAGCTGCAGCAGCGGCAGCGTCACAAAGAAAAGCATCTTCTGGATCTTATTACACTGGTGGATCGTCATCTTATGCAGCTCCAAGTGGTGCTGGCGGATCGGCAGTTGTAAGTTATGCATCTCAGTTCGTAGGCAATCCGTATGTATACGGTGGATCTAGTCTGACAAACGGAACAGACTGCTCTGGTTTTGTTATGAGTGTATATTCTGCTTTCGGTGTAGGACTTCCTCATTCTTCCAGTGCTATGCGTAGCGTTGGTTATGGCGTAGATGTGAATTCTATGCAGGCCGGTGATATCGTATGTTACAGCGGACATGTTGGAATTTACACAGGTAATGGTACGATCGTAAATGCTTTGAATAGCGGTTCAGGTATCACATACACCAATGTAAACTACAGCCCGATTCTTGCAGTTCGTAGAATTTACTAATTTGCATATCAAGTTGGATTTAAGCCTCAGGCAAATGCCTGGGGCTTTTTATTGTCGTGTATGCCGAGCAAAATGTTCAGTAGATATGATGGAGAGGATTTATCGTGGGCGGGGCGGCTGGCGTGTGTAACAGGGAGGAGGCGAACTACGAGAGAATACTGTCACAGAACGGGCAATTTCTATATGAGGGCATTTGCTTTCTATCATTAGAACTGTCTTTGCAAAGTTAGACAGTCGTCAGGGATGATGTTCGCCTGATGACAGATATGAATGCAAAGCGCATTAGAGACTCTTATAACTTGTGATCCACACGGCAACTCGGGTACAAGGATGTACCCGAGAGGCACAACCGCACACGGATGTTCGTTTGCGCCGGTTGCCGATTCCTTGCTATAACTCATGCACAAGTTATTAGAGTCTCTTATGCGTGGCGCCCTGAATATCTGTCTCAGGCGGACACATCCCGCCGACTGTCGAAGCTGTGCAAGAGACAGTTCATCCCAAGCAAATTGCCCTCATAAGAAATTAATCCAACCTGTTCCAAAGTATTCTCTCGTAGTTCGCCTCATCCCTGTCACACACGCCGCCCGTGCTAAGTCCTCTCCCCAAAAAGTATTCAGACAATAATTTTGTCAAGGAAAAAAGTGTTTTTTGGAAGAACTGCACAAAAATCCAAATTCTGGTAAGAAATGAAAAAATCTGGGTGGGAGTCCGAAAAAACTTATCCACAATTTTTGCGGCGAAAAAGTGGGAAAAATGGACTTATACACGGAATTATTAACTTTATCCACAATTTTGGGGATAAAAACGCGGAATTCGTAGAAGACAAAAAGAACAAGCGTTTTGTAAGTTTCTGATAAAATTTGTCGAAAAAGGAAAAAAGCATTGACTTTTAAAATGTAATAAAATGTCAAAATGTGGAGATATTGACAGAATATTTGGAGCAAAAGGGATTTTGCATAAAAAAGTGGCGCTTGCCTCTTTCTTTTTTTGGCAGATTATATTAAAATAAAAATCGAGTATGTGAAAAGCTTCAAAAAACCACAGGGTCAAATTGTGGAAATTGCATAGATAAGGGAGGAAAGGATATGATTTCGAATCAGACGCTACAGAATACCATCGACGGTCTGCACCAGATCACCAAGGTTGATTTTGCTGTTGTGGATAGCGAGGGTGGTGTCTTGGCATCTACACTTATGAATCCGGGACAGTATCGCGAGTCAGCAGTTACATTTGCAATCTCTGAAGCAGAGAGTCAGGTAGTGTCCGGCTGCCAGTTCTTTAAGGTGTATGACGAGCAGCAGTTAGAGTTCATTGTTCTTGCAAAAGGTACGGACGAGGAAGAAGCCTTATTGGTAGGCAAGATCGCCACATTCCAGATTCAGGAATTGATGGTGGCATACAAGGAGCGCTTTGACAAGGATAACTTCATTAAGAACCTCTTGCTGGATAACTTATTGCTGGTTGACATTTACAACCGTTCCAAGAAGTTACATGTAGATATCAATGCCAGGCGTGTTGTTATGATCGTGGAGACAGGCGAGCACAAGGATGGAGATTCCATTGACCGGGTGCGCAGCCTCTTTAGCGGAAAGACAAAGGACTTTGTGACTGCTGTAGATGAACACAATATCATCGTTGTCAAAGAACTCACAGAGCAGGAGACCTATGACGATATCCGAAAGACTGCGGCAGTGATCATTGATGCCTTAAAGGATCGTGACGATGCGATCCGTGTTTCTTACGGTACGATCGTCGGAGAGATCAAGGAGGTATCCCGCTCCTATAAGGAAGCAGGCATGGCTCTTGATGTAGGCAAGATTTTCTTTGCTGATAAGCGTATCATCGCATATTCGGCACTGGGCATCGGACGTCTGATCTATCAGTTGCCGATCCCGCTTTGCAAAATGTTTATCAAGGAGATCTTTGACGGCAAGGATCTGGATGATTTTGATGAGGAGACACTTTCCACCATCAACAAATTCTTTGAAAACAGTTTGAATGTTTCCGAGACATCTAGACAACTCTATATACATAGAAATACACTGGTCTACCGTCTGGATAAGTTGCAAAAGAGCACCGGACTGGATTTGCGCGTCTTTGAAGATGCGATTACCTTTAAGATCGCACTCATGGTCGTGAAGTATATGAAGTATATGGAAAATCAGGACTTTTAATTCACAGCATTTAGGAGATAGAAGAAACAATGATTCGACTAGAACACGTTAGTAAGACATACCAACAGGGTGTGCCGGCGCTCAATGATGTGAGTATTGACATTGAGCAGGGGGAGTTCGTTTTTATCATGGGTAAGAGTGGTTCGGGCAAATCAACCCTGATCAAACTCTTGCTCAAGGAACTGGAACCGACAGAGGGCGAGATTTACATCAATGAACAGAAGTTGTCTTCGGTCACCCACAAAAAGATTCCGTATTTTCGCAGAAATATTGGTGTTGTATTCCAGAATTTCCGCCTATTGCAGGATCGCAACGTCTATGAGAATGTGGCATTTGCCATGAAGGTTGTTGAGTCCTCGACACGTGAGATCAAGCGCAAGGTGCCGCTCATGCTGTCTTTGGTCGGTCTGGCTGCAAAGTACAAGTCACTGCCGCGCCAGTTATCCGGTGGCGAGCAGCAACGTGTCGCCATTGCAAGAGCACTGGTCAATGAGCCCAAGATCCTTCTGGCAGACGAGCCGACAGGAAATCTGGACAATACCAACGCATGGGAGATCATGCATTTATTGGAGGAGATCAACGAACGTGGAACGACCGTTGTGGTGGTAACACATAACAGCGAAATTGTCAAAAAGATGAATAAGCGTGTCATCACGATCAAAAAAGGCGTTGTTGTCAGCGACGGGAAATGGGGTGATACACATGAAGTTTAGTACATTTTGGTATAACGTGGGACAGGGATTGAAAAATATCTGGCGCAACAAGTTGTTCTCTCTGGCATCCATTGCGACTATGTCCGCCTGCATCTTTTTGTTTGGTGTCTTTTATTCCATAGGTGTGAATTTTACTTCAATGGTACATTCTGCCGAGGAAGGCGTGACGATCATTGTATACTTTGATCAGGGGGTCAGCCAGGAACAGATCGATAAGGTAGGAGAGGAGATCGGCAAGCGCGCTGAGGTTGCAAAATATGATTTCGTGACTGCAGATGAGGCCTGGGCATCTTATAAAGACAAGTATTTTGAAGGCAATGAGGCAGCCGCAGAGGGCTTTGCCGAGGATAATCCGCTT
This sequence comes from uncultured Lachnospiraceae bacterium, assembly GCA_934899185.1. Classification (GTDB taxonomy): domain Bacteria; phylum Bacillota; class Clostridia; order Lachnospirales; family Lachnospiraceae; genus Pararoseburia. The sequence goes on from CAKXYI010000007.1 coordinate 85,952, forward strand.
GCCAATTCCGAACATTATGAGATCTATCTGAATGATGTATCCATGCAGCAGACTTTAGTAGACTATCTGCAAGGTCTGGATGGTGTCAGAAAGGTAAGTTATTCCGAGGTCGCAGCACAGACCTTATCAGATTTTAACAGTCTGATCGGTTATATTTTTGTTGGCGTGATCATCATTCTGGTGGCAGTTGCCGTCTTTTTGATCAACAACACGGTCACCGTTGGTATTTCCGTGCGTAAAGAGGAGATCGCCATCATGAAACTGATCGGTGCCAAGGACAAGTTTGTCCGTGCGCCGTTTGTCGTAGAGGGTGTATTTATCGGTCTGATCGGCTCGATCATTCCGCTGGTGCTTTTATTCTTCCTCTATCAGGGCATTGTAAGTTATGTATCGGAGCGCTTCCAGTTTATTGGCGATCTGGTTTCTTTTGTGCCGGTAGGAGCCGTATTTACCATCTTGGTTCCGGTATCACTGGTACTGGGTATTGGTATCGGTTACATTGGTAGCCGCATGACTCTGCACAAACATTTGCAGGTCTAACCGCATAGGATATGTGATCTTACAATATAATGGAAAAAAGTCATATAAGAGGATAGGAAGATGGAAGAAATAAAAGAACAGCCGGAAGTGGCAAAAAAGCCAAAGACATTTCGTCGTGGTGTCCTGACCGGCGTTTTGTGCAGCCTGCTTGTCATGGCTCTGATCCTTGGTGGACTGGTATTCGCCTTGCGTGACAGTCTTGGCACGCTAGCAGATTTAAATCTTTCCAAGTTACAATACATTTCTACACTGGTACATCATTACTATTATGAAGATGTGGATGATGAGGCGTTGGCAGAGGGCATTTACAAGGGCTATATGGAAGGTCTAGATGATCCGTATTCTGTTTATTATACGGCACAGGAATATGAGGATATGATGATCGATACGACAGGTAATTATGCCGGTATCGGCGCAGTGCTTACAAAGGATACAACGACCGGGCTGGTGCGTATCGTCAATGTATACGATGATTCCCCGGCGGCAAAGGCAGGTCTGCAGGCAGATGATATCATTGTATCTGTGGACGGACACAAGGGAGAGTCGGAGGATCTGGATCAGTTCGTACATTATGTGCGTGGCGAAGAAGGTACCAAGATCACCGTGCAATATGAGCGTAACGGCAAGACAGATGTCGTGGAAGTGACGCGTGCACAGGTGGAGGTACCGAGTGTCAAATACAAGATGCTGGATGATGCTGTCGGCTACGTTTATCTGTCAGAGTTTTCCGATAATACCAAAGACCAGTTTGAGGCAGCTATGGCAGACTTAGAGTCTCAGGGCATGAAAGCCGTGATCTACGATCTGCGCTTTAATGGTGGCGGTCTGGTGGATTCCGTGACCGGGATATTAGATGACATCTTACCGGCGGGTACGACCGTTTATATGGAAGACAAAAACGGCGAGCGTACGACTTATACATCAGATGATGCGAAACAGATTAATATGCCGATGGTCGTACTGACATCCGGCAATACAGCCAGCGCGGCAGAGATCTTTGCCGGAGCCATTCGTGATTTTGACTATGGTACTCTGATCGGGACCAAGACCTTTGGAAAAGGAATCGTGCAGACAACGGTGCCGCTTTCTGACGGAAGTGCGATCAAGATCACGATGGCGACCTACTATACGCCGAGTGGTGAGTGCATCCACAAGACAGGTATCACACCGGATATCGAACTGGAATACCAGTTCTTAGGCGGCGATGACGAGACTTATGATGAGTCGCTCGACAACCAGATCCAGAAGGGACTTGAAGTCCTCCACGAGGAACTGGACAAATAAAAAATGAAAGAGGTGAATACTGTGGTAGAACTTGACGCTTATAAACAGCAGTTGCAGGCGTATGAATCTCCACTACAGGAAGTGAGGGATTCACTTTGACCTGGCTAACAAGTCAAAGCGTATCGAAGAATTAGAAAGAGAAATGGAAGCAGCAGATTTTTGGAATGATGCAGCACAGTCTACTGCCAAAATGAAGGAACTGAAAAGTTTAAAAGATGATGTCAGTATCTTTTCCCATTTGCAGGAATTGTATGATGAGATCGACACTTATATCACATTGGGATATGAGGAGAATGACCCGGATCTTTTGCCGGAGATCGAATCCCTATTACAGGAGTTTGATGGGGAACTGGAAGAACTGCGCATGAAGACTCTGCTCTCGGATGAGTATGATGACAGAAATGCCATCGTATCGCTTCATGCCGGAGCCGGTGGTACGGAGAGTTGTGATTGGGTATCTATGTTGTACCGTATGTATACCAGATGGGCGGCAAGCCGTGGTTATGAGGTAGAAGTACTGGACTATCTGGACGGTGAGGAAGCGGGCATCAAGTCCGTGACCTTCCAGGTCAATGGAGCAAATGCTTATGGCTATCTGAAATCCGAAAAGGGCGTACACCGTCTGGTGCGTATCTCGCCTTTTAATGCAGCGGGCAAAAGGCAGACATCCTTTGCATCCTGCGATGTCATGCCAGAACTGGATGATAATGTCGAGGTGGAGATCAATGATGATGATATCCGTATCGATACCTACAGATCCAGCGGTGCCGGTGGTCAGCACATCAACAAGACATCATCTGCCATCCGTATCACGCACTTCCCGACCGGGATCGTGGTACAGTGCCAGAATGAGCGTTCCCAGCATATGAACAAAGATAAGGCTATGCAGATGTTAAAGGCAAAGTTGTATCTTTTGCAAAAGGAGGAGCAGGAGCGCGAAGCGCAGGGCATCCGTGGAGAGGTGACAGAGATCGGCTGGGGCAACCAGATCCGTTCTTATGTCTTACAGCCATATACCATGGTAAAAGATCTGCGGACCGGAGAGGAAACCGGAAATGTGGATGCTGTTTTAGACGGTGCCATCACCCCGTTTATGAATGCCTATCTGAAATGGTGTTCTCTGGGACGGCCGGATCGTCATACGCAGGAATCATAAAAGGCTTGATTTAGGTAGTCTTCTTGTGGTATTATCTTTCGAGTGAGAACATTTGTGTTTGTGTCAAAGACACTCGGGAGGGAATATGTCAGAGAAGACTACCTATTTTGTGTTAAAGGAAAAGGCAGTGCCGGAAGTGCTCCGCAAGGTAGTGGAGGCCAAGCGCCTGATCGAATCCGGTCGTTGTATCTCCGTGCAGGAGGCGACAGATCGTGTGGGGATCAGCCGGAGTTCTTTCTATAAGTACAAAGAGGATATTTTTCCCTTTCATGACAACGTCAAAGGAAGGACGATCACTATGGTGATCCAGTTGGAGGACGAGCCTGGCATCCTGTCGGAAATCTTGCAGACAGTCGCCCGGTATCATGCCAACATACTGACAATCCACCAGAGTATTCCGGTCAATGGGATTGCGTCATTGACTTTATCGGTCGATGTGCTGCCGGAGACAGGCAATGTCTCGGAGATGGTGGAAGTCATGGAAAAAACACAGGGAATACAATACGTAAAAATATTAGCTAGGGAGTGATCAGATGAAAGTAGCAATTATGGGATACGGAACTATTGGTTCCGGTGTAGCAGAGATTTTAGAGGTAAACAGGGATGTTGTGGCAAAGCGTTGTGGCGAGCCATTAGAGTTAAAATATGTTTTGGATCTGCGTGATTTTGAGGGAGATCCGATCGCGGACAAGATCGTGCATGACTACAAGACGATTGTAGAAGACCCTGAAGTTGCCATTGTTGTGGAGACCATGGGTGGTGTGGAGCCTGCATATACCTTTGTTAAGGCAATGCTTGAGGCAGGAAAGCATGTTACGACTTCCAACAAGGCGCTTGTGGCAGACAAGGGCGCAGAATTGATCGAGATCGCCAGAGATCACAAGGTCAATTTCTTATTTGAGGCATCCGTTGGTGGCGGCATCCCGATCATCCGTCCGTTGACGTCCTGCCTGACAGGTGATGTGATCGAGGAGATCACGGGTATCGTCAATGGTACGACCAACTATATGATGTCAAAGATGACCAAAGAAGGTCTGGAATTTGATGATGTATTAAAGGACGCACAGGCAAAGGGCTATGCGGAAAAAGATCCGACAGCAGATATCGAAGGACACGATGCCTGCCGCAAGATCGCCATCCTGACTTCTCTTGTCTGTGGCAGACAGGTGGATTATAAAGACATCCCGACTGAGGGAATCTCACATATCACGGCAACCGATATTAAGTATGCGAATAAAATGGGAAGAGCCATCAAGTTACTGGCTACCAGCAAAAAAGTGGGCGACTCCTATGTGGCAAGAGTAGCACCTTTCCTTTTATCACCGGAGCATCCGCTTTACAATGTGCATGATGTATTCAATGCCATTTTTGTTCACGGCAATATGCTGGGAGATGGTATGTTCTACGGAAGCGGTGCGGGCAAACTTCCGACCGCTAGTGCAGTTGTTGGTGATATGGTCGCTATTGCCAAGCATATCGACAAGAATATTTATCTGGAGTGGGCAAGGGAGAAACTTGTCCTTGCGGATCCAAATGAGCAGGTCAATCGTTTCTTTGTACGTTCCACTGCATCAGAGGCTGAGATCGAGAATATCTTTGGTCAGGTAGAGTTCGTTGAGATTGGTCTGGATGATGAGATCGGCTTTGTTACAGAAGCCATGAAAGAGTCTGATTATGCGACAAAAGCAGCTGCACTTGGTGAAGTGCGTCAGATGATCCGTCTGATCTAAAATGCGTCATAAATAGACACATTGCGACCATTCGTGGAAGAATAGAAAAATCGCGGAAACTTTATTGAAAAATCATGGGGGATTTTTTATAATAGGGTCAGGATCATTAAAGATTTGATTTTAATATAAGGGGGTTTTTACTATGCCAAAATATATTATGGCATTGGATGCAGGGACGACAAGCAATCGCTGTATCCTGTTTGATCATGAGGGGAACATTTGTAGTATGGCACAGAAGGAGTTCCGCCAGATCTTCCCGAATCCGGGATGGGTGGAACACGATGCTAATGAGATCTGGTCTACACAGCTTGGTGTAGCCGTAGAGGCGATGTCAAAGATCGGCGCGACCGCAGACGATATTGCCGGTATTGGTATCACGAACCAGAGAGAGACTGTCATTGTGTGGGATAAACATACTGGGGAGCCTGTATATCACGCGATCGTTTGGCAGTGCCGCCGTACTTCCGAGTACGCAGATGAATTAAAGGCGCGAGGATTGGAGGATATGATCCGTACCAAGACAGGTCTGATGATTGATGCCTATTTCTCCGCCACCAAGATCCGCTGGATTTTGGAAAATGTAGAGGGAGCAAGAGAAAAAGCAGAAGCCGGAGATCTTTTATTCGGTACAGTAGAGACATGGTTGATCTGGAAACTGACCAAGGGTGCAGTGCATGTCACGGATTATTCCAATGCTTCCAGAACCATGCTTTTCAATATCAATACGCTGGAATGGGATGATGAGATCTTAAAAGAACTCGATATTCCGCGTTCCATGTTACCGGAAGCCAAGCCGTCAAGTTGCATTTATGGTATGGCAGATCCGAGTTTCTTTGGCGCAGAAATCCCGATTGCGGGAGCAGCCGGAGATCAGCAGGCAGCCCTTTTCGGACAGACCTGTTTTACCGAGGGCGAAGCCAAAAATACATATGGTACCGGTTGTTTCCTTTTGATGAACACCGGAGAAAAGCCGGTATTCTCTAAGAATGGTCTGGTTACAACAATCGCATGGGGGTTGGACGGCAAGGTCAATTACGCGCTGGAGGGATCTATCTTCGTTGCGGGTGCTGCGATTCAGTGGTTGCGTGACGGAATGAAATTGATCGATTCTGCGGAGGATTCCGAATATATGGCAAAGAAAGCCAAAGGTACCCATGGTACTTATGTCGTTCCGGCATTTACCGGACTGGGCGCACCGCATTGGGATCAGTATGCGAGAGGTACGATCGTAGGTATTACCAGAGGCACCAACAAGAATCATATCATCCGTGCAACGCTGGAATCTATCGCTTATCAGGTATGCGATGTTATTGATGCTATGAAGGCAGATGCCGAGACCGATCTGCGTACCCTGAATGTGGATGGTGGTGCCAGTGCCAATGATTTCTTGATGCAGTTCCAGGCAGATATGCTGGATAAGCCGGTCAACAGACCGTCCTGTGTAGAGTCTACGGCTCTTGGTGCAGCATACCTTGCAGGCCTTGCGGTTGGTTACTGGGAGAGCAAGGAAGAAGTCATGAAGAACGTGCAGTATGATCGAGTATTCATTCCATCCATCGACCCGGAGGAGCGGGCAGCAAAGCGTAAGGGCTGGAATAAGGCAGTCAAGTATGCTTTTGGCTGGGCACGTCAGGACGAGGATGATGAGTAAAACTTTCTGATACAAGGATACTATAAGGAGATGTCAAGACTGACATCTCCTTTTCTACGCCCACTTACAGCTTTATTTTGCTGGCAGGATAGAGGAAATTATGGTATGATAATGAAGTAAAAAGACGGTCGTTTTTATGAAAAGACGACGGATAGGAGAATGTATGAATTACGATGTACTGATTATTGGCGCGGGCCCGGGAGGTATTTTTTCTGCCTACGAACTGATCAGGCAGGATCCGAATTTGCGTGTGGGCGTTTTTGAGGCAGGACACGCTTTGGGAGGAAGAAAATGCCCGATCGACGGAAATAAGATCAAGTCCTGTATCGGATGTAAGACCTGTTCGATCATGAGTGGTTTTGGCGGAGCCGGTGCTTTTTCAGATGGTAAATACAATATCACCAATGATTTTGGCGGTACTTTATATGAATATATCGGTAAAAAAGAAGCCATTGATCTGATGCGTTATGTCGATACGATCAATCTGGCATATGGCGGAGAGGGGACCAAGTTATACTCTACCGCAGGCAGCCGTTTTAAAAAGCAGTGTATGCAAAATGATCTGCATCTGCTGGATGCATCTGTCCGTCATTTGGGCACGGATATCAACTATGTGGTATTGGAGAATCTCTACGAATACCTAAAGGACAAGGTAGAGTTTCATTTTGACACGCTGGTGGAATCGGTCGAAGTCTTAGCAGATGGTGAGGAGGGTTATCGTATCCACTGTAAGGATGCGAGTTACGCCTGCAAAGACTGTATCATTTCTGTCGGACGCAGCGGAAGCAAATGGATGGAGGAAGTCTGCAAGGACCTTTCTATCCCGACCAATTCCAACCGTGTGGATATCGGCGTGCGTGTGGAATTGCCGGCAGAGATCTTTTCCCACCTGACCGATGAATTGTACGAGAGCAAGATCGTTTACCGTACCCAGAAATACGAGGACAAGGTGCGTACCTTCTGTATGAATCCAAAGGGTGCGGTCGTAAATGAAAATACCAATGGCATCATCACGGTCAACGGACATAGTTACGAAGACCCGGAGAAACAGACGGAGAATACGAATTTTGCCCTTTTGGTTTCCAAGCATTTTTCGGAACCTTTTAAGGATTCCAATGGTTACGGCGAGTCGATCGCCAGACTTTCCAATATGCTTGGCGGTGGCGTGATGGTACAGCGTTTTGGCGACCTGATTCGCGGACAGCGTTCTACCAAGAAACGAATCGAGGAGTCTTTTGTCACACCGACACTCAATGCAACTCCGGGAGATCTTTCGTTGGTACTGCCAAAGCGTATCTTAGACGGCATTGTAGAGATGATCTACGCACTGGATAAGATCGCACCGGGTACCGCAAATGATGATACCTTGCTTTATGGTGTTGAGGTCAAGTTCTACAATATGGAAGTGGAAGTGGACGAACATTTGCAGACCAATTATAAGGGGCTTTATGTGATCGGTGATGGAAGCGGTATTACCCACTCACTATCACACGCCTCTGCAAGTGGAGTTTATGTAGCAAGGGAGATTGCGGGAGACCAGAACTAGAAGATTTGCAATAGGTCTGTGTGAAACCAGACAAGGGCAAGATTTTTGATGACAAAATTTACTGCCAGTAAGCCTAGTGCGATCCAAAGCAAACAGGCGCTGGGGCGGTACTTATGATCCAGGATCTTGCGGATACATAGATAGAGGCAGGCAAAAAAGGTATAGACTACCAGCGGGTGGAAAAGAAAAGACTTGATCCAGTGTCCGGTAAGGAATAAATACAGGGCTCTGGTGCCACCGCAGCCGGGACAATAGTAGCCGGTTACCAGATGGAAAAGACATTTGGGTGCGTGGCGCATATAGTTTTGTAGTAGTCTGGCAAGTGCTTGCATATTAGACCTCACATCTATTTGAAATAGTGATAGTTAAGTATAAAATCTACTATAAGGGAATGACAGGCGGTTTGTAAAGAGGACGCGATCAAAGAAAGAGGGAATGGCGTATGCAGATAGGAGGCCTTGGTTCTATCCTTACAACTTCATATCAACCGGGAACTTATGGCATGGGGATTTATGATGCCACGGCGGGCGTGACGGATCCGACCACGACCGGAGCAGGGGATGCGGACGGCGTCAAGCCGGGCTATAAATCCACGCCGGCAGAATGTCAGACTTGCAAGGAGCGCAAGTATATTGATGGGTCGGACGAAAATGTCTCCTTCAAGGCAGCAGCACACATTTCACCGGAGGCAGCCGGCGGTGCTGTGCGGGCACACGAAGGCGAACATGTCAGCAATGCCTATACCAAGGCTGCCCAAAATAACGGAACGGTGGTAAATGCCAGCGTATCCATTCATACATCGGTCTGCCCGGAATGTGGCAGGACTTATGTTTCGGGTGGCACGACTAATACGACGATCCGCTACAACGAGAGCAACCCATACGGACAAAATCAAAAATCGCTGGATGCAGCCAGCCTGATCGGGGGCAAGGTGGACTTGAGTGTCTGATGCAGGCGGCTTTGATTGAGAAATTAGAAAAGAAATGGAGTAACATAGATGGACATCAATAGAAAATTGGCAAGTGAACTTGGTGTTCTGCCAAAACAGGTAGATGCAGCGGTAAAACTGATCGACGAGGGGAATACCATTCCTTTTATCGCCAGATATCGAAAGGAGGCAACAGGAGCACTCAGCGATGAGATCCTGCGAAACCTGTATGAGCGATTGAATTATCTGCGCAATCTGGAAGACAAGAAAGCATCAGTCTTAGCGAGCATCGAAGAGCAGGGTAAATTGACAGAGGAACTGCGTGCGCAAATCTTGGCGGCAGAGACACAGGTCGTTGTAGATGATCTGTATCGCCCATATCGTCCAAAGCGCCGTACCCGTGCGACGATTGCCAAGGAAAAGGGTTTAGAGCCGTTGGCAGATCTGATCTTTTTGCAGGAGATCGATCAGCCGCTAGAGGAGATTGCCGGAGATTATGTAAATGCAGAGAAAGAAGTGGCTACAGCGCAGGATGCGATCGCGGGAGCCATGGATATTCTGGCAGAGACCATCGCAGACCAGGCGGATTATCGTATGCATATCCGAGGGATAACGGAAAAAAAGGGACATATCACATCAAGTGCCAAGGATGAGACCGCGGAGTCGGTCTACGAGATGTACTATGATTTTGATGAACCGCTCGAAAAATTGCCGGGACACCGTATTCTGGCACTCAACCGAGGAGAAAAGGAAAAAATCCTGACAGTCAGGATCTTAGCACCGAATGAGGAGATCATCCGTTATCTTTCCAAACAGGTCATTGCCAAGGATAACCCTTATACGACACCGGTGTTGATGGAGACCATCAAGGATGCATACGACCGTCTGATCGCACCGGCTATTGAGCGTGAGATCCGGTCTGCCTTGACGGAGAAGGCAGAGGACGGTGCGATCAGTGTCTTTGGCAAGAACTTACAGCAATTACTTATGCAGCCACCGATCGCAGGACAGGTGGTCTTGGGCTGGGATCCGGCATTTCGTACCGGTTGTAAACTTGCCGTTGTAGATGCGACCGGAAAAGTGTTGGATACGACCGTTATTTTCCCGACAGCACCGCAGAATAAAGTAGAAGAGGCAAAGGTTGTTTTAAAGAAACTGATCTCCAAATATCATGTCACCCTGATCTCTGTAGGAAATGGCACGGCATCGCGTGAATCAGAAATGATCATCGTAGATCTTTTAAAGGAGATCCAAACTCCGGTGCAGTATGTGATCACCAACGAGGCGGGCGCATCGGTCTATTCTGCCAGCAAACTGGCAACAGAGGAGTTCCCGCAATTTGATGTGGGACAGCGTAGTGCGACATCCATTGCCAGACGTGTGCAGGATCCCCTGTCCGAACTGGTAAAGATCGATCCTAAGTCAATCGGGGTAGGGCAGTATCAGCATGATATGAACCAGAAAAAGTTGGATGAAGCCTTATCCGGTGTTGTTGAGGCTTGCGTCAACAACGTGGGCGTTGACTTGAACACGGCTTCGGCATCCTTACTGGAACATATTTCGGGTATCAATAAGACCATTGCCAAGAACATCGTGACATATCGTGAAGAGAACGGGCAGTTCACTTCCAGAAAACAATTATTAAAGGTGCCAAAGTTAGGACCAAAGGCATACGAACAGTGTGCGGGTTTCCTGCGGATCCGCGGGGGAAAGAATCCTTTAGACGCAACCAGCGTACACCCGGAGTCCTATGAAGTGACGGAAAAACTTCTTGCCAAATTAGGACATGATCTGACGGAGATCACAGATGGCGGTATCGGGCAGATCGGAAAAGAAGTGGGCGACTTGGATCGACTGGCAGAAGAACTTAGCATCGGTGCCATGACTTTGGAGGATATTGTAAAAGAACTCCAAAAGCCGGGACGCGATCCAAGAGAGGATATGCCAAAGCCGATCCTGCGAAGCGATGTCTTAAGCATGGAGGATCTGAAACCGGGCATGGTCTTAAAAGGCACCGTCCGCAATGTTATTGATTTTGGCGCCTTCGTGGATATCGGCGTGCACCAAGACGGACTTGTCCATATTTCTGAAATCTGTGACCGATTTATCAAACATCCGCTGGAGGCTGTATCGATTGGCGATATTGTGGATGTGCAGGTCTTGAGTGTGGATCTCAAAAAGCAAAGGATACAGTTGACCATGAAACTGGGCAATCGACAGGACAAGAAAGAGGCGGCTGCAGAGCAGTCTGCGGCAAGATCCGGGAAGCCTGCCAATAAGCAGAATTTCAAGAAAAAACAAGAGCGCAGGAAGCCGGTAAAAAAAGGCAATAACTTTTTTGATAATATTATTATCGAATAGTGGTTGACAGATGAGCTCTATATGCATATACTGATGCTTGTAAATAGGAATCTTCGGGGCAGGGTGATATGAGAGATCATAGATTCCCGACCGACGGTGATGTTGCTATGGCAACGAGTCCGTGACCTGCATTTGCAGTTGAATCGGTGCGAATCCGATACCGACAGTATAGTCTGGATGAGAGAAGATAAGTTGATTTTTGCGTGCAATGTATTGCCCCGAACGCTGGAATTAGTGTTCGGGGCTTTTTGCGTACAAGGCTGACTTACCAGAGACCGATTTTCCTAAATAAAAAGGAAAAAGGAGTGTTACAAAATGAGTGAGGTAACAACAAAGAGAGCAAACGTAAACAATGGAACAAAGAGCGCAGCAGCATCTAAGATGAATGTACGCTATCTGACGGTGACGGCAATGTTATCGGCAATCGCATTTATCCTGATGTTTCTTGATTTTTCTGTTCCGGTCATGCCAAATTTCATCCGCATGGATCTATCAGAATTACCGGCTTTGATCGGTGCTTTTGCCATGGGACCGGCATGTGGTGTATGGGTATGTCTGGTCAAGAATCTTTTGCATTTGTTTATGACATCCACAGGTGGTGTCGGAGAATTGAGTAACTTTGTTCTGGGTGCAGCCTTCGTACTTCCGGCAGGGCTGATCTATAAGCACAAAAAGAACAAGAAGTCAGCCATCACAGGCGCTCTGATCGGAGCACTTTGCATGGCACTCTTTAGTTTTCCATCCAACTATTTTGTGGTTTATCCGATCTACACCAAGATGATGCCAATGGATGTGATCATCGGTGCTTATCAGGCGATTGTGCCATCCGTAAAAGAATTGTGGCAGTGTCTCTTATTCTTCAATGTGCCGTTTACCTTTGTCAAAGGTCTGTTTTCCGCATTGATCACGATGGTGGTATATAAAAAGATCTCACCGATCTTAAAAGGCAGAGTTTAAAAACAAAATAAAGAAATAGGATAGAAGCCTCAAGCCGTCCGGCATCTTGCATACCGGTAGACGGATTGGGGCTTTTGATTTTGTATGGAATATGCTAATATAGCAATCAGAAGTGGGATTATATGGAGGAAGATTTATCATGACCATCAAATTTAACGTAAAACTGAGCAGTGAGGATATGTATCGTTTCAATATGTATCATGCATATACATCCATGCAGGGCATCTTATCGCTCGTCATGGGGATTTTTGTGATCGTGGTGATTGCACTTTCCGATAATCTGCATGATATCCGTCATGGCTTGCCTTATCTTTTGATTGCGCTGATCTTTTTGTTATATGTGCCTTTGACGCTACGCATCCGCTCGAAGCAGCAGATTCATATGTCAGATGCTTTGAAGGATGTCCTGCATTTTGAGATGAGAGAAGAGGGCATTGCCGTTACAACGGATCATGCGACAGAGGAGGCAGTCCTGCCGTGGGATATGATCTATAAAGCTGTGACGACCAAACATAATCTTCTTATATATAGTAACCGTGTCAATGCATATGTCATACCAAAGGCGCAGGTGACAGAGAAACTGCCACAGATATATGCCATGTTGCGTCAGCATTGTCAGGATTATCGCTTACACATTAAGGGAGACAGATAGATGATAAAAGAGACATTTTCACCGGAGGAGACTTTTGCCTTTGGTGAGGAATTAGGAAAAAATGCCAGACCGGGACAGGTCTATACCCTGATCGGCGACCTTGGCGTGGGAAAGACAGTCCTCACGCAGGGGATCGCAAAGGGTTTGGGGATTGATGAAGCCATCTGTAGTCCGACCTTTACCATTGTGCAGGAATATCACACCGGGCGTATGCCTTTTTACCATTTTGATGTGTATCGTATCGGGTGTGTGGAAGAGATGGACGAGATCGGGTTTGACGATTACGTCTATGGCGAGGGCTTGACAATGATCGAGTGGGCAAATCTGATCGAGGAGATTCTGCCGGATCATTTCTGGCGAATCACGATCGAAAAAGATCTGGAAAAAGGCTTTGACTATCGTAAAATTACCGTTGAGGAAGTGGAAAAGGCATGAAGATATTAGGAATTGATGCATCGGGCATGGTTGCCAGCGTGGCGATCGTGGAAGATAATATTGTTGTGGGAGAATACTCTACCAATTTTAAAAAGACACATTCACAGACATTGCTTCCGATGTTGGAAGAACTGAAGAAGATGATTGCATTGGATCTGGATACGATCGATGCCATTGCGGTTGCGGCAGGACCGGGATCTTTTACCGGGCTTCGTATCGGTTCGGCGACGGCAAAGGGATTGGGTCTTGCACTGGACAAGCCGATCATATCTGTTTCAACGATTGAGGCTATGGCTTACAATCTCTGGGGCAGCGCCGATGATGTGTGTCCGATCATGGATGCAAGGCGTGGTCAGACCTATACCGGTCTTTACCGCTTTACAGATACAGAGATGGAGTGCATCATAGAACCGTGCGCTGTCGATATCACAGAGATCATAGAAAAGATCAATGCTACAGAAAGACCTGTGACTTTCTTAGGCGATGGCGTGCCGGTGTTTCAAGAGACGATCGCAGACAAATGTAAGGTGCCTTACCATTTCGCACCAGCCCATATGAACCGCCAGCGCGCCGCATCTTTATGCGCAAGGGCAGAGGCTTATTATCTTGCTGGAAAAGTGCAGACAGCAGCTGAGCACAGACCGGAATATCTGCGCCTGTCACAGGCGGAAAGAGAACGCATGGAAGCGCAAAAGGGCGGTCAGGTATAATGGATATCCGAATCAGACCCTGTAGGATGGAAGATATCGACAGGATCGCGGCAATGGAAGCGGCGATCTTTAGCGAGCCATGGACAAAGACCGGATTTCTGGAGACACTTTCCGAGACAGCGCATGTTTTTTTGGTGGCAGAAGATCAAGAGAACCTGTGTGCCTATGGCATCTTATATTGCAACAGTGATGAAGGAGAGATTCCAACGATCGCAGTTTCAGAAGAAGCGCGCGGCAGAGGCCTGGGGAAGAGGCTTTTATCTCGGATGATGCAGGAGGCGGAAAAACGGGGTGTAGACCATGTTTATCTGGAAGTGCGTAAGAGCAACCTGCAGGCACAAAGATTATACCAGACTTGTGGATTTTCTCTGGTAGGACAAAGAAAGGGCTTTTACCACAAGCCGGACGAGGATGCTTTCGTCATGGCTTTTCATAAGGAGGATATATGTTAGATATTTGCTTGCTGGGAACAGCAGGAATGATGCCACAGCCACACCGATGGCTTACGGCAATGATGGCGCGTTTTAATGGAAGCAGTCTTTTGATCGATTGTGGAGAGGGAACCCAGATCGCGATGAAAGAGGTGGGGCTCAGCCCAAATCCGATCGATACTATCTGCTTTACCCATTATCACGCAGACCATATCAGTGGTCTGCCGGGACTGCTTTTGTCTATGGGCAACTCAGACCGCACGGAACCGGTGACTATGATCGGACCCAAAGGTCTGGAACGTGTAGTTAATTCTTTGCGTGTGATTGCACCAGAACTGCCTTTTGACATTCATTTTATAGAACTTACCGAGGCAGAGCAGGACCTGGTCTTGCATGGCTATCATATCCGGGCATACCGTGTCCAGCATAATGTGCCTTGCTACGGCTATTGCATTGAGATCCCGCGCAGTGGCAGATTTGATGCCGCAGCGGCAAGTGCGCTGGGCCTCCCGGTACAGACCTGGAACCGTCTGCAAAAGGGCGAGACGATCCGGTGGGAGGATAAGGAATACACGCCGGATATGGTGATGGGACCGCCACGCAAAGGGATCAAGGTGGCATATTGCACGGATACCAGACCGATCGACCGCATTGCGGACAATGCCAGAGGGGCAGATCTCTTTATCTGTGAAGGCATGTATGCGGAGCCGGACAAACTTGCCAAGGCAAAACAGTACAAGCATATGACTTTTTATGAAGCGGCAGAACTGGCAAAGAAGGCAGAGGTCAAGCAGATGTGGCTGACCCATTTTAGCCCATCTTTGGTAGGTGCGAAAGGATACATGAAGGATGTGAAGCGGATTTTTGCTGAATCATATCTGGGAGAAGACGGCAAGATGCTGGAGTTGGACTTTTTGGAGGAATAAGCGATGAAGAAGGCATTTCGTATAGGAATATCAATCGTGATCTGTGTAGGACTGGTGTGCGGCTACTATTATTACCTGTCGCAGAAGAATGCGAAAAGTTCAGAAGATGCGGAAGACAAGATGACAGAAGTGGAAAAAATCATCGAGAGGGATTTTGACAAGAATTATCCCAAGACACCACGCGAGGTCGTGAAGTGGTACAACCGGATCATCACGGCTTTTTACAGCGAAGAATATACAGATGAGGAACTGGAGAAAATGGCTGATCAGGCGAGAAGACTGATGGACGATGAACTCCTGTCCTACAATCCAAGAGATACCTATCTGAAAAACCTCAAGGCAGACATTGAGGATTATAAGACCAGGAATAAGATCATCGTGCAGTCCTCGGTCAGTGACAGCAATGATATTACTTATGCTACGGTAGACGGAGACTACTGCGCCTATGTGGATGCCTATTATTTTTCCAGAGAGGCAAGTGACTATAGCAGGACATATGAGGAGTTTGTGTTGCGCATGGATGATGAGGGACACTGGAAGATTCTGAGTTTTCGTTTGACAGAAGGAGACAATGATGAATGATAAAGAGATACGCATATTAGCGATAGAGAGTTCGTGTGACGAGACAGCGGCGGCGGTCGTGGTAAACGGCAGACAAGTCTTGAGCAATGTTATTTCCACACAGATACCGATTCATACTTTATATGGTGGCGTCGTGCCGGAGATCGCATCCAGAAAACATATTGAACGTATCAATCAGGTGATTGAGGAAGCACTCAAAGAAGCTCATACATCACTTGATGAGATTGATGCAATCGGAGTCACCTATGGACCAGGGCTGGTCGGGGCCCTGCTCGTAGGACTTTCTGAGGCAAAAGCAATCAGTTTTGCAAAGGATATCCCTCTGGTAGGTGTACATCACATCGAGGGACATATCTGCGCTAATTATATAGAAGATAAAACTTTGGAACCACCATTCCTTTGTCTGGTGGTATCGGGAGGACATACCCATCTGGTCCGTGTCAAAGATTATGGGCAGTATGAGATCTTAGGGCGTACCAGAGACGATGCGGCAGGCGAGGCTTTTGATAAAGTGGCAAGAGCCATAGGCCTGGGCTATCCGGGGGGGCCAAAGATCGAGCAAAAGGCAAAAGAGGGAGATCCGCATGCCATACCTTTTCCTGTGGCAAAGGTTAATGACAGTGCTTATGACTTTAGTTTTAGCGGCTTAAAGTCCGCAGTCTTAAATTATATCAATGGCGCAAAGATGAAAGGCGAGACGATCAACGAGGCGGATATTGCGGCATCTTTTCAACAGGCAGTCATAGATGCTCTGGTGGGGCATGCCATGCATGCGCTGGATGAATTCGGCGGGGACAAGTTTGCCATTGCCGGAGGCGTTGCATCCAATGGCACCTTGCGCGCAGCCATGCAGGAAGCCTGTGAGAAGCGTGGTGTTCGATTTTACCATCCG
This sequence comes from uncultured Lachnospiraceae bacterium, assembly GCA_934899185.1. GTDB lineage: Bacteria > Bacillota > Clostridia > Lachnospirales > Lachnospiraceae > Pararoseburia. Next base: position 102,733 of record CAKXYI010000007.1, read on the forward strand.
TCACCGATCCTTTGTACGGATAATGCAGCCATGATCGGTGCGGCAGCATATTATGAGTATATGGCGGGACGCAGGGATTCTATGTCTTTGAATGCTGTACCGAATCTGGCATTGGGACAGCGCGTGGAATCGTGATCAAAAGCTATGTGGTTGTGACAAAAATCTTGAGCAGGAGAATGGGATGGAAAGAATAGGCGCAGTCGTATTGGCGGCAGGTTCCGGAAAACGTATGGGAGCAGATGTTCCAAAACAATATCTTGCCTTGTGCAGTAAACCGGTCATGGTATATTGTCTGGAGGCATTTGAAAAGAGCCGGGTGGATGAGATCGTTCTTGTGGTGGCAGCCGGGGATGAGACATATTGCCGGGAACAGATCGTTGAAAAATATCATATTAGCAAGGTACATGCTATCGTAGCAGGAGGAGCAGAACGTTATGACTCTGTCTACGAGGGCTTAAAAGCCATACAGTGCGACTATGTTTTGATCCATGACTGCGCCAGGGCTTTTGTGACGGAAGATATCATAGAAAGATCCATTAGAGGTGCGAAGGAATACGGCGCATGTGTTGTTGGGATGCCGGTCAAGGATACGATCAAGGTCGCGGATGAGAACGGCTGGGTAGATGCGACACCAAGGCGCGATCTGGTCTGGAGCGTGCAGACACCCCAGAGTTTTTCCTATTCATTAGTATATGAAGCCTATACCAGGCTACAGTCCTGCGATAAGACCGGAGTGACAGATGATGCCATGGTCGTAGAAAAGACCATGCAGGCACGTGTGAAATTGATCGAGGGAAGTTACGAGAATATCAAGGTGACGACCCCGGAAGATCTGCTTCTGGGGGAGCGTATTTTGCAGTCTCGAAAAAAGTGAAGAAATTTAAAAAAAAGAATTGACACACAGATGCAAGAATGATATTATCTTATTCGTGCTGAAAAACACGTAAACATATATGGCTTGGAGAGGTATCGAAGTGGTCATAACGAGGCGGTCTTGAAAACCGTTTGTCCGCAAGGGCGCGTGGGTTCGAATC
>CAKXYI010000008.1 GCA_934899185.1 uncultured Lachnospiraceae bacterium
GCATGATCCAGTCTATGAAAATCCTATTGCAGCAAAATGATATTCATCTGTCTTTTGCACACGATCAGGAGATCTTTGTCTATGCCGATGAATATTCGGTGGAACAGGTCATCAGCAATTACCTCAGCAATGCCATTCATTATGCTAAAAATGAAAAGAAGATCGATATCAAACTGACAAGAAATGAGCATGTTCTGCGTATCAGTGTATTTAACACCGGAGATCCGATTCCCCAGGAGAGCATGGAGCATATTTGGGACAAGTTTTACAAGGTGGATAAGGCGCGTACCAGAGAATATGGTGGCACTGGAATCGGACTTTCCATCGTTAAGGCGATCATGGAGAGTATGGGGCAGGAATACGGCGTGCAAAATCACGAAAATGGCGTAGAATTCTGGTTTGAAGTCGAGTGCTGATTTCAGAAAAAGGACAAATTTTTGTTGAATATTGCCAATAAGAATGATAACATGATAGTATATATAGAACAATATCATGTGCAAGGAGCGCAATATGAAATACAAGAAACAGTTTCTTTGTGGGTTGATGTTGTGTTTTTGTTTGTGCATGACCGGATGCGGCAAATTATATGTCATGACTGATGACGAAGAAAATCAGGTCGTGCTTTATGCTGCCAAGATGGTCTCCAAGTACAATCGCGCACAGGATACAGGATACTCTTATGTATCGGATGAGCATAAGGACAAACAAGAGGATACCGATGTGGGACAGACAGACGATGCACCGGTGGATGAGACACAACAGGAAAAATCACAGATGACATTGTCGGATGCTATTGGTATAGCCGGAATCAGTTTTTCATACCAGGGATATGATATATCCTCATCCTATGAAACGACTGATGTTGCCATACCGGATGCAGGAGAGGGCTATTCCTATCTGATCTTACATGTGCAGGTGACCAATACGACAGATCAGGCAGTGACGGTCGATCTGATCAACCAGCCGGTCACTTATCAGGTCAAGGTCAATGATGGGACAGCAATCGATGGTATCACGACACTTTCTATGGCAGATCTTTCTACCTATTATAACAAATCTTTTGGAGCGGGGGAGATGCAGGACACGGTACTTCTCTTTCAGGTCAGCCAGACCGAGTTAGAGTCTATTAATACGCTGCAACTACTGATTACCAAGGACGGACAGACAAATACGATTGATTTAAACAATTAGCATACATTGCCTAGATGGCATTTGGGAGGAAAAGGTATGGACACTAATATTTTACTTGAGTCAGGAACAAACGAATTGGAGATTTTGGAGTTTAAGGTAGCGGATAACCACTATGGTATCAACGTAGCTAAAATCCGTGAGATCTTACTGTATCAACCGGTCACTCCACTTCCAAATTCACATCCGTGTGTAGAAGGTATTTTTATGCCGCGAGACACGATGATTTCTGTTATTAACCTTCGCAGATGCCTGAATATTACTGAGCCGGCTGAGACAGATGGATTATTTATCATTACCAACTTCAACAAATTAAACACAGCATTCCATGTAGATGAGGTACTTGGTATCCACAGAGTATCTTGGGAGAATATCATCAAGCCGGATGCGACCATCAGTGCAGATGACTCTGCAGTATCTACCGGTGTTGTCAAGTTGGATGACAAGTTGGTTGTAATCCTAGACTTTGAGAAGATCGTATCTGACATCAACCCGGAGACCGGACTTAAGGTTTCTGATATGGATAATTTTGAAGATAGAGACCGTAGTGCTTCCCCAATTCTGATTGCCGAAGATTCTCCGCTTTTGAGCAAGTTGATCTGTGAATGTCTGCGCAAGGCAGGATACACCAATCTGATTGTCAATATGAATGGTCAGGAAGCATGGGACAAATTGTGTGAGATGAATGAGCGTGGCACAGTCTTAGATGATGTACACTGTATCATTACAGATATTGAGATGCCACTGATGGATGGACACCGCCTGACCAAGTTGGTCAAGGAAAATGATGTCATGAAGAAGATTCCGGTGGTTATCTTCTCGTCTCTGATTAATGAAGAGATCAGACTTAAAGGAGAATCCCTTGGAGCGGATGCACAGTTGACAAAGCCGGAGATCGGTAAGTTGGTTTCAGCCATTGATGGATTGATTGAGAAATACGAAGCAAACCGCAAATAATATAAGGTTTAGAAAAGGGATGTGCTTTTGACACATCCCTTATCTGTATGTAAATAACCATTTTGGAGGTAACAATTTGGCTAATTCAGAAGATTACTTGGATAGTCTGTTGAATTCTGTACAGACCGTGCGCAAAGATGTCACGGATGCTCAAAAGCAGACAGAAGCAATCCTGAGAGAAAAACAGGAACAGAGAAATAAAATAAAGCCAGATGACGATTTTATGGAAGCCAGTGGAATTCGCGATTACAAGCCTGAACCGACCAGCCATGAAAATCTGCGCAAGGCATTATCAGAAGATGATTTTCTCAAGATGTTCGAGGAAGAACTGGGCGAGGATCTGGATCAGTCGGATGACTTTATCCGTGAATTTGAAGATGAGATCGCACAGGATGAATTGGAATACGAAAAGTCGTTCCAAGAAGATGCTTCGGAAGAAGAAACCGCGGTGCCAGAAGAAATTATAGCAGAGGAAGATACGGCAGAGGAACCAGTCGATGATCAGGCTCCTGATGTGCAGGAAACCGATGAAGAAAGAACTACGGATGATACGGCATCTTTTCTGGATAATATCGAAGAAGTCGTCAACAAGGCAAAAGAGCAGATCGAACAGGGCGATGATGACCTGCCGGCATTGGATGGCTATGGCGAAGATGAGATGGATGCAGAGTTTGCCGAAGATCAGGAAGAAACGGTTGCAAAGGAGTCGATCGGCCAAGCGGGCGAGGACCTTCTAGCAAAGTATCTGCATATGAATGAGGCGGCGGAATCGGATGTCGAGGAATCGCCATTGTTGGACGAAAACGATGAAGATATGGATCTCATGGGACTTTTGTCCGGGGATGAAGATCTGGACGATATTGGTGCTTTGCTACAGGCAGACGGTGAGGGGCAGCCTTTAGAAGAAGCGCAGGAGACCTTTGAACAGTTGGCAGAACAGACAGATCCTTCCGCGGATGCGGTCACCGAAGACAGTCCGGCAGAAGGAGATGGGGTGCCGGGGAAAAAGGGCTTGGCTGCCTTGATCGATAAGATCAGATCCATCTTTAGCAAAAAGGAAAAAGAAAAAGATCAGGTCTTAGACATTTCTCAGACACCACAGGATGATCTGAATCAGGAAAATCTGGATATCTTAAAAGAACTTTCTGAGGCAGAACAGAAATCCAAAAAGGCGAAAAAGGAAAAGAAGCCGAAAAAAGAGAAAAAGCCGAAAGAGCCAAAAGAAAAGAAGGTAAAGGTAAAGAAAGAAAAACCACCGAAGCCACCAAAGGAGCCGGACAATTCTCCTAAGATCCCAGCCAAGGTCATTGTTATCTTCCTGGTACTGGCGGTCTCTATCGTTGCGCTGATCACACTCGCACAACATATGATGGGATATAAATTATCCTTAAATGATGCGAGAACCGCATATAATGCAGGAGATTACTTTACATCCTACGAAGATTTGATGGGTATGGATCTAAAAGAGGCAGATGAAGAACTTTTCAAGAAAGCGAGACTTTTGGGCGATTTGCAAAAACGGGATCAGGAATATCAGGTCTTTGTAAAAAGACAGAAGTATGATCTGGCATTGGATTCTCTGGTAATAGGCGTTGCCAGATATGAGGAGAATTTGGACGAGGCAAAAGAACTTGGCATTGAGGATGAATACACCAAGTTGGGAGATGCATTAGCAGAACTTTTGCAGGATCAATATGGCGTATCAAGCGAGGATGCGGTCGCTATGTACCAGTTGAACCGCGAAGATTATTCGATCCGCATTGATGAGATCATCGCATCCTTGCATTTAGATGACTAAGAGGAAAAGGACAAGATATGATAGCAATACTTGATTATGATGCCGGCAACATCAAAAGTGTAGAAAAAGCATTGAACCATCTGGGACAGGAGACCGTTTTGACAAGGGATTTTCATGAGATCCAGCAGGCGGATAAGGTCATCCTGCCAGGAGTAGGATCCTTTGGTGATGCGATGGCGCACCTCAAGAAATACGAATTGGATCGTGCCATCCGGGAAGTCATTGTCGAGAAGAAACCCTTCCTTGGCATATGCCTGGGACTGCAACTTCTGTTTGAAGCAAGTCAGGAGACAGAGGGCGTTGAGGGGCTTGGCATTTTAAAGGGACAGTGTCTGCGGATCCCGGAAAAAGAGGGACTTAAGATCCCGCATATTGGGTGGAATTCTCTGGATTTTCTATCAGAGGGAAGACTCTTTTCCGGTATTTCAGAGGGGGCTTACGTTTATTTTGTCCACTCTTATTACCTTCAGGCGGAGGAGCCTTCCATCGTAAAAGCGACCTGCCAGTATGGTGTGCAGATCCATGCATCGGTGGAAAAGGACAATGTGTTTGCCTGTCAGTTCCACCCGGAGAAAAGCGGGGAAGTCGGACTGGCGATCTTGCAGAATTTTGCGGATTTATAAGAGATAGGAAGCGTGAGGATATATGTTTACCAAACGAATCATACCATGTCTGGACGTCAAGGACGGCAGAGTGGTCAAGGGTGTTAATTTTGTAGATTTAAAAGATGCCGGAGATCCGGTGGAGATTGCGGCTGCCTATGATAAGGCAGGGGCGGATGAAGTGGTCTTTTTGGATATCACGGCTTCTAGCGATCACCGGGCTACGGTGGTAGATATGGTGCGCAAGGTGGCAGCTAATGTCTTTATCCCTTTTACGGTAGGTGGCGGGATCCGCAGTGTAGAAGATTTCCGCATCCTGCTTCGGGAGGGGGCAGATAAGATATCGATCAATTCTTCTGCCTTAAACCGTCCGGAACTGATCTCGGAAGCGGCAGACAAGTTTGGTAGTCAGTGTGTTGTAGTTGCAATCGATGCCAAAAAGCGTGCAGACGGCAGTGGCTGGAATGTATATAAAAATGGTGGTCGGATTGATGTCGGTCTGGATGCTATCGCCTGGGCAAAAAAGGCAGAAGCCTTGGGGGCAGGAGAGATCCTTTTGACCAGTATGGATTGTGACGGCACCAAGTCCGGTTATGACATTGCACTCACCAGAAGCATTGCTGAGGCGGTTTCCATTCCGGTGATTGCTTCCGGTGGAGCGGGCACCAAGGAACATTTTTACGATGCTTTGACAGAGGGAAAAGCAGATGCGGCTCTGGCGGCATCCTTATTTCACTACAAAGAATTAGAGATCATGGATCTAAAAGCATATCTGGCAGAAAGAGGTGTATCTGTCAGAAGATAAAGGAGAGATGGCATATGCCTGCAATTTCAAATGACTGGCTGACACCGCTCAGTCAGGAATTTCGTAAACCTTACTACAAGAAATTATATGAGACGATTCTGGAAGAATACAAAAAGGGACCGGTATTCCCACCGGCGGACGATATTTTCAATGCCTTTCATCTGACACCGCTTTCAGATGTCAAGGTCGTGATCTTAGGTCAGGATCCTTATCATAACTATAATCAGGCACATGGCTTGTGTTTCTCCGTCCGACCGGAGGTAGAGATTCCACCATCCCTTGTCAATATCTACAAAGAATTGCAGGATGATCTGGGATGCTATATTCCCAATAATGGCTATCTGGTCAAATGGGCAGAGCAGGGAGTTCTTCTTTTAAATACCGTACTTACCGTACGGGCACATCAGGCAAATTCCCATCAGAACATTGGCTGGGAGAAGTTTACGGATGCAGTGATCCGCATTGTAGACAAACAAGAGCAGCCGATCGTTTTCCTGCTCTGGGGCAGACCGGCACAGATGAAAAAGAAACTTTTGACACCAAATCCCAATCATTTGATCCTGGAGGCACCGCATCCGAGTCCGCTTTCGGCTTATCGAGGATTTTTTGGATGCAAGCATTTTTCCCGGGCCAATGCTTTCTTGGAGGCACATGGCGCAGCACCTATTGACTGGCAGATTGAAAATATTGTATAATTTGTACAGGATTAGGCGAAAAAGGTTATGAAAGCAAGTTTTTTTACCGAAAGTAAGTATAGAAGTAAGTGACGTACATGGATGTTTTTTTATCAAAGGAGTGATGAAAATGGGACTTACCGTATCAGGATATGATTCTTCCAGCATCAGCACACTGTTCTCCAGTTTGAACAGTTCAAACAGTAGTGGTGGATCATCTATTTCCTCTATGACCAGTCTTTTAGGGGAATACAATAGTATCCAATCAGGTTCTTATTTCAAGTTGCTTCGCTCTTATTACACACCAAAGAGCGGAACAGATACGACGACAGCGACCAATAAGGACAAGTTACAGACGACGGACAAGCAGATGGCAGAGTGGAAAAGCGATGCTACCGATTTGTCGGATGCGGCGAATGCACTTTTGAAAAAGGGTACTGATTCCTTATTCAGCAAGGTAGAGACAAAGGATGCGGATGGCAAGACCACCTATGGTTATGATACAGACAAGATTTACTCAGCAGTCAAGGAGTTTGCTGATGCCTACAATGACATGATCGATAGTGGAGACGGTGCCAGTCTTTCCGGTGTACGCTCTGCGGTATCCGGTATGGAGGGATTGACTTCTTCCAATTCTTCTATTTTAAAGAGTGTTGGTATCAGTGTAGGCAGCAATGGGCATTTATCTGTGGATGAGACAACCTTTAAAAAGTCAGATATGACGGTTGCCAAGTCTTTATTCCAGACATCCGGGGGCTATGGTTATCAGATTTCTGCCAAGGCTTCCATGGTCAGAAGCAGTGTACTTTCACAGGCTTCCAGTGGCTCTTATACCAGAACGGGTGCCATTTCCATGAATGACCTTATGTCAACCTATAGTTCTTATATTTAATATGATTGATGATAGAGCCGGACTCCGGAAGGAGACTGGCTCTATTTTTATAATGATACTTATAAATAAACGGCGTGTGATAAGATAGACTAATCAATCACATTAGGAAAAGCGCATAGTAAAAAACGGCGCGATACGTTATAATCATCTTATGTAACAAGCCATATAGCATAGACTAGAAAATTTTAGGAGGTTATTTCATGGAAATGTTATCATTAGAAGCGGAATTACAGTCAAATGCCTATCCGGGCAGAGGTATCGTGATCGGTAAGACACCGGATGGAACGAAGGCAGTGACCGCCTATTTTATCATGGGCAGAAGTGAGAACAGCCGTAATCGAGTTTTTGTGGAGGACGGAGAAGGCATCCGCACGCAGGCATTTGATCCATCCAAGTTGAGTGATCCAAGCCTGATCATTTATGCGCCTGTCCGCGTGCTTGGAAACAAGACCATCGTTACCAATGGCGACCAGACAGATACGATCTACGAACTCATGGACAAGCAGATGACATTTGAGCAGTCCCTGCGTACCAGAGAGTTTGAGCCGGACGGACCAAACTATACTCCTAGAATTTCAGGTATCATGCATATCAAGGACGGAAAATACAATTACGCCATGTCTATTTTAAAGAGTAACAATGGCAACCCGGATGCTTGCAATCGATATACCTTTGCCTATGAGAATCCGGTCGCAGGCGAGGGACATTTTATCCATACTTACAAGTGTGACGGCAATCCACTTCCGAGTTTTGAAGGCGAGCCGAAACTGGTTGCAATCGAAGACAATATGGATGCTTTTGCAGACAAGATCTGGAAGTCTTTAAATGAGGACAATAAAGTTTCTTTGTTTGTGCGTTATATTGATATTGCAACAGGAAAATATGAGTCAAAGATCATCAACAAGAACAAGTAGAATAGTATTGATTATATAAAGGGGACGAAAATATGCAGGAATTAGAATTAAAATATGGATGTAACCCAAACCAGAAACCATCACGTATCTATATGGAAGAGGGCGAACTGCCGATTAAGGTGCTTTGTGGTAAGCCGGGCTACATCAATTTCTTGGATGCTTTCAACGGCTGGCAGTTAGTTAAGGAATTAAAGCGTGCAACAGGTCTTGCTGCAGCAACATCTTTTAAACATGTTTCTCCGGCGGGTGCAGCCGTAGGTCTGCCGCTTTCTGACGTTGAACGAAAGATCTATTGGGTAGACGATATGGATATGGATTTTACCCCGCTTGCCAATGCCTATGCCAGAGCCAGAGGTGCTGACCGTATGTCATCTTTCGGTGATTTTATTTCCTTGTCTGATGTATGTGACAAGGCAACCGCACTTTTGATCAAGCGAGAGGTTTCTGACGGTGTCATCGCACCGGGCTATACGGATGAGGCTCTGGAGATATTAAAGCAAAAGAAAAAAGGCAATTATAATGTGATCGAGATCGACCCGGATTATGAGCCAAAGAAGATTGAGAGAAAAGAAGTCTTTGGTGTTACGTTTGAGCAGGGCAGAAATGAACTGGTCATTGATGATGACTTCTTTTCCAATCTTGTAACCGAAAATAAGGAACTTCCGGAACAGGCAAAGATCGATCTGGCACTTGCCATGATCACTTTGAAATACACGCAGTCCAATTCTGTATGTTATGCAAAGGATGGACAGGCAATTGGAATCGGTGCAGGCCAGCAGTCACGTATTCATTGTACACGTCTGGCAGGAAGCAAGGCAGATAACTGGTGGTTACGTCAGTCACCACAGGTACTTGGATTGCAGTTTGTAGATGGTATCCGCCGTGCAGATCGCGATAATGCGATTGATCTTTACATTGGTGAAGATTATATGGATGTGCTTGCAGATGGTGCATGGGAAAATATCTTCAAAGTAAAACCGGAGGTCTTTACCAGAGAAGAAAAGAGAGCATGGCTGGATAAGAATACAGGAGTAGCACTTGGATCCGATGCGTTCTTCCCATTTGGAGATAATATTGAGCGCGCACATAAGAGTGGCGTTTGCTATGTGGCACAGCCAGGCGGTTCTATCCGTGATGATCATGTAATTGCTACATGCAATAAATATGGTATGACAATGACGTTTACCGGCATCCGTCTTTTCCATCACTAATATCAGTAGGGACCTTTTGCCATAGGGAGTGTCCCTAGTGGCTTGAAAGAGAGAAGGGTGGACCGTTGCTACAACGGTTCACCCTTTTGTTATGAAAACTTTCTGGTGTATTCGTTCGGAAAAAACTGTCCGGTTTTATTGGAAAGCATCATGCGATGGACATCCGATGCAAAGATGTCCCTATCCAGAAGATGCATGGCTTCCGGTGAGAGAAGTCCCTTGGCATTCTGGGGGCTTGTGATCAGAGGAACAGCCCCATTTTTTTTGATCTGTTTTAATAAAGGACGACCATTATCTGAAAAACCTAAGATACGCAGATATGGCACCAGATCTTTTGCGCAAAGACCACAGGTATCGTTTGTCAGGAGCATATCCTGCTTTTTTATATCCAAGAGAATATGGCATAGAACGCGGGAGATCCTGCTATAGGCAAGATCTTTGGATTTTAAAAGTTGACAGAAAGAATGAAAACTTGCAAATAAATGTCGGTTCTGCAAGATTTTATTCGAAATATCAAAATTAGAATCGGCGATCTCTGTAAAGTCCTGCTTTCCCATCAATGCATAGTGCAATAGAAGCGAAGTGTCATCTGCAAAAAGAAATTGCTCGTCATGGATCAATTCTTTCAAAGAAGCATGCAAGGCTTCCGGGATCTGGTCTAAAAGCAGGGCAAGTTCCTGGTCGCTCATCTGCGGATGACCTGCCAGAAAATGCCGGATGCCGGAGGCAGATGCCATGTCCCGCTCCAGAGATGTCTCGTGATAGCCGGCACCCTGTCTTTGCAGACAAAGAGGCGTCATGGCAGAACCTAAGCGGGAGAGTGCCCCCAGATATTCTATGGCTAAAATATTGTTGGGCTGGGCTAAGATCTCGGCATAGGCAGGATTTTCCAAGGCTTTTGCGCGAGCAGAGGCATAGGAAGATCCCTCCTGCAAAGCCTGGCGCAGGAGAGCCTGGTAGGCAGGTGATTCTTCTGACAGCCTGTCTGCAATATTTTTTAAAGTTGCAAGATCTGGACATTCGCTGCCGAATAAGAGGGTATCCACCAGCCCTGTATTTTGCAAAAGAGCAACACCACCGGTGGCAAAGACCTGGGCGCTGGCGGTCGCGTAGACGACCGGAAGTTCCAAGACCAGGTCGGCACCGCAGGCAAGGGCATGGTCTGCCCGGCTGTACTTATCAAAAAGTGCCGGTGTGCCACGCTGGGTAAAAGGGCCGCTCATAGCGACGATCACATAGTCTGCGCCGAGCCTTTCTTTGGTATAGTGGATCTGATACGCGTGTCCTTTATGGAATGGATTGTATTCTGCAATGATGCCTACGACTTTCATGTATGGTCTCCTTGAAGATAAATGCAATATTGATATTAAAACGATAGCATAAAGGCAATCGGGCGACAAGCGACAAATCATATTCTGCTATGCAGATTGGACTGAAATAAATCCATACTGGTATCTTGTACCAAAAAATATTTGATAGTATAATAAACTTAAATTTGGGCTTGCCCCAAGAAAAGGAAATAAGAAATGGAGAGATAAACGATGAATATTTTAGTTATCAACTGTGGAAGTTCTTCTTTGAAGTATCAGCTCATTGATTCTGAAAGCGAATCTGTACTTGCAAAGGGACTATGTGAACGTATCGGTATTGACGGCAGACTTGTATATCAGAAGACCGGTCTGGACAAGGAGATCACTGAGACAGATATGCCAACACATAAGCAGGCGATCCAACTTGTGATCGAGGCACTCATCAACGACAAGACAGGCGCGCTCAAGAGCCTAGAGGAGATTGATGCCGTTGGACACCGTGTCGTACATGGCGGAGAGAAGTTCGCATCTTCCGTTGTACTGACTGATGAGGTTTTAAAGACTATCGAAGAGTGTAATGATCTTGCACCGCTGCACAATCCGGCAAACCTGATCGGTATCAATGCCTGCAAGGAACTTATGCCAAACGTACCTATGGTGGGTGTTTTTGATACTGCTTTCCATCAGACTATGCCAAGAAAGGCTTATCTGTATGGTCTTCCATATGAATATTATGAGAAGTATGCAGTGAGACGTTATGGTTTCCATGGAACCAGCCATAGTTTCGTATCTAAGAGATGTGCAGAGTACTTAGATATGGATCTGAAAAATTCCAAGATCATCGTGGCACACCTTGGAAACGGTGCATCTATCAGTGCTGTTTTAAACGGCGAGTGTGTAGATACTTCCATGGGACTGACTCCACTCGAAGGTCTTGTCATGGGAACCCGTTCCGGTGACATTGATCCTGCGATCATGGAGTTCATTGCAAAGAAAGAAAACTTAAACATCGAAGAGATGGTTACTGTATTAAATAAGAAGTCCGGTCTTTCCGGTATGACAAAGGGCGGATCCAGCGACTTCCGTGATTTGCAGGCTGAGATCAAGGCTGGCAACCAGTTGGCAGCAGACGCTGTTGAAGTATTCTGCTATCGTGTGGCAAAATACATCGGTTCTTATGTAGCAGCCATGAATGGTGTGGATGCCATCGCATTTACCGCCGGTATCGGTGAAAATGTTGCACTTGTTCGCCGCAAGGTATGTGAATACTTAGGTTACCTTGGTATCGCTATTGATGAGGAGACCAACCTTAAGACTTTTGGTGATGAAGTCACCTTATCTACACCGGACAGCAAGGTTAAGGTGTGCGTGATCCCTACCAACGAAGAACTTGCTATTGCAAGAGAAACGGTAGCACTTGTAAAATAAGAAATAGGGCGAAAAAGTTGTTGACAAGCGCCTGACGTCTATGTATAATAGTTTGAGTGTGAATAGGAGAGACTATGAAGTTTGATATTTTAGATGTCATTTCTACAGCCGATAAGAAACGGGAGATACCTGTTACAACAGAGATGTCAGAAGTTTCTGTGAGCGGAGGCAGATTTCCTATTACCGACATTAAGCCATTCAGTATATGTCTGACAAATGATAACAATAAGCAATTATTGATTTCAGGTGACACTACTCTGGATGTGGTAGTTCCGTGTGACCGATGTCTGTCTGATGTCGATGTGACACTACAGATTGCCATTGATCGCAAGGTCATGCTTGCAGATGGTCATGTGCAGTTTGCAGAGGATGAGGAAAATACCTTTCTGGAGGAACATGAGTTAGATGTTGACAGACTGATTTATGACGAAATCTTGGTGAACTGGCCGACAAAAGTCTTGTGCAAGGATGATTGCAAGGGTATATGCCCGGTGTGTGGTCAGAATTTGAACCAGCAGGACTGCGGATGTGATCGTCAGGTAATAGATCCAAGAATGGCAAAGTTCCAAGATATCTTTAATGAATTTAAGGAGGTGTGACCCGATATGTCAATTTGTCCAAAGAATAAGTCTTCTAAGGGTAGAAGAGATAAGAGAAGAGCAAACTGGAAGATGACAGCTCCTACATTAGTAAAATGTAGCAAGTGTGGAGAGTTAATGGTTCCACATAGAGTTTGTAAGAACTGCGGTTCCTACAATAAGAAAGAGATCATCGCTCAGGACTAAGATGAAACATGAGGCTTTCCTATCGGAAAGCCTTATTTTTTGCTCTTTTTTCGGGGAGATTTGGTGTTGATTTATAGGTGCACTTATAGTATATTTTTCTTATGATGCATTTTTATGCATAGGAGGAAGGCGTATCATGGATAATATAAAAGTCGTAGCCGTAGATGCTATGGGCGGTGATAACGCGCCGGTTGAGATTGTCAAGGGATGTGTAGAGGCAGTCAAGGAGAGAGACGACATCAAAGTCCTTTTGGTAGGGCTTGCGGATGTGGTCAGAACCGAACTTGCAAAATACTCCTATCCGACAGATCGTATCGAGGTCGTACCGGCAAGTCAGGTGATCGAGACAGCAGAACCGCCGGTTATGGCAATACGCAAAAAGAAAGATTCATCGATCGTTGTGGCACTCAAACTGGTCAAGGAGGGCAAGGCGGATGGTTTTGTTTCCGCAGGCAGTTCCGGAGCAGTCTTAGTGGGCGGACAAGTGATCGTTGGCAAGATCAAGGGTGTAGAACGAGCACCTTTGGCACCACTGATCCCGACCAAGAAAGGGGTATCGCTTCTGATCGATTGCGGTGCCAATGTGGATGCGAGATCTTCCCATCTGGTTCAGTTTGCGCGTATGGGATCGATCTACATGGAGCATGTCGTAGGTGTCCCGAATCCCAAGGTTGCCATTGTTAATATTGGTGCTGAGGAAGAAAAAGGAAATGCTTTGGTCAAGGAGACCTATCCTTTATTAAAAGAATGCAAGGACATAAATTTTATAGGAAGCATTGAGGCGAGAGATATTCCGTCGGGCGCGGCTGATGTCATTGTCTGTGAGGCATTTGTTGGCAATGTGATCTTGAAGTTATACGAGGGACTCAGTTCGACTTTGATCGGCGTGATCAAGACTGGTCTGATGAGCACCCTGAGGAGCAAGATCGGAGCAGCGCTGGCTTTGCCGGCTTTGAAGAATACCTTAAAGGCATTTGATGCATCTGCATATGGCGGAGCACCGCTGTTGGGCTTGAAAGGATTGGTCGTTAAGACGCACGGGAGTTCCAAGGCGAAAGAGGTCAAAAATTCAATTATTCAATGTGTGTCCTTTAAAGAACAGGATATTAGTGGTAAAATACAAGCAAACATTTGCGTGGGAGATAAGACAGAATAGAGGAGGTAATTCGAGATGGAATTAGAAATGCTGAGAAAGGTCATTGCTGAGGTCTTGAATGTAGATCAGGCAGAGATCACAATGGATACTACATTTGTGGATGATCTTGGAGCAGATTCACTTGATGTTTTCCAGATTATTATGGGAATTGAAGAAGAACTTGACATTGAAGTGAATGTAGAAGAGGCTGAAAAGATCGTGACCGTCGGCGATGCTGTAGAATTGATCAAAAAGACGGTTGGTTAATCGGACAGAATGTTAGATGACAAAAGCCCTTGATTCAAGGGCTTTTGCTCTGTTAAGGAGAAAAAAGTGAAGACAATAAAAGAGTTTCAGGAAGTAATAGGATATGAGTTTGAAAACGAAAGTTTATTGCGCCAGGCACTGACCCACAGTTCTTATGCTAATGAGAAGCATATGAAAAAGTTATCCGACAACGAACGGTTGGAATTTCTGGGTGATGCGGTGCTTGAGGCTGTTTCCAGTGAATTTTTGTTTTTGAATTATAGGGATCTGCCGGAAGGAGATCTTACAAGACTTCGTGCAAGTATGGTCTGTGAACCGACCCTTGCCTATTGTACCAAAGAGATCGATCTGGGATCTTATATCTATCTGGGCAAAGGCGAGGACATGACAGGGGGCAGGACCCGCAAATCTGTCTTATCAGATGCCTTGGAGGCAGTGATTGGTGCTATCTTTTTGGATGGTGGATTTGATACTGCCAAAGCCTTTGTTCTCCGTTATATTATGACGGATATTGAGCACAAGCGCATGTTTTATGACAGCAAGACTATTTTACAGGAAGTGTGTCAGGCAAAGTTCCGCCAGAATGTGACTTATCATCTTCTGGGAGAGAGCGGACCGGATCATGCCAAAGTATTCCATGTGGATGTGACAGTAGGAGATCAGAAATTAGGTGACGGCAGCGGCGGTACGAAAAAGGCGGCCGAGCAGGAAGCCGCTTATCATGGGCTCTTGTACTTAAAGCAGCGGGAGAGTCAGGACAAATAGAAAGTTTTTGGGGAAGAATATGTATTTAAAAAGCATTGAAATGTATGGATTCAAGTCCTTCGCAAATAAGATCGTATTTGATTTTCATAATGGCATCACTGGCATTGTAGGACCGAATGGTAGTGGAAAAAGTAATGTTTCTGATGCGGTCCGCTGGGTACTGGGTGAACAGAGTGCCAAGCAG
This sequence comes from uncultured Lachnospiraceae bacterium, assembly GCA_934899185.1. Taxonomy (GTDB): domain Bacteria; phylum Bacillota; class Clostridia; order Lachnospirales; family Lachnospiraceae; genus Pararoseburia. The sequence goes on from CAKXYI010000008.1 coordinate 14,916, forward strand.
TTGCGCGGTGCGAGCATGCAGGATGTTATCTTTGCAGGAACAGAGAACCGTAAGCCACTCAGTTACGCTTATGTAGCGATCACGATGGACAACTCGGATCATCTGCTTCCAATTGATTATGAGGAAGTGACGATTGCCAGACGCGTCTACCGTTCGGGCGAGAGTGAATACCTGCTCAACGGTTCGCCTTGCCGTCTGAAAGATGTCAATGAACTTTTCTATGATACCGGTATCGGGAAGGAAGGTTATTCCATCATTGGTCAGGGTCAGATCGAGCGGATCCTGAGCGGCAAGCCGGAGGAGCGCCGTGAACTTTTTGACGAGGCAGTTGGCATTGTGAAGTTTAAAAAGCGCAAAGCGGCAACGGTCAAAAAACTGGAACATGAGCGGGAAAATCTGGTGCGCGTCAATGATATTTTATCCGAATTGGAGCGTCAGGTAGGACCTTTGGAGCGTCAGGCAGAGAATGCCAAACTCTTCTTAAAGAAAAAAGAGGAATTAAAGGCTTTAGAAGTCAACATGTTTTTGCTTGAGATCCAGGATATGAACCGACGTCTGACAGAAATTGAGAAAAATTATCAGATCGCCGAAACACAGATGACGGAAAATAAGGACAAGCAGGAAAAGATCAAGGAACAGTACGCATCACTGGAAGAAGGCTTAAATGCCATGGATGAGCAGATCCAGGGGATCCGTGAGGAACAGAGCAATACAACGCTCATGAAGGGCAAACTGGAAAACCAGATCCGCATTTTGGAAGAACAGATCCGTTTTGCGGAGAGTGCGGATGAGAACCTTTCGGAGAGAAAGGGAACCTTAGAGGCGGAAAAGAAAGAATATATCCGGCAAAAAGATGCCTACGAGACAGAAAAAAACCAGTTGCAGGAGCAGTTGGAAGAAGTGGAAAGGCGTCTTGCTTCTGTGCGCAAGTTCAATGATGACTTGCAGGCGGACATCAAGAAATACACGGATGGAATTGAGCAGAATAATCAGGCTATGATGGAACTCTTAAATAGCAAGGGAACCATCCAATCCAAAGAACAGCGTCTGGATACCATGTTGGAGCAGATCAATATCCGCAAGGCACAACTCAACCAGCGGCTCTTACAGCGTAAGACAGAGGAAGAGGATCTGAATGAAAGACTGGAGCGTTGCCAGAAGGAATACAAAGATGCCAAGTCTGCCTTGGATGCCAGCAAGCATAAGGAAGAAGAATATGGACATAAGGCGGTCGAGTGGAAGAACAAGCGCAGAGAAGCCCAGAACCGTCTGACAAGCAGTCAGGATGACTATAATAAATTATCTTCCAAGTTGGAGGCTTTAAAGAATATTGCTGAGCGCTATGACGGCTATGGCAACAGTATCCGCAAGGTCATGGAGCAAAAGGATAACAATCCGGGCATTATCGGTGTTGTTTCCGATCTGATCCATGTAGAGAAAAAGTATGAGATTGCCATTGAGACGGCACTTAGCGGTAATATCCAGAATATTGTGACCAAGGACGAGGCGACCGCCAAAAAGATGATCACTTATCTGAAAGAAAATCGTCTTGGACGTGCGACTTTCCTGCCATTGACCAGCGTTTCCGGCAAGGGCTTTGCTAAGGATAAGAGCATTCTATCCGATACGGGTGTGCTGGGACTTGCCAACGAATTGGTGGAGGCAGATGCCGAATACGCCAATGTCCTTTCTTATCTGTTGGGACGTGTGATCGTGGTTGATACTGTAGATCATGGTATCGCTCTGGCAAAGAAGAACCACTATTCTTTACATATTGTTACACTTGAAGGCGAGTATTTCAGTCCGGGCGGATCCCTTTCCGGCGGACGTTTCAAGAACAACAGCAATCTCTTAGGAAGAAACCGTGAGATTGATGATCTGGAAAAGAAACTGGCATCCTTACGGGATGAAAAAAAGGCGGCAAAGGACCGCATCGCAGAGATTGAGACCGCACAGGCACTCTTGGAGGCAGATCGCGAAGAAAACCGCAGCGAAATGGAGCAAAATGCACTTGCCTGCAACACGGCGCAGATTCATTTGCAACGTGTGCAGGAGCAGAAGTCCGAAAGTCAGAATGCTTTCTCCAGTCTGAATACCGAAAGCGAGGAGATGGAGCGTCAGTTGCGTGACATCGCTGCCGGCAAGAAAGAGATCGAGCGCGAACGCACCGAGGCTGCCCAAAAGGAACAATTCTTAAAAGAGCAGACCAAGGAATACCAGAAACTTTTGGATGAAAAGACCTATATGGAGACATCGGCAGCCCGCAATGTTTCCGAGGCACAGATCGAAGAAGCCAGTGCCAGACAAAAAGTTGCTTTTGTCATGGAAAACTGTCAGCGTGTCGCAAGCGAGATCGAGAAGAAGGATGCCGATATCGTACGCTTGGTAGAGGAAGCCAAGAATGGAAAGGAAGATGCCAATAAAAAACGCGGCGATATTGAGGAGATTAAAAAGACCATGATCGCCAGCGATGATAATTTTGCGGCACTGGAAAAACGTCTGAAAGATGCCTTGAAACAAAAGGATGCCATGAACCAGGAATACAAGGGATTTTTTGGACAGAGAGAAGAGATCGCAGACCGTATCTCTGCTTTGGATAAAGAAATCTACCGCTTGAATTCACAGCGCGAAAAGTTGGAAGAAGCCATAAATTATCAGAACACCTATATGTGGGAAGAATATGAACTGACCCAGCGTGGTGCAGAAAAACTCCGGGATCCGGAATATGATAATTTGGAGGAGATGCGAAGAGCGACATCCGGGGTTAAGGATGAGATCCGTCGTATGGGAAATGTCAATGTCAATGCGATCGAGGAATATAAGGAAGTATCGGAACGATACAATTTCTTAAAAGGACAGCATGACGATCTGGTTGAGGCAGAGCAGACCCTGATGGGCATTATCGACGATCTGGATGAGGGCATGCGCAAACAGTTTACGGAAGGCTTTGCCGATATCCAAAGAGAGTTTGATAAGGCATTTAAAGAACTCTTTGGCGGTGGCAAAGGAACGCTGGAACTGGTCGAGGGTGAGGATATCCTTGAGACCGGCATCCGTATCATCGCACAGCCGCCGGGCAAGAAGTTGCAGAATATGATGCAGTTATCCGGTGGAGAGAAGTCATTGACAGCAATCGCACTCTTATTTGCTATCCAGAATTTAAAACCATCACCATTCTGTCTTTTGGACGAGATCGAGGCGGCATTGGATGACTCCAATGTAGGACGTTTTGCAAATTATTTGCATAAGTTGACGAAGAACACACAGTTTATTATCATTACTCATAGAAGAGGGACGATGAATGCGGCAGACAGACTCTATGGTATTACTATGCAGGAAAAGGGTGTATCTGCACTGGTATCCGTCAACCTGATCGAAAATGATTTGGATGCATAAGGAGAGAGAAGATGGCAGAAGGCGGATTTTTTAAACGATTACTGGCAGGACTTACCAAGACCAGAGATAATTTTGTCAAGAACATGGATTATATTTTCCGTGGCTTTACCAATATTGACGATGAGTTTTATGAGGAACTCGAAGAAATCCTGATCATGGGTGATATCGGTGTTACCACGACGGAAAATATCTTAGAAGATTTAAAGCGCAAGGTAAAAGAGCAAAAGATCAAGGAGCCAGCAGAGTGCAAGGAACTGCTCATAGAGAGCATCCGACAGCAGATGGATATCGGGGAGGCGGCATATGAATTTGAAAACCGCACCTCGGTCGTTTTGGTAGTTGGAGTCAATGGCGTGGGCAAGACGACAACGATCGGTAAACTGGCTGCAAAGTTGCGCGCACAGAATAAAAAGGTACTGCTTGCGGCAGCCGATACTTTCCGTGCGGCGGCAGGCCAGCAGTTGAAAGAATGGGCGAACCGCTCTCAGGTGGATATGATCGGGGGACAGGAAGGAAGTGACCCGGCATCTGTTGTCTATGATGCTGTATCTGCGGCAAAGGCAAGAGGATGTGATGTGCTTTTGATTGACACCGCAGGACGACTTCATAATAAGAAGAATCTCATGGAAGAACTGCGAAAGATCAACAATATCGTAGATCGAGAGTTCCCTGATGCATATCGTGAGACACTGGTCGTCTTAGATGGTACGACCGGACAAAATGCTCTCAATCAGGCCAAGGAATTTTCAGAGGTCACCGACTTAAGCGGTATCGTGCTTACAAAGTTGGACGGTACGGCTAAGGGCGGTATCGCAGTGGCAATCCAGGCAGAACTTGGCATACCGGTCAAGTATATCGGTGTCGGTGAGTCGATCGAGGATTTGGAGAAGTTTGATGCGGAAGAGTTTGTGAATGCATTGTTTTATACAGAAGAGCAGTGAAGGAGAAAAAGATGTTGACATTAGAAAAGTTTGAAGAAGCAAGTAAGATCGTTAGCGAAGTCACTTTGGAGACCAAGTTGATCTATAGTGATTTCCTGAGCGAAAAGTGTGGAAACAGTGTTTATCTGAAACCGGAAAATATGCAGTTGACCGGAGCTTATAAGGTAAGAGGCGCTTACTATAAGATCAGTACATTGACAGCAGAAGAAAGAAAGAAGGGGCTGATTACAGCGTCTGCAGGTAACCATGCACAGGGTGTTGCATATGCCGCAAAGAAATTCGGAGCAAAGGCAACGATCGTTATGCCGACCACAACACCCCTTATCAAGGTAAACCGTACCAAGAATTTAGGTGCAGAAGTTGTCCTTTATGGCGATGTCTATGATGAGGCATGTGCAAAGGCTTACGAACTGGCAGACGAGCATGGATATACTTTTATCCATCCTTTTGATGATCTGGCAGTTGCAACAGGACAGGGCACGATCGCCATGGAGATCTTTAAGGAGTTACCACTGGTAGAATATATTCTGGTTCCGATCGGTGGCGGCGGACTTGCTACCGGTGTATCTACGCTGGCAAAACTTTTAAATCCAAAGATCAAGGTGATCGGTGTAGAGCCGGCAGGAGCAAACTGTATGCAGGCATCTATCAAAAACGGAAAAGTCACAACTCTTCCGACAGTCAATACGATCGCAGACGGTACAGCTGTAAAGACACCGGGAAGCAATATTTTCCCATATATTCAGAAAAACTTAGACGATATCATTACAGTTGAGGATGATGAACTGATCGCAGCCTTTTTGGATATGGTAGAAAATCACAAGATGGTCGTAGAAAATTCAGGACTGCTTACCGTGGCAGCCTTAAACAAATTAAATGTCAAGGGAAAGCGTGTGGTTTCTATCCTCAGTGGCGGTAATATGGACGTTATCACCATGTCATCTGTCGTTCAGCAGGGCTTGATTTTTAGAGACCGTATCTTTACCGTATCCGTATTGCTTCCGGACAAGCCGGGCGAACTTGCAAGAGTCGCAGAGACGATTGCAGGGGTACAGGGCAATGTTATCAAATTGGAGCATAACCAGTTTGTAACAACCAACCGTAATGCAGCCGTAGAACTTCGCATCACCTTGGAGGCATTTGGCACAGATCATAAGAGTCAGATCTTAGATGCCCTCGAAAAGGGCGGATATCAGCCAAAGATTGTGAGAACGAGTTTGTAAGAACAAAAGCAGGTGTCAAGAAAAAATGCTTGACACCTGCTTTTTGCTATAGTATATTATACGAGGTGATGAAATGAACGATAAGATTGAGCAGGGAGATCTTTATGATTTCTATGGTGAACTTTTAAACGATCATCAGAGAAGCATCTATGAAGATTTCGTACTAAATGACCTGTCTTTGGGAGAGATCGCGACCGATCGGGGCATCAGCCGTCAGGCGGTGCATGATGTGATCAAGCGATCCACCCGCACATTAGAAGAATATGAGGACAAGTTACATCTGATTGAAAAGTTTGTTCATATCAGAGACAAAGTGAGGACGATCGATACTTTGGTCCACGCTACCGATCAACATTCTGTGGAAGAGATCTTATCACAGATCACAGTCATATCCAACGATATCCTAGAGGAGTTATAAGATGGCATTTGAGAGTCTTTCAGACAAATTACAAAATGTATTCAAGAACCTTCGTGGTAAGGGACGTCTGAGCGAAGAAGATGTCAAGGCTGCTCTTAAGGAAGTCAAGATGGCACTCTTAGAGGCAGATGTCAATTTCAAAGTCGTTAAGAACTTTGTTAAGACTGTTCAGGAGCGTGCGATCGGCGCGGATGTGATGAACGGTCTGAATCCGGGACAGATGGTCATCAAGATCGTAAATGAAGAACTTACGAATCTGATGGGATCCGAGACGACGGAGATCGCTTATCGTCCGGGGCAGCAGATTACGGTCATCATGATGGTAGGTCTGCAGGGTGCCGGTAAAACGACTACGACTGCCAAGTTGGCAGGTCATGTGAAGAAAAAGGGCAAGAAGCCGCTTTTGGTTGCCTGTGATGTATATCGTCCGGCTGCCATTACCCAGTTGCAGATCAACGGGGAAAAACAGGGCGTACCGGTATTTGCCATGGGAGATAAGAACAAGCCGGCAGATATTGCAAAGGCATCCATTGAGCATGCCAAGAAAAATGGCTTTAATGTTGTGATTCTTGATACCGCAGGTCGACTACATATCGATGAGGGCATGATGGATGAGTTGGTAGAGATCAAGGAATCCGTAGATGTGGCACAGACGCTTTTGGTTGTCGATGCCATGACCGGACAGGATGCTGTCAATGTAGCAGGTACTTTCGATGAGAAGATCGGTATTGATGGTGTTGTTCTTACAAAGTTGGATGGAGATACCAGAGGTGGTGCGGCACTTTCCATTCGTGCCGTGACAGGTAAGCCGATCCTTTTCTGTGGGATGGGAGAGAAACTGGACGATCTGGAACAGTTTTATCCGGATCGAATGGCATCTCGTATCCTTGGCATGGGTGATGTGCTTTCTCTGATCGAAAAGGCAGAGGCATCCATTGATGAGGAAAAGGCAAAAGACTTATCCCGCAAGATGCGCAAGGCAGAGTTTGATTATAATGATTATCTTGACTCTATGGCGCAGATGAAGAAAATGGGCGGTATCGGCAGTGTGCTTGGTATGATGCCGGGGATGATCCCGGGCATGAACAGTGCGCAGGTTTCACAGTTAGAGGGAGCCATTGATGACAAAAAGATGGCTCATATCGAGGCAATTATCCTTTCGATGACACCGGAGGAGAGAGCCAATCCAAAACTTATGAATCCGAGTCGCAAAAAGCGACTGGCAAGAGGTGCCGGTGTTGACATTGCAGAAGTCAACCGTTTCATCAAACAGTTCGATCAGACGAAAAAGATGATGAAAAAAATGCCGGGCATGATGGGTGGTAAAAGAGGAAGAATGAAATTTCCTTTTTAACAACATAAATTTATAATTTTAATTTCTTAGGAGGAAAACAAAATGGCAGTAAAGATTAGATTAAGAAGAATGGGACAGAAGAAGAATCCTTTCTACAGAATCGTAGTAGCAGATTCCAGATCACCTAGAGATGGTAAGTGTATCGAGGAGATCGGAACATACGATCCAAATCAGGATCCTTCCGCATATCATGTAAACGAAGAGTTGGCAAAGAAGTGGCTCGCTAACGGAGCACAGCCAACAGAGACTGTAGCAAGAATTTTCAAGCAGGCTGGTATTGAGAAATAATCCATAAAAACAGGCATTGAAAGAACGAGGTATTAGGTGATGAAAGAATTAGTTGAAGTAATTGCAAAGTCACTGGTAGATTACCCGGAGGAAGTTGTTGTTACAGAAACAGAAAATGACAAGACCATTGTTGTTGAGTTACATGTGGCTTCATCAGATATGGGCAAGGTAATCGGCAAGCAGGGACGTATTGCAAAAGCAATCCGTTCCGTAGTGAAGGCAGCAGCCTCAAAGTCGGATAAAAAAGTCGTTGTAGATATTGTATAAGACTAAAATCCCTAATTGCCATGCAAATGTGTGGCGGTTGGGGATTTCTTCTTATATAACAGAGCATTTTTTGGAGAGAAGTATGGATTTATATCAGGTAGGGGCGATCACACAGACGCATGGAGTTCGGGGCGAGGTCAAGGTATTTCCTATGACGGATGATGTGATGCGCTTCAAAAATATGAAAGATCTGATCCTGGATACCGGTCGTCAGCAGATCACGCTGGAGGTGACTTCGGCGAGACCGCAGAAAAATCTGGTGATCTTAAAGTTCAAGGGCTATGACAGCATCAATGATGTAGAAAAGTACAAGGGTGCTAAGTTATATGTGACCAAGGAAAACCGGGTCGCATGCCAGAAAAATGAGTATTTCATTGCAGACCTGATCGGTCTTTCAGTTGTTACAGAAGAAGGACAGGCACTCGGAACTCTGACCGATGTGATCACAACAGGCGCCAATGATGTCTATGTGGTTGAGATGTCGTCTGGCAAGGAAGTTCTGCTTCCTGCCATCCACGATTGTATTCTGAATGTAGACGATGAAGAAGGAAAAATGACCGTTCATCTCTTGGACGGACTGTTAGAAGAGGAGTAAACGTGAAGTTTTTTGTTTTAACCCTATTCCCGGATATGGTCATGCAGGGCTTAAATACCAGCATTATCGGCAGGGCGGTTCAAAAAGATCTCTTGTCCATAGAGGCGGTCAATATCCGTGATTTTACACTGGATAAGCATAAAAAGGTGGACGATTATCCTTATGGCGGCGGTGCGGGCATGGTCATGCAGGCCCAGCCGATCTACGATGCATGGAAGTCTGTCATCGATCGTGTGAAAGGCAGTGTACGAACCATCTATCTGACCCCTCAGGGAAAGACTTTTGTGCAGGCGGACGCAAAGAAACTGGCGGGCGAGGAGAATATCATCCTGCTCTGTGGTCATTATGAGGGTGTAGATGAACGCGTGCTGGAGGAAATCGTGACAGATTATATGTCAATCGGTGATTTTGTCCTGACCGGCGGGGAACTTCCCGCCATGGTCATTGTCGATGCTATTTCTCGTATGGTGCCGGGCGTGCTTTCAAATGGAGACTCCAAGGAGACGGAGAGTTTTGAAAACAACCTTCTGGAATATCCGCAGTATTCCAGACCGGAGGAGTGGAAGGGGAAAAAAGTACCGCCAATCCTTTTGTCGGGAGATCATGCCAAAGTGGATATCTGGCGGCATGAACAATCTCTGCTCCGCACAAAACAGAGACGACCGGATCTTCTGGCAGTAGCGGATCTTTCAAAAAAAGATCGGGAATTTTTAGAAAAGTGTAAGGAAATAGAATAAATGCTTGCCTTTTATGCAGGTTTATGATATTATCAACGAGTTGTGAAAAGAGATGGTCCTCTGGTACGCATGTATTAAGAACGTCAAGATAATTTAATTAGGAGGTCACAAAATGAACGCAAATGAAATCATCAAGAACATTGAAGCAGAACAGTTAAAGTCTGAAGTAGACGAGTTTCACGTAGGTGATACTGTTAGAGTACACGCTAAGATCAAAGAGGGTAACCGTGAAAGAATTCAGGTATTCGAAGGTACCGTTCTTAAGAGACAGGGTGGAAGCAATCGTGAGACATTTACTGTTAGAAAGTTCTCTAACGGTGTTGGAGTAGAAAAGACATGGCCACTTCATAGCCCTAATGTTGAGAAGATCGAAGTTGTACGTCGTGGTAAGGTAAGACGTGCTAAACTTAACTACTTAAGAGATCGTATCGGTAAGAAGGCTAAGGTCAAAGAATTAGTTCAGTAGTAAGACCAGAAGAGAGAGCAACCACAAAGGTGGTTGTTCTTTTTTTTCATATCGTGTATAGTAATATAGGATTGGTATGTATCCGATAAATGAGATATGATAATAGGATGAATTATGAATAAAAGACAAATTATACATATGACGAGGCAGATGGGGAAAAAGATAGGTATCGGCAGAAGCGGGCTGAATTTCCGCCGTCGTCGTCGCAAGATACAAGGTGAAAAAGTTCGCTATGTCAGTATTTGGATCGTAGAAATCTTAGCCGTTATCGCCTTAGCTTTTCTTGTTACCTTAGGCTATGGCAAAAGGATCTCCTGCTCGGGAGAATCCATGACACCGGCAGTGGCTGAAAATGGCAGTGTTCTGGTCGATCGTGTGGCATACCACATCCGGTCGCCGAAAAAAGGAGATGTCGTGGCATTTACACCAAAGGGCAATACCAGTGCCAATGATAACGTCAAGCGTATTGTGGCGGTGCCGGGAGATACGGTGCAGATCAAAAATGGCAGACTCTATGTTAATGGGACAGTTACAAACCTCAAACAGACCGGATTGTCGATCAAGGATGCCGGACGGGCTGAGACGGAGATCACCTTAGGAGACAATGAGTATTTTGTGCTGGGGGACAATGTCAACAATAGTGAGGACAGTCGTTACGAATCCATCGGCAATGTGACACGCAAGGAAATGATAGGAAAGGTATGGTTCTGTTTATCCTTCAAGGGATTCGGACCGGTAAACTAGGAGCAGATATGGAATTTCAATGGTACCCGGGTCATATGACCAAGGCAAAAAGACAGATGCAGGAAGACATCAAACTGATCGATCTGGTGATCGAACTGGTGGATGCCAGAATACCTCTGAGCAGCCGCAATCCGGATATAGATGAACTGGGCAAGCAGAAGGCAAGACTGATCTTACTGAATAAGGCAGATCTGGCAGATCCTAAGGTGACAGCGGGCTGGAAAACGTATTTTCAGGACAAAGGATATTTTGTTGTGACCTTAGATTCTCGCAACCGGAAAGGTATGAAGGAGGTAACACAGGTTGTTATGGATGCCTGTGCCAAAAAGATCGAACGAGACCGGGCGAGAGGAATCAAGAACCGACCGGTACGTGCTATGGTCGTAGGTATTCCAAATGTAGGAAAGTCAACCTTTATCAATTCCTATGCCGGAAAAGCCTGCGCCAAGACCGGCAATAAGCCGGGTGTTACCAAGGGCAAGCAATGGATACGTCTCAATAAAAACGTTGAGTTGCTCGATACGCCGGGAATCTTATGGCCAAAGTTTGAGGATCAGACCGTTGGATTGCATCTGGCATGCATCGGCTCGATCAAAGATGAACTTTTGCAGACAGAAGAACTCGCTTTAGAACTCTGCAAGATCTTAAAGGACAAGTATCCGGGGGCTCTGGCAGGGCGTTATCAGATTGATGAGACGAAAGAGGTTCTTACTTTCTTAGAGCAGATTGCTGAGAATCGGAATTGTCGTTCAAAGGGAAACCAGTTGGATTACAGCAAGGCAGCTCTGTTGGTGATTGATGATTTCCGCAGCGGAACGATCGGCAAGATTTCCCTGGAATTTCCGGAGAAAATAAAAAAGGAAGAGATGGAAGTATAAAATGACGCAAGAACAAAAAAGTACAAAAAAACTAGATCAGACTGAGCAGACGTCACCGGCACATGAGATCTTAAGCCTGCTTTTATATATTGTTATTGTTTTTGGAATATGTTTTCTGATCATAACCTTTGTTGGACAGCGATCCCGCGTGAGCGGTTCTTCCATGGAACCGACACTTTCCGATGGGGACAATCTGATTGTGGATAAGATCTCTTACCGCTTACATGATCCGGAGCGTTTCGATATCATCATCTTCCCATATCAATATGAAGAAAACACCTATTATATCAAGCGTATTATCGGACTTCCGGGCGAGACGGTCTACATCAATGATGCCGGAGAGATTTATATCAACGGTACACTTTTGAAAGAAAATTATGGTCTGGAGACTATCCAGAACCCAGGGCTGGCATCGGAGCCGATCACACTGGGCGATGATGAATACTTTGTCATGGGTGACAATCGTAATAACAGTACCGACAGCCGTTTTGCTTCGGTAGGAGCGATCAAGCGTCAGGACATCATCGGCAAGGCATGGGTGCGTATCTATCCATTTAATAAGATCATGGTCATCAAACATCAGTAGCATTTAGGAGAAGTCATGGATATGGAAAAAAAGATCAAAGATATCCAGCAGGAATACAAGGAAAAAGACGATCTGGAATTGCCGGATTTTATTGAAGAATACATAAGAGACGGCAGACCGGGTGTTGCCAAGATTATCGGGCAGGCGAAAAAAAGACTGGACCGGTTAGATCAGGAAAGACAGCGTCTGGAGGTCTTGCGGACCTATGAACACCGCTATGAAGATGCATACCCTATGATCTGTGGCATTGATGAGGTTGGCAGGGGACCACTTGCCGGACCGGTATGTGCGGCGGCAGTCATTTTGCCAAAGGATTGTGAGATCTTTTATCTCAATGATTCTAAGAAATTATCGGAGGCAAGACGCGAGGCACTTTATGAGGAGATTATGGAAAAAGCCATTGCGGTAGGCATTGGTTTTGCTTCGCCGGAAAAGATCGATGAGGTTAATATTTTGCAGGCGACCTATATTGCTATGCGCCAAGCAATCGCAGAACTTGCAGTTGCACCAGATCTTTTGTTAAATGACGCTGTGACCATACCGGAGGTATCCATCAAACAGGTGCCAATCATCAAGGGGGATGCCAAGAGTATTTCCATCGGGGCGGCAAGTATCATTGCAAAAGTGACCAGAGATCGACTGATGAAGGAGTACGCGGTCATCATGCCGGAGTACGGTTTTGCGCAGAACAAGGGCTATGGCACAAAAGAACATATTGAAGCGTTACAGAAGTACGGACCAAGTCCAATCCACAGAAAGTCCTTTATTGGTCATTTTGTGGAATGTGAGTGACTTTTCTAAGGGGGAAGAGAAGTGCAGGTTTCTGATTTGCTGACACAGTATCAAAACAATTTATCTTCCGGCAGTGAGGTCTCTACCAAGACAAAGGGGATCGAACAGTTAGTCGAGACGGTAAAACAATTAAAGACAGGCAATATCTTTGAGGGAACCGTAAACAGCATACGCGGTACTCAGGTAATATTAGGGCTGAGCAGTGGACAGAATATTACAGCCAGATTGGACGCGGGCTTGTCTCTTTCCAAGGGGCAGTCTGTTTTTTTTCAAGTGAAATCCAATGACGGAGAACAGATCCGGATCAAGCCGATTTCCATGGGAGCCGGTCAGGGTAATCCGACACTGATGCAGGCATTGGATGCCGCAAGTTTGGCAGTGAGCGAGCATAACTTAAATATGGTAAATGCCATGATGAAAGAAGGTATGTCGATCGATTCCAAAAGCCTGCAAAATATGGCAAGACAGATCGGCAGTGTCCCGGGCAGTCAGCCGGAGACCATTGTGCAGATGCAGAAATTACAACTTCCCATCAATGCCAACAGTGTTGAGCAATTTGAGAATTATAAAGCAGACAGGCGCCAAGTCCTAAGTCAAGTGCAGGATCTGGTGGCGGCATTGGGAGAGTCTTTCGTGGGTGACGCGGTAGATACCCAGACAATGATCGGGCAAAACAACCGGCTGGTGGCATTTTTCGGATATCCTTCCATGCAGGAGGCGATTGCCACAGGTAAAGCAGTCTATGCAGAGGAAATGCTACCTGCAGAAGGACAGGAGTCCGTGAATCTGGAATACTTATCCCAGAAGGCGGGAATCTTCTTGCAGACATTGGAAGATATGGATGCCTATGAAGCCGGAACGCTCGGAAATACCTTGGATCGGGAGGCATTTGCAGACCTGCAAAAAATCTTTGGTCAGATGCCGTCTTTTATCAAGGAACATGCCAACTTTTTTACAGCAGAGGGGCAACTTCTGCCACAGACCAAGGCAGATGTTTTTTTGCAGGAAGTCTCCGTCTTTTTAGGGCAAAATGACAACAGGCTTTCCAGGGAGAGTGTGCAAGAACTCTTGCGTTCCAAGGGATATCAGAAGTTATTTTCCAATCTGGTGACAAAAGAGTGGACGATGGAGGCACAGGATCTGCCAAAAGAACACAGCATCAGTCATCTGTATGAGAAAATGTCGCAGCAGATCCATGATCTGGAACAACTGGCAGACAAATTTCCAAGCGCCAAAGAGACTATACAAGGGACAGCAAATTCTCTGTCACAAAATATAGAATTCATGAACCAGTTAAGTCAGATGTATTCCTATGTGCAGGTGCCGATACGCCTGCGCGGACAGAATGTCAACAGCGAACTTTTTGTCTATCGCAACGGAAGCCGCGACAAGGGAGCAGACGATGAACTGACGGCTTTTTTACATTTTGATATGGACAATCTGGGTGGTGTGGATATTTCGGTCAAGTTGCTCCAAAAAAATGTAACTGCCAATTGGTACTTAGAGGATGCAGACAGCCTGAAACTTTTGGAAGAGAATATGCATCTTTTGACGGAACGCTTAGAAAAAAAGGGTTACACCTGTAGCATGAAATTGGAACAGGATGCAAAAAAGATCGACTTTGTGGAAGATTTTTTAAAGGCAGATCAGAAAAGCAACGGTGAGGTGCATCGGTACTCCTTTGATGTGAGGGCATAAGTATGGAAAATAAAGAGTGGAAACCACAGGATTTTTCAAAAGAAAAGACAGCGGTCGCCCTATCCTATGATCCAAATGACATTGCACCAAAGATTGTGGCGACGGGCAAGGGACATGTGGCGGAAAAGATCATTGCTTCCGCCAAAGAAAATGATGTGCCTTTTTATCAGGATGGAAAACTGGCAGATACCTTATCTAAATTTGACATTGGGGAAGCCATTCCACCGGAATTGTATGAGGTCGTTGCGGAGATACTGGTCTTTGTGGACGGCATGGAAAAGGTGAAAGCAAAACTGGACGGGAGGAAATAGGAACGAAAGCAAATAAAAGAAGTGTGGGGAGCAGGTATGAAAAAGAAGCGGCGGACTATTTAAGGCGTCAGGGTTATGAGATCCTTGTCATGAATTATCGCAACCGCAAGGGGGAGATCGATATCGTGGCGAGGGACGGGGGCTACCTTTGTTTTGTGGAGGTAAAGTACCGCAAGGATGCCTCCGCCGGAGATCCTTTGGAGGCAGTCGGCTGGCGAAAGCAGATGGTCATCTGTCGGGTGGCGGATCATTTTCTTTTGACGCACAGACAGTGGGCAGATCTTCAGATCCGTTTTGATGTCGTTGCCATTTTAAAGGATGAGATCACACTTCTTACCAATGCCTTTCCTTATATCGGCTTATGATAGAAAAAAGAAACTACAGATCAGAGGAAGGATATGTGCTGCCTTATCTTTCCTTTGCAAGTTATGAGGCACTGCCATACATCCGGCATATGTTTACGACCAGAGAAGGCGGTGTTAGCAAGGGCATCTATGAAAGTCTGAACCTAAGTTTTACCAGAGGGGATGATCGGGCGGCGGTTATGGAAAACTACCGAAGGGTGGCTCAGGCGCTGGAAACGACCATAGATCATGTGGTGACGAGCGACCAGACCCATACGACCAATGTCAGACAAGTGGGAAATGTGGATCTTGGCAAGGGGATCACGCGCCCACGCGATTATAAAGATGTGGATGGCATGATCACAGACCAGCCGGGCATTCTGCTTGCTACCTTCTATGCAGACTGTGTCCCACTTTATTTTGTGGATCCGGTGCATAAGGCAATCGGTCTGTCCCATTCCGGCTGGAGAGGAACGGTAGGACGTATGGGGCAGGCGACTGTAGAGGCCATGGAAAGATCTTTTGGAAGCCGCCCAAAAGACTTGCTCTGTGCCATCGGGCCATCCATCTGTCAGTCCTGCTATGAAGTGAGTCAGGATGTGGCAGAGGCATTTATGTCTGCTTTTCCGACTCACGAACTGGAAATTCTACAGGCAGGTGCGCCCGGCAAATACCAGTTGGATCTGTGGAAAGCCAATGAGATCGTATTGATCGAGGCTGGCGTTTTGAAAGAGCATATAGATCTTGCAGGACTCTGCACCTGCTGCAATAGCAATTTTTTATTTTCACACAGAGCCAGCAAGGGAAAAAGAGGAAATCTGGGAGCATTTTTGATGCTTACCGAGTGACGAGAAAGACGAGGATAGATTTATGAGCACATCACATCAGATTGCTTTTGTAAGACCCGGGAGTCCCGCGGCACTTGCAGGAGTGGAACCGATGGATATCATAAAGGAGATCAATGGTGTCGAACTGATCGATATCTTTGATTATTATTACTACGAAGATGAACCGGCATTTGATATGCTGATCGAAAAGCCGGATCAGACAAGACATCTTGTGCATATTACAAAATCAGAGGGTGAGGATCTTGGTATCACCTTTGAAAATGGTCTGATGGATGATTATCGGTCCTGCCACAATAAATGCATGTTCTGTTTCATTGACCAGATGCCGCCGGGCATGCGGGAAACCTTATATTTTAAGGATGACGATACCAGACTTTCTTTTTTACAGGGCAACTATGTGACCCTGACCAACATGAAAGAGGAAGATCTAAGGCGTATCATCCACTATCATCTGGCACCCATCAATATCTCCGTGCAGGCGACTAATCCCGAACTGCGCTGCAAGATGCTCCACAATCGTTTTGCCGGTGACATCTTAGACAAGATCAAGATGCTCGCGGATGCCGATATTGAGATGAACGCCCAGATCGTCTTGTGCAAGGGAGAAAATGATGGGGCAGAACTGGATCGTTCCATCGGAGATCTTTTATCTTTTTACCCGCAGATGCAGAGCATGTCTGTGGTTCCGGTAGGACTGACCAAGTTTCGTGAGGGGCTGTATCCTCTGGAACCTTTTGAAAGAGAGGAAGCGCGCAAGGTGCTTGCCACTATCCACAAATGGCAGGACATCAGTTTTGAAAAGTACGGCACACATTTTGTGCAGGCATCGGATGAATGGTATCTGATCGCCGGTTATGACCTTCCGACGGAAGAACGCTATGACGGCTATACCCAGTTGGAAAACGGTGTCGGTATGATCCGACTTTTGATGGACGAATTTCGGGAAGCCTTAGCCAAGGAAAAAAAGCATCCTTTTATGCGTAAAAAAGAATGTGCGATCGCGACCGGCAGACTGGCAGCCCCTTTTATTCGTATGCTGTGTCAGGAATTCATGGAGAAATTTCCAAAGGTCACCGTGCATGTCTATGAGATCCGCAACGATTTCTTCGGCGAAAAGATCACGGTTTCGGGGCTGATCACAGGGCAGGATCTGATGGCACAACTCAAGGATCAGCCGCTGGGAAGCCATCTGCTTTTACCGCAGAATATGGTGCGTGCTGAGGAAGAGGATTTCCTGGATGATGTGACGGTCGCCCAGTTAAGTGACGCTTTACAAGTAAAGGTAGATATTGTAAAATCAAGCGGACAAGATCTCGTGAAACAGTTAATCACATTATAAATAGATGGAGGAAAATATGAGTAAGCCTGTAGTTGCCATTGTAGGACGACCAAATGTAGGAAAGTCTACTTTGTTCAATGCCTTGGCAGGAGAGAGGATTTCGATTGTAAAAGATACACCGGGAGTGACCAGAGACCGTATCTATGCAGATGTTACATGGTTAAACCATGAATTTACCATGATCGATACCGGTGGTATTGAACCGGAATCAAAAGATATTATCATCAGCCAGATGCGTGAGCAGGCACAGATTGCCATTGAAACGGCAGATGTCATCATTTTTATGACAGATGTCAGACAGGGACTAGTGGATGCGGACGCAAAAGTAGCAGACATGCTGCGCCGTTCCAAGAAACCGGTTGTTTTGGTAGTCAACAAGGTTGACAGTTTTGAAAAATACATGGCAGATGTCTATGAATTTTATAATCTGGGCATCGGAGATCCGATCCCAATCTCATCTTCATCCATGTTAGGATTGGGGGATATGTTAGACCAGGTGATCGCATATTTCCCGGAGGATGCCGGCGTAGATGAGGATCAGGATATTCCAAAGATCGCGATTGTCGGTAAGCCAAACGTAGGAAAATCATCCCTTGTCAACCGTCTGGTAGGCGAGAACCGTGTGATCGTTTCCAATGTGGCAGGAACCACCAGAGATGCGGTCGATACCAAGGTCAAGTTCCATGGCAAGGAATATATCTTTATTGACACGGCAGGACTGCGCCGCAAGAGCAAGATCAAGGAGGAATTGGAGCGTTTTAGTATTATTCGTGCTGTCGCTGCCGTAGAAAAGGCAGATGTTGTGATTGTGATGATCGATGCGACCGAGGGTGTGACAGAGCAGGATGCTAAGATCGCCGGGATCGCACACGAGCGTGGCAAGGGCATTATCATTGCAGTCAACAAGTGGGATGCCATCGAAAAGGATGACAAGACCATTTACAAGCACAAAGAAAAGATCAGACAGACCTTATCCTTTATGCCATATGCGCAGATCATGTTTATTTCCGTTTTGACAGGACAACGTCTGCCGAAGATCTATGAGACTATCGATGCCGTGATCGAGAATAATTCTATGCGTGTTGCGACAGGTGTCTTAAATGAGATCGTGACCGAGGCTGTTGCTATGCAGCAACCACCATCCGATAAGGGCAAGCGTCTCAAGATCTACTATGTGACCCAGGTGGCAGTAAAGCCGCCGACATTTGTTATCTTTGTCAATGACAAGGAATTGATGCATTTCTCCTACACCAGATATTTGGAGAACCGTATCCGTGATGCCTTTGGATTTGAGGGGACTTCCCTTAAGTTTATCATCCGGGAGAGAAAGGACGACTAATTATGGAATTGATGAGGCTCGTCGCACTTGCGATCGGTTATGCCTTTGGATTGATTTTATCGGGCTATCTTTTTGGAAAGAAAAAAGACGTAGATATCCGCAAACAGGGAAGCGGCAATATTGGTACGACCAACACCATGCGCATTTTAGGCATTAAGGTAGGTGCTCTGACACTGGTGTGTGACTGCTTCAAATGTGTAGCGGCAGTGATAGTCGTCTGGCTTCTCTTTCGCACATCATACCCGGAGCATATTGTCTTGTTGGAATTATACGGAGCACTGGGTGCCATACTGGGGCATGACTTTCCTTTCTTTATGAAGTTTAAGGGAGGCAAGGGTATCGCCTGTAGTTTTGGTATGATCTTAGCCCTCTTTCCGCAGTGCCTGCCACTGTGTGTTCTGATCTTTGTTTTGGCGGTGGCGATCACACGCTATGTGTCTCTGGGCTCTATCTTGGCAGCACTGGGACTTCTGGTGCAGATCTGGATCTTTGGGGCAAAGGGC
Organism: uncultured Lachnospiraceae bacterium; assembly: GCA_934899185.1. Lineage (GTDB taxonomy): Bacteria > Bacillota > Clostridia > Lachnospirales > Lachnospiraceae > Pararoseburia. Next base: position 33,983 of record CAKXYI010000008.1, read on the forward strand.
TGGCTAGCATTTGCCGCGTCGGATCTTTTAGAGGCGGAGATATTAGTATCTTTTGCCTGTATCCTTGCCATCGTGTTGCATCGGGGCAATATCAAGCGGCTCTTGGCAGGTAATGAAAATAAATTTTCTTTTAAATCAAAACGAGACTAGCAAATCAGTCAAGGAATCCCTGCTTTCGGCAGGGTTCTTTTGCATGGAAGTAAAGGAGCAGAAAATGAAAGTTGGTGTCATTGGCGCAGGAAGTTGGGGATGCGCGCTGGCAATCTTATTACAGAATAACGGATGTCAGGTGAGTCTGTGGGGACATAGAAGGGAACAGATCGAAAAGATGCAGGTAAGCGGGGAGTGCGACAAACTGCCGGGAGTTCTGCTGCCAAAGGAAATGCATCTGACCTGGGACCTTTCTTCCTGTCTTTTGGATAAAGAACTTCTGGTCTTAGCTGTGCCATCCAAAGCAACCAGAGAGACTGCAGAAAAGATCAAGCCTTATGTAGGAAAGAACCAGATCCTTTGCAGTGTTTCCAAGGGAATCGAGGAAGATAGCCTTTTGACCCAATGCGGTATTTTAGAAGATGTTTTAGGGCAGGATGTTAAGGTGGGTGTTCTAAGTGGACCATCCCATGCAGAAGAAGTCGTAAAGGGTCTGCCGACCGTTGTAGTTGCCGGTTCACGCGATATGGCTGTGGCAGAATTTTTACAGAATGCCTTTATGAATGATAATTTTCGTGTCTATACCAGTACGGACGTGACCGGGATCGAGATCGGTGCGTCTTTAAAGAATGTCATCGCACTGGCTGCCGGCATGTCGGATGGTCTGGGCTATGGGGACAACACGAAGGCGGCACTGATCACACGAGGCATCAAGGAAATATCTTCCTTGGCACTTGCCATGGGAGGACTTCCGCAGACCCTGAGTGGCCTTGCAGGTACAGGGGATCTGATCGTGACCTGTTCCAGCCGCCACAGCAGGAACCGTAAGGCGGGTATGCTGATCGGTCAGGGCGTGCGTCCAAAGGATGCCATGGATCAGGTGCATATGGTTGTAGAAGGTGTCTATTCAGCCAAGGCGGCACTGGCGCTGGGGAACAAATACCAAGTCAGTCTGCCCATCATAGAACAGGTCAATGAGGTCTTGTTTCATGACGTGGATCCTCGCCTTGCCGTGCGCAGTCTCATGGAACGTGACAAAAAATCAGAGATTGCCTAAAACCTATTGACTGCTATTTTCTGTAATGCTAGAATGGAAAAACAGAACACAAGATATAGTGTGTTGTAGAGAACACTATATCGACATATAGATCAGAAAGGGAGCGCAAACGTTGATAAAAGTAGTAAAAAAAGACGGAACATTAGAGGATTTTAACGTACAAAAGGTCGTGGATGCAGTAAACAAATCTGCATGCAGGGTACTGATCAATTTTACAGATGAAGAGGAAAAGTTTATTTGCCAGTTCGTAGAAGAAAAGGTATTTGCTCTCGGCATCGATCGTATCGAAATTGCACAGATGCATAACATCGTAGAGGGCGCATTGGAAAGAGTCAATCCTGTGGTAGCCAAGAGTTATAGGGATTACCGTAACTACAAGCAGGACTTTGTGCAGATGTTAGATGATGTCTACACCAAAAGCCAGTCCATTATGTATATCGGTGATAAGGAAAATGCCAATACGGACTCTGCTTTGGTATCTACCAAGCGAAGTCTGATCTTTAACGAGTTCAACCGTGAATTATACAAGAAATTCTTCTTGACGACAGAGGAGATTCAGGCCATCCGTGACGGTTATATCTATATCCATGATATGTCAGCCAGACGTGATACTATGAACTGCTGTCTTTTTGATGTCAAAGCAGTCTTGGAGGGCGGCTTTGAGATGGGGAATATCTGGTACAATGAGCCAAAATCCCTGGACGTTGCCTTTGACGTGATCGGAGATATCGTGCTGAGTGCTGCCAGCCAGCAGTATGGTGGATTTACGGTGCCAAGCGCAGATCTGATCCTGGATAAATATGCAGAGATCTCCTTTGCCAAGTATGTGGAAAAATATACAGGACTGGGACTTTCTCAGGAAAAGGCAGAAGCAACCGCTATGGCAGATGTAGAACGTGACTTTGAACAGGGCTTCCAGGGCTGGGAGTACAAGTTCAATACCGTTGCCAGCAGCCGTGGAGATTATCCGTTTATCACGGTGACTGCCGGAACCGGAACGACTCGTTTTGCCAAGATGGCGACTATCTGCATGCTCCGTGTCCGCATGAACGGACAGGGCAAAAAGGGACATAAGAAACCGGTACTTTTCCCGAAGATCGTATTTTTATATGATGAAAATTTACACGGACCGGGCAAGGAATTGGAAGATGTCTTTGAGGCAGGGATCGAATGTTCCAGAAAGACCATGTATCCGGATTGGCTGAGTCTGACCGGTAAGGGCTATATTGCCAGCATGTATAAGCAATACGGAGAGATCATCAGTCCGATGGGCTGCCGTGCATTCCTGTCCCCTTGGTATGAAAGAGGCGGCATGTATCCGGCAGATGATCAGGATCGTCCGGTCTTTGTCGGCAGATTTAATATCGGAGCCGTCAGCCTGCATCTGCCAATGATCTTGGCAAAGGCAAGACAGGAGAGCCGCGACTTTTACGAAGTGCTGGATTACTATCTGGAACTCATCCGTAAACTTCATATCCGCACTTATGCTTATCTGGGCGAGATGCGTGCATCCACCAATCCACTGGCATATTGTGAAGGCGGATTTTATGGTGGACATTTGAAATACAATGACAAGATCAAACCGATCTTAAAGACAGCCACAGCTTCTTTCGGCATCACTGCATTCAACGAGTTGCAGGAACTCTATAATGGCAAGTCCTTGGTAGAGGACGGACAGTTTGCGGTAGAAGTCTTAGAGCACATCAATGACAAGATCAATGAGTTCAAAAAAGAAGACGGCAATCTTTATGCAATCTATGGCACACCGGCAGAAAATCTCTGTGGTTTACAGGTAAAGCAGTTCCGCAAGAAATATGGTATCGTTGAAAATGTATCTGATCGTGAATATGTCAGCAACAGTTTTCATTGCCATGTCACAGAAGATATCACGCCGATCCAGAAGCAGGATCTGGAATATCGTTTCTGGGAACTTTCCAATGGCGGCAAGATCCAGTATGTAAAATATCCGATCGGATACAACAAAGAGGCGGTCAAGACCTTAGTACGCCGTGCTATGGAAATGGGATTTTACGAGGGCGTCAACCTATCTCTGTCCTATTGTGATGATTGCGGTCATGAGGAATTGGATATGGATGTATGTCCGGTCTGCGGCAGCAAGAATCTGACCAAGATCGAGCGTATGAATGGTTATCTTTCCTACTCCAGAGTCAAGGGAGACACCAGATTGAATGATGCCAAGATGGCAGAAATAGCAGAAAGAAAGAGTATGTAGTATAGGTGGAATAAATGCGTTATCATAATATAACAAAAGACGATATGCTAAACGGCGACGGTCTGCGCGTGGTCTTATGGGTTGCCGGCTGCGATCATTGTTGTAAGGACTGTCAGAATCCGATCACATGGGATCCAAATGGCGGTCTGGAGTTTGATGCAGAGGCAAAGGCAGAGTTATTTGAGGCACTGGATCATAATTATATTTCCGGTATCACTTTTAGCGGTGGAGATCCTCTTTTTTACGGCAACCGGGAAGATGTGACCCTGCTTGCCAAAGAGGTAAAGGAGCGTTTCCCGGACAAAACCATATGGCTTTATACCGGCTTTACCTACGAGACCATTCAGACGCTTCCTGTTATGGAATACGTGGATGTTTTAGTGGACGGAGAATTTGTCGTAGAAAAGAAAGATACCAGTCTTTATTGGCGTGGCAGCAGCAATCAGCGTGTGATCGATGTAGCTGCCACTAGAAAAACAAACGAAATCGTGTTACATTGTTAATAGCAATTTTTTTAGGAGTAGATGGAATGAAAATAGCATGGAAAAAACTGACATCTTCCGCAAAAATGCCGGAGAGAGGAAGTGCCTGGGCAGCGGGCTATGATCTGTTTGCAGATATTGCAGATGACATCAGACTTGCACCGCACGAAACCAAAATGATCGGCACAGGTGTCGCACTGGCAGTGCCGGAGGGATATTTTGGCGGTGTTTTTGCCAGAAGCGGACTTTCTGCAAAGGAGGGACTTCGTCCTGCCAACTGTACCGGAGTGGTCGATGCAGACTACCGTGGTGAGGTCAAGGTGGCACTACATAACGATAGCGTGGAGGAACGCGTCGTAGCGCCGGGGCAAAAGATCGCACAACTGGTCATCATGCCATTTCTTTCCGTGGAATTTGAAGAGGTTGCAGACTTAGACGAGACAGAACGGGGACAAGGTGGATTTGGATCTACCGGAAAAATGTAGGAGGTATGTATTATGGGAGAGGCAGTAAAGAGTATTCGGGATCGTATGGTCAAGTTTTATGCAAAGGATGACAATACCATTACGTTAAACGCGACACCGGGGCATTTTGCAACGAGTTCATCACACATCAATTACTATATCGATGTGACGCGATTAAAGGTACGTGCCAATGAGGCGAGGGAGGCAGCAAGAAGCATTAAGAACAAGATGCTGCATCATGTGACGACAGTGGATACCATTGTCTGCATGGACGGTACGGAGGTGCTGGGGGCCTATCTGGCAGAGGAATTGGAAAAAGGACATTTTGCCAATAACAACAAACATGAGACCGTCTATATCGTGTCTCCGGAAGTCAATAGCATCAACCAGTTGCTCTTTCGTGAAAATGTCCGTCCGGCGATCGAGGGGAAAAATGTATTGCTCTTGCTGGCAACCATGACGACGGGTGAGACTGTGCGCAGGAGTCTGGAATGTATCGAGTATTACGGTGGTAATATCGTGGGTGTATCTTCCATCTTTGGTACCATGACCAAGGTTGGCAATACCGAGGTATTCCCGCTCTTTACCACGGATGATCTGCCAGGTTATCAGACCTATGCACCGCATGAATGTCCGTATTGCAAGAAAGGCATACCGATCGAGGCCATGGTCAATGGTTTCGGCTATTCAAAGTTATAATAAGAGCAAAAGGATGCGCCAAGCATTGCTTCGGCGCATTTCTTTAGGCAATTTTTTAGTGAGGTTAGGAAATGGCGAAAAAGAACGTTTACGACGAGAGCAGTATTGCCGTATTAGAGGGACTTGAGGCAGTGCGCAAAAGACCGGGTATGTACATCGGCAGTGTATCCCGCAAGGGCCTGAACCATCTGGTGTATGAGATCGTGGACAACTCGGTAGATGAGCATTTGGCAGGTGCCTGCGATACGATCTGGGTGACACTGGAAGCCGATGGTTCTTGTACCGTAGAAGATAATGGGCGAGGTATTCCGGTTGGGTTACATGCGACCGGTGTCTCTGCCGCGCGTGTGGTATTTACCACATTACATGCAGGAGGAAAATTTGATGACAGTGTCTATAAGACCAGTGGAGGTTTACATGGTGTAGGTTCTTCGGTGGTCAATGCCCTGTCTACCTATATGGATGTGGAGATCTCCCGCGATGGCTTTATTCATCACGACAGATATGAGCAGGGACATCCGGTGATCGCACTGGACAATGGTCTGCTGCCGACCATCGGTAGGACCAAGAAGACCGGGACAAAGATCAATTTCTTGCCGGATCCCCAAATTTTTGAAAAGACCAATTTCAAAGAGGACGAGATCAAGAGCCGTATGCATGAGACCGCCTATTTGAATCCCAAACTGACCATCATTTATGAGGACAGAAGAAAAGAAGAAGTCGAGCATATCGAGTATCACGAACCGGACGGTATTATCGGCTTTGTCAAGGACATCAATAAAAATGCAGAAAAACTCCATGATGTCGTTTATTTCAGCGGAGAGTCTGACGGGATCAGCGTGGAGATCGCCTTTCAGTATTGTAACGAATTCCATGAAAATATTCTGGGATTTTGTAACAATATATATAACGCAGAGGGCGGTACCCACATTACCGGATTTAAGACTGTCTTTACGACAGTCATCAATAATTATGCCAGAGAACTTGGCATTTTAAAGGACAAAGATGCCAATTTTAACGGGGCAGATGTCAGAAACGGTATGACGGCAGTCGTATCCATCAAGCATCCGGCACCGCGTTTTGAGGGACAGACCAAGACCAAACTGGATAATCAGGATGCTTCCAAGGCAACCGCTAAGGTGACCGGGGACGAGATTCAGTTGTATTTTGACCGAAACCTTGACACCCTAAAGACGGTGATTTCCTGTGCAGAAAAAGCAGCCAAGATCCGTAAGACAGAAGAACGTGCCAAAACAAATCTTTTGACCAAGCAGAAGTTTTCTTTTGACAGCAACGGCAAACTAGCCAACTGCGAGAGCCGGGATGCCTCTAAGTGCGAGATCTTTATTGTGGAGGGAGATTCAGCGGGAGGTTCTGCCAAGATGGCGAGAAATCGTATGTATCAGGCAATCATGCCGATCCGTGGAAAGATCTTGAATGTGGAAAAAGCAAGCATCGATAAGGTACTTGCCAATGCCGAGATCAAGACCATGATCAACGCTTTCGGCTGTGGTTTTTCCGAGGGCTATGGCAATGATTTTGACATTACCAAACTGCGTTACGACAAGATCATCATCATGGCGGATGCCGATGTGGACGGTGCCCATATATCTACCTTACTTTTGACCTTGTTCTATCGTTTTATGCCGGAACTCATTTACGAGGGACATGTCTATATTGCTATGCCGCCTCTTTATAAGGCAATTCCATCCAAGGGAAAGGAAGAGTATCTCTATGATGATGCGGCCTTGGAAAAATACAGAAAGACCCACACGGGTAATTTTACTCTGCAACGATATAAAGGACTGGGTGAGATGGATGCGGAACAGTTGTGGGAGACCACCTTGGATCCGGAACGCAGGATTTTGAAAAAGGTGGAGATCGAGGATGGACGTATGGCATCCGATGTGACCGAAATGTTGATGGGAAATGATGTGCCGCCGCGTCGTGCCTTTATCTATGAGCACGCGAGGGATGCGCAACTTGACGTATAGACGTTTGAAATAGTAAGTAGGAGAGAAAGAACAGATGGCAGTAGAGGAAAAATTGATTCGCATGGAATATTCGGAGATCATGGAGAAATCCTATATTGATTATGCCATGAGTGTTATTATTGCAAGAGCCTTACCGGATGTCCGCGATGGACTAAAGCCTGTGCAAAGACGTACGCTTTATGATATGCATGAACTGGGGATCCGTTACGATAAGCCTTTCCGTAAGTCCGCCAGAATCGTCGGAGATACCATGGGTAAATATCACCCACATGGTGATTCTTCCATTTATGACGCACTGGTCGTCATGTCACAGGATTTTAAAAAAGGACTTCCTTTGGTGGAAGGTCATGGTAATTTTGGCTCGATCGAGGGGGACGGTGCCGCAGCAATGCGTTATACGGAGGCGCGTCTGCACAAGGTGACCCAGGAATGTTATCTGGCAGATCTGGATAAGGATGTCGTCGATTTTATACCAAATTTTGACGAGACAGAAAAAGAGCCGGAAGTCCTTCCGGTCAAGGTGCCAAACCTTCTCATCAACGGTGCGGAAGGTATCGCCGTTGGTATGGCGACAAGTATTCCACCACACAATTTTGGTGAAGTGATCGATGGTGTCATTGCCTACATGAAAGACCCGGATATCAATACCCAGCAGATGATGGAATATATCAAGGGACCGGATTTTCCGACGGGTGGTATCGTGGTCAACAAGGATGATCTGCATGCTATTTATGCGACCGGTGTCGGTAAGATCAAGGTGCGTGGCAAGGTGGAGATCGAAAAGATCAAGGGCGGCAAGGAACGTTTGATCATCACGGAGATCCCATATACCATGATCGGTGCCAATATCGGAAAGTTCTTAAATGACGTATATGGTCTGGTTGAGTCGAAAAAGACGACAGACATTGTTGATATTTCCAATCAGTCCTCCAAAGAAGGCATCCGTATCGTCATTGATCTGAAAAAGGGAGCTGATGCCGAAAATCTCTGCAATCTGCTCTATAAAAAGACAAGATTGGAAGATACCTTTGGCGTGAATATGCTTGCCGTTGCAGACGGCAGACCGGAGACCATGGGCATTGTTCCGATCATCCGCCACCATGTCAACTTCCAGTATGAATTGGCTACCAGAAAATATACGACCCTGCTTGCCAAGGAACGCCAGAAAAAGGAGATCCAGGAAGGCCTGATCAAGGCGTGTGATGTCATTGATTTGATTATCGAAATCCTGCGGGGCAGCAAGGATATGAAAATGGCAAAAGCCTGTCTGGTCGAGGGAATCACCGAGGGTATTCGCTTTAAGTCGGAAGTGTCCAAAAGAGATGCCCAAAAACTGCATTTTACGGAGCGGCAGGCAACGGCTATCTTAGAAATGCGTCTGTATAAACTGATCGGTCTGGAGATCCAGGCACTCATGAACGACTATGAAAAGACCATGAAAAATATCCAGGAATATTCCGATATCTTAGAAAACCGTGCATCCATGGCAAAGGTCATTATGAAAGAGTTAAAAGAGTTTAAGAAGGAATATACTAAGGAGCGCCGCACAGTCATTGATAATGTGGCAGAGGCTGTTGTAGAAGAAAAGCCGATCGAGGAAGCGGATGTCGCTGTTATGATCGATCGTTTTGCCTATGGTCGTGTTGTGGATATGCCTACCTTTGAACGTAACAAAGAGGCGGCAGAGGCAGAGAGCCGGCAGATTATCTTCTGTAAAAATACGGATAAATTGGCACTCTTTACTGATAATGGGCAGATGCATCTGATCAAGGTATTAGACCTTCCATTTGGCAAGTTCCGCGACAAGGGACAGCCGTTGGACAATGTAAGTAATTTTGATGCAAGCAAGGAAGAAAGCCTTTTGATTGCGTCCATCGCAGCATTAAAAGAAAAAAAACTGGTATTTGCGACCAAGACATCCATGTTAAAGGTAGTCGATGGCGGTGAGTTTGATGTGGCAAAGAGAACGACGGCAGCCACCAAACTGGCCCCTGATGATGGTCTGCTTTTAGTCGGAGTCTTAGAAGATCAGGATAGCATTGTTATGCAAAGTGAGAAGGAAATGTTCCTCCGCATTGACACGGCGACTATACCGGAGAAAAAGAAGGGAGCGATCGGTGTCAGGGGCATGCGCTTGGCTGATAAGGATCTCTTGCAGGCTGTCTATCTTTTGCACACAGGCGATAGCAAGACGGTCAAAGTCAAGGGCAAAGATGTGGTATTAAATCGCCTGCACATTGGCAATCGCGATACGAAAGGTGTCAAGAAATAATGACGTTTGATGATAAGACCCGTGCTTTTATGAATAAAATTGCAAAAAAAGGCAGTGTCTTAGGTCTGGATTCCATGCGCTTGCTTATGCAAGTTCTGGGCAATCCACAGGAGCATTTACAGGTCATCCATGTGGCAGGGACCAATGGAAAGGGCTCTACCTGTGCTATGCTGCAGAGTATTCTATGCCGGCAGGGTTACCAAGTCGGACTCTATACGTCCCCGGCAGTCTTTTGCTACGAGGAACGCTTTTCCATCGATGGCGCATACATAGACGCAGAGACTTTTAATGTCTATATGCACCGCTTGGAGGATGCATGGCAGGAAGTTGAGAGACAGCATGGCTTATGTGCAACCATTTTTGAAGTGGAGACGGCACTGGCATATCTTTATTTTTACGAAGCAGGCTGTGACTATGTCGTCATGGAAGTTGGTATGGGCGGGGCGACAGATGCAAGCAATGTATTGACCCATAGCTTGTGCAGCGTTTTTGCCGCGATCGGCAGAGACCATATGCAGTTTTTAGGACCGGATCTGGAGAGCATTGCCCGCATCAAGGCTGGCATTATGAAAGCAGGGGGTCAGGCGGTTTCCACCTGGCAGGAGTCTGCAGCCGCCAAAGTCTTAGAAGACGTGGCTAAGGCAGGAAAGACCGGACTTACCTTTTGCGATGAAAGCAAGATAAGGATAAAGCAAAAAAAGCCGCTTTGTTATGACTATAAGGAGTTTTCGGATATAGAGGTATCTCTGGAAGGCTCCTATCAGTTGCAAAACAGTGTTCTGGCCTTAGAGACTATTCGGACCTTGCGCAAACTGGGACTTTCCATTTCGGATGCGGCTGTTAAAGAGGGCATGAAAAAGACTGTCTGGCAGGGAAGAATGGAGTGCCTTTGCAAGGAACCGCTGATCTATATGGATGGGGCACACAACCTGCCTGCAGCCAAAAGATTATGGGAGACGCTGGAAAGTGATTTTACAAATAAATCCATAACCTATATAATGGGGGTACTTGCGGATAAGGAATATGAGGAAATGCTGGCACTTCTTTTGCCAAGAGCAGGGCATATCTATACGGTCACACCGGATAATGCCAGAGCCTTGCCGGCAGAAAAATTGCAAAAGACCATAGAGGATCTTTCCTATGCGGCGCTTGCTTGTCCTTCTTTCAAGGACGCACTGCATCAGGCAATGCAAGCGGGGGACGATATGATCTTAGCCTTTGGATCCCTTTCCTATCTGGGAGACTTTAAGAAGATAGTAAAAGCATCTGTAAAGGAGTAAGAGATGTTTGATCATGAAAAAATAAAAGAGGGCGTGCGCCTGATCTTGGAGGGCGTTGGCGAAGATGTGGAGCGCGAGGGGCTCTTAGAGACGCCGGATCGTGTGGCGCGCATGTATGAGGAAATTTTTGCTGGTATGTATCAGGACGCTGTAGAGCCGCTTTCCAAGCGATTTCATGTGGCTGGAAATGAGATGGTCTTGGAAAAGGATATTGTATTTTACAGCACCTGCGAGCATCATTTGATGCCCTTCTTTGGTAAGGCACATGTGGCCTATATTCCCAAGGGTGAGGTCGTGGGACTCAGCAAGATCGCTAGGACGGTTGAAGTCTTTGCAAAAAGACCACAGCTGCAGGAGCAGTTGACGGCACAGATCGCGGATGCTATCAATGAACAATTGCATCCCATGGGCGTCATGGTAATGATTGAGGCAGAGCATACCTGTATGACCATGCGCGGTGTTAAAAAGCCGGGCAGCCGGACGGTCAGTTATGTGACCAGAGGCATCTTTGCGGAAGATACGGCGCTACAGGATCGATTTTTTCAATTAGTAAAATAAAGTTTGGATACGGCATATGGACACAGTGACACAGGTTTTAGAACATCCCCAATATAAGGCATGCTGCGAGACGATCAGGGATTACGAAGCAGACAGGACTTATTGCAGACATGATATGGAACATTTTCTTCGGGTAGGACAGATCGCTATTTTGCTGGCAAAAGAAAATGGGCTTTCGATCGATGCAGAGGAGATCATGCTTGCAGCCCTTTTTCATGATCTGGGGCGTGCCTTACAGTATCAGAATGGAATCTCCCATGCAGAATCGTCAGCGATCCTTGCAGAGGAGATTTTGTTGTCTATTGGCTATGCTCCTGCTAAGACAGACAGGATCTGTGCGGCGGTGAAATGCCACAGTAAAAGACAGGATGTCAAGATTCGCTATGCCAAGCGTGGCGACCTGAAGACCTTGGAAGACATACTTTCCTTTGCCGATCATTTTTCAAGGGAATGTTTTGCCTGCGCAGCAAGCGATACCTGTAAATGGAAAGCAGAAGAAAGGATCGACAGATCCTATTTTGAGATAAAGGAAGATTATGATATAAGAAAGAGAGGCATGCTATGATCATAGGAAATCAGGAATTTTTGGAAGAGGGACACACCTATGTCATGGGAATCTTGAACGTGACACCGGATTCCTTTTCGGATGGCGGCAGATATAATCACTTGGACGCTGCCTTAAAACATACAGAACAGATGATAAAAGACGGTGCGGCTATCATTGATGTCGGTGGAGAGTCTACAAGACCGGGACATGAAAAGATCACAGACCGGGAGGAGATCGACCGTGTCCTTCCGGTGATCGAAAAGATCAAGCAGGAATTTTCTGTCCCGGTATCCTTAGATACCTATAAGGCAGCCGTGGCAAAAGAGGGGATTCTGGCGGGAGCCGATCTTTTAAATGATATATGGGGCTTACAGTATGATCCTGCCCTGGGAAAGATCGTAGCAGACAGCGGTGTCGCTTATTGTCTTATGCACAATCGGGATCATATCACGGAGGAGATGGATGCCGACCTTTTTATCGGGCAGATGCAAGAAGATGCAAAAAGAGCACTGGATGCCGGTATCAAGAAAGAGCGGATCATTTTGGATCCGGGGGTAGGATTTGCCAAGACCCAGGAGCAGAACCTTATGACTATCGCCAATCTGGACCGCCTCAAGGCACTGGGCTATCCGGTCTTACTGGGAACATCCAGAAAGTCTGTGATCGGTTATGTCTTAGATGTGCCGACCGACAAGCGCCTGGTGGGAACCCTAGCGACAAGTGCCGTAGCCGTGCAGACAGGCTGTATGTTCGTGCGTGTGCATGATGTCAAAGAAAATGTAGAATTGATTCAGATGTTGGAACGCATCCGGGAAAGCAGGTAAAAATGGAACAGATCATAGTAGAAGGATTAGAAGTATTTGGATACCATGGTGTATATGAACAAGAAAAAGAGGAAGGACAGATCTTTGTCGTGAATTGTTGGATCGACACTTCCTTTGCCGGAGCGATCCATTCCGATGACCTGTCAAATACGGTGGACTACGGAAATGTATGTCTTTTTATCAAAAAATATTTTGCGGAAAATGCACATGATCTCTTGGAAAAGGTGGCAGATGAACTGGCAACATCCATCATGTATGCTTTTCCGGGCGTACAAAAGTTAGTCTTAGAGATAAAAAAACCGCATGCACCGATCCCTATGGAATTCGCCAGCGTGGGTGTTAAGGTGGAAAAGGCATGGCATCAGGTAGCCCTTGCGATCGGAAGCAATATGGGGGACAAGGAAAAGTATCTGACCGATGCCATGGAAGAGTTGATCAGTGATCCCAATATCAGAAATGTCATTGTTTCGGACTATATAGAAACCGAACCTTATGGCTATGTGGATCAGGATAAATTCTTAAATGGAGCAGCGACCATAGAGACCCTTTTATCACCGGAAGACCTGCTTGACTTTTTACATAGGATCGAGGCGAAAGCAAACCGCAAGCGCGAGATTCACTGGGGACCGCGGACACTGGATCTGGATATTCTTTTGTATGATGATGCCTGTATCCATACCAAAGACCTTATCGTGCCGCATATTGATATGTGCAACCGCATGTTTGTCTTAGAACCGCTTATGCAGATCGCACCGGGACTGGTGCATCCGGTCAGAAGACGTACCATCTATGATCTCTATTACATGTTAAAGGAAAAAGAAAATGCGTAAGTTTCGGACAAACAGACTCTGGCAGATTATTTATCCGATCGTGGTATATTATCTGCTATACAATGTATTTTTTGCGGCACTGCGCTTGCTTTTCGGTGCACATGCCAGTCATTTGTTTTTGCTGGGGATTGCCAGTCTTTTGACCATACCTTTTTGCTATGGCATTTATAAAAAAGCCCCAATCGTGCGGGCAGAAAAACTCTGGGATGCGCAGACCCTCCCAAAAGAATGCCTGTATATCCTTGGCGTTGTGGCATTGGGACTTATCTTAAATTTCATCATTTCCCATACGCCGCTGGTGGCTTATTCTTCCGGCTATGCCCAGGCGAATGCCACGCTTTATGCGGGCGGTCTTTTGACCAAGATCTTTGCAAATTGTATCAGTATTCCGATTTTGGAGGAACTGGTCTACCGCGGGATCGTGTGCGGGCAGTTGAGTCTTTGGTATGATGAAAAAATTGCTGTCATTATTTCTGCATTTTGTTTTGGTATCATGCACTTTAATGTGGTACAATTCTTATATGGATTTCTGGTAGGTCTTGCGATCGCAACGGTATATGTCAAAACGCGCAAACTCTGGGTCGTTATCGCGGCGCATGGGCTGACGAATTTTATCGTTGTCATCTTTGCAAGCCTTGGATAGATAAGACATTTTTAAAAGAGACATAAGGAGGATCTGATTATGGACGACAGCAAGATCACACTTACCATTGGTAAGCAAAAGAACATCGCACTCATTGCACATGACGGAAAAAAGGCAGAGATCATTGCCTGGTGCGAGGAACACAAAGAAGAATTAAAGAAGCACTTTTTATGCGGTACCGGCACGACCGCACGTATGATCACAGATCGTACAGGACTTCCGGTACGCGGTTATAACAGTGGTCCTCTGGGCGGTGACCAGCAGGTAGGAGCCAAGGTCGTAGAGGGCAAGATCGATCTGATCATTTTCTTTTCCGACCCGCTTACGGCACAGCCGCATGACCCGGATGTAAAGGCACTGCTTCGTATCGCGCAGGTCTATGATATTCCGATCGCCAACAACAAGGCGACGGCTGATTTTATCATCACATCGGATTTCATTGACAAGGAATACAATCATGATGTGATCAACTTCAAAAAGAACATTTCAGAGAGAGCAGAGACACTGTAAGACAGTGAGGAGGAATGGATGAGCAAACCGGAGAATACCAATGTTGTTGGAAATATTGCAATCGTCTTTATGTCGATTCTCTTGATCGCCGTGGGCTGCATCATGCTATTTACGGATGCGGTCAGGATGATCTATTTCTGCTATGGTGCAGGTGCCTGCCTTTTGGTATGGGGCATCTGGATGATCAGCCGTTACTTTTTACATAAGGAATTTCAGAGGACGACCAATTATGGATTTTCGGTTGGCACGCTGGTCGTGATCTTGGGATCCATTGATCTGATCCGCGCGCAGGATATTGCAGACTCTATACCCAATTATCTTGGTATCCTGGTTCTGATCGAGGGCGTGGTCATGTTACAGAACACCGTCCAGTTAAAGAACTTACATGGAGATCTTTGGATCGTCAGTCTGATCTTTTCCCTGCTTTCCGTAGCAGGATCTGTTGTCATATTACTGGATATCGGGAATATGATAACAAGGTATGAGACTGCCTTTTATGGAGTCCTGATTCTGGTTGGCGCATTTGCACTCTTGTCTCTGTGTTTTGTCGGGGTAAGGACTAAGCACTATCACAAGGAAAGTAAACGGGAGTTGGAACGCAATATCGAAGAATCCGACCAGTGGTTTGAAGGCAAGCAGAAGACGACCACGGCTATTACGGAGGAAGTGGCAGAGGACCATGCCGATAAGACAGAAAGTGATCCGTTACCGGATGCAGGTCAAGCGGATTCTGCCTTGGTAGAGGAAGAAGTGTAGGATTTTTTGAAAGGAGTTTGGCATGGCAAATATTTCGGATTATTTAGATTGGCGTGGTGATATTACCATGGAGATTGACCCCTTTAATGAAGTAGATAATCTGATCTTAGCAGAACTGGCATACACAGATTTTGGCGGCATTGTCCCGGGCTTAGATCAAAAGGGACAATGGATCACGATCCAGGAGGCACATGATCGCTTCTTTTCTATGTATTCGGAAGAAGAGATCATGGCAAAGAACTCTACCACCAAGGTCGCACCTTTTTTGATGCACAAGATGGTCGCATCTGCGCGTTTTCAACATCTGCGGCTTATGAACTATGTCAATGAGATCGACGAAGAAAATCAGACCCAGTTTTCGGTTCTGTCTTTTCTTTTAGATGATGACAGGGTCTATGTGGCATTCCGCGGGACGGATAATACCATTGTCGGCTGGAAAGAAGACTTTAATATGTCTTTCCTTTATCAGACGGAGGGACAGATCCGGGCAGCCCAGTATCTGAATGACTGCTATGGCGATACTTCTTATGAACTGCTCGTAGGAGGACATTCCAAGGGCGGCAACTTTGCCGTATATGCATCTGCATTTTGCCAGCCTGCCATTCAGGATCGCATTACTTGTGTTTATTCCAATGATGGTCCGGGCTTTTTAAAAGAGATCACGACGCAGGAGTCTTATGAGCGCATTATGCCCCGGGTCGTCAGTACCATACCGGAATCTTCCATTGTCGGCATGCTTTTGGAAAATGAGATGGATCATCGGGTGGTAAAAAGTTCACAGACCGGTGCCATGCAGCATGATGCCATGTCCTGGGAAGTCCTTGGCAATCATTTTGTTTTTGCCGAAAATCTGTCAGAGTCTTCCGTGATGCTGGATCGTACCTTAAAAAACTGGATCTACGGTCTGAGTGCGGAGGAGAGGGAGGAATTTGTCAATATTTTATTTGGCACTTTGCAATCGACCGGAGCAACGACGCTGGACGAACTGACGGCAAACAAATTTTCCATGATGACCAATATCTCCAAGACCTTATCCGCCATGCCGGTGGAAAAGCAGTTAGTCTTAAAGGACGTCATCCGCCGTTTTGCCTATTCCAGCGGAGAGACCTTTGCGGATAATGTACAGGAAAAACTCTTTCACAATCCGCTATCAGAAAGGCTTATGAATACGACAAAAAGTATTGAGCGTAAGAAAAAATGAGAAAATAAGAGTATACGTTAGATAAAGATAGGATTCTTGGAATTATTGGATGTGACTAAAGTTGCAACTTGGTTCTTAGAATCCTATTATATGAATTGTGGTTAGCACTCGTACAGAGCGAGTGCTAACAAAGAATGAGAGAAATATAAGGAGGCATATAGAAATGAAATTAGTACCATTAACAGATCGCGTTGTTTTAAAACAGTGTCAGGCAGAAGAGACGACAAAGTCAGGTATTATCCTGGCAAGTGCAGCACAGGAAAAGCCAATGGAGGCAGAGGTTATTGCCGTAGGTCCTGGCGGCATGGTAGACGGTAAAGAGGTTGTTATGCAGGTTAAGGCTGGTCAGAAGGTCATCTATTCCAAGTATGCCGGAACAGAAGTAAAGTTAGAAGGCGAAGATTATATCATCGTTCGTCAGAATGACATTCTTGCTGTAGTAGAGTAAAAATAGATATAAGAAAGAAGGATTGAATTATGGCTAAGGAAATTAAATATGGCGCAGAAGCCAGAAAAGCATTAGAAGCAGGTGTAGATCAGTTGGCAGACACTGTCAGAGTTACGATCGGACCAAAGGGACGCAACGTTGTTTTGGATAAATCTTACGGTGCTCCACTCATCACAAACGATGGTGTCACCATTGCAAAAGAGATCGAATTGGAAGATCCATTTGAGAACATGGGAGCACAACTTGTCAAGGAAGTTGCAACCAAGACAAATGATGTTGCCGGTGATGGTACCACAACCGCAACCGTATTGGCACAGGCTATGATCAAAGAAGGTATGAAGAACTTGGCAGCCGGAGCAAATCCGATCGTTCTTCGTAAAGGTATGAAGAAGGCTACAGATGCCGCAGTAGAATCTATTGTTTCCATGTCTGAAAAGGTCAGCGGAAAAGAGCAGATCGCTAAGGTCGCTGCAATTTCAGCAGGTGATGAAGCCGTTGGTAACATGGTAGCAGATGCCATGGAAAAGGTTTCCAATGATGGCGTTATTACGATCGAGGAATCCAAGACCATGCAGACAGAACTTGACCTGGTAGAAGGTATGCAGTTCGATCGTGGTTATATTTCCGCATATATGGCAACCGATATGGATAAGATGGAAGCCGTTTTAGATGATCCATATATCCTGATCACAGACAAGAAGATCAGCAACATTCAGGAGATCCTGCCGCTCTTAGAGCAGATCGTGCAGTCAGGATCCCGTCTTCTTATCATTGCAGAGGATGTCGAGGGTGAAGCCCTTACAACCCTGATCTTAAACAAGTTGAGAGGTACTTTCAATGTTGTTGCTGTAAAGGCACCTGGTTATGGCGACCGCAGAAAAGAAATGTTACAGGATATCGCTATCCTTACCGGTGGTCAGGTGATCTCTGAAGAAGTAGGTCTGGAATTAAAGGATGCTACCATGGATCAACTTGGTCGTGCAAAATCAGTTAAGGTTCAGAAAGAGTCCACCGTTATCGTTGACGGCGAGGGTGATAAGGATGCTATTGCAGCCAGAGTATCACAGATCCGCGGACAGATCGAAGAGACAACTTCTGAGTTCGATAAAGAGAAATTACAGGAGCGTCTGGCTAAACTTGCCGGTGGTGTTGCCGTTATCCGTGTAGGTGCTGCTACCGAGACAGAAATGAAAGAAAGCAAACTCCGTATGGAAGATGCCTTAAACGCAACACGTGCTGCTGTAGAGGAAGGTATCATCGCAGGTGGCGGATCTGCTTACATCCACGCTTCCAAGGAAGTCGCAAAACTGGTTGATTCTCTGGAAGGTGATGAAAAGACAGGTGCTAAGGTTGTATTAAAGGCTTTGGAGGCTCCACTTTTCCATATTTCTGCCAATGCAGGATTGGAAGGAAGCGTTATCATCAATAAGGTAAGAGAAGCACAGCCGGGATTCGGCTTTGATGCTTATAATGAGACTTATGTCAATATGGTAGAGGCAGGTATCCTGGATCCTGTCAAGGTAACACGTAGCGCATTACAGAATGCATGCTCTGTTGCATCTACCTTGCTTACAACAGAATCTGTTGTTGCAGACATCAAGGAACCGGCACCGGAAATGCCAGCAAATCCGGGCATGGGAATGATGTAAGATCTTAAAAAAGGACGGCGGAAACGCCGTTCTTTTTTTGTGCAAAACGCATTTGCCAGTACCTATAAAGTATGGTATGATAAACCATGTGTGTGAAGACATGCACAAGATGGATAAAAACGAAATGAGGACCATATGAGTAAAGTAGCGATTTTAACAGACAGTAACAGTGGAATCACACAGGAAGAAGCCAAGCAGGCAGGGATTTATGTCTTCCCGACACCGGTCTATATCAATGACGAAGTCTTCTATGAAGGCGTGGATCTTACGACAGACCAGTTCTTTGCAAGACAGGCAGAGGGCGCAGAGATCAAGACTTCCATGCCGGTCGTAGGTGATGTGATCGACAAGTGGGAAAGTCTGCTTGAGGAATATGATGAGGTCGTATATATTCCTTTGTCCAGCGGACTCAGCAGTTCCTGTGAAACAGCCATCATGCTGGCTGAGGATTATGACGGTAAGGTGCAGGTTGTCAATAACCAGCGTATCTCCGTTACCATGAAGTTATCTGTTTATGATGCCAAGAAACTTGCAGATGCAGGCAAGTCAGCCACAGAGATCAAAGAGATCTTAGAGGCGATGAAATTTGAGTCGACCATCTACATCATGGTAGATACGCTGGAGTATCTCAAAAAGGGTGGAAGGATCACACCGGCGGCTGCGGCTATTGGTTCCTTGCTTAAGATAAAACCGGTACTACAGATCCGCGGAGAGAAGTTAGACAGTTTTGCTAAGGCGAGAACAGTCAAACAGGCAAAACAGATCATGATGGATGCCATTGCCAAGGATATGGACGAGGTACTCCATGATCCGACCGGTGAGAATACCATCATTGCTATGGCACATACCCAGAATGAGGAAGAAATCGCCAAGTTCAAGGCAGAAGTGGAAGAACGCTTCCCGGGACATGACATTTTTGTAGATCCTTTATCTTTGGTCGTATCCAGTCATATTGGACCGGGTGCGCTTGCAGTGACCTGTACAAAGAAATTAACATCATTTTAATAAATTTTTTAGGAGGAACAAGAGCATGGTAAAAGCAGTTGTTGGTGCCAATTGGGGTGACGAAGGAAAAGGCAAGATCACGGATATGCTTGCACAGAATGCAGATATCATCGTGAGATTTCAGGGAGGAGCGAATGCAGGACATACCATCGTCAATAATTATGGTAAGTTTGCCCTTCATACCTTGCCATCCGGCGTATTTTATGATCACACAACAAGCGTTATTGGTAATGGGGTAGCCTTAAACATTCCTGTCTTGTTTGACGAGATCAAGTCTATCACAGACAAAAATGTGCCAATGCCAAAGATCAAGGTATCAGATCGTGCACAGATCGTTATGCCGTATCATATTTTATTTGATCAGTATGAGGAGGAGCGTTTGGGAAAGGCTTCCTTTGGATCTACCAAATCCGGTATTGCACCATTTTATTCTGATAAATATGCAAAGGTTGGATATCAGGTCAGCGAACTCTTTGATGATGAGCTCTTAAAGGAAAAGGTTGCACGTACTTGCGAGTCCAAGAATGTACTGTTAGAGCACCTTTATCACAAGCCACTCATTGATCCGGACGACTTGCTGGAGACTTTACATAGTTACCGAGATATGATCGCACCTTATGTCTGCGATGTTTCTTCTTATTTGTGGAATGCCTTAAAGGAAGGCAAGACCATTCTTTTGGAAGGTCAGCTTGGTACTTTAAAGGATCCGGATCATGGTATCTATCCGATGGTAACATCTTCCTCTACCTTGGCTGCTTATGGCGCTATTGGTGCAGGTATTCCGGCACAGTCTATCGAGCAGGTCGTTACTGTATGTAAGGCTTATTCTTCCGCAGTTGGAGCCGGTGCTTTTGTCAGCGAGATCTTTGGTGATGAAGCAGATGAACTCCGCAGACGCGGTGGTGATGGCGGTGAGTTTGGAGCCACCACAGGTCGTCCAAGACGTATGGGATGGTTTGACTGCGTTGCCAGCAAATACGGCTGCCGTATGCAGGGCACGACAGATGTAGCATTTACCGTGCTGGATGTATTGGGCTATCTGGATGAGATCCCGGTATGTGTAGGCTATGATATTGATGGTCAGGTTACGACCGACTTCCCGGTTACCCATTTACTGGAAAAGGCAAAGCCTGTATATAAGACGCTTCCAGGCTGGAAATGTGATATCCGCGGCATCAAGAAATATGAGGATCTTCCGGAGAACTGCCGTAATTACATTGAATTTGTAGAAAAAGAGATCGGCTTCCCGATCACCATGATCTCCAATGGACCGGGACGAGAAGATATCATTTATCGCAATGCAAAGTAATATATGAGATAGGATAAAGATAGGACGAAAGAGAGCGCTTGGCAGAAGGGCTCTCTTTTGCTATGTAGGTCTTATCCCATTCACAGAATTGACACATTTCAAACACCTTATCAGCACATAGATGAAATACAATAAATATTGTGTGATTTTGGAAAAATTAGGGAGGAAATCAATTTGATAGAAGTAGAACATCTTGTAAAAAAATATGGCTCACTTACGGCTGTGGATGACCTGAGCATGAAGATCGAACCGGGTCATATTTATGGCTTGCTTGGAAAGAATGGTGCAGGCAAGACAACCACTATGAATATGGTCACAGGTTACATTGGGGCTACATCCGGCAGTGTCAAAGTGTGTGGTCATGACATTTTTAAGGAGGCAGAGTCTGCCAAAAAGGAGATCGGCTATCTGCCGGAGATCCCACCCCTTTATACGGATATGAGCGTATATGAATATCTGGATTTTTGTGCAGAGTTAAAAGGGATCGGTAAAAAGGAACGCGACGAACATATCGTAGATGTCATGGAAAAAGCCGGTATCTCTGAGATGGAGCACCGCTTGATTCGAAATTTATCAAAAGGGTACAAACAGCGTGTCGGATTGGCACAGGCAATCTTAGGGAATCCATCCATTATCATTTTGGATGAGCCTACGGTTGGTCTGGATCCGGTGCAGATGATCGAAATGCGTGATCTGATCAAGGAACTTGGCAAAGACCATACCGTGATCTTAAGTTCCCATATCTTATCCGAGGTCAGTGCCGTATGTGATTACATTTATATTATTGATCATGGAAAATTAGTGGCAGATTTTGCTATGGATGAAGAAAAAGCAGCATCCTTAGAAGAAATATTTATCGAACTGACAGGAAAGGAGGAGAATGAATAATGCTTGCAATTTTTAAACGTGAATTTAAATCCTTGTTCTGGAATATTACCGGATGGTTGTTCATCGGTATTACCTTAGCGCTGTTTGGACTCTATTTCTTTGTCTACAATCTGTCCTATGGTTATCCTTATATATCTTATTCCTTGTCAGCCATCGCCTTTTTATTTATGGTGACCGTGCCGATCCTTACCATGCGTGTTTTGGCAGAGGAAAAACATGCAAAGACAGACCAGTTGCTCTTGACGGCACCGGTGTCTGTAGGAAAGATTGTACTTGGCAAGTTCTTGGCACTTGCCCTTGTCTATACGATCTGTATCGGAGTTATCTGTGTGGCACCATTGGTACTTATGATCTTTGGTGATGTGCCGCTGGCAGAGACTTATGTGGGTATTTTAGGCTTCTGGCTCTATGGTCTGGCAACAATCGCAATCGGTACTTTTGTATCTTCGCTCACAGAGAGCCAGGTCATTTCCGCCGTTGTATCCTTTGGCTTGATCTTTGTCGGCTATATGATGTCATCTATCTGCAGCGTGATCTCATCTTCCGGTAATCTTTTAACCAAGATCTTAGGATGTTATGACCTTTATACGCCATTGGATGATTTCTTTAATGGAACTCTTTCCATTACCGGTATCGTCTATTATCTTTCGGTGATCGCGCTGGCGCTCTTTTTGACAGAGCAGATGATCCAGAAACGTAGATGGACGATCAGCCGCAATATGATTTCTACCTCCGTATTTAGTACCAGTATGATCGTCATTGTTGTGGCACTGACGGTGGTTGTCAATCTGATCGCATCCGCTTTGCCAGAAACTTATACACAGATCGATGCGACATCCCAGAAACTTTATTCCATCACGGAAGATACGGAGAAGTATCTGGATACCTTAAAAGATGATGTGACACTTTATGTCATGGTAAATAAAAACAGCAAAGATGATAATGTAGACCGCACCTTGCAGAAATATGCATCTGCATCCAAGCATGTCAAGGTCAAATATGTGGATCCAAATGTCAGTCCGACTTTTGCATCCAAGTACACGGACAGTGATGTGACCAGCAATTCCATCATTGTTGTCTGTGGAGACCGCTCTAAGGTCATTGACTACAATTCCGACATTTATGAGTATTCTTATGACTCCAGTTACAATTATTCTGTGACAGGATATGATTGTGAGGGACAGGTGACAGCAGCTATTCAGTATGTGACATCTGAGTCTACAACCAATGTATATGAACTGACCGGGCATGATGAGTCAACGCTCTCCGGAGACTTTTCGGAAGTATTCCAGAAGCGTTTCATGAACGTGGAATCCCTCAACCTTTTGACGGTAGATGCCATCCCGGAGGATTGTCAGGCACTCTTTATCACAGCACCGCAGTCGGATCTGTCTGAGGATGATCTAACGAAACTGAGCCAGTATCTGGGAAATGGCGGAAAGATCTATCTGTCGATCGATTATTCCAAGTGGAATGAACTGACGAACTTCAAGAAATTACTTTCAGACAATAACATAAAGACGACTGAGAGTTATTTGGTAGAGACAGATCGATCATATTATTATCCTAATAACCCATTATGGCTATTACCGAATGTAGAAAATACGGAAGTGTCTTCTTCTGTGGCTGGTATGACTCAAGTCATGGCGCCTTGTAGTGTGGGATTTACCTTTACGGGAGAGGATGATAGCAATGTGACATCCTTTATGACGACTTCGGCGAATGCAACTGCTAAAACAGCAGCAAATACTCAAAAATTTTATGAAAAATTTGCTGGCAATGATCAGGCAACAGATACAGAAATTATTAATGCATTGACCAGTGTGCAGGACGGCGACAGCCAGGGGCAGTATAGTCTGGGTATGTTGGTGACTAATGCAAATGGTGGTGAACTCTGTGTGCTTGGTTCGGCTATGATGTGTACAGATGGTAAGAATCAGTATGTGTCTGGGCGTAATGCAACGCTTTTCAATGGAATCGTAAATGCACTTGTGACAACGGATGATGGAAGCAGTGATAATGCGGTGGTGATCGCAGCAAAGGATTATACCGTATCCAACCTGACAGTTTCAGCAAATGCCATGCTTGTCTATGGTATTCTTTGGGGCATCTTTATGCCGATTGCCCTTATCATTATTGGTATCATTGTCTGGGCAAGAAGGAGAAAACGTTAGATGGATAAGCAAAAAAAGACCCTGCTTATCTTAGCAGTGCTATTGGTAGCAGCGCTGCTGGGATTGCTTGGTGCCAAGAAATTGGCAGATAAAAAAGACAAGGCAGATGCCATTGACTCTGCGGAGGAAAGTATTCAGGTCTATTCTGTGGATGCAGATGATGTGACCAAGGTGTCTTATTATAATAATGGTGTGCAGGTGACATTGACGAAATCGGATGATGGGTGGCAGGATGCAGATGGTGTAATTTTAGATGATGACAAGGTCAAGACCATGTTATCTTATCTTACCACAATCAAAGCCAGCGATGTCATTGAGGACACAGACGATATCAGTCAGTATGGATTTTCGTCAGCCACAAATGAGGTGACCGTCACAACAAAAGATAGCGAGACGACTTTTACGATCGGTATGCAAAATGCCATCACCGATAAATATTATCTCATGGTAGATTATGATGAGAGTAAGGTCTATGTGATCGATTCTTCTATGCTTACGGCATGTGGCTATAGCACGTCCGACCTAATGCCGGATGAGTCATCAGCAGAGAGCACAGAAGCAGAATAAAAAAAGGAGCCTTAGTGCTCCTTTTTTTCGTCCTGATCTTTCTTTTTGTTCTGGATCATGATATTTAACAGCCATAGGGTAAACGGCACGAGTATGGTTGCCGCAATGGAGGCTGTCAGGTAAGACATGGTCTTGGTATTGTCAAAGACGGCGGCAAAGATGGTGAGGACATACATGCCGACCAATAAAATAATGCCGATGATGGCAAGGATCTGGCGTAAACGTTGCATAAGAGTTCTCCTTCATAAGAATTGATAAGGATATGATACCACATATAAAGGGATTGTGCCAGATGGCGATAGAGAGCACGAGCCGGAAGGCAGGATGCGGAGGCACCGGGGCGACAGGCAGGGAAAACGTCGCGCAATTCTGCGTCTCTACAAAAAGGGATTTGCTTTTTATAATAAAAACTGTCTTTGCAAGGTTAGACAAGCGTCTAGGATAATGTTCGCCTGCGACAGATATGAATGCATAGCACATTAGAGTTCCTTAGAACTTGTTATGCGGTAGGCAACTCGGGTACAGGGATGTACCCGAGAGGCGCAACCGCACACGGATGTTCGTTTGCGCCGGTTGCCACAGGTTGCTTAAATGTGCTATACCAAGTTCTTAGGAACTCTTATGTGTGGTGCCCTGAATATCTGTCGCAGGTGGACATATCCTGCCGCTTGTCGAAGCCGTGCAAGAGACAGTTTCCAATCAAGCAAATCCCTCTTTAAGAGACGAGACGAATTGGCTCCCATGTTTTCCATCCCGCCTACGCCCTGTCCCCCATCCTGTCTTCCGGCTCGTGCATTCGGTTACGCTGCCCTCCGGCAAAATTATGTTTTGCTTTTTTCTATGGTCTGTGGTATCGTATATGTGCTACAAAAGTGATAAAGGATGGAAAAAGATATGGCATTATTACAGGAATGGCAGAAAATCTCCTACAATCAGGAGCAGGATCGTGCCACATTACAGAGATTTTGGCAGAATTATTTTTTGATCGAGAAGGGTATCTATGAGAAATTACTGGACAACCCGGATGAAGAAGTTTCTGGAACTGTCAAGGAATTGGCTGATAAGTATGAGATCGACATTATGGCAATGACCGGATTTTTGGACGGCATCAATGACAGTCTGATCACACCGAATCCGATCGAGACCATGGAAGAGGATACCGTGGTTTCTCTGGCTTTTGATAAGGAAAAGTTATATGAGAACATGGTAGATGCTAAGGCTGACTGGCTCTATGAACTTCCACAGTGGGATGAGATCTTTGATGCAGAAAAGAAAAAGACATTGTATCGCCAGGCAAAGAATGCACACACGATCCGCAATACCGTTAAGGTAGGACGTAATGATCCTTGTCCTTGTGGATCTGGTCGTAAGTACAAGCAGTGCTGTGGCAAGAAAAATAAATAAGAAATACCAATAAAAGCCTCTGACTTAGGATGTGGATGCATCTTAAGCCAGAGGCTTTTTTATGTGTAAATCCATCTAAGATGTGATCTTTTGTAAAGTGTCGTAAAAGTTTGGATAGGAGATGACTACGCAATCCGGGTCATCAAAAGTTGTTACGCCATCCGCGGCAAGTCCGGCAATGGCAAAAGACATGGCAATGCGGTGATCTGCATAGGTCTTGATCTGAGTCCCATGCATGGAACGTCCGCCATGAATGATCATGCCGTCCTCTGTTCCGACGGCATCAGCCCCCATGGCATTGAGGTTTTCTACAACCGAGGTAACACGGTCAGACTCTTTGACACGGAGTTCTTTGGCATCCCGGATAATGGTATCGCCCTCTGCAAATGCAGCCATGACAGCGATGACCGGGATCTCATCGATCAGCGTTGGGATCAGGTCTCCTTCAATGATCGTGCCGTGCAAAGATGAAGAACGAACGATAAGATCACAGACCTCTTCACCGGATACCTTACGCCTGTTTTCGTAAGAAATATCGGCACCCATCTGCTCGGCAACTTTTAAGATACCGGCACGGGTAGGGTTACAGTTGACATTGTAGATCATAAGTTCTGCATTCGGGACGATGGAAGCGGCAGCAATAAAATAAGCAGCGGAAGAAATATCACCCGGAATCTGAATCTTTTGTCCGACCAGGTGTGGATTGCCCTCGATGCTGGCAGTTCTTTCGGATGAGGTCACATTCGCACCAAACCCGCTCAACATAAGTTCGGTGTGGTTACGGGATAAGACCGGCTCTGTGACAGAAGTCATGCCATCGCAGTAAAGTCCAGCCAAAAGGATAGCGGATTTGACTTGGGCGGAAGCCACAGGAGAGTCATAGTGGATGGCATGCAGATCACCGCCTTTGATCTCTAAAGGTGCACAGTCATTGTCACGCAGGGAGGTGATCCTTGCCCCCATCATAGAAAGCGGTCTGATGATACGCTGCATAGGTCTTTTCTGGATAGAAGCGTCTCCATTTAAGGTGGATGTAAAAGGACAGCCGGATAAGATACCGCTGATCAGTCTTGTGGTCGTGCCGCTGTTGCCGACGTCCAAAATGTCTCTTGGTTCCGATAGACCATGCAAGCCCTTTCCCTGAATCACAACA
This sequence comes from uncultured Lachnospiraceae bacterium, assembly GCA_934899185.1. GTDB lineage: Bacteria > Bacillota > Clostridia > Lachnospirales > Lachnospiraceae > Pararoseburia. The sequence goes on from CAKXYI010000008.1 coordinate 61,080, forward strand.
TGATCGTCATTTTGTTCGATGACAATGCCCATTTTCTGAAAACAGGCGATCGTGGAGCGACAGTCTGCACCATCCAAAAAGCCGGTCAGTTCGGTCGTGCCATCGGCAATGGCACCGAACATGACGCCGCGGTGGGATATGGATTTATCACCGGGAATGTGGATCTGCCCTTTGATATGATTTGCTTTTTTAATTTCCATTTTCTTACCTCGGATAGTCTAGGATTCGTGAATCGTGTAGTGCTTGCTGAGAATAAGTTCTGCTGCATCCATAGCAGCCTGATCGTATAACTCGATACGCAATACACCTTTTTCAAATTCTCTATTGTGCACAATACCAATGTTCTTGATGCTGATGCCGTTGGCTGCCAGCGTCGTTGCAATGGTGGCAATGGCACCGGCTTCATCTGCAAGATCCAGATAAAACTCGTAGGATGAAGGGAGTACCCCCTGCTTTTTGAGCGGAAGATCATCCCGGTAGTCTTTTGCAGAAGAAAAAAGTTTTATGACATCATCTTCCTTTTGGTCTGAAATAGATGTGATAAAATCCTGTAGACTTTTTTGGTAAAGGGCAGCGGCTCTTAGGATCTCATCCTTATTGGTGGCACAGATGTGTTGCCACATAACAGGAGAGGAGGAGGCAATCCTTGTAATATCACGGAAACCACCGGCGGCGATCGTTTTCATCGTTTCATCCGCAAAGTCGTTCTCTGCAACAAAATTGACCAGAGACGCTGCAATGACGTGTGGCAGATGACTGATGCAGGCTGTTGCAAAATCATGCTTTTCCGGACTCATGATCAGTGTGAGAGCACCAAGAGAGGCGATAAATGCAGAAAAGTCTGCCAGTCTTTCTTTGTCAAAATCATCTGTTACCGTAAGGATATAATAAGCATTTTCCAAAAGGTATGGACTGGAGTGATCGTAGCCGATGGCTTCCGAACCTGCCATCGGGTGTCCGCCGATAAAACGGGAAGTCAGTCCCAGATCAGCAACGGCTTTTGTGATGTCGCCTTTAACGCTTCCTACATCTGTGATGATGCAGTGGCCTGGCAAAAGGTCAGCCAGGCGGGTAAGGTAATCGACATTGACCTTGACCGGTCCGCATAAAAATAAAATATCACAATCCGAAAAAGCCTCCAAAGGCAGCATGGTATCGTTCGTGATAATGCCATCTGCATAGGCAGCCTGTATGGTGCTCTCGCGTGAGGCGATCGCGATCATTTCCGTTTGTGGGTATTTTTTTTTGATAATCTTAGCGATGGATCCACCGATCAATCCCAGACCGATAAATCCGATTTTTGGGTATAACATATTCTTCTCCTTAGGTAACTATAATGTCCGGCCTGCAAGTGAAATATAAGGCTTTAAGTTCTCCATGACGGAAGCAAACTGGTCAAAGTCCAGAGACTGCGGACCATCGGATAGGGCGTGTGCCGGATCATTGTGAACTTCGATCATAAGACCGTCAGCACCGCAGGCAATGGCTGCCTTTGCTAAAGGTTCTACGAAAGAGCGTACGCCGGTAGCATGGCTTGGATCGACAATGACCGGAAGGTGTGTACGTTCTTTTAAAACACAGACGGCAGAAAGATCTAAGGTATTTCTTGTGGAAGTCTCATAGGTACGAATACCGCGCTCGCACAGGGCTACCTTGGAACTGCCGGATGACATGATGTATTCTGCGGCATTTAACCATTCATCGATCGTAGCACAAAGTCCGCGCTTTAGAAGTACCGGCATACCGGTTTTTCCAACTTCTTTTAAGAGTTCAAAATTCTGCATATTGCGGGCACCGACCTGTAACATATCTACATATTTAAAAGCAGATTCCACAGCATGGGCTGAGGTGACTTCACAGATGGTGGCAAGACCGGTTTCTTTGGAAGCAGTCTGCATATAACGGAGTCCGTCTTCTTCCAAGCCCTGAAAAGAGTATGGGGAAGTACGTGGCTTGTAGGCGCCGCCGCGTAAGATGGTCGCCCCCTGTTTTTTTACGGCTCTGGCGATGGTGAGCAGTTGTTCCTCCGATTCCACGGCACAAGGACCGGACATGATCGTGATATTATCAGGACCGATCATGGTGTCTTTGACAGCAAATTCGGTTGGCTGTGGATGGAATTTCTTGTTGGCAAGTTTGTAACTCTCCGTGACCGGGATCATCTTGTCAACGATTGGATTGGACTCGATGGCTGTCAGGTCGATCTTGGTCTTATCACCGATCAGACCGATGATCGTGACTTCCTCGCCACGGGACAGATGTGTGTGCAATCCTGTGGCTTCAATATCCTTTATAAAGGCATGCAGGGCATCCTCAGGTGTTTGTGGTTTTACTACTAAGATCATAGTGCATTTCTCCTTCTCATACTAAATACAGATTTTATCATAGTCACTTTATTCCTTAAAGTCAACACTTTAAAGCGTAAAAGTTTAAAGTACGAAAAATAATCAAATCCTAAAAAGTGGGAAGACTACTTTTATGAAAGTGAAAGAAACATGTATCATTGCCTGCTTTGCTATCGTCCTGCTTGGCATGCGGCAAACCTTGGAAGCAAAAAGAATGTCGGAGGAGATCATAGAAAAGGGGCAGATCGTTTATGAATTGGGTGGAGGCAGCAATTCCATTTTAAATCCGGAATCTGTGGCAGAAGATGATCTTCCCATTCTTTTAAAAAATCCAAAAAGAGAGGGCTATCTCTTTGGCGGCTGGTATCTGGACGAAAACTGGAATGAACGGATCTATCGCATAGAGGATACCGAGGGCAAACGGCTGTATGCCAAATGGAATCTTTGTATCGAACCCAACCGCAACGTGCAGGAATATCCATACAAGGCAAAGGATGGAGATCTTCTTCTCAAAGATCTGACCTATAGTTTTTTATATGAACTGGAAACACCGGGGAATCCTGGAACCCGGATACAGGATCTTTTACAACAAAAGTATGCCTCGGAATATCAGTGTCCACAGGGTCTCTGCATTACACCGGAATATATCATCGTATCTTCTTATGCACTGGAAGAAGATAAGTTGGGAGCACTGACCCTGTACGACCGGACAAGTCATACCTATATCATGTCTTTTGGCATGGAGGCAGATAGTCATCTTGGCGGGATCGCTTATGACGGCAAGGCACTCTGGATCTGCCATTCTAATAGCAAAGAAGTGGAGCGGATCTCCTATGCCTTTATCAAAAAACTGGCGGGACTGAGCAGGCAGAATTTTATTGATATTACTTCCTGTTTTGAGCGTTATCCGGTCGACAATACACCGTCTGCCATTGCCTGTATGGACGGTCAGATCTATGTCGCGACCCATCATGTTTACACGCCCGGGATCCTGTGCGCTTACACTTATGATGGAAAGAGCCTTACAGCAAAGAAAAAGTTTTTGTTGCCGCCTAAGGTGCAGGGGATCTGCCGGGATGAGACCGGACGTATTATTTTAAGCCTGTCCTATGGGCGCAACCAGTCTTCCTATTTAAATATTTATGCCGACATGGATCATTTACAGAAGAATTTCTGGGCACCTGCTGCACGGGTGGAAATGCCGCCGGGATCAGAGGCGATCGACGTGGAGAACGGACTTTGCTATGTCCTGTTTGAGACGGCTTCCTATAAATATTTTGAGGGGAGCGACGGCAAGGGAATCTGCAAGTATCCGCTGGATAAAATCCTCCTGTTTTCTGAGGAGAGCATTTTTTATGACTGACGGTGTAAAAGTTTGTTTTTACAAGGACTGCTGTTGGCAGATGGATATGATTTCTTTATTGACAAATAGTAGGGATATGCTAGAATATATTACGAATTGCATTCGCGATATATGATATTGCTATCGTGGATGTACAAATGAAATCGACTAGGAAAGGTATCTGTATCATACGAAATAGAGTGGTACCACGGAGTAAGATACTTCGCCTCTAATTAGATGATTCTAGTTAGGGGCTTGTTTTTTAGGAGGAAAAGAAAATGTCAAAACCTTACAATCACAAAGTCGTTGAGAAGAAATGGCAGAAGGTCTGGGATGATGAGAAGGCTTTCGCCGCAACAGATGATTATTCAAAACCAAAATATTATGCATTGGTGGAGTTCCCTTATCCATCAGGACAGGGACTTCATGTAGGTCATCCGAGACCATATACCGCATTAGATATTGTGGCAAGAAAAAGAAGAATGCAGGGATACAATGTACTTTACCCGATGGGCTGGGATGCGTTCGGACTTCCAACCGAGAACTATGCCATCAAAAATAAAGTACATCCGAAGATTGTGACTGCAAACAATGTGGCACATTTTAAGGATCAGTTACATTCCCTTGGATATTCTTTTGACTGGGACAGAGAGATCAACACAACAGATCCAAATTATTACAAATGGACACAGTGGATCTTTTTAAAGTTATTCAAAGCCGGACTTGCGTACAAGAAAGAGATGCCGATCAACTGGTGTACTTCCTGTAAAGTAGGTCTTGCAAACGAGGAAGTTGTCAATGGACGTTGTGAGAGATGTGGTTCTGAGGTTGTCCGCAAGGTAAAGAGTGAGTGGATGCTTAAGATTACAGAATACGCTGATAAATTGATCGATGGATTAAATGATGTCGACTATATTGAGCGTGTCAAAGTATCCCAGAGGAATTGGATCGGAAAATCAACCGGAGCAGAAGTTGACTTTTCTATCAAGGGAAAAGAAGACAAACTCCGCATATATACAACAAGATGTGATACTTTATTCGGTGTTACTTACATGGTAGTATCTCCGGAACACCCATATCTCGACAAATACAAGGCAGAGATTAAAAACTGGTCTGAGATTGAAGCATATCGTGAAGCTGCTTCTAAGAAATCAGATTTTGAACGTGCGGAACTTGCAAAAGATAAGACAGGCGTTCAGATTGATGGTCTTGTTGCCATAAATCCTGTCAATGGAAAAGAAGTGCCAATCTGGGTTTCAGATTATGTATTAATGAGTTACGGAACAGGAGCTATTATGGCGGTTCCGGCACATGACGAGAGAGACTGGGAATTTGCAAAAAAATTCAATCTTCCGATTATTCAGGTGGTTGCAAAAAATGGCGAGGCTGTTGATGTCAATGAGGCAGCATTTACAGATGTTGCAACCGGAGTTTTGATCAATTCCGATTTCTTAAACGGATTGGAAGTAAAAGATGCAAAAGAAAAGATGATCTCTTACTTAGAAGAAAAAGGAATCGGTACTGCAAAGACAAACTACAAATTACGTGATTGGGTATTCTCACGCCAACGTTACTGGGGTGAGCCAATCCCGATTGTAGAATGTGAGAAATGCGGTTATGTGCCGATTGATGAAAGCGAACTTCCATTGATGCTTCCGGAAGTAGAAAGTTATATGCCTACCGATAACGGAGAATCACCGCTTGCTGCCATGACAGACTGGGTAAATACCACCTGCCCATGTTGTGGAGGACCTGCAAAACGTGAAACGGATACTATGCCGCAGTGGGCAGGATCTTCATGGTATTTCCTGAGATACTGTGATCCGCATAATGATAAGGCACTTGCCAGCCCGGAGTCGTTAAAATACTGGCTTCCGGTTGACTGGTACAATGGAGGTATGGAACATACAACCCTGCATTTGCTTTATTCAAGATTCTGGCACAAATTCCTCTATGACCAGAAGGTCGTTCCGACACCGGAACCATATCAGAAGAGAACATCCCATGGAATGATCCTCGGTGAGAATGGCGAAAAGATGTCTAAGTCAAGAGGAAACGTCGTTAATCCGGATGACATTGTGAGAGAGTACGGGGCTGATACCTTAAGAACTTATGAAATGTTTATTGGTGCTTTTGACTTGGCAGCATCCTGGTCAGAAGATGGCGTAAAAGGCTGTCGTCGTTTCTTAGAGCGCGTCTGGAAATTACAGGATATCATGACAGATGAGGAAGGCTATTCTGCGGATTTAGAGACAAAGATGCATCAGACCATCAAGAAAGTCAGCAATGACTTTGAAAACTTAAAATACAACACTGCAATTGCAGCAATGATGGCATTGATCAATGAGTTCTATAAGAAGAATGCCGTTACAAAGGGCGAATATAAGACATTGATCACCTTATTGAATCCGGTTGCTCCTCATATTACAGAAGAATTATGGCAGATCGTTGGTGGAGAAGGATACCTTTACCAGACAAGGTGGCCGGAATATGATGAAGCAAAGACCGTTGAGTCAACCGTTGAGATTGCTGTACAAATCAATGGAAAAATGAAAGGAACGATAACCATTGGCAAAGATGATGCAAAAGATGATGTTATTGCAAAAGCAAAAGAATCTATTGCAGATAAGTTGACCGGTAACATTGTAAAAGAGATCTATGTACCGGGACGCATTGTCAACATCGTAGAAAAATAAGTTAAAGATATACATAAGGACGACTCATGTGGGTCGTCCTTATTGTCTGTCTTAATGTGGGCGGAAAGTATGTACCAGTTGGATGATACGATCCGCTTTTTTTTGTTCTTCCGGTGACATGTTCTGTTTTAACATGCCGATGAGCAGTGTCGTCTCGGCATCGGTAAAAGTCAGCCCCTTGGATCTTGCTTCCATGGCAGCACTGGATAACTGGCTTGCCAGCTCATTGGCAGTCCCGGTGTGGGAGCTGGCGGCAAAAGCCTGCAAAAATTGTTGCTTTTCTTTGGGAATGGATTGGAAGATCGGGTTGTTCAGAAAAGAAGGATCCATTAGTCATTGCCTCCGTTAAATAGGATTTCGTAGGTGGATAACATCTGCATGGCATTTAATACTTGATCAATTTGCCTTTTCTCGTTTTCGTTACAGTAGACTTTGATGGCGTTTAAAATGTCAGATGTCGAATTTTTTTTCTCCATGGCACTGATCTGCATGGTATTTTCCGGGTTTTCAAAATATTCCATGGTTTTTTGCATTTGCAGATAAGATATCATCATGGAGATATTCTTTTGTGCCGTCGATCCCAAGTAAGGTAGGACCGTTTTTAATATGTTTATTTCCTTGTTTTGTAAACGATTGTCATAAAGAGAAAGAGATTCATTTTCCATAAGCGTTTTTTATTTACTATATGACGAATTTTAAAAGTTAGAATAAGATAATGTAAGAAAATACTTTTAGGAATATAGAAATATGAGACGATTGATCCTGCGTGGAAATGAATGTTTTGAAGTGGATGAGGAATGCCTACAAAAAAAGAAAATGCAGGGGGAAGAATGTAGACGCTGTAAACAAGACGGAAGAGAAAAAGGCAATCGATGGGATGGCAGGCAAAAAAGAAGATAGCATAGTGAAAAGGCGCCCTTAAATGGACGCCTTTTCGATGAAAGTTTTAGAAGAAACTTCCGCAGCCGCCGCCATCGTTACAGCAGCAAAGAAGTAAGAGGATGATCCAGATGCTGTTTCCACATCCACATCCGTCATTTGAAAATGTTGATCCATTTCCGCACAATGCTAAGATCAGGATGATCCAGATCAAAGAAGAACAGCATCCGTTATTGTTGTCATTTCCACATCCACAATTTGTTGCAACTAGGTCACTCATAAGAAACCCTCCTAAATATTTACACTGTATCTTATGCGCATTTTGAAAAGTGGTTACAAAATGATTCGTGACTTTACCGCAGTAAAAAGTTTTGCTATACTAGAAAGCAATAGGGAAAATGCTAAGGAGGCAAAGAACATGAGCAAGATTATGATGAAGACACCACTTGTTGAGATGGATGGGGATGAAATGACAAGAATCCTTTGGAAGATGATCAAGGATGACCTGTTACTTCCATTTATAGATTTAAAGACCGAGTATTATGACTTGGGACTGGAACATCGTAATGAGACCGATGATCAGGTGACGGTCGATTCCGCGGAAGCGACCAAGAAGTATGGGGTTGCCGTAAAGTGTGCAACGATCACACCAAATGCTGCACGTATGAGCGAATATGATTTAAAAGAGATGTGGAAGAGCCCGAACGGAACCATCCGTGCAATCTTGGACGGTACCGTTTTCCGTGCACCGATCATTGTTAAGGGCATTGAGCCATGTGTCAAGAATTGGAAAAAGCCGATCACCATTGCACGTCATGCTTATGGGGATGTCTACAAGAATACCGAGATGGTCATTCCGGGTCCCGGAAAGGTAGAACTTGTTTATACGGCAGAGGATGGCAGCCAGACGAGAGAAGTTGTACATAACTTTACCGGAGCGGGTGTTGTGCAGGGACAGCACAATCTGAATGATTCCATCGAGAGTTTTGCTAAGGCGTGTTTCAACTATGCCTTAGATACCAAGCAGGATCTCTGGTTTGCAACCAAGGATACCATCTCTAAGAAATACGATCATACCTTTAAGGATATTTTTCAGGAGATTTATGAGGAGTCTTATAAGGATAAGTTTGCCGAGGCAGGCATTACTTATTTCTATACCCTGATCGATGATGCCGTAGCCCGCGTGATGAAGTCTGAGGGTGGTTACATCTGGGCTTGCAAGAACTACGATGGCGATGTCATGAGCGATATGATTTCTTCTGCGTTTGGTTCTCTTGCCATGATGACCTCTGTTCTGGTATCCCCACAGGGTGTCTATGAGTATGAGGCAGCGCATGGAACCGTACAGAGACATTATTATAAGCACTTAAAGGGTGAGGAGACATCCACAAACTCTGTTGCTACGATCTTTGCATGGACAGGAGCCCTGAGAAAACGTGGTGAGTTGGATGGCACACCAGAACTTTGCGAATTTGCAGATAAGTTGGAGCAGGCTTGTATCAAGACGATCGAGGATGGAAAGATGACAAAGGATCTTGCTCTGATCACGACCATCGAAAATCCAACTGTTTTAAACAGCCAGGGATTTATCAAAGCCATCCGTACAACACTGGAAGCTATGTTATAGGAGGAAGTCATGATCTTATCATGCCAGAATCTTTCAAAGTCATTTGGAAGTGATGACATTATAAAGAATGTATCCTTTCAGATCAATGAAGGGGACAAGGTTGCTATTGTCGGAAACAATGGCGCCGGCAAATCAACACTGCTCAAGATGATCACCGGAGAATTGGATGCGGATGCGGGAAATGTCGTGCTCGCAAAGGATGCGAGTCTTGGTTATCTGGCACAGTATCAGAATGTAGAAGGATGCGAGACGGTCTATCAGACCGTCTATTCTTCGCGTCAGGATATTCTGGATATGCAGGCTCGTCTACAAAAAATGGAAGAACAGATGACGGAAGTCACAGGGCAGGATCTGGATACCCTTTTGGAACGCTACCATGAACTCCATGACATCTTTGACCATAACAATGGCTATGCTTATGAGTCTGAAGTGCAGGGGGTCTTGCGCGGACTTGGATTTTCGGAGGAAGATTTTCAAAAGACCATGGATATGCTTTCCGGGGGACAGAAGACCCGTGTTTCACTGGGAAAATTATTGGTGATGAAGCCGGATATCCTGCTTTTGGATGAGCCAATCAACCATCTGGATATGTCTTCAATCGAGTGGTTGGAGACTTTTCTTATGAATTATAAGGGAACCGTTATCATTGTAGCTCATGACCGTTATTTTCTGGACCGCATCGTTTCCAAGGTAATCGATCTGAGTATGCATACGGCACACGTCTATAAAGGTAATTATTCTGCCTTTGCCATGCAAAAAGAAGAAATTCGCAAGACTATGCTGCGAGAATACGAAAAGCAGCAGGCATCCATCGCCCATCAGCAGGAAGTCATCGACAAGTTAAAGCAATTCAATCGGGAAAAGTCCATCAAGCGTGCAGAGAGTCGGCAAAAAGCCTTGGATAAGATCGATGTATTGGAAAAGCCGATCGATGAAGAAAGCCGTATGCAGTTGTCCTTAGCACCGGATAAGACCAGCGGAAATGATGTCTTGGAACTCATTGGTCTGTCTAAAGCCTACGATGGCGTCATCCTCTTTTCCAATGTAGATTTTCTTTTGCAAAGAGGCGAGCATGTAGCGATCCTTGGGGATAATGGTACTGGAAAGACGACCCTCCTTAAGATTATCAACGAGATCGTTCCGGCAGATGCAGGGGTATTTCGTCTGGGTGCAAATGTCACGATTGGTTATTACGACCAGGAACAGCAGGAATTAGATGACGATAAGACCTTATTTGAGGAGATGAGCGATACCTATCCGAATTTGAATCAGACCAGGATCCGCAATGTTCTGGCAGCCTTTATGTTTTTAGGGGATGATTGCTACAAGCGGATCGGTGACCTGAGTGGTGGAGAGCGTGGGCGTATCTCTCTTGCCAAACTCATGTTGTCCGGTGCTAACTTTTTGATTCTGGATGAGCCGACCAACCATTTGGATATGGAGTCCAAGGAGATTTTGGAAAATGCCATCAATGCCTACGAGGGAACGGTGCTTTATGTGTCGCACGACCGTTATTTTGTCAACCAGACCGCAGACAAGATCTTAGAATTGGCAGGGCAGCATTTTACGGTCTATCTGGGCAATTATGATTATTATGTTGAGAAGAAGGCCCAGTTCTTGCAAAGCCGCCAGGAAGAGGTGGCTGAGGCAAAGGCAGGAGACGAGCCTGTGTCCGGGGAGTCTGAGAGCAAGATGGATTGGAAGCAGCAAAAGAAGGTCCAGAGCGAAAAGCGCAAGGTGGAAAATCGTCTGGCAGAGGTGGAAGACCGCATTGCCGTCTGCGAAGAAGACCTGCGTCACATTGAGGAAGAATTTGCCAAGGATGATGTGGCGACAAATTCGGCAAAACTCAATGAATTATCGCAAAAACAGGAAAAGTTACAGGAAGAATTGGATTCCCTCTATGAAAGTTGGGAAGAATTGTCGGAGACACTGACACATGATTTCGCATAGGATAGACGGACCCTGTTAAAAATTTGACATATATATTTAAAATATTTATAATTTTTATATGAATATGATATAAATGTCATCATTGACAGTGGAAGTAGGGGGAACTAAACGTGGAAAAGGAAATATCCCAGGCAGTCATTCGCCGTATGCCAAGATATTACAGATATTTAGGAGAATTGCTTGATGCAGGCGTGGAGCGCATTTCATCCAACGAACTCAGCAACCGCATGCATGTGACGGCATCCCAGATCCGACAGGATCTCAACAATTTCGGCGGTTTTGGTCAGCAGGGCTACGGCTATAATGTCCAGTATTTGTATGATGAGATCGGCAAGATTTTAGGACTGAATGAGACGCACAATGTGATCGTGATCGGTATCGGTAACTTAGGACAGGCGATCGCCAATTATGTCAAGTTTGACAAATTAGGTTTCAAGATTGTTGGTCTGTTTGATGTCAATCCTGCATTGAAGGGAAAAGAGGTAAGAAATATCCCGATTCGTATGTTGGACGAATTACCGGAATTTGTAAAGACAACACGTGTGGATATCGCGGCACTGACCCTGCCAAAGCAGAATGCAGAAGCGACAGCGGCGCAGTTATCTTCCCTTGGCGTACATGCCATCTGGAATTTTGCCCATGTAGATTTAGATGATGTGGAGGATATGGTGGTTGAAAATGTGCATCTGTCTGATAGTCTGATGCAGCTTTCTTACAATATTGCCAACCACAAAAAATAGTTTTCAAAAGAAGGTGAGCGTATGGAACGACAGGCGTTTACAGAAGCACTGGCGAAAACAAAAATACCCATTTTGGTCTTAGATCAGAAATGGCACCGGCTTTTTGCCCTAGATGGCAAGCCTAAAGAGGTGCAGGAACTGGAAAGCCAGTTGAAGGAGATCTTGGAGCGTCAGGGACGCCTGACACAGGAGTTAAAGGACCTGAAGAAGGTCAAGTCTTCCCTCATGCAGAATATCGTAGAGCATATGGATGCAGAGGAGGACAAGGAGACGCACAGCCGGCAGATGGACGAGAACAAACGGCTGATCGAGGAAGTCAAGGAAAAGATCGCAGCCAATGAGGATGCTCTTTTGGAGATTCCCAAGGAGATACAGTCCTGCAATGACGCACTGATGATGGAGACCATGACCTTTTGCTATGATCGTCTGCGCACCAATTACAAAGAAGCCGAGGAGATTGCGGAATGGATTAAAAAGGTCCGGGTAGAATTAAAAAAGAATATTATCCGCAAACAGAATCGGGAGATCAACAATAAAGAAATCTATGCATATATGCATGATATATTTGGAAAAGATATCATCAATCTTTTTGATGTGCAAAATGATGATGTGGATCTGATCACAGGAGAGGATCGCCCGTCCGGTGATACGACCCAGGACGAACAATTATCAAAAGATGTACAAAAAGGAGACGTATGAAATATATTTTAAACAGTCGCGAAATGAAACAATGCGATAGCCGCACGATCGAGCATTATGGTCTACCAGCCATGGTGCTTATGGAGAGAGCCGCACTATCGGTTGTTTCATTTTTGCATGAAAGAGATTTGTGGAAAAAGAAGATCGCCATCCTATGTGGCAGTGGCAACAATGGTGGGGACGGACTTGCCATTGCAAGGCTTTTGCATTTGGGGGGGAGTCAGGTCTCGGTATGTCTGGTGGGTAATTTTTCCAAGGCTTCGCCGGAAAATGTCATGCAGCAAAAGATCTGTCAGCAGTATGGCATGGAACTATCTAGTTCTACAGATGTGCTGGCAGATGCGCAGGTGATTGTAGATGCCCTGTTTGGTATCGGACTTTCCAGAGAACTGGGAGGAGATTATTCTACACTTTTGCAGAAGGTCAATGCCATGGATGCTTACCGGCTGGCGGTGGATATGCCGTCGGGTGTGTCTGCAGATGACGGACAGATCATGGGAACAGCCTTCTTGGCAGATGCGACCATTACCTTCGCTTTTGCCAAAGTCGGACAGATGCTTTATCCGGGCAAGAAATATTGTGGAGAACTGATTGTATCTTCGATCGGCATTGAGCCATGCAGTCTGGCAGACCAAGTCTTACCTTGCAAGAGTCTGGAACAAGAGGATCTTAAACAGTTACCGAAGGCAAGCCCGGATGACCACAAGGGAAGCCGGGGAAAGGTGCTTGTGATTGCCGGCAGCGAGGACATGGCAGGTGCGTCTTATCTTGCTTCTAAAAGCGCTTTGACGAGTGGTGCCGGCATGGTCAAGATCTATACGCCAAGATGCAACCGTGATATCATTTTGACACGTTTCCCGGAAGCCATCCTTGTTACCTATGATAAATGGAATGAAAAGCAGTTGTTAGAAGAACTCGCATGGGCAGATGCCATAGCCATAGGTCCGGGGATCGGAAAGACGAATCTGGCAGAAAATCTGGTTCGTACGACTTTGGAAAATGCAGCCGTACCTATGGTAGTGGATGCGGATGCACTGGGAATTTTGGCAGACCATTTAAACTGGCTGAAAAAGCCCCATACGGAGACAGTCATTACTCCACATCTGGGTGAGATGGCACGGTTGACGGGCAGCCCGCTTATGTATGTTGCCGACCATAAATTATCACTGGCACAGGATTTCGCAAGGGATTATCAGGTTATCTGTGCACTTAAAGATGCAGTTACGATCGTGTCCGTGCCTTATGCCACGACTTATATCAATGCGAGCGGCTGTAGCGGGATGGCAACCGCCGGCAGCGGGGATGTCTTGTGTGGTGTGATCGCAGGGCTGATCGCACAGGGCTTGAGACCGGAAGATGCGGCATCACTTGGCGTTTATCTGCATGGACTTGCGGGAGAAGAAGCCGCAAGAACAGAGGGCAATCTTTGCATGCAGGCAGGCGATATCATAAAGGGAATGAAAAGGATTTATCAGAAAGAAGGACGATGATAGTGGATATAGAAAAAAGGCGTGTTTATGCCGTCGTAGATTTTAATGCTTTGGATCAAAATGTGCAGGCAATGGAAGAAAAATTACCACAGGATGTCGGAATAATGGCTGTGATCAAGACCAATGCCTACGGACATGGGGCAAGGGCAATCGCTAAATATTTAGAGGACAATAACCGTATCAGTGGTTATGCGGTTGCAACGGCAGAAGAAGCCTTGGAGTTGCGAAAAGCAGGCATCCAAAAGATGATTCTGATTTTAGGTTATGTATTTGAAAAAGATTATGAAGAACTGATCCAACAGGACATCCGTTTTGGCGTTTATCGGAATGACGTGGCGAAAGTCCTGAATGCGGTTGCAGAAAAGTGTCATAAAAAGGCACTGGTCCATATCAAGATTGATACCGGTATGCACAGAATCGGCTATCCGGTATGCCCGGAATCGATAGAAGAGATCAAAGAGATCGCAGGTCTAAATAATCTTTGTCTAGAAGGAATCTTTACCCATTTTGCCAGAGCGGATGAAGCAGATAAATCCTATGCAAATAAAGCTTATGGTTTATTCAAAGATATAATCAGTAAATTGCAGGAAGAAGGAATTACTTTTCCGACTTGTCATTGCTGCAACAGTGCCGCTATTTTAGAACTGCCTGGATATCACGAAAATATGGTTCGTGCGGGCATTACCTTATATGGTCTGTGGCCGTCAGAGGAGATGGATCATGCTTTCCCTTTGCATCCCATTTTGTCACTCTACAGTTATATTGTTCACATTAAGAACCTTCCGGCAGGAAGTGCGATCAGTTATGGCGGCACTTACGTTACAAATAGGGAAAGCCGTATTGCAACGATCCCGGTAGGATATGGGGACGGCTATCCGCGCTCTCTGTCAAGTAAGGGATATGTGCTTGTGCACGGCAAGCCTGCACCGATCGTGGGCAGGGTTTGCATGGATCAGATGATGGTGGATGTGACGGATATCCCGGAGGCAGAGTATCTGGACCGTGTGACCTTGATCGGTCAGGACGGGGATGCAGTTATTTCCATGGAGACACTGGGAAAAATGTCCGGGCGTTTTAACTACGAACTGGCATGTGATCTAGGCGACCGCATTCCGCGTTTTTATCAGAAAGACGGCGTATGCGTTGACGAAATGAATTATTTTGCATAATCTAAATATGAATAGCTTTTGAAATTGTGGAAATACTATTTAAAAATTCAATTTTGGAGAGTGTAGTATGACAATTAAAAGAGGCGATATTTATTATGCAGACTTGCGACCGGTTGTTGGCTCGGAACAGGGCGGGATCCGACCGGTACTGATTATTCAAAATGATGTCGGAAATATTCATTCTCCGACCGTGATCTGTGCAGCAATCACATCCCAGTTGCACAAGGCAAAATTGCCAACGCATGTTTCACTGGATAGTGGTAAATATGACCTGGTCAAGGATTCGGTCGTGCTCTTGGAGCAACTTCGCACCATTGATAAGGCTAGGCTTAAGGATAAGATATGTCATTTGGATAATCAGGTTTTATTTGAGATTGATAAAGCATTAGAGATCAGTCTGGAATTGCTTACATAGCAGTTTCAAAGATTTTCACATAAGAAAGGAAATGAGGTAATAGAATACCATGGATGAAGGAGTCAGGTGTTTGATCTGCGTGATCGTTGTTTGCCTATGTGTTATCATGCAGATCATCATTAGTAGTTTTAAGATCGCGATCGATCATATCAATGACAGTGATCTGGAAGTCTTGCAGAAAGAAGATCCAGCCAAGGCAAGGTGCTTGGAACGATACCACAGTGATGACCATTTGCTGGTCATTAGCAGTTCTTTTTTGCGGATCTTTTCCGGGATTGGTATTGTAGCAAGTTCTTTTTACCTGCTTTACAATGGAATGTCGGTCATTGCGGGAAGTACATGGGAAAGGGTCTTACTTGCCATTTTTGTGTATGTGACCTTTGCCGTATTATATGCGGTTTTCTTTTTTGGAACCCTATATCGTATCAGTTCCAAAAAGCATTGTAAGATCGCACTGCGCTATCTGGGAGCCTACGAGACTTTAAGAAAAACTTTTCGTCCCTTGATCCTTCTGTATGATCTGCTTAGTAAAAAGATCAGCGGACTTTTTGGTGTTGATCCTGCGGAAGAAGTGGATGATGTCACGGAAGATGAGATCATTTCCATTGTCAATGAAGGGCATGAACATGGTGTGCTTCTAGCCAGTGAAGCCGCCATGATACATAACATCTTTGAATTTGGTGACAAGGATGCCAAGGATATTATGGTCCATCGCAGACAGATCATTGCCTTGGATGGCGAAATGACCTTTGGCAAGGCACTTACTTTTATGCAGGATGCACCTTTTTCCCGATATCCGGTTTATTTAAATGATCTGGATAATATCATCGGTCTTTTACATATTAAGGATGCACTGGTCTTTGCCAAAGACCATAAGACTTACGGGCAGAAATTGCGAGATTTTGACAAACTGTTGCATTCGCCGGAATTCGTGCCGGAGACCCATAGTTTAAATACTTTATTTGCCAAGATGCAGTCCAAGAAAAAACACATGATGATCGTGGTGGATGAGTACGGACAGACCAGTGGAATTATCTCAATGGAGGATATCTTAGAGGAGATTGTTGGAAATATCCAGGATGAACACGACAAGGAAGAAGCGTCCATCGAACAGGTCGCACCGGATTTTTACCGCATGGATGGCGGCACTTCCCTAGAGGAGGCGGCAGAGGTCCTGGGGATTACGTTCCCGGAGGACTACGAGACCTTAAATGGCTTTTTGATCTCCCACATTGACAAAATCCCGGAAGAACATGAGACCTTTGAAGTCCAATATAAGGGCTACCGCTTTAAAGTGCTGGATGTAGAAGGAAAAATGATCCGGCAGGTACAGGTGTTTGCCATATAAAACAAAAAATGATACACTAGAAAAGAATACTTTAGAAAAGAGGATATAATTTTATGTCAGGACATTCAAAATTTGCTAACATTAAGCATAAGAAAGAGAAAAATGATGCTGCAAAGGGTAAGGTATTTACCATTATCGGACGCGAGATCGCTGTAGCGGTCAAGGAAGGCGGACCGGATCCTGACAATAACAGCAGACTTCGTGATGTTATTGCCAAGGCAAAGGCCAACAATATGCCAAACGATACCATTGAAAGAGGTATCAAGAAAGCTGCCGGTGATGCAAATGCAGTCAATTATGAAACGGTTACATATGAAGGTTATGGACCAAACGGTACAGCAATCATCGTTGATGCTTTGACCGACAATAAGAACCGTACCGCTGCCAATGTGCGCAGCGCTTTTACCAAGGGTAAGGGAAGTCTTGGAACTCAGGGCTGTGTATCTTACATGTTTGATAAAAAGGGACAGATTATCATTGGCAAGGAAGAATGTGATCTGGATGCAGATGATCTGATGATGATGGCACTGGATGCAGGTGCAGAGGATTTTACGGAGGAAGAAGATTCCTTCATCGTGTTGACAGATCCGGATGATTTTTCTGCTGTCCGTGAAGCATTGGAGCAGGAGAAGATTGCTATGGCAGATGCCCAAGTGACAATGATCCCGCAGACCTATGTAGAACTTACAGATGAGCAGGATCTTTACAACATCAATAAGATCTTATCTTTGCTGGATGAAGATGATGACGTTCAGGAAGTATATCATAACTGGGACGAGTAGTATTTTGATTCATTAGGAGGGGTTACTATGAAGAAAGTACTTTTTGCGGCAAGCGAGTGTGTACCATTTGTCAAGACCGGGGGATTGGCTGACGTGGTTGGAGCTTTGCCAAAAGAATTTGACAGATCAGAATGGGATATCCGTGTGGTCCTGCCGGACTATACCTGTATTCCGCCACAATACCGTGATTCCTTTCAGTATGTGTGCCATTTCCAGATGGGGATGGGATCTTATATCGGCGAGCGCTATGTAGGTGTCATGCAGTATGAGTATCAGGGAATCACATACTATTTTATCGATAATCTGGAGTACTTTGAGTGCTTTTATCCTTATGGGGATACGCGCTACGATATCGAGAAATTTATTTTCTTTGACAAGGCAGTGCTTTCCATGTTACCGCTTATTGACTTTCAGCCGGATATCATCCACTGCCATGACTGGCAGACAGGATTGATCCCTGTTTATTTAAAGACAGAATTTGCCGGTAATCCTTTCTTCTGGGGCATGAAGTCAGTCATGACCATACATAACCTCAAGTTTCAGGGCGTCTGGGATATTGAGACTATTCAGGGGATTTCCGGTCTTTCGATGGATCTCTTTACCCCGGATAAATTGGAGTTCAAAAAGGGTGCCAATATGTTAAAGGGCGGTTTGGTCTATGCAGACTATATTACGACTGTCAGTGATACCTATGCAGGGGAGATCCAGACCCCTTATTATGGTGAGGGCTTGGACGGACTTTTGTCAGCCAGACATTTTGATATGCGCGGTATCGTCAATGGTATTGATTATGCCATGTATGATCCGGAAAGGGATGATCTGATCTTCAAAAATTACAGTGCATCCAATTTCAGGACCAACAAAAAAATCAACAAAGAAAAGTTACAGGATATGCTTGGACTTGTCGTTGACAAGAAAAAGTACATGATTGGGCTGATTTCACGCCTGACAGACCAAAAGGGACTGGATCTGATCAATTATTGTATCGAGCGTTTGGTGGATGACAATACCCAACTGGTTGTGATCGGTACCGGCGAAGCCCAGTACGAGAATATGTTCCGTCACTTTGCATGGAAATACCCGGATCGTATATCCGCAAACATCTGTTATTCCGAAGATCTGGCTCACAAGTTATACGCAGCGGCCGATGCATTTTTGATGCCATCGCGCTTTGAACCATGTGGACTGACCCAGTTGATTTCTTTCCGCTATGGTACCGTACCGATTGTGCGTGAGACAGGTGGATTAAAGGATACAGTCATTCCTTACAATGAATATGAACATACCGGGGATGGATTCTCCTTTGCCAATTATAATGGGGATGAACTTTTGAATACTGTCAATTATTCCAAGTATGTTTTCTTTGAAAAGAAGGCAGAGTGGAATAAGATGGTTGACCGTGGTATGCAAAAAGATTACTCATGGAAAAACTCCAAAGCCAATTATGAGGGACTTTACTCCTATCTGATGGGAGAGTCATAATAGACATATAAAAGTTGCGTCAGTTTGATCTGTACCTCTTTCACTGGATGTCCAGTAAAAGGGGATACAGTTCATAAACTGGCGCTTTTTGCTATGGTGACGACTGTATTTTTTCATATTCTTTGATGCACACTAAAAAGAAAAAGGAAGATAAAAATGGATAGTGTGAAGGAATATGGGCAGGAAGTCATTACGACAGAAAAGGGATACAAGATTGGAATCGTGACGATCATAGGTGAGATCGAAGGACACACGCTTCTGGCAGCAAACGCTAAGACAACAAAATATGAACATATAATACCGCTTTTGATCGGTATGGAAAATGATAGTTCTATAGATGGTATTCTTTTTGTCTTAAATACCATTGGTGGAGATGTGGAGTGCGGGCTGGCAATTGCGGAAATGATTGCAGCCATACAAAAGCCAACGGTTTCTCTTGTGATCGGCGGCAGTCATTCCATTGGCATACCTTTGGCAGTGGCAACAGATTGTTCTTTTATTGTGCCGTCTGCAACCATGCTGGCACATCCGGTACGGATGAACGGAACTGTGCTGGGAGCACCCCAGACATATTATCAATTCAACCAGATGCAGGAGCGGATCATTGGTTTCATTTGTAGGCATGCGGCGATTGAAAAGGTGCGTCTGGAAGAACTCATGCTTGCCAAAGATACCATGGCGAAGGATCTGGGAACCATCCTGGTGGGAGAGAAAGCAGTGAAAGAGGGACTGATCTCTCAGGTAGGAGATCTGGGGGATGCCATGCAGACCTTGGAAAGAAAGATCTCGGGCAAAAAGAAGAAGCAAAATGGTGCGTAATCTGTAGAAAAGTAATAATGACACGTTCTGGAAAATATGGTAATATTAAAAAGTTAGTAAAATCATTTATTTGGAGGACATTATGTCATTATTACAATCTATTTTAATGGGACTTATCCAAGGTTTGACCGAGTTTCTGCCAGTCAGCAGTTCCGGGCATCTGGCACTTTTTAAGGCATTGTTTCATGTGGAGACAGATACCGGGATCATGTTTGATGTTTTATTGCATTTAGGTACACTGGTTGCCATTTTTGCAGTTTACTATAAAGATATCTGGGAGTTGATCTGTGAGGGCGTATCTATCGTAATCGACTTTCTTGCCAATGTTGGCATTGCAATCAGCAATCTCTTTTCTTCCAAGAAAAAGAAGTACCGCAAGATGGTGGATACACCGTATCGTCGTTTTGTCATGCTGATCATTGTCTCTACTATCCCTACCGGTATTATGGGTGTTTTGGGACAGAATCTGATCGAAGCAGCATCTGCGACTGTATTGGTTCCAGGCATCTGCCTGATCATCACAAGTATTTTGCTTTTTATTTCCGATCGAGTGAAAACCGGCAAAAAGACTGAAGAGAATGCAAGTTATGGCAATGCTGTTGTGATCGGCGTATGTCAGGGATTTGCCACACTTCCGGGATTGTCCCGCTCAGGAACAACGATCACGGCATGTCTTTTGAGCGGCTTTGATCGTACTTTTGCAGTAAAATATTCCTTTATCATGTCCATTCCGGCAGTGCTTGGGGCAGCCGTTTTGGAACTGAAGGATCTAAGTCTTGCAACAACAGCGTCTTCTGAGATTGTCAATTATGTCGCTGGCATGCTGGTTGCCGCTGTCGTAGGATATATTTGTATCAAGACGATGCTTCTTGTTGTCCGCAAGAAGAAATTTACCATCTTTTCTGTATATTGCATGATCGTAGGTGTGATTGCAGTAATTGCAGGATGTGTGGGATTATAAGATTAGGGGATTCGTAAATTATGGCTAATAAAACGACAAGTGCAAAACGGAATACGACTAAGACTTCCGCAAGCAAAAAGTCTACAGCCACGAAGAAGCAGCCGACGAAAAAGGGTACAAAACCGAAAACGACTAGCAAAAATGTCACAGTTGAGGCAGAAGTGGTCGATGTTGCAAAGGCAGAAGCCGTCAAAGAGATCTTTTTGTGGATCTTTCTTGCAGTTTGCGTTCTCTTGTTTTTGAGCAATCTGGGGATCGGTGGGATCGTAGGCAATGCTGTCAGTGGTTTCTTTTTTGGCATTTTTGGATTGGTTGCCTATCTGTTTCCCATCCTGCTTCTGGTGGCTACTTTCTTTGGTATTTCCAATCAGGGAAACCGGCTCGCCACGATCAAACTGATCGCCGGCGGTGTGCTTATGGTTTTTCTTAGTGTTTTGGTGGAATTATTTGCCCATGGGGATGCTCCCTATGCTGCTATGCGTGCTTTTTACTATGGGCGAGAGAGTAAGTCCGGAGGAGGGCTTTTGGGTGGACTGATCGCATCCGGTCTTGTGGAAGGCTTTGGTGTGATTAGTGCTTATGTGCTTACCTTTGTCATTATGATTGTTTGCCTGATCCTCATTACGGAGCGCTCTTTGCTACAGCAGGCAGGAAATCGCAGACGTAGAAGAAAAAGACGTTATACAGATCCAAGTGAAGACCGTGAGGCAAGGCTGGCAAGGATCCGTGCCGACAAGAAACGGCAGGCGGCTGCCGGTCAGGTAGATGAAAACGCGCCGCGCAGAGACCGGAAGATTTCAGGTGTGGCATTTGATACAAAGATGGAGCCGGAGATTCAGGCAGTGCAGGTCTCCTCGGATGAGGTGGAACAGGTACATATGGCACCGCAAAAGGATGTCGAGGTCAAGAATGTCAAGCGTGTGCCTTTATCTTCCAAACGCGCCGGATCTGCGTCTGTTATTGGTCCGGATGAAGAAAAGCCGATAAGGACAGAAAGCGCAAAAAGTCCGGTGACGCAAGTCGACGGCAAGCCGGCAGAGGCTGCCAAGGCAGAACCGGCACGTCCAAATCGACGCATCAATCTGTCGTCACCGTCTGTGGCAAGTGTAGCCACGGAAGCGTTTAAGTCAGAAAATGATCCGGTAAGACCGACTTCTTTGATACAGTCACAAGGGCAGGCAGATATGTCTTCCGTGCCGGAAGAAGGCAGGACCGAGGGAAAGGCTCTGGCAGCATCCGCAGCGGCTGAGGCTGTGACAGCCACAGAAAAACGTCCACGCAGGACAGCGTCGAGTATGCAGGAGACACAAAAGAGTGCAGATCAGGTGGCAGATGAGATCGCAAAGAGCAAGCAGGAGATGAAACCGGCGGCAGCCTATAAATTTCCGATGTTGTCGCTTTTGAAAAAAAAGGCAGCAGGCGGAAACGGAAATTCCAAGGCAGAATTGGAAGCCACGGCAGACAAACTGGAACAGACGCTCCGCAATTTTGGCATCAATGTAGAGGTGACAGATGTTACCTGTGGGCCGACGGTTACCCGTTATGAGTTACAGCCGGAAGTGGGTGTCCGCGTCAATCGTATCACCAATCTGGCAGATGATATCAAGTTGAATCTGGCGGTTACGGATATCCGTATCGAAGCGCCGATCCCGGGAAAGGCAGCCGTTGGTATCGAAGTGCCAAACAAAAATAAAGTCATGGTATCTTTTGAGGAAATGGCTTCTTCTGCAGAGTTTAAAAAGGCAGAGTCCAAGGTGACTTTCTGCGCAGGACGGGACATTGCGGGCAATGTCATCACGGCAAATATTGCCAAGATGCCACACCTTTTGATTGCCGGTACGACAGGTTCCGGTAAATCCGTCTGTATCAATACGATCATCATGAGTATCTTATATAAGGCAAGACCGGATGAAGTCAAGTTTATCATGATCGATCCCAAGGTCGTAGAACTCAGTATTTACAATGGCATTCCACATCTTTTGATCCCGGTCGTCACCGATCCGAAAAAGGCGGCAGGTGCTTTGCACTGGGCGGTTACGGAAATGGATGACCGTTATCAGAAATTTGCGGATGCCAGTGTGCGTGACATCAAATCTTACAATAAAAAACTGGAAGAACATAACTATCAGTTACCGATCAATTCCAATGGAGAATTGGGTACCTTTGAAAAAATGCCGGAAATGGTCGTGATAGTAGACGAGTTGGCAGACCTTATGATGGTTGCTGCAAAGGAAGTCGAGGAATCCATCTGTCGTTTGGCACAAAAGGCCAGAGCCGCCGGTATTTATCTGATCTTAGCAACCCAGAGACCATCTGTTGATGTTGTGACCGGTCTGATCAAGGCGAACATGCCATCCCGTATCGCATTTGCGGTCAACAGTGGTGTGGATTCCAGAACCATTCTGGATATGTTTGGGGCTGAAAAACTTTTAGGAAACGGGGACATGCTTTATTATCCACAGGGCTATACCAAGCCATTGCGTGTGCAGGGGGCCTTTGTCTCAGATGAAGAAGTACAGGATGTAGTAGATTATATCAAGGGTAACAACGAAGAGGCTTCCTATGATGAAAATGTGACCAAACATATTGAGTCCGGTGCAGACGGCAGTGATGGTGCTACCGTTATTGGAGGCGGCAGTGGTTTTGAAGATACGAGGGATTCCTATTTTGCAGAGGCAGGGCGTCTGATCGTATCCAAAGAAAAGGGTTCGATCGGTATGTTACAGCGTAACTTCAAGATCGGCTTTAACAGAGCCGCCCGAATTATGGACCAATTGGAGGAGGCTGGAGTCGTGGGACCGGAAATGGGAACCAAACCAAGAACGGTACATATGACACCGATCCAGTTTGAACAACTCTTAAATCCATCAGCGGTTTCAGCGGTGGAAGAGGAATATCCGGTCAGCGATGACTTTTAGGATAGAGGTTACTAGAGACCAGACAACATTTTACTTATGTAAGGAGAGAGAACATGAAAACAGACATCCAAATCGCACAGGAAGCGACTATGCTTCCAATTACTGAGATTGCAGAACAGGTAGGACTTACACCGGATGACTTGGAAATGTATGGAAAATACAAGGCTAAGTTGTCAGATGAGTGTATGGAGCGTTTAGCAAAGGAAGAAGATGGCAAACTGGTACTTGTTACCGCAATCAATCCGACACCTGCAGGTGAGGGAAAGACGACAACCAGTGTTGGCCTGGGACAGGCTTTTGCAAAGTTAGGCAAAAAAGCAGTCCTTGCACTTCGTGAGCCTTCCTTAGGACCTTGCTTTGGTATCAAAGGTGGTGCTGCGGGAGGTGGATATGCCCAGGTCGTTCCTATGGAAGATCTCAATCTGCATTTCACCGGAGATTTTCATGCGATCACTTCTGCAAATAACCTGCTGGCAGCCCTTTTAGACAATCATATCCAGCAGGGAAACGAACTTGGCATTGATCCAAGACAGATCAAATGGAAACGTTGTCTGGATATGAATGACCGTGTGCTCCGCAATATCGTCGTGGGCTTGGGCAGCAAGATGGATGGTATGGTAAGAGAGGATCATTTTGTCATTACCGTTGCTTCTGAAATTATGGCAATCCTCTGTCTGGCAGATGATATGGCTGACTTAAAGAGAAGACTTGGCCGCATCATAGTGGCTTACAATTTTAAGGGAGAGCCGGTTACGGCAGCAGATCTGCAGGCAGTCGGTTCCATGGCAGCCCTTCTAAAGGATGCTTTGAAGCCAAATATAATTCAGACCTTAGAGCATACACCGGCACTGGTGCATGGCGGTCCGTTTGCTAATATCGCACATGGATGTAACAGTGTGCGCGCGACAAAGATGGCATTGAAAATGGGAGATATCTGTGTGACGGAGGCAGGCTTTGGTGCTGATCTGGGCGCAGAAAAGTTCTTTGACATCAAGTCCCGCATGGCAGGATTACACCCGGATGCCGTTGTTCTGGTAGCAACGATCCGTGCTCTTAAATACAATGGTGGTGTGGCAAAAGATGCCTTGTCGGAGGAAAATTTGGATGCTTTGAAAAAGGGCATCGTTAATTTGGAAAAGCATATTGAAAACTTACAGAAATTTGGTGTGCCGGTCGTAGTGACCCTCAATTCCTTTATTACAGATACCGAAGAGGAGACAGCCTTTGTCCGTGACTTCTGTGAGAAACGTGGCTGTGCCTTTGCCTTATCCGAAGTCTGGGAAAAAGGCGGTCAGGGTGGCATAGACTTGGCAGAGACCATTTTGGATGTCTTGGACAATAAGGAAAGTCATTTTGCACCAATCTATCCGTCTGAAATGTCATTAAAAGACAAGATTGCTACGATCGCCAAGGAGATCTATGGTGCCGCAGATGTTTCTTATGCACCGGCTGCGGAAAAAGAACTGGCCCACATTACAGAACTGGGTATGGGAGATTTCCCTGTCTGTATGGCAAAAACCCAGTATTCCCTTTCCGATGATGCAAAGAAACTGGGAAGACCGGAAGGCTTTACCTTGAATGTAAGAGAAGTCTATGCAAGTGCCGGTGCGGGCTTTGTTGTGGTTGTTACAGGAGCCATCATGACTATGCCGGGCTTGCCAAAGAAGCCGGCTGCATTTGGAATTGATGTTTCAGACGATGGTGTGATCACCGGATTATTTTAAGAAAGACTGGAAAGCGAGAAGATACAATGGCAGAAATCATTGATGGAAAGAAGATCTCACAGGAGATCAAAGACGAATTAAAGGGAAAAGTTGCCGCTATGCATGCGCAAGGACAGGAAGTTACCTTAGCAGTGATTCTGGTAGGACAGGATCCGGCATCCTGCGTCTATGTACGCAATAAGAAAAGAGCCTGTGAGTACATCGGCATCCGTTCTCTGTCCTATGAATTGGCAGAAGACACCAGCGAAGAAGAAGTGCTGGCGCTCATTGACAAATTAAATGTCGACAAGGATGTCAATGGTATTTTGGTACAGTTACCGCTACCGAAACATATGGATGAGGACAAGATCACCAGAGCCATTGATCCGCTTAAGGATGTCGATGGTTTTCACCCGCAGAACGTCGGTGCGCTTTCCATCGGTCTGCCGGGCTTTGTATCCTGCACACCGGCAGGCATCATCCAGTTGTTAAAGCGCAGTCATATTGACATGGAAGGCAAGCATTGTGTGATCGTAGGACGCAGCAATATCGTTGGCAAACCGATGGCACTTCTGATGCTGCGAGAAAATGCGACGGTCACTGTGACCCATTCCAAGACCAAAGATCTTGCATCTGTGACCAGACAGGCAGATATCCTGATCGTTGCGATCGGCAAGAAGCAGTTTATTACGGCAGACTATGTCAAAGAAGGAGCCGTTGTCATTGATGTTGGTATGCATCGGGATGAGAACAACCATTTGTGTGGGGATGTGGCATATGACGAGGTTGCACCGCATTGTTCCGCCATTACACCGGTTCCGGGTGGCGTTGGACCAATGACGATCGCTATGCTCATGCATAATTGTCTGGAATCCGTTGATCTGCAAAAATAGGAGATTGCTATGAAATGTAGTAAATGTGGAGCCGAGATTGATGCCGGCAGTGTTTTTTGTAAAAAATGTGGAGAACCGGTGCAGATGGTGCCGGATTACAATATCTTAGAGGATGACTTCCTGGTAGCCCTTCTGGAAGAAGAAAAATCAGCCGGAAAAATGGAAGATCAGCTGGAGACAGCCGGACAAAATGTTCAGGCGGGTAAGAAGACTTCTGTCGGTGGCAAGAGTGCTTCTGCCGCTCAAAAAACAGTAGAAGAAAAGCCGGAAAAGAAAAAGGGCTTTGCGGGGCTTTGGGCAAATAAGAAGGCAAGAGCCGGTCTGATCGGCGGGATTATTGCCCTGTGTCTTGTGTTAATCTTGTTGACCGTTTATATGACATCTTATGATCATTATGTCGCCAAGGGCAAGACCTTGGATGCAAAAGAGGATTATACCGGTGCGTTGACCTATTACAATCGTGCCATAGAAAAAAATGATACCAAGACCAAGGCAAAGATCCTTGCAGCCAATGACTATATCAAGTTGGAAGAATATGATACAGCGGAAAGTTTATTATTAGAGGTGATCGGTCAAGATGATGATAATGTTTCTGCCTACAAATCGCTGATCGTTCTTTATCTGACTACAGGCGATTATGATAAGTTGACCTACTTACAAACCCAGACTTCCAGCCAGAAGGTATTGGATCTCTTTAATGACAATCTTTTGTCTGCACCGGTCTTTTCCATAGACGGAGGAAAATATGACGATGATGTCACAATCGAGCTTTCCTGCAAGACAGGGAAGATTTATTATACCTTAGATGGCAGTGATCCAACCGAGGGCGGTATTCTTTATACGGAAGCCTTTACTTTAGAGGAGGGCACGACGACGGTCAAGGCTGTATGTGAAAATGACGACAAGACCAGTCAGGTAGTTGAAAAGAAATATAAGATTACCTATGCTGACCCGGATTATCCGGTTGTTACTCCATCCGGCGGCAGTTTCACGACACCGACGACTATCACGGTGGAGGTGCCGGAAGGCGCGAGCGTCTATTATACCTGGGACGGTACGACACCGACACAGGCTTCTGCTAAGTACACAGGACCGATCGAGATGATGGAGGGCAACAATATTTTATCTCTGATCCTTGTGGACAAGCATGGCAAGACCAGTGATGTTTTAGAGTGTAATTACAAATATATACCACAATAAGAAAAAAGCATTAAGACCGCAGGGATTTCCTGTGGCTTTAATGCTTTGCTTATATGGAGGAAATTCAGGTATGAATATTACCATCTTGTGTGTCGGACAGATCAAGGAAAAATATTTTCGTGATGCGATCGCAGAATATCAAAAGCGTCTGAGCCGCTATTGCAAATTGCAGATTATCGAAGTTGCCGATGAAAAGACCAAGGAAAATGCGTCCGAGGCGGAAAACGATTTGATCCGTAAAAAAGAAGGAGAACGGATCCTGAAACATATCAAAGACAGCGATTATTGTATTAGCTTAGAGATCGATGGAAAGATGCTGACATCGGAAGGCTTATCCAAGGAGATCGACCGTTTGGGACTGGCGGGTAAGTCCAGTCTGGTCTTTGTGATCGGTGGTTCGATTGGTCTGGATACCGCTGTTTTAAAACGCAGCGACTATGCCTTGAGTTTTTCCAAAATGACCTTTCCACATCAGTTGATGCGGGTCATTCTTTTGGAACAGATCTACCGGTCTTACCGCATTATGCGTGGCGAGCCATATCACAAGTAAAAAGACCTTTTGAGGCATATGTTTCTGGCATGACTCATATACTGCATTATGATGAAAAATGATAAGAGGACGATCGGCAATCTTTTAGAACGGGAGGAACCGCTGGAAAATCCTTTGATGATCGGTATGATCCAATTGACCCTTCTGGGAAATCGCAGCGCCTTGATCGAAAATTACAAGGGTCTGATCGAGTATCATGACAAACTGATCATTGTGCAGTCCAAGGAGGAGGAAGTTAGTATTTTGGGAGATCATCTGCGGATCTGCTATTATACTAGGACCGAGATGCAGATTGCCGGAAACATTGAAAAAATAGAGGTAAAGGAAAAGAATCATTGATCTTATTTCGTTTTCTTAAAGGTTATGTGTGCCTGACGTTTACCGGAGATGATCTTCCCCGTCTGATCAGAATATGTATTAGCCGGGGGATTTTTTTATGGAATGTAAAAAGTCAGGATCCTTATCATATGCAGGCCATGCTCTACGGAAACGATGTCTGGAAACTGCATGACATACTGCATAAGACCAAATCCAGGGTGTGGATCCAAAAGAAGATCGGTCTGCCTTTTTCTTTGCACAGATACCGTCACAAGGCTGGCTACGTCCTAGGCATCTTCGCCATGCTTATCCTTCTTTTTTATGTCTCAGGCTATATCTGGATGATCCGAGTGTCGGGCAATTCTTTTATGACGGAGGAAATGTTGGAATCCTATCTGAATCAGAAAGGACAGGGGATCGGTAGCAAAAAGAAGAATATGGATTGTGAGATTCTGGAAAAAGAGATCTTAGCAGATTTCCCGGAGGTCATCTGGGTGTCGGTTTCTATGAAAGGTTCCTCCCTACAGATCGCCCTGAAAGAAAAGATGGCGGCAGCCGAAGAAGCGCAGGCGGAAGAAGAAAGCGGCATGGACCTGCTTGCACCATGCGATGGTAAGGTCACGTCTCTTTATGTGCGCGATGGAACGGCGGCGGTGGAAAAGGGAAGCGATGTCAAAAAGGGGGATGTCCTGATTTATGGCTGGATCGCCATCACCAATGATGCCGGAGACCAGACTTTGGCATATG
Source organism: uncultured Lachnospiraceae bacterium (assembly GCA_934899185.1). Lineage (GTDB taxonomy): Bacteria > Bacillota > Clostridia > Lachnospirales > Lachnospiraceae > Pararoseburia. The sequence continues at coordinate 90,156 of CAKXYI010000008.1, forward strand.
CACCCAAAAATGCAGACGGGGATGTTTTGATCGAGGGCGTCTATGCCTTTTCCTTTGCAGAAGAAATGACCTATCAGAAAAGGATCGAGACGGGGCAGAGCAGGGAATACCCTGTCTTTGGCACGAGTAACTCTTATTTTAATGTCATTCCCTATATGTTAGGGAAAACGCAGCATACAACCTTAAGAGAAATCCATCCGATCTCCCTGGGAGGTGTTTTTGATCTTCCTATCTATTGCAACTATTTGACAGAAAAATCCTATAAATTGCAGAAGACGTCACATAGTAAAAAAGAAATGCAGGAAATCATGCAAATACATCTTGGCGACTTGCAAAAAAACTTTGAGGAAAAAGGTATTCAAATAATGGATAAAAATGTTATTATGGAATACAGTAATGATTTGTGCATCATGCACGGAGAATTGCTCTTGCAATCTCCGGCGACCGAAAAGAAACAAACGGTCCTGCCGGAAATATCCGATATAAAGGAAAGCATTTATGAGTGAAAAAGAATGTATTCTTGATATACCAGTAGAACATCTGGAGAATATCTTTGGTCAGTTTGATGCCAATATTAAACTGATTGAACAGACACTTTCGGTTACCTTTATTGCGCGCGACGACCGCCTAAAGGTGATCGGAGAGGAAGACAAGATCGAAAGTGCGGCTGATATTATGCAGCGTCTTTATGCACTTTCAAAAAAGGGAGAGACGATCACCAAGCAGGAAGTTAATTATCTGCTAGGGCTGACCGAACAGAAACTGCCGACCAAAGCGGTGGAAGATTTAGCAGACGATTGTATCTGTCACACGACCTCAGGTAAGCCGATCAGGCCTAAGACGATCGGGCAAAAAGCTTATGTGGATGCAATCCGGGATCAGATGATCACCTTTGGCATCGGTCCGGCAGGTACCGGTAAGACATACCTTGCCATGGCAATGGCGATCACTGCCTTTCAGCGGGAAGAAGTCAGCCGCATCATCCTGACACGACCGGCGATCGAAGCCGGAGAAAAACTGGGATTTTTGCCGGGAGATATGCAGAGCAAGGTAGATCCTTATCTGCGTCCTTTGTATGATGCCCTTTATCAGATCATGGGAGCGGAGAGTTTTGCGCGCAATATGGAAAAAGGTCTGATCGAGGTGGCACCGCTTGCTTATATGCGAGGCAGAACGCTGGATAATGCCTTTATCATATTGGATGAGGCACAGAATACGACACCGGCGCAGATGAAGATGTTTCTGACCCGTATCGGTTTTGGTTCCAAGGCGGTCATCACGGGAGATGCGACACAAAAGGATCTTCCGGCAAGTGTCAGGTCTGGGCTGGATGTGGCTGTGGATGTCCTTAGCAGTGTAGATGAGATTAGCATCTGCAAATTAAGCGGTGCGGATGTTGTCCGACATCCTCTGGTACAAAAGATCGTACACGCATACGAGGCCTACGAGAAGAAGGAAGAGACGAAAAACAAAAAGAAAAAGGTTGGAAAGACACATGGAAAAGACCGTGGAAGAAAATAATATTTCCTGCAAAAGACTGGCATACTGTCTGGGTATGGGACTTCTTTTCCTGGCGGGGCAGGTCATCCTGTGTCTGGGACAAGAGATCCTTTTGGATCAACTCTTATGCCTTGTGACTTTAGACATCAGTTTCTTTCTGATCTTTGTGCTTGCTTTGATGAAGCATCGCTTATTAGGAGAACTTCCCCAGAAGCAGTCCGCTTCTTACCAAAAGGTATTTTTATCTGTCTTGCTGGCGTGGGTAGTCTTACTTGCAGGAGCCTTTTGTCCGCATTTTTTTGCACCAATCTTGCTCATCGGCATACTTTTATTTCCAGCAATAGATGATGTGCTTTCCTTAGGACTTGGGCTTTATATGGTATTGCTCTTGGGAATTACACAAAGTCTCAGCCTGTATGAGATCGTCTGCTATAGTCTCCTGATCATCTGCGGTATTTTATTGACCCCTTATTTGCAAGGCAGGGAAAAAGTTTCGTTTTTGGGTATTCATTTGCTTTATTTTGTCTTGGGATTTTTACTGCCAATCATATTTTATTATCTTTCCCATCATACACTGGAAAGCAGCCAGATCTTGTGGGGCTTGGGGAATGGTCTGGTCTACACTTTTGTGGTGCTTACCATGGTTCCCTGGCTACTGCAAAAAAATCAGACAGAATTGGAAGAATCATACCGGCTTTTTTTAGAAGATACCTATCCGCTGGTCATGGATATCCGGCGTTTTTCTATGGCAGAATACAATCACGGCAGGCGGGTCTCACGTCTGGCGGGGATCTGTGCAAATGAGATCGGTGCAGATGCACCTTGTGCCATGATGGCAGGATTTTATTACCGACTGGGCAAGATGGAAGGCGAGCCGGAGATCGACAATGCACTGCGGCTGGCAAACAACCATTGTTTTCCGACCGATGTCATGGCGGTCATGGAGGAATACGGTGGCATTTTACGCCTGCCACAGACACCGGAATCGGCGATCGTGCACATGGTAGATGCCCTGGTGACCAAGATCGAACTTTTGGATCAGGATACTATGTCTAGCACATGGAACCAAGATATGGTAATATATCAGACGTTGAATGAATTATCGCAAAAGGGGATCTATGACGAGTCGGGGATCAGCATCAACCAGTTTTTGAAGATCCGTGAGAAATTAGTCCGGGAGGATTCTTTGTTATGACATTATTATTAGAAGAAGAGGTGGATATCCCATTTTCCTTTGACTACCGCAAGGTGGCAGCGGAGGTCATTGATAAGGCTTTGGAAGTGGAAGAGTTTCCATACGAAGTCGAGGTGAGTCTGGTACTTACCGATGACGCGGCGATCCATGAATTAAACCAGCAATTCCGGGAGATGGACCGGTCTACGGATGTCTTGTCTTTTCCTATGATGGATTATCCGGCACCGGGAGACTTTTCTTTGCTTGATCTGTCGGCAACATCAGAAAATGATGAACTGATCTTAGGTGATATTGTGATCTCTGTAGATCATGTTTTGGCGCAGGCAAAAGAATACGGACATTCCCGGAAGAGGGAATATGCTTTTTTGATCGCACACAGTATGCTGCATCTGATGGGCTATGACCACATGACCCCGGATGAGGCAGCCCTTATGGAAGAAAAACAGTCTTATATCTTAGATTTATTACATATTACGAGGGAGGAAGAAAAGAATGTCTAAGAAAGCATTGATCGGCATTATCTGTGCCGTTGTAGTGGCGCTCGCAGGGGGCACTGCTGCATTTGTTGTTACACATCAGAAAAAAGATGATGGGCAGACCAAAGAGGTCGTTGAAAAAGAGGAAGAAGTCAACCATGACGGACAGGTCAAATCTTATCTGACCGGAGAATGGGTAGATCAGTCGATCGGCCGCAGTCGTGCCGTTGCCGTCATGACAGAGAATACCAAAGCGGCGCTGCCGCAGTACGGTATCAATTCTGCCGGCGTTTTGTATGAGGCACCTGTAGAGGGATCTATCACTAGAATGATGGCAATTTATGAAGATTATTCTGATTTGACCCAAATTGGAAATGTGCGTAGTTGTCGTCCATATTATGCCCAGTTTGCTGCAGAGTTTGATGCTATCTATGTGCATTTCGGACAGAGCGTGCAGGGCGAGCAGTTGCTTGCTACCGGTATTGTGGACAATCTGAGTGGTCTGGACGGATCTTTGGGAGATACATTCTACCGTACCAGCGAACATGCTGCACCACACAATGCATATACGAGTGCA
>CAKXYI010000009.1 GCA_934899185.1 uncultured Lachnospiraceae bacterium
GATTAGATTCTATAGTACCATGCCAATCTTTTTATTTTTCAAAAGTTGGTGTCACATCATTGACTAATGTACAAAATTCATTGCTCCCTTAACATCGTACATATTATGACAAAATGCGGCGAACTTTTTGTCGAATCCTCTGGATAGCGTTATCAATATTCTTTTCTGTCTTGTCCATCTTTATGGCAATCGTATGATAGTCCAGTCCCTGTACCATGTAAAAAAAGACTTCCAACTCCATCTTGCTCAGATTTTTGATGATCTGTTCTACGATCTGTTCTGTCTTTTCCGCATCGATCCATACATTTTCCGGATTCTGCACTTCATCTGCTAAGATATTCTCGATGATCTGCCGGTTGGGGCTCTCCTCATCCTCCGAATCAAAAATCGACACATAGGAATTGAGCGGCTGGTTCTTCTTGCGGTCCGCCGCCTCAATCGCCTTATAGATCTGCCGGCTGATGCAAAGTCTGGCAAAATGTGAAAAACTCACTTGCATCTGCGGGTCATAATCCTGAATCGCCTTGAAAAGACCGACCATGCCTTCCTGCACGACATCCTGTTCTTCACTGCCCTTGATAAAAAACTTTTTGCCGTAAGCAGAAACCACTTTTTGATATTTTTGACACAGATGCTCCATAGCAGCAAAATCGCCTGCGCGATAAGCGGCTACTAAGGCTTCATCCGTCATCTCGTCATATCTGTCCATGGGCTCCCCTATTTCTTCAAAAGTCGCTGCCGTACGATCTCATACGTCAGCACGCCTGTTGCCACAGAGACATTTAAGGAATCGATATCCCCTTTCATCGGGATGGATGCCACGAAATCACAGTGCTTTTTCACGAGATCACTGACACCGCTTCCCTCATTGCCCATCACAAGACCGATCGGTCCTGTCAGATTCAGATCATACATGACACTTCCGCCCATATCTGCACAGACGAACCACATACCTTCCTGTTTAAGTGCCTCAATGGTCTGGGACAGATTTGTCACCTTTGCAACCGGTGTATAATTGATGGCTCCGGCACTTGCCTTTGCCACGGTTGCCGTCAGTCCGACCGCACGTCTTTTGGGGATGACCACGCCATGCGCGCCCGCCAGATTTGCCGTACGGATAATGGCACCCAGATTGTGAGGATCTTCCACATTATCCAAAAAGATCAAAAAAGGATCTTCGCCGGCAGTTTTTGCCTTTTGTAACATATCATCAATACTCGCATAGGTATAGGCCGCTGCATAAGCGATCACGCCCTGATGCTTTCCGGTCTCAGAGATCTGATCTAGGCGCTCCTTGGTCACGTAAGAAATGATCGTGTCATGCTTTTTTGCCTCTCTGTGGATCGTCTTGATCGGTCCATCCATGCAGCCGTCCAAGAGAAACAATTTGTCTATGGTCTTGCCTGAGCGAAATGCCTCCAATACGGCATTTCTTCCCTCTATTGTAAGGCTTTGTGTCTCTTCCATTCTTTGTCCTTTCCTGCTTATAGTAAATGACAGCGGTCCAGTCCGATACTGACCACTTCCATCATGCGCTCCATCTGATCGGTCAGATAGAGATATCCCATCAATGCCTCAAATCCCGTAGCACTGCGGTAATCCGTCACCGTAGCATTCTTTGCCATGGTGTGTGACTTGGCATTACGCCCTCTGCGGTAAATATCCTTTTCCGTATCCGTCAGCACATCCATCAGTGCCTCTGCCATGATTGCCTGGGAATGCGCCTTGACAACATGGCTGGTCTTGTGATGCAACTGGTTGACCGGCGTATTGCCCCTTCCTACCACAATAGAGCGGATGACCACGTCAAAGATTCCGTCCCCGATATAAGCCAGCGTCAGCGGCGAGTAGGTACGGATATCAACGTCAGCGATCGCAAATTTATCTTTGATCTCTTGATTTAGGCTTTTTTCCATTTTACCCCTTCTCTGGTATCTTCCAGTACAATGCCTTTTGCCAAAAGTTCGTCACGGATGGCATCTGCTCTGGCAAAATCACGGTTCTTTCTTGCCTGCTGACGTTCCTCAATCATTGCTTCAATGTCAGAATCCAACATTTCTTCCTTGGTCTCTACAATAATGCCGAGTACATTGCAAAGAGTCTTTAACTCGTCCAAAAGTGCCTGCACATATGCCCTGGAAGAAGATCCATCTACCTTCTGGTTGGCATATTTTACCAGTTCAAAAATAGAAGAGATCGCGTCTGCCGTGTTAAAATCATCTTCCATGGCAGCCTTGAACTTGTCTACATAGGTCTTTGCCTCTGCGACCTTTTCTTCCTCGCCACCTAAAAATGTCTCAGCCTCTGCGTGATCTGCTAAGAACTGCAGATTGGATGCTGCGGTACGGATACGTTCCAGACCATTTTTTGCTGCTTCCATCAGTTCAGCGCTGAAGTTGAGCGGGCTGCGGTAATGTGCCTGCAACATAAAGAAACGCAGAACCTGCAGGTCATATTTTTCACCGATCTCTCTTACAGTAAAGAAATTGCCCAGAGACTTGCTCATCTTTTTGTTGTCAATATTGAGGAAACCATTATGCATCCAATACTTAGAGAATTCTACGCCATTGGCTGCTTCACTCTGTGCGATCTCATTTTCATGATGCGGAAAGATCAGATCTTCACCTCCAGCATGGATATCAATCTCATCGCCCAGATAATGCTTTGCCATAACAGAGCACTCGATATGCCAGCCCGGGCGGCCGTCGCACCAGGGAGACTCCCAGTATGGCTCGCCATCCTTTTTCGGTTTCCAGAGTACAAAGTCGAAATCATCTTCCTTTTCGTCTCCAACTACCTTGATGCTTCTGTGTCCCGCTTCCAAATCGTCCAGATTTTTATGGGAAAGTTTACCATAGTCGGCAAACTTGCGTGTGCGGTAATATACGGTTCCATCGGACACCACATAGGCATAGCCCTTGTCGATCAGGGTAGAAATCATCTGGATCATGCCCCCGATTTCCTCTGTTGCCAGCGGATGGGTCGTTGCCGGCATGACATTCATGTCTGCCATGTCTTTTTTGCACTCTGCAATAAAGCGCTTTGACACTTCTTCTGCCGTAGAGCCTTCTTCGATTGCCTTTTTGATGATCTTGTCATCCACATCCGTAAAGTTGGAAACATAGTTGACATCATAACCGATAAACTCTAAATAACGGCGCACCGTGTCAAATACGATCATCGGTCTTGCATTACCGATATGAATGTAATTGTAGACCGTCGGTCCGCAGACATACATACGTACTTTGCCCTCTTCGATCGGCACAAACTCTTCTTTTTTCTTTGATAATGTATTATAGATCTTCATGAAATTCTCCTTATGTTCTTATTTCTTTAAACCGCGTATTTCATTTTCCAACTGCAATACACGGTTGACCAGTTCTGAGTTTTCCTGTTGTAAGACCTTGATGTCTTCCTGTACCGGATCCGGTAAATGGATCTGATCCATATCGCTGGTCGGCACCTTGACATTATTCTGCTTGACGATATGTCCCGGCACACCAACCACGGTACAGTTGGGCGGTACTTCCTCGATCACAACACTCCCTGCACCGATCTTGGAATTTTTGCCTATGGTGAAGGAACCGATGACCTTGGCTCCGGCACTGACCATAACATTATCCTCCAGGGTTGGATGTCGCTTACCTGTCTCCTTACCGGTTCCGCCCAAGGTAACTCCCTGATATAAGGTGACATTGTCGCCAATGATCGTGGTCTCTCCGATGATGACACCTGTACCATGATCGATAAAAAATCCTTTGCCGATCGTTGCACCCGGATGGATCTCGATCCCGGTCCTTCTGGCGGCACGCTGGGAAATCCATCTTGCCCAGAAATAATGACCTTTCAGATACAACTTGTGCGCCCTACGGTAACTGATCATAACCTTAAAACTCGGATACAGGATTACTTCCATCGGACTTTTAATGGAAGGATCTCTCTCCTGAATGACCGCAAATTCTTCTTTTATATGTTTAAACATGACTAACAACCTCTTTGTCTATTCTCTTTTTAAAATTCTTTGCTACATCCCTGACAGGACGAACATCGATTTGCTGAATCAGCAACGGCTACGCTACTCTCATAAAAAGACTCCAACAAACAGACTGCCTGAGAAGAAATGCCTTCTTCTCTTCCGGTAAATCCCAAATGCTCCTCGGTCGTTGCTTTGATATTGACCTGATTCACAGAAATCCCAAGCACACTTGCTACATTTTCCTCCATCCGGCTAATGTAAGGCCGTAATTTCGGTTGCTGTGCAATCACCGTAGCATCGATATTGCCAACCACATAACCGTGATCTGCGATCAAAGCACCTACATGTTCCAATAACTTCATAGATGAGATCCCACGATAGGCCTCATCCGTATCCGGGAAATGCTTACCGATATCTCCCAGTCCTGCCGCGCCAAGGATGGCATCCATGATCGCATGCAAAAGCACATCAGCATCCGAATGTCCCAATAAACCAAGCGTATGCGGTACCTCTACGCCACCTAAGATCAACTTGCGACCTTCCACTAATTTATGCACATCATAACCTGTTCCAATCCGCATAGGTCTTTCCCTCCTATTCTACGGTCTTTATCAGTAAAATATAACATGATCTTCAAAATCAAAAGCCATCCTATATGATACCATATCCACAAGTTGGTTTTCAATAAAAAAGCCTCAATCCATAGGATCAAGGCTTTTATTTGCAGTAGCGAGGGAGAGACTCGAACTCTCAACCTCCCGGGTATGAACCGGACGCTCTAGCCAGTTGAGCCACCTCGCCATATTTAAGTGTTGGAATGGGACCTATAGGGCTCGAACCTATGACCCTCTGCTTGTAAGGCAGATGCTCTCCCAGCTGAGCTAAGATCCCATTTCATTGCCGCTTGTCGCGACCGAGATTAAATATACTATACTTGCACCCTTTCGTCAACACTTTTTTAGAAATTTTTTCAATTTTTTTATTTTTCAAACTTTTTCTACAATTTGGTCTGGATGAGGAAATCTACCAGTTTGACACATTCTGACGCATCCTTGGAATAACCATCTGCTCCAATCTCCTCCGCAAAACTCTCCGTGATGCAGGCACCGCCAATGATGATCTTGGCTGTGCAACCGACACGCTTTGCCTCGTCAACCACATCTTTCATACGCATCATGGTCGTTGTCATAAGTGCGGACAGACCAATGATCTCTGCATGTTCCTCCACTGCCTTGTGTACGATTTTCTCTGCCGGCACATCCTTTCCCATGTCAAAGACACGGTAACCATAGTTCTTGAGCATGAGCACGACCAGATTTTTTCCAATATCGTGAATATCTCCCTCTACGGTCGCAATGATAACGGTCGCCTTAGCCTCATCCTTTTTGCCTGCCAGAAGCAGGGGTTCCAAATACTCCATGGCTTCTTTCATAGCATTGGCTCCCGCGATCAGTTGTGGCAGGAAATACTTTTTGTTATCGTAATACTCTCCCACCTGATTGATGCCCGGGATCAGATATTTTTCGATCACAGCCGACGGCTCCTCACCCGCTTCCACCTCTTTTTTTACTTCCCCGATGATGGATTCCTTGTCACCCTTTACCACACAGTCAAAGATTGGATGATGGGCTTCTTCTTTCGTCTGACTGTCTGCCTTGACATCCTTGGAGCCAACCATCTTCATGGCTGTCGTAGGTACTGTCCCTAAGTAGCGCTCTGATGCCCATTCCTTGCCCAGCAAAAGATCCGTAGCCAGTGCCGTATACATAAGAAGTTCCTGTGACGGATTGGCGATTGCCATAGTCAGTCCCTTGGACAGAGCCACATTCAAAAATGCCGTATTGACAAAGATACGCTGTGGCATACCAAAAGAAATATTGGAAAGTCCACAGATGGTAGGCAGATGCAGGGTATCCTTGCAATAAGAAATCGTCTCAAAACACTCCAAAGCCGCCGACGGATTGGCACCTACGGTCGCCACCAGGACATCAACTACCGCGTCGTTATCCTGCAATCCGATCGCACGCGCCGCCTCTAAGACAGTAGCGATATGCCCTTTCTTTTCGTCCAGATTCTTTGGTAGTCCCACCTGTGAAAGCGGAAGCAGAACAAACATGGCTCCGTACTTTTTGGCGATCGGCAAAAGTTCTTTCATTTTTTCTTCTTCGCAGGAAATGGAATTGATAAGGGCACGTCCCGGATAGATACGAAGGGCTGCCTCCATGACATCCACATAGGAAGTATCGATGGAAAGCGGCAGATCCACCGTTGATGTCACCTCATAGATGGCATCCAGCATGGTCGCTTTTTCATCGATACCGTTGGTTCCCATATTGACATCCAGAATGGCTGCTCCCGCAATCTCCTGATCTCTGGCAAACTGTCGCACCATCTGCATACTGCCTGACCGCAGTTCTTCCTGCAATGCCTTTTTTCCGGTCGGGTTGATACGCTCTCCCACAACCTTAAAACCACCGTCCAGCGTCACTTCCACAAAGCCACGCTCCGAAGTCAGCACCGGTCGGTTCTTCTTTTGGATTGGTTCTATTTTCTTGTCACGCATACGATCTGCCAGTGCCTTGATATGATCCGGTCTGGTACCACAGCAACCGCCCACAACCGATGCTCCGGCATCTACTAATTGCTCACAGGCATCCGCAAACTCCTCCGGTGTCATCTTATAGACAGTCTCTCCGTTTTCCAGTTCCGGCATGCCGGCATTGGGCTTGACCAAAATCGGGATATCTGCATAAGGAAGCATAGCCTTTACCAAAGGGATCATGGCAAGCGGACCTGTCGAACAGTTCACTCCGACAATGTCCGCTCCCATATGCTCCAAAACGACCATAGCAATCTCCGGTGACGTACCATATAAGGTCCTGCCATCCTCGTTGTAGGTCAGAGAGATCATGACCGGCAGGTCACAGGTCTCCTTAACTGCCAGAAGTGCCGCACGGCACTCCTGTAAACTCATCATAGTCTCAATGACAAAAAGATCGACACCTTCCTTTAAGATGGCGTGAACCTGCTCCTTATAGACATCCACAAGATCTTCAAACATGAGATCTCCGACCGGATACAACTGTCTGCCTGTCATAGTAAGGTCTCCGGCAACAAATGCCTTGTCCCCGGCTGCCTCCCGGCTATAACGCACCATAGTGCGGTTTAATTCTTCCAGCCGGTCTTCCATCCCATATTCTGCCAACTTGATCCGATTGGCAGTAAAGGTCGGTGCATACAGGATCTGTGTCCCGGCTTCTACATATGCTTTTTGCAAGGAGACAATGGCATCCTTATGATGATAGATCCAGTCCTCCGGGCAGACCCCCATAGGCATGCCCTTTGTCATCAGGTTTGATCCCGTCGCACCATCTAATATGATCGGTCCTTTTTGAAAAAGATCTCGTAATGCCTGCTTTGTCATTTTTATTTTGGCCTCTTCATTTATTCTGTCATTATGATATCGTTTTCCTGCTCTACCATTTCTTTCAGGTTTTCTGAAATATGGAAAATCTGGTTCAACTGGTCATTCAGGGTCTCAAGATCTGCTACACTCTGTCCAAAGACGGTCGTACAACTTTCAGAAGATGCTGCAACCTCCTCACTGGTCGCGGACAGATCTGTGATACTATCATTGATCTGGCTATTTGCTGTCAGAATGTCATTGACCTCGCCACTCAAACTCTGAATTTCTGTGTAAGCCTCCTGCATCTTATCTTCGATCAACTTGAAGTTTTCCGATGTAGTCGCGATCATCTGATTCTGCTTTTCTACGGATTCGGTAGACTTACGCATGTTCTCGGATGCCTGTCCTACGTTGATCGTAAGTTTCTCGATAATATCAGTGATCTTTCCGGTGGATTCCTTGGTTTCCTCAGAAAGCGTCCGAATCTCATCTGCGACGACCGCAAAGCCCTTTCCTGCGTCTCCTGCTCTTGCTGCCTCAATGGAAGCATTGAGTGCCAAAAGATTGGTCTGGTCGGAAATGCTTAAGATGGTTGCAACGATCTCCTCAACTTCCTTGATGCGGTTGTTGAGTTCATCTGTCGTATCCCTTGTCTGACGGTTGATCTCTGCGGTGCCGATCGCCTGCTCACGAAGTTCATCGATCAACTGGGCACCATTTCTGACCGTCGTCGTCGATACCTCTACGGCTTCCTTCATAAGATCTGTGCCGTTTCCAGCATTCTCCAGACTAGTCTGGATATCACTGGTCATCATGGTCTGACGCTCGATTGCCTGAGCCGTAGACTTGACACCAAGAGAAATCTCCTTGACGGATCCATTGCTGGTCTCCATGCTCTCTGTTAAACGTTCTGCCTTTTCTTTTGCCTGTTCAAACATGTGTACCAGGTCGTCAGAAAGACGGATAATATTCTCTGCGATCGTCTGCTGTTCCTTGGCACGGCGTTCTACTTCTTCCTTGTCCTGCGTATGATGATCCTGCATCATCTTTACGACAATATAAGCAACAACCGTCGTTGCCACAGCAAAGATCAACTGGGTAAAACTATCTGAAAACAGAGACTCGCTCTGATAGATCATCTTGCACTGCAATACCTTGATAGCATTGACCAAACTAAAAGCAACACCCCCAGCCAAAATCCACTTTGGATGCATATAAACCGCCATGGAGAATAAGATCAGGTACATAAAAGCATACATGCCAATACTTCGCACTGAAAGAATATAGACCGCATATACCACGATCAATGTTACCATAAAAATCTTTTCAAAGCGTTCATCTGCCTTATTCTTATTATATACAATAATCATAAGTACCAAAGCCACTGCACAGACTACTGTTCGCACTATCGCATTCGGGATCATCGTGTCTGCCTGCGTGAAACTAAGCAATGCCAACAGGAGTTCGATCCCTGTAATAATGGCCGCAACCGTGAACGCCACTCGGTTCTTTTCTTTCATTTGCTTTTGTATAAGTTCCATAATAACCCGCCCTCTCTCTTACATTTATTTCTCATTTCTGCGTTTTTATACAACGAACCACAAAATATTGATAAGAAAAGTCTAACACACGCGCTAGGATTTGTCATCCCTAATTATGACACAGGGCGACATTTTTTACCCAACTTCTTCAAACTGACTATTATATAATTCTGCATAAAATCCATTTTTCGCGATCAATTCTTCATGGTTGCCCTGCTCGATGATGTCCCCATCCTTCATGACAAGGATCAGATCTGCATCCTTGATGGTCGAAAGTCTGTGGGCAATCACAAAACTGGTCCTGCCCTGCATCAGATGGTTCATCGCCTTCTGGATGCGCTGCTCCGTTCTGGTATCTACGGAACTGGTCGCCTCGTCTAGGATCAGGATCGGATTGTCAGCAAGGATGGATCTGGCAATGGTAAGCAACTGTCTTTGTCCTTGGGAAACATTGCTTGCCTCCTCATTCAGGACAAAATCATAACCGCCCGGCAAGGTCTCGATAAAATGATGAGCATGAGCAGCCTTGGCAGCCGCCATGACTTCTTCGTCCGTTGCATCCAAGTTGCCATAACGGATATTCTCCATGATACTTCCCTTAAAGAGCCAGGTATCCTGCAATACCATACCAAAATGTTGGCGCAGATTGCTGCGTCCAAAGGAGCGGATATCCTGTCCATCGATCTTGATACAACCGTCATTCACATCATAAAAACGCATCAAAAGTTTGACCATGGTCGTCTTGCCGGCACCGGTCGGACCTACGATCGCTACCATCTGCCCCGGTTTTACCTGACTGGAGAAGTCGTGGATGATGATCTTGTCTGCATCATAGCCAAATTTTACATGTTCAAAAGAAACGGCTCCTTCCACCTTATCCATGACAAGCGGATTTTCCGTCTCCGTTTCTTCTTCCTCTTCCAGGAATTCAAAGACACGTTCTGCCGCTGCAACGGTGGACTGCAAGAGGTTGGATACATTTGCCATCTGCTGGATCGGCTGGGTAAAGTTCTTTACGTATTGAATAAATGCCTGAATGTCGCCGACTGTTATGCTTCCGGCTACCGCAAGCACACTTCCCACGATCGCCACAGCAACATAACCAAGATTTCCCACAAAGGTCATAACCGGCTGCATGAGTCCGGACAAGAACTGAGATTTCCATGCGGAATTGTAAAGTTCTTCATTCTTGGCGTTGAATTCTGCCAGTACATCTGCCTCCTTATTGTAAGCCTTCACAATACTTTGTCCGGCGAAAGTCTCTTCCACCTGTCCGTTGATCTCACCCAAAGTTCTCTGCTGGGCAATAAAGTATTTTTGTGAGAATTTGACGACCAGCATAACCAGTCCTAAAGAGATCGGCAGGATCACAAGGGCGATCAGGGTCATCAGTGGGCTGATAGATAGCATCATGACCAGAACACCGATCATGGTCGTCACAGAAGTAATAACCTGGGTGATACTCTGGTTCATGCTCTGCCCTAAAGTATCGACATCATTGGTAATGCGGGAAAGAATCTCTCCCACAGTTTTTGACTCAAAATATGCCATCGGCAGGCGGTGGATCTTCTCAGAGATCTCTGAACGCATACGAAAGGTCATCTTCTGCGCTACCCCTGCCATGATAAAACCTTGCACAAAACTCATCAGGGCACTGAAAAGATAAATAACCAGCAGGATCAAAAGGATTTTTCCGATCACATCAAAACGTATACTACCTGTTCCCTGGATTTTTGCCACCAGACCGTTGAAAAGTTCTGTCGTTGCCAGGCTTAAGACCTTTGGTCCGATGACATTAAAAATGGTACTTAGGATAGCGAAGAAGATCACAATGCCGATCCCTACTTTATAAACGCTTAGATATTTTAAAAGTTTTCGCAAGGTTCCCTTAAAATCTTTTGCTTTTTCTGCCGGTCTGCCCGGGCCTCCGCCCATGGGACCATGATGACGACGAGGCGCTTTTTCTCTTTCATTTGCTTCACTCATTATTCCAGACCTCCTTTCGTCTTCTCGATCTCCTGTGCACTCAACTGGGAGGCAGCAATCTCCTGATATGCCTGACAGTTTCTCAAGAGTTCCCGGTGTGTTCCCTTGCCAACAATCTTACCATCATCTAAAACCAAAATCTGGTCTGCATGTAAGATCGTACTGATACGCTGTGCCACGATCAGTATGGTCGCATCCTTTGCATGTGCAAAAAGGGCTTCCCGCAAGGCTTTGTCTGTCTTAAAATCCAGGGCAGAAAAACTATCGTCAAAAAGATAGATCCTTGGATCTTTGGCGATGGCTCGCGCAATAGAAAGTCGCTGCTTCTGTCCGCCGGATACATTGGATCCGCCCTGTGAAATATGACTTTCGTATCGCTTTTCCTTTTCCTCGACAAACTCTGTCGCCTGTGCAATTTCAGCGGCTTTTTCCATCATTTTATCCGAGATATCCTGATCTGCGTATTTGATATTGGAACGGATATCCCCTGAAAAAAGGACAGCCTTCTGTGGTACGTAGCCGATGGCATCGCGCAGTTTTTTCTGTGAAATTTTCCGGATATCCACACCGTCTAAGGTAATAGAACCACCGGTTACATCGTAAAGACGCGGTATGAGATTTAAAAGGGTCGATTTACCACACCCGGTACTTCCGATAATGGCAGTCGTCTTACCCGGTTCTGCCACAAAATCCAAATGATCTAATACATTGCTCTTGGCATTCGGGTAGGCAAAACTAACATCGTGGAAAGCCACTTGTCCCCGAATCTGCCCCATCTGATCATCTACCACCACGTCGGCATCCTCAATAGAGGACCCGGTTCCGATGACTTCCTCGATACGCTCTGCGGCAACACCGGCACGCGGAAGCATGATCGACATCATGGTGAGCAATAAGAAGGACATGACAATGACCATAGCATAGGTAATAAATGCCATCATATCGCCGACCTGCATCTGTCCTGCAGAAATGCCTTTTGCCCCAAACCATACCACTGCAACCGTGATGCAGTTCATAATGAGCATCATGATCGGCATCATCCAAGCCATCATGCGGCTGGTATATAACTGGGTCTCCATCAGTGCCGTATTGGCATCCTTGAAACGCTCCTTTTCATGCTCCTCTCTGGAAAAGGCTCGGATGACCGGGATACCGGTCAGAATCTCTCTGGATACCAGATTCATGCGGTCGACCAGTTTCTGCATCATTTTGAATTTTGGCATAGAAAATTTCATCAATACCAGTACCACACCAACAATCACGGCAACTGCCACAAAGATGATCCAACTCATAGAGGTATCGGTACGTGCTACCATAACGATACCGCCAATGGCAAGCACCGGTGCGTACAAGACCAAACGCAACAGCATGACCTCGACCATCTGCACCTGCTGGATATCGTTGGTACAACGTGTGATCAGAGATGCGGTAGAGAACTGATCGATCTCCTTGCCCGAATAGGAAATCACACTGGTATATACCTTCTTTCGCAGACTGCGTCCGATATCGGCTGCGGTTCTCGCAGAAACAAAGCCAAGCAGAATGGCTGCACCCAGCATGCCCAGAGTCATCAGGATCATAATACCGCCGGTATGCAAAAGATAATCCATCTGCATCTGGTGCATATCATAGCCAAGTGCCTCATATTCTTTTTCTACCATGGCAACCGACATCTGCTCTGTCATGGTATCTCCCAGATCGCCAAATTTCTCCGCAACTCCTGTCCGCATCTCATACAAAGAAGATGGGGATAGCAGTCCGGCATCCTTTAAATCTGTGATCTGTGACAAAGCCTGCCCGGCATCTGCTAGCATAGAAGCATACTGGGAATCATCTGTATCTGTCATGCCATATTCCATAAAATAGGTCATGACCAGCGGTTCCTGCAAAGTCTTTTCCAGTTTTGCTTTCTTATCTTTATCCGAAGATACATCATCCTTTAAGACATAAGTATCCCCGGTCTTTTCGTAGCAGGCATCCAGATAAGCGATCTCATCTTCATCCATAAAAGCAACCAGCCAGTCATAGGTCTCCTGACTGATCTCTTTCATGGCAACCGAATCCACACCATTCTGCTGGATTCCCACATCCACGATATCTGCTGTATAATTCGGAAGTGACAGTTCACAGAGTGCCTGTAAGATCAAGAGCACAATGACCAGAAAGACTGCCTTTTTCCTCTCCCATAAATTCTGAAATAAAAATTTCATGCTTCCACCTCTTTTTATAAACCTTCCTCGCGCACACGATCAATGATATTACAGATCAGGCCTACGCGGTTAAATGGTGTCATAAAGTAATAACCGTCCACGATCGGCGAAAGTTTTCCCGCGATCTCAACTGACACGCGGATCGCCACCTCTTCGTATTCTTCCCGGCTCATGCCCTCTTCATAACAATCAAGGATCTCCTGCGGCACATGCATGCCCGGCATTTCATTGGCAATAAAGAGTGCATTTTTTCGGCTGACAAGTGGCATGATACCACCGATGATCTTGGCACCCGTGCGCTCCTTGAGATCCTTAATCCTCTCCACATCTGAATCACTGTAGATCGGCTGCGTCAAAAAGAAACTGCAGCCATGTTCCATCTTTAGTTTCATTCGTCTTGCGATCGCATCCACGCCCACTCCATGATAATTCAGGGCGCCACCGTAAACGATACGGTCCTGACTAAACTGGTCTTCATTCATTTCCTGCAAAAGTCCCATAAATTTGATGGAATTATAATCAAATACCTGAGTGATCGCACTGCGATCATTCTGTGCAACCGGATCTCCGGTCACGACCAGAAAATGTTTGAGATCATTGATATAATCACCCAGCATAGTACCGCGCAAAGATATGACGTTGCGATCCCTGCAGGACATATGCGGCATGACATAAATGCCGGTCTCCCGCTGGATCCTGCTACCCAAAAGAGATGCATCCATGCGGCTTCTAGCCATAGGTGAATCTGATAAAGTAAGCAGGTCTACCCTATGTTCCTGCAGCATCCTTGCCCCATCAAATAATTTTTCAACTTTAAGATCCGAAGGTGGATCCAGTTCTACCACAAAAGGCTTCTCTCCCACCTGTAATTTTTTCCAAAATTCGGATTCTGTGCGGGAAATCGCCGGTGCATCCCATGTGCCGACCTCTTTTTGCTTTTTTGCTGGCAAAGAGATCTGCTCCGCCAGATCCATCAGATAATCCGGTGTCGTACCACAACAGCCGCCTACAATATCAATCCCCAGATCTGCGATCTTTGAAAGCATCTTACGGAAATAAGACTCATTTTTCCCATAAATGGTCTTGCCCCGCAAAAGATATGGATAGCCGGCATTTGGCACGGCAATGAAAGGCTTATCAGATGGGAAGGTCACATTTTTCAATAGTTGATACATATGGGCGGCTTCCATGCCACAGTTGAGTCCATAGGCATCCACTGTATCCATCTCATTCATCAGACGTACCATACGTTCAAACTTAAGTCCTGCCTTGGTGTACTCCGTTTTATCCATGGAAAAAGAGACCATGATATAGGCATTTGGAGCCTTTTCTTTAATATAGGAAACCAGACGTTTCAAATAATAAACATCCGCCTGCGTTTCCAGCCAAAAAATCTCCATGCCCGCCTGTAAAAAAGTATCAACGATCTGATGGTATTCCTCCAAGACCTGACTGTCTTCCTTTTGCTCCAGATCATAGATGGTCCCGATATCCGCAGCAACAAAGACAGGATAAGTCTCCGCCGTCTTTTCCTCCTCATGATAAAAGTCGTCCACCGCCTTCTTTGCAATCTGACAGGCGACCATGATATTATTTTCGATCTCCTCTATGGATGTAAAAAAATTGGAATTGGACGCAAAGGTGTTGGTACGCAGGAGTCTGGCACCGCTTTTTAAATACGCCTTATGGATGTCCGCAATCCGGTCCGGGTGTTCAAAATTTTCTTGCTCTACCAGTGTCTCATCATGATAGAGCCCGGCATAATAGGTTCCCATTGCTCCATCACAGACCAATGTATGATCTTTTATATATTCTCCTATCTTCATAAAGTCATCCTCAATTCCTTGTCCTTAGTATTCACTAAAAAAGCGAAACTCCTTTCCATGGTAACCAAAAGAAAGCAGTTTCGCAATATAAATCAAGATATTAAATTATTAAATATTTTTAACTTTTGCAATATCCACTAAGGTAAATTCATCTGTGGCGGATTCCAAACTGGTTGCCAGTGCATTTGCCGTATCCATTGCTGTGATACAGTGTACCCCTGTCTCGATTGCATTTCGACGGATCAAGAAACCGTCACGCGTCTTATCTCCATGTCCCTGAGTCGGTGTGTCGATAACAAGATCAATCTTGTGTCCTAAGATCAGATCCATGACATTCGGTGATTCCTGGGTGATCTTGTTGACCCAAAGTGCATCTACACCATGCTCTTGTAAATACTTGGCGGTACTTCTGGTCGCGTAGATCTTGTAGCCCAAGGCTGCAAAACGTTTTGCCACGCCAACGGCTTCCGGCTTATCTGCATCCTTTACGGTCATGATCATCTGCTTGTACTTCGGCAGTACGATACCTGCACCGAGGAATGCCTTATAAAGTGCCTCATCAAAGGTCTTTGCAATACCCAGACACTCACCGGTAGACTTCATTTCCGGTCCCAGAGAAATCTCAGCACCACGCAGTTTTTCAAAGGAGAATACCGGCATCTTGACTGCCACATACTCTGCTTCCGGCTGTAAGCCCGGTGTATATCCCATGCCCTTTAATGTATTACCAATAATCACCTTTGTTGCCAGATCCACGATCGGAATACCGGTAACCTTACTGATGTATGGCACAGTACGGGAAGATCTTGGGTTTACCTCAATTACATACACTTCATCATTCATAACGATAAACTGAATGTTGATCAGACCTACCACATGCAATGCCTGTGCCAGTTTCTCGGTATAATCGGTAATCTTTTTCTTGATGGCATCGCTGATCGTATGTGCCGGATATACAGAGATACTATCTCCGGAATGAACACCGGTACGCTCGATATGTTCCATAATACCAGGGATCAAAATGTCTGTGCCATCGCATACGGCATCGACTTCGATTTCCTTGCCCTGCAAATACTTATCTACCAAGATCGGGTGATCCTGTGCAATACGATTGATGATTTCCATAAATTCATCTATTTCATCATCATTGAACGCAATCTGCATTCCCTGTCCACCCAAAACGTAGGAAGGACGTACCAATACCGGATAACCAATCTCGTTCGCAACTTTTTTCGCTTCTTCTGCTGTAAATACGGTTCCGCCGGAGGCTCTAGGAATTCTTGTTTTCTCAAGAATCTCATCGAATAATTCTCTATCTTCTGCCGCATCAACATCTTCTGCTTTTGTTCCTAAGATTGTCACGCCCATCTTCATCAAAGCTTCTGTCAATTTGATTGCTGTCTGTCCACCAAACTGAACAACAGCTCCATCCGGCTTTTCAAAGCGAACGATGTTTTCTACGTCTTCTTCGGTAAGTGGCTCGAAGTACAATTTATCTGCAATATCAAAGTCAGTAGAAACCGTCTCCGGGTTATTGTTTACGATAATGGTCTCATAACCTTCCTTGGCAAATGCCCAGGTAGAATGTACGGAGCAATAGTCAAATTCGATACCCTGTCCGATACGGATTGGACCGGAACCAAGCACAAGTACCTTTTTCTTCAGATTGGTCTCTACCGCCTCATTCTGGCTACCAAATACAGAGTAATAATATGGTGTGCTCGCCTCAAACTCTGCTGCACAGGTATCTACCATCTTAAATGCTGCAATAATGTCATTGTCATAGCGCATCTGTCGGATCTCTTCTTGGGTCTTGCCGGTCAGGTCTGCAATGACATTATCCGGGAACTCAATGCGCTTTGCATCTTTTAAGAGTTCCGGTGTCAGTTCTTCGCTCTTTAACTTTTCTTCCATCTCGACCAAGATAGCGATCTTGTCAATGAACCAGATATCGATCTTGGTGATCTCATGGATGTGTTCGTAGGAAACGCCTCTGCGCAGTGCCTCTGCGATCACGTAGATTCTTCTGTCGTCTACAACGTGTAACTGTTCTTCCAGTTCCTCGTCACTAAGCCCTGTAAAGTCATAACTCATAAGAGAGTCTACATGCTGCTCCAAAGAACGGATTGCCTTCATCAGGGCACCCTCAAAGTTATTGCAGATACTCATGACCTCACCGGTCGCTTTCATCTGTGTCGTTAAGGTACGCTTCGCCGTAATAAACTTGTCAAATGGCAGACGTGGGATCTTGACAACGCAATAATCAAGCATCGGCTCAAAAGATGCATAAGTCTTGCCGGTAATGGCATTGGTGATCTCATCCAATGTATATCCTAGAGCGATCTTTGCAGCCACCTTGGCGATCGGATAACCGGTTGCCTTGGAAGCCAGTGCAGAAGAACGGCTGACACGAGGATTTACCTCGATAACGCAATATTCAAAACTGTCCGGGTTAAGAGCATACTGCACGTTACAACCACCGGTAATGCCCAGTTCTGAGATAATATTTAAAGCAGAACTACGGAGCATCTGATATTCCTTATCACCCAAAGTCTGTGACGGTGCCACGACAATTGAGTCACCGGTATGCACACCGACCGGGTCGATATTTTCCATGTTACATACGGTGATACAGTTTCCTGCTGCATCTCGCATTACTTCGTATTCGATTTCTTTCCATCCGGCAATACAGCGCTCTACCAGAACTTCATTCACACGGCTCAAACGCAGACCATTGGATAAGATATCAACCAGTTCTGTCTCGTTGTGTGCAATACCACCGCCACTACCACCAAGGGTAAATGCCGGACGAAGTACAACCGGATAACCGATGGTATTGGTAAACTTGATACCGTCCTCCACATTCTTAACGACCAAAGATGCCGCACAAGGCTCACCGATCTTTTCCATCGTGTCCTTGAATGCCTGACGATCCTCTGCTTTAAAAATAGTCTCTGCTGTCGTACCGATGAGTTTTACGCCATGCTCCTCCAAAAATCCGGATTCTGCAAGTTCCATACCAAGGTTCAAACCTGCCTGTCCACCAAGCGTTGGCAATACGCTGTCCGGCTTTTCCTTTAGGATGATCTGCTCTAAGACTTTGGCTGTCAAAGGCTCGATATAGACCTCATCTGCGATCTCTTTATCTGTCATGATGGTCGCCGGATTGGAATTGACCAGAACAACCTCGATGCCTTCCTCCTTTAAAGAACGGCATGCCTGTGTACCTGCATAGTCAAACTCTGCAGCCTGTCCGATAACGATCGGACCGGAACCGATCACAAGTACCTTTTTGATATCTTTATTCTTTGGCATTACTGGTCACCTCCCATCATTTCAATAAAACGGTCAAACAAATATCCACTATCCTGTGGGCCAGGGCAAGCTTCAGGATGGAACTGTACCGTAAAAATATTCTTTCCTGTGTATTTCAATCCCTCATTTGTACCATCATTGACATTGACAAATGCCGGCCTTGCAATGGCAGGATCTAATTTATCTACATCGACAACATAACCATGGTTCTGTGAAGAAATATAAACGCGTCCGGTAGCAAGGTCTTTTACCGGATGATTTCCTCCGCGATGACCGTACTTCATCTTATGGGTATCAGCACCTGTTGCAAGTGCCATAAGCTGATGACCTAAACAGATAGCAAAAATTGGAATATCAGAATCATAGAGTTTTTTGATCTCTTTGATGACCTCTGTACATTCCTTTGGATCCCCAGGTCCGTTGCTGAGCATGATGCCGTCCGGATTGCCTGCCAAAATGGTCTCTGCCGGTGTATCTGCCGGATAGATGGTCACTTCGCATCCTCTATCATTTAAGGACTTGGCAATATTTCTCTTGGCTCCCAGATCTAAAAGTGCCACCCGCTTGCCGTCGCCCGGTAAAACCTTTGGCGCAGCACATGTGACCTTGGATACCACATCGCCTGTGGTATATGCCGCAAGTCTTGGTAAGATCTCGTCCAGATCGTAATCCTCATTGGTCGTGATCATGCCATTCATGGTTCCCTTGTCACGCAAGATCTTGGTAAGTGCTCTCGTATCAATACCACAGATACCCGGGATGTCATGCTCTTTCAAGAAATCCTGAATGGTTCCCTCACAGCGGAAGTTGCTCGGGATACGGCTGAGTTCACGGACGATATATCCGTCCACCCATGGTCTTTCTGACTCCATGTCCGGCGTAATACCATAATTGCCGATCAAAGGATATGTCATAACGACTGCCTGTCCGGCATAGGAAGGATCTGTCAAAACTTCCAGATATCCAGTCATGGATGTATTAAATACGATTTCACTGATGACTTCGCGTGTCGATCCGATGCTCTCACCGGTGAACACAGTGCCATCTTCCAGAATAAGAAATGCTCTCATCTTTTGCCCTGTCCTTTCGAAATTCTACATGTTAAATTTTAAAAATGCCTAAACTTATAGTATGTTATCACATGATTTTCTATATTGCAAGAGCCTTCTATCAAAAAGATAAAAGGCTCTCTCATTTTCTATTATTTAAAATATGCTACACCGGATTCAAAGATCTTCATATCCTGCTCTCCATAGATATTGATAGCAACAGATTCTCCGCGTCTTTCGGAATGCGCCATCTTACCAAGCACACGTCCATCCGGGCTTGTGATACCCTCAATCGCCATATAAGAACCATTGACATTCCACTCTTCGTCCATAGTCGGATTGCCATCCTCATCCACATACTGGGTTGCGACCTGACCATTTGCAAACAATTTGTCTAACCATTCCTTGCTTGCAACGAAGCGTCCCTCTCCGTGAGAAGCCGGATTGCAATAAGTCTGACCCAGAGTAGCCTGTGCCAGCCATGGTGACTTATCAGATACCACCTTGGTGTAGACCATCTTGGAGATGTGACGTCCGATCGTGTTGTAAGTCAGGGTCGGTGCATCTGCCTTCTGGGTATGGATCTGACCATATGGCACCAGTCCCAACTTAATGAGTGCCTGAAAACCATTACAAATACCAAGGGCAAGTCCATCACGATTGTTCAAAAGATCCATAACGGCTTCTTTCATCTTTTCGTTACGGAAAGCCGTTGCAAAGAACTTAGCACTTCCCTCCGGCTCATCACCTGCGGAAAATCCACCCGGGAACATGATCATCTGTGCCTGATCGATTGCCTTTGCAAATACCTCGACCGAATCACGGATGTCCTCGGCTGACTGGTTCTTGAATACCTTGACGATCGGTTCTGCACCAGCACGTTCAAATGCTTTTGCACTGTCATATTCACAGTTGGTACCCGGGAATACCGGAATAAACACCTTAGGCTTTGCCACCTTATTCTTGCATACATAGATTTCTTTTGCCTGATACAATCCAGTATCAACGAGATCTTTGTCCTCTGTGGCTCTGGTTGGAAATACCTTTTCCAGTGGTCTGGCCCAATCATTCAAAGCTTCTTCCATGGAAAGGCTCATATCTTTATAGATAAAGTTCTTGCTATCATTTACAGATCCGATCACGCTTACGTCCTGACCAAGTCCTGCAGTTTCCATAGCATCAAGGATGTCCCTGGTATCCGCACCGTTTACTTCGGCTACGATAGAACCCATGCAGTTTGCAAAAAGTTCTTCAGCCGCTACGCTATCTGCAATCGTCACACCTAACTTATTACCAAATGCCATCTTAGAAAGTGCTGCAGCCAGGCCGCTTGCATCCGGTGCATAAGCAGATACGATGGTTTCCTTTTGGATCAGGCTGTGGATGACATCATATAACTTCATGACCTGATCATAATCCGGCAGATCATAAGCATCTCGTTTTGCGCGGAAGAATACCAAAGCATGACCGGTCTTCTTTAATTCCGGTGTGATGATGTCTCCCTCTTTTGCAATATCGACCGCAAAAGAAACCAGTGTTGGCGGTACATCGATCTCATTAAAAGAGCCTGACATGGAATCCTTTCCGCCGATGGAAGGCAGTCCGAATTTCATCTGTGCCTGATAAGCGCCAAGCAAGGCTGCGAATGGCTGACTCCATCTCTTTGGATCCTCGGACATTCTGCGGAAGTATTCCTGGAAAGTAAAACGGATCTTGCTGTAATCACCGCCTGCGGCTACGATACGTGCCACAGATTCAAGTACAGCAAAGGATGATCCGTGATATGGGCTCCAAGAAGACAAGAACGGATCAAAGCCATATGCCATCATGGTAACGGTATCACACTTGCCTTCGGCTACCGGAAGTTTGGCAACCATAGACTGGGTCTCGGTCAACTGGTAACGTCCGCCGTATGGCATATAGACACTGCCTGCCCCGATGGAGCCGTCGAACATTTCCACTAATCCCTTTTGTGAGCACACATTCAGGTCGGATAAAGTGGTCTCCCATGCCTTTTTTACATCACCGGCAGACAGAGCATCTGCAACGCCATCAACTGCATATGTATGAAAATAATTGTCCTCTTTTACCGGCATTTCCACTGCAACATCTGTCTCCTGATGTGCGCCGTTGGTATCTAAGAAAGATCTCTTTAAGTTGACGATTTCCTTGCCTCTCCACTCCAAGATCAGACGCGGTTCCTCGGTAACAATGGCAACTTCAACTGCCTCTAAGTTTTCTTCCTTGGCATAAGCTAAGAACTGGTCAACATTTTCTGGTGCAACAACCACTGCCATACGTTCCTGAGACTCAGAAATGGCAAGTTCTGTTCCATCCAGACCAGCGTATTTCTTTGGCACCTTGTCTAACTGTACGCGCAGTCCGTCTGCTAACTCACCGATAGCAACGGACACACCGCCTGCACCAAAGTCATTACATTTTTTGATGATATAACTTACTTCCTCACGGCGGAAAAGTCTCTGGATCTTACGCTCTGTAGGCGCATTTCCCTTTTGTACCTCAGCACCACAGACTGCAGTAGACTGGGTGTTGTGCGCCTTGGAAGATCCTGTCGCACCACCGATTCCGTCACGACCGGTTCTTCCGCCAAGTAAAATGATGCGGTCTCCCGGATCTGAATTTAATCTCTGCACAGCACGTCTTGGAGCAGCACCCATAACGGCACCGATCTCCATACGTTTTGCTACATAATTTGGATGATATACTTCTTTGACATAGCCAGTTGCCAGACCGATCTGGTTGCCGTAGGAAGAATAACCATGGGCTGCTTCACGCACCAGTTTCTTCTGTGGAAGTTTGCCTTCCATGGTATCTTTGACGGATACGGTCGGATCTGAGGCACCGGTCACGCGCATAGCCTGATATACATAAGTACGTCCGGAAAGCGGATCACGGATAGCACCACCTAGACAGGTAGCCGCACCACCAAATGGTTCGATCTCGGTCGGATGGTTGTGTGTCTCATTCTTGAAATTGACAAGCCATTCTTCTGTCTTGCCATCAACCTCTACCGGCACAACAATAGAGCATGCATTAATCTCGTCAGATTCTTCCTGATCGTCCAGTTTGCCGTCCTTTTTTAACTTTTTCATGGCAAGCAGAGCCAGATCCATGAGGCAGACGAACTTATCATCACGGTCCTTGTAAAGGATCTTGAAATTATCTAAGTAATTATTGTAAGTATCTTCGATCGGGGCGCGATAGTAACCGTCCTCAAAGGTAACATTCTTTAACTCGGTAGAGAATGTCGTATGACGGCAGTGGTCTGACCAGTAGGTATCTAATACACGGATCTCTGTCATGGAAGGATCGCGCTGTTCATCCTGAGCAAAATACTTCTGGATATGTAAGAAATCCTTGAAGGTCATAGCAAGTCCAAGAGAATCATACAGATCTTTTAACTCCTTTTCCGGCATGCTGCTAAATCCGTCAAAGATGGCAACATCTGCCGGATCTTCAAAATGATCTGTCAGAGTTTCAGGCTTATCCATACCGGTCTCTCTGGAGTCTACCGGATTGATGCAATGCTTCTTGATGGCTTCAAACTGCTCGTCTGTGATCTGCCCTTCAATGACATAGGTAGTTGCGGAACGGATGATGACATCTTCATCTTCCTTTAACAACTTGACGCACTGCTCTGCGGAATCTGCTCTCTGGTCAAACTGTCCCGGCAAAAATTCCACGCTGAATATCCTGCCTTCATAAGCAAATTCTTCTTCGTAATACTCATCGACCGGAAGTTCACAAAAAACGGTCTTTAATGCCTTCTTATAAGTGTCCTCCGAAATATTCTCAATATCGTAACGGATCAGGACGCGAACGCCTGTTACCATGGTAATGCCAAGATAACTCTTGATCTCACTGTAAAGTGACTTTGCTGCCACTGCATACTGGGGTTTCTTCTCTGCATAAACTCTTCTTACGTTTCCCATGCTATACCTCCATCTTTCACTCACTTGGACATAGGATATGCCCTATCACATTTACCCATAGTATAGCACATTGCACTGACCTGCACATAATTATTATCCCTAATCAGATATATTAGTAAATCTTATCTATATCCTTGACTGCTATTATTTGTGCTTATATAATATGAATAATAACATTGCTTCTTTTTTATCACACCCGCTTAATCAGAAAGGAAACCTTATGGATATCAATTACGAACTATATAAAGTATTTTACCATGTTGCCTCTTCCCTCAGTTTCTCCGAGGCAAGCAAGCAACTTTTCATTTCCCAGTCCGCCGTATCGCAGTCGATCAAGACTTTGGAGAAAAAGATCGGTCAGCCCCTCTTTATCCGCAGCACCAAAAAGGTCCAACTGACCCCTGCCGGCGAACTGCTCTTACAGCACATTGAGCCAGCCATGAACCTCATACGCCGCGGTGAAGAACAAATCCAGAATGTCAACGACACCAGATTGGGGCAACTCCACATCAGCGCCAGCGATACCATCTGCCGTTATTTTCTGGTGCCTTATATCCAAAAGTTCCACGAACTCTACCCTGATGTACCCATCCGCATCACCAATGCAACCAGCAAGTCCTGCGTCGAACTCTTGGACCAGGGAAAGGTTGACATCATCATAACCAACCATCCCAACTCCCGCATGAATACCTCTTATATCACCCAGACCCTGACGACCTTTCAGGATGTATTCATCGCCAATCCCACACATTTTCCACAGATCACCAAGGAAATGACTTTTAAAGAGATCTCCGGTCTGCCTATCCTGATGTTGGACAAAAACTCTACGACCAGTGAATACCTCCATCAGATCTTTTTGGAGCATCGCCTGGATCTGGTGCCGGCTTTTCAACTATATTCCAATGATCTTTTGATTGATCTTGCACGCATCGGTCTTGGCATTGCCTTTATCCCGGACTACTGCATCAAGCATGCCTCAAAGGATCTGACCGTTGTTTCTACAAGAGAAAAACTTCCGCCAAGAAGCCTGGTCGCAGCGATGCATCCGTCCCTGCCCCTTGGTGCCTCAGCAGAAGCCTTTTTATCTCTTTTGCCAAAAATCGTCCACTAGTTTTCCAACCGTATGACGATCACAGATCTTTCCGTCGTTCCATTCCCGCGGGAAGGTCTGTCTATATTCTTTTCTGGTAAAACGTTCATCTAAGAGGGCGATCACTCCCTCATCACTTTTTGTCCGAATGACGCGCCCTGCCGCCTGGATCACCTTGTTCATGCCCGGATAAAGGTAGGCAAAGGAAAATCCATTTCTCCCCGTCGCCTCAAAATACTGTTTCATGACTTCCCGCTCATTTCCGATCTGGGGCAGCCCCACACCGACAATAATGGCACCGATCAGTTTTTCTTCCCTCAGATCGATCCCCTCTGAAAAGACACCCCCCATCACGCAAAAAGCAACCAGCGAACGCTGTCTTGCCTCTTCAAATTCTGCCAGGAAATCTTCCCGCTCCTGCTCACTCATGCCTGAACGCTGACAGATGACATCGCAAGCCCCCAGATTTTTTGCCATGAACTTATGGCTGATCTCCTCCAGCATCTTATAGGAAGGGCAAAAGACCATGTAATTGCCTTTTTTCTTTTTCACGATGGCTTCGATATAGTCTGCAAAAGCCAGATATTCCGTAAAAGTCCTTCTGGTATAGCGGCTGCTGACATCCCTGCCGATCAAAAGTGCCCGCTTTTCCTGTTCAAAGACAGAATCTGCATAAATAGCATAGACATCATCATCACTGCACAAAAGTTCTTTGTAATATTGTATCGGCAGCAAAGTTGCAGAGAAAAAAACACAGGCACGCGATCGATCCAACCGCTTTTGCAGCATATAGGAAGGATCCACACAAAAGAGATGCAGGCAGAACTGTCCTTTTTCATCATAGTCACAGTAAATGCGATAGTGCTCGTCAAAGTCATCGGACAAGTTGACAAAATTGCGTACCTTAAAATAAAAGTCCAAAACCTCGTCGCGGTCTATGATATTTCCTTCTTTTTGCAGCAATTCATCCATAGCCGCAGCCGCCCGGAAAAGGGCAAACAAAAAGGCGTCCATCTCCTCTAAGACCAGCATTCTCTCACACTGCCGTTTTAAGACAAGCATTTCCTTGTTGCAGCGCTCCAAGGTATTTTCTAATTTCTTTCCATAGATCTTTAACTTCTTTTTCATGACAAGAAAGTCTTCTTTGACCAAAGTCTCCGAATACATATCTCGGGCACGCTCAACCAAATTGTGTGCTTCATCTACCAGAAAAAGATAGTCACCCCGGATGCCCTCTGCAAAAAATCGTTTGAGGCAGACATTTGGATCAAAGACATAGTTGTAGTCACAGATGATATGATCTACCCAAGATGCGATATCCAGACTATACTCAAAAGGACAGACCCGTCGCTCTTTTGCCCAGCGTAAAATGCAATCCCGATCCATCATATTCTCTTCCTGCAAAATGTCATAGACGGCATCATTGACACGATCAAAATGCCCTTTCGCATAAGGACAGTCATCCGGGTTGCAGGACCTCTCCTCCAAAAGACACATCTTATCCTTGGCTGTGATCACGACCGTCTTTCCCTCATAACCCTGTTCCTCCATCAGAAGAAAAGTATCATGCGCCACGACACCGGTCGCATTTTTGGCAGTCAGGTAAAAAATCTTATCTCCCATGTTCTGCCCCATCGCCTGTATGGCAGGAAAGATTGTTGCCAGAGTCTTGCCTGTGCCCGTCGGTGCCTGCAAAAATAAGATCTTTTCGCGCATGATACTGCGGTAGACATCCGTTACCAATTTCTTTTGCCCCTGCCGATAGGCATAAGGAAATTCCAAGCCCCGGACGGACTGCTGGCGAATCATCTTGTGGTGAAATAAAAAGTCCGACCATTTCTTATAAGAAGCAATGAGTCCCAAAAACCAGTCCTCGATCTCATCATAGGAATAATGCATCTGAAATCTGCGGATTTCTTCCGTATCCAGATTGCAATAAGTCATCTGCACGCCGATGCCGGGCAGGGCATGCTGGGTTGCAAAAATAAAGGCATAGCACTTTGCCTGTGCCAGATGCACGGCATTTGGCTCTGCTATCTGCTCCACATCCAGATATACACCCTTGATCTCATCGACCATAACAGACGGTGCCGGATCTTCCTGCGCAACCTTTTCGGGTTTCTCCTGCACAACTTCTAAAAAGTGTCTGGTCTCTTCCAATAAGCCTTCTTCATATATAATACCGTCGGCTCTGCCTTCAATGGCCAGATCATACTCCTCATAGGAGACGATAAACTTGAGCGGGATTTCTGCATGATAATCGGCGCCTGCCCGCCTCTGGATCTTGCGGTGGATTCGACTGCCCTCCTGCATCGCCTCCATGCGCATCTGCCCGCCATGTCGGTCATCGATATCTCCTGCATTCATCAGAAATTCAACGAGATTTCTGACAGAGATCACGATCTGCGGTTTTGATTCTTCCTCTTGTAACAACTTACTGATCTTCATATGCTTAGTATAACATAAAATGCCCCCGGCAGGTAAACCCGCCGAGGGCATCTTTCACGCATTTTATGCTACTGCAAATTTACGAACCGCCTGCACAAAGGTTGGATCATACTTGCTGCAAAGCACCTGCATCTCTCGTTTCATTCCCATGCTCATAACACCGAGCAATGATTTTGCATCTAAATATATGACGCCACTCTTTAAATCAATGGCTTCTGGACAAACGGATGCTGCCTGCACGAATTCTTGTACTTCTTTTTCGTCTCTAAGCATTACCTTCAGTTCCATTTTTTTCACTCCTTTTCACTAAAAAATCGCGAAACTCTATACAGTAGAAACGTTTCCAACGTTTCATTCGACCTATTAAAGCACAGACCTTATCGTTTGTCAAATCAGAAATTCGTGAAAAATATTAAGAATTCGGGTAATATTTACAGTATTCCTTTGCAAGTTCTTCATCCTTTTGAATGACAAATGTCGCATCCTGTCGAACATTTAACACTTTGCACACATTTTACGCAATATTGCATAAAGAATCGATATGTTTTCCCATGTTTCTGTTTATCTTGTACAAAATTGTGTTTTTAACAAGATAATATCAAGAATTTCACGCCTTTTTATCAAAAAAGCGCGTCTTCCAAGGCTGCAAAGACCTGCCCCATAGATGCCTCGATAAAGAGATCTTTCTCCGAGTTCAACTGCACATGCAATGGTTCTTTATTTATGACAATAAGATGTCCTCCACGGAACTCATAGACATAGGATGCCGCTGGATATACGTTTAAGGACGTGCCAGCCACAATCAAAGTGTCGGCTTTTCGGATCGCATCGACTGCCCCTCTGACTGCATCTTCCGGCAGTCCTTCCTCATACAAGGTGACCTGCGGGCGAATCATGCCTCCGCATTTTGGGCATCTGGGAATACCAGACGTCTCAAAAATAAAATTCTCACCGACTTTTTCACCACAGGATGCACAATAATTTTTGTGGGTCGTCCCATGGATCTCATAGACACATTTCGATCCAGCCAACTGGTGCAGACCGTCGATATTCTGTGTAACGATAGCATCCAATTTTCCAATTTCTTCCAACTTTGCCAGGACCCTGTGGGTGACATTTGGTACAAAGCCACGGCTATCCATCTTTTGCCGGTAAAACTCAAAGAAGACCTCCGGTTCTCTCATCAGACAGGTATGGCTCAAGAGATATTCCGGCTGATACTTGTCAAACTGCACATCATGCTGATTGTATAAGCCGTCCTTACTGCGGAAATCCGGGATGCCGCTCTCGGTCGATACACCCGCTCCACCAAAAAAGACAATATGTTCTGACTCCTTGATCCATTCGATAAATTTTGCTATCAATGCTTCCATGGTAATACTCCCGCTTTATTTTAGGAAACCGGAAATGATCTGCTCCTCGGCTTCTTCTTCTGTCAATCCTAAAGTCATCAGTTTGATCAACTGCTCCCCGGCGATTTTACCAATGGCTGCCTCGTGGATAAGGCTTGCCTCTGTCGTTGCCGCAGACAACTGCGGAGTGGCAAGCACATATGCCTGATCCATCAAGATGGAATCACACTCGGTATGCCCTGCACAGCGGTTGTTCCCATTTAAGGTAGAAGTATAATGCTGCTTGCTATGGTCTCTGGCAACCGTACGGCTGACGATATTGCAAGCACAGTCCTCTCCGTTGAGATCTGCCGTAAACTGTGCATCAGCATTCTGGTCGCCTGTCGTCATAATGCTGTCATGAATCTCTAATTTAGCACGATCACATAAGTCTGCCTCTGTGATACGCAGTGTATCATCAATACCGGAGATCTGGGATGTCTCCATGATCATCTCGGCATCTTCTTTTAAGTGAACGATGGTCGTTGGATTCATCAGACGCTTGCCTGTCGTCCCCGGATCTCCCTCACCGTAATGTTTTTCGATGTAGCGCACCTTAGCACCTTTTTCTACATAAAAAGTATGGATACCATCGTGACCGCTGTCCGCACTGCCACAGTTGTGGATACCACAACCGGCTACGATGGTCACATCTGCGCCCTCGCCGATGAAGAAATCGTTATATACCATATCCTTTAAGCCCGCCTGTGAAACCACAACCGGGATATGCACGCTCTCATTCTTGGTGCCCGGCTTGATGATAATGTCAATGCCCGGCTTGTCCTCTTTTGTGACAATATCAATATTGGCTGTTGTATTTCTGGCAGAGGATGCGCCATTGGTACGGATATTGTAAGCCCCCACCGGAAGCGCGTCAAGACCGGCAACTTCCTTTAAGATATTCTGTTCTATCGTTCCCACGTCCTTAGTCCTCCTTCATCTTTTCTGTCAGTACACTACAGGTCGAACTCGGTATTCCCATGATCTTTGGCAGCACCTTGTCCCTGGTATCGTACATTTCAACCTTGCCATCTTTTAAGTAAAGAACCTTGTCCGCAATGTCCAAAATTCTCTCCTGATGGCTGATGATGAGGATGTTTCCATCACTGGCTGCCACCATCTTTTCAAAGACATGGATGAGTTTCTGGAAACTCCACAGGTCAATCCCAGCCTCCGGCTCGTCAAACAATGTCAGATCGGAATTTCTAGCAAATGCCATAGCGATCTCGATACGCTTCAACTCACCACCGGAAAGACTGCCATCCAGATCTCGGTTGATATAATCCTTGGCACAAAGTCCTACCTCAGACAAGAGATCACAAAGTTCGCTGACTGTCGCGTCCTTTCCTGCTGCCAATGACATGAGGTCTTTGATCGTCAATCCCTTAAAACGGACCGGTTGCTGGAAAGCATAAGAAATCCCATGGTTGGCGCGGTCGGTAATGGACCAGTCAGTAATATCTTCTCCATTTAAAAGGATCCGTCCTTGACTTGGCTTATTGATTCCCGCAATAACCTTCGCCAGTGTTGACTTTCCACTACCGTTTGGTCCTGTAATCACAACAAAATGATCCTCGATGGTCGCATTGATATGATCTAAAATCAATTTGCCATCTTCGGTCTCATAACAAATATCCTGTAACTCTAACACTTCTTATATCTCCTCTTCTCGCAGGGACGTTCTTTTTCCATAATGAGTGTCCCTGTAACACCCGAAGATATATTACCACATAAAGATAGGAAATACACCCTTTTTATGCCTTTTTTTACGTCCATGTCCTGTATTTTATACATTTCCGTATTCCTATATGCATATAGGGTGTACTTCCTATCATCTACTGAATCACTATGAAATTGAAATTAAATCTGTATACGATACTCTACATTTCCATGCACATGATAAACAGCATCGTCCGCACCTATTACCCGAACCACAATGCTCTCCGTAACAGAACTTTCATCCTTTGTGATAAAGATCTCTGTACCATCCTCTGTCTTTTGCATAGAAAAATCAATGCCTCCTGTTTCATCTTCCATGCGATACTTTCCTTCTCCGGCATAAAAACGCACTTCCAAAGACTGGAATTCCTGATTGTTATCCTTTGCATCGGTAAGAAGCGGTATGATACCGCCTTCCTTGACAAAAACCGGAATGCGGTCAAGAGGAACAAAAAGTTCATATGTATGATTTCCCGCAAACGTCTCACCGGTAAAGAAATCCGTCCATTTGCCTTCCGGAAGCCAGACACTCACCGGCGCCAGACCTTCTTTGTTTCGCTTGGTCACAACCGGAGCTACGATCATTTCAGTACCAAAATAATACTGGTTCTTCGCTTCATAGGCTTCCTTACAATCATGCAGATAATACATCGGCATAACAAGCGGCATACCATCTCTTGCCGTTCTTACATTAGCCGTATACAAATATGGAAGCAGACGATGACGTAATTGTAAGAATTTCGTCACAATTTTTTCTGCCTCTTGTCCATAAAGCCATGGTTCCTTGCTCCATTTATCCCGTGTAGAATGCAAACGGTTAATAGGAGAAAATACGCCAAGTTCTACCCAACGGGTATAAAGTTCCGGATTGCCTTTGCTTCCCATATGACCGCCAATGTCATGTGACCACCAGCTATAGCCGGTATTGGATGCTGCAATGGTAAAATATGGCTGATAGGCAAGGCTCTTCCAACGCACAAAGGTATCTCCGGAAAAGCCTAGCGGATACCGGTGTGAGCCACAACCTGCATAACGGGAAAGAATAAGCGCTGTCCGTCCATCACGTCCGGCATCCATCATATGATAATGATTGAGCAGCCATAAGGGATCTAAGCCTTTTTGACTGGACTTTCGTCCCTGCTGCCAGTCAATCCACCAAAAATCCACGCCCTCTTCTTCATAAGGGTGCAACACCAGATCAAAATAGGAATCCACAAAAGTCCGGTTGGTAAAATCAAATTCTACAGGCTCTTTACTCGCCGGGTCAATACCATTCGCCTTCGCCATGGCAGGGTACTGTTTTTCAAAATAACGGATGCCATCATGAGGATGTAAATTCATGGTAATGGCAAGCCCCCGCTCCTTCAAATCACGGAAAAACTGCTTATAATCCGGGAATAATCCGGTATCAAAAGTATACCCTGTCCAGCCCTTTCCCCAGAATTTACTATGGGTCGTTGCATCCTTTGGCACATTTTTTACCAGATGCCAATCCATATCAATGGTAGCTACAGTAAGGGGAATTCCTTTCTTTTGAAACTTATCCATAAGATCAATATATTCCTGCTGCCTGTATGCATAGTAACGGGACCACCAGTTACCCAGCGCATACTTTGGCAAAAGCGGTGTAAATCCCGTCAGTCCGTAAAACTCGCGCAGACCGCCCAGATAATCTTTGCCAAAAGCTAAAATATATCGGTCAACATCGCCTTCTTTTCGGGCAGACAAAGTACCGTTTTCTTCCAGAAGATAAGACGCAGAATCATCAATTTCTGCCACTCCTTCCAAAGAGAATATGCTGTCCGACAATTTAACCTTTCCTTTGTTCTCGCCAAATAAAATACGGTCGCCCAAGCCATTATCCAATGTACGGAAAGTACCACCCATCAGATGCACCTGATGACTGTCCACCCAGTAGTCCTCTAACTTAACGGACACAAGCAGGGTCTCCTTATCCACATGAAAGACCCGGTCTGCCGTCGTCACCTCAATATCCAGCATATTGTCCTTTACCGAAAAAGTTGGATTGCCAAAATCTCGATGCATGATCTTTTGCGTCGCCAGATCCGCAAAGGCATCTCCTTCCACACGCTCCACCCGCAAAATATGATCTGTGATGACGCTCAGCCGGATCTGACCGCTCACATAGGTCTTATTTTCTGCAATCGGTGCAGCCTTCACATAAAAACGATCCATAGAAAAAACCTCCCGCACTCTAAGTTGTCATAATTATACCACAACTTGTGCGAGAGGTTACTATTTTTCAGACATTTCCCTGTCAGATAAGGAGATTTATCTTGCCTTTTTTGCATAACGAAATGCAATCGCAAAAATCATGACAATCCCCCAGGCTAAGAACAATTCTCCAAACAGGCGAAACCACTCTACCGGAAGCCAGAACTGCCAGATCAGACCATCTGCGATCCAGCCCACGATCTCTATGCCAAGCAGAACGGCAAGAATTCTTTTCCATTTCTGTATAAATGTACCTTGCATGCCACTACTCCTCTATACCGCAGACTGCTTGAGGGCATCTGCCGTGCCAGGTTCGATACTGACGCTCTCTTCCTTGGTGACTGCCACAGATTTCTTAAATAGAAAGAAACCAAGGATAAAGAGGATCACCAGTGATCCCACACCTACATTCGCACTTCCGGTCAACTGGCTGGCTACCGACACCAGCATGGTTCCGATAAAAGAAGCCCCTTTTCCGCAAATATCATAAAGCCCAAAATATTCTCCGGATTTTTCCGGTGGAATAATTTTTGCAAAATGTGATCTGGACAGTGCCTGAATACCACCTTGGAACATACCAACACAGACAGCCAGTACCCAGAACTTCCACTGTGAATCTAAGAAAAATGCAAAAACAGCAATTACGGTATATGCTGCGATACATATTGGAATCAATTTTCCGGATTCCTGCTTCTGTGACAATCTTCCAAAAACAAGTGCCGATGGAAATGCAACAATCTGTGTTACCAAAAGTGCTAAAAGAAGTCCTGTCGTATCCAGTCCCAGTGCTGTTCCATACGCCGTTGCCATATCTATAATTGTATAAACGCCATCAATATAGCAGAAAAATGCCATGAGGAATAAAAAGACTGCTTTTTCATCCTTCATACCCACAAGTGTTTTACCCAAACGCTGAAAACTTCCTTTTACAATCCCCTGCTCTTTTTTAACGTAATACACCTGTCTATAATTTTTTAACAAAGGCAGTGTCAAAACCACCCACCATACAGCCGTAATCATAAACGCCAACGTCATCGCATGCATCTGTGAAAGACCTAATTTTTCACCAAACAAAACCAATAACAATCCAAGGACAAATGGGATACAGCTTCCAATATAGCCCCATGCAAATCCACGCGAAGATACATCATCCATACGTTCTTCTGTGGTAACGTCGTTGATCATAGAATCATAAAATACAAGACTGGCGGAATAACCACATTTTGCAACAATAAAAATAATCAAAAATACCAGCCATGATGAAGTCATACCCAACATGCAGCAGCCAATAGCACCAATTACCAGACTACCGATAAAAATCGGTTTTTTATAACCTTTAAAATCAGTTATGGTTCCCAGCACCGGTCCTAAAAATGCAACAATCACCGTTACAATCGAGGTTGCATATCCCCAATAAGCAAGGTACTGTACGTCGGAAAGACCAGCATTTTCTGATATCGCATTAAAATAAATAGGAAATAAAGTAGACACCAGTAATGTGAACGCAGAATTGCCCACATCATATAAGACCCATGACTTTTCCAGTTTCGTTAATTTCAGTTTATCCATTTTTACTTTCTACTCCTTTTCGTGCATCATCCATACACATTGTTCATTGCTATGAGAAGGAATGATGTCATGCCAGCACCTTCCCTCTCATAACAAGACAATTATAAAAGCACCCCGAAGGGTGCTTCTATCGAAAATTCGTTAAAAAAATGTTAACTGTCTGTAAAATCGCGGCAGGCGATATACGCTCCATGTTGGGAAATCCCATAAGATCCTGCCAACGTATTGGGGTCTGTCAGCATAACAGAGGGTCGCTGCCAAGACCATGGATGAAATATATAAAAGATCGATCTCTAGGGATGGGTACAGGTCTGCGTAAGTATCATGATGCTCATGCAGGGTCTTGACATCAAAGGTAGGTAAGACCATCTTTTGAAATGGGATCTGTTCTAACAGGCATTTGTGCAAAGCACTTTCATACTGCACATGCTCGGCAAGACTGCCTGTAAAATAGCCATTGTGCACATGGGTAAAACTGTCTGCGATGTAATGGGTCAACTTGCCCAGACGGTAAAAATAGATCCCTCCACCCGGCGTCGACCGTTCCAGTTTTTTGATCAGATGATCCATGGTCTGACTGCTGTTCTCATAATTGTGTCCGAAAAACTTTTTATTACCTTTCCATCCATGCAGATAGGTGACCTTGTTGACATCCGGTGCAATTGCCCCATATATGTATGCATTTTTTTCCAGCATGGAAAAACCTCGCAGATACTGCCCTGCGATATGTTCTGCCAGATATTTGTGACTCAATGTTTTCATTTACGCTTTGCATCCCTTTCACACTGCGCCCAGTCCCGCGCTCATCTTTTCTCTTTTTACCTTACATATACCATTATCCACGTTCTCTGTAAAAAAGATACCACCTTTTGTGTAAAAGTCATGTTATTTCTGTGAACAGATGCTATTTAAAATAAGATAAAGCCTCATTTAAGAG
Source organism: uncultured Lachnospiraceae bacterium (assembly GCA_934899185.1). Taxonomy (GTDB): domain Bacteria; phylum Bacillota; class Clostridia; order Lachnospirales; family Lachnospiraceae; genus Pararoseburia. The sequence continues at coordinate 34,652 of CAKXYI010000009.1, forward strand.
TCCTGCCTGCTCATTCATCTGTCCCGCCATTTCCGCCACACCATTCATCATGGCATTGAGTTCCTCAATATTGGCTGTCATTTCCTCGGTTGCGGCAGCATTGGAAGAACTTACATCCGTAAGTCCATTACTATTGTCCGTGATATTCTGATTCAAGCAAACCATCTGATCTACCAAGCCCTTGATTTCTTCCGCCTTGTCCGCTGTCCGACCAATCTGATCATCTAAACTAGCAAACTCCTGCAAGACGCTGCTGATCTCCTCTTTTTGCACAGCATTATCGGAAACAACTTCCTGAGATGCCCGCATACATGCCTGACACTCCTCTACTAATTCTGAAATAATCTCTTTGATATTATTTAATTCACCGCTTGTATTATCAGATAGCACACGAATCTCTTCTGCCACCACTGCAAATCCTCGACCGGCATCTCCTGCACGGGCAGCCTCAATGGATGCATTGAGTGACAAAAGATTGGTCTGTCCGGAAATATCTTCAATTACGCCGATGATATCACTGACTTTTTCCACAACCGCATTGACCTTTTCCACACGCTCTGCAATAACGCCAATGCCTTCTTCCATCTTTTCACTGCTACTTTGCATATGATGCATCTTTTGGTTCATGATAGCACTGCTCTCCAATACAGAATGTGTCTGGGTTTCGATATCCAGAACAGAAGCATCGATCGTCTGTGTCTCATCATGCATACTTCCCAGATCCACATTGATATCGGAAATAGAAGTCGCCATATTGGTAGAACCGATCGCAACATCCTCTACTGCCTTACTGATCTCTCCATTGGCAGCCAGAGTCTGTTCGCTGGTATCATTTAATTTGCTGCTGTGTTGTGCCATAGCATCGCTGGTAGCACGAATCTTTTCTACGATACCGCCCAGTGTACCCGTCATATCTTTTACACTGGTTGCCATCATGCCGATCTCATCATTGGTAATTTTAATACCGGAAAAATCGGCATTCATATTACCATTGGCAACCTCCTCAATAATACCGCTTAAGGTCACAAGTGGCTTTACCAGCCTTCTGCCAAAAATAAGTGCCGCAATGCTGGCCAGAATAATGAGTACGATCAAAATACCAATGGCTGTCCTTGTTGTGGTATTGATTCCGGTAAGTGCATCATCTTCATCCGCACTGACAACAACAATATTGTTATTACCAATAATGGAATATCCGGCATATTTTTCTACTCCATTAAAATCATAGGTCACAACCGCATCTTTTGGATGCTCTCCCTCTGCCAATTGCTGTACCAAACCTTTGACGACTGTATTCTCTACCGGATTGCCTACCTTATCCTCCGTCGGATGATATAACATGATGCCATTTTCATCGACCACATAGACATAGGAACTCTCCATCCCTTTTACACCGACATCGTCTAAGATAGCGGCATAGCCATCATAATCCAAATCATCTTTGCCACTTTGTTCAATATCCGTTTCAATCAACTTCGCATAAGAATCTACCATATCCAGCATGCTATTTTGCACCGCCGATCTGATGTATTTTCTACTGCTGGACACCAGTACACTCAGACAGATAATGTTAGATAGAATAACCATGATCAGCACAAGTGCATCAATTTTTACCGCGATCGTTCCTCTCTTTTTTGCTTTACTTTCTTTCATCTTTCATTCCTCCATACATCCTTTATATCTTAATGCCCTATGCCTGATCCGGACTATGCCCCGATGCCCCCACGGGATCCATGCCATCCAGCGTTTCCATATCATCATAAGACAATTCAAAATCAAAAATCTGCATATTCTCCGTCATCCGACTCGGTGTGACCGTCTTTGGTAGTACAACAATATCGTGTTGGTGTTCCCAGCGAAGTGCAATCTGTGCTACTGTTTTGTCGTATTTATTTGCCAAGGACAGCAAGGTCGGGTCATCAAAAATGCGTCCTCTGCCCAAAGGACTCCACGCTTCAACAATAATCCCCTGTTTCTGGCAAAAATCCACAGTTTCTCTCTGTAAAAATCCAGGATTGATTTCTATTTGATCCACCATAGGAAGCACTTCCATCTCCAAAATCGTCTCTAAATGCCGCACCAAAAAATTTGACACGCCGATGGCTTTCACTTGTCCGCTCCGATAAATATCGATCATGGCTCGCCAAACCTGCCGATTTGTCTCCTTCCAATCTGGGTCAAAAGCGTCCGATGCCGGCCAATGTACCAAATAGAGATCCAGATAGTCTAATCCCAAATTCTCCATGGTCTTTTCAAAAGATGCCATCACCTTATCATAAGTATTTTCTGTTTTCCAAACTTTACTGGTCACAAACAGATCTTTTCTTGCCAGACCCCCTTCTGCTATCGTGTCCCGGATAGCCTGACCAACCGCAACTTCATTTTCATAAAAAGCCGCTGTATCCACGTGCCGGTATCCACGACAAATTGCCTCTGTTACAGATTCTTTTGCAAGTGTCGGATCCGTGATCTTATAAGTACCAAATCCTAAAACAGGTATCTTTGTTTGATTTAAAAGTGTCATAGTCTGCATAAAAAGAGTCTCCTTTATCTGTATCTAAGCCTCATAATACACATATTGTCCCTTACCTCCCGCCTTGGCAGCGTATAAGGATTTGTCCGCTTTCTTGTAGAGGTCATAATAGCCGCCATCACAGGCGCTGGAAAGACAGATGCCCATACTGACGCTGATGACAAGCCCCTCATACTGGCAGGAAACACTATCAAAGATGCGCTCAACGATATCCTTGATGTCCTCCTCCTGCTTGTAAGTCATGAATACAACAAACTCATCCCCACCGTATCGTGCGGCAATGTCCTGCTCCTCACGGATACAACTCTTGAGGCAATCGGATACCTTTTGTAATACACAATCTCCAAAATAATGTCCATAGGTATCATTGATCTTTTTAAAGGAATCTATATCAAAAATGATAAATGCTGCGTCCAGATACTTTTCGTTATCAATCTTGCTCTTGATCAGCACTTCACCTGTCACATGATTGTACAGTCCTGTCAAAAGATCCAGTGATGCCTGCTTTTCCAAAGACTCCCGCAGGTAATCCTGCCGATAGCGGTCTGTAACATTGCGCAGGCTGACGATGCCGATAATATCGCCATGGATATTGTCCTGTGTCAGGTAGATCGTCTTATTGATCCACATCTCTTCGCCCATGGCATCCAGGGTGCGGTAATCCTGCCTCAAGAGTGTCTGGCCATCCTGATAAGCCTCTACCATATAAGATGCAGATGAAAATTTGCGGTATTCCGCCAGCGTGTCCTTTGACACTCTGCCCTGCCATCTGGCGCAATATTCATCATAAGCACACGGTGTCTCTATGCCAACGGTATGCAACACCTTTACCACACCATTTGTCTTCTTATCTTTTTGTAAGAGATCATTTTCGATCAGATTTTTCGAAAAATTGACCTGATATAAGACAACCGACTCGATCAAAAGCGCTTCCCGATATTGTTCTGCAGTCTGTAACATACGCTTTAATTCCATATTCTTTCGCCGTATGATCTCATCGTACTCATAGCGGTGGGTCACATCGCGAAATGTCACCGTAATCTGCCCATGCGCGGCATCCGGCATCAGCATCAGGTTGATCCACCGGTAGCCCTGATCGATCAAAATGCGAAAATCCTTGCTGATATTGTCCGTCTTTGCCTCTTTTTTCCCAAGCAAAAAAAGAGAATCTTCTGCCAAAACAGATTGTAGATTCTCTTTATCTTCCGGATGGCAAAGTCCGACCAGACGATCTACCCAGATGTCACGGTTCAAAACGGCATCTTCACCCAATGCATCTCGTCCGTCATAGATGCAGATGACCTTCTTATCCGACAGATCTAACTGATATATGCCCTCATATTGTTCAGATACCATTGCCAGAACTCTTTTTTCCAGTTCATATCCTTTATCCATATTGTATTGTCTCCAAATCCTTGCATTTTGCATTGGAAATATCTATCACAATATGTATATTATACCATCCTTTATTCAATTCTCCAACTAATAATTGTATTTTTCGTCAAAAATCATACTGTATCTTGTGCTTTTTTCTGCAAGAGATGTATTAGCATCCTATCATCATGCATCCTGCCATACTTCTTCTGCCACTTCCTTGACCAGTTTTAACTTTGCCCATTGTTCCTCTTCTGTTAATTTATTTCCGATATCACAGGAAGCAAATCCACATTGCGGACTCAAATACAGTCTGTCCAGAGGTACGTATTTTGCTGCCTCATGAATCCTTGCAATGACAGTCTCCTTATCTTCCAGTTTTGGAGACTTTGTCGTAATCAGTCCCAGCACAACCTTTTTGTCCGGTGATACCTTTGCCAGTGGAGCAAATCCACCGGATCTTGCATCGTCATATTCCAGGAAAAGTGCGTCTACATTTTCTTTGGCAAACACATAATCTGCAACTGTATCATAAGGTCCGCTGGTAAAGAAAGTAGAATGATAATTGCCACGGCAGATATGAGAAGTGATGGTCATATCTTTTGGCTTATTTTTCAATGCAAGATTGTTGACCTCTAACAACTCTTTCTTGACGTCTTCCAGATCAATGCCCAGCGCCTGATATCTTTGCTTGGCAGCGGAACCGACAACCGCGCCCCAAGTGCAATCATCTAATTGCAGATTGCGGCATCCGGCATCATAAAACTGTCGGATGACTTCCTGATACGCTTTGCCGATATCCCGGATCAGAACTGCATTGGTCGGGTAAAACTTGCGTGTGCTCTCGACATTGACCGGTACGATCAACTGCTGGAACATCTGCGCCGGCGCTGGAATGGTGTACTTTGCGACCGTCTGTTCATCCTCAAACTGTTTTAAGAATTTGAAATAAGAAACAAACGGATGCTGCTTTGCCTTTATCTTTCCGACCAGATAGGTATCATCCAAAACTGCCAGTTCTGTATCAAACTGTACGCCACCGCCTGTGTTTTCATGAGCAACGCCCTCAAAACCCCACATAAAATCCAGATGCCAGAAAGTTCTGCGGAATTCCCCATCTGTAATGATGTGATAACCGAGTTCTTTCTGCTTGGCAACCACTTTGCTGATCTCTTCATTTACAATCTCATCATATGTCTCCTGCGAGATCTTCTTGTCCTGAAAATTTTTCTTTGCGTCCTTTAATCTCTGTGGTCTTAAAAAACTACCTACAAAATCATATCTATATGGTGACTGTAATTTTTCCATTTTTCCTCTCTCCATTTCCTTTGTAATTGATAACTTTATTATAAATGGAGCAGATTCTTCTGAAAAATACATAAAAAAAGTGGTTTGTCATAGTTTTAATCTATGGCAGATTTCAAATCAAGTATTTTTTCAATGCTTCTAAATAGGTCTCACCCAAACGGCTGTGGCTACCTCTCTGGTGGTCAATATAACCGATGCACATCGTATCTTCATTTGCCAGTGGCACGGCGATGATATCCTTGCCATTTAATTTTTCATCAATCACGCCACTACAGACCGTATAGCCCTGCAAACCGATCAAAAGATTAAAGAGGGTCGCGCGATCCCTGACCCGGATATTCTTCTTACGCTCTGCGATCGAAAAGATCTCCTCTGAAAAATAAAAGGAATTATGCTCGCCCTGTTCAAAAGACAGATAGGGATAGGCTTCCAATTCTTCATTATAAATAATCTTATGATCTGCCAAAGGATGATCTCTGCTGATAAAGACATGAGGCTGCGCCGTAAAAAGAGGATGAAACTCCAGATCATTTGCCTTTAAGATCTTCTTTAATACTTTTTCGTTAAAGGCATTCAAAAATAGGATGCCGATCTCACTGCGCATCCGCGCCACGTCCTCAATGATCTCGTAGGTCTGTGTCTCCCGCAAACGAAAGTCGTATTCCTCCTGTCCATAGATCTTGATCAGGTCAACAAAGGCATTGACGGCAAAGGAATAGTGCTGGGTAGAAATACAAAACTGTTTCTTTCCGCCTTTCCCCTCTTTATAGTGTTCCTCCAATACGTCAGCCTGTTCCATCACCTGTCTGGCATAGCCCAAAAAGATCTCGCCATCGGCGGTCAGCGTGATGCCCTTATTGGTTCTGGAAAAAATCTCAATCTGCATTTCCTTTTCCAGTTCATGAATGGCATTGGTCAGGCTTGGCTGCGAAATAAAGAGTTTCCCCGCCGCCTCCGTGATCGTCCCCACCTCTGCTACGGTGATAACATATTTTAATTGTTGCAGTGTCATGCTTTCCTCTCCTCCATCGCATCTTTATCGACCAGTATCTTTTTTAATTTCTGTGCCGCAGCATTCATCGGACGTTTAGCATCATAGACCAGACAGATCCTGCGCGCCGGGATTTCTTCCTCCAGCCGGATCCCGATCACCTCCTGCGCCCTAAGGGCAGGCTCCGCCATCTTTTGTGGCAAAAAAGCCAGTCCCAAATCACTTTTTACCAAAGGCAGAACCTGGTCGCTCGTCGCCACTTGGGTTTCCGGCAAAAATTCCTCTCCATGCGTCTGAAACCACTCGTGATAAAAGCGGTAGGTCGTTGTCTCCTGCCCCAGACTGATCAAAGGATAGTCCTCTAGATCCTTCAATTTCCTTTTTTGTCCCAAAAGATCTGCAAACATAGGACCACCGATCAGAATATCCTGAAATTCCTCCAGGGGAACTTCTTTGAGCGGGGTCTCTACCTGCATGGGTGTCGTCACCACGGCAAAATCGCTTTCCCCACTGCGCACTGCCCGTATCGCCTGCGGGGTGGAATGGTTGCTGATCCTCAGGCGCACCCCCGGATACTCCCTGTGAAAAGCCCGCAGATAGTCCAGAAGAAAGATATTTAAGGCGATCTCACTGGCACCTATGGAGATCGTTCCATGTTCCAAGCCTACACTGTCCGATAATTCTTCCTCCGCCAGTTGAAATTGCTGCATAGCGGCAGATACTCTGACATAGAGTTTTTCGCCTTCCGGAGTCAGATAAACGCCACGGTTTGTACGGACAAAGAGGGTGCAGTGCAACTCCTGTTCCAAACAATTCATGGCACGGGTCACATTGGGCTGACTGTTGTGTAAGGCATGTGCCGCCTTGGTAAAATTCTTGTATTTTGCCACATAGTAAAAGATCTTATAATATTCAAAATTGACATTCATAGGCTTTCCTCTATCATATCAAATCATGATTGCTACCATATCAATGATATCTTTTATTTATTGCTACCATAAAATTATAATCACATTAGAAAGAGAAAACAACCAAAATAGGAGATGATTTTTATGTCATTGGTATTACCAAGAGAAGAAGAAGTGGAAAATATGTTTTCCAAGATCCTGTCTTCTGACCAGTATTGTGAACGATTGATGGATGCTTTTTACGACCATCTGTCCGATGACAAGCGTACAACGGATCCGGATCCCCATCATTTTGTAGAAGTCCTGCTGGGTGCTTACAAAAATGGTGATGTCAGTGCCTTACTGCTGGAACTGTTCAACCGCAGCATGTTTGACCTTTTAAAAGAAACTTACCTGATTCCTAAACGCTTTCATGGAAAGAGCGGAGAAAATCCTGTTCTCTTGACCAATGTAGACGGAAATCTGCTCAAGGACAAGGCAGATCTTGTCTCCAGACATGAATATAAGAAATTCCATGAGATCTACCAGGCGCATCATGCCGCCCCACGTTCCAAACTCTATCTTGCCGACGGCTATGATCTGATCCGCTACTACACTTCCGGTATGGATATCTGCGAGAAAGCGGAAAACCGAGAGCGCGGCATCCTCATCCTCTATGCCCTGCCGGATACCAAAAAATTAGGTCTGACCGAAGCCCAGGCCTATGATGTGATCTGGTCGACTTTCCATGATATTCAGGAAGAAGCCTATTCTGCCATAGTATATTATGGGCAGGAAACCGGCATCCGCTCCGGCAAATCGTTTGATGAACTCGGTGTTCTGCTTCCCATCCATCAGTTTGAAAATAAGATGCTGCAACACCTAAGTGTGATTGACGGACTGGTTCTTTCCTGCCGCGAAGAAATGATAAAGACTGCCGGCAGTGACAGTCTGGATCTCTAGGAAAAGAGGATGCACGATGAATACATTACAAGCCCAATCCGGCATCAAGAAAAATCATATGGATATTTTATGGCATGACTATAGCGACCCAAACGATACCGCGCCGATCATCTCTGCCACACTGCCTGCTAAGGCATCTGTCATCGGGCGTGTAGGCATTATGATGTTAGCATGCGGAACCGGAGCCTGGCGTGTCCGCAGTTCCATGAACACCCTATCCGAACTCATGGACATCACCTGCACAGTGGATATCGGACTCATGTCGATCAACTATACCTGTTTTGACGGAAACGACAGTTTCAGCCAGTCTCTCTGCCTGACCAATACCGGCGTCAACACTTCACAGTTGAACCGTCTGGAAAAGTTTGTTTCCAATTTTTCCAAAAACGAGCGACAGCAAACCTGTGAGCAGATCCATTCTGCTCTGGATGATATCGAAAAAATACATGGCTTATACTCACCACTCACATTGGCCGCCTCTGCCGCCCTAGCCTGCGGAGCCTTCACTTTTCTGCTGGGCGGCGGTATTGTGGAAATGCTCTGCGCCTTTGTCGGCGCGGGCATCGGCAATTACATCCGCTGTAAACTGTCCAAGCATCACTTCACCTTATTTTTATGCATCATTGCCTCTGTTTCCGCCGCATGCCTGTCCTACACGCTTTTGTTCAAACTCTTAGAGGTCATCTTTGCGGTACGCCTAGAACATGAAGCCGGTTATATCTGCTCCATGTTATTTATCATTCCCGGCTTTCCTTTCATTACAAGCGGTATCGACCTCGCCAAACTGGATATGCGGTCCGGCACCGAGCGTCTGGTCTACTCGCTGATCATCATTACGGTCGCTACTATGACCGCCTGGATCCTGGCTATGTCTTTGGGTTTACAGCCTATGGACTTTTTGCCTTTGAACTTAGTCCTCTGGCAATGGATCCTGCTCCGCCTGCTCGCCAGTTGCTGTGGTGTCTTTGGATTTTCCATAATGTTTAACAGCCCTGTGCGGCTGGCTCTTGCCGCCGGTCTGATCGGTGCCGTTTCCAATACCATAAGGCTGGAACTTATCGACCTGCTTGCCCTGCCACCTGCCGCAGCAGCCTTTATCGGGGCTTTTATCGCCGGTCTCTTAGCCTCCACCTTAAAGGGTTTGGCAGGCTATCCGCGTATCTCCCTGACCGTGCCATCCATTGTCATCATGGTTCCGGGACTTTACCTTTACAAGGGCTTTTACAATCTTGGCATTATGAACCTGACGGCTGCTGCCTCCTGGCTGGCATCCGCCCTCCTTGTCATCCTAGCCTTGCCTCTGGGGCTGATCTTTGCCCGCATCCTCACCGACAAAACCTTCCGCTATTGCACCTAGCTGCCGCAGGGACGTTCCTTTTGCCACAGGGAGTGTCCCTGTGGCGCATAAAAAATCTCCAACTTGGCAACACTAAAGGTAATTGAAGTTGGAGGTCTTTTTTATGAGCACATACAAGGTTGAGATCTGCGGTGTCAACACTGCCAAGCTGCCCCTACTATCCGATGAAGAAAAGAATGCACTTTGGGATAAGATAAAAGCAGGAGACACGCAGGCCCGCGAGACCTATATCAAGGGAAATCTGCGCCTGGTACTCAGTGTCTTAAAACGTTTTTCCGGTCATGGGGAAAATCTGGACGACCTCTTTCAGATCGGCTGCATCGGTCTCATCAAATCCATTGATAATTTTGACCCGACCATGAATGTCAAATTTTCTACCTATGCTGTTCCCATGATCATCGGCGAACTACGCCGTTATCTGCGCGATACTTCCAGCAGTATTCGCATTTCCCGCTCCTTGCGCGATACCGCTTACAAGGCGATCGTTGCCAAAGAAAATCTCCTGCGCACCAGCGTAACAGAACCTACCATGGACGAGATTGCCGCTGCCGCAGGCATTCCTGTGGAAGATATGATCTATGCCTTAGATGCCATGCAAAGTCCCCTGTCCCTCTATGATCCCATCTACAATGATGGCGGCGACACCTTATATGTCATGGATCAGATCAGTGACAAAAAAAACAAAGAAGAGAACTGGGTTGAAAGCCTCTCCTTGGATGATGCCCTCGGAACCTTAAGTCCCAGAGAATCCCATATCATAAAATTGCGTTTTTTTGAAGGGAAAACCCAGGTGGAAGTTGCCTCTGAGATCCAGATCTCCCAAGCCCAGGTTTCTCGCCTCGAAAAAAATGCCTTAAAATCCATGGAACACTATCTTACCGGCTCCACTTGTCGCTCAAAGCATTGATCTGATCAGCAAATTTTGCCAGATCCTTGTTTGCCATATCCTCGCAGCCCTGGATCACGCGCATAAGCCGCTCTCCTGCAGCAAGCAGTCTGGCGAATACATTGGAAGATGCCTTGGAGGATGACATCTTCTTTTGTTTTGCCCGTCGGCTACCCTTTTCTAAGCAGGCTCCGGTCAAAAGATCAAAGCGATCACCGGAATAGGGTGCATACGCCTCATAGCCATATTTTTCATGGATGGCATCTGCAAAAGAATCACAGACAGCATCCTCTCCATGTACGACAAAGACCTTCTTTGGTGCCTTTTCAAAGCCACCCATCCAATCCAACAGTTTGTTTTTATCGGCATGCCCACTGATCCCCGGCAGGTTTTCAATCCGTGCCTCTACATGGACTGTCTCACCAAAAAGTTTGACTTCCTTAGCCCCATTTAAAAGATTAAAGCCCAAAGTACCCGGCACCTGATAGCCTACAAAAAGGATGGTCGATTCCGGTCGCCAGAGGTTGTGCTTGAGATGGTGGCGGATACGTCCCGCCTCACACATACCGGATGCCGAAATAATGACCTTTGGCTTCATGTCAAAATTGATCATCTTGGACTCATCACTGGTCACAGCCATCTTTAAGCCCGGGAAACGGATTGGATTCTTACCCTCGGCAATCAACCGCTTTGCTTCCTGGCTAAAACATTCCGATACATTATCATGAAAGACCGCTGTTGCCTCCACCGCCAAAGGACTATCCATATAGACCTCAAAATCCTCCAAGTCAGACAGCATGCCTTCCTCTTTGATCCTACGGATAAAGTAAAGCATTTCCTGTGTCCTGCCGACGGAAAATGCCGGTATGACCAGATTGCCTCCCGCCTGAAACGTAGATCGCATGATCTGCGCCAAAGCCTTGGCAAAATCGATCGGTGCCTCATGCAAGCGGTCTCCATAGGTAGATTCGATCAGCACATAGTCTGCCTCTTTTAAGTATTCCGGCTCCTTGATAAGCGGTCGGTTGCCCTGTCCGATATCCCCGGAAAATACCATCTTTCGCTTTTCATTTCCTTCCGTCAGCCAGACTTCAATGGACGATGATCCCAAAAGATGTCCGGCATCTACAAAGCGGACTGTGATCTCATCGCAAACCTTGATGGTCTCATGGTAATGTGCCGGCACAAATTGTTCTAATACACCCGCGGCATCCTCAACCGTATATAAAGGTGTGATCTCCGGCTTTCCGGCACGTCTTGCCTTGCGGTTCTTCCACTCAGCCTCAAAGGTCTGGATATGTGCGCTATCTTTTAACATGATGTTACAGAGTTCACACGTTGCCTCTGTTGCATAGATCTGCCCCCGGAAACCATGCGCATATAAAAGTGGCAAAAGCCCCGAATGGTCGATATGTGCGTGGGTCACAAAGACATAATCAATACTGCTCGCCTGTACCGGGATCTCTTGGTTTTCATAGATATCCGGTCCCTGCTCCATGCCACAGTCCACCAAAAACTTCTTATCACCCACTTCCACATAATGACAAGAGCCTGTTACCTCATGGGCTGCCCCCAGAAATTCAATGATCATACCCTCTCCTCCATTTCGTCAGAAAATATTCTGTTTCATACCCATATTATATAATATTTTTTAAAAAAATCACACTACTTTCATACCATTTTCCTGTCGTGCTATCTCCCGATGCAGTCGCTTCATGATCTTTTTTTCCAGACGGGAAATGTAGGATTGAGAAATCCCCAAAAGGTCTGCCACCTGCTTTTGCGTCAGTTCTTCCCCATCCTTGCTATGTAGCCCAAAACGCAGCTCAATGATCATCTTCTCTCTGCCGTTTAAGGTCTTTAATGCCTGATGTAAGAGTTTGAGATCTGCCTGTGTCTCCAAATCCCGATAGATCACATCTTCGTCGGTACCCAAAATATCCGACAAAAGGAGTTCATTTCCATCCCAATCCACATTGAGGGGTTCATCGATTGAAACCTCCAATTTCTGCTTGTTATTCTTGCGCAGATACATGAGAATCTCATTTTCAATACAGCGTGACGCATAGGTCGCCAATTTGATGCTCTTGGAGGCATCAAAGGTATTGATCGCCTTCATCAGCCCAATCGTGCCAATGGAGATCAGGTCTTCAGCTCCCACCTTTGTATTATCAAATTTCTTGGCAATATAAACGACCAGCCGCAGATTGTGGGCAATCAGTTTTTCTTTTGCCTCCTTATCCTGATGATCCTGCATAGCCTCGATACATGCCTGTTCCTCTCTTGCATTCAAAGGTTCCGGCAGCACCTCACATCCACCGATGTAAAGCAATTCCAGTTTCTCTTTCGTAAGCCATCGAATCAATAAACGCATATGCTCACTCCCAACAAAAATCTTTATGTAATATCATCTGATAATTTTTCCCCTGAAATAGGGATGCCTTACCAAATCCCAGCAGGATCTCCTTCTGGCTGACCATTTTTCCCGCCTCTTTTATCAGAAATCTATCTACTGCCACAATCTCCATAAAATCCTGCCCTGCCACAGTCTCATAGGCAATCAGACGCACCCTCTCTGTCGGAATCTGCCATTTCTCCTTATAGATTTCCGACACTACACAGACTGGTCTGCCACTGATGGGATCCCGCAAGAGGTTACCGGTATCGGCAAGCGCCTGCATTTTTTCCACATGCCCGCACACTAGGATCGCCACTTCCCGCCGCTCTCTTTTTCTTGCCTGTAATGTTGAAGCAATGACCGTAAGCAAAAAAAGCAAAGCACATGCCAGAGGCAATAAGAAGTCACGAATCTCCGCCGGCAGATACAGATTCAACAAGGACACCAGCCCGCCCAATCCTGCATAGACGATCAGTAGGTGAAAATAAAGAACTGCCAATGCCTTAGTGGCTGTCCTTCCAAATGCCAGTAACAGCATGAGCGGATTGACAAGAAAAACAACAAAAATAACATAGCCCCAAAAGGAATGTAAAAACAGATATGCCAGACAGCCAAGCCCCGTAGCAAGCAGACTCGATAAGACCAGCCTTGGCACCGACATAGATTTTTCCTGCCAGATTGCAAGGGCTAGAAGACTTGCCAGATCCAACATAAGATTTTGTAGGACAAGAACATCCAAATAAACGACATAAATAAAAAGCCACCTCCTTTTGATAAAATCAATTATAAGGAAGTGGCTTTATAAATTCTGTCGAAACGAGCCTGCTAAATTATTTTCTTGTGTTCTTTAAGAATTCAGGAATCTTGATATCTTCCTGCTTGACTGTGCTGGTCGGTTGCTGTGGCTTGGTCAGTGGTGGGAAGTTTCCCATACCGCCTCCTACAGATGCTCCACCAGCCTGTGGTGCTACTGATGGTCTCGGTACCTGTGTCGTAGGTGTATGTACACCTGCGCCAAATCCGCTTACAGATGGCTTTGGTGTACCAAGCTCGCTGGCATACTGCATATTATTTAAGATAGAACTGCCCATAGATGGCTTTGATGTAGCTACCGGTGCGTCCTCTAAGCCCGTAGCAATGACTGTGATCGTTGCTTCATCTGGCTTGGACTCATCATACTTGGCACCAAAGATGATATTGACAGAATCTCCTGCAAGATCCTTAACATAAGTAGATGCTGCATTGGCATCCATAAGAGAAATATCTCCGGAAATATTGATGATGACATGTGTTGCGCCATTGATAGTCGTATCCAGAAGTGGACTCTCTACTGCCATACGAACAGCCTCTGTTGCCTTTTCATCACCCTTAGCTGTACCGATACCGATATGAGCAAGACCCTTGTCCTTCATAACGGTCTGAACATCTGCGAAATCCAGATTGATCAGGGCTGGCAGATTGATCAGATCTGTGATACCCTGTACTGCCTGCTGCAATACTTCATCTGCCTTCTTCAGTGCTTCCGGCATAGTCGTTCTACGATCTACGATCTCTAATAATTTATCATTCGGGATTACGATCAAGGTATCAACGTTTTCCTTGAGTCTCTCGATACCGGACTCTGCGTTGACCATACGTGTCTTTGCTTCAAACTTGAATGGCTTGGTCACAACACCAACGGTAAGGATGCCCTGCTCTTTGGCAATCTTGGCAACGACTGGCGCTGCACCTGTTCCGGTTCCGCCACCCATACCACAGGTAACGAATACCATATCTGCGCCCTTGACATTGGCTGCGATCTCCTCTGCAGTCTCCTCTGCTGCCTTCTGACCAATCTCCGGCTGTGCACCTGCACCAAGTCCCTTGGTCAGTTTCTCACCGATCTGGATCAATGTCGGTGCCTTGCAAAGGGCAAGTGCCTGCTTATCTGTATTGATCCCGATAAACTCAACACCTGCAATATTCTCATCAATCATTCTATTCACAGCGTTATTTCCTGCGCCACCTACCCCGATCACGATAATCTTGGCACTGGTATCCGCTTCATTCGTCATTATTTCAAGCAAGGTCTTAATCCTCCTTCTTCCTATCTCAAAATCTATGGGTAAACCCATAAATCCTATTCTACAAACCCATATAGACTATAATATATAAATTTTATTCATTTATCAACCTATTTTTCAAAAAAATTGAAATTTATACAGGCTATTCTTTTGGTCTTTCAAACACAATATCTGTGTTATCCGGTGTCCAGTTTTCTAAATGTAGTGTCCCGCTTTGTCCTTCCAAATTTGGCAGGATATGTGGCAGACGCATGATCTTTTCTTCCACATTGGTATCATTTCCCACACAGATCAGAATACTTCCGTAAACGACCGTAATGCGACCTCTTTCATCAAAGGAAAGGCTGCTGATCGCAATGTCGTACTTCTTTAAGACCTTTAAGAGATTTAACATGAAGGACAACTGGTCTTTTTCCAGCCCGACCTTGCTACCGACCTTTGCCTTATCCAGGGTGATTCCTGACACCTGCATCACATTTTCGATGACGCGGTCCGACACTTCCACCACTTGTCCGTCTTCATCAAAGTAAGCCATACGGTTATCTGAAAGCAGGACGCATCCGAAAAGTTTCTTTTCCGTCACGTCAATCTCCAACTTGTCATAGCCTTTGATCTTTACTTTGATTGCGGATACAAAAGGAATATCGGTCTTTGGCTTTATGAGGTTCTTCCCCCAGGCATAGATCGTATTCTTGGAATAGGAATCATCCAGTACCAACTGCTTGATCTCCTCCTCCGTATAGACCGTATTGCCTTTGACTGTCACCGTGTGTACCGTACAAAAAGCATAGATCGCCATGGCTGCCACAAGCAGGCAGATGATGACGCCCAGAAATATATTAAAAAAGTAAAAACGGAACTTGGAAAATCTTCTCTTCTTCTTTTTCTTTGGGACCTCTTGGTCATTTCTTCCTTTTCGTTTCATCAATCACAGTCTCCATCCTCTTTCTATCCTAAGTCTCCACATGCGCGCTCTTTGACACGCTGAGGGCTACGCCCATCTCCGCGATCAGAAACATGATGGACGTTCCTCCATAACTGACAAAAGGAAGCGTAACACCGGTATTTGGCATGGAATTGGTCACAACGGCAATGTTTAAGATGACCTGTAAAGCGATATGTACCATAATACCGATCACCAGATAGGATCCAAACATGTCTTTAGCATTGGTCGCGATCAAAAGCAGACGCCACAATAAAAGAATATACATAAGTATCACGCAGATGGCTCCGAAAAGCCCCAGTTCCTCACAAATGATGGAAAAGATCATATCATTCTGTGCCTCCGGGACAAAGCCTAGTTTCTGGATACTCTCGCCCAGCCCCTTACCAAAAAGTCCACCGGATCCGATTGCATACAAGCCTTGCAGAGTCTGATAGCCGGTGTCGTAGTTTTCCGGGTGCAGCCAGATCTGCACACGCTCCTGCCGGTATGTTCCAAAGATAAAGACAACCGCCAGTAAAACTACGCCAACAAAAGCCAGGATAAAAGGTGCCGTCTTGGGACTGGAGATAAAGACCATGATAAAGGCAATCCCCACAATAATGATAGCAGTACTCAGGTTGTTATAGGCAACCACCACAAAGATAGGCAAGATCGTTGCCAGCAGTTTTATATTGCCCTTAAAAGTGCGCATTGCCATCGGCCGCTTGCTGATCACCGTTGCCAGATATAAGATCACAGCAACCTTTGCCAGTTCGGACGGCTGGAAGGAAAAGCCGGCAATGTTGAGCCAGCGGGACTGTCCATGGCTGCTGGTTCCCACAAAGTTTACCGCCAGACACAGAACCGTTGCCAAAAGATACGCTACGCCCGCAAATTTGGCAAAAAAATGGTAGTCCAGTTTGACACAGATATAGAGCAGGACAAAGCCAAGTCCTGCCGACATCGCCTGTCTTTTCAGATAATAGATGGAACTGCCAAACTTTAAGGTCGCATTATAGGCACTGGTGCTGTATAGCATGACAAGCCCAAAACCCAAAATGCATATGATCATCAGCAGTAAGGTATAGTCGATATATTTGGTTGTCCCGGTGCGCTTTTTTTTCTTCTTTTGCGCAGTCACGGCTCTCTCCATACATTACTCCTTTAGATTTCTTACATATGCTTTAAAGATATCTCCACGCTGTTCATAATTGTCAAACATGCCCCAACTGGCACATGCCGGTGATAAAAGAACAGCCTCTCCCGGTTCTGCCGTCTCATAGGCAATATCTATGGCATCCTCTAAAGAATCCGCAAAGACATAATCATGAAAATCATGTGCATCGGCGCAGGCGGCGATCTTCTTTGCTGTCTGACCGATCAGAACCAGTTGCTTCACCTTGCCATCAAAACTATCGATCCACTCGTCATAGGCAGACTCTTTGTCATAGCCGCCACCGATCAGAACTGTCCTGCGGTTCATGGCACAAATGCCCTTGATGGCAGCATCCGGATTGGTTCCCTTGGAATCGTTGTAAAAGGCAATGTCATTCTTTTTGCAGACAAACTCGATACGGTGCTCTACTGCATGAAAGGCTCTCAGTCCCTCCCGGATAGTCTCCATCGGCACGCCGCAACCATCACAGAGTGCAACCGCTGCCATGACATTCTCATAATTGTGTGCACCTAAGATATTAAGTTCTTCTACGGAAATAATATGCTCCCTCTCGCCATTTCTTGCCCACAGGATCTCATTTCCCTGTAGATAGAGCCCATCATTCAAAGGCTCGGTGCTGGAAAACCAGACGACCTTTTGCTCCAAGGTCTTTCCAAAGGCACGCAGGACTTCATCATTATAATTGAGCACGCACAGATCATCCTTTGTCTGGTTCTTTACGATGCTCTCCTTGGCAGCAATATAGTTTTCCATGGTATGGTGGCGGTTCAGATGATCCGGTGTGATATTTAAGATCGCAGCCGCTTTCGGTGCAAACGTATCAATGGTCTCCAACTGGAAACTGCTGATCTCTGCCACAACGACCGTATCGTCTGTCGTCTCCTCTGCCACACTCGTATAGGGAATACCGATATTTCCAACAACAGCCACATGTGCAAAATGTCTTGCCATGATCTGACCGACCAGGGTCGTTGTCGTTGTCTTACCATTGGTTCCGGTGATGGCTACCACACGCCCCTTGCCAAGGACATATGCCAGTTCGATCTCACCCCAGATGGTCATGCCCAAATCCTTCATCTTTTCTACCAAAGGAATATCCAGCGGAACGCCCGGACTTAAAACGGCAATAGCAAAGGACTTTAACATATCCTCCGATACATCCCCTAGGATCAGTTCCACCGGTGTCAGATCTGGGTTCTTGCTGCGGAATGCTACCACATCCAAAGCCTCATTGCCGTCCTGTATATATACCTTTTTTGCATGATGCAGCAAAAGTTTTGCCGCAGCCACGCCACTTTTTCCTGTCCCTACGACAAGTACTGTCTTATTTGAAATATCCACGATCTGCCTCCTAACTTCTCTTGTTTAAAGTGCTGCATATCCGATCAGGCAAAGTAGTGCCGTGATGATAGAAAATACGGCTACCACCCTGGTTTCTGACCAGCCGGAAAGTTCAAAATGATGATGGATCGGTGCCATCTTAAATATACGTTTTCCGTGTGTCAGTTTAAAAAATGTCACCTGGATGATCACGGATAAGACCTCTACCAGATAGATCAGACCCACGATCAGTATAAAGAGTGGCATCTGTAACATATAAGCCGTTGCTGCCACAAAACCGCCCAGTGCCAAAGATCCGGTATCTCCCATAAAGACGCTTGCCGGATAGACATTAAAGAGCAAAAATCCTAAAAGTGCTCCCACAACCGCACAGGTCACAGGCTCGATTCCGCTGTTCATCCCTACGGCTACCACCGTAAAGAATACTGCAACCAACACCGTTACCGAAGATGCCAGACCATCCAGTCCGTCTGTAAAGTTGACACCATTGACCGTACCGATTACAGCAAAATACATCAGCGGAATGGCAAGCCAGCCCAGATCAATATAATGCCCGCCGGAAAACGGCACCAGCATAGTCAAAGAAACATCCGTATAACGCACCAGATATACAGCAAAGATCGTTGTCACCACGATCTGCAAGAGCATTTTCTGCCATGCCAAAAGCCCATCCGAACGACGCAGGACAACCTTTAAATAATCATCCAGAAATCCGATGACGCCAAAACCTACCGTAAGAAATACGATCGGTATGATCTTTGGATAACGTGACACATAAAAAAGGGATGTGATCACGATCGCCGCCAATATGATCAGACCTCCCATGGTCGGCGTTCCTGTCTTAATCTGATGGGACTCCAACTCCTCGCGCTCCGTCTGTCCAACCTTGAGTCTTCGTAAAAAAGGTATAACAATAGGTCCTAGAATCGTTGCTATCCCAAATGAAATAAGTACCGGAAATAAAATTTTTTCAATCATAATGGCTCCTTGTTTATCATGCATTCTTTTGCAAATTTCAATTTTTCCAACTAAATAGTATAAGTGTTTTAGCACTATTGCGCAACTGCACCATCCGTATTTTTTTCGGTCTCCTCCACGCCCAGATAAGGCAGGATATTCTCAAACAACCGGCTGCATACCGGTGCCGCGATCGTACCGCCATAATAAATGCCTTGAGGCTCATGGATAATGACGATGGCTAAGACCTCCGGATCCTCCGCCGGGGCAAAACCGATAAAGGATGCAATATACTTTCCGCTCCCGCGGGGAAGCATCTGCGATGTCGCCGTCTTGCCTCCTACGGCAAAGCCTGCGACCTGACCGTTCTTACCGGTCCCCTCCGCAACCACCTGATACAAAAGATTACGCAGGGTCTCGGAGGTCTCCTTTGATACGACACTTCCTTTGTCCTTGGTCTTATAGGTCTTGGTCACCTTGCCATCGTGATCCCGACAGGTCAGTGCGATATGTGGGGTAACACGTTCTCCCCCGTTGATCAGAGAGGACACCGTAGATGCCATCTGTATGGGGGTTAATTGGAAAGACTGACCGAAGGAAATGGTCGCCAGTTCCACCGGTCCTACGTTTTTTAACTGGTGCATGATGGTCGCCCCTTCACCAGGCAGGTCGATCCCAGTCGTCGAAAGCATCTGGAACTGTTCAAAATAATGAAAGAAACGCGGCGCTCCCAGGCGTAGTCCCAACTGGATAAAGACCGGATTGCAGGAATTCATGATGGCATGGGTAAAATCCTCGCTCCCATGTCCCGTCGTCTTGTGACAACGGATCCGCGTATCCTCCACCGTGATACTGCCATTACAGTAAAAGGATTCCTCCGGCGTGACCACACCTTCTTCCAGTGCCGCAGCCGTTGTGATGATCTTGAAGGTCGATCCCGGTTCATAGGTATCACTGATGCAGATATTGCGCCACATCTCATTTAAAAGATCAGTCTTTTCCCCGGTCTGCCCCGCCATGTATTCCGTTAAGGTAAAAGGTTCCTGCAGGGAAAACTCCGGTACGTTGACCATGGTATAGATCTCCCCATTTTTGGGATTCATGACAAGGATCTCCACACCTGATGCCTGATGGCGTTGCATGGTCTGTTCTGCCAACTGAGTGGCAAAACATGAAATGTTATAGTCCAGCGAGACATAAAGATCATCCCCTGCCTCCGGTTCTAGGCGGACCTCGCCCAATTCGGCAACCTCCACGCCTCTGGCATCCGTATAGGTCAGGATCTTTCCATCCTCCCCCTGCAAAGCCTCATCATAATAAGCCTCCAGCCCGATGATACCCTGATTGTCACCGCCGGTAAAACCTAAGACCCTGGATAAGATGCGGTCATAGGGATAATAGCGCTTGTAGTCATCATCCACCTTGACCCCTGCAAGATCATAGGCGCGGATGGCATCTCCAATGTCTTTTTCCACATTGGTCTTGATCTTTTCGATGGAGGATACCTTTTCTACTTTCTTTCGTATTTCTTCCTCCGTCAGCCCCAGTTCCTTGGTCAAACAGGAAATGACCGCCTCCGGATCCTCAATCTGGTTATGTATGATAGAAATTGTGCATACCGTCTTATTCGATGCAAGAATTACGCCATTTCTATCAATAATGCGCCCTCTTGCCGCCTTCACCTTGCGTTCCCGCTGTTCCACCTCTACCGCCAGTTCCGCGTAATGGCTTGCCCGAAAGATCATCAGATAGCCTACACGCAGCCCTAAAGCCAACAACGCGACGATAAAGGTCCCACCGACCAGTTTTGCCTTTCGGTGGGAGTACACACGCAATCGTTCCATGCCAAGCCTCCATAAAACGCTTTATCACATTTTATTCTGCCGCCACAGAATCCATACGTTCAATATTCATATAAGGTAAGATTTGTGAAAAAATATTCTTTGCAATGTAGGAGGATTGTGAGCAATGTGACTGGTCTGCCACATGTGGCTCATCCACGACCACATAGACCACAACCTGAGGATCGTCTACCGGCGCAAATCCGATAAAGGATACCACATAATTGCCGGACCCACGCGGCACTTTTTCCGCCGTACCGGTCTTACCTCCAATGGCATAGCCCTCGACTGCTGCCTTGGCACCGGTTCCCTCACTGACAACTGTGTACATATAATCGCGCAGGGTGTCACTGACTTCCTGAGAAACTGTTTCCTTGGTCACGACCGGGCTGATCTCCTGTACGGTATTTCCGGAATCATCTACGATCTTTTTGACCACATGCGGCTGATAGATATTTCCACCGTTGATCAGGGAGCAAAAGGAGGATGCCAACTGGATCATAGTCACATTGAAGCCCTGTCCGAAAGAAGAAACGGCAAGGTTGGACTCCGTCTGTGCCAACTGTTCCTCACTAAAGATCAGGGATGCCGTAGATGCCTCGCCCGGCAGGTCAATGCCTGTCTTTTGTCCGAACCCGTATTCCCTGCTGTATTTTGCAAAGTTGGCAGGTCCGATGGCACGCACCATCTGCATCAGGGCATCGTTGCAGGAATCCCTCAGAGCCCCACGCAGGTCTTCGGTGCCGTGGCCGCTACGGTTGACACAGTGGATCTCATGTCCGCTGACCCACTCGCTACCATCGCAGATATAGGTCTCATCCCCACGCAGACTTCCGGAGTCCAGTCCCATAGCCTCGGTAAAAGGCTTAAAGGTAGAACCCGGTTCAAAGGTATTTGTGATCGTATAATTCTGCCAAAGTTTATTGAGCTGGTTCATCTTGTCCTCGTCCGACATGCCCGCCAGTTCTTCCTCTGTAAAGTATGCACTCAGATCCTTTGGATTATTCAGATCAAAGGTCGGATAGGATGCCATGGCAAGCACATCTCCGTTTTGCGGATTCATAACAAGGACTGCCGTATTATTACTGCCGGTCGTCGCCCCTTCCGTCTCCTGTTTCATCTCCTCGTTTGCCTGTAAGATGGCATTCTCCACGATGGACTGGATATTGGTGTCTAATGTCGTCACCAGAGAATAACCGTTTTCCGGCTCAATGACCGTCTGCTCCAGATTGCTGTCGGCATTCAGATAGCCATAAGATCTGCCGTTGGTTCCATTTAAGGTATCGTTATACTGGTTTTCCAAGCCAATCACACCGGTCGTTGCATTAGCAAAGCCGATCAGGGCACTTGCCAGAGAATTGTAAGGATAAGTTCTTGTATATTCTTTTTCAAACCAGATCCCCGTGATCTGATCCTTGGTATCCTCGCCATTCATCAGGGCTTCAAAAGCCGCCTTTTCCTCATAGGAAACATGCTTTGCCAGCACCGTATACTCCCGATCCGGGTTGTCTGTGATCTCCTGATTGACCTGGTCTGCTGTGATCTCCGGGAAACACTGGGTCAGATAGGCGATGGTCGAAGATGTCTTTTCCTTGTTTGCATTCAAGACCTTGCTGTCCAGGATGACATTATAAACATCTACGCTTGTCGCCAGAACCGTCCCCTTTGTATCTACGATATCTCCACGCTTATAAGGGATGATCGTACTATCATATTCCTGCTGTGAAAGCACGATCTTTTCGTATTTCTCCCCACTTGTATATTCGATATACATGAGTCGGAAGATCAAACCCACAAAAAGAATGCATAATACTCCAAAAACAATGTAAAGCTTATTATGCATTCTCCTAAGTAACTTTTTCGGTTTTTTTCTTCTGCTTCTTCGTATCTGTCTAGCCAATCCAAAAACTCCTATCCTATGGAATATTGTGATACTGGTTCATATAATCACTGCTATCCATATCATAATACACGATCTGGTCAGCATTTGCATAGACCATGCCCATCTCATTGATGGCAGCCGTCTTGATGTCGCCTAAATTGGTTGCACTGGCAATGCGGCTCTCGGTTGCACTGTTGGATGCCTTGAGATCAGAAATATTCTGCTCCAAAGCCGAAATATTATCCATATGTGTCGTGATGCTGTTGGTCAGATTGATATAGCCTACAAAAAGACCTACCAATGCAACTGCCACGGATACGATATACATAGAATAGACACGTTTGCGGCGCATGGCTGCCTGTGCTTTGCGTCTTTCCTGTCTTCTCCTTCTTTCTCTTTCTTCACGGATCTCACGCTCTCTGGTATGGCGGTCCGGAAGCGGCTGCTCTACCTGTCGTACGGTATTGCCATCTGTATAATAATAAGTCTTTACCTCAGTCATAGTCCTCTCCTTTTTCAAACTCCCAAACTATCTGCTGCTTGTCCCTCTTTCAAATACACGTAATTTTGCACTTCGTGATCTGGTATTTTCTTCCAGTTCCTTTTCGGATGGAAGGATCGGTTTTCTTGTGATCACACGTCCTTGGGACTTCTTTCCACACACACATACCGGAAAATCTTTCGGGCAGGTACATGGATCCTGATTTTTCTTAAAAGTATTCTTTACGATGCGGTCTTCCAAAGAATGGAAGGTAATGATGCAGATCCTGCCGTCCTCGGCTAAAAGATCGATAAATGCATCCAGATTTTGTTCCAGCACATCCAATTCCCGATTGAGTTCAATGCGGATCGCCTGATACGTGCGCTTTGCCGGATGTCCGCCGGTGACCTGTAATTTTTTCGGGATCGACCGCTCAATGACCTGATTTAACTGCCCTGCTCTTGTGATCCGCTCTTTTTGGCGTTCTTTTACGATATTCTTGGCAATGTTCTTTGCAAATCGATCTTCTCCGTAGTCTCTGATGATGCGATAAAGGTCTTCCTCAGAATAGTCATTGACGATATCCGCTGCTGTCATCGGGTTGTCCTGATCCATGCGCATATCCAAAGGTGCATCCTCGACCATGTAGGAAAACCCTCTCTCCGGTGTATCTAACTGAAAAGAAGATACGCCTAGGTCTAAAAGAATACCGTCTACCTTATCAATGCCAAGTTCATGGACTCTCTCGACCATGGCTTCATAATTGCTGTGTACCAAAGTCACACGGTCTGCAAATGGTCTTAGTCTCTCGCCTGCGGCTTCCAACGCATCGTAGTCCTGATCGATACCGATCAGGCGTCCTGTCGTCAGTCGTTTGGCAATCTCATAAGAATGTCCGCCGCCGCCGAGTGTTCCGTCTACATAGATACCGTCTTCTTTGATATGTAATTGTTCAATCGTCTCCGGTAAGAGTACCGAATAATGCTTAAAGTCCATCTATGTCCCACTCCTAAATACTCAGTCCTAACTCAGCCATATGCTCTACGATCTCGTCCATGTCATCATAAGAACTTGCATCCGCATAACGCTCCTTGTCCCAGATCTCGATCTTGGTCAGAACACCTACTAAGACAACATCCTTTTCCAGTCCTGCAAATTCACGAAGTACCGATGGGATCAGAATACGTCCCTGCTTGTCCACCTCACACATGGCAGCACCCGCAAAGAAGAAACGCATAAATTTGCGTGCGTCTTTTGTTGTCAGATTGACTTCGCGGAACTTCTCCTCAATGCGCTTCCATTCTTCCTGGGAATATACGTACAAACAGCCGTCCACGCCTTTTGTCACAACGAACTGATCGCCCAACTGTTCACGAAACTTTGCCGGAACAATAAGTCTGCCCTTGGCATCTACGCTATGACTATATTCGCCCATGAACATAACTGCTGTACCTCCTTTCCCCTAGCATCTTATCCACGAAATTATCCACTTATCCACCACTTCATGACACTGTGTACCACTTCGCACCACTTTTATGATTATTTTAGGGTATTAAAGGGCAAAAAGCAAGCCCGAAAACCTTGTAAAATCAAGGCTTTCGGGCTTGTGGTAGATGGTGGTGGCAAATCCCTCTACTATTTCTTGTGTCCTTTTATTTTTAGGCACAAGTTCTTGTGGTTTTGTCCCTTTTTATACGTTTTTCTTCCAGTGTATAAAAATTTTTACAATATTTAATTATAATTTTTGTGCATTATTTTGTTTGGACTTGTGCAGACCAAGGGCAAAAAGGATCAGGGCAACCGCCATCAAAACCAGTGCCAGTGCCTGTGATACCGGAAATCCGGTGACCCACATCTTCAACTGGTCGGTACGCAATCCTTCGATCCAGAAACGTCCCAATCCATAAAAGAAGAGATAAAAGTAGAAAAACTCTCCGTGAAACTTCTTGTGTTTTGTCATTGCCAGTATAAAGATCAAAAGTGCCAGATTCCAGAGGGATTCATACAAGAAGGTCGGGTGTACCTGCACATAGGTCACGCCGTCCGCCACCCTCGCATGTGCCAGCATCTCCTGCGTAATGTCATCCATGGACCGCACAGCATTGAGTGGCAATTCCATGGCAAAGAGTCCATCCGTGTATTGCCCGAAGGCTTCCCGGTTAAAGAAGTTGCCCCAGCGTCCCAGGATCTGTCCGACCAGAAGTCCCGGTGCCGCCAGATCTGCAAACTGTAGGAATGGGATCTTTTTGATCCGGCACATGATATAGGCTGTCAGAATCCCGGCGAGCACACCGCCGTAAATGGCAAGACCGCCCTGTCTGATATTAAAGATCGACAGCAGATTATCCTTATAATAGTCCCAAGCGAACGCTACATAGTAGATCCTTGCCCCGATCACAGCAAAAATAATGGTAAAAATGCAGATATCCAGGCATTGATCCGGGTCAAGTCCGTCTTTTTTTGCCCGGTGTAAGATCAGGGAAACCCCCAGCAGCATGCCAAGTGCAATGATCATGCCGTAGTAAGCGATCGTAATGCCAAAGACATTTATATTCTTTCCTACATGTTCCAGATAGATATGTAGGTTTGGAAAATTGATATCCATATTCATTTTTAAAATCCGCCTTTCCTTTTCCTATTCCCATACTCTAGCACATTTTATGCCATAGAAAAAGACCCGCAAAAAAAACATGCGGATCTTTTTCATCTTTTTCCTTATTTCATGGCAAAACTTGCACACATGGTCTGTCCGACACCTGTACTGTCAGCAATATTCACACTTCCCGCCTCACACTTGCCAGAGGCATTGTAATGGCAGTTCTTAGCATCACAGGTGATCTCTGTTACACCATCCGGCTCTCCTGCTCTGTTGCAGGCACATCCATCTTTGCCCACTTCATAGTTACCGCAATATGTCTCATCACTCTTCTTTGCGCTTGTACCTTCCACAGTAATGCCTGCTCTGGCACACATCTTGTCCGCATTGTAACGGCACTCTGTTGCTCTACAATCTAATTGTGTCATACAAAAACTCCTTTCTCGCCATAGGGCGAATGCAAAAATAGCAGCCTGCCTTATGCAAGCTGCTATACTATTATGTCCTCTTACATCTCTCCTATGCGGCTAGGACGATTGTATTTTAAAAAGCGCAATTTTAAATAATGAGCATGGCATCGCCAAAACTAAAGAAGCGATAGCGTTCTTTTACAGCCTCCTCATATGCTGCCATGACGTGTTCCCTGCCGGCAAGGGCAGAAACCAGCATGACAAGTGTAGATTCCGGCAGATGGAAATTCGTGATCAGTCCATCAATGACCTTGAACTGATAGCCCGGATAGATGAAGATATCCGTCCAGCCGCTCTTAGCATGCAAGGTGCCGTCCGCTTCTGCAGCCGACTCCAGTGTTCTCGTACTGGTAGTCCCGACGGAAATGATGCGTCCACCGTTTTTTCTGGTCGTATTGATCAATTCTGCCGCTTCTTCCGAGATCTGAAAGAATTCGGAATGCATATGGTGGTCTAAGACATCATCCACTTTGACTGGGCGGAAAGTGCCAAGTCCTACATGCAAAGTAACCTCCGCAATGGATACCCCCATGTCACGGATCTCCTGTAGGAGTTCTTTAGTAAAATGCAAACCTGCAGTCGGTGCTGCCGCAGAACCGTCATACTTGGCATAGACCGTCTGATAACGGTTCTTATCTTTGAGTTCGTGTGTGATATAAGGTGGTAGCGGCATCTGTCCCAACTGGTCTAAGATTTCCTCAAAGATTCCTTCATAGTCGAAACGGATCAAACGGTTGCCTTCGTCCACAATATCAATAACCTCTCCCCTTAAAAGTCCACCGCCAAAAGTCAGGCGTGTGCCGATCCTTGCCTTTTTGCCCGGTTTTACCAGTGTCTCCCAGACATCATCGCTTTTCCGCTTCAAAAGCAGGATCTCGACCTTGCCTCCGGTCTCTTCGCGCTCTCCATACAAACGTGCCGGTATGACCTTGGTGTTATTGATGACCAGACAATCGCCCGGTCTTAAATATTCCTTGATATCATAAAAATGGCGATGCGTAACATCGCCACTTTTTTTATCAAGGATCATAAGTCTCGAATTTGATCTTTTTTCCAGTGGATCCTGTGCGATCAGTTCCTCCGGAAGATCATAATAAAAGTCTTTTACATCCATTTTCTTTTTCCTTAATTACTTTCTCAACTGAATACCCATGGCTTCCAGTGCCTTTAAAATACGATTCATGGCAGTTGTGATATCTTCTTCTTCCAGATTTTTATCTTTTGCTCTGAAGGTCAAAGAATACGCAACAGACTTGTGTCCCTTTAAGATCTGGTTGCCTTCGTAGATATCAAAGAGTTCGTATGACTCCAGATAATTACCACCCTTGGTCTCAAAGACTTCCTCGATCTGTCCAACCAAGATTTCCTTCGGAACCACCATGCTGATATCCCTTGTTGCAGCCGGGAACTTGGCAATGCCTTCGTACTTCTTGTCAAAGGATACAAATTCCATCACTGCCGGCATGTCAACAACAGCGATATAGGTGCGCTCTTTCATACCATAATTTGCACATACCTTCGGATGTACCTCTCCCAGGTAACCGATGACCTTATCCTGATAAAGGACATTTGCCTGACGCCCCGGATGTAAGAAATTCTTACCGGATGCCGGATCATAGGTCAGTTTTGCATCCATGCCAAGTTGTGAAGTGATCTCTTCAATGACACCTTTCATGGTAAAGAAATCACCCTCACCATACATACCAAGTGTCAACTGCATTCTTTCTTCCGGCAGTTCGGTCAGTGGCAACTGCTTTGGCAGATAAATATTTCCCATTTCAAACAAACGCACGTCCTTATTACGACGGTTGGCGTTGGTTGCCAAAGAGGTCATCATACCGTTCAAAGAAAGGGTACGCATGATACTGAAATCCTCTCCCAAAGGATTGGATATCACAATTGCCTGACGAAGAACATCCTCCTTATCTAAAAGCAGTTTGTCGAATACCTTCGGACTTTCAAAGGAATAGGTCATGCCTTGAGAGAATCCGCAGAACTGTGCTACATTGCGCACGATCTTTTCTACCTTTAACTTTTCAGAAAGACGACCGGTGGTTGCTTCTCCGCTTGGCAGTGAGGTCGGAATCTTGTCATAGCCATAGAAACGGGCAACTTCTTCTGCAAGATCGGCATAACTTTCCAGATCCTGTCTCCATGACGGTACCAATACCTCATTGGTCTTTTCGTCATAGCCTAAGTCCAGACGTTTGAAGTATTCTAACATTTCTTCCGGTGAAATGTCGGTTCCCAGCATATGATTGTATTTATCCGGTTCAAACGGCAGTCGTCTGTCTTCCATCTTCTTGGTGTAGATATCGATAGCCCCGCCAACGACCTGCCCTGCGCCCAGTTCTTCTACCAACTGGCAGGCGCGATCCATAGCCTCCATGGCATTGTTTGGATCCAGTCCCTTTTCAAACTTGCCGGATGCGTCGGTACGCAGTCCCACACGCTTGGAAGAAAGACGGATATTGGTTCCATCAAAGCATGCAGCCTCGAATAACATGGTAGAAACATTGTCTGTGATCATGGAGTTTTCACCACCCATGATACCGGCGATACCAATGGCTTTCTCGCCATCACAGATCATAAGTACATTTTCATCTACATTTCTTTCCTGTCCGTCCAAGGTCACGAAAGTCTCACCTGCATTGGCACGGCGGACTCTGATCTGGTGTCCTTCGATCGTATCCATATCATAGGCATGCATCGGCTGACCGTACTCTTCCATAACATAGTTGGTGATATCGACAATATTGTTGATCGGACGGATACCCTGTGCACGCAGGCGTTTCTGCATCCATTCCGGTGAAGGAGCGATCTTGATATTCTTTACCACTCTTGCCGTATATCGCGGGCAGAGATCTGTCGCCTCTACGGACACCTTGATATAATCGTTGACATCCTCGTTGTTGCCAGTCTTTGTAACGACCGGTGGTACAAATTCTTTTTTAAAGGTTGCTGCTGCTTCTCTTGCAATACCAAGAACAGCAAAGCAGTCTACACGGTTGGATGTGATCTCGTATTCTACAACGGCATCATCCAGTCCCAATACCTTGACGGCATCAACTCCCACCTGTGTATCCTCCGGAAAAATATAAATGCCGTATTCCGGTGCATCCGGGAACATATTGCGGTCAGAGCCAAGTTCTTCGATCGAACACATCATACCGTAAGACTCTACGCCACGCAATTTGCCCTTCTTGATCTTGATACCGCCCTCGGTCTTTTCGCCGTCATGCCCACCGGCAACACGTCCGCCATCTAAAACAACCGGCACTTTTGCACCTTCATATACATTTGGTGCACCGGTCACGATCTGGATCGTCTCGTTTCCCACATTGACCTGGCAGATGACAAGTTTGTCTGCATCCGGGTGCTTTTCGATCTTTTCGATCTGTCCGACTACGATCTTTTCCAGATCCTTGTCCATACATTCATAAAATTCTACTTTGGAGCCTGACAAAGTCATAGCATCCATAAATTCCTGAGGCGTTGCTTCCAGCCCCGGTACTAAATCTTTGATCCAATTTAATGATGTTCTCATGCTATTTTCTTCCTCCTACTCCTAGAACTGCTTCAAGAAACGATCGTCGTTCTCATACAAGAGTCTCATGTCGTCAATTTCGTACTTCAAAAGTGTGATTCGCTCCAAGCCAAGTCCGAAAGCAAATCCCTGATATTCATTCGGATCGATACCGCTCATTTTGAGTACCTTTGGATGTACCATACCACAGCCTAAGATCTCGATCCAGCCCTCGCCCTTACAGAAGCGACAGCCCTTGCCGCCACACTTGAAGCAAGAAACATCCATCTCTGCACTCGGCTCGGTAAACGGAAAATGATGCGGACGGAACTTGACCTTGGTGTCCGCGCCAAATAACTGCTTAACGAACTCCTGCAGGGTTCCCTTTAAGTCAGCAAAGGTAATATTCTTATCAATGACCATACCCTCGATCTGATGAAAGGAAGGAGAATGGGTCGCATCTACTTCATCGGAACGAAAAACTCTTCCCGGTGCGATCATACGGATCGGCAGTTTGCCCTTTTCCATGACGCGTACCTGTACCGGTGAGGTCTGTGTACGGAGCAAAATGTCCTTATTGATATAGAAGGTATCCTGTTCATCCTTTGCCGGATGGTTGGCCGGGATATTGAGTGCCTCAAAGTTGTAGTAATCGTATTCTACTTCCGGACCTTCTACGACTTCGTAGCCCATGCCAACGAATATATCTTCTACTTCCTGCAATACATTAGTGTTTGGATGTAAATGTCCGATCTTTGCCTTCTTTGCCGGAAGGGTCACATCGATGACTTCGGATTTGAGACGGTGATCTAATTCTGCCTCTTCCATGCGCTCTTTCGCCTCAGCGAGTTTTTCCTCAATTGCACTTCTGGTCTCATTTACCAGTTGTCCTACTGCCGGTCTGTCCTCCGGCTTGACATCCTTCATGGACTTTAATACAGCGGTCAATTCACCCTTTTTTCCAAGCACTGCCACACGCACATCGTTGAGTGCAGACATTTCTTCTGCTGCATCGATCTGTTCTATGGCTCTTTTTGTGATTTCCTGTAACTTATCTTTCATTTCTATCTCCTTTTCTTTATTTTCTCCTGAAAATCTGTTTGGCACGTCAATGCCTTTTGTGCGGTAGGAAATCCAGCATAATTTCCTATCGAACAAAAAAGCGGAGGCTCCATCCCATAGGGACGAAGTGACTCCGCGTTACCACCCTGATTCCAGATTGCTCTGACTCTCATATGCTTAACGTGCACTACCCGTCGCGACCTACTATAAATTCAGTCACGCGGCTCCTGCGGGAAATTCACACATCATCTTACCTTAGACGGGCTTTCAGCCGATGACCCATCCTCTCTGAAAAAAGTATGACCTGCTACTGTACGCATTCAACGCCTTTAACATCTGACATTCTAGCATAGCCTGAAAAAAACATCAAGATTTATTTCTCATGCGAAAAGCTTTCCATTTATCCTGTATTTTTTCCATCTGCTTGCGCATAAGTCTTCCCAACACTTCGGCGAAAAAGACATTTGCCTCCGCACACATGAACATGATATACATACACGAATACAACCAGAACATCATGAGCACGATCGTCGACATACTGCCGTAAATAGAAAAACGATCATAAAAATTTACATATAAAGATAAGAAGATAGAAAATACATACCAGATTGCCGCACAGATCAGTGCGCCCGGGATCTGCGTATAAGCCTTGATCTTCTTATTTGGCAGGGTCGTAAAGAGCCAGACAAAAAGTCCGGTCAGTATGGCAAAGACTACCAGCCCTCGGATCAGCGGGCGGACACT
Organism: uncultured Lachnospiraceae bacterium; assembly: GCA_934899185.1. Lineage (GTDB taxonomy): Bacteria > Bacillota > Clostridia > Lachnospirales > Lachnospiraceae > Pararoseburia. The sequence goes on from CAKXYI010000009.1 coordinate 66,414, forward strand.
GACAATGGCTACCAGTATGCCCCAGACACCAAACGCCTGGTCTAAAAGGCTCTGGATATATTCCGTAAATACCATGAGGATCAGCACGATAATAATGGCAAAAATGAATATGATCGTATAGACGATCGCCCAGAAACGGACGACAAACCAGTTTCTGGTCTCATCAATGCCATTTAAGACATTCATGCCTGCCGTCATATATTGCAGTGCCTTTCCTGCTGCCCACAGGGCAATGATCGCAGTGAGGGATATGATTCCGACTGACCGGGAATATACTTCATTCAAGATCAACTGCAAGATCGGTTCGATATATTTTGGCATGGCTTTACAGAGCAGGTCGGTAACATATTCCTGTGAAATGTTGGTGTACTGTAATAAGGAAGTAAACACCATCAAAAAAGGAATTGCCGACATAATGATAAAAAATGCCGCCTGCGCTGCGAAAGCACCAATATTATCTCTTTTACATTTATCCAGATATGTCTTTACATATCCGATGACCATCCATATCATAATCTGTCCTCTATCTTTAATTTACCTGCTGCAAGGCGGTTCCCTGGTAAAAATATCCAAGGATATCCGTATAAGCATAACCGGCTGCCGCCAAGGCTTTGGCTGCGTTCTGGCTCATACCCACACCATGTCCGAAGCCACCGCCATAGACCAGAAACTTCCCGTCCCCCTGCTTTTCGATGGAGATTGCCGCACTCGGAAGCGTGCTGATGCTGTCTAGCCTTTCCTGATCCTGCAAGATGACATAACCACACAGATCACCTAAGATCTGCCGGATATGTAACTGATCCCCTATCTCTAGCTTTCCCTCGGAAAAAGAAATGCTGATGCGCATGGCTGCCCCGCCGGGATTGCGTTTTTCTATCGAGATATTCTTGATCTGCCCCAAGGCCTTATCATCTGTCAAAGAAGTGTCTGTAATCTTCTTTTTCATCTTTTTGTCGCAGGAAATGCTATCGTCTGTGGCAAGATAATTCTGCAAATGTGCCCGCAGCCCTGAAAGATCATTCCCTGTAAGATTTGCCTGCCAGCGAAAATAACGTTCATTTGCCTCATAAGCATTCTCGTCCCCACCACGCAGATAAGTATCAAAATCCTGTCCGTTTTCCTGCAATCCGATATAGCCGGCATGAAAGATACTGCCATCCATATTACCAAAAAGCGTGCCATCCTGCATATAGCCACAGGATGTCGAATAATATAGGGCATCGACCACGACTCCATCTTTCATAAGGATCTGCCCTACGGTAGAACGAATTGCCTCATTAGTCTCCGCAGATTCTGTCCCCTGATTATACACCTGAAAAGAGACGGTGTCATCCATATTTCCCTTGACATCGGGATAGGCATAGGAATTGCTGTGCCCATAAGCATAGGTTCTTGCACATACCGCCTGCGCCTTTAATGCCTCTGCCCCATATGTCCTTGGCATCTCGCTTGGCACGACACGCTTTAAATAATATTCCATGGGAATCTGATTGACCAGCACAAGTCCATTTGCCTGCCCCCAGATCTCCAGCGTCCCCTCATATCCATTGGATGTCACACCGTCCTCATTGACCAGATACCACTGGCTGCCCTCTGCGCCTGTAACCGTGATCGTCTCCCCGGTGCTGATCTGGTCCGCACTCATGCTATAGGTCGTCCCTGCTGCCAGATCGCTGGTCTGCCCTGCCCGGGTAATGGTCAGATTGCTGTCCCCGTAAATGCTGATAGAGCCCCGGTATATATCTTTGTCCCGATCCATAAGTACAATGCGAAGATTCGAAGAATAGGGCATTGCCTCCGGCGTATCCGAAACTTCTTCCTGTATTTTATCCTCTTCCTTAGTTGTCTGTCTCGCTATAAAATCCTGCAAAATACGCATTTTTCCTTGAGTATAAAGAATCAATAAGATCAAAAAGACACACAAAACGGTCAGAAAAATAACCATGCGATAGTCTTTTGGCTTTCGTAATGTATAACGTGTCCGTTTTTTCAATTCTTTTCTCCCTCCCAGGAATTTTTATTACATAAGACAGAATGTGCTTCTGCACATTCTCGCGCCGAGCACGGTCGCTTGCGACAATCTACAACTTCGTGCGAGTGCGCATCATTGGCACGCCAGTGCCTTTTGTGTGATAAGGGATTCATCAGAATTCCCTATCACACAAGAAAGGAAGTCACCGGACGGCAACTTCCTTGTCTTATGTGTTTTATCTTTTTAAGTATCCCCAAAATGCCGGGCCTGATATTTTGACTCCTAGCAATGCTAGGTGGGTAACCGCAATCTGACTTCTGCCTTCCACTGCAAACGGAGGCCTGACATCCATCAGACAATATAAGAATCCCTTTTAAAGTAAATGTAGGTTCAAAACAACAGGTTGAATCGCACATTTCAGGTTAAAAAAATTCTATTGCTATTATATGATATCTTCAAATAAATTACCATAGTAAATTATGCTTTTTTCACATCTTGCTTTTACACGATAACTCGTGATAATATAAATAGTATATACGCAAAAGGAGGTAACCATTGTGACAAATCAATCATTTAGCGAAATTACTCCTCAGTTAGTACATTTATCAGAATTATCCAAGAAATCCTCTTACATCGACCCGGAATTATACACCAAATACGATGTAAAAAGAGGTCTTCGTGATTTAAATGGTAAAGGTGTCTTAGTCGGAATTACCGAGATTTCCGAGGTCAATTCCACCAAGATTGTGGATGGCAAATCCGTTCCTTGCGACGGTGAGTTATACTACCGCGGATACAATGTGCAGGATCTGATCGCAGAAATACCGGACGACTGCTTCTTTGGTTTCGAGGAATGCACCTATCTGCTCCTCTTTGGCAAATTACCAAACAAACAGGAACTGAACGAATTCTGTGAATTGTTGAGCAATTATCGTTCCCTGCCACAGAACTTTGTCCGTGATGTCATCATGAAAAAGCCAAGCAAAGACATGATGAACGCATTAGCACGTGGAGTACTGACCTTATATTCTTATGATGAAGTACCAGACGACACATCCGAAGCCAATGTCCTGCGTCAGTGCTTACAACTGATCAGTATGTTCCCGCTTCTGTCCGTTTACAGTTACCAGACCTACCGCCACTACTACAATGGCGAAAGTCTGATCATCCATCCGCCAAAGAAAGAATATTCTACCGCAGAAAACATCCTGCATTGTCTGCGTGATGACAGTAAGTTCACACCACTTGAGGCAAAACTTTTAGATGTTGCCCTGATCCTGCATATGGAACACGGCGGTGGTAACAATTCCACCTTTACGACACATCTGGTTTCCTCCTCCGGTACGGATACCTACTCTGCCATTGCTGCTGCGATCGGTTCTTTGAAGGGGCCAAAACATGGCGGTGCCAACATCAAGGTTGTCAAGATGTTTGCAGATATGAAAGAACAGGTCAAAGACTGGACCAATGAAGATGAAGTCGGCAATTACCTGCGTGACCTTCTGGATAAAAAAGCCTTCGACAAGGCTGGTCTTATTTATGGTATGGGTCATGCCGTTTACTCTCTGTCTGACCCGAGAGCCGTTACCTTCCGTTCTTTCGTAGAACGTCTGTCCGAGGAAAAGGGCTATGAAAAAGAATTTGCCCTCTACTCTTTGGTAGAGCGCTTAGCACCTGAGATTATTGCCGAGAAGCGCAAGATCTACAAGGGTGTTAGCCCGAACGTCGATTTTTACAGTGGTTTTGTATATCAGATGCTTGGTCTTCCAATGGAACTCTATACACCGATCTTCGCCATCGCGCGTATTGCCGGATGGAGCGCACACCGTATGGAAGAAGTATGTCACAAGGGCAAGATCATGCGTCCTGCCTACATGACTGTATGTCCGCACAAGGATGTAACTCCTATGGACGAAAGAGAATAGATAAGTAGAAGAACAGGAGGGACGTTCCTAATGGCTCAAGGAGTGTCCCTCCTGTCTTTTTTCTTATACAATTTCAAAGGCAAACCAGAAATCTGCCCCCATCCCGGGCTTTGACTCTACACCATAGGTCGCTCCGTGCAATTCCAAAATCTTTTGCACAATGGAAAGTCCCAGACCTGTGCCTGACACCAAGCGTTTTCTCGCCTTATCTCCCTTATAATACCGATCCCATACATAAGGAATATCCTGCGCTGCAATGCCCTCGCCACTGTCGATTACATCCACACGTACATGGTGTTCATGCAGACTTTGCCGCACGATGATCTTTTTATCGGCTCCGGTATAATTGATGGCATTGTTGATCAGATTGCAAAGCACCTGAGCGATCTTGTCTGCATCTCCCATGATATAGACTTCTCCATCCGCAATAAATTCCATATCATAGCCATCCTGCTCCTTTAATTTGCCATAACGTAACATGACCTGTCGCATCAGGTCAGTCAGATCAAACTTTTCCTGATGGAGTTCGATCGTTCCGGCTTCCAACTGAGAAACGCTGAGCATATCATTGACCAGATTTGTCAGACGGTCTGTTTCATCAATGATGACCTGCACATTTTCCGGGGTATTCTCCTCAGGGATGTCCCGCATCACTTCACTGTAAGCCCGGATCATAGTCAGCGGGGTACGCAGATCGTGTGATACATTGGCAATTAGTTCCTTGCGCAGATCATCCGTCTTGGCAAGTTCCATCACCGCATAATTAAGCGTATCCGATAACTGAGCGATCTCCCCATAGTCATCCTCGTCAAAAGAAACCGTATAGTCGCCCTCTGCCATAGCCTTTGCCGATAGGTTCAAACGGATCAGAGACTTAGATATGGCTCTGGATGCCAGCCACGCCAGCAAAAGGGAAATTCCGGTCAAGAGTACGGTCAAAAGTGCCAGTTGCACTTTTAGGGTAGACACCGTCGCATCGACCGGTGTCAGCATGGCGCTGACAAATAAGACCATTTCCTGCTCTTTTGCCGGTATGATGCAGACATAGATCACGCTCTGGTCATGCTCTTTTTTATCCACTTCCGGCTGCAAGATCCCTTGCCCGTTCTGATCCGGCTGGTCCGCCCGATCCTGTGATGACTCTGTATCCTGCCTTTCCGAAAAATCCTTGGTCTGTCCCGGATCTGTCGGTGGCATTTGTCCCGGCATGCCATCCTCCAACTGCATACTGCCCGTATATTCGATCTCTGCTTCTCCGCCGGATGCCTGTGCCTGAGCATACAGTTCTTTGAAGGTATCCTGCGGCAGGGTATTCATGGTTCCACGCGGATTGTACTGTGCGCTGTAAAGCGAAGTACCGTCTGCATCTGTGACCAAAAGCGATACGCCATTATCCAGTGCCAGAGTCTCCAAAGCCTCCGACAAATCATCGCTATTCTCCGCACTCACAAGTTTTCTGGCATCCTCCGTGATCTCTTTGATTTCTTTACGCTTGACATAGACATAAAAATCATTGAGACATAAAATCTGCAGAATCCAAAGCAGGATCAAAAGGATCCCCGTAAAGATCAAAAAAGATCCAAAAATCTTCCATTTCAGACTGATTTTTTTCTTCATCTGCTCTCCTCTATCCTTCAAAACGATATCCAACGCCTCGCAGAGTGACGAGCAAGCGGCGATATTCTCCAAGATTGCTCCGTAGCAACTTGATATGGGTATCCAGTGTCCGGTCATCCCCAAAATAATCATAGCCCCAGACCTGCGTGATCAGGTGCTCTCTTTCCAGCGCGATCCCCTTATTTTTGACCATATAAAAAAGAAGGTCGTACTCCTTAGGAGAAAGTTCAACTCTTTTTCCATCCACCTTGACGGTCCGCGCCGTAAAATTGACTTCCAGTCCCTCATAGGTATAGATGTCCATTTTTTCTTCTGTCATCTTCCGCCTGCTCATAACCACCTTGGCACGCATCATCAATTCTTTTGGTGAAAAAGGCTTTACCACATAGTCATCCACACCACACTCAAATCCATGGATCCGATCATATTCCTCGCCTCTGGCAGAAAGCATGATCACTGGGATATCTTTTGTCTTTTTGATGGCGGCACAGGTCGAAAACCCATCCAGTTCCGGCATCATCACATCCATGATCAAAAGGTCGTAGTCCTGCTTCTGGCACTTTTCTACGGCTTCCATACCATTGGCTGCCTCATCAATCTCATAGCCTTCAAATTCACCATACTTGCGGATGATCAGGCGTATCTTCTCCTCGTCATCTACTACAAGAATTCTGCCACTCAAAAGTATTTCTCCTTTCCCTTGCGAAGTTGCATGGAAAACCATACCCATGCAACGATAAAGATCACGATCATGATGACATTTACGATCTGTCCCAGATTCAGGATCATATCATTGCAAACACCCTCAATACCAAAGATAACAGACACCAGTCCAAAGATAATCGCCCGCGGGAAAAGATAGGCAATAAAGCCCGGCTGATCCTTACATCGGGTCATTTCCTCTACCGGCACAAATAAATTCGGTACCATGCTCTCCTTTTTCATCTTTATCGTAGAAAAGATGATATAAATTCCCATAATCGTGATGATCACATCAAAAATAACCATCATATCTGCATTTGTCATTTTTTCACCTCTCTCATTTATTTGTAAATATTATAACGATAAGATTTTTTTCTTTCAATAAAAGTCTAAGGTTTTACACAATTTGTTTGAATAATCATGTCATTTGATGTAGTATTATAATTATATTTAGATAAGTTAATAAGAAATAATTGCAAGGAGTTATAGATATGGATTTATCGAACAAAAGCATACTGATCTGTGACGATTCAATATTGGCCAGGAAAAACCTAAAGGATGCCATCAGCGAATACGCATCCGGAGCCACCTATTATGATGCTGTCAACGGCGAGCAGGCCGTTGAGCAATTCAAAAAATATCATCCGGACATGGTATTTCTTGACATAGTCATGCCGCTCAAAGACGGCATTGCAGCGACCAAGGAGATCATTGCTGTAGATCCTGACGCAACGATTATCATTGTCTCCTCTGTCGGCACACAGATGCAGTTAAAAAAGGCGATTGAAGCCGGAGCAAAAGATTTCATTCAGAAGCCGATCAGTCAGCCACAGGTCGATCGATTGATTGAGGTACACTTAGGGGGAAAATAAAGTATGTATTCACAGTTTTTTGGCTCTTATCTGCTCAGACGCGATGCCATTACGCCTGAACAGTTGACGCATGCGATCTCACAGTTGTCTGCCGCGCACATCAAGTTAGGTACCCTTGCCATACACAAGGGCTATATGGTTGCCTCCGAAGTGGACGAGGTATGCTTTCTGCAGACCAGAGAAGATCGCAGATTTGGCGAGATTGCCATAGATCGCGGCTATCTTACCGAGGATCAGGTACGCGAACTCTTAAAGACACAGATTCCAGACTTTCTCCTCTTTGGACAATGTCTGGTCGATGATGGTGCCATTTCCTATGAAGAACTGCAGACACTGGTCTTGGATTATGAAGCCGAAAATGAATTGTATGACATCGATCTGAATATCGAAAGTAAAGAAAAGATTACTCAGTTGATCGAACGTTTCTTTTTGGTAGCAGAGGTTCCGATCACGGAATATAGCATTATGTATATGGAACTCATGTTCAATAATCTGGTGCGTTTTATTGGGGATGACTTCACTCCTCTCACACCGATTCCATGTGATGAGTTTCCGGTCAACTACTGCGTGTCCCAGCGTATCCACGGCAAGGTAAATTGCATTTCACGTGTGGACATGGAAGAAGATGTTGCTATTGCTTTCGCATCACGCTATGCCAAGATGACTTTCACTGAGTTTGACGAATATGTGCAGGCATCCATCGAGGACTTTATCAATCTGCACAACGGACTCTTTATGGTCAACATGTCCAATGAATACTCCATCGAGTTATCCTTGGATCCACCTTCCGTAGATACCACAGAAGCACTGTCGCTTTCTTCTACGACCTTTATTCTGCCGGTCATCTATCCGTTTGGTGCCATTCATTTGATTATCAGTTTATATACTTAATATCGAAATCCATATTTTAAAAAGAGGGCTTCCTATTTGGAAACCCTCTTTTTGTATCTTGTATATTGTCTTTTATTTCAGGAAATCTCTTACCACCTGTGGCATCTGGTCCACGGCACAAATGGTCTTGTGACGTACCGGAGCACTGCGGATCTCTTCTACGGCTCTTGGCACCTCGACACGGGAGATCTCACTCAACTTATCGATCAGTGCGAAATCATCGGTATCTGCATAAGAGGTATCAATGGCGGTCATAACGCTCTTTGCAAACTTGAACGGGCTGGCGGTAGAAGCAATGACCGTCGGTGTCTCATCCCCTGTCTCTGCCTTGTATTTACCATAAACACCGGCAGCAACAGCGGTATGGGTATCGATCACATATCCTGTCTTTTCGTAGAGATCATGGATGGTCTGTCCGGTCTCTTCCTCACTGCTGTAATTGCCATAGAAGTCCTGCAAAGCCTGACGCATCTGCGGTGTGATCTCATAGCGGCCTTCTGTCGTAAGGCTCTGCATCAATGCTGCATTTGCCTTTGCATCCTCGCCTGCAATGCGATAGATCAGACGCTCCAAGTTGCTGGAGATCAGAATATCCATAGATGGTGAGTTGGTAAGGATAAATTCTCGGTTCTTGTCATAGACACCGGTACGGAAGAAATCAAATAATACTTTATTTTCATTGGATGCACAGATCAGTTTTGCAATTGGCAGCCCCATATTTTTTGCATAAAATGCCGCTAAGATATTTCCAAAGTTACCGGTCGGCACAACCACATTGATCGGCTCTCCCGCCCTGATCTTGTCATTGGCAAGCAGACGGCTGTATGCATAGACATAATATACGATCTGTGGTACCAGACGTCCGATATTGATGGAATTGGCAGAGGAGAACTGATAGCCTGCCGCGTCCAATTCCTTTTTCAGATCCTCGTCAGCAAACATCTTTTTCACACCGGTCTGTGCCTGGTCGAAATTACCATCGATCCCAACAACCAGTGTATTATCCCCTGTCTGGGTCACCATCTGCTGCTTTTGGATCGGGCTGACACCATCCTTTGGGTAAAAGACGATGATCTTGGTACCCTCTACGCCTGCAAATCCGGCAAGGGCAGCCTTTCCGGTATCGCCGCTGGTCGCCGTCAGAATGACAATATCATTTTTGATCTGGTTCTTTCTGGCTGATGTGATCATCAAATGCGGCAGGATGGATAATGCCATATCTTTAAAGGCAATGGTAGATCCATGGAACAGTTCCAGATAGTAAGCACCATCCGCATATACCAAAGGTGCAATCTCCTTGGTGTCAAACTTGGCATCATAAGCGCGATTGATACAGTTTTCCAACTCTTCCCTGGTAAAATCTGTCAAGAAGAGTTTCATGACTTCATAGGCTGTCTGCTGATAAGTCATCTTGCTCAAGTCTTCCAAACTCACATCCAATTTTGGAATAAAGGTTGGGACAAACAATCCGCCACCATTTGCCAATCCTTTTAAGATCGCCTGTGATGCGCTCACCACTTCAGATGCATCTCTTGTGCTCACATACTGTAATTCCATTTTCTTACCTCTTCCTTTTTTCACTCACTTCGTTTGTAACTTTGACACGTCACTACGCTGATTTCCATTATACGTTATACCCAAAAGCCGTGTCAACGTAGGATTTCTCAAATCCAGACCCTTATGCTATAATAAATGCTATATAAATAATGAAAGGAACGAATTTATGTCCACCGGCGTATGTCAAACTTCAAAAAAAGATGGCTCTCTTTATTATCGTGCCAGCCTGACATATCATGCCAAGCATATCAGCCTTGGCTCTTCTTCTGATGCTGCTATCGCCCATGCCATCTATCGGGAAGCCATGACCATCTTATCCAGCCCTGCGATAACGCCGGAAAACTATACGTTCCACATCCGCCACCTGTCTTTTGAAAAGGCTATCAGCCTTTTGAATTTCCGGGATCACGGCATATATATCAAAACGCCGATCTACCTGCAAAAGGGATTTTTTTCCTATTATCTGGAGGCAGACTATGATCTCAAATTTGACAATGACGATCTTTTCTACTATTCCAGCCATAAGATCATGCGGCGCGGCAATCACCTCTTTGTCAATGACTATGGCATGCAATACAATATCGCCCAACGCTACGGCATCAAGAATTACGGCGTTGCCGGGCGGGATTATGTCTTTGTCAACGGAGATCCGACCGATTACCGCTATGCCAATATCCGCATCATCAATGCCTATCACGGCATCACCCAGACGGAGAAAAAGGGCAAACGTCTCTTTGTTGCCAAACTCCACCTCAATGGCAATGTCATCATCGGGAAATATACAACGGAGATCAAAGCAGCCATTGCCTACAATAAGGCGGTCGACTATGCAAGAGATCACGGCATCCAAAAGAATTTTATCCAGAACTATATCGCAGACCTGTCTGCCCGCGAATATGCCGATATTTACTCTGCCTTAAAACTCTCCCAGACTTATCTGGACTTTATTGATTCCTTTGTCATATAACTTGACCCGATCTGTTTATCAGACCGGGTCATTTTTTTATTTCTGATTGATGTAGTTGACCAATCCCTCGCAGTCAATGATCTTTTGCATGAATGGAGGAAATGCCTGCCCCTGATAGGTCTTGTTGGTCGTCCTATTGGTGATCAGACCACTGTCAAAGTCAACATATACCTCGTCTCCATCCGAAATATCCTTTGCCGCCTCCGGGCACTCTACGATTGGAAGTCCGATATTGATAGCATTGCGGTAAAAAATTCTTGCAAAGGTCTCTGCGATCACGCAACTTACGCCTGCCGCCTTGATCGCGATCGGTGCATGTTCTCTGGATGATCCACATCCAAAATTCTTGGTTGCCACAATGATGTCTCCCGGTGTTACCTTTTTTACAAAATCTGCATCGATATCTTCCATACAGTGTGTTGCCAGTTCCTTTGGGTCTGATGAATTCAGATATCTCGCCGGAATAATTACATCGGTATCTACATTATCGCCAAACTTAAATACTTTTCCTTCTGCTGCTTTCATATTATCACCTCTTATACGTTTTCCGGTCCGCTGATCTTACCTGTCAAAGCACTTGCTGCTGCCACTGCCGGGCTTGCCAGATATACTTCGGAATCCACATGTCCCATACGTCCGACAAAGTTCCGGTTGGTTGTCGAAACGCATCGTTCGCCTGCCGCCAAAATCCCCATATAACCGCCCAGACACGGACCACAGGTCGGTGTGCTGACGATGGCACCAGCCTCGATAAAGGTACGAATGAAACCTGCTTCCATGGCATCCAGATAAATCTGCTGAGTTGCCGGGATCACGATAACACGTAAGCCCTTCTTGACTTTCTTGCCCTTTAAGATCTCTGCTGCTGTCTTCAAGTCCTCAAATCTGCCGTTAGTACAAGAACCAATCACGACCTGATCGATCTTGATATCGCCGACCTCATCAATGGTCTTTGTATTTTCCGGTAAATGCGGAAATGCGATCGTTGACTTTAAAGTTGAAAGATCGATCGTATATTCTTCGTCATAAACAGCGTCCGCATCTGCCTCATAGACCTTGTATTCTCTCTTGGAATGTTCTGCCATATACTGCTTTGCCAGATCATCAACCGGGAAGATACCGTTCTTTCCGCCGGCTTCGATTGCCATGTTCGCAATGGTAAAACGATCATCCATGGATAAGTATTGAATGCCTTCGCCGACAAACTCCATGGACTTGTAAAGTGCGCCGTCCACACCGATCATACCGATGATGTGCAAGATCACGTCTTTACCGCTGATGTATTTATTTGGCTTGCCAACCAGATTGAACTTGATGGCTGACGGCACTTTGAACCATGCCTTACCGGTTGCCATGCCCGCTGCCATATCCGTACTTCCCACGCCGGTAGAAAATGCTCCGAGCGCACCATAGGTACAGGTGTGCGAGTCGGCTCCGATGATGACATCACCGGCTACGGTCAAACCTTTTTCCGGCAAAAGAGCATGTTCGATACCCATCTCTCCCACATCAAAATAATTCGTAATCTCATTTCTGCATGCAAACTCGCGGACGCATTTGCAATGTTCTGCGGATTTGATGTCCTTATTTGGTACAAAGTGATCCATGACAAGTGCGATCTTGTCCTTGTGGAAAACGCCGTCTACCTTCATTTTTTCAATCTCATGAATGGCTACCGGTGAAGTGATATCATTGCCCAGTACCAGATCCAGATCTGCCTCGATCAACTGTCCTGCTACGACCGAATCCAATCCGGCATGTGCCGCAAGAATTTTCTGTGTCATTGTCATTCCCATGACATGTTCCTCCTTTTTCTACTGATCTATACTTATGTGCTTCTTATGTCTGATTTTCCTGCCTGTGACACCGGATACGTTTGCAGCCATACCCCATATCTCAGGCAGTTTTCTTTTGTTCAATATTGATTTTACCACGAAAATATATATAATAGAAATACATATTAAATATATTTATTATAACTATAGGTTATGTATTATCAGAAAGGAAATACCATGAACAATCCACTGTCTGCTTATCACATTTTTTATGAAGTTGCCAAAGCCGGAAGTTTTTCTAAAGCAACCAACCAATTATATATCAGCCAGCCTGCCATCAGTAAATCCATCCAGAAGTTGGAAGACTCTCTCCATACCCGCCTCTTTTTACGCAACTCCAAGGGGGTTCGGCTGACACCGGAAGGTCAACTCCTCTTTCAGCATTTGGATACCGCCTTCTCGGCGATCACAAGCGCGGAGACCACGTTGGAGACACTGACCCGGACCGATGGCGGCACCTTGCATATCGGGGTCAGCACAACCCTCTGCAAATATCTCCTGCTTCCCTATCTGTCCGCCTTTATCCGGGAACACCCGCAGATCAATATTCGCATCCGCTGTCAGTCTTCCAATGAAACCCTCAAGATGTTAGCAGATGATGCCATTGACATCGGGCTTGTCGGCATGCCGGAACATAAGACCGGCTTCATCTATGAAAATTTAGTGGAGATTGAGGACATCTTTGTGGCAACTTCCACCTATATGTCGCATCTTCCGCAGGATATGACATCCACGCGTGAGATCTTAGAAGCATCCACCCTTATGCTGCTCGATAAAAATAATATGACCCGCCAGTACATTGATGATTATTTAGCCAAGAACCAGATCCAGACCAAGGACTATATTGAAATCTCCAATATGGATCTTTTGATCGAGTTCGCCAAGATCGGTGTCGGTGTTGCCTGTGTCATCAAGAACTTTGTGCAGGATGAACTGACAGACGGGCAGTTGCAGCAGATTCCGCTTGACATTCCCATCCATAAGCGTGATGTTGGCTTTGCCTACAAAAAGACACATCTGCAAAACAATGCGCTGTCCTGCTTTCTTGATTTCTGCCGTGGCTAGGCGATGCGGCAGCAAACTTCGCGGGAGCAGATGGCTGGCAGAGGATGGGCTGGATCAGCATGCGGGCGGGAAAACTGTCGCAGAACAGGGAGTCTCTGACGAGAAAGATTTGCTTACCTTGATCAAAACTGTCTTTGCAAAGTTAGACAGCCGTCTTGGATGATGTTCGCCTGTGTCAGATATGAATGCAAAACGCATTAGAGGTTCTTAGAACTTGTTCGCAAGTAGGCAACTCGGGTACAGGGATGTACCCGAGAGGCGCAACCGCACACGGATGTTCGTTTGCGCCGGTTGCCACACTTGGGTCTTAAGCATGGCACAAGTTCTTAGAACCTCTTATAAGTGACGCCTCTGAATATCTGTCGCAGACGGACACATCCGGACGACTGTCGAAGCTGTGCAAGAGACAGTTCCTTCTAAGCAAATCCTTTCTCGAAGAGACTCACCTAACCTGCTCCAAAGTTTCCCGCCCGCATGCTGATCCAGCCCATCCTCTGCCAGCCACCTGCTCCTATCTATATCTGATAACGCATCGCCCTATCCCCAAGACGAAAAAAAGACAGTGCGACGAGCGCACTGTCTTTTTATGTAAAGTCGACTTAGTTGTTGACCAACTTGTCTTCTTCGTTATTCCAGCTGTAAAGTTTACGGATTTCCTCGCCAACCTTCTCTGAAGGATGCTCAGAAGCCAACTTTCTCATAGCCTTGAAGTGAACCTGGCGACCTGCAGGTGACATGTCAAGCAAGAACTCCTTAGCGAATGAACCATCCTGAATGTCAGAAAGGATCTGCTTCATAGCTTTCTTGGTGTCTTCTGTAACGATCTTAGGTCCTGTGATGTAATCACCGTACTCTGCTGTGTTAGAGATAGAGTATCTCATGCCTGCGAAACCTGACTGATAGATTAGATCTACGATCAACTTCATCTCATGGATACACTCAAAGTATGCATTTCTTGGATCATAACCGGCTTCGCAAAGTGTCTCAAAACCAGCCTGCATAAGTGCACAAACACCACCGCAAAGGACTGCCTGCTCACCAAAGAGGTCTGTCTCTGTCTCTGTTCTGAAGGTTGTCTCCAAAAGACCTGCTCTTGCGCCGCCGATAGCAAGACCATAAGCAAGTGCCATGTCAAGAGCCTTTCCTGTGTAATCCTGCTCTACAGCAACCAGACAAGGAGTACCCTTTCCTGCCTGATACTCAGAACGAACGGTATGACCCGGAGCCTTCGGAGCGATCATGGTAACATCTACATTCTTTGGTGGATTGATGCATCCGAAGTGAATGTTGAAACCATGAGCAAACATAAGCATGTTGCCTTCTTCCAAGTTTGGCTCAATGTCTTTCTTATACATATCAGCCTGTAACTCATCATTGATCAAAATCATAATGATGTCCGCTCTCTTTGCAGCTTCTGCTGCTGTATATACTTCAAATCCCTGCTTTTCAGCCTTTGCCCAAGACTTAGAGCCTTCGTACAAACCGATGATCACGTTGCATCCTGACTCCTTTGCATTCAATGCATGGGCATGACCCTGACTACCATAGCCGATGACTGCTATCGTCTTACCATCTAACAATGATAAATTACAGTCTTCCTGATAAAAAATTCTTGCTTCCTGTGACATCTTTTTTCCTCCTTTAATATCACTCAATTATAACAACATCCTTAGTACCTCTGGTCAGACCTGTAAGACCTGTCCTTGCCAATTCCAAAATCTCATAATCGGCTAACATATCCAAGAATGATTGTAACTTGTCCTGATGGCCGGTAACCTCAATGACCATGGAATCATGGGTCACATCCACTACCTTGCCGTGGAAAATTTCCGTAATAGTGAGTACTGACTGACGATCCTCAGCCTTAGCGGAGATCTTGACGATCATGAGTTCTCTCGTAACGGATGAGCCCGGCTCTAAGATCTTGACATCTACCACATCTTCTAACTTGGCAAGTTGCTTCTCGATCTGTTCTAAGATCAACTCGTCACCGCTTGCAACGATGGTAATCCTAGTAAATCTCGGATCTGCTGTCACTCCGGCAGAAAAACTATCGATATTGTAGCCTCTGCGGCTAAAAAGCCCGGATACATGGCTCAAAAGCCCCGGTGTATTTTCTACCAAAATGGACATTACCTGACTTCTCATACGAAAAAACCTCTCCTCTGTCATTTGCAGACAGACATTTGTCCGTCTCACGCTTAAAAATTATTCTAGCACAACACTTCGTTTTGTCAACGAAATTCTATGATGAAATTTGTGCAATATTACAACAAAATATCTTTTTCGACAGGCGTGTAAAATATCTCTGCGATTTCTTTTGGATCTCTGGTAATACCCAAAATCCACATCAATTTAGTCACGATTGCCTCTGTTGTCATGTCAAAAGCCTCGATCAGGGACAGTTTCTGCTTGATAGTCTGTCC
Source organism: uncultured Lachnospiraceae bacterium (assembly GCA_934899185.1). Taxonomy (GTDB): domain Bacteria; phylum Bacillota; class Clostridia; order Lachnospirales; family Lachnospiraceae; genus Pararoseburia. Next base: position 82,243 of record CAKXYI010000009.1, read on the forward strand.
CACTGCATAAACCTCCATATCACTGCCCTCATGCGCCACCTGGGTGGTGACAACTAGGACTTTTTTCTCCTGCGTCCACTTGCTGATTGCTGCCTCAAAAGCATGGTCACCATAATAGGGCACGCCGCCCACACCAAAACTTTCCAGAACGACCGCGTCATAGTGCTCTTTCAGATAATCAAAAATTGCAGGATCGATCCCCGGTATCATTTTCAAAACAAATACCCGCGCCGAAAAGTCATGGTAAAAAATAGGCTTGCCCTCCGGCTTTGATTCCTCAATATAAAAGACCAGACGGTGATTGCGAAAGATGGCAACCTGTGGATAATCAATGCTGGAAAAAGCATTATAACTTTTGGTCCGGGATTTTCTTGCCCGCGTTCCCAGAATGACCTTGTTATCAAAGATCACATGCACACCGCACGCACGATCATCCGTCGCATAGATAAAAGCATTGAGCAGATTATCTCTCGCATCCGTATTTTCTGCTGCGATCGTCACCTGAGATCCCGTAATAACGATGGGCTTTCTGCTGTTTTGGATAAAATAGGACAGGGCTGCCGCTGTATAAGCCAGTGTATCCGTTCCATGCGTCACGACAAAGCCATCGTAAGCTGCATAATTTTCCTCAACACAAGAAACCAGGGCCTTCCAATGCTTGGCATAGACATTGGTGCTGTCAATATTAAATAGCTGAATGGCATCTATCTGACAGAGTTTTGACACTTCCGGTATATAGGTCAGGATCTCCTCTGAGGTGATCTCCGGTCGCAATCCCTCTTTTGTCTCCACGGAAGCGATCGTTCCGCCAACAGCGATCATACAAATCTTTTTCATTTTCTTTCTCTCTTTTCTTCTTGGCATAGACAATATGTGACAACTGCATCTTTTAAACATATAGTCTCAAAATATATGTCATATCTGCCGTAGGTCAGTCCGCCCAGTTTCCGCGTTTCCTGATCCTTTGGTTTTTCTTCTAATGCCTGTAAAAGTGGCTGCATATTACAATCTCTACATACTTCGTCCAGTGGCGCATCCAGACATTTTGCCAGAGCTTCCTTGCCGGTCCAAAGAAGGGTAAAGTAAAAATCCACATCGGTAACCTTTTCTAAAAATACATTTTCTTCCTTGGTAAAAAAGCGCCTGCACAGGCTGTCCCGATAGCGCCCCAGCATCTCAACATCCACTCCTACCATCTGATCTGCCACAATGCAGGCACACCAGCCTTTACAATGTGACAGGGAAAATTGAACGCCCTCTAAAAAAGGTTTTCCCTTCTCCGACATGCCATAGGAAAAAGGCGCAGACAAGCCCTTTGCTCTTAACATATCTTCCAAAAGGTGACCGGCACAAATGCTCTGCCTACGGAAAGATCTGCTTTTTATGGCATCCGCCTTTTCTTTTCTGGCAGGACTTAACGATATGTAATATTCTTTGATCTTGGCATCCGCATCTTCCGTATCCGCAAGTGGGATCTGCTCCAACTCAAGATCAGCAAAATCTGAAATCTTCATAATGACAAAGCCCCTGTTTGTACCATTCACACTTACTGCAAGATGCCTCAAAAACCTCTTTTGTCAGATACTTGTCTGCCTGCTGCATGAGTTGACCATATGTGTAGGTCTGTCCCTCCAAAAGATGCAGGGGTTCCAGCAGATGCTGATCCTTGCTCTTGACATGATTGGTCGCATCCACACAATATTTGCCATCCACCAGATTCGGGCATTCTTTGCAGATCTCATCCGGATCACTCACCAGTAACAACGGCTCGTCTGCGTGATCTTTTAACCATGTAACCATCCGGGTCATATTCTGACAAAATGCCCCGCTGTAACCATAGCCCTGATATAAATTGGTACACATAATATGATGTACGCGAAAATGCTTCATTTCTTTTCTCCCTCTTATGTCGGATCTTCTGTATTCAGCCCAAAATAAACCATCTTTTCCAACCCCTGTGCCAAGATCTGGCTTCCCAGATCATACACAATATTGGAAAGAACATACTCATCCTGATTGACATAAATTTCTATAATATTTGCATCCACATAGATATCCAGATGCCTGCCATCCTGCAAGACGGGCGTGCAAAACTCCTTGCCCACTTGGGCTTCCTCGCCAAAAAGATCCGCCCTTTCTATTGCAAATACCTTGCTTCTATCCGTATAGATCTGTCCTTTACAAAAGCGGATGACATAGCCCCCGATATCTATATGTGCTTCCTCCAAAAGATTCAGACTGATCTTTAAGGGCTTTTTATCCCGCAGTGTATCTTCCGCCTGTTGCTTTTGCAATTCTCTCCTAAAAAGTCTCTCCACCACCGGATGCAGTCCAAAACGCAAGTCACCTTCTTTTTCCCTGACCAGACGCGGAAAGGTCAGCATACCGATCCTGCCATCTGCCAGTGGACGCGGCATACGCATCCATGCCATAACAAGACGTCTTCCCTTTTCATCCAGTGTACTCTGCGGTGCATACAGATCCATGCCATAATCTATGAAACGGGGTTGAGACAGGATCTTTGCCTGCTTTTTTTCAGGATCAAAAGATAATTTTGTCCAGACCGACTGATTTGGATAACTTGTCCCGGTCTTTTCTATGCCAATAGGCGACATGATCAGATAATGCCCTCCATCTATGGAAAAAATATCCGGGCATTCCCATGTATGGCTCTTGATACGCTCATCACTTACCGCAGAGGCAAATTGCCAGTGCAGTCCATCCTCACTGCTATAGAGCAAAAGATTTCCCTGCTCCCCTTTGCGGCTGCCCAGTACCATAAAATACTGTCCGTTTTCCTTCCAGACTTTGGGATCTCTGGTATCGCCGGGATGACCGACTTCATTTTCCGAAAACGTCGGGATGATAATGCGTTTTTCTTCCGCCGGAAAACACATACCATCCGGGCTTCCCAACATTGCCTGACTTGCAATCAGCCCTCTGCCGCTCACATGGATATTTGCCGGGTTCATGGATGCATAGACAATTGCAGTGTAATACAGATACATTTTCCCATCGATCTCTATGGCAGACCCGGAAAAGCAGCCGTTGCGGTCAAAATCCCTGCTGGGATATAAGGCAATCCCCTCATCTTTCCAATGCACAAGATCTGTCGAGGTCTTGTGCCCCCAGTGCATGGTTCCCCACCGGCTTTCGTAGGGAAAATATTGATAAAACATGTGGTATTTGCCCCGATAGTAGATAAATCCATTGGGATCATTCATCCAATGATCTCTGGGCAAAAAATGTAGACTTACCGCCATCTTTTACGCCTCCTCATGCGTCAGTACATCCGATACCTCCGTGATCGTCACATAGGCATGCCGATCCTGTTCCTGCACGATCTGTCTCACTTTATTGATCTGGAAACGGTTGACAACAAAATAGATCATGGTCTTATCTTTGTCCGAATAGTAGCCCTTGGCTCCCAAAAGCGTGATCCCGTTGCCAAATTCTTCCGATAACGCCTGACAGATATTGTCAGGATGGTTGGTGATGATCATAACAGATTTTGCCTTGTCCAGACCTTCCGCCACAAAGTCTACCGCCTTGAGAGCGATCGCATATGTGATGATCGAGTAAAGAGGCAGAATCCAACTACCCATGACAATGCCTGCAAACACATACAAAATAACGTTGTAGCCCATAACAAAAGTTCCCACCGTAATGCCAAGTTTTTTTGAAAATAGGATGGCTAAAATCTCCACACCATCGATGGCGCCGCCGTAGCGTATAGTAAGACCACTACCGATACCGGAGATCAGTCCACCAAAGATGGCACAAAGCAAAAGATCCTGCTCCGCCAGAGGCGAGGCAATCGTTACATCCACCGGCAGGATATCCGTGATGATCCAGGTTCCCATAGAATAGACAAAAACGGCATAGACCGAATACAGGGTAAAGGATACGCCCATTTTTTTGTAGCCATATAAAAACAAAGGGAAGTTTAAAAGCAAAAGAAATACCGACAGGGACAGATAGTCCGGTGTCACCTGCGCCAGCAACATGGAAGTACCTGAGATTCCGGAGTCATACAGATTGACCGGGTACAAAAAACAGGTCACACCAAAGGCGTTGATCAGACCTGCGATTGTTAGCATAACTATGTTTTGGGGTTGTAATACGTCTTTTTTCATCTAGTCTCCTCTCATTTCAAACGGTATTTGCAAGACTTCATAAAAACAAAAATATGTTTTTATTGTATCAAAAAATGCCCCTTGTCTCAACCTATGCTTATTCTCTTTGACTGTCGCCTGTCGCATAATCAATAACAATGCCCGGCTGCACATTATAGCAAAAGACGTCAAAACAGATGCCCTGTCCTGCATCTTCTACCGACCAGGCTTCCATGTGCACGCCACGCGCCACAAGATCGTCTCCCGAAAAGATCGGAGTTACCCGGTACAAAACATGGTTTCCGGTCTCATCCACATAAGCATCCACCATATCCTCGAAAGGCAGCATACCCTCCACATTCAGATAGCGCGTACCTGTAATGAGATTCTTTTCATTGGCATTTTCTCCGGTCAGTTGATAGCCAATCAGATGACAGCGGTTATACAGATAATTGCCTTCGATCAGGTCATTATATTTTACTGTATGCCAGCCACTTGGTCGTATCTGTCCGATCTCCCCGCGCTTTTCTGTCGGCTGGGTCTGAGGGCAAACGCTGGCAAAGGTCAACGTACATCTTCCCAGATCGTCCAGATCTCCATAGTAGGTAAATGCCTCGGTGGTCTGCTTTTCTTCCTCCGTGAAATCCGGCACATTGTCCCCTAAGACTACATAGGGGTCTCCACTATAGTCCGGTATGTCGCTTAGTTCTTCCGCACCTACTTCTGTCGTAATGCCGTTCGGGAGTTTCTGGTCCGTGGTATCCTGCCCCATGCGTCCCAGATTCATGCCGATCAAAAGTGCCACGATCGCCATAGCGGTCGCTGTCATCTTATTTCTTTTTGGCTTTTTATATCTGCTCATCATCTTTTCCTTGTCATGTATTTTATTCTTTTTATGCCCGTCTATTATAGCGCATTTTTCCTCTGCCTTGCATCCCCTTTTATTTTGTGATTTAATAAGCGCGAAGATACAAAAAGGAGGTTGATTTCCAATGAAGAAAGAATTGAACTGGGCGGTGATCGGTACCGGCGTGATCGCTAATGAAATGGCACAGGCACTGCAAAAAATGGACAAAAAACTCTACGGTGTCGCCAACCGCACACAGGAAAAAGCCCTTGCCTTTGCGGAGAAATATCATGTCACAATGGTCTATGACAAAATCGATGATGTCTTTTCCGACGAAAATGTAGATGTCATCTATCTGACAACGCCCCATAATACCCACTATGCTTTTATGGAAAAGGCACTCCTCCACGGCAAGCATCTGCTGGTGGAAAAATCGATCACCTTAAATAGTCTGGAACTGGGAAAAGCCATGGCACTTGCCAAAGAAAAAAATCTGGTCTTAGGAGAAGCCATGACCATCTGGCATATGCCCCTCTACAAAGAACTATGGCGAATTGTTGAAAGTGGAGAACTCGGAAAAGTACAAATGATTACTGTTAATTTTGGCAGTTTTAAAGAATATAATATGAAAAACCGTTTTTTCAACCTAGATCTTGCCGGCGGTGCCATGCTTGATATTGGTGTTTACGCACTTTCTATTGTTCGTAGTTTTATGACAGAAACACCCATACACATTGTCAGTCAATGGTTACCTTCCCCAACAGGCTCTGATGAACAGGCAACCATCCTTTTGCAAAACGACTCCGGTCAAATGGCAACGGTTGCACTTTCCATGCATTCCAAGCAGCCAAAACGCGCCATGATTAGTTTAGAAAAAGGCTATATCGAAATCATGGAATACCCACGAGCCGATAAAGCCTTTATCGTCGATGCCGCAACAGGCGACAGACGCGAGATCTGCGCCGGTCAGACGGCAAATGCCCTCTATTATGAGATGAAGGATATGGAAGATGCCATCCTTTCCGGGGATGGCAGCATCATGCGCCTTGCCCAATCCAAAGATGTCATGGATATCATGACAAAGATCCGTAAAGACTGGAACTTAAAGTACCCGGGCGAGGTCTGGTAATTAGTGGACGCGCACCTTTCCCACACATTTTTTGACCGGGGATGCCAGACTTTCTGCGCGCATGCCCGGTTGGTGTGCGATGCTCGGTGGCAGGATCGCGTAGGAACCGGAAGATAATACTATATGGCACATTTCTGCCGGTTTCTTCCAAAATGCCACATCACGGTCTGCGTCATAGGCTTCCTCTACGGTAAGTCCTGCCACATTTACCGTATCAATGGCTTCCTCTCCGGAAATGATCCACTGAATATCTATATAATTCTTGTGGGTTTCCAGACGACAAACAGCCGGTTCCTTTGTCTCATACTCCTGGATCATAAAGTAAAAATCTCCATCCACTTCATAAGTGCCGACTTCCATAGCGGCTAAATCCTGTTCTTTTAAATATGCTACTGCTTCTTGTAATGTCATTTTTTCTCCTTTACACAATAAACAAATGATTTAAATTCCCCAAAAAACTATCCTTGATACATACACCCGGACCTTCCCGGCATATCATCACCTTTTACATAACGGGCATTGAATTCCATATTGATTTGTCGAAGTTCCTTTTTCCCATCAATATAATCCTGATACATTTCTGCTAAGCCTGGCATACAGCCGTCACAACTTGCTTCTATATTTCCAAGTGCATCTGCAACGATTTTCTCCCGTTCTTCCTTTGTTGTTTCTGCAATCAAATAACTCATATGTTTTTCATCCTTCTATATCTGTACTAATTCATAGGCTCTCGTGCCAAGCCCCATCTTCTCTGCGTGCTCCAGACAAGACTCCCACTCGGTATCTGGGTGTGTCATCTTGAAATGATCGTGCCCACAAAGTTCATGCACCTCAGCCGATAACTTCTTTTCATTTTCTTCCAAAACAGAACCGGCCATGACAGGCATCTTGTTGCAAAGATCAGCACAGGCCTGGTCTAATGCCACCGGATCAAAGGATGCCAGCATACCAATATTGGGAATAATCGGAATATCGTTCTCCGCATGGCAATCGCAGTTCGGTGAAACATCACAGATCAAAGACACATGAAAACACGGTCTGTCCTTACATACCGCATAGGCATACTCTGCCATCTTATAATTAAGCATTGCGACCGAATCTGTAAAATCCGCTGTGATAGCATTCTTTGGACAAACCGCCAGACATCTTCCACATCCCACACATTTGTCATGATCAATCGTCGCTTTTCCATCTGTAATAACGGGTGCTCCATGTGCACAAATGCGACTGCATGCGCCACATCCCACACAAAGCTTCTGATTCGCACTTGGTTTTCCTTCGCAGTGTTGTTCCATTTTACCTGCGCGAGAGCCACAACCCATACCAATATTTTTGATAGAACCACCAAAACCAACAGTCTCATGTCCCTTAAAATGCGTCAATGAAATAAATACGTCTGCATCCATGATTGCATGACCGATTTTAGCTTCTTTTACATATTCTCCATCAATAGGCACAATCGTCTCATCTGTCCCTTTTAAGCCATCACCGATCAACACATGACAGCCTGTCTGCAGCGGAGAAAAACCATTCACATATGCCGTATCCAAATGATCAAGCGCATTCTTTCTGCTTCCCACATAAAGGGTATTACAATCTGTAAGAAAAGCTTTTCCTCCAAGCTCCTTTACATAATCCGCCACCACTTTCGCGTAATTTGGACGAAGAAATGCCAGATTTCCATACTCGCCAAAATGAATTTTGATTGCCGCGTATTTTTCATTAAAATCAATCGATTCAAATCCTGCCTGCTTCATCAAACGATGCAGTTTCTGGATTAAATTCTCGTGTTCTGATGTTTTAAATGATGTAAAATATACTTTTGTTTCTTCCATGATGTTCCCTCTTTTCCTTTCATGCATATTCTATTGCCAGCTTATCTTTTTGCCAACTTCATTGCCAACGGCAAATCCAAGTAATGCAGAGAAATAATTGACATTCTTAGTTATCAATCCTAATAAACAAACTGCAATAATCACTTCATTGCCTACCCATAATGCAGGATTTCCCTGATTATGGCTTTTCCTAACCTTATGTAACAGCCACTGAAGAAAAATAGAAAATAAAAAAAATCCTATTACATATACGATTGTCTCTAACATAACTTATCGCCCTCTCTCAGATTTTGTCCAGCATCAAATTTTAATGTTACTCATCTAAGATAAGTACTCGTTTCCCATTTTTATACGGATACTCACGAACCTTCAATACATATTCCAAATTTACAATCTGCATTCCATCTTTGTTCTCAAGCACAACTCCATTGTCGCTCACTTCTTTTACCACGCCGTCCGCATGACCATCCAATAGTTTAATATATACATCTTTTCCCATAAATCGACTTAACAATTCTTTCATGATTGCAATATCCTTTCTTCTTTGCTCTGAATTTTTTCTGTATTTTACATGTCTGATAGCTGCGGATTTTTGTCTTCTCTTACGATGTAGGTAAAACAAGAATATCCACACAAGCACCACCAACCATATATACCATGTGTTTTGCATATATCTGTCCTTTTCTTGTTTATTTCACCAAACTTGAATCTGTCGCTTTAATACCCGTGGTCAACATGTTCCCAATTTCCACTGTCATTCCTAATTAGAATCCAT
>CAKXYI010000010.1 GCA_934899185.1 uncultured Lachnospiraceae bacterium
TCGTTTCCAACTGTTATCCCCCTGTATGAGGCAGGTTACCCACGCGTTACTCACCCGTCCGCCACTCAGTCACAAAAACTTCATTCCGAAGAAATCAATTAAAGTGCTTCGTTCGACTTGCATGTGTTAAGCACGCCGCCAGCGTTCATCCTGAGCCAGGATCAAACTCTCATGTTAAAAAGTTTTCCCAGTTTCATGAACGCGCTGGCTTCATTTCTTGAGCCATTCCGTTCCTTACTGTTTTAAGGTTGCTTTTCAAAAAGCTGTTCGTTTGCGATCATTTCTGATCGTCTTGAATTATTCTCTTAGAATCTTTCAAGGTTGTTTCACTGTTCAGTTATCAAGGTTGTTCTTTGTTGTATCTGTCAGACACAACTCATTTAGAATATCACATGCGTTTCTCTTTGTCAACACTTTTTTAAAAGTTTTTAAGAAATCACATCTTATTCTGTTGTTGCAACCGCCTCACATGCGGTGCGAGAATTATATTATCAAAGACCACATCCAATGTCAAGGCATTTTTACTACTTTTTTTCGTATTTTTTTGTTTACTATTACAAGAAAATAGATGTTGGGGTAACCGATTCATTTACCACAACATCTATTGATCTATTTCTTCTATATAGAAAGTATGTATTTTGTATCCAAGAACACTTTCCGGGTCACATTGTAGAAAGAAATGCCATAACCAGATTGTGATCGTACAGATAAGTCAGGAATTTGCTCTGATCGATACCGGCAAGTAGTCCCTGCCCAAGTGTAGTTGTACTGATACAGGCAGCCGCATACATAATGATCCAAAGGACCAGAAATCCTTCTGCCGCCCCAGCGACCAGACCAAGAATGCCATTGACCTGCCCGATCCCCGGTGCCTTTCTGGCGCCTTTGACAAAATAACCCACGATCAGCACAATGATCTGTGCTATTACAAAGGCGATAAAGACCGCAATACCCTGCATCATAAAATCTGCGATCTTACCGCAGATCATCTGCCCCAGTGTCTGCGTGCCATCCGATAATTGCAGGATACCGGATGCCCCACCAAATTGTGCGACTGTGAGATCATTCTGCGTCTGTAGTCCATTTAAAACATCCTGTAATTGCGGATCCTGCTCCACATTCGTCTGCATCTGCCGGATCGAATCCGTCACATCCCCCAGCACATTCCCCGGAATGGTGTCCGTCAGGGATTGATACCAATCCCCAAGTCCTGTATCCTGTGGCAGGTTTTCCGCCTTTTTTGTCACAAATTTTTCTGCCTGCTCATAAACTTTATCATACAAATTTGTTTCTGTTTTCAGATATCCCAGAATATAAGGATTGGCTACCGATACAAATAAAAAGATAAAGATCCAAGAAACCAGTCCATATACAATGCCAAGTATTCCCTTGCGCCAGCCTTGCAGCGTCAGAAAAAAGAGAATAAACAGCATAACAATCAATACTATGTTCATTTTGTCCCCTTTTCAACTATTTCAGTCGGACCACATCTGTATGTCCGTCTTCCACGAAAACATATCTGCGCGATGCATCCTGTGGTATTATTTTATATATGCTTGTGCTAAATTCATATGCAAACTTTTTGATTCCCTGCAAGGTGTATAATTCTACCTCTTTATTATTAGAAAGAACGATTTCATGGTTTGCTAAAAATTCCGCATTGGTTGATGCTATATCAATCGTCTTCTGGCAGCGTTTTCTGCCGGTCAGGGTATAGACTGTCATCTGGTCAATATACCTTCCCTCATCGTCCGTCGTCTGGCAGAGAATTCCCCAATACTTGTCATCATAAAAGACACTCTTGATTTGCCCGTCTACAAAAGTCTCCTTTGCAATGCTTGCCTTGGAATTGTTGTTGAACACAATCACTTCACTATCTCCAAAAGCGATCGCCTTGTCTCCATCCACATAAGCGATCTGCGGGATGATCTGATCTGAAAAACTGTAGGTAGCAGCAATATTGTCGATCTCATCCTTTCCTTTATTGCTAAAATCATAGAAGGAGATCGTTGTCTTTACATTTCCATCTTTGACATCCAGTTGCGAGACCATGAGCCTTTGCGCTGAAGAAGAAAGAGCGATTGCCAGTGGATACCCACTATTTTTCATATGGAGTTCGCCGGATGCCAAGACTTTTCCTGCATCATCGCAAAGTTGCACATAGCCCGTCTCGCCATCCTGCATCAGGATCGCAACCGTACCCTGGGAAGCGATATTGGCATCCACGATCGGCATGGCTGTCTTAATAGTCTGTTTGAAGCCGGTATTGGTCAGGATAGCCGCCTGCGTGCCCTGCACATCATAGATCAGGATATAATTGTCGCACACATCAATCTGGGGATCATTCATTTCGTAGGTATAGTTCCAGATCAGGTCACCGTCATATTGCGTATAAAAAGCACCATCCCTGCTATATTTCAAAAGGTTGTCCTGAAAATCCACATAGTGTGTCTCTGCGGAATCCACGCGTTCATATGTCTCTTTGACGTCAAAGTCATCATACTTGCGCAGATTAAAGACAAGCACACACAAAATAACCGCAACAATACAAAGGAAGAAGACCATAATCTTCTTCCGATGTCTCGTATATATGTGCTTATGATTTTGCAGGAATTCGGTTCCCGCCGCGCCCAGATCTTTGACGCTATGTTTCTTTTCTTTTGCTGAAACTACTGCATTATCCTCTGCCATATACCCATTTCCTTATTCTAAAATACAAATACAGCCACTCCATATGCCGGTATAGGATAGCCGATCGAATATTCCCGTCCATCACATTCCTGCCGCTTTGGTGTATAGGATACCTGTCGTTTGGTATCTGTACCGCCGTATTTGACATCCTCACTGTTGAGGATAAGTTTATGTTTGCGCTGGTTTAATACGCCAACGCGATAATCATCATAGGCTACCGGTGTAAAATTGCATACAAAGAGCAAGTCATTCTTACCACTCTTGGACTTGCGAACAAAACTGAAAATACCGCGATAACAGTCGTTGGCATTGATCCATTCAAAGCCCGCCCAGGAAACGTCCTGCTCATACATTGCCGGATACTTCTTATATATATGTAGAAGATCCTTTACAAAGGCGGCAAGATTGCTGTGATTTGGATTGTCTAAAAGATACCAGTCCAGTTCTCTTTCCTCGCTCCACTCCTGGATCTGTCCGAAATCCTGTCCCATAAAGAGAAGTTTTTTGCCCGGATGCCCCATCATAAAGGCATAGCCTGCCTTGAGATTCTTGAACTTATCCCCCTCAAGTCCCGGCATCTTGCTCAGCATGGAGCATTTCAGATGAACCACTTCGTCATGGGATAAGACCAGAATATAACGCTCATACTCGTTGTAACTCATGGCAAAAGTCATTTTATTGTGATTGTCTTTTCTAAAATACGGATCCAGTTTCATGTAATCCAGGAAATCATGCATCCAACCCATATTCCATTTGTAGGAAAAGTTCAGACCGCCGTCTTCCACGTCACCGGTGACCTTTGGCCATGCGGTCGATTCCTCGGCGATCATGACAACACCCTTGTTGCGTCCGCGAATCAGGGTATTGATATGACGGAAGAACTCTACCGCCTCAAGATTTTCATTGCCGCCAAACTGGTTTGGCACCCACTGTCCCGGCTCCTTTCCATAATCCAGATAAAGCATAGATGCGACTGCATCTACACGCAGACCGTCGATGTGATACTGCTCGATCCACATAAGGGCACTGCCGATCAGAAAGTTCTTGACCTCATTCTTGCCATAATCAAATATCTTGGTACCCCACTCCGGATGCTCTCCCTTTCTCGGATCCGCGTACTCATATAAAGGCTGACCGTCGAAGTCTGCCAGTCCATGCGCATCCTTTGGGAAATGTGCCGGAACCCAGTCTAGGATAATACCAATGCCTCTCTGATGCAGATAATCGATCAAATACATAAAGTCTTCCGGACTCCCATAACGTGATGTCGGCGCATAATAGCCCGTCACCTGATAACCCCAGGATCCATCATAAGGATACTCTGAGATCCCCATTAATTCAACATGGGTATAGCCCATATCGCATACATAATCCGCCAGGCTCTCCGCCAACTGACGATAAGAATAAAAACCATCGTTTTCCGCTGTCGGATGCTTTTTCCAGGAACCCGGATGCACCTCATAGATAGACATTGGCTGTTCCCAGAAATTCTCCTGCTTGCGGCGCTCCTTTATCCATTTTTCATCCTGCCAGACATAAGAAAACGGTGCAACGATGCGGGATGCCGTACCCGGACGCACTTCTGCCATAGCTGCATAAGGATCTGCCTTATAGAGTTTGCCTCCATCCGGCGTATAGATCAAAAACTTATATAACTGTCCCGGCTTTGCCTCCGGTACAAAGAGTTCATAAATTCCCATATCCGGCTCGACCAGCCGTTCCATCATATGTGTTGTCTCATTCCAGCCGTTAAACTCGCCGATTACTGCTACCGATGCCGCATGTGGTGCCCAGACATCAAAATATACCCCCTCGATGCCATCCTTGGTCTGCACATGCGCCCCCATCTTCTTGTAGATATCATAATGTGTTGCCTGTCCAAACAGGTACATATCTAACTCTGAGAAATTTCCCATAGTAAACCCCTTTTCCTTTATATTACAACTCGAAATCCTGCTCCCGTAAGATCAAGTTGCCATCTTCATCATAACGTTTGGATCCAAAACGACTGAACATCGCCTTGATACCGCCCTTTTCTGCTTTGTCAATGGCAGATTCCATAATGTCGCGCACCTCAATCAGAGAAGTCGGGTGATCTACGCGCTGGATCAGATTGATGCGGTTGTACATGGCAAGAATCGCCAGTTCGTCCACAACATAGCCCTCCTCCAAGGCATAAACCTTACCAAAATTGACCAGTTCGTCTATGGTAAAGATCGGGATAGTGATCTTTTCGGTAAACATGGCTGCAAATGCGCTGTTGTGAGAAAGCATCTTGTCAATGCGGTTTTTCTGGTCTTCCATAAGAACCAGAACATCGCAATTATCCTGCGACATCAACTGGCGCATGGTCTCCTGGGTACGCTCACTCAATCTGCCTGCTCCCTCAATGATCAGGCATCCGCCGGATACCTTGGAAAGCACCAGGGCTACATCTTTTTTATTTAATTGTTCTGCATCGATCTTGCCGACATTGCCTGTCAATTTGTCTGTCTCAATCTGCAATACCTTGATCAGATTGGATGCCAGCATGGTCTTTCCACTGCCGACACCACCCTGAATGATGATATTACCACTTGCAGAATTCTTTTTATTTTCCAGGCGATAACGTACCCCTGTCAATGCCTGGCAGATGGTATTTTCCATACCATTGATCGGCATAAAGTAAGAAAAAATCTCCTTCTCCTCCTCGGACAGGGTCAACTCCGGCATCTCCTCACTGATGGCGCGTTCTAGGACATTCTCGTCTAGCAGTTCCACCATCTCCTCCGGATTCAATTCCACATCTGCGATCTCAGGGAGCGGCTCCTCTGCCACCTCCTGCTCCTGGCTCGGCATTGTTTCTCCTGCTTCCGCTTCGCCCTGATCCGGACTAGTTTCTTCCGATGTTTCCTCTGTCACTTCCTCTAACAGGCTGACAGATTCCTCGGCAGTTTCTGCCACTGCCTCCTGTGGGCTGACTTCCGGCTCTGCCGTTTCTGCCTCGGCTACAAACTCCTGTAAATCTTCCGGCAATGTAATCTCCGGCAGATCATCTTCCTCTACATCTGGGGCAATCTCCTCTGCCACCTCGGATACAAGCCTTTCTTCCTCTAAGTGTCTGACCTCTTCCTGTCCGTCGTTTGCCATGATCCTGTCAATCTCCTGCTGTAACATGTCATTGACATCGGCAACGATCTTGCTTGCCTCTTTATAATCCACGTCTGTCACTTCCTCCAAATCTGCTTCCTTATGCAGGAACGCTTCCTGCGCAGGATCTGCTTTTTCGCCCTGGTCTCCCAGAACCGGCGGGTGCCATTCTTCGCTGGCATCCGGTTCTACAGACTTGACGATAGAAGGAGCCTCCAGGCTCTCTTCACCTTTTATGATATGCGCACTTGCAGGATCTACGACCGGAATTTCCAGACCGACACCCATGATGCCATCCGCTGCTACCTTTGGAATCTGGAATACCGCCGGTGCCGGATCCGCTGTCCGGTCTTTGACCAACTCGGACGAATCCTCACCCTGCTTTGCCATATATTCTTCTTTTAAAAGATCTGCTGGTGTTGCGCCGGCATCTAACTTCGGGATCGCTTCTTCCAGACGATCCATGATCTGGGATGCCTCTTTGAGTGCGATATTCTTGGCAGATTCTAACTTTTGCTGCTCTGCCTCCTGTAATGCCGCCTCTGCTGCACGTCTGGTCTTTTCCCATTCCTCCATGACATCTTCAATGGTCATCTGACCATCTACTTGCTGTTCAACCTCTTTGGACTCCGGCACGAGCAGGCTGATCTGCCCATCGTATTCCTCGGCAAGATACTCATTGAAGGTATCCTTTAGGGACTCGTCCAGTTCCTGTTTTGCCTGCTTTTGTTCCTCTGCAATGGCATCACTCTGTTCGTTGACCTGAAGATATGGGATCTCCTCTACCAAAGTCTTGATATTTTCCATATTCTCAGAAACAGCTTCTGCCTCTGTCGCACGCATGATCTCATCGATATTCTTTTTGATCTCCGCCTGCAAATTGACCGTGTTGAAGCGCTCTGCCGGTAACTCTACCTGCGGGATCGCCATAGTCTCATGCACGATCTCGCCAGAATGCAAGATTTCATTGGCGCGGATCTCCGTCACGCCATCACGGCACTGCTGGAAATGACGGTACTTGTCCTCCTGCATCTTATCGAGCGGCTGGTAAATCATCTTCATCTCAAGGGCGCGCTCCACATAAGGACCGTCACCAAACCAGAGGATGATCTCGTCACACAGATCAATACACTTGTCTACCTGCATGGTCTTGTGATAGAGATAAGCGAGTTCATATGCCCACTCCTCCAAGAAATCATGCTCTTTTAACTCTTCCAAAATACCGATCAGCGTCCTATAATCGGCACCTTTTGCCTTGTTGATCTGGTATTTGATGATATATTTGAGACTGTCATGCGGCGCGATCTCCACAAACTCGTCATAGAATTCCTTTGCATCATCCAGATCGCCCAACTTCACACAGATGATTGCCAAATGATAAATGATCATCCTGCCGATCGGAGAACGGTCGTGCGCCATGTAAAGAAGTTCCCGCGCCTCTTCCAGACGACCTGCCTCCTCACACACTTCACTCGCCTTGACCAGTGCGTTGACGTTGTGCACCTTGCGCCAGTTTGTGCTCTCCACAATATCCAAAGCCTCATCTGTGCGCCCTTCTTTTATCAGTTGTTTGATCTCGTCGTATTTTGTCTTAAACTCGTTCTTATCCAACGTTCTTACCTCGAAAAAGTATCCTGATACGCTCTTATCTCAAGCTATAAATATACAGTTTTAGTGTATCATAGGGCACATGACATGTCAAAAATATTTGTCTGACAAATCTGTGAAAAACCTACCATTTTTTAGCAATATAAAAGAATGTGAAAAAGGACAGTTTCTTTGCTTTTGAAACTGTCCCTCTGATAAATCTATTCTTTTGTTTCTTCTTTTTCCGAAGATTGTATTTTCTTCTTTTTAGAGAAAACATTGACATTTACGTGCGATTGTTTCTCGTATTCCTTGGTGTGTTCTACAAACGTATGATCTGCTTCGTTGACTCTTTCCATATTGATATAGTCGGCTGTCTCCTCGGGCAGATCCCGTTTTCTCAGCATGTGCTTGGAGAATCGTCCCACCAGATAGTAGATGAGAGCCATGGTCGGTACACCAAAGAGCATACCTGCAAATCCAAACAGTCCGCCACCAACCACAATAGCAACAACAACCCAGAAAGAAGAAAGTCCGGTAGAGTCACCTAGGATCTTTGGTCCGATGATATTACCATCAATCTGCTGCAATACAATGATAAAGATGAGGAAGTAAATTCCCTGCATCGGTTCCGTCAAAAAGATAATGATAACAGTCGGCAAAGCCCCAATATATGGTCCAAATACCGGTATGATATTGGTCACGCCGATGATAATAGAAACCAAAAGCGGATACGGCATCTTGAAGATCAGCATACATACATAACAGATCGCGCCAATAATAGCGGAATCAATGATCTTTCCTATGATAAATCCATAGAAGATGTCTCTGGTCTTTCTGCCAACTTCCAGGATGACATTGGCATGATCTGCACGGAAAATACCGTAGATCAGTTTCTTGGTCTGTCCCTTAAATGTCTCCTTGCTGCATAGCACATAGACGGACACGATGATACCGATGATGCAGTTAACCAGCAAACGACCTACACCGAGCGCTCCTGTCACCGCCATGGATACCACATCCTTGGCACTCACATCTATGTAATTTTCCAACCATTTGACACCCTTGTCGATCGCTTTGTCTAGATTACTACCCTTGGCACTCATAATATTTTTTTCATAGCGCCCACCGGTGATCTGGTTTGCCCAGTCCAAGACACCATCGATCTGTTCATTGATGTGCGTGACCAGATAATGGATGGTCTGATACAACTGCGGTATGATCGCAACAAAGAATAATACGATAATACCTACCACAATGACCAGCGCGATCAAAGATGTGATCATGCGCGTGGTCTTTTTGGCATTTTCTTCTGTCTTACAACGTCTTTCAAAGAAGGGATACATGTGCCTCTCGAAAAATTCCATAATGGGATTCATCAGAAAGGCAAGTCCAAATCCTATGATGATGGACTGCAAGACGCTCATGAACTTGCTCCAGCCTTCGCCCAGTCCCTGATAACGCTCTACGCCAAAGTAAAACAGGATCACACAACACGCTGTAAAAATGACCACCGCAGAGATGGTCATCATGCGCTTTACATTCCCTCTGCCATTACTCCCCGGTTGTTTTTGTAAATCCATAAGTCATTAACCTCTGTAATAGTTGATCAGGCATCCCTTTAAGATGATGTCTCTCTCATCATCTGTCAGAGCACCAAGTTGCAGTATAAACGGATGCATCTGTCCATCCTTTACTACATATGCCTGAATTTCTTCTGTCTTATCAATGATCGCCTGACGGATCGCTGGAACAAAGAGATAATCTCCGTTCTTAAACGGAAGATCGCCTGCCGGGATCAAGAATGGAAGCATGCCCCAGTTAATCAGGTTGGAACGATATCTCTTGGTCGCATATTCGTTGGCAATATTTGCCCAGCCACCCAATACCTTCTGGCAGGATGCAGCCTGTTCTCTTGCGGAACCATCGCCCGGTTTTACAGCAAAAATGGTAGATCCTACACCAAAATTGTCATGGTTTACATCCGGGAAGGTCTTTTTCACAGTATGCACGATCTCACGCAGTTCCGGTACTGCCTGTCCGGCACATTCTCCGGCTTCCAGTGCCTTCTGTGCTTTCTGGACTTCCTTGGCACGGCCTACATATTCCGGATCCTTACGGGAAAGTGTAAATTCTGCCAATCCAAGAGGATTAGAGCGGTAAGAAGATGTCTCTCCTGACGGAATCAGTTCATCTGTCGTTGTTACCGGATCGTGAATCTCAGATACGACCTTAAGGAAAAGATTTTCCGGTAATGGGCTCATTGCCGGCCAATCCTTGATATTCGGTCCAAACTTGATCTCCTCATTCGGATCTGCGACACCCTTGCTGTCAAAGACGCGGTTGGCATAAATATTTTTATCGAAATAGTATTTTGGCTTGGTATAGTTGACATCCATATCGGTTGCCGCTGTCAGATACCCCTTATTTGCCGCAGTTGCAGCGATAGAACGGGCATCCATAAGTGCTACGGATGAGATCTGACCATTCTGTAACTTGGATCCTTCTCTGTTCGGGAAGTTTCTTGTAGAGTGACGGATGGAGAATCCGTTGTTGCTTGGAGTGTCTCCGGCACCAAAACATGGTCCGCAGAATGCTGTCTTAACGATCGCACCTGTCTCCATCAAGTCTGCAACGCAGCCATTTTTCACAAGTTCCATATAGATCGGTGTGGATGCCGGATAAACACTGAGAGTAAACTCATCCGGTCCAATGGATGCACCGCGCAGGATGTCTGCTGCATCTGTGATGTTCTCAAAACCACCGCCGGCACAACCTGCAATGATACCCTGATCTACATATAATCTGCCGTTTCTGACCTTATCCTTTAAGGTGAAATCTACCTGTCCGTCCAGACTGACCTTGGCTCTCTTTTCGCAATCATCCAGAATATCCATGAGATTTGCATTGAGTTCCTCAATCGTATAAGTGTTGCTCGGGTGGAACGGCATAGCGATCATTGGCCTGATCTGGCTAAGATCGATCTCGATCATGCCGTCATAGTATGCAACCTGACCCGGATTTAACTCTGCAAAGTCCTCGGTTCTGCCATGGATCTCATAGAACTCACGCACCTTGTCGTCTGTTCTCCAGATAGAAGAAAGACAAGTCGTCTCTGTAGTCATAACATCCACGCCGATACGATAATCTACGCTGAGGTTGGCAACGCCCGGTCCGACAAACTCCATGACCTTATTCTTGACATAACCCTTGTCAAAGACCTCACCAATAATGGCAAGCGCGATATCCTGTGGTCCCACGCCCTTCATAGGACTACCGGTCAGATAAACACCGACAACGCCCGGCATGGCAATATCATAAGTTTTGTTCAGAAGTTGTTTTACCAATTCCGGTCCACCCTCGCCCATAGCCATGGTTCCAAGGGCACCGTATCTCGTGTGGGAATCGGATCCTAAGATCATCTTACCGCCGCCTGCAAGCATTTCTCTTGCGAACTGATGGATAACAGCCTGATGAGGAGGTACATAAATGCCGCCGTACTTTTTGGCACATGTCAGTCCAAACATGTGGTCGTCCTCGTTAATGGTACCGCCCACGGCGCAAAGGCTGTTGTGGCAGTTGGTCAGCACATAAGGGATCGGAAATTTCTCAAGCCCAGATGCTCTTGCTGTCTGGATGATACCAACATAAGTAATGTCATGGGAAGTCAGTTTGTCAAACTTAATCTGCAAATTCTGCATATTGCCGGATGTGTTGTGACTCTCTAAGATACCATATGCCATCGTCTGCTTGGCTGCTTCTTCCTTTGTGACCTCCTGTCCCGTCTTTTGTCTGATCTCATCCTTCGCTTGTGGGCCATCTGCGACCAGCTCTGTTCCCTGGAGCAGATATACTCCCTGTTCATATAACTTCATGTGTTTCCTCCTCAATTTTTATTTTCTGCCGAAGAGAGAAAAAATACCTTTTCCCTCCTCCGGCTTTTTCTCTTCTTCCTGATCGGATTCCTTCCATGCAAAATATTCTTTATCCAGATCTTCAGAAAGTGTAGCTGCCTCTTTCTCGGTCAACTCGCCCTGGGTCGGAACCCCCGCGGTCTCTTCTTCATCCTCCAATGGGATACCATTTTGTATGAAATAATCCTTGTTTATGTGGATCTCCGGCTGCACATCGGCATAGGACGGGGTATCCTTTGGCGCGAAATCGCCCTTTTCTCCCTTTTCTCGCTCTAAGCGCAAACGGCGATTTTCCTCCTCGATCAGATGTAAATACTTTTGCGTATCGATCAGATCTCCCAACTGCGACTTGAGTTCCGATTGGTTGGACTTGATGGTCTGCTTTTCGCTTGCCATCTTATCCTTGGCATCTTCGTAGATCTTGGCGATCGCATCTCCCGCATCATCAATGATCTGCTGAATGTCATTTAAAGCATTGTCCGTATACATGATCGATGCCGCATAAATGTCTTCCGCCTTACGGGAAGCCGCAAAAATGATGTCGTCTCCCTGCTTTTGCATCTCACGATTTGCCTTATCTTTTTTGGTCTGGGACAATTCATGTTCGTCGATCATGTCATACATACAGGCATTTAATTCCTTGAGCAGATCCATCATCTCGTTCTTGTTCACGATCACGTCGCGCTTACTGCCGTTGTATGGCTCTGCCTTTGAAAAAAGTACATGAATATCCCGCAGCACTTTCTCTGTGCGATCTGCTGCACTCATATTTCACACCTCATCCGTTCATCTTTTGGCATTTTACATATAAATATGAAAATTCACTTTAAAATATAGCATACAAGCCAGAGTCTGACAACGCTTGACGAACAGGGAAATCTTAAATTTTGTTAATAAAAGGACATCATTTCTAAAGAAGATATAAAAAATACAAAACGTAGGCAAGCAGCATGACAATACCGGCTTTCTTTCGCAATTCTTTTGTCCGTACTACGCATACAAAAAGCAGGATACCGACTGCCGCTGCGATCAGGGTATCCACAACAAAGCCGGAAGCAAAGGTAACCGGCGTGATCATGGCTGTGGTGCCCACGATAAAGAGAACGTTAAAGATATTGCTCCCCACGATGTTTCCAATGGCAATATCCGCATTATGTTTTCGTGCCGCGGACACGCTCGTCACCAGTTCCGGCAGGCTGGTGCCAAGCGCCACAATGGTCAGCCCGATAAAGCGCTGACTGATGCCAAGCGCCTTTGCAATATTGCTTGCTCCCTCGACCGCAAAATTACTTCCTGCCACAATCATAACGACCCCCGCTAAAATCAGGCCTATGATCTTAGCCGTAGAAAGTTGCGCCGCTTCCGTTTCTTCTTCCTTTCCCTTTTTTGCCATCATATAAAGATAGCGCAGATAGAGGAGGAATAAGACCCAGAGAATAATGCCTTCCAGTCGCGTTACCTGACCGCCAGTATAGCCCAGCCACAAAAGGACAAAGGTAACAAGGATCATGAAGGGGATCTCATAGCGAACGGTGGAATCCGCCACCTTAAGCGTTGCGATCAGCGCCGTCAAACCAAGGATGATGAGGATATTTAAAATATTGCTTCCCACGATATTTCCGATCGTAATCTCTGCGTTTCCCCGCAGTGCCGCCGATATGCTGACCGCCGCTTCCGGCAGACTGGTTCCCATGGCAACAATCGTAAGACCAATGACCAGTTGCGGTATGCCCAATTTTCTTGCCAGCCCGGAGGCTCCGTCCACAAACCAGTCTGCCCCCTTGACCAAAAGGAAAAATCCCAACACTAAAAAGACAATCTGTAGTACAAAGTTCATATCTTTCTCCTTCCTGCAACTTGGGGATAAAAAAAGCGAGTCCCTTTGTTGCATCAAAAATAATACAACAAAAGTCTCGCTACTTGGCTACATACCGGATTGCTCATAATCGTACTGACGATATATAGACACAGGTCATGCTGTGTCAGCTACTCCCTTTTATCTAAACAAATCGTAGCAAAAAAACAAGCCGTCTGTCAACTCCTATTTGTCTTTTTTATCGAAAAAAATCTCTGTCACACGCGGCAGAATGCCGTGAATGTATGCGATCATGACTCCGTAGTTTGTAATTGCAGCCTTCTGGCTATCCCCATAGGAAATACGATGTCGCATTTCCTGTAAAGGCAGGGTGCAGCCACCACAATGCACGACCAGTGCATAAGGTGAAAGATCTTTTGGAAATTCTGTGCCGCTGGTAAAATCAAAATGCAGATCTTTACCCGTGTATTCCCTGATCCAGCGCGGCATCTTGACCGTACCGATATCATCGCACTGTCTATGGTGGGTACAGCCCTCAGAGATCAGAACCGTATCTCCATCTTTCAGATCCTCAATCGCCTGCGCACCGGCAATCTGCACTGTCAAATCACCTTTGTAACGCGCCATCAGGATAGAAAATGAGGTCAAAGGAATGTCTTTCGGCACGATCTTTGCCACTGCCCCAAATGCCTGACTGTCGGTCACGACAAGGCGGGGCTTTTTGCCAAGAGATGCCAATGCCTGCGCCAGTTCGCTATCCCTTGCCACTACAGGAATGGCTCCTGCCTCTAATGTATCGCGGATAACCTGCTGCTGTGGCAGGATCAGACGCCCTTTGGGTGCTGCGGAATCGATCGGCACGACCAAAACGACCAGATCTCCTTCTTCTAAAAGATCACGGATCAATGGACGTTCTGCCTCTTTGGGCGGCAAACCTGCCAGTCTCTCCTTTAATTTCAAAATCCCCTGCGCCGGATCTGTACTAACCGGGCAGACTTTGGCAGGATCGACCGCCAGTACCTGTGCGATCTGTCTGACCTTTTCATCTGTCTGCACCGGATCTGCCAAAAGGTCTGTCTTATTTAGGACAATAAGATAAGGCAGATCGCGCTTTTTTGCCTCTGACAAAATATCCTGCTCCAGATCTCCCACCATGCTATCTGCTGCGATCACAAGCAGAAGGATATCCGTCTGACGGAGCATCTGCAAGCCCTTTTCCATGCGTTTTTGCCCAAGTCCGCCCTCGTCGTCCAATCCCGGCGTATCGATCAATACGACCGGTCCGAGTGGCAAAAGTTCCATTGCCTTTTTGACCGGATCCGTCGTCGTACCCTTGACTTCCGATACAATGGCAAGATCCTGTCCCGTGATCACATTAATCAGGCTGGATTTTCCCGCATTGCGTCTGCCAAAAATGCCAATGTGCAGGCGCTCTCCGCTTGGTGTCTCATTCATACTCATAGATAATTCCCTTCTCTTCCCAAACGTTTTCTGCTGTCATATGGGGACTTTCGTTACATTAGAAACGGAAGTCGCGGTTGCCCTCGTGGATCTTTTCGATATACTCGGTCGCCTTTTCCTTTACCTTTGGATTGGTGATGACTTCTAACTCTCTTTTGATCAAAGCCTCGCCTACTTCCTTGGTTTCCGGGCTTGCATAATCTTCCAGATATTCTTTCAAGGTCATAAGTGCATTTGGATGGCAGCAGTTGACGATCTGCTTGCTCTTTAAGAGTGACATAAAACGGTCACCGGTTCTGCCCTCACGATAACATGCCGTACAAAAACTTGGCACATATCCCATATCCATCAGCCATTTGACAACCTCATCCAAGGTACGATTGTCGCTGACATCAAACTGTGCTGAGTTGTCCTCCTCTGCTTCCGGCTCAACGTATCCGCCAACACTGGTTCTGGAACCACCGCTGATCTGGGAAATACCAAGTTCAAGCACACGCTCTCTGCTCTCTTTGGTCTCTCTGGTAGATACGATCATGCCGGTGTATGGCACAGCAATACGAATGCAGGCAACGATCTTGGCAAAGGTCTCGTCAGAAATACCATTGTCAAAAACATCCGGGTCAATATCATCTGCGCGGCGCACACGCGGTACGCTGATGGTATGCGGTCCACAGCCCTTGGCTGCCTCTAAGTGCTCTGCATGCATGATGATTCCGGTAAAGTCATAACGATAATTGTTGAGTCCAAAGAGAACACCAAGTCCTACATCATCAATACCACCATCCATGGCACGATCCATCGCCTCGGTGTGGTATGCATAATTGCTCTTTGGTCCGGTCGGATGCAGTTTTTCGTATGATTCTTTATTGTAGGTTTCCTGGAAAAGGATGTAGGTACCAATTCCGGCTTCCTTTAACATGCGGTATTCTTCGACAGTAGTTGCCGCGATATTGACGTTGACGCGGCGGATATCTCCATTTTTATGATGAATACTGTAGATTGTCTTGATACTTTCCAAAATATACTCGATCGGATTGTTCTTCGGATCCTCGCCTGCTTCGAGTGCCAGACGCTTGTGTCCCATATCCTGTAAAGCAATAACCTCCGCACGGATCTCCTCCTGCGTCAGTTTCTTTCTGTGAATATGCTTGTTCTTTGCGTGATATGGGCAATACTCACAGCCATTGATACAATAATTGGACAGATAAAGCGGAGCAAACATAACAATACGGTTGCCATAAAACTCCTGCTTGATCTCTTTTGCCAACTGGTAGATCTCCTCATTCTTGTCTTCCAGTTCACAGTCTAAAAGCACGATGGCTTCCTTGTGGCTGATCCCTTTCATCTTTCTTGCCTTGTTCAGGATCTGGTCGATCAGTTCCCGATTGTTCTTGTTCTTCTCAGCATAATCGAGACATTCACGGATCTCCTCATCGCTGATGAACTCCTCTGCCTTTGATGACATTACATCATACATTCTTTTTTCCTCCCTTTTCCTATGTGTCTTATGTTATAGTCCGTCTCCTTTACCCCTTGTAAAATCGACGGTTGTTTGCAAAATTAAATTTCCTTATAATTTCTATCTATTTTAGTCAGGCGCATCGCCACGGTCAACGACCAACGCATAACCAATCGACTGCATCCGATTTCCCAGACAGCCCCGGCACTCTGCCGCCTCATCCCCGGTACAGATCTTGTTGTCATAAAGTTCATACTGTTTGCGCATGCTGGTCGGTGACAGATTTGGCATAACGACATTGGCTCCTGCCAAAATTCCCTTTTCTCGTCCGCGCGGGTCGATCGTCCCCAGCGCTGTCGTTGCCGGAAGCAGCAACTTGGGCTGTAAGATACGAAGCAGTGAGATCAAATACAAAGTCTCCTCCACTGTCCCCTGTGCCTGATCTTTCAGGGGTGTCTCGTGATGAGGCACAAAAGGTCCGATCCCCACCATGGCAGGCTGTAAATTCTGGATAAAGACCATATCCGCTGCCAGTGTATGGGCTGTCTGCCCCCGGGATCCCACCATAAAGCCGCAGCCCACCTGATAACCTAATTCTTTTAAGGTATAAAGGCATTGGATGCGGTGGTCAAAATCCATTTCCTGCGGGTGTAGGCTCTCATAATGGTATTTATCCGCAGTTTCATGTCTCAAAAGGTATCTATCTGCCCCGGCTTCTTTCATCAAGCGGTAACTTTCCCGACTTCTTTCGCCCAGAGACAGGGTAATGGCGCAATCCGGATGACGCTTTTTGATCTCCCGGATCAGATCGCACATGACCTGATCTGTATAGTAAGCATCTTCTCCCCCCTGTAGGACAAAGGTGCGAAAGCCTAAGTCTGCCCCGATATCTGCGCAGGATAAGATATCTTCCCGGCTCAGGCGGTAACGTTCCACCTGCCGGTTATCTCTGCGGATACCGCAATAATAGCAATTATTCTTGCAGTAATTGGAAATCTCTATCAATCCTCGGGTATAGATCTTGTTGCCAAAGATTTCCTGAGACCTTTTTCTGGCAATTTCTGCTGCATATTCTGCCACTTGTTCGCATCTTCCGCGGATAATTTCTTCCCATTCATCCAGACTTAATGCATTTTCTCTATCTAATTTATCAATCAATGCTTTGACATCCTGCATTGTCCGTGCCATAGGCATTTCTCCTTCTTCTTTTTTCTTTCGATACTGTCCAGGCATCGCTTACTGCAATTTGGAATAGACGGCTTTTGCCGTTACGCCCTCAATATTACCGATCTTTCCCGACATGGCACTGATCACATCCTGCGGGGCATCAACTGCAACGCTGATCAGGGAAATTCCGCGTTTTTCATAAGGAATCCCCATACGTCCGATGATGTATTTGCCATATTCGTGCAACACATGATTCAGTTCTTCTGCCTTGTCGCGCTCTTCTACCACAATCGCAAGAATTGCTACTCTTGTGTCCATATGTCCTCTCCTTCCGTTCAAGTTGTCTATTTTCCTCGTTGCCATAACAAAAAGTCCCTGCATCCAAAGATACAGAGACTTTCCCTATCAACACCTATAAAATCCCGTATCTTTACGCTCAGGCTGCCCTTTGCGCGCAGATGACTTTAATTCAAAATGTAAAAACAGGGAGATACCTAATCTCCCTGAAATTGTCTTTTATAGCGTTACCTCCACAGCCTGCTCAACCCAGGCACCCTTGCGGCACCCGGAAACTCCTTCTTAGTGCTGCTCCATTCCTGACCTGACACGATTCGTAGGCATCCGTCGCGCAAGACCCAAGTATCAACGCCACTTGTGGAGGCCGCCATTTGCATTGTATGGGATTATGACACATTTGTCAATCAAATTGGAATTAACTTCCGTATTATCTTGCGTACTATCTTCCTCTAAAACTGCTTCTTCTGCTCTCTGAGATCTGTGAAAAATCCGCTTAAGAGGGCGGAACACTCATCTTCGAGAACACCGCGCTCAACCTCAACCTGATGATTGAAAGCATCCATCTGTAAAATGTTAAGGACGGATCCGGCGCAGCCCGCCTTGGCATTCATGCTACCGATAACTGCCTTTTTTAATCTCGCCTGCACCATAGCACCTGCACACATCTGGCATGGCTCAAGGGTCACATACATGGTACAATCCTCTAATCTCCAGTCGCCTGTCTTTTTGCATGCCTGCTTCATGGCGATCAATTCCGCATGGGAAAGTACATTCTTATCCGTGTTGCGCTTGTTGTAGCCCTTGCCGATGACTTTATCATCACGCACGATCACACAACCGATCGGTACTTCGTTGAGATCATATGCCTTTTTTGCCTCCTTGAGTGCCATCTTCATGTACTTCTCATCATGTTTTTCCTGTCTGTTCTTTTCGATTTTCTCTTTCAGTGCCATATGGTAAAACCTCCACCAAACTGTTATAATGTTTTTTGATTAGTTTCATTATAACACGATAGGAAATGGAGTAACACTATGACTGTAAAAATATATGGAATGCAGAAAACAACCTTGGTTGATTATCCGGGACGTGTTGCTACAACCCTCTTTACCGGTGGCTGTAACTTCCGCTGTCCTTACTGCCACAACGGTGATCTGGTTATGGATCTGGAGCAGATCGAACCTTACGCTATGGAAGATATTTTTGCCCACCTAAAAAAGAGAAAAAGTGTCTTGGACGGCGTTGTTATCAGTGGGGGAGAGCCGACTTTACAGGCCGATCTTCCTGATTTCATCCGTCAGATCAAAGCCATGGGCTATCTGATAAAGTTGGATACCAACGGCAGTAATCCTGCCATGCTCCGCTCACTCATAGAAGACGGACTTTTGGATTATGTTGCTATGGACATCAAACATTCCCGATCCAAATATGCCGGTATCGCCAATAGCACTGCTTTTTCTCTGGATGATATTGTTGCTTCCGTAGACTATCTCAAAGAAGGACACGTCGACTATGAATTCCGCACCACACTTTGTAAAGAATTACATCAGGAAAGCGATATGACAGCCATTGGACTGTGGCTCATGGGAGCCAAATCCTATTATTTGCAGCCCTACAAGGAATCCGATCAGGTCATCCAACCCGGATTTCATCCACATGACAAGAATACTTTGGAGGATTTTGTCCACATATTATCTGCCTTTATACCAAAGGTGGAGATTCGAGGTTTAGATTAGTGAATTTTGAACAGACGACCGACCGCCTGATTCTGCGAATCCTTTCTGCAGAAGATGCTGAAAAGGTATTACAATTTTATATGGATAATGCCGAGATTTTTGAGCAGTTCGAACCCCTGATCGGGGATGACTTTTACAATCTGGAACACCAGAAGAACCTCTTGACCTACGAGTACCAAGAGATCCTAAAATTACATATGCTGCGCTTCTGGATCTTTGAAAAAGACCATCCTGACCGCATCATCGGCACGATCAGTTTCCACAATATTTCGCCAAATATCTATTCTTCCGCCCAGTTGGGCTACAAGATGGATCAGCATTTCTGGCGGAAAGGCTACTGCTACGAAGCGATCAAAGCAGGCATCCGTATTGTTTCGGGAGACATCGGCATCCGCCGCTACGAGGCACTGGTACTGCCGGACAATACCCCATCTATCTGCCTTTTGAAAAAACTGGGCTTTCACAAGGAAGGTCTCTTGGTAGACAAGGTATTTTTGCAAAATCGCTGGCGCGATCATTATTTATATGGCTATATTGTTCCGAAAATATAGCAAAAGAAAGGGAAATTCATGTCACAGGTAACCAAGCGAGCCCTTGAGGCATCACTGAAAAATCTTCTTTTACAAAAGCCGTTAGATAAAATAACGATCAATGATATTACGGCAGATTGCGGCATCAACCGCATGACCTTTTACTACCATTTCAAGGATATCTATGATCTTGTGGAATGGTCTTGTCTGGAAGATGCCGAAAAGGCATTAAACAACAAAAAGACCTATGACACCTGGGAGCAGGGACTCCTACAGATCTTTTATGCCGTGCAGGAAAACAAGCCTTTCATCATGAATGTTTATCACTGTGTCAGCCGGGAACGAGTAGAAAAATATCTCATGCCCCTGACCGACAAACTCCTGGTCGATGTGATCGAGGAGCAATCCGAAGGACTTTCCGTCAAGCAGACAGACAAGGATTTTATCGCCCAGATCTACTCCTATGTACTGGTCGGGCTCATGTTGGACTGGGTCGCCAATGACATGAAAGATGACCCGGAAAAACTGGTCGAGCGTCTTGCCATCGTCATCCAGGGAAATCTATCGGCAGCCTTACACCGTCTATGTGACCACTGATCTTATCAAAAGACCGGATTTGATAAAATTATTTACAATCATACCCCCCATGATAAAAAAATTATCATGGGGTCTTTTTTGTTTATTTTCCTTTTTCTTTGACAAACCTATACTACAGGTACAAAGAAATGAAGGAGGTAATCATTATGTATTACTCAGCAGGAACTTATGAATCATTCGCACATCCGGAGAAACCGGAGGGTGTCGACAAAAAATCCGCATACATCATCGGAACTGGGCTTGCCGGTCTGACCGCAGCCTTTTATCTGGTGCGTGATGGGCAGTTAAAGGGCGAACATATCCATCTCTTGGAAAAACTGACCCTTGCCGGCGGTTCATGCGATGGTAGAAAAGATATTACCAAGGGCTTCTTTATGAGAGGCGGACGTGAAATGGATAACCACTTTGAAGTTATGTGGGATATGTTCCGTGACGTACCTTCCATGGAAAACCCGGAAATCTCCGTTTTGGATGAATATTACTGGCTCAACAAGCATGACCCGAACTATTCCCTCTGCCGCGCTACCGTAAATCGCGGTCAGGATGCTCATACAGACAAAAAATTCGGACTGGACAAGGCAAGCGCACAGGCACTTTCCAAACTTTTTATCACACCGGAAAAAGAATTGGAAGACAAGAAGATCTCCGAAGTGCTGCCGGATTCTTTCTGGGATACCAATTTCTGGCTCTACTGGCAGACCATGTTCGCTTTCCAGCGCTGGTCAAGTGCCTTAGAGATGAAGCGTTACCTTTGCCGTTATGTGCACCATATTGATGGACTCCCAGACTTTAGTGCCCTTCGTTTTACAAAATACAATCAGTACGAAAGCCTTATCATGCCGCTTGTCAACTATCTGACTTCACATGGTGTCCAGATCGAATACGGCATGGATGTAAAGAATGTTGTCATTGAAACGATCGGTGACAAGAAGATCGCACGCCAGATCGTATATATCAAAGACGGCGAGGAGCAGACCCTGGATCTGGTCGAAGATGATCTGGTGTTCATTACAAACGGCTGCTGCACCGATACTTCCTGCTACGGCGACCAGACACATGTACCGGACCTTTCCAAGGTAAAAAATGGTGCCGGCGAGTCATGGGATCTGTGGAAAAATATTGCTAAACAGGCAAAGCACGGTGAATTCGGTAACCCGGATAACTTCTGTGATGACTACGAAGCAACCAACTGGATGAGCGCGACCGTTGCCACTTCCGATGAAAAGATCATCGGCAAGATCAAAGATATCTGCAAGCGTGATCCAAGAGACGGCAAGGTAACGACCGGTGGTATCGTCACTGTAAAAGACAGTACCGAAAACTGGTATCTGTCCTGGACCATCAACCGTCAGCCACAGTTCAAGGCACAGGATAAAAACATGGTCCTTGTCTGGCTCTATGCCCTCAACACCAACAAGGAAGGAAACTTTGTAAAGAAAGCCATGCGTGATTGTACCGGTAAGGAAGTCTGCGAAGAATGGCTCTATCACATTGGCGTGGATCCAAAGGAAATCCCGGATCTGGCTGAAAATGCCTGCAATACAACCACATGCTTTATGCCATTTATCAATGCCTTCTTCCAGCCAAGAAAGAATGAGGATCGTCCAAAGGTCGTACCGGAAGGCTCTGTCAACTTTGCTTTCTTAGGTCAGTTTACCGAGACACCAAGAGATACCATCTTTACTATTGAATACTCTATGCGTACCGGTATGGAATCTGTTTACACACTGCTTGATATTGACCGTGGTGTTCCTGAAGTATGGGGAAGTAAATATGATGTGCGTGAACTCTTGCGTGCATGCTACTATGCAATCGACAAGAAACCAATCACAGATGTAAAACTTTCCTTTGCGGAAAAAGAAGCATTGAAAGTCCTTCTCAAGAAAGTCAAGGGAACCGATGTCGAGATCCTGCTGAAAAACAGCGGTCTGATCGAATAAATTTCTATGACAAAAAATAAATCTTGAATTAAGAAAACGCCAAGACCGGCTCTGTGCCGGCTTTGGCGTTCTTTTTCTTTTATTTCTCTTCTGATTCTTTGTGCATGCTCACAACTTCTCTGCGGATTTGTCATATTTATTTATCCGCTTTTCCACGAAACTACTTATACACCAATATAACAAACTTCTGTCCTACTTTGATATATATTTTTTCATAATCCGTAGTAAATCTTCTTTAATGATAGGCTTGGATATGTGTTCGTTCATGCCAGCATTGTAACTGCGCTCCTTGTCATCGCTAAAAGCATTGGCTGTCATAGCAAAGATCGGCACACTCTTTGCATCCGATCGATTCAGAGAACGGATGCAACACGCTGCATCCAGTCCGTCCATGACCGGCATCATAATATCCATTAGGATGATGTCATAAGTGCCGCCCTCGGATTGTAGGAAACAATCTACTGCCTCCTGTCCGTTCCATGCCTTTGTTACGGTCGCGCCCACATTTTCAAGAATAAACTGCGCGATCTCCATGTTGAGATCATTATCTTCTACCAAAAGGACATGGATGCCATCCAAACGGATGTCTTGGTCCTCGCTGTCTTCCTCACCCTCCACACGATCGGCGAGTTTAAAACGCAATTCTATGGTAAAGGTCGTTCCCTGCCCCTGCCGACTGGTAAAGTGGATACTGCCGCCCATCTGCTCCGTCAATTCCTTGGCGATCGGAAGTCCCAGACCGGTTCCGGCATAGGAAGTTCTGGCAGATATATTCTCCTGGGCAAAAGGCTCAAAGGCACGCTTTTGAAATTCTTCCGACATACCAAGTCCGGTGTCCTGACAGGTAAAGACAAAGGTCGCCATCTTCCGGGTCGACCCGGTCTCCTCCACACTGACGCGCACAGAACCGCCCTCACGGTTGTACTTGATGGCATTGCTCATAATATTCTGCAAGATTTGGCGCAGATGCAGGGGACTTCCCAGCACATTCCAATGTTTGCCCCGGCAGACATCTACCTGAAAGTCGACCTTACGCTCCACTGCCTGTACTTCTACAAGCAATACCACTTCCCGGAATAATTCTAACAAGTCAAACTGTTTTTGCTCCAAACGCACTTGACCAGACTCCAACTTATTCATATCCAGCACATTATTGACCAGATCCAAAAGAAAACTGGAGGCACTTACGATCTTCTGACGACATTCCTCCTGCTTTTCCTCGTCTCCTGCATAATATCGGCTGATCTCAATCATACCTTTAATACCATTTATCGGTGTCCGGATATCGTGGCTCATCCGTCGAAGGAAGTCTGTCTTTGCCACGCTCGCACGTTCTGCATGTTCCACAGAACGACGCAGACTGTTCTGGTAGTGGATCTCCTTTTTCTTCTCGGTCGATACATCCCGGCATAGAAAAATAACTTCCTGTAATTTTCCGTCCTCATCATATTTTTGCGGCACAAAGAACAGTTGTACCCACTTGGCATTTTTTCCTTCCATGACACAGGAAACATAGGTCTTACCTGCGACACGCGCCGCCATATCCGTCATATCCGAAAAGCGCAGAAAATCCTCCTGATAGGCTTCTGTCAAAACATGCTCTGCATATCTTTTCAGCATATATTTCACGTCATTGCCCTGGCTAAGTGCACTCTCCATCTCATCTGCGGATTTTAAGGTCTTCCAAGAGTCCGTGCCCAGATCTATGAGCAGAACATAACTATAGACCCGGCTGATAGAACTGATGGTACGCAATTGCTCCGCGCTTTTCTCCCGGTTCTTTTCTTCCTGCTTGTAACGCAGAAACAAAAAAAGGATGCAAGCAAGTACATACAAAATAATCCCAAAACTTTCCACTATGATAAAGGTAGAATAGACTTTGACTTCCGGGAAAAAGATATAAATATCATAGCCTTCCACCCGACGCACATCTCCACACAAATGTCTGCCATTTATCGTCAGGCGGATCAAATTGCTTGTCTGATTCAATTCCCCAAAATCTTCTGCACTCATCTTTAGCCAGTCTTGAAGGGATTTGCCTTTGAGATCTTCATCGTTGGTACTGATGATCTCATCCCCGGATGCAATGACAGCCGTACCTTTTAATTCAAAGATAAAATCATCCAGAAGCGTTTGCATAGAAATCTCGTCCTTGGCAGAGATCTCTCTTTTTTCAAATATGAGCGCCACACAGCCTGCCTGATCCTGCCGGGAAACAATAGCAAAATCGTACTGGCTATCCCCGATATCCATACGGGTTGCATAGGACCTTTCCGGATAGCGGGAAGCATCATAAGAGGCATCATTATTTAAAAACTCATCCCAGACAGACTGATCAATATCTCCCCAACCGTATGCCGGCACATTATCCGCATCCGTCACCAGAATACCATCCAGACGCTGCTCATAGGCGTACTGCTCTAAGAGAGCATCAGAGGCTTCCTCCTGCTTTAGGCAACGGCTCAACATCTTTGCCTTATCCAAAAGACGAACCTCGCTCTTGGTGCGGTCTCCAACCTCATAATTATTCCAACGCACGATCCTGGACTTGACCGTGTCAAAACTTTCATCCATGACATAATATAATCTGGCGCGATCACTCTGTATGATGATCATACCGCTGATCAGACTGACTGCTATCCCCAAAATCAAAAGAAAGCATGCCAGACTTATCTCTTTGTTTTTTCTCATATCTCTACTCTGCATCTGCGTCACTCCAAGCGCGGTCTTCGCACATGCCATATTCTTCCAGTATCTCCCCTGTGGTTCCATCCTCCTGCATCTCCTGCAAGGTCCGGGTCAGTTCCTCTGCCATTTCTTCATGCGTCCCCTTTTCAAAAGCAATGCCAAGTTCGGACTCATAAAGACTTTCATCCAGCATGTAAAACTCGTCCGGCATAGAATCCATAAAAAGATGTAATGCACTCTCATGTCCCGCAATGGCATCACAATAGCCCTTGCGCAGACAAGCATACACTTCATCTAATGTAGAAAAACAATAAACCTCTTCCACCTGTGGTATTCTTGGATCCTCATGGTTGAGCAGGATTTCATCCGGCTTGGAAGACACCTGCACGGCAAAGCGCTTGCCTGCGAGATCCTGCAAAGTCTTGATGCCACTTTCCTGACGCACGACCACAACCTGACGGCTCTTTAGATAGGGACCCGCCCAGGTGTAGTCGTCCTCCCGCTCTGTCATGGTAAAGGATCCCCAGAGACAGTCGATCTGCCCCTCTGCCAGATATTCGTCTTTTTTCTCCCAGACAATATTGCGAAAGACCGGCTCATAGCCCATGCGCCCAAAAGCTTCTTTGGCAAGTTCTACGTCAATGCCTGCCGCATTCCCGTCCTCATCCACATAATTGTACGGTTTGTAATCGTCACTTCCTATGATGATCTGTGGTAAAGAATCCTCTGCTGCCGCCGGACTGCTTCCACAGCCTGCCAGTCCCAAGACTATCCCTACACAAAGCATCAGGCTTAATAATCTCTTTTTCATGCACTTTCTCCCCATACGGTCAAAAATCCTTTATTCTGCGTCCTCTTGCATTAAGCAGGTCACAGCATCCTGGATCGTCTGGTACTGATCGTCCATTGCCTCTATCAATTCTTCTGCACCATCAAAGGTCCCGGAACGGAAGATCTCTGTGATGTCATAAGAAGTATGATAAAGATCCAAAAATCCCAAGTTCAGGCAAACACCTTTTAAGGTATGCGCTGCCCGAAATGCTTCTTCCACATTTTTCTCTGCCACTGCTTTTTTCATGTCTGAAAAACTCGGATCATCCAAAAATTTGATAGCAAATTTCTTTACGATCGCCTGACTTCCTCCAAATCTCTGGAACACATCCTGCCAGTCTGCTCCGATCATCTCATAACATTCCTGTACAGTCATTATCCATCCTCCGTATTCTATATATATTGCTCTGTGTAGACACAATTTATCCTATAGATATAATTCTCCTATGTTATGGCTTCATTATACGCCTGCTTATGCAGAAAGACCAACTCATTTCACTCTCAAGGACTAGCATATACCAAATTCCTATCCTTAGGTGGATATTCCTGTCGAAAAAAGACGACAAAATATAAAAAGAGAAATGTGCTCATACACATTTCTCTTTCTTTTCAACTTTTATAAATCCGGCTTAGCCAAAGTATCTGTCAAGCAGCCCCTTTAATGCCTTGCCATGTCTAGCCTCATCACGAGCCATCTCATGTACGGTATCGTGGATAGCGTCCAGATTGTTCTTCTTTGCACATTTTGCAAGATCAACCTTTCCTGCAGTAGCACCAAATTCGCAATCTACCCTCCAAGCCAGGTTGTCCTTAGTCGTAGCCTTCATGTTTGGCTCAAGGTCCTCACCTAACATCTCAGCGAACTTTGCAGCATGCTCTGCTTCTTCATATGCTGCCTTTTCCCAGTAAAGTCCAATCTCCGGATAGCCCTCGCGATGAGCGATACGAGCCATGCAAAGATACATACCAACCTCAGAACATTCTCCCTCGAAATTAGCCTTTAACTGATCGAAGATGTATTTCTTGTCCTCTTCGCTGATCGCATCGTTATTCTTTACAGTCTTGGCATATACGCCATACTCATGCTCAGCAGCGAGTGTCAGTTCCTCGCCTTCCTTTACTTCCTTGAACTGGTCAGCGCCAACGTGACATACCGGACACTCCTCTGGTGGCTGCTCGCCTTCATAAACATATCCACATACACTACATACATACTTTGCCATAATCGTTTTCTCCTTTTCTTTACTTATGATTGATTTTCTTAATTACTTATTGTTTCCCTTTCGGTGATCTTAATATAACATCTTCCCAAATAGTTGTCAATATAAAATTAGGAATTATTATTATTTTTTTCTTTTTCCAGACAGGCAGGACATTTTCCAAAGAAAACGACCTGGCTCTGCTCGATCGTACCGCCAAACCCTTGATTTGCAAGGGTATGCAGAAATTCCAGATTATCCATTTCCAGATCTAAGACTGACTGACAGTAGTTACAGACAAAATGCGGATGCTCTAATGTATTGGCATCATAGTGATCCTTGGCATCATTACATGGGATGCGCTGCACCTGTCCGGTTTCCTCTAAGACCGTCAAATTTCGATAGACCGTCGCAAGGCTGATCTTGGGATAATCCTGCTGAACCGCCTGAAATATGGTCTCCGCAGTAGGATGCTTTTTGGTAGAAAGCAGATAATTATATATGGCTTCCCGCTGCCTGCTATAATTCAGAGTTTTCATTTTTGGATCCTTTCTAATTTATAATAAAATAATAACTATTATCAATTTAGCATGAATAGAACTTTTTGTAAAGCATTTTATACGTTTCTTCTCATCGCCATAACAAAAAAGAAGACGATGCTGCCGGGCACCGTCTTCCATAAACCTTATTCTATTATCTTTATACCAAAAGATCTGTGCGCTCCTTGCTTTCCTCAATCTTTTCATTCAGTTTCTTGCAAGGAATACTGATGACCAGTCCGAAGAGCAGGGCCACAGCGATATAAGCTGTCATTTCTGTCAGATACATCCAGTAGTCATTGCCATGGGTTCCTGCGATTGCCTCACGAAGGGCATTCATACCATGTGCGAACGGCATATATTGATACAGATACTGGAACACCTTCGGCAGAACTTCTACCGGGAATGTACCACCACTTCCTGCAACCTGAATAACCATCAATACAACAGCTAGCGCCTCACCGACATTACCAAATGCATACGCCAGCGAATACATAAATAGTGTAAATGTAAAACTGGTAAAGGATGCAGCGAACCAGAACATAAACGGATGGTCACACTGGATGCCTACATAAAGGATACATCCCAAAACAGTAATGATCGTCTGCAACTGTCCCATCAGATAAAATATAATGTATCTTCCGAAGAACTTCTGCCAGTTCCGTAAGTTGCGACATCCCGGATTTGTCTTAAGTCCGGTATGCATAATGGCGATCAGGATCAGGGCACCAAACCAGATAGATAAGATCACATAGAATGGTGCGGTTGCAGACCCATTATTTGCCATCGCATAGATTGGCTCCTGGTCCAGATTTACCGGACTGGAGATAAAGTCTGCAATCAACTGCGGATCAGACTCAATCAGTGACATGAGCATGTTGTACTGGTCGTTTGACTCGATATCATCCATATCAGCGATCAAATCCTGCAACTTGCCTTCCATCTCGATGGCATCATCCCTTGTTGCTACCAATTTATCCTTGCCAAAGGACATCATATCCGGGTAGGAATCCAGAGCAGATGAAACATCCTTGATGCTATCACTGGAGTAGTTCAAAATCTTCTGGATCTCGCTGATTGAAGACTGGATGGAGTTCATGGTAGAGTTCAACTGTGGGTCTACCGTATCTTTATAGGTTGTTCTTAAGGCTTCTACACTCTTTTTGCAGGTATCAAAATCTGCATGAAGACCTTCAGATATTGCCTTGGAGTCTGCGGAAGTCTTATCCGATGTTGTCTTTAAAGTATCCAGATCTGCTTCTATCTTATCAAAGTCTGCGTTGACCGCATCTTTTTGCTGGGTAATGGTCGAATTCATGTTGACATTATCCATTACACTGTTAAAACTCGTCTGCAGGGCTTCTACCGCAAGTTTGATGGAGTCGATCTGATCTGACATGCCATTGCTTGTGTTATCTACTTTATTAAAGACATCATCCACGGCATCTGCCATGTTATCGATCTGCTTTAAAACATCATCCAAGTTGACCGTCACCATATCTGAAACGGTATCAATGCTGCCGTCTGCCGCATCCGCCGCTGCATCTGCACTGTTTGCCATGCTCCGTCCGGTCTCCATAATGGAATCCAACTGGTCTGTCACGGCATTGGTCGCATCCATCAGACTGTTTGCGGAGTCAATGATGGCAATATAGGAATCTACGATCGTGATATAGGTATTCAGATCGGCATCCATGTCATCCAGTTTGTCCCGGACGGCATTGGTAAAGTTACCGCCATTGCCGCTATTATCGGTCACGACATACTCGCTCATGCTCAGGAGTGCCTGTGCCATGGTCGATACAAAAGCACTGTTGATCTCCTCCTGAACGGTCGTCTTTACCTTACCGGTGATCTTCGGTGCGATCGCATTCTTTTTCTCATTTTCATAATAGGTAATCTTTGGATTTTCAATGTCTCCGCCAAGGAAACTGATCAAATCCTCCGAAAATGACTCGTCAATGACCAGAGCCGCATAATAATCACCGCTCTGTACACCATCTACGGCTTCTTCCTCGGTATCTACAAAGACCCAGCCGATGGTCTTATTCTCTTTTAAGTTGCTGACGACCATATTGCCGACGTTTAATTCCACGCCCTCAATCTCCGTGCCCTGATCGCAACTGGCAACAACGACGTTTAGATTGGCTGTAGATTCCTCTCCGTATGGATCCCAGTTTGACATGATATTAAACCATGCATACAGACATGGGATGACCGCCAGACCGATCATCATAACAACAGCTACCACATTGGTCGCAAGTCTCTTTGCATCGGAGGTAAAAATCCGAATAATATTTCTCATCTTATTCGTCCTCCTTTTCATCTGTATTTTTGTTGTCCGGGCTGATCTTCTGGATCACTGCCTCCTTGAACTGCTCCTTGCGCTCCTCGATCTCGGCACCGATTCTCTGTTTTTCAGCCTCTAACTTTTGTTTGCCTTCGTCGATACGGTCATCGACATAATCTAATTTTTCGGTAATATTGGACTCTGCCTGCTGCACACCTTCACCGATCAGACTGGTGTCGTCATGCAGTTTATCAACATCCACACCAAACTCCTTCATCTGTTCCATCATCTTATAATCACTGTACTCCACATAGATCAGATAGAAGGCTATGCCAAAGAGAGAAATGATCCAGAGGACTAAAAAGACTAATTTCCCTTCTGAAATGGCAAAACTCATGATCAGAAAGAAGAGCGGTAATATGATGTTGACCTTGAGACCAATACGGATTTTCTTTTGATTTTCCAGATGCAGATCCTGTTCATAATTGATGAACTTTTCATACATCTCTTTGTATTCTCGTTTTTCTGCCACAGTCCTACCCTCCTTACATCATTTCCGTATCTTCCAGACGCTTTTCCATGTAATGGTTGAGCCCCTCGAATGGAATACGGATCAAAAGTCCGATGACAAGACCTACACCTAAGAAGGTCAGTAACTTGAGCAGATAAACTACAATATCCGCTTCGTATAATCCACAGATACATTCACGCATAGCATTGATCGCGTATGGGAATGGGAAGAAGATATATACCTTCTGGAAAAATTCCGGCAAAAGTTCAATCGGATAGGTTCCGCTACTTCCGGCAATCTGCAGCACCAGAATAACAACGGCAATGGCTTTACCCACATCACCAAAGGAGTAGACCAGTGCATAGATCAAAAGGGTAAAGGTCAGACTCGTCAGTGCGCCGACCACCCAGAATAAAAGCGGGTGAACACACTGGATCTTCAAGATGAAAAGATCACCCAATACCGTGATCAGGGTCTGTACCTGCCCCATAGCGATAAAGAACATGCCTCTTCCAAAGAAAAGTTGTGTCGGTGTCGCATCCGGGTATTTTGATTTTGATACTTTTACTTTGACAATGGCTACCATGATAATAACACCTACCCATACGGACAAGACCGTATAGAACGGTGCCACGGCGGAACCATAGTTCTCGATCGGATATACAGCAACGGACTCGATCTCTACCGGCTCAGAGAAAAACTCGCCGTACATATCCGGATCACCGGTCAGCGTATCTACCAGTGCCTGAACACGCTCGTCATCTTCAACACTCTTTGCCTTGTCGATCGCCTTGGTCAGTCTGGTGCTGATCTTGGATAAGGCTTCTTTTGTCTTTTCCAGACTCTTATCCGAAGTAGAAATGGTCGTCTGCAAGGAACCAAAGACATTTCCCATGGAGTTGAGCACGCCGCTCATATTGTTCATTACCGTACTTGCATTGCCAATCACGTCCTCTAAGTTATCCACGCAGGTATTGAGCTGCGGCACCAACTGGTTGTTGATCGTATTTCTGGTCGATGTGATATTTGAGATCGCCTTGTCAATATCAGAGATCATGGTCGCCTCGGCATCCTTGATCTGCTGGGCAGTCGAATCGTACTGTCCGTCCAGATCTGCCTGCTCCAGTATCTTTTCTAGGGCATCCACGGCATCGGATAACTGTTGCAAGGTATTGACAATGTCCGTATTTCCGTTTTCATCTGCAATAGACTGACTGATGGCGTTGATATCCTTATTTAACTGGTCGGTATCTTTTAAGGTCTGCTTACAGGCATCTGCCATCTGGTCAACGTCGCCGCTGATCTGCGCCTGCTTTAACTGATTTTCCATGTTGTTTAACATGGTAAGCATAGTATCTACGGTCAGATTCATCTGATCTTTGTAGGTATTTAAGGTATTTTGGCTCTGCTGGATGGATCCATTTGCCTCAGACAGGCTTCCTGCGGAAGACTTGGTCTTGCCCTCCAGATCACTCACATCATCTGTGGCATTTGCAATATTAGAGGATAATACCGCATTCCCGCTGATAACCTTGTCAATGGTATCCTGATAATCGATCAGATTGTCATTCAACTTTTCTAACTTCTCAATAAAGGCATCCACACCGCCTTCTTCCTCGATATCGTTATACATATCATTGACATCTTCAAAGATGGTCTTGGTCATGACCTTGATAAACTCTTCGTTGATGTTGCTCTGCACGGTCGTAACAATGGTATCCGAAATCTTATTCGCTACCGGGTTCTTTTTTTGATTCTGATAAAAGATCAGGGTAGGTTCCTCGGTTGTGTTTACAAACATATTATACATATTGTATGTAAAATCTTTTTGCACAACGAGTGCTGCATAGTATTTACCGGATTCCACACCTGCGATGGCTTCGTCAGCAGAATCCACGAACTGCCAGTCGACCTTATCATTGTCTGCCAATTCATCCATGATGTCTTCACCGGTATTCTTGAACTCTCCATCGTCATCCGTGTAACCCTGATCCAAATTGACAGCCGCTAACTGTAGATTACCGGTATTGCCATATGGATCCCAGTTGGAATAAATATTGAACCATGCATAGAGTGCTGGTAAAAAACATACACCAATGGCGATAATCAGGGCAAACAGATTTTTTGCCAGATTTTTCACATCTGTAAAAAAGATTTGTTTGATCGTCTTCATGCCTTTATCCCTTTCGTATTTGTCTGATTCTTGATCAATTCTATTTTCTGCCTTCGCGTTAATTTTTTGATCGTCGCTTCCCGGCGCATTGCTTCTTCCTTTGTGGCATATTCCTCGTGGTAAACCATTTCCACCGGGAGACGCGCTTTTGTATATTTGGCACCCTTGCCCGCATTATGCGTTTGCAGGCGCTTTGCCAGATCGGTCGTATAGCCGGTGTAGAGTGAATCATCGCTACACCGGAGTATGTAAGTAAAGTGCTTTTTATCAGTCATGATTGGCAAACCTCTCTACATCTCCCAGATGTCCTAGTCGGATGCTGTTTCTGGAGACCTTCTTTACCTGATAGAGGAGTTCATCTGCTGCATGCAGATAGTCCCAGACCTTGTTACCCTCTACGGGAATGCCCCAACAGATGCCCTGTGAAATGGTCAGGACCTCTGCCGCCTTGGAATATTTGTGCTCGATCGCCTGACGCAGGATCATCTGCTTTAGATGTTCTGCCCACTGGTAGGTCTCTTCCTCTGACATACCGAAGTAAATGAGGACAAACTCATCCCCTCCGTATCGGGAACAGAAAACTTCCCCCTGATGTTGCATCTGCATGATCATACGGGATACCATCTTCAGAGCCTCGTCTCCTGCCTGATGTCCGTAATTATCATTGTATTCTTTGAAATAATCGATATCTAAAATCTCAATGCCAAGCGGTGTCTGATGTTCACGGGCACGGATAAAGGCATCTTCCCCATATTCATTTAATCTGTATCGGTTGTAAAGTCCTGTCAAAGGATCTGTCTCCGACTTACGGTGGAGAGCGATATTTTCCTGCTCCACTTCCCAGTTGATCTGCGCCAGATTATTGAGGGAATTGCGCATATTGATCATACTCGCCACCATGACGCTGTTTTCCTTTTCCATCTCCTCAGACAATTCATAATAGGTCACGGTCGCCTTCTGGAAATTGTCCTGTTCCTCCACGGCTTTATAATAGCGGATCAGAAGCGTCAGCAATTTTTTCTCCAGATTGCGGATATTGGTCTGTCTGGTCAGTTCCTCGACGATAAAATAGCAATCCTTAAAGTCCTCATAACGCTTGCCATCCAAAAGCATGCGCATATACTCATAGAGATCATCGTAGACATCCATGATCGGCACTTCTTTTTTCAGATAGTTGCCGATACACCCAATCTCACGCAATAAGGCGTCTTCCTGTCCTCTTTCATAATAAAAGCGCGCCTGAAAACATGACACGACAAGCCCATCCACATTTTGCAGATATGGCTTGCACTCCTTTTCAATCCTGTCATTGTAACGCTCTGCCATCGCAAGCATTTCCTGATCGGATTCCTCCTTGCCCATGCAAAGATATGCCTTGGCAATATTGAGATATGCCGCCGTCAGGTGCTCTATGTAACCGGGCATGGTCGGATTCACGATAATATAGTGATAGCCGCTCTCCAGGTGGTCGAGCGCCTTTTGATACTCATGGATATTCAGATACAGGGAACCGATATTCATATGTACGATCCATTCCAGATTCGGCAGTCCATATTTTTCACAATAGGAAAGTGCCTTTAAGTAATAATCCATGGCATAAGGCGCGTTGCCGCGATTCAAGGACATAATGCCCAGCATATTGTTTGCCATCACGACATAGCCCCACTCCCCGATCTTTTCCATAGAAGGAAGACAGGCTATCATCTGGATATAAAAGTTTCTGGTGTCATTCATTAAATAATAGGTCTCGCCCCTGGAAAAGCAGGCAAAACCTATCAATGCATCGTCGTGTATCTCACGTCCGTATTCTTCAATCTTATCGCAGTTCTCCATAAGACGCTTAGGGTCTCTGCCCCGGTCAGACTGAATTTCTTTTATCCAATTTTGAACCTCTTGCATATAAAGACTGATATTCATACGCCCATTATAAACCTGTCATTTTGAAAAATCTATTACCGAATTTTTCTTATTGTTGCAAAAAATCCTGCGGATTTACGGGATTTCCATCCTTTCGCAACTCAAAATACAGGTTTGCTCCTTCTTCTGAATAATATTTTGATGGCTGGCTGATATATCCTATGCACTGACCTGCTGCTACATACTCGCCTGTTGCAACCGGAATCTCCTTCAATTGCCCATAGACAGCCTCGTAACCATCGCCCAAGTCCATTGTTACCGTCGTTCCCGTTTTTGCATCATTTAAGATGGATGTGATCTTTCCCGCACAGGCGCTGACGACTTCGTCATTGACCTCTGCTCCAATAATCAGTGCCGGGTTGCACTGGTATTGCTGTAATGTCTTAAAATACACCGTCTGCTCCATGCTGTAGTCGATCAATACCTTGCCATCGACCGGCCAGGTCAACTCGTCCGGGAAATGTAAGGTAATCGCGGATGTCTCTGCTACCTGTTCTATCACACTCTGTTCGGCTGTCTGCTGGGAGTCCTTTTCTGCAAGGCCAGCCTCGTAACGCTCCTTTTGCAGGGCTTCCATATCCACGGTTGAGGTCTTTGGCTCTATCGTACCGGATACCGACTGGCTTTCTTCCTCCGCAAGACTTTCCTGCTTTGCCTCCTGCTGCTGCATGACATTCTTCTGATAAAAATACATCAGCGTGAATCCAACCGTGGCAATAATCAGCATAATTCCCGCTATCTGATAGGATAAACGGTGATTTTTTATATATTCACTCTGTCTCTTCATTCCACTACCTCCTACTCATAGGATGGCTGAAATGAAAATTTTTATACGATCAATGTACTTTCTTTTTTAAGGCTTCGCTCAGACGCGCAAACTCTTCTAAAGAAAGGGTCTCGCCACGCACAGAAGCCGGATAGCCCAGTTCCTCGATGGTCGCGATAATGTCTTCCTTGGCGACCGGAATAGTCGGCGCATTGTTGAGTCCGTTTGCCAGCGTCTTTCGTCTCTGGTTAAAGGATGCGCGGATCACCCGGAACAAAAATCCCTCATCCGTGATCTCAACCGGCGGCTTTTCGTGACAGGTCAGGCGGATCACGGAACTTGCGACCTTTGGCTGTGGTACAAAACAGGTCGGTGGCACGACACAGACGACCTCCGGCTTTGCAAAATACTGTACTGCCAAAGAAAGCGCACCGTAATCCTTAGTGCCCGGTCCTACCTGCATGCGATCGGCAACTTCCTTTTGTACCATAATGGTAATGGATGCCAGCGGCACATGGCTCTCAAACAAACCCATAATGATCGGCGTCGTAATGTAATATGGCAGATTTGCCACAACCTTGATCGGCTTTCCGCCATTTTTTTCTCT
Source organism: uncultured Lachnospiraceae bacterium (assembly GCA_934899185.1). Lineage (GTDB taxonomy): Bacteria > Bacillota > Clostridia > Lachnospirales > Lachnospiraceae > Pararoseburia. Next base: position 35,843 of record CAKXYI010000010.1, read on the forward strand.
GGCAAGGGATGCAATGTCCACTTTGAGGATATCCTCATTTAAAACAGTTACATTGTCGTATTCCTTTAAGGTATCGTCCAAGACCGGCAAAAGATTGGTGTCGATCTCGACTGCCACGACCTCTCTGGCGGCTTCGCACAGATACTGGGTCATGGTACCGATACCCGGTCCGATCTCTAAGACAAAATCGTCCTTTGTGATCTTGGCTGCATCAATGATCTTTTCCAGAATATGTGTATCGATCAAAAAGTTCTGCCCATATTTTTTTTGAAAACGGAAGCCGTGTTTTTCCAAGACTGCCATCGTATAGGCTGGATTTCCTAAATATGCCATAGTAACTCCTAATTTCTATTGTAATAGACCATACATTTTTCTTGCATTGATCTCTGTCTGCTTTTCTACTTCTTTCGGCAAAATGCCGCGGATGGCTGCGATCTTATCGATCACATAGCGGATCTGCGATGAATCGTTGCGCTTGCCACGGTTTGGCTCCGGGCAAAGATAAGGACTGTCCGTCTCCACCAGAATACGATCAAGCGGGATCTCCTTTGCCGTCTCAACCAATTTTTTGGCATTTTTAAAGGTAACAACTCCGCCAATCCCAATGTAATATCCCATAGCAACGTATTCCTTTGCCATTTCCGGCGAATAGGAATAACAATGGATGACACCCGGGTGCTTGATTCCCGGATGGAATTTTCCAAATTCCCGCAAGACCTCCATGGTATCTTCCGCTGCATCTCTGGAATGGATGATAAAAGGCTTTCCAACCTCTACTGCCAGATCCAACTGCCGGCGGAACCAGTATTTCTGTGTATCTTTGTAGGCATGTCCCTCCTTGCGGAAATAATCAAGCCCGATCTCTCCGATGGCAAGAACCTTTGAATCCTGCGCCATCTGCCGGAGGCGGTCGATACAAGCCGCATCCATAGACTCCACTTCGTCCGGGTGCACACCAACGGCTGCATAGATATAATCATAGGACTGTGCCAATGCGACGCTGGATGCAGAAGAATCCATATCTGCTCCCACATTGACAACGATACCTACATTTTGGGATGGGAGCGCCCACAAAAGGTCTTCCCGATCACCATCAAATTGTCTGTCATCATAATGTGCATGACTTTCAAATATCATCTTTTTCTCTCTTTATTTAAAGTAATCTTATAGACACTTGCAGGGTCAGACCAATCCGATCTGACCCTGAAGTTATAATTATAGTGTTTGATTAACAGATCTCTGCGCCTGCCGGCATGTCTTTTTCCGGTGTCATAAGTGACAGATTGCCCTCTGCGTCCTCTGCACAAAGCAACATTCCCTCGGAAAGTACACCTGCCAGTTTGGCTGGCTTTAAGTTCACGAGAACCATGACCTTTTTGCCGACCATCTCCTCGGCACTATAGTATTTCTTGATGCCGGACACGATCTGCTTAGTCTGGCTGCCGATGCGGACCTGTGAGCAAAGCAACTTCTTGGACTTTGGCACTTCCTCACACTTGATGATCTCGCCTACCTGGAACTGCATCTTGGTAAAATCGTCAAACCCGATCTCATCCTTTGGCTCAATATCGATGACATCTGCATCTTCTTCCGGCTCCTCCTGCGGTGCTGCAACTTGCGGATGGAGTTCAGTGACCTTTGTCATGACCTCGCCCAGATCCAATCTTGCAAAAAGGATCTCCGGTGCATCTGTCACCTTGGTACCACTGACATAGTGACCAAAGGTGGAAAGTTCCTCGTATGGGACTTCCTTTGCATTTAACTGGGTCAGGATGCGGTCGGTTGTCTCCGGCATAAAACTTTTGAGCAGGGTAGCACCGATGGAAATACTCTCTACCAAGTTGTAGAGAACGGTTGCCAGACGATCCTGCTTGGTCTCATCCTTGGCAAGTGCCCATGGCATTGTCTCGTCGATATACTTGTTGCAGCGCTTGAAAAGTGCGAAAACTTCTGTGATGGCATCTGCCACACGAAGATCTTCCATCTTGGCTTCCACGCGGGAAACGGTAGAAGTAACGACTGCCTTGAGTTCATCATCTACCGGCTCATTTACACCCTTGTCACAAACAAGACCGTCAAAATATTTATTGCTCATGGAAATGGTACGGTTTACCAGATTTCCAAGTGTATTTGCAAGGTCAGAGTTCATACGCTCAACCAGAAGTTCCCATGAAATAATACCGTCATTGTCATATGGCATCTCATGCAGGACAAAGTAACGTACGGCATCTACCCCAAAGAAGTCTACAAGTTCATCTGCATAAAGCACATTTCCCTTAGACTTGCTCATCTTGCCATCGCTCTGGATCAGCCATGGATGACCAAATACCTGCTTTGGAAGCGGCAAATCAAGTGCCATCAAAAAGATCGGCCAATAAATGGTATGGAAGCGGATGATATCCTTACCGATCAGATGCAGGTCTGCCGGCCAGTTCTTTTTGAAAAGATCAGAAGAATTGCCGTCGCAGTCATAACCGATACCGGTGATATAGTTGGTAAGGGCATCTAACCATACATAGGTAACATGCTTTGGATCAAAATCTACCGGAATACCCCAACTGAAGGATGTACGGGATACACAAAGATCCTGCAATCCCGGCAAGAGGAAGTTGTTCATCATCTCATTCTTGCGGGATACCGGCTGAATAAACTCCGGATGCGTATTGATATGCTCGATCAGACGATCTGCATACTTGCTCATCTTGAAGAAATAGGCTTCTTCCTTCGCCGGCTGTACCGGTCTGCCACAGTCCGGACAGCAGCCATTTTCATCCAACTGCGATTCTGTCCAGAAAGACTCACATGGGGTACAATACAAGCCTTCATAGGCACCCTTGTAGATATCACCCTGATCGTATAACTTCTTGAAGATCTTCTTTACCTGCTTCTCGTGATCCTCATCCGTGGTACGGATGAACTTGTCATAAGAAGTATTCATCAGATCCCAGATACGCTTGATCTCTGTAGATACATTATCTACAAATTCCTTTGGTGTGATACCGGCTTCTTTTGCCTTTAACTCGATCTTCTGTCCGTGCTCATCTGATCCTGTCTGGAAAAATACATCATATCCTTCCTGTCTTTTAAAACGAGCAATACTATCCGCCAAGATGATCTCATAGGTATTGCCGATATGCGGCTTGCCTGAGGTATATGCAATGGCGGTAGTAATGTAATACTTTCCTTTGTTTGACATTTTAACTTCTAACTCCTACTCTTCATCTTCTTCAACGACTTCGCCGGAAACAGTCTCTACAGTCTCCTCAGCGGCTTCGTCTGTCTTTTCTTCGGTTACGACCTCATCTTCATCCTCGAAAATGTCCTCGTCCATCTTTGCGCCACACTTGCTACAGAAAGCAGCGCCACCACTTACAACAGCACCACACTTCGGGCATGCCTTACCACCCTTGGTGTATGCGATCTGCTCTTTGATCTCCTCGATCCGCTTCTGTGCTGCCACTACTTCTTCAAAAAGTGAGGTATATGCCTCTGGTGCGGCATCTTTATTCTCCTGATAGAAGATCTTACCGATCTCCTGATACTGTTTGTTCAAAAAATCTTCCTTTGAACGCATCTCATACTGTAACTTTGCAATGTCCGTCATGCCCTTTGCTTTTTCGCCGACTTCCTGTGTTGCACTTACGATAGAATCACCTAATTTACTGAAAAAATCCATTTGTTTTTCCTCCTTTAGATAAATTTGTCAAAGTCATACTGATATATTCTGTCATTATAACATTATTATAGCGCGCTTTTCAACGTATTATCGCAGACTGTCAAGAATTGAATGCCCGATCGTATTCTCCGGCATTGCAAGGGAAAAATTATCTGCGATTGTCGCGCCGATCACCGCAAAGGTATCTTCTTCCGGTAAAGGTCCACTGCCTTTGTGCTTCTTGGAATATGCAAGAAACGGCACCTTTTCCCTGGTATGGTCTGTCCCGGTATAGGTCGGATCATTTCCATGATCTGCCGTGATGATCAAAAGATCGTCCTCCCGGAGTACCGGGAGCAACTGACCCAGTTTCACATCAAACCGCTCGATCTCCTGTCCATAACCGATCGGATTGCGCCTGTGCCCCCAAAGAGCATCAAAATCCACCAGATTGACAAAACATAACCCGCGAAAATCGCGCTTTGCGATCTCGATGGTCTGCTCCATGCCATGCACGCTGCTCTTGGACCGGTTACTTTCCGTGATACCCTGACCGACAAAAATATCATTGATCTTGCCCACGGAGATCACGTCAAATCCTGCATCTTTCAGGCTGTTCAAAACTGTCTTTCCCGTAGGTTCCAAGGCATAATCATGTCGGTTGCTGGTACGGACAAATTGACCTTTTCTCTTTCCCACATAGGGTCTTGCGATCACACGCCCGACCCGCCACTCGTCTTTCATGGTGAGTTCTCTCGCGATCTCACAGTAGTGGTAGAGATTTTCCAGTCCCATGGTCTCCTCATTGCCACAGATCTGCAATACGGAATCTGCGGATGTGTAGACGATCAGATGGCCTTTTTTGATTTCTTCCTCACCCAGTTCGTCTAAGATCTCCGTACCGCTTGCTGCTTTGTTGCCAATAATATGGCGACCGGTACGCTCCTCCAACTCCTTGATGAGTTCCGGCGGGAAACCATGTTCTGTGAAGGTGATGAAAGGTTTCGTCGTCTCAATCCCCATCATTTCCCAATGTCCGGTCATGGTGTCCTTGCCATTGCTTTTTTCACGCAAAGGCGCATAATAGGCAAGAGGGTTTTCTACCGGATCTACTTTATCCATCGCTTTTAGATTTGCCATACCAAGCCTCTGGAGATTGGGTATGTTAAAGGTCTCCATGCGCTCGGCAATATGGCCTAAAGTGTCCACACCAAGGTCACCGAATTTTTCCGAATCCGGCATAGCGCCAATGCCAAGTGAATCCATGACAATAACAAAAACTCTCTGATACGTGCTCATGGTCATTCCTTCTTTCTATTGTGATTCTTTGTCCTCAGCAATCAAAATACGCAGGGCTTCCACGGCTGTCTCGATCGCCAGTTCTGTGTCATGTACCTGTGCATTGGGCAATCCCAACTTGGCACGCTCCTGATTGGCAACGACCAAAAAGCAGGATCCCACACGCACATGCAGAAAACTGCCTGCAATAAAGAGTGCCGCAGACTCCATCTCCGATGCCAGACAGCCCATTCTAAGCCATGCCTGCCACTTATTCTCCAGTTCATAGGATACCGGCATGACCTCCGGCTCGTGCTGTCCGAAAAAAGAATCCTTGCACTGGACAACACCGGCATGGTATGTGATCTTTTTGCCTTTTGCCGCCTGTATCAGGGCATGCATGACGTCGACATCCGGTACTGCCGGATACTCGATCGGTGCATATTCCCGACTGGTTCCTTCCATACGGACAGCCCCGCTGGCGATCACAATGTCACCGCCACATACATCCTGCTGCATGCCTCCGCAAGTACCCACACGGATAAAGGTATGCGCATCTGCCTTCGACAATTCCTCAAGGGCAATGGCTGCCGATGGTCCGCCGATCCCGGTAGAGGTCACACTGACTTTTTCCCCATCCAGCGTCCCCGTGTATGTAACAAATTCTCTGCTGTCTGCCACCATACGGGCATCCGTAAAATGTTCTGCGATCTTGGCACAACGTTTGGGATCTCCCGGCAGAATCACATATTTTCCAATGTCTTCCGGTCCGATCCCGGTATGATACTGCTTGCCAGACCCTTCTGTATAATCAACCATACGCTACCTCCTTTTTAGGGACGTTCCTTTTGCCACATGGAGTGTCCCCTTTGGCTCATGTTATAGATTATCCGGTCCAAAACTTTCCGGTAAAAGTTGCCCTAATGTCATGGTCTGATAAGAAATCTCTCCCTCTGACGTCTGCCTTCCCAGATAGATCAAAAAATCGTCAGTGCAAAATTCCCGCATGACCTGTCGGCAGATACCGCAAGGCGGGCAGATCTGCGCGCAGATCTCTCCTGCCCTTCCGCCTACAATGGCAATGGCTGAAAATTCTCTCTCGCCCTGGCTGACTGCCTGAAAAAAGGCTGTCCGCTCAGCACAGTTTGTCGGCGTAAAGGCTGCATTTTCGATATTGCATCCCGTATAGATCCTGCCACTTTTTCCAAGCAGTGCCGTCCCCACAGCGAAGTGGGAATAGAGCGTATATGCATTTTTTCTTGCCTCGATAGCATTTTCTATCAGACTTATAATCTCTGTGTTTTTCATGGTCTTATTATATCCCAAAATTATTCTTTTTTAAACGCAAAAATAGCCGCCTTCCGGCGACTATTTTCTCATGTTATCTCACACAGATATAAATCAGATAGATCACATACAGCGTCAGCATCAAAATACCTTCTTTTTTGCCCAACTTCTTTTTTGACATGCAAATAAGCCATGTGACCAGTGAAAATACCAGAAGCACTACAATGTCAATGATATTTTCTGTCAAAAATGCGATTGGACTGACCGTTGCCGCGATACCAAGTACCATCAGAATATTGAATACATTGGATCCAACGACATTACCGATCGCCATATCCAATTCATTCTTTCTGGCTGCAACGATAGATGTAACAAGTTCCGGCAGGCTTGTACCAACGGAACAGATAGTAAGACCTACCAGAGTTGCACTGATACCAAAACTGGTCGCGATCGTAGATGCAGAGTCTACAACCCAGTCGCCGCCATACTTGATGGCAATGGCTCCACCCACGATATAGAGAATACATTTCCAGATTGGAAGATCCTCCATCTCGCTCATTTCCTCATTCATTTCACGCTCTTTTTCTGAAATCTCACCGCGCTTTCTAGCATCCAGTGCACTCTTGATCAGACAAAAAATAAAGCATGCAAAAATAACCAAAAAGATGATACCGTCTGCACGCCCCAAAGTCATGCCGATAAGGCCGGCAATCAAAAGGATGATCGCGCAGAGAACAGAAAACGGATAATCTCTCTTTAATACATCACGACTGACCTGAAGATCTGCAATCAAAGCACAGATACCAAGTACGACCATCAGATTAAAGATATTGGATCCGACAACATTGCTGACTGCAAGTGTATTCTGGTTATTCATGGATGCCGCGATACTGACGGATGTCTCCGGCAGACTGGTTCCCATTGCAACGATCGTCATACCAATGATGAGTGATGGAACCTTTAACATCTTTGCCACCGAAGAAGCACCCTCAACAAAGAAGTCTGCTCCCTTTACTAATAGTACAAAACCAATGATCAGTATGACCACTGCCTTTAAAATTGTTACTGTCATTTCTTTCCCTCCTAAAATTATATTGCCCTTCTCTTATCCCAACAGGTGCTCGATCAAGATTTTCAATCCCAGTAATACTAAGATCAGACCACCTGCCAGTTCTGCTTTTGTCTTGTATTTGTTGCCAAAAAGATTACCAACAAAAACACCGACCGCAGAAATGGCCGCCGTTACCAGACCTATGATCGTAATGGCTTCCACGATGTTGACTTCCAAAAAAGAAAATGTAATGCCGACTGCAAGTGCGTCGATACTGGTCGCAATCGCCAAAATGAACATTTCCCTGATATCTAGTGGCGGATCCATCTCCTCGATCTCTACAACTTCATCCCTTTCCCTGATTGCATCTGCCATCATCTTGCCACCGATATAGGCAAGCAAAACAAATGCGATCCAATGGTCAATCGCGCTGATCTTATCTGCAAACTGGCTTCCTAAGAGCCATCCCAAGAATGGCATTAATGCCTGAAATCCGCCAAAAAAAAGCGCAATGACAAAACACTGCTTTTTGTTCACTTTGCGCATGGCAAGACCCTTGCAGATAGACACGGCAAACGCATCCATGGCAAGACCGACGCCCATCAAGGCTAATTCAATTACTCCCATGTTTACTCCTTTTTCCTGCATAAATGCGTGTGCTTTGTCTTTTGTAATAAAAAGAGACTCCATATGCGCCTGATCTTCTACTACACCTATGATGTAATAATAATCAAACGCATATGAGTCTCACCATTTAAGATTTGCCAGGCTATCGCCGGGTCTGTTGACAAATCACACAATTCTTATGTGCTAGCTACTCCCTCATAGCCATTTCAATATATCGGAAATGTCAAAAAGTGTCAATGTAAAGCACCTCTCATCCATTGTACTTTTATAGATACAATCCTACTATGCTACTCTCGTCTTCTTTTCTTCCATCTTGCGGTAAATAAAACGGATGATAATACCTGCTAAGATTGCTTCAATGATACCAAGGATTGTACCCACCAGAACATCAGTCGGAAAATGCACAAAGACATACATTCTGGAAACAGCGATTAATGCCGCTAATACCACTGCTGCAATGCCCTGCTTACGGTATCTTGCATATTGTACGATCGATACCGCAGATGCAAATGAGGCAGAAGAATGTCCCGATGGGAAGGAATAATCCTTTGGATTTTTCACAAGCAATGCCACTGAATCGTCGATCCAGCAAGGTCTTGCACGCATGACTGTATTTTTCAGAAATACATTGATCACCAGCAATGAAAATACCAGTGCCAATGCGGATGTCCATGCCACCTTTTTGTCCTTGCAAAAAATCAGCATAGCGATCGTCAGCAGGATCCAAAAGATCCCGGCATTGCCAAGTGACGTGATCGCTACCACGATCTTATCCAGGATTGGATTGTGCAGGGATTGAAACCAATACAAAAGGTCAAATTCCCAGTCAAAATAAAAAACATTTCCCATTGTTGCTATCATACGTATACCCCCAAAATAATTATTTTATGCCAACTCTACCTTGCAGAATTTCTTTTTGCCCTTTTTCAGGATAAATTCTTCTGCAAAAGCATCCTTTGTATATGTGGCATGTGAATCTGTTACTTTTTCGCCATTGACAGAAACTCCGCCCTGCTCAACCGCACGTCTTGCCTCATTACGGCTGGTCGCTAAGTTTGCGCTGATCAAAAGCTGCAGGATGTCAACAGATCCATCGTTAAAGATATCCTCTGTGATAGTCTCCGTCGGCATATTTGCAGCACTTCCCGTAGAAAAGAGTGCCTTGGATGCTTCTTTTGCCTTTACGGCTTCTTCTTCGCCATGCACCAGTTTGGTCAGTTCAAAAGCAAGGATATCCTTTGCTTCGTTTAACTGGCTTCCTTCCCATTTGTCCATCTCATCGATCTGCTCAAGTGGCAGGAAAGTAAGCATACGCAGGCATTTTAAAACGTCCTGATCGGATACGTTACGCCAGTATTGATAGAACTCAAACGGTGATGTCTTATTCGGATCAAGCCAAACGGCACCGGACTGGGTCTTTCCCATCTTTTTGCCCTCGGAATTGAGCAGCAGGTTGATTGTCATGGCATAGGCATCTTTTCCCAACTTACGACGGATCAGTTCTGTACCACCCAACATATTGCTCCACTGATCGTCTCCGCCAAACTGCATATTACATCCGTATTTCTGGTATAACATGTAAAAATCGTAACTCTGCATGATCATGTAGTTAAACTCAAGGAAACTCAGACCTCTTTCCATACGCTGCTTGTAGCACTCTGCGGTAAGCATACGATTGACGGAAAAATGTGGTCCGACATCACGCAGCAACTCAACATAATTCAAGCCCAGCAGCCAGTCTGCATTATTTACCAGAATTGCCTTGTCTTCTGAAAAGTCGATAAAACGGCTCATCTGCTTTTTGAAACAATCTACGTTATGTGCGATCGTTTCTGTTGTCATCATCTGGCGCATATCTGTTCTTCCGGACGGATCCCCGATCATGGCTGTTCCACCACCGATCAGTACGACCGGCTTGTTGCCAGCCATCTGCAGGCGCTTCATCAGGCAAAGTGCCATAAAGTGTCCTACATGAAGGCTGTCTGCGGTAGGGTCAAATCCAATGTAAAAAGTAGCCTTTCCGTTATTGATCAACTCTTTGATCTCTTCTTCGTCTGTTACCTGGGCGATCAGTCCTCTGGCAACAAGTTCATCATAAATTGTCATGTTCTCCTCCATTTCCGCAACCTGACAAGAGTTGCATCTCTTTTATTTTCGTTATGGAAGATTTTGATGGAGCGTTTCTCTTATTGAAATTTACAAATAAAAAAACGCCCTCTATCTTCTTCCAAAGATAAAGGACGAGTAAACTCGTGGTACCACCTTTATTCACAGGTATCTCACAACACCTGCCTCATCAAGTCTCACAATGGCATCTGCTGATAGGCATTATGTAAAACTCTTAGCACGATAACGTGTGCCAGTCCGGCGCATCCTACTTTTGAACCATAGATCCAAGTTCAGACTGCTACTCAGGAAGGTATTCAAGATACCATCTTCTGCGTCTCGCACCAACCGACGCTTCTCTGATTCCGATCTCTGTATCTCTACTCTTTTCCATCAATGTATTTATCAATCTTCCTCATTATACAGGCGCAGGTTTTCATTTGTCAATATGGGATTTTGCATAGGAAAAGGAGCCGGGACTTACGTCCCGACTCCATCGTTTTAAGACTTATGTATTTTATGCTTCTGCACTTTCGTTTGCTTCTGCTTTTGCCTTCATCTCTGCTACTGTCTTCTGAACTTCTACCATTTCTTCTTTGTTCAGTTTGTAGAACTTCATGGCAACGACATTGAATAACCATCCGATAATAGGAAGACCAAACATCAGGAACATGGTCATCCAGAATACACCTGTTGTTGCAGGATCACCCATCTGTGGCACGGTGTTCTTGTATCCGATAAATGTGATACAGAATGCTGCAATCGTAGATGCAAGTGATGTGATCAATTTATCAAGGAAGTTGTATACACCGGAGATAACGGCTGGTAAATACTTTCCTGATCTTGCATATTCGTAGTCAACGATATCTGCTCTCATGGCAGAAGATGTTGTGGTAAGGATCATCTTTGTACCGGTATTTGCTAATGACAACAATGCATAAATGACCATCGGAATACCAAAGACACCGATTGACTTCATGCCATCTGCTCCCAAAATTGTGCAGAAGATAACTGTTGCAACGGCTACTGCGATAGAAGCCCAAGACCAAACGGTCGTTGATTTCTTTGCGCCCATCTTGGCAACAAATACACCACCGGTAAAGGCAAAGAAGATACCTACAATCATGGTAAAGTTACCAATCATAGTAGCTGCTGCATAAGATCCAATCAAAATACCGGACATCATCGTTGTAATGATAGACTGTGATCCGACCTGCTGTGCTAATTTATCGGAAATACCTGTGATTAAATACATCTGGCATGGCTTGTTATCTTTGATGATAGCAACCATATCTTTGAATTTAACTTTTTCATCCTTCTTTCCGTCTTTGCTGACAACTTCAAATGTCTTAGCATTATCAGACTTACGGACTGCGAAGCAGGCAAGTGCCATAAAAATACCTGCGGTAATTACATACCAATAACATGCTTCCTTAAGCATTGGCGCATTATACTGGTTATCATAACGAGGCAGAATAGCAAATGTTACGATATTGTTAAAAATAAGTGGAACTAAGTATGAAAACAGTGTGCCAAATACACCCATCATTGGACGCTGGGTCGGATCATTTGTAAGTACGATACCAATAGTTCCACCTGCCATACCGTTGATGGTATATCCACAAATATAAACAACATAAATAACAATAAACATTACTACACCTGCAACACCTGTATATTTACCGGATGCCCAGTCATACATCATCAGGACTGCTGCTGATGCCATAATCCAACCAATTACAAGGAAAATACGAATCTTTCCATGTTTTGGATTCATCTTCTCAAATACTGCTGCAAAAAGTGCATCTGTAAATCCATCAAAAAGTCTTGTTCCTGTGATAATAATACCCGCTACTGCAGGTGCAATACCATATCCTTGGTTTGCGATGTAAGAAGCATACATCATTAATAAGTAAAAACAGATTCCACATCCGTTGTTTGCATTTCCAAGAATCATTTCAAGTAATGATGCCTTACGATATTGAACACCATCACGTGCGCTGGCATTAAACATGCCGGCTTTTTTTTCTTTTGCCATAGCTAAACCCTCCATATTCTTATTATTTATCACTTTTGTACACTGCGCTCCCATTTTTCCATCGGAAGTTGTGCAGTATCTCTGTGGCTGATAATTAAATTATAAAGAATTTATAAAATCATATATCGGAAAATTCGATGAAATGTAAACAAATTTGTCTGATCTGTCGATTTTTTCAACTTATCTATACAAATTTGTTGGTTGTATGGCTTTTTTCTTTATCTTACCTCATTTATTATCTATACACTTGTATATTAAATCTATAAAGATATGACTCTTTCATAGGATCCGGCGTCAAGGATCTCTGGCTCACAACCTTCTAATCGGATCGTAGCCGTCATATTTGCCGGAACCTCAAAGGTGTAGACAATGCGGTTATCTTCGTATTTCCATGCAGACGCAATCTTTCCATAAGGTGAATCATAAGTTGCATTGGCATAGCCCAGACGTGCATCCGGCTGCGGCGCAATGGTGATTGCACCATCCTTTACGACAATACCGCAGGCAGAATCCATAATCCAGCCAACAATGGCACCATAAGAATAATGGTTAAAGGAATCCTTTGGGTTGCCATCCTTATCGAAGCAGTCCCAATCCTCTGGAATCGTGGTACATCCCTTTGTCACAGCATAAAGCCAGCCCGGCATTTCTTTTTGTAAGAGCAAATCGTATGCCTTTTCCTTTTGTCCGTAGTGGCTGAGACTCCGGCAGAGTTCATGGGTCGTCAAAAATCCGGTATTTAAGTGATCTTCGTTTTCTCTGATCTTTTCGGCGAGGTCGGACGCTGCCTGCTTTTTTTCCTCCTCGGATAAAAGATCATGCGCGATCGGACGCACAAAACGACACTGTCTCTTTTCTTCCTTTACCCTGCCATTTTCCAGATATACAGCACGATATGCTTCTTTTGCTTTTTCTGCGATTTCCTGATAGCGGGCTGCATCTTCTTTCTGTCCCAGATGATCTGCCATCTTGCTTATATAGACAAGATGAAGATAGAAAAATGCGGTTCCGACTTCCGGATCTCCCTTCATGACAAGGTTTTTCATATAAGAAGCGGAATCCTGATTTGGCTCCAGCCATTCGCCCCACATCCAGCCGGTATCGATCATATACTGGCGATACTTCTTTGGCAGGCTGGCCTTATTTACAAGGCGTGTCTCTTTTGCACGGTCGATCTCATACTCTGTCCATTTTTTCAATGCCTGGTAATTTTCGCGAATCAAAGCATCATCGCCATAACGCTGCATCAAACGGAATGGTACGATCTCAAAAGCATCCGACCAGCCGATACCGCCGTCGATCTCCATCATGCCCATGAGTTTTTCCTTTTGTCCTGCCGGCGTACATTTCGGTGCCACCTGCGGTACCACGCCATCCTCGTACTGACCTGCCGCCTGCTCGCGGATCCACTTGGCATAGACCGGATAACAATCCATCAGATACATAGCGGTATGGATGTATGCCTGACAATCTCCGGAATAACCGGATTTTTCCCTTGTCGGACAGTCCGTTGGAACATCTACAAAATTACCCTTCATAGACCAGAGGGCATTTTTATATAATTGGTTGACCTCTTCCACGCCACAGGAGAAAGTTGCAGTTTCTTTCATATGGGAATAAATGGCAACAGCCGTAAATGCAGATGGGTCAATGTCAAAATCCGCCTCCACTTTCACATAGCGGAAGCCCATATAGGTCATAGTCGGATGATAAGAGTTGTGACCATCCTTGCAGATATAGTGTACTTCCTGCTTGGTCGGTACTTTTGGATTCTGGAAGTTAGCGATAGTAAAGTTGCCTTCTGCATCCAGGACTTCTCCATGGGTCAGGGTCATTTCCTTGCCAGCGCATCCTTCAAAATCAAGCATAATATAGCCAACTAAATTCTGTCCGAAATCAAGGATCTTTTCTCCCTTTGGATTTTCCAGCCATTTTGCCTGAAAAGTCTCTTTTGGCACGACCGAAACCGTATCTCGACAGATCAGATTGTCAAAGCCAAAATCTCTTACTTTGACCGCGTGAAAATCGGAAAGTTCCTCTGATCTGGCATCGTATTCCTCGCCTGCCATGAAATCATTGAGACCGATCGGTCCGTTTTGTGTCGCCTGCCATGTCTCATCCGTCAGGCAGACCGGTTTTCCGACGATCTCCAACTGTGCCAAAAGTCCGATATCAGATCCATGCACATTTTTTGCCTGTGAATTTCCCATGGAACCGCGATACCAGCCATCACCCAGCGATACGACGATCTCATTTTCACCGGTCTTTAAAAATGTCTCGACCGGAAGAGTCTCGACCAAAAGCCGCTTGTCATACTGCTCTGTTCCCGGCATCAACTGATGGTCTGTGATTTCCTTGCCATTGATCTGTATATGCATCAGACCATGACAGGTGGAATAAAGATAAGCACCTTTTTTCTGTGCTTTTGCTATATCTTCCTCTGTCATAGTAAATGTCTTTTTTAAATAAGAAGCACGCTGTCTTTCTTCCGGCTCATGTTCCTTTTCCGGGTCGATCCATTTTGCCTGCCAAGCCTCTTTTTCGATTCCTGTTGTCACAAGCATACGGCTCTCGTCGCTTGCAATATCCGACTCATCCCATACGCGCAGGATGATCTCTGCCTTGGTGCGATAAGGAATGGCATTTTTTAAATGATAAAACATGAGTCCGCCTGCCTCTTTCCCTGTCGCCTCTATCTCCTTTGCCTGCTCTGCATCCGAAATATCTCTGACAACGACTTCATAAGCAGTCTGCTTCTTTCCGCCCTCCAGTTTCCAGCGGATCGTAATGTCCCTGCCATCGATACCGCATGGCTGCGACATATGATTTACCTGTAAATCTGCTATCTTCATAAAATAAAAACCTCCCATTTTGCTTACTCTGCTATTGATAAGTCCATTATAAAATGCAGGGTAAGGCAAAAAAAGAGGCTTTGTCGTACATAAAATATGGTGATATGAAACTATCTGTGTTCGTGTCGGTATTGCAAAGGTGTTTTTTGATACTTCTTTTTAAAGAGTTCAATATAATAAGAAGTATCCTCGTAGCCAACATGGGTGGCAATATCCTCCACAGACAATCGGGTATTGCAAAGAAGTACCGTGCTTTGTTCCAGACGCGTTTCCTGGATGTATTTTAGAATGGTCGTATCCATATGACTCTTAAAAATACGGTTCAGATAGGTCTTGGAATAATGAAACTCACGCGCCACATCCTCAAGGGATATTTCATTATAATGGTTTCGGATATAAAGCAGGACCCGCGCGATCAATTCGCCTTCTTTTCCCATATGGGATGACAAGGTGATGTCTTCACATTGTCCCAAAAGTTCCAAGAAAAAGATGCTCAGATAATGGTCACAAATTCTGGAACTATAACTATCATCGTTCAGATATGCCACCATCAGGTCTAAGAGTTTATCGCAAAGAATTTCTTCCTTGCCCCCACGAAAGACTACATAAGTCCCTGTCTCCTGTGAAAAAAGGATCTGACTGAAAAAATGATAAAGCAGGCTATTTTCCGGAATATCTCCTAAGAAAGTCTTTTCAAATGTGTACTTATTGACCACGATGTTGATCATTAGGCTGTCATCATAGATGGAAATTTTGTGCTGCATGCCCGGCGGGATAATGACCAGATTCCCCTGCTTTAGGACTTCTGTTTTTTCCTGCGCTCCCTTTTTCTGGCGGAAAACATGACTAACCTGACCACGATAGACATAGCACATCTCGATAAACTCGTGATCGTGAAACTCTCCCGGCGTAAAGCGCAAATGCTTGTTGATGAAAACATTTTTGTCTGTATCAAAGTAATCTTTATGCTGAAAATGGATCTGCTCTTTTTCCGTCATCTTTCGTTTGACATTTTGACGGGCTTTTTCCGTGGATCCGGTATACAGATCCAGCCTGACATTATCCAATTCCAGCACTTTTTTCGGATATATAGCTTCTTCTTTTTCCTTATCCCTGATAAAACTTGCGGCATTACGGTCAAAAAACTGATATTTTATCAACATATCATCAATGGTATTTTCCTTTTTTGACCATTTATGATATGCGTAAAACATCTTTTCAATCGCACTGTAATCTGCCAGATAAGACTCAATTATTTCCTTTGAAACCATTCTATCACCCAAAACATGAAATCCCTACTAACCTAAAATCTTCTTTTAGATTAGTAGGGATTTTTCAATCTGTCAATCGCATTTTTCCTGACAAGAAAACCTATATTGACCGCTTCCACATTCATGAGAACTCTGATCCGGCAAAATGATAGTTGCCTGTGTATTGCAAGGCACATCCACTTTTTCATCCTCACAGTTCCAATTCTCCCAGATAGTCGTTGCACCTGCCTCTACCTCATACATCCAACTTCTGTCCTATTGCAAACTCTGCTTTTAGACATCATCAAAGAAAAGGACAAAGATATTTCTTAAAACTCTTCAAAGACCGCATGCAGATGACACCAACCGCCTATCGCAGGCAAGGCTAGAATGAAAAAAGCGGCTCACATTTGTGAACCGCTTACAAGAGGCGCCAACCAGATTTGAACTGGTGATAGAGGTGTTGCAGACCTTTGCCTTACCACTTGGCTATGGCGCCATAACTTGCATCAACAAGATGCATTATATAAAAAAGTCATACATCCGTCAAGATGTAAGTGACTCCGACGGGAATCGAACCCGTGTTACCGCCGTGAAAGGGCGATGTCTTAACCGCTTGACCACGGAGCCATAAAAGCATTATGAAAAACGGAGAAGGAGGGATTTGAACCCTCGCGCCGGTCACCCGACCTATACCCTTAGCAGGGGCACCTCTTCGGCCACTTGAGTACTTCTCCATAGTCGAATCAAATTCAATATTCACAATGCACAAACTATTCTACTAAAGGTATCCCCATTTGTCAACGAAAATATTGCATTTCTTCGCATTTTCTTTTACTTCTGATACTCCAAAATGGCTGTCTCATAGAGATTATTTCCATGGCAATCTGCTACCACAATGACCGGAAAATTTTCTACTGTGATCTTGCGGATGGCTTCTGCACCCAGATCATCATAACAGATGACCTCGGACTTGGTGATACATTTGGAAAGCAGTGCTCCCGCCCCGCCAACAGCAGCAAAATATACCGCATGATTGCGGATGACCGCATCCAATACCTCTTTTGTCCGCTTGCCTTTGCCGATCATTGCCTTCTGTCCCAGATCTAAAAGGCGCGGTGCGTATTTGTCCATACGACTTGCCGTAGTCGGTCCGGCAGATCCGATCGGTCTGCCCTCTCTGGCAGGCGAAGGTCCCATATAATAAATCGTTGCTTCTTTGATCGGGATTGGAAGTTCTTCCCCACGATCCAAGACTTCCATCATGCGCTTATGTGCCGCATCACGGGCTACATACATTTCTCCATCTAAATAAACATAATCACCTGCTGTAAGACTTTCTGCAATTTCTTCTGTAATTGGTAATGTAATATGTCGATCCATCTGAAACCCCTTTTTACAATTATAATTCTTTCACTACGTGGCGATTGACGTGACAGCAGATATTGACCGCCACCGGAAGTCCCGCAATATGTGTTGCATATGTGTTGATATTAACAGCAAGTGCCGTGGTGCTTCCGCCAAGTCCTCCCGGTCCAATACCAAGTCCATTGATTTTTTCTAACATTTCTTTTTCCAGATCAGCTACCCAGGAAATTTTTGGTGTTTCATTCAGATTTCGCGTAAGTGCCTGCTTTGCCATCAAAGCAGATTTTTCAAAAGTACCGCCAATACCTACACCAACTACCATTGGTGGACAGGCATTTGGACCGGCATCTTTTACTGCCGTAAGAATCGCGTTTTTTACACCTTCGATTCCATCAGCAGGCTTTAGCATAAAGACACGGCTCATATTTTCACTGCCAAATCCTTTTGGAGCAAATGTGATCTTTACCTTATCTCCGGTCACGATAGAATAATGGATGACTGCCGGCGTATTGTCTTTTGTATTTACTCGCTCTATAGGATCTCCTACAACCGATTTTCGAAGATACCCATCTGTATAGCCCTGTCGTACACCTTCGTTGATAGCATCTTCCAGACTTCCACCAACAAAATGAACATCCTGCCCTATTTCCATAAAAACAACTGCCATTCCTGTATCCTGACAAATTGGAATCATCTCCTGATCTGCAATGGTAAGATTCTCCTGCAATTGCTCTAAAATCTTTTTTCCAAGAGGCGAAACCTCTTCTTTTGTAGCATTTTTTAGAGCCTTATCCATATCATCCGATAAATAATGATTTGCCTGTATGCACATCTTAGCAATTTCTTTTGTAATGTCTTCTACTGCAATTTCTCTCATCGTACATTCTCCCTCTACCACCAGTCACTGTCCCATAAAATGGTAAATGGTCCATCATTTTGTAAATCAATTTTCATATCTGCACCAAAACTACCACATTCTACTTTTCCAAAAGCCTCTTCACATTTTTGTTTAAAGTACTCATAAAGTTCATTGGCAAAATCAGGTGCTCCCGCCTTTACAAAACTCGGTCGATTGCCCTTTTTACAATCTGCATAAAGCGTGAACTGTGAAACAACAAGAACTTCTCCACCGACATCTTGTATAGATAGGTTTGTCTTTCCGTCCGCATCTTCAAAAATACGGAGCCCCTGCAATTTTTTTACATATTTATCAACCATTTCCTTTGTATCACCATCTGCTACACCAAGAAATACAAGCAATCCTTTTCCAATTTTCCCGATTACCTGTTCATCCACTGTCACCGATGCGTGATTTACTCTTTGAATTACTAACCGCATACCTATTCTCCTTTACATCTAAAATTAATTATATACGCAGGCGCTTGTATCAGCAATGGTTAATTTTTCTCTTGACTTTTGTATTATTTGTATTACACTAAATAATACAAAACAAGAAGAAAGGAGTCTATCATGGTCATCTGTATTGATGAGGTTTCTGAAATTCCTATTTACAAACAGATTCGCAATCAGATTGTCTTAGGTATTTCTGATGGAAGATTACAGCCCGGAGAGCAATTACCGACTGTGCGCGCCCTGGCGGAAGAAATCGGGATCAACTCTATGACGGTAAACAAAGCCTATGCTCTTTTAAAACAAGAAGGCTATATCGTTACCGACCGCAGAAACGGCGCGAGGATCCGAAATGAATTTGATCAGGGTAAATATCTCTCACAAACTTCTTTGGACAATTTGCAGCAGATCATATCCGAGGCAAACATTCGCGGATTTTCAAAGGAAGAATTTTTCCAATTATGTGAAAAGTATTTTTAGGAGGCAGATCTATGTTTAATATCATTCTTTTTATTAGTACATATCCGGTACTGCTTATCATTTATTTCGTTTTAAAAAACAACCATAAATTTCATGATCATTTGTTGTTTTCTGTATCCATGAAGGAAGAATGGGTAGAGCAACCTGCAGTGCAGAAGATCATAAGCGAGTTTCATAAGCAGATGAACATCTTGCTTCTCATCTTTTTTGCGATTCCTCTTACCAGTTTACTGACAAGTCATTTTTCCATACAGTTTACAATCTGGATGAATTGGCTCATACTCTTAATTCTATTGTTTTATGTGCCATATGCCGTAGCCAATAAAAAGTTAAAGAAATGGAAAAAGGAAAATCACTTATACGAGGATCAGATCTTAGTATCTTATATAGAGATGAAAAATGCCGGAAATGTCCGAAAGGTAAGATTTTTTCCATTCTTCATTCCGACTTTCCTCAGTTTTTTCCTTTTTGTCTTTTCTCTTGTATTTGCGGCTCTCTCTGAAAAAACAGATTTTTACAGCACAATTATGGTTCTTAGCATTGCGGCTATCAGTTTATTGTACTGGATCATTGCTTTTTGGATGGATCGCAGACCGGTGGAAGTCATCTGCAATGACAGTGACACCAACATCAATTACACCAGATCCAAGAAAAATGTGTGGAAAAATTTTTGGTTAGCCTGCGTCTGGCTAAACCTTGCCTACACTTTGATTACCCTTTTGCCTCTTGTATCCGATGCTATCCATCCCGGTATCTTTCTTATTGGATCCATTGCTTACGCCCTTGTCCTTTTAATATTAATTATTCCGTTAGGGAAAAAATTCAAAAATATTGAAAAATGTTATGCAAGTTCTTTTGATCCGGCATTTAAGACCAACGAAGATGAGGCATGGATTTTTGGATTGTTTTACTACAACCCTAAGGACAAAAGCACCATGGTAGAAACGCGAGCCGGCATTGGAACTTCCGTAAATATGGCAACGGGTCTTGGAAAAGGGCTTACAATCTTTTCTATTATTGCAATGCTCGGTATTCCTTTTATCAGTATTTTTATGATTATGGAAGAATTTACACCAATCCACCTTGTCATAAAAGATGACACTCTTTACTGTGAACATATTTTTGAAAACTATGCCATTGATACAGATACCATTTCCAATGTATCTTTGGTAGATGAACTGCCATCTATGGTAAAAAGTAACGGTACTGCTATGGATAATCTCTTAAAGGGAAAATTTCATAAACGAAATCAGGGAAACTATGAATTATTTTTAAATCCGCAACATAAGTATTTCATCTATTTTTCCGCAGATGGAAAAAATTATTATGTCAATGGATTTGATGATAAAGAAACTCTGGATATTTACAACGCGATCAAAGACTAAAAATTTAAAAATCTCCGCTAGTTTCATGGCTAGCGGAGATTTTCTTTTACCTTTTATTCTTCGGTAGAATCTTCTACTTCCGAATCTGCATTTTCTGCATCTTCTTCCATTTCTTCCGATTCTTCCATAATCATGTCTTCCTTGCGCACTTTTGCAATACTTGCAACCGTTACACCTTCATCAACATTGATCAATTTTACACCGGAAGTGATTCTGCCAAGAAGTGCTGTATCATTTACCTTAATGCGAATGATAATACCTTCTGTATTAATGAGCATCATCTCATCTTCCTGATTAACTGCTTTACATCCTATGATGTTTCCTGTTTTATCAGTAATCTTGTAACACTTCACACCCTTACCACCACGATTTTGCGGTGTAAATTCATCGATAAGTGTGCACTTACCAAGACCTTTTTCTGAAACAATCATCAAAGAGTCTCCCTGGGAAGCAAGCTGCATAGCAATTACTTCATCCTGGTCTGTCAGGCTCATACCAATAACACCCATAGAGGTACGTCCGGTATTTCTAACATCTGTTTCGTGGAAACGGATACACTGACCAAATTTGGTAATCAAAATAATATCTTCGTTATTATCTGTCAGTTTTACTTCAATTAATCTGTCATCTTCACGAAGATTGATTGCTGCAAGACCTGTTTTACGGATATTTTCATAGTCCGTGATCTTTGTCTTTTTCACAATACCATTCTTTGTAGCCATAAACAGATACTGGTTCTCTGAGTATTCCTTCAATGCAATCATAGATGTGATTTTTTCATCCGGCTGCAATTGTAAAAGATTTACGATTGCCGTACCTCTTGCTGTTCTGGAACATTCCGGAATCTCATAGGCTTTCATACGATAAACACGACCGGTATTTGTAAAGAACATCAGGTAGTGATGTGAGGTTGTAAGCATCATTTCAACAATGTAATCTTCATCGATTGTCTCCATGCCCTTAATACCTTTACCACCACGATGCTGGCTCTTAAAGTTATCCACATTCATACGCTTGATATAACCAAGTTTTGTAAATGTAATAACGGTATTTGTCACTGGAATCATATCTTCCATGGAAATATCATATTCATCAAATCCAATGGATGTTCTGCGTTCATCACCATATTTATCAGAAATAGCAAGAATTTCTTCCTTGATTACACCAAGCAACTTCTTCTCATCTGCAAGAATTGCCTTTAACTCTGTAATGAGCTCCATCAAAGACTTGTATTCTTCTTCCAGTTTGTTTCTTTCCAAACCGGTCAGTGCACGCAGACGCATCTCAACAATGGCATTTGCCTGTGCTTCCGATAAAGCAAAGCGCTCCATCAACTGCTGTTTTGCTGTAGCAACATCGGCAGAACCACGGATGATCTTGATAACTTCGTCGATATTATCCAGAGCGATCAATAATCCCTGTACGATATGTGCTCTTTCTTCTGCCTTATTCAGATCGTATCGGGTTCTTCTGGTTACAACATCCTTCTGATGCAGCAAATAGTAATTTAAAAGTTCATAGAGATTAAGCACCTTTGGCTGGTTGCCAACCAGGGCAAGCATGATAACGCCAAAAGTATCCTGTAACTGCGTATGCTTGTAAAGCAGGTTGAGCACGACATTCGGATTGACATCACGACGGAGTTCAATACAGATACGCATACCTTCTCGTGATGATTCATCTCGCAGATCGGTAATACCATCGATCTTTTTATCGCGAACAAGTTCCGCAATCTTTTCGATCAGACGTGCCTTATTTACCATGTATGGAAGTTCTGTTACAACGATACGGTTCTTTCCGTTGTTCATCGGCTCAATCTCAGATACCGCACGCACACGGATCTTACCGCGTCCGGTACGATAAGCCTCATCAATACCGGCATGACCTAAGATAGTACCACCGGTCGGAAAATCAGGACCCTTTACAATCTCAAGTAATTCTTCAATATCGGTCTCACGATCTTCTTCTACCTGATTATCAATGATCTTTACCACGGCGGCAATGACTTCACGCAGGTTGTGTGGCGGAATATTGGTTGCCATACCAACGGCAATACCTGTTGTTCCATTGACAAGCAGGTTTGGATAACGGGAAGGAAGAACGGTTGGTTCTTTTTCCGTCTCATCAAAGTTTGGCATGAAATCTACGGTATCTTTGTTGATATCGGAAAGCATGGCCATGGAAATCTTGGAAAGTCTTGCCTCTGTGTAACGCATAGCAGCAGCGCCATCTCCATCCACAGAACCAAAGTTACCATGTCCATCGACAAGTGGATATCTCGTTGACCATTCCTGTGCCATGTTGACAAGTGCTCCATAAATAGAAGAGTCACCATGCGGATGGTACTTACCCATGGTATCACCGACAATACGCGCACATTTTCTGTGTGGTTTGTCCGGTCCGTTATTTAATTCGATCATAGAATATAAAACTCTACGCTGTACCGGTTTGAGTCCGTCTCGAACATCAGGAAGGGCGCGGGACGCGATTACACTCATGGCATAATCAATATATGATGTTTCCATCGTCTTTTTCAGATCCACCTCATGAATCTGATCAAAAATCTTGTCATCCATTTATAAACGTCCTCCTACTAAATATCAAGATTCTGAACATATTTTGCATTTTCTTCAATGAATTCACGACGAGGCTCTACCTTATCGCCCATCAAAGTTGAAAATGTAACGTCAATTTCAGAAGCATTTTCATCATGAACCATAACACGCTTTAAGATACGGCGCTCCGGATCCATGGTTGTCTCCCAAAGCTGCTCGGCATCCATCTCTCCAAGTCCCTTATATCGCTGGATCTTGTTATTTCCGTCACGACCAATCTCTGTCAAAATGTTATTAAGTTCTTCATCACTATAAGCATACCAGACTTTACGGTTCTTTTCGATCTTGTAAAGTGGCGGTGTTGCCAGATATACATAGCCCTGCTTGATAAGTTCCGGCATAAAACGATAGAGGAAAGTGAGCATAAGTGTTGCAATATGTGCACCATCGACATCGGCATCTGTCATGATGATGATCTTGTGATAACGAAGTTTAGATATATCAAAGTCTTCGTGGATACCGGTACCAAAGGCTGTGATCATTGCCTTAATCTCGGCATTTGCATAAATCTTATCTTCTCTGGCTTTTTCTACATTTAAGATCTTACCACGCAAAGGTAAGATAGCCTGTGTTGCACGGCTTCTCGCTGTCTTTGCGGAACCACCGGCGGAATCTCCCTCGACGATAAAAATTTCACAATTCTTCGGATCCTTATCGGAACAGTCTGCAAGTTTTCCCGGAAGTGAAGTACCTTCCAAAGCAGTCTTTCTCCTGGTCAGATCTCTCGCCTTTCGGGCTGCTTCCCTTGCCCGCTGCGCAAGCAGCGTTTTTTCACAGATGGATTTGGCTACCTGCGGATTTTGCTCTAAGAAGTAGGTCAACTGCTCACTCACTATACTATCAACCGCTCCTCTTGCCTCACTATTGCCGAGTTTTTGCTTGGTCTGTCCTTCAAACTGCGGTTCTTCGATCTTGATGCTGATGATCGCCGTCAATCCCTCACGGATATCTTCACCGCTAAAGGCAGATTCATTTTCTTTTAAGATTTTTGCCTCTCTGGCATAAGCATTAAAGGTCTTGGTAAGAGCGCTACGGAATCCCGCCAGATGCGTACCACCTTCCGGTGTGATGATATTATTAACAAAAGAATAAGACGAATCGTTGTAGGAATCATTGTGCTGCATAGCAACTTCTACATAAACGCCATCTTTTTCACCTTCACAATAAATGACCTCCGGATAAAGTTCCTGATTTCCCTTATTCAGGTAGGTAACAAATTCCTTGATACCGCCTTCATAGTGGAAAACACGTTCATTGACCGGATTTTCTCTCTTATCCTGCAAAGTGATACGCAGATTTTTTGTCAAAAATGCGGTCTCACGCAAACGCACCTTTAAGGTATTAAAATCAAAAACAGTTGTCTCAAAAATAGATCCATCCGGTGAAAATGTAACCTTTGTTCCGGTCTTATCCGGATCACAAGTACCGATCTCCTTCAGAGGATACATGGTCTTTCCACGCTCATAACGCTGCTTGTAAACCTTGCCGTCACGGCAGATCTCAACTTCCAGCCAATTTGAAAGCGCATTTACAACAGATGCACCTACACCATGCAGACCACCGGATACCTTGTATCCGCCACCACCGAACTTACCACCGGCATGAAGCACGGTAAATACCACTTCAACCGCAGGAATTCCTGCTTTTGAATTGATGCCGACCGGAATACCACGACCGTCATCTTCTACGGTAACCGTACCATCTTCATTGATACTTACAACGATATGGGTACAAAATCCTGCCAAAGCCTCATCTACGGCATTGTCAACAATCTCATATACCAAATGATGCAATCCACGCTCAGATGTGCTACCGATATACATACCCGGACGCTTACGAACAGCCTCTAATCCTTCCAATATCTGAATCTGATCTGCTCCATATTCCTGATTATTCTGACTCATTTTTATCCTCCATCATATTGCTATGTAAATGAACGCATCCATTCTCTACTTCATATACCTTATTCAAAGTAAATCTATTTTTCACAAAATCATCCAGACCTGTACAGGTGATAATCGTCTGTGTATCGTCAATCGCCTGTAAAAGATAATTTTGTCTGTTATGATCCAATTCTGAAAGTACATCATCAAGCAAAAGAACAGGTTTGTCATGAATGGTCTGCTCTACTAATTTGATTTCTGATAATTTCAGTGACAGAGCACAAGATCTCTGCTGCCCCTGTGAACCAAATTTGCGCACATCAATATCTCCCACAGAGATCTTCAGGTCATCCCTATGCGGTCCGACCGAAGTCTGCGTATACTTTAAGTCTTTTTCCTTGGCACGGATCAACTCATCTTCAAAGAAAATATCCTCGATATTTGGTTCATATTTGATGACCATTTCTTCCCTGCCACCGGAAATCTTGTGATGGATCTCATGAACGACTTCATTTAATTCCATAATAAACTGATTTCTTCTGGCAATGATCTTTTTGCCGTAGCTGACAAGTTGCATATCCCATACTGGGAGTGTTTCCTTGAGACTCGGTTTAAAATAAAGATCTTTAAGAAGTTTATTACGCTGATTTAAGATCTTATTGTAGTTTGTCAGATCCGATAAATAAATCTTATCCAACTGACAAAGTTCTGCATCAATAAATCTTCTTCTCTCTGCCGGTCCGTTCTTGATGATGTTCAGATCTTCCGGCGAGAAGAAAATAATATTTAAAATACCAAAAAGTTCGCTTGCTTTTTTGATGGGAACCTTGTTGATGGCAATGCCTTTTGCCTTATTTTTCTTGAGGTGGATATCGATCTGATATTCCTTTTCGTTCTTTTCCACCAGTGTCTTGATATGGGACTCTGTCTGGTCAAAACGGATCATTTCTTTATCCCGGCTGCCCTTGTGTGACTTTGTTGTTCCACTGACATAGGCAGCCTCCAGGATATTTGTCTTTCCCTGGGCATTGTCACCATACAAAATGTTGGTACCTTCATCAAATGTAATATCTAAATGTTCATAATTACGAAAATTGCTTAATTCAATAGACTTTATGATCATCTGACTACTTTAACGCTCTCTCCCTCAAAAGTAACCACATCACCCGGATAGATCTTTTTGCCGCGGCGAAGTTCCACCTCGCCATTGACACTTACCAGACCATCTAAAATAACCATCTTGGCATCCACACCGGAGGACATCATATTGGCTTTTTTGAGTAATTGTCCGAGTTTGATAAAATCATCGCCCTCTCGTAAACTGATTTCTTCCATTTTATCTTCCTCTTAGTTTGTCGCTGTATTAAAGTTTACCGGAAGGATGAGGTAAATGTACTTGTCCTCATCATCCTTGATAAAACATGGTGCCTTTGGATTGACCATGTAAATAGATACTTCTTCCTCATCGATAACACGAAGGGCATCAATAAAGAACTTTGGATTGAATCCAATCAAAATATCCTTACCTTCTTTGCCGATTTCAATATCTTCCTTCATGGATCCGGCTACAGAATTGATCTTGAGTTCCATATTGCCATCGGTAATATCCATGATAATCGGCTTTTTATCGCCTTCTTTTACCATCAAAGTCGCACGATCGATACAGTCTAAAAGTTCTCTCTTGTTGATCTTAAACTTTGTCTCATAATCGGTAGACAGCATCTGATCAATCTTGAAGTATTCGCCTTCGATCAGACGAGAAACAACCGTTGTATTGTCAAACTCAAAAATAATGTGATTGTCTGTAATAAAGAGATTTACCATTTCTTCGGTGGATCCCGGAATAATCTTGCTGACTTCGATCAGGCTCTTTCCCGGAACAACAACCTTTTTATTCTCATAAGACTCCTTTAATTCAATGTTACGAATGGAAATTCTATGACCATCCAGAGAAACCACTTTCAGATGATTTCCTTCAATTTCAAATAATTCACCTGTCATCAATTTGTTATTTTCATTATCTGCAATAGAAAAAATAGTCTGGCGGATCACTTCCTTTAATGTAAACTGTGAAAGTAAGATCGGCTCATTCCGAGGAATGATAGGAATGTAAGCAAAATCTTCACCGGATTTTCCTACGATAGTAAAGTTTGCCTTTTCACAGGTAATGGTTGTCTTAAAAGTAGCATCTGTTTCAATGGTAACTTCATTATCAGGAAGTTTACGAACAATATCAGAAAAGAATCTTGCATCCAATGCAATGATACCTCTTTCTTCAATCGTGCCTTCAATGATCGTTTCAATACCAATTTCCATATCATTGGCTGTTAATTTGATCTCATTTGTAGAAGCATCGATCAAAATACATTCTAAGATAGCCATGGTAGTTCTGGTAGGAACTGCTTTTGAAACGATGTTTACTCCTTTTGCTAGTTCTGCTTTTTGACAGGTGATCTTCATAATCGGTAAAACTCCTTTCAGCTTAACATAGATAAATATAATAGAAATTAATAGTAATATTATTATAGGGTGTGTAAAAGTGTATAAGTCGTGAAACGCTGATGGTTTCTGGACTTGTCCTAAAAATTAAATCAAAAAGTAGTGTTGAAAGGCTGAGGAAATACAGAGGATGTTTTGTAGATAAAAGGGACGACCTCTTTATGAGGTTTACTTTTATCCTCAGGCTGTAAACATAAATTCACAACTTATCCCATATATTTAAACATAGAAATCAACAACTTATGCACAATCTCATCTAATTTGGATTGATCTTCTTTTTGATGGTGTCGATCTGTTTACGAAATTCTTCATCATTATTATATTCTTCTTCGATTACATTACGTCCGTGAAGGATCGTAGAGTGATCTCTTCCGTTGAGTAACTGACCGATACCTTCTAAGGTCGCATCTGTCATGGTATTGCATAAGAACATGGCAATTTGACGCGGTCTGGAAACAGATTTACTGCGATCCTTGGAAAGCATCTTTTCCATAGGAATATTATAATGTTCAGAAACAACTTCAATGATGAGTTGTGGTGTAACTTCTCTAGGTTTGTCCGGATAAATGATATTCTGAAGTTCACGCATAGCAATATCCATGGTGATATCGCTTTTTTCCAGATTGGCATAGGCAATGAGTTTGTTGAGTGCCCCTTCCAGTTCACGGATGTTGGACTTGATATTCTCAGCAATGTAATCCAGAATATCATCACTCAGATTGATTTTTTCAGATTCGACTTTCTTGCGTAGGATCGCCATTCTGGTTTCATAATCAGGGTTGCCGATATCAGCCATGAGTCCGCTTTCAAAACGGGAACGGATCCTTTCTTCCAAAGTTTCCATCTCTTTTGGCGGCTTATCGGAAGTGATAACGATCTGTTTTCCAGCCAAATAAAGGGTATTGAAAGTGTTGAAAAATTCCTGCTGCGTGCTTTCCTTACCTATTAAAATCTGGATGTCATCGATCAGAAGGATGTCAACCGAACGATATTTTTCTCTTGTCTTTGTGATGGCATTGGAAGAATTGGCTCCGCGGATGCCCTCTATCACTTCATTTAAGAATTGTTCGGAAGTCACATATAGTACCTTTTTATCAGGATTTTCATTGATAATGAAATTGCCGATAGAATGTAAAAGGTGTGTTTTTCCAAGCCCCGGCCCACCATAAATATAAAGTGGGTTGTATGCTTCGCCCGGAGATTCTGCAACAGCGAGAGATGCCTGTCTGGCAAATTTGTTGTTGCCGCCTACGACGAAAGTATCAAAAGTGTACTTTGCATTTAAATTTGAAGTTGCATAATTGGCTGACTTTGGAATAAAAGTCTCATTGATAACCGGCGTGTTGAATTCGCCCGGTAGTGCAAAACGTAATTTTACTTCCTTAGTAAAGCCACATACTTCACTGATCATGATGGCAAGAAACTTTGCGTACTTTTTGGTGATATAGTTAATAGCCATCTGGTCAGGATCGGATTCCTGATCATCTTTTGGATCAAAGACAATGATCAGTGTGTCATCTTCAATGGCTGTTGGCTCCAGTGGTAATAACCAGGATTTGAAGGAAATATCAGAAATAGAGTGTTCTTCTTTGAAACTCTGTAAGATATCATTCCATTTTTCCTGAATAAGTTCTAAATTCATATGTAGTCCCCGTTCTTTATCCTAATAACCTATCATCTATAATACCTTAATAAAGCCATTTTATCAACAAAAACATCATAGGTATAGGGGATAATACAGGCACCTTATTTTCTTTATTTTCCAAAATACGACGTTATAGGGCTATCTTTGTGCATAAAGTGGATAATAGACTTAGTATGTGGATAAGTTATAAACCACAATATCTGACACAAAATGACATGTTTAGCAATATATATGTGGATGAATGTTTTTAAATTTTATACTTATCCACAAAGTTATCCACTTTATCAAGAGAATTATAGAAAATTGTGGAAAAGGTAAAATTCCTAAAAAATGTTGATTTTGCTTGACTTTGAGACTTTTTTTGTTATAATGATAGCGATGTTTTTTCATAAAGGGAGGTGGATACTATGAAGATGACATTTCAACCAAAAAAGAGACAGAGATCTAAAGTACATGGTTTTCGTTCAAGAATGAGTACAGCAGGCGGAAGAAAAGTATTGGCTGCTAGAAGAGCAAAAGGTAGAAAGAAATTATCAGCTTAGGCCACAGACCCTGTGGTCTTTCTTCTTTTTATCAAAAACGATCATGACCCAATTCGAGAGACTTTTTGTCATGGAAAGGTGAGTGGATAGTAGTGAAATTCAGTGATTCTTTAAAGAAAAATGCCGATTTCCAGTATGTTTATAAAAACGGACAATCCAAAGCAAATCGATATTTAGTTATGTATGTATGCGAGAATCAGGGATCCACAAATCGAATTGGAATTTCTGTTAGTAAAAAAGTAGGAAACAGTGTAGTACGACATCATTTGACGAGACTGATCAGAGAAAGTTATAGACTACATGAAGAGATGTTCAATAGTGGTTTGGATATCGTAGTCGTTGTAAGAAACAGGGCAAGGGATTGTTCTTATCATGAAATTAATGATGCTTTGCTTCATCTTGCAGGTCTTCACAACATATTAAATAGGTAATAATTGGAAAAGAATATGCAATCAATTTTGAAAAATGGTTTAATTTGGATTATCAAATTTTATAGAAAGTATATTTCGCCAATGAAGACAACGAAATGCCCGTATTATCCCACATGCTCGACCTATGGTCTGCATGCTGTGGAGAAGTACGGTTTTTTTAAAGGCGGAGCTTTGGCTGCCTGGCGTATTATTCGTTGCAATCCATTTTCAAAAGGTGGTTATGATCCTGTTCCATAAAATGGAGGTTTTTAACATTGACAGAGTTATATTTAACTGCTTATGATGGTGCGATTTTAGGACCAATCGCCAAGGGACTCGGCTGGATCATGGATAAGATATACGTTTTTCTTAGTTCCGTATGTCATATCAACAGCATCGCCCTTACCATCATCGTATTTACGGTATTTATTTACCTGTGTCTGTTCCCACTGACTTATAAGCAGCAGAAGTTTTCTGTGCTTACAAGAAAGATGCAGCCGGAACTGAATGCTATCCAGAAGAAGTATAAAAATAAAAAGGATACTGTTTCTATGCAGGCACAGCAGGAAGAAACACAGATGGTCTATGACAAATATGGTGTTTCTCCAATGGGTTCTTGTTTACAGATGCTCATTCAGATGCCGATCCTTTTTGCACTTTACCGTGTATTCTGGAACGTACCGGCTTACATTACCAGTGTAAAAGACATTTTTACCGATGTTGTAAATGGCATTATGGCAACCGATGGTTATGCACAGACCATGGAAGCTGTCTATAAGAGTGCAGGTCTTAAGAATGTAGCATTCAACGCTGATGCAACAGGAACAACAATGAGCAATTCTATCATTGATGTTCTTTACAAATTGAGTGAATCCGGTTGGAGCGCTCTGGCAGACAGTTTTCCTAATCTTTCTGACTCCATCGCAACCACAGCCGCAAACTTAAAAGATATCAACTACATGTTCATCTTAAATATTTCCGATACACCTTGGAATCTGATGAAGACAGCATGGGCTGATAAGTATTGGGTGCTCCTTATTGCAGCACTTTTAGTTCCAATCGTTTCTTATCTTGGACAGGTCGTCAATATGAAGTTGATGCCTACACAAGATACTTCCGGATCCGGCAACGCACAGGCAGATCAGATGGCACAGCAGATGAAGACAATGAACATGATGATGCCTCTGATGACACTTTTCATCGCTTTTACCTGTCCGGTAGGTCTTGTTTTGTACTGGACTATGGGTTCTGTAGTCCGTATCGTTCAGCAGATCTTACTGAATAAGCATTTTGAGAAGATCAATCTGGATGATATTATTGAAAAGAATAAAGAAAAAGCAGAAAAGAAGAAAGAGCAGCGCGGTATTCGTCAGGCACAGATCTATGAAGCAGCAAAGATGAATACAAAGAGCAATAGCATGGCTTCAAAGGCAAACATTTCTTCTGACAAGATCGATGCTTTGAACAAGGCAGAAGAAGCGCGTGCACATGCTGCAAGCGGATCTATGGCATCAAAAGCCAATCTGGTAAAAGATTTTAACGAGCGCAATAATAAATAATGGGGGTTTAAAATCATGGAATTTGTAGAATTTAGAGGAAAAACTGTTGATGATGCAATCACAAATGCATTGGTTTCTCTTGGAACAACAAGTGATCAGATTGAATATGAAGTAATTGAAAAAGGAAGCAACGGTATTCTTGGTTTTGGCAGCAAAGATGCAGTCATCAAGGTTGCAAAGAAGTCTACACCAGAAGATGTTGTAAGAGATTTCTTAACAGAAGTTTTCGATAAGATGAACTTAGAAGTTGAGATCATCACAAAGTTTGATGAGATCGAGGGTGTGATCGACATTGAGTTGAAGGGACCTGAGATGGGCGTTCTGATCGGTAAGCGAGGACAGACATTGGATTCTCTCCAGTATCTGACAAACCTTGCTGTCAACAGAAAGTCAGACAATTATCTTCGTGTAAAGATCGATACAGAGGATTATCGCAGAAGAAGAAAGGAAACCCTGGAAAACCTTGCAAAGAACATGGCTTATAAGGTAAAGAGAACAAAGCGTCCGGTTTCTTTGGAAGCAATGAATCCTTATGAGAGAAGAATCATTCACTCTGCTTTGCAGAATGACAAGTATGTTGTAACACATTCTGAAGGTGAAGAACCTTACAGACATGTTGTTATTACCCTGAAGAAATAATATAAATGGGTTGAAATCTTTGGACTTTATCTTCATAATAAATGGGGATAAGGTCCAATTTTTTCTTATAAGGAATTGATTATGTATAAGACAGATACTATTTGTGCGATTGCATCTGCCATGACAAATGCCGGTATCGGCATTATCCGTGTGAGTGGTTCGGATGCGATTGAAAAAGTTGATCGAATTTATAAAGGAAAACTGAATCTGACGGAAGCAGAGTCTCATACCGTACAATATGGTCATATCGTTTATGATGATAAGATTATAGATGAAGTTATGGTACTGGTCTTGAAGGCTCCGCGTACTTATACGACAGAAGACACCGTTGAGATTGATTGTCACGGCGGGACACTTGTTATGCAGGAAATTTTAAAAGCCGTTATGGCGCAGGGGGTAAGACCGGCGGAACCGGGAGAGTTTACCAAGCGGGCATTTTTGAATGGCAGAATCGATCTCTCTCAGGCAGAATCTGTTATGGATGTGATATCTTCCAATTCCAACCTGGCACTCCACAATTCCATCAACCAGTTGCAGGGCATTTTTTCAGATCAGATCAAGGATATGCGTTCTAAGATCATTTATGAGATTGCTTATATTGAGTCGGCTTTGGATGACCCGGAGCATATAGATATCACAGGTTATGGGGAAGATCTTTTGCCAAAGATACAGGAGATCATAGATCAGATTTCGCATTTGCTTGCAACCGCTGATAATGGTTCTATGTTAAAAGAGGGCATTAAGACGACGATCATTGGCAAACCCAATGCCGGCAAATCCTCTCTTTTGAATCTGCTTGCCAGAAAAGATCGGGCAATCGTTACGGATATTGCCGGAACAACCCGTGATACTTTGGAGGAGCAGATCACTTTGAATGGGATTGCTCTGCGCATCATTGATACTGCGGGAATCCGTGACACGGAAGATGTCGTGGAGAAGATCGGTGTCAAAAAGGCATACGATACCATGGAAAATGCAGACTTGATCCTTTATGTTGTGGATGCATCAAGACCTTTGGATGAGAATGATATTGCCATCATGGAAAAGATCAAGGATCTCAAAGTCATTGTACTTTTAAATAAGACGGATCTGGATCCGGTCGTTGATGCGGATGAGATCCATAAATATTTATCACAAGATATTTTGCCATTTTCTGCGAAAAATGGTCAGGGACTGGATCATCTGGAAAAAATGATCACGGATATGTTCTTTGCAGGTCAGATCATGGATAGCAATGAGGTATTTCTTACCAATGCCAGACATATTGCAGCGCTTTCCGATGCAAATGAGAGTCTAAAGCATGTTGTAGAAAGTATTTCTATGGATATGCCGGAAGATTTTCTCTCAATCGATCTGATGGATGCTTATGAAAGTCTGGGTGTTATCATTGGTGAATCGGTAGAGGAAGACTTGGTAAATGAGATTTTTGCAAAGTTTTGTACCGGAAAATAGAAAGTGCTCATAATTAGGAAGGAAAAATTATGCCAGTAATAGAAGAAACATATGATGTCGTTGTTGTCGGTGCGGGACATGCCGGATGTGAGGCTTCCCTTGCCGCAGCAAGACTTGGATTAAATACCATACTTTTTACGATCAGCATGGATAGTGTGGCTATGATGCCGTGCAATCCAAATATCGGAGGAAGTTCTAAAGGACATCTGGTAAGAGAAATCGATGCTCTTGGCGGACAAATGGGTATCAACATTGATCATACTTTTATCCAATCCAAGATGCTTAACAAATCCAAGGGTCCGGCAGTCCATTCTCTCCGTGCCCAGGCGGACAAGGCTTCCTATAGTATGGAGATGCGCAAGACTTTGCAAAATACCGAAAATCTTACCCTGCGTCAGGCAGAAGTATGTGAGATCATAGTAGAAGATGGAAAGATCACCGGTGTAAAGACTTTGTCCGGCGCCATCTATCACTGCAAGGCATGTGTTCTTTGTACCGGAACTTATCTGAAAGCCCGTTGTCTTTATGGCGATGTGATCGAGCACACCGGGCCAAATGGTTTAAAGGCTGCCAATCATCTGACAGATTCCTTGGTGGAAAATGGTATTGAAATGTACCGCTTCAAAACAGGTACTCCGGCAAGAATAGACGGAAACACCATTGATTACGACAAAATGGAAGAACAGTTTGGAGATGAGAGAGTTGTTCCATTTTCCTTTACCACAGATCCGGAAGATGTGCAGATCGATCAGGTGTCCTGTTATCTGACTTATACAAACGAAAAGACACATGAGATCATCCGTGCAAATCTAGATCGTTCGCCGATGTATTCCGGTGTGATCGAAGGCACCGGTCCGAGATATTGTCCTTCCATTGAGGACAAGGTCGTAAAATTTGCTGACAAGAATAGGCACCAGTTGTTTGTAGAACCGGAAGGTCTCAATACCAATGAAATGTATATTGGTGGTATGAGTTCTTCACTCCCGGAAGATGTTCAGTATGCCATGTATCATACGGTTCCGGGATTGGAACACGCAAGGATTGTCCGCAATGCTTATGCTATTGAATACGATTGTATCAATGCCAATCAACTTTATGCCACACTTGAGTTTAAAAAGATAAAGGGGCTTTTTAGTGGTGGGCAGTTCAATGGCAGCAGTGGATATGAAGAAGCCGCCTGTCAGGGACTTCTTGCCGGTATCAATGCTTCTCTTGAAATTTTAGGAAGAGAACAAGTCGTATTGGATCGTTCCGAAAGTTATATCGGTGTTTTGATCGATGACCTTGTGACAAAGGAAAACCATGAGCCATATCGTATGATGACTTCCCGTGCAGAGTATCGTTTGCTTTTGCGCCAGGATAATGCGGATCTTCGCCTGACACCGATCGGTCATGGGATCGGTTTGATCTCTGATGAGCGTTTTGCTTGGGTAGAAGAAAAGCGACGTCTGATCGAAAAGGAGATTAAACGCGTGCATGGCGTTCATATCGGTGCCAATGAAAAAGTACAGACTTTTCTTGAATCACAGGGAAGCATACCTTTGAACTGTGGTGTGACTTTGGCAGATCTGATCCGTAGACCGGAACTGAATTATGAGTGTCTGGCGCCAATCGATCCGGAAAGACCTCTGCTTCATCCGGAAGTGAGAGAGCAGGTCAATATCCATATAAAGTATGAAGGCTATATCACAAGACAGCAAAAACAGGTAGAGAACTTTAAAAAGATTGAGTCAAAAAAGATCCCGGATGATATTGATTATGAAATCGTTCCGAGTCTTCGTATTGAAGCCCGTCAGAAGTTGGAGGCACTTCGACCACTTAGTATAGGGCAGGCTTCCAGAATTTCCGGCGTATCACCTGCGGATATTTCTGTACTTTTGGTTTATCTGGAAAGTTATGATTATAAGAAAAAACATAATATAGAGTAAAGATTGGAAAAGCGTATGAATTATAATTTAGATCGATTTTATCATGGATTGCAGGAACTTGATATTAATTTATCAGAAGATCAGATCAAGCAGTTTCTTACTTATTATGAGATGCTGATAGAAAAAAATAAGGTCATGAATCTGACGGCAATCACAGAATTTGATGAGGTTGTGGAAAAACATTTCTTAGACAGTTTGTCTCTAGTTGAGATTGCAGATCTTCATCAATCTCAGAAAGTACTTGATCTTGGTACAGGCGCAGGTTTTCCGGGTATTCCGCTTAAGATTGCTTTTCCTGAACTTGAGATCACACTCATGGATTCCTTGAACAAACGTATTTTATTTTTGCAGGATGTTGTAAATGAACTTGGTCTGGAAAATGTTGAGGCAGTGCATGGCAGGGCAGAAGAAGCAGCGCGCAACAAGAATTACAGAGAGCAGTTTGATCTATGCCTATCGCGTGCAGTCGCTAATATTTCGACTTTGTCAGAATATTGCCTACCATTTGTAAAAATAGGAGGAACCTTTATCTCTTACAAGTCATCAAACATTGATGAGGAGTTGGATCAGGGAAAGAAAGGTATTTATCTTTTGGGTGGAAAAGTTTCGGACGTGCACAAATTCTCTTTGCCGGATTCTGATCTGCAAAGATCTTTTGTAGTCATTCAAAAAGAAAAGAAAACACCAAAGACTTATCCGAGAAAAGCGGGAACGCCTTCCAAGGATCCATTACATTAAAGATATAAAAAATGGGATAAGAGGTAATTCTTATCCCATTTTTATTATTCTAAGAAACGCATACGATCGTCTTCCTGACTTTTGAAATCCGGTGTAAGTTGGATTTTTTTATTGTTGTAATTCATGAGACGCATACAATCCGGACAGAGTGTTCCGAAAGAAACCGGCTTGCCACAGCGTTGGCATTTGGTGCCAACGATCTGTGTATCTTTTTCTGCATATTCGATACGTCCCTCTTTGATCCAGTTTCTCACTTTCTTTATAGAAATATGAAAATGATCTGCTACCATATATTCATTTACAACATTGGATCGAATGTAATCCTTCACACGCATAAAGAGGTCTTCCTCCTGACAATGCGGACAGACATCGCCCTCATAATCAGCGGATAATAATTTGTGACAGATTTTGCATTCCTTTGTATTTTCTATCATAAGCATGTCCCATCTTGTGTAGGTCAATCGTGTTACTTTATGCCAGATAATTCTGAATGATCTTCAGGCATTGATCCGGTACTTCTAACATTGGAAGTAATTTTGAATTGGAAATGTATGTGACATCGATCGAATGATTTTTCTTTACATATTCTTCTGCGATGCTGATGGCTTTCTTCCGGTCTGTACTCTCTATGATGTGGAGATTGTCTTTGTCTGTGATGGCTCTTGTCACATCCACGTTTGTGTAAGAACATTTTTTGCTGGCATATAAAAATCTGCCATTGCTCTTGCGGATGTGTG
The DNA here is from genome assembly GCA_934899185.1 of uncultured Lachnospiraceae bacterium. Classification (GTDB taxonomy): domain Bacteria; phylum Bacillota; class Clostridia; order Lachnospirales; family Lachnospiraceae; genus Pararoseburia. The sequence goes on from CAKXYI010000010.1 coordinate 73,217, forward strand.
CAGACTGATAATACAGATCTGTAAATTTCTTGTTGTCCTGTAGTGGGCGGCTCAGATACTTTTTATCAAAGATCGAACGGATATGATCTTCACTGACATAAAAGTTGTAGAGGGCTGTTCCGACTAGTGGTGCAAACAGGATTTTTTTGATCGCCATCTGCAAATGGTTAGTCTCCATCTTCATCTGATGGATATCAGATGGATTGATCAAAATGATCTGATCGAAAAGATCAGGATTCATTTGATTTGCCATGATGGCGATGGATGAAGCATCCGCGCTTGTAATGACATTTGTCTTTTCGCCGATCACATCTTGGATAAAGGAGGTCAGCAACTGCACATACAAAAAATTCGTATAGGTAAGTGATGGCTTGTCTGATCTGCCACATCCGAGAAGATCCAGTGTGTAGACGGTGTGATCCTTTTCTATTTTTTTCAGAATCTTGGACCATTCATAACCGGAACTGATGGTGTCTAGATTGTGGAGCAGGAGGAGAGGTGCGCCCTGACCCTGCCTGGTGTAATAGATACGACCATATTTAAAATCATAAAAATCACCCTTTGTCGTAGAACAAAGGTTTTTTTCTTTTGCATGATAATCGATTGCTGTGTTGGTAGCATAAAGAGCAGCCGTTGCAGCAAGCAGTGTTTTTAATAAGGAATGTTTTTTACCCATAATAGATCTCCCTAGATTTTCTAATACTATTATTTTTTATTATAGTGTACTTTATGCATCTTATCAAATATTTTCTGAAAACTTTTTAAATTTTTAAATAATTTATTTTACTTTGTTAGGATTGAATTCTTGCAATGCTAAGTCATAATATTATAGAATATAGGTGGAGTTAGATATACTAATTAGGTATTATTTGTAATAATTGCATATATGTAAAATAAAGAATAAATGTCATATATGTAATATTTAACACGGTAGTGTATTAACGTAATGAAATATTTACAGATCAAAGGATAAGGTATGGTTTACGAATTTCTAAAGAAGCAGCAGGAAGAACTGATCGCTAAAAAAATAGAACTGGATGAGGACTATGAATTAGTCCTTAGCAAAATAAAAGAAAATGAAAAATTCTTAGATCTTTTGGATGAGGAGGATAGTTCTTATTTCTCTGATTTCACACCAAGAGATATCAATCAAAAAAATAAGTCCCATATACAGGAACTGCAACAATTACTAGTAGGCTTGAATCAGGATAAAATAAATCTTTCCGCAGAGATAGACAGAGTGCATGAAAAATTATCTGACTGCGAAAAAGCATTGGAAGAGATAAAGAATACCAAGAATAGTCAAGAGCAGTTGAAGGATGTTTCACATGAAAAAGAATTAAAAACGATTTCTTCCTATATTATAAATGATCCGAGAAGGGCAAAGTTAGAACTGGATCACTATATCAGTAAGTATATGTCTTGATATATTATGAGGGTAAACGGTCGAATAACGTTTACCCTCATTTTTTATTTATTCTGTTTTTCATAGATGCGTACAAGCCTTGGTCGGTTATACCTTTGGATCATAACAAATATACTATCAAAAAGGGTGGCAAAGATTGCCGTGATCAGGAATACCGGTAAGGCACCAAAAGGTATGGTAAAGAAAATTGACAAGATACTAAATAGCATAATAAGTTCATGCACAAGTTCTGCGTGACACATATTATTGATGACCTCTTGTATGCTATGTAGTTTTAAAGAAAATTGGCTTGGATCAAAGACCATGACATGAGTCTTCCATTGCTTTACTTTGATCCTCTTGTATAGTTTTGTCTCCCATGTCTTTGGTTGAAACCACCATATCTGGTAGTTATATTTGTGATGAAACAGGAGGGTTAGTATAAGAGGAGACAGCAGTCTTATCATGATATGATAACTTGTTGTAAAAAATGTGATGGCAAGCGATTCTATCCAGCCAATCTGTAAATGAAGATAGAGCATGGTAAATAGAATTGTTCCGAGCAGCGCGATAACAAGAGAGATTGAGACTATTCCTGGCCATGGACTGTAAAACTCATCTTTTTTATTCTTTATGAAAGTCATATACACTCCTAATCCTATAATAGTTAATGGTAGTATAGATATATCTTCTACAAACTGATTCCAGATAGAAACCATATTTTCTTATGATGATATTATTATTCAGATTCTTTTACATTTACTTTATTATAGAAAAAATTATACACTATGACAATATTTAAAATAAAAAATATTTATGGAACACTAGATATAGTCACTATGGATGAGATGTTTCACGTGAAACATTTTTTATATATAGACTTATCCACAAAAAAAGACCACAATATTTAGTGTTGATAATGGAATAAACTCCAGATGATTTTACTATATCTTGTAAAAATGTTTCACGTGAAACATTACAATGTGGATAATGTGAATAGACAATATCTAGTATTTTATCAAGTGAAAGGCTTGATTTTACAAGGAAAAATCGCTTTTTAAAGTTCTGTAAAAGTGCTATAATTAGTATCGTTGTAAATAAGAATGTACGATAAGAAAATAGAAAGAAAAGGAGTTTCATCAGATGGGAAGAATCATCGCGATTGCAAATCAGAAGGGTGGAGTTGGTAAGACAACGACATCTATAAATTTGTCTGCATGTCTGGCAGAGTTGGGTAAGAAGGTATTGGTTATTGATTTGGATCCGCAGGGAAATACGACCAGTGGATTTGGTATTGATAAAGAAGAGATGGACAATACAGTTTATGAGTTGATGCTGGGAGAATGTTCCATTCGCGAAAGTATGACAAAAGTGGAAAATATTGAGCATTTATCTTTGATTCCATCTAATGTAAACTTAGCAGGTGCGGAGATCGAATTGCTGGGTATCAATGAAAAAGAATATATTTTAAAGAATGCAGTAGATTACATTCGCGACGATTATGATTTTATCATTATTGATTGTCCGCCATCATTGAACATGCTTACAGTCAATGCCATGACAACAGCAGATTCTATTCTTGTTCCGATTCAGTGTGAGTATTATGCATTGGAAGGAATCAGTCAGTTGATCCATACGATTGATCTGGTACAGGAAAGATTGAATGCAAATCTTAAGATTGATGGTGTGGTATTTACCATGTACGATGCAAGAACAAATCTCTCATCGGATGTTGTAGATACTGTTAAAGAAAATCTGAATGCTACGGTTTATCAGACGATCATTCCTAGAAATGTTCGTTTGGCAGAGGCTCCTTCTCATGGACTGCCGATCAATCTTTACGATTCAAAGTCTTCCGGAGCAGAGAGTTATCGTAATTTGGCAAAGGAAATTATTGAGAGAAAGGATGTCTAGGCATGGCAGCAAAAAAAGGATTAGGTAAAGGATTAGATTCCTTGATTCCAAGTAAACCAATAGAAAGTGCAAAAGAAGTATCAGATCAGAATGCGGTAGAAAATGCAAAAGCAATGGTAAGCATTGACAAGATTGAGCCAAATGCAGAGCAGCCACGAAAAGCATTTGATGAAGATGCTTTGATGGAGTTAGCAGATTCTATCAAACAGCATGGTGTCTTATCACCACTCTGGGTTCATGAAGTAAAGAATGGAAAAGATTCTTATTATGAGATTATTGCCGGTGAGCGTAGATGGCGTGCAGCAAAGAAAGCAGGATTGAAAGAAGTACCTGTTATTGTCATGAATCTTTCAGAGCAGGAAATCGTTGAGATTTCCTTGATCGAGAATATCCAGCGTGAGGACTTAAATCCGATTGAGGAAGCCCTTGCTTATAAGAAACTTTTGGATGAGTTCAATCTGAAGCAGGACGAAGTAGCGGAGCGCGTGTCCAAGAGCAGAACTGCCGTTACCAACTCTATGCGTCTTTTGAAGTTGGATGAGCGTGTACAGCAGATGGTCATTGACGAAATGCTTTCTACCGGTCATGCCAGAGCCATTCTTGGTATTACAGATAAGGATAAGCAGTTTGATTTTGCACAGCGCGTTTTTGATGAAAAACTCAGCGTGCGTGATGTAGAAAAAGAAGTAAAGCGTCTGCAAAATGAAAAAGACAGTGACAAGGTAAAAGAGCCAAAGATCGATCCGAGACTTGAGGCTATTTATGCTGAATTGCAGGAACAGATGAAAAAGACACTGGGTACAAAGGTAACCATCGTGCCAAAAGACAACAAAAAGGGTAGAGTAGAGATCGAGTATTACTCACAGGATGAGTTGGATCGTATCGTAGGTCTGTTTCAGTCTATCCGTCATGAATAGAACAAATGTTCTATAAAATACAAAGAAGGAAAAGTTGGTGTTATTATGTTTGAAGAATATTTAGGAATCAGTACCGATTATGTTGTCATTGGCATGGCAGCAGTTATCTTGCTTTTGATCATCCTCATGATCATCAATGTCGTGCAGATGAGCAAGTTGAAAAAAAGATATGCGATCTTTATGAGTGGAAAAAATGCTAAGTCATTGGAAGACACACTTGTATATCGTCTGGAACAGGTAGATGAACTGATCGAGAATAATGCAGCAAATGAGAGAAACATTGATGCTTTGTTTAAGAGAATGAAGTTTGGTTTCCAGAAGTATGGACTCATCAAGTATGATGCTTTTCAGGAGATGGGAGGAAAACTTTCTTTTTCTCTTGCCATGTTAAATGAGAAGAATGACGGATTTGTCCTCAATGCTGTTCACAGTCGTGAGGGCTGTTATACATATGTAAAAGAGATCATCGACGGCAATTCCATCATTACACTTGCAGAGGAAGAACAACAGGCTCTCGATGCTGCACTCGAGAGCAACAAGTAAGGAAAGTAGAAATTTATGCATAGTTATTTACAGGCGATTGGATTTTCCAATATTACAAAAGACGAACTGGATCATTTGATCTATGAAGCGATACGCAAGCCTGATAGCCATGAAGTAGCCCTGGATTCTGATGGAAATGAATTTGTAGAACTTGATCTTGAAGTGTGTGAACACACAGGGATTGCCATTCGTGGTGTATATGATACGGATGACAATTTCAAAGTAGATTATTATTTTCCTTATTGTAAGGGCGGTAATTTTTCTACAGATGCGGAACTGGAGATCATCAAGCAATCGGATAAAGAAAGTTATCAGGGATTTTGTGATGAGATGCGGCTTGGTGTAAATCTGATCTTTTACCTGCAGAATGCGATCGAGTATCTGCAAAAGTCCAGTCATGGATATGATGGAGATCGTTTTCGCAGATCTTATCTGACGGGACTTTCACTGGAGGGAAAGATATTGCTTCCGGTGGCAGAGCCTACCGTAAATAAGACAGATAAAAAGGCGACAGATCGTACTTCACTCGTGGCGGCAGCAAGAGAAGGGGATGAGGATGCAATCGAGAGTCTGACCATTGATGATATGGATACCTATTCCATGATATCAAAGCGTGTCACAAAGGAAGATGTTTACAGCATTGTAAAGACAACCTTTATGCCATATGGTATTGAGAGCGATAAATTTGCTGTGATCGGTCAAATAAAAGAGTTCCATAAATTAACAAATTATGTTACCATGGAAGAGTTGTATGTGATGCATCTGGAAAGTAATGATCTGGAGTTTGATGTTTGCATCAATGCAAAAGATCTATTGGGACTCCCGGAGGTTGGTCGCAGATTTAAGGGCAACATCTGGATGCAGGGAACCGTAGAGTTTTAATTTAATAAAAAGGTCTGTTTTGGCAGACCTGTATTTGTTCTCTTAGTTAAATGGATATAACAAGCGCCTCCTAAGAGAAAGCCGAGGCATTCCCCAAAGGGAAAAAATGAAAAACAACTTTCAGTTCGAATCTATTCTGA
>CAKXYI010000011.1 GCA_934899185.1 uncultured Lachnospiraceae bacterium
GGTTTGGCGATTAAAATTCTATAGGACTCAACCGTTTTTGTATAGGGGTAGGTGTCACATCAATTGTAACCCTACAAGAAAGTCAGGCGGCATCAGAAAAAGATATAGCAAAAATCGGGCATTGATGGTAAAATATAGCGGTATATGTGTAAAAATTGCCTCTGGGCAGTAGGAATCAAGGAAGGAAATCGGCATTATGGGAATTAGTGTTGTTTTGTTGGCATATAAGGAAGAAGAAAATTTACGCGTCCTTTTGCCACAGATCATTGAAGAAGTAGAAAAGTGTAATGAGGAATATGAGATCCTTGTTGTAGATACAGCCAAGTCTCTGGATAACACCAAGGGCGTATGCCAGGAATATGGCGCAAGATACATCAATCAGGAAGAACCGGGATTCGGTGGGGCTTTCCGTACTGCGATCAAGTATGCGAATAAGAGCAAGTTTTTGATCATGGACAGTGACGGCTCCCATCCACCAAAATGTATACCGGCAATCCATAAAATGTTCGTTGAGGACAAATGCGATGTTGTCATTGGATCACGTTATGTCAAAGGAGGTGTGACCAATGATGCCAAGTCGTCACAGATCATGTCTCATATGCTCAATTTTGCATTTCGTGTTTGTCTGGGACTGCATGCCAATGACCTGTCTACAGACTACCGTATGTATCACACGAAGCAGTTGAAAAAGGTCAAACTGACTTGTGAAAATTATGATGTTCTGGAAGAAGTTTTACTCCGCTTAAAACTCAACAAGCGTGATAAGAAGTTAAAGATCGGGGAAGTGCCGATCAATTTCCAGAAGCGTATGTACGGCGAGTCCAAGCGCCAACTTCTGAAATTTATCATCAGTTATATCAAGACACTTTTCCGTCTCATGGGCGTGCGCATTCAGGATGCACTGCATAAATAAGAGACCGATAGAAAGATGAAATGTGGTCGGAGAGATCACAGGAAGGTAGTATTATGAAAAAGTTAATTGACCAGATCTTAAAATTTGGCGTGGTAGGAATCATTTCTTTTATTGTGGATTTTGTTATCACCATGGCAGTATCGACCGGACTTCGTCAGGGCGCAGGCATGGGGACATCACAGGCGGCATTGGTCGGTGCCTTTTTTGGATTTGTCGTATCGGTCATTGTCAATTACATTCTTTCCATGAAATATGTGTTTGAGCGCAGGAATGATCTGGATCGTAAAAAAGAATTTATCATCTTTGTTGTGCTCAGTATATTCGGTCTGGGTATCAACGAACTCATTATCCTTTTCTGCATTGATATTGTTTATGCAAACTGGGCATGGCTGCATGCACTGGTCGGCGCGACTCTTGCAACGGCAGGGGCTAAGATTGTAGCGACGGCCGTTGTTATGGTCTACAATTTTGTCACCAGAAAGATCTTCCTGGAAAACAAAAAGACGGAAACTGAGGGAGAATAGGATATGAAAAGAATGCTTATCACCGGTTTTTCCGGTTTCGTCAGCCGTCATTTTTTAAATTATCTTATAGAAAATGATTTGTCCTATGAGGTGCTTGGTGTGGACGTGAATCCGCCAAAGTTCTCTATGGAGGAATATGCGCCGACACTGACCATGTCCTTTGAGCAGGTAAATCTTTTGGATAGAGAGGCAGTGGAAGATATGATCGCATCTTTCCGCCCGGACTATATCCTGCATTTGGCATCTTTTTCCAGTGTTGCTTACAGTTGGCAGCATCCGGCAGATTGCTTTATGAATAACACCAGTATTTTTCTGAATGTGACAGAGGCATTGCGCAAGCATGACCTGTGTGACTGCCGTCTTTTGTCGGTGGGATCTTCTGAGGAATACGGTGATGTCAAAAGAGAGGAACTGCCGCTGCGGGAGGATATGCCATTGGTTCCGGTCAATCCTTATGCGGTTGCCAGAGTATCCCAGGAAATGATGGCAAAGGTATTGGCAGACAGTTTTGATATGCAGATCATGCTGACACGTTCCTTTAACCATATGGGACCTTTTCAAGATGAACGCTTTGTGATCCCGAGTTTTGTGCGTCGCATTTTAGATATAGCAGAAAGCGGTGCAAAAAGCGGTGAGATCGAGACGGGAGATACTTCCATTGTGCGTGACTTTGTGGATGTACGCGATGTCGTGCGGGCATACTACCGCTTGCTTTTGGACGGAAAAGCGGGAGAAGTCTATAACATCTGTGGCGAAAAAGGCGTGTCTCTGGCAGAAGTCGTGGATCAGATTGCAGATATCGTGGGAGTTTCCGTGACAACCCGTGTCAATCCGGACTTTGTGCGACCGGGAGACAATCAGGTCGTGATCGGCTCGGCAGAAAAGATCCGACAGGATATCGGCTGGACGGCAGAGATTCCGCTGCGTCAGACCCTTACGGATATGATAAGATACATGCGCGCATAGAGCGGTGAAGGGGAATTAGAGGAAGGATCACTGGATCATAAGAGAATGAAGATAAGAGAGAGACTACAAAATCCATATCTGATTTTTGTACTAGGTTGTCTGCTGGGCAGCCTAGTTTTTGTATGTATCTATGGTCTGGCTGTGGTAAATGTCACAAATGTGGCGTGGCTGACGGACGCCTCGCAGGCAGAAGGGCTATGGGATCTGACCCAGCATTATCTGGGCTGGGTCTTCTACCGGAAAAGTCCATGGCACTTTCCGCTGGGGCTGGTCGAGGGGCTTTACAGCCAGCCGGTGTCTATCGTCTATACGGACTCTATTCCTCTCTTTGCCCTGTTTTTTAAAATGCTATCACCCCTGCTCCCGGCAAATTTTCAGTATTTTGGCTTGTTTGAACTCTTGTCCTATGCCTTGATGGGAGGCTTTGGGACGCTGTTTGTGCGGGCTTTTTCAAAAAAAGGTGGGATCTGCCTGCTTTCTTCCCTCTTTTTTGTCCTATCACCGGTTATGTTAAAACGGACTTTTTATCATACGGCATTGTCTGCCCACTTTCTGATCCTGGCAGCCTTTTGTCTCTGGGTTTGGAGAGAAAGTTTTTTGCCGGAGGATGCATCGGCAGAGAGGGGAAAACCGGGACAGATCATCGGAAGGCGCTGGCGTTATACCGGGCGTTGGATCATTCTTTTATGTCTGTCGGCTTTGATCAATGCTTATTTTACGCCTATGATCCTTGGCATCTGGCTCTGTAGTGATCTACAGGAGTATCTGGCGAAAGCGGATAAGAAAGACAAGGAACTGCTTGTGATCTATCTGGCGGAAGTGCTTGCCGCAGGGTTGATCCTTTTTGTGGTCTCTTATCTCATGGGCTATTTTTATGGGGATGTATCTGCCTCTACGACAGGACTGGAAGAACTGTCTTTCAATCTTTTACAGTTTTTTGATCCGGGCAATGATCTTTGCGTCATTGATCGCAGGAACTATATTTTCAGCAAACAGAATTATTCCTCTCTTTTGCCGACCCTTCCGACCCTATCCGGTTGGCAGGAAGAAGGTTTTGCTTATCTTGGCTTCGGCATGATCTTCCTGCTTATCTTCCTTGTGGGCTATGGCATCGTTCGCTGGATCGCAGGAAAATACAGAAAAAGTCAAGAGGGGGAGAGTGCGCAGATAGGGCGGGCACAAAAAGCCAACCGGCGGTCTTGGATCATCAGTATTCTGGTCGGTTTTTTGGTCTTTACCTTTCTTGCCCTGTCACCGCGGGCAAGTCTTGGCAGTAGGGTTTTATATCAGATTTCCTATCCGCAGATCATCTATCGGGCACTCAGTGTCTTCCGGTCGACGGGACGCCTGATCTGGCCGGTCTACTATGGGCTGCTGGCACTGGCTCTTTATGGCATGGTTTTCCTCTTGGAAAGATCTAGGGGCAGGTTTTCTCTGGGCTTTTTGATCGGTCTTTTAGTATTGCAGGTCTATGATCTCTATCCGGGCATTTCCTACAAACACCAGGCATATGCTTACGCGGCGGAGACCGGCGGCGAAAGGGATTCGTCTCAAAGTCAGGACACCATGACAGCGGCATATAAAAAGTATTTGTCGTCGGACGTCTGGGATATGCTGGGAGATCAGATGGATGAGATCATCTTTTATCCGCCGACCCAGTTTGGGATTGAATGTGATCCTAGGACGTCCTGCATCTTTGAAGAATATGCGCTTGCCCATGATATGTCTTTGAACGTGACCTACATGAGCCGGGATATGAGCCGGACGGCAGACCAAAAGACCTATGCGCATTTTGAAAAGAGAAAAGCGGGAGAGAAATTTACGCATACCCTCTATATCTTTTTTGATATTTCCGACATACCGCCGTCAGAAGAGACGCATTTGCAGTATTATCAGGTGGACGGCTATGTGATAGGGGTAGAGAAATCCCTGATTTTATGATATGATACAAGTATTTTATGAGGACAAAGGAGACAAGCAATGAGCAAAAATGTAGCACTTATTACAGGTATCACCGGACAGGACGGGAGTTACCTGGCAGAGTTTTTATTGGAAAAGGGATATGAGGTTCACGGTATCATCCGTCGTTCTTCTGTATCGACCACAGAGCGTATCGATCATCTGATCGCTGAGAACGCCATTACCCTACATGATGGAGACCTTTCGGATTCTTCTTCCATCATCCGTGTCGTAAATGAAGTCCGCCCGACAGAGATCTACAATCTGGCAGCACAGAGCCATGTAGGCGTGTCTTTTGATGCAGCAGAATATACAGGAGACGTGGACGCGCTCGGTGTGCTTCGCATTTTGGAAGCAGTACATATGCTTGGTATGGACAAGACATGCCGTATTTATCAGGCATCTACATCAGAATTATATGGAAAAGTAGAAGAAGTACCACAGAATGAGAACACACCATTTCATCCATTCAGCCCATATGCGGTAGCAAAGCAGTATGGCTTCTGGATGATGAAGGAATACAGAGAGGCTTATGGCATGTTTGCCTGCAACGGTATCCTGTTCAACCATGAGTCTGAGAGACGTGGTGAGACCTTTGTTACCAGAAAGATCACCCTTGCAGCAGGACGTATTGCCTGTGGCTTGCAGGATCATCTGGAACTCGGTAATCTGGATTCCCTGCGCGACTGGGGTTATGCCAAGGATTATGTAGAATGTATGTGGCTGATCTTGCAGCAGGATGAGCCGGATGATTATGTCATTGCAACCGGTGTACAGCATACGGTTCGTGAATTCACAACGCTTGCATTTGCAAATGATGGTATTGAACTGGAATGGCGCGGCGAAGGTATGGAAGAAAAGGGTTATGATAAGGCAACAGGAAAGATGCTTGTCTGCGTAAACCCACAGTGGTTCCGCCCGACAGACGTTGTCAACCTCTGGGGAGATCCGACCAAGGCAAAGACCAAACTTGGCTGGAATCCGCAGAAGACCAGTTATGAAGAATTATGCCGCATCATGGCACAGCACGACTTAGAACTTGCCAAGAGAGAAGCAAAGTTAAAGGCAGAGTAGATGATGCAGGAGAAAAAAGAACGGCAATCCAACTTTGAACTGCTCCGTATCCTTTTGATGCTGACGATCCCGGTCTATCATCTGATGCTCTATAATGGTGTTTTCTATATGGACTATCATAAGAATGTGGCACCGGGATTGTTCCTCTCCAGTGGGGGAGCGATCACGGCGGATTATGCATTTATCGCTCTGACATCTTATTTTCTGCTGGAAAGCAAAGACCGCCCGGTGATCCGGCGGTTTTTGACGTTTGGCGCACAGGTGCTGACCCTCTATGTCGTCCGTTTTGTGGTCATCCGGGGACTTTGGGGCTTTCATTCCGGCAACTGGTTTGTGGAAGACTATATCTTGGGAGGGGCATGGTGGTTCGTGGCACCTTATATGGTCCTGCTTCTGGTCTATCCATGGCTGAACCGGCTGATGGAGCGGCTGTCCCGGCTTTGGCATGGGATGCTTTGTCTGGGCTTGGGCATTTGGTTTGTCATCAATGGCGTGACCCTGCAGATGAATTTTGTCAATGACCTGGTCGCTTTTCTGCTTACCTACTTTGTCATGGGCTATCTGCGCAGGGACGATTACAGGCGCTGGATCTTTCCGACAGAGAAGAAATGGATGGCAGGCATTTATATGACAGGCGTTCTGTTTACATTTTTTTACTCCTGGTATGTCAAGATGCCGGGAGTCATGGCAAATGACGATGCTGCCAATCTGGTCGTTAAGCATCTGATCGGCAAATATGCGCCCTTGCAATTTGTCATGGGCCTTGCCGTATTCTTTTTCTTCCGGGCACTGCGGCTCCACCAGTCGCCGTTTATCAATCGTATGGCAAAGAGCGTGTTCTTTGTATTCCTTTTGCATGAGACAGTTATGGGTGTCTATTGGTATTTTGGCAAGATCAATGGGCAGTATCCATATTATTCGGTGGCAGGATTTTGGGGCTGGCTGGTCGTCTATGTGGCAACCTGCCTGCTTGTAGGAATGGCGGCGCAGAAATTATATAGCAGATTTCTGGCACCGCTTTGGAAGCGGGGCATTGATGCCCTTTGCAAAAAATGTGGATTTCAGTAAAGTTAGAAAAGCCGACGGATCGAGAGATAAGAAAATGACCAATACAGGAACAGAAAGAAAACAGTATCGCGCGATTGATATCGCAAAATTTGTCATGGCGATTCTTGTCGTGGCGATCCATGTGCGCCCTTTTACAGGGCAGACAGCCTTTGTCTATGATGACATCATAGCGCGTATCGCAGATCCCCTCTTTTTTCAGATTACTGCATTTTTGTTCTTTGAAAAGATATTTGCGCAAATATCCGGCGATCTGAGACAGGGGATGTCCTGGCGCATGCTGGGACATTACATGAAGCGCATTTTGGCTTTATATACCGCATGGTTTGTCATCTATGCGCCTGTCGTTTTGCCGCGGACATGGCGGGAGTGCGGAGATGTCCGTGGGATAGCAGGCCTGGCAAAGATGCTTTTGGCACTGCTCAGAAAATACTGGCTGAGCGGTTATTATGGGGCAATGTGGTTTATGACAGCCCTCCTGCTGGCCATGCCACTGGTCTTTATCCTGACAAAATATCTGGGACCGCGCCTGTGTCTCCTCTTATCGGCACCATGGTTTTTGCTTACGGTGGCAAGGCTGGAATATTGCAGTATCACCGATGGCTGGCAGGTGACAGGTTATTTTGACTCAGCCATCTACGGTATTTTTGGCTGGTATGGAAATGGACTGACTTATGGATTTTTCTTTTGCGCTCTGGGTATGTGGATCGCTTATAAAAGGACACTGGAAGGACAAAAAAATAACAGCAGGGACTTTGCCCTGCCGAGTCTGATCAGTTTTTTACTCCTGGTCATTGAAGCCTATGTCATCCGTGACAAGGGACTGGGACAGAGTTTTGGGGCTATGTTCTTTTTGATCCCGACATCCTATTTCCTTCTGCAGTGGCTTTTGAACGTGGATTTTTGGGATAAACTGGGAGAAAAATCCCGGACATGGACGGATAAGATCTGTGGACATTTGCGCAGGCTCAGTATTCTGATCTTTACCATACACTATGGGGTCATGGAAGGTCTGCAGTATTTGCTCGGGAAATATACCGGGTCTGTCTGGAATACGACAGGCTTGTATTTGACGGTATTGCTCGTGACCATAGGGCTGGAAGAACTGCTCCTGCTTGCGCAAAAGAAGATAAAATGGCTGCATATCCTGTATTGACCTTTTTGGGAAATGTCTGTCAGGACATGCAGCAGGAAATAGAGACACAAGGAAATGAGTTTTAAGTGATGACACAGAAAAGAAGAAATGAGATCACAGGCCTGCGGGGCTTGAGTGCCTGCGCGATCGCCTATATCTTTCACTATACAGAATTGTTTGGCACCATGCCGGAACGTTTCCCTATACAGGCGGCAGTCATGGGATTTTTGGCACGCTACAGTGTCTGCATGTCGGAGATCTTTTTCATGCTCAGTGGTCTGCTTTTGTACTGGTCCTATCAGCAACGTCTGTCCGAGGGAAAATTGACGCTGGGCAGTTTTATCCTGCCAAAGATGAAAAAGATCTATCCAATGATGATGGTATCCGCTCTGGTGACTTGGCTTTTGCAGAAAATCGGCTATGCCATCTATGGTGTCTATATCCTGCATCCGGATGGAGCTGAGGTCCGCAATTCCCTCAAGGCGCTCCTGGTATCGCTGGTGGGCTTGCAGACAGGATGGATCTCTGACAATGACACGCTGGCGGTCAACGGACCAAGTTGGTTTGTCAGTGTTTTCTTTGTCTGCTATGCCATTTACTATCTGCTGACACGCTATGTCAGAGGACGTTTGTGGCAGAACCTGTCTTATGTTGCCATGATGGCGCTGGGCATCTTTCTGATGATCCATCCTTTGGGACTGCCCCTCTTGTATTGTACCAGTGGCAGAGGCTATTTTAGTTTTTTTGCCGGCATTATACTGGCACAGATCATAGAAAAGACCAAGAAACGAGGCAAGACACTTTCCTGCATTCTGGCAGCCGTGGTATTGATCGGCAGCCTGGTTCTGGCAGAAAGAAACGAGGACCTGCGGACTTTGTGGTATGTCAGTGCTTTTGTGTGGACCAGTCTGATCTATCTGGTGTGTCAGGTGGATATCTTGCGAAAGATCTTTGGGGCAAAGCCTTTTGTCTGGCTGGGAAATGTCTGTATGCCGATCTTTTTGTGGAACATGGCGACCGACCTTGGGATGGAACTTATCAACCGCCTGTGTCATCTGGACTTAAATTACAGCAGTCTGACGGTATGGAGCCTGCACCTTGTCATTTCTCTTTTGGTCGTATGGATCATGAATGAGGGAGATCGCCTGTTCCATCAAAGGCACTAAGGGGCTTGTGACGGCAGGGATAGGTTTGGGATAGAAGTGTGAAAGATATGAAAACGTATGTGTGTATGGAGTTTGTAGTATGGAAATCGAAACAAGAATGAGCCAAATGCCAAAAGAGAAGCAGATCAGCCGTTTTATGTGGCTTTTAACCTTGTTGTCATGCGCTATTTTCTTTTTGGACTATGACGAGAGAGTTCTGCCTTATAATTCGACGATTCTGGCATTTTCATATAAATATGGCTTTATTTCAAGAGGACTTGCGGGCACGATCTATCAGTGGATCGACAGCATCCTGCCGGTCAATATGATCGACTATGATATGGTGTTGAAATTTACCCTGATCGTGACGATTATCTTTTATGGACTTTTCTTTGCTTTTTGCTATCAGTGCATGAAGCGATGCCAGGAAAAGTATCTGGGCAGGTTTCAGTATCTAATCTTATTTTATGCCGTTTTTGTGGTTTCCATGTTTGCCTACAAGCGCAATTTCGGACGACTGGATCTCTATCTGATGGCACTGACCGTCATCGGGACCATGTGTCTGATCGCAAAAAAGGCAGAATGGCTGATCGTGCCGCTTTCCATGATCAGTGTCATGTACCATCAGGGCTATGTCTTTATGTTTTACAATATCCTGCTTGCCCTTTTGGTCTATCGGTTCTTATCGGAAAAGGAAAAAAAGGCACGCATTTATTACGGTGGTATTCTGCTGGTCAGCCTGATCGGATGTTCTGCCCTCTTTTTATGGTTCGAGTTTTTCAGCCATACGGATGGAGCGCGCTATGTGGACGAGATCATTGCCAATGCCAAGGCGATGACAAAGCCTTTTAACGGCATGACCTACCATGATACCCTGATCGACCACGAGATCTTGGGAATTGACCTGTCCGATGTAGAATATCCTTACCGCGTGATGAACTGGATTGAGATCCCGTTTTTTATAGCCATCATCTCGCCTTATATTGTTCTGGTGGTAAAATTATTCCGGCGGATCCTGGCGCGGGCAGAGGGGAAGACAGAACGGCTCAAGTACGGCTTTCTTGCCATTGCCGCAGGAACGCTTTTGCCCCTGTTTTTGATGAAATGCGATTATGCACGCTGGGTATTTGCCCTGATCTCCTATTATTGTATGATCTTTCTGGCACTGGTCGCCATGGGAGATCGGATCGTGGCGGAGGAGTTGACCGGCATTTTTACAGAGATCAAAGAAAAATATCCTTTTGCCATCCTTTTGCTTTTGCTGCCGGCGCTTTTGACACCGTTTTGGGATGTGCATATCAATGGGCTGCTGCGAGGAATCAGCAACCCGATCAATGAGACATTTTTGAATTTATGGTAGATACATTGAGGTAGAAATGACAGAGCAGTTTGATAAAGTTGAGAAAAAAAGATACAGGCAGTTTATCGGAACCATGCTGATATTTGCGGTATTCTATTATCTGCGTTATTTTAAGCACAACATGACAGAGTACAATACGACGCTCTTTGCCATGTCCTATAAGTATGGCTTCATTTCCCGCGGTATGTTGGGGACGATCTGGGCAGGCTTGGATAAGATCCTGCCACTGGATCTGATGACCTATGAGGCGGTCTACTGGTTCAACTGGGGAATTACCTGGCTCTTTAGCCTTCTGGTAATCGTCTTTTTGGGAAAATGCATTCGAAAAGTCAAAGTTGAACATCGTCATAACATGTATTATATGGCAATTGCCTGTGCCATTTACTTTTTCCCTATGTTCTGGTCGGAAGAAATGTTTGGCAGACTGGATGTATATCTCTATATCCTGACCTTTATCTGTCTTTTTGCCCTGCTTGATGAAAAAGCCGAGTGGATCATCATTCCTATTGGCATCCTTTGCATGTGTATTCATCAGGGCTTTGTTTTTACCAATGCTAATCTGATTCTGGTGCCGCTCTTTTATAAGATCATGACGGAAGAAGGAAAAAGGCGGAAAAAATATATCCTTCTTTTTGCAGGATTTTTCCTGACCATTTCTGCCCTGTTTTTATACTTTGAGTTTTTCAGCCATGGCAATGGGGCATCCATCTATAAAGAGGTCGTAGCCGCCGCTAAGGCACTTTCGGAAAACGGAAAAGGCTACAATAAATCCGTGATTCAGCATGAGATCCTGGGAAAAGATGTTTATGACTCAGAGGCGCGTTATCATGCACTGAACCGGACGGAGTTCCCGGCATTTTTGGTTTTGTATGCGCCATACCTGCCGATCGTTATTCATTTCTTCAAAGGTCTGTTTAAACGAAGTGAGAGTGGGCAGAGCAAATGGGCGCACGCGGCATTTTTGCTGGGCGCATGTACGATCCTGCCGCAATACCTCCTAAAAGTAGATTTCGGCCGCTATGCCTTTACGACTTTTACCTATTATATCGTTATGGTCATGACCCTGATAGTCATGCAGGATAAGGCTGTCGCAGATCAGTTGGAGACGACCAAGGAAAAGATTAAGGCGACGATTCCGGTGCCTTGGATCGTTCTTTTGTACCCTATGTTTTTGATGCCTTTTTATGATGTGATCATTTCCGGGGCGACATCCAAGTTGCGGACGCTGGTGATGGAAGTGCTGGGTATGCAAGTAGGGCAGTAGAGGAAAAGAGATGGAAACAGCAGAGAAAAATAGAAAAATCAAAGAATTTGTCATAGCAGAAGTCCTGTTTGGGGCACTTTTGTTCCTGCGTTATTATGAGGCGTGGGTACACCGAATCAACGGGACCATGATGGCATTTTCCTATAAATACGGCTTTATTTCCAGAGGTCTGATCGGAACCATCTATCAGGGACTGGATAAAATATTGCCGGTCAACATGATGACCTATCAGGCATGTGTGGGCTATACGCTTGTTATCACGCTGCTTTTTTATGCAACGGTGCTGGGGCTCTTTGTCCTGTGTTTAAAAAGAGCCAGAGCACAATATCTGGATGTCATGCGCTATCTGATGTTCTTTTTGACGATCTTTACCGTGCCTATGTTTGCCAGTCATTACAATTTTGGCAGACTGGATATTTATTGCGTATTCTTAAGCCTTCTTGGGGCTATGCTTTTGATCCAAGGTAAGGCAGAGTGGCTTCTGATCCCGATCTCAGCCTTTGGCGTTATGGTGCATCAAGGATATGTCTTTATGTTTTTTAACATCATTTTAGTCCTGCTCATGTATAAGATACTGTCGACAGAGGGCAAAGAACGCAAAAAATACATTACTATCTTTGCTTTGTCCCTGCTGGTGGCATGTATTCTCTTTTTCTGGTTTGAACTTTTCTCTCATGCCAATGGCAATGGTATCTATGAGGAGATTGTGGCAAATGCCAAGAAATTGTGTAAAAACGGGAAAATCCATCAAGACGTTGTGGATAAAGAGATTTTAGGGATCGATCTAACAGGTCGTGAGGTAAAATACCACCGTATGAATGCGGTGCAGTTTCCCATCTTTGTCCTTTTGATGCTGCCTTACATCCTGCTTCTGGTGCGCTTTTTTAAGGGGCTGGTCGCACAGGCGGCAGAGAAAAAAGATAAGATCAAATATATCCTTGCAGCCATCGGGGCAGGAACTATCCTGCCGGACCTGCTCTTAAAGGTGGATTTCGGGCGTTGGATGTATGCGATCATCGCTTATTACTGCGTAGTGTTGTTGGCACTGTTTGCCATGGGAGATGAGGCGGTCGGAAAGCAGTTTTGCCTGCAGATAGACCGCGTCAAAAAGCATGGCTTTGCAGCCGCGGTCATGCTCTTGTATCCGCTGGTACTGCAACCGCTCTGGGATGTGGCGATCTGCAGTGTCGTTGCCAAACTCGCAGGCTATATCAATACCGGCTTGGGCTTGGGCTGGTGGTAGGCTTAGGGAAGGGTTCGTTCCTTCAGCCAACTGCAAAATTGCGGTGATTTGATCGGATAATATAAGGTACGAGGGGCTATGCGTTTGCATAGCCTTTTATAAGTTGCCATGGTTTCGGCATATTGTTCTTTATAAAGATGTCGGTGCTTTTCGTCTTTTAATATGTGGATATCATCAAAAATAACATCAAAATAAAAATTGGAGGCTTTGATATAGGCTTCCGGGAAATCTTTTTCCAGAAAATCCAGGATCTTGTCATATGCCTTGTATGCCAAAGGCTGACGATCGATGATGTCAGTATCCTTGTGGGTCAGGCTGGTAGGCAAAAACATATAGTGATAGAAGATATTGGGTATGATAAGGGCAGAAGAGATCCGCGCACCGGCTTCCAGTACCCAGAGTTTGTCCTCGTAGATGGTAAGCGACTCATCATAGAGAGGCAAGGCACCATCCGCATCCCGCAGGGCAGAGGTGCGCCAGATCTTGTTCCAGGGATAACCGCCGCCATAATGGATGTTGTCGGAGGCAACCTCGATCAGGAATTCGTCCCGTCCGCAGAGGATATTGCGATCTGTGGTCTCTGTGCGTGGAAGATAGACATGCTTGGAACCATCGGGAAGCCTTTCTTCGATGGGGGTCAGATTTTTCATCATTTCCAGGTGCTTGCCCAGGGTAGACATGGAAAAATCCTGTGTGATGCAGTGATCTACGCGCGTGCCGTCCGCCAGATGATCCTGCCAGCCGAAGCAGACCAGATCTGCATTTTCTTTTGCAAGGGCTTCCATGCAGACAGACCAAGCATGGGGATCAAGATAGTCATCCGAGTCAATAAAGGTCAGAAAATCGCCGGTCATATTTTTCATACCGTAATTTCTGGCAGAGGAGACACCGCCGTTTGGCTTATGAAAGAGCCGGATGCGGTCATCGCGGGCAGCCAGAGCATCCAGATCTGCCTGACAATCCGGATCAGATCCGTCATCCACCAAAATGATCTCGGCATTGCTATAGTCCTGCTCCAGCAGGCTGTCAATGCAGCGGTTCAGGTGTAAGGTCGGTGTGTTGTAGACCGGCACAATGACACTGATTTTTGCGCTTTTTACATTTGTTTCCATAAAACCCCTCATTTTCCGGCAGAAATCTGCCATATTTCCCATATATACTTAGGATAATCATACCCAATGTTGAATTTTACATCAAGATAAAATATAATTTAATAATATGCTAGGAGCATTGTGCCCGGGCATACAAGGATAGGTGAGATGAGAACAAAGAATACTTTTTTAAATGCCCTGGCAAATTCGGGCTCTTATATTGTGAATTTGATACTTTCTTTTGTGGCACGCACGATCTTTATCCGCGTTCTGTCGCAGGAGTATCTGGGCGTGCAGGGACTGTTTGGCAATATCCTTTCCGTGCTTTCTCTGGCAGAACTCGGTATCGGAACAGCCATGATCTACCATATGTATGGTCCGATCGCACGCGAAGATGAAAAAGAGATCACGGAACTGATGAATCTCTATCGCAAACTCTACTCTTATGTAGCAGGTTTTATCACGGTAGCAGGACTTTGTCTGGTTCCTTTCTTAAAATATTTTATTGCAGACGATCCCGGGATCGGCGGACTGACAGGGATCTATCTGCTTTATCTGTTGAATACGGTCGTGTCCTATTTATGGGGCTATAAGAGAGCGCTGATTGACGGACATCAGAAGGGCTATATCAGTACGCTTTATGTGACAGCCTTTATGACCATCCAGTTCATTGCACAGATTGTTGTTCTTTTGGTGTTTGAAAATTTTATTATTTATCTACTTATACAGATTATATGTAACATTCTGACGAATATCTCTCTGGCACTCAAATGTGATCGCATGTATCCATATTTGAAAAGAGACCGTAAGTCGTTGCCTTCCAAGGAGACGCAGAAGAGCATCTTTAAGAATGTCAGTGCCATGTTCATGCACAAGTTGGGGGATGTCATGGTCAACAATACGGACAGCCTGATTATTTCTGCTTTTGTCGGTCTGGTGACGGTTGGTATTTTTGACAATTACCGCATGCTTCTGGGAAGTGTCAATACAGCTATCAATGGTATCTTGGGTTCCTTTGTCGCAAGTATCGGAAACCTTAGCGTTACGGATGACAAAGAACGTGTTTTTCATGTCTATAAGACCTTGAATTTTATAGGCTTTTGGGTCCATTCCTATGCGGCAGTGACATTTCTTGTCATGTTCAATCCTTTTATCGAGGTCTGGGCGGGCAAAGATTATCTTTTCCCGATGAGTGTTGTATTCTTGATCGTACTGAACTTTTACATGAGCGGTATGCGCAAGGTGACATTGAATTTCCGTGATGCCATGGGACTGTATTGGTATGACCGCTACAAGCCGATTTTTGAAGTGATCGTAAATCTTGTGGTTTCTATTGCCCTGGTTATCAAGTATGGTCTGGTCGGTGTTTTGATCGGAACGCTGGTTTCTACTGTGGGAGTATGTTTCTGGGTGGAGGCACTGGTCACCTACAAGCATGGCTTTGAAAAAAATGTCAGCCATTATTTTAAGATGTTTTCTGTCTATACGGCATCTGCGGTGGCAGTTGGAGGCTTTACTTATTTTGTCTGTAGTTTTATTGCCATGGGCGGATTGCTGGAGATCTTCTTAAAACTTGTTGTCTGTACGGTCATGTATAATGTCCTATTGATGGTACTCTATGGCAGAACGGTAGAGTATAAAGAGTTTATGGAAAAACTGATCGGGCTTGTCGAGGGCAAGATGGGACGCGAGATGACGGGGCTGCGCAAGGTATTGATGCGGTAGAGGTTATGGAAAAAGTTATGCAACAAAAGATGAATCGAATTGCATATTTGGATGTGTTAAAGGGTATCAGTATGATGCTGGTGATCTATTGTCATGGTGTTTTGCTGCCCTATCATTCTGTGGTTGGAAATTTGATGATGACCTTAGCCTGGGGAGCCGTTCCCTGTTTCGTTATGGCATCGGGAGCAGTACTACACCAGAGCAGGCATTTTGCCTGGAAAAAACATGGTAAGCGTGTTGGTGGCATGTATGCGACTTTGGTATGTTGGCGCCTGCTTTATTTAGTGGTTTACAGGCTTGCAGGAAAGATCACCGGGATTTCCCTTTGGGAGAGCATTAGGTATCTGTTCTTTCTACAGGATTACGAGGGAGTGGATACAGGTCTTATGTGGTATATGATCGCCTATCTTGGTCTTATGATCGTATATCCCATTACCTATTTCCTGTTTACCGGTGGTACATTGGGAAAGCAGGTTGCCTTCTTTGTGATGCTGTTATCCGGACTGACAGGCATTCTTTTCCCATCAATCGATTGGCTGGTCAGACAGATTACACATAGAAGCGGCTTGCCCTTGGAGGCATGGAATAGCATATTGACCTTTGGCAATAACACCAATTTGTTGTTTTATTTTCTGCTGGGTGCATTTTTCCTGGAATATCAGAACTATTCTGATAAAGGGAAATATGATTGGATATACAAACGAAGACTGCCTTTATCCGGGCTGTGTCTGGTGATCGGCCTTATGGGACTGGAGTTCGTCAAATACCGTGAGACAGGCTTGTTGATCTGGGGAGATACTTATCTGGGCTTTGGCTATGTCAGATTATCTACCGCTTTGATTGCGATAGGTCTGTATGGTCTATGTGAGAGCCTGTTTTCTGAACGTGAGAACTTAGCGACCAAGATCATAGGAGAGTGCATAGGGCAAAACACACTCGGAATTTATTATCTGCATTACATATTACTGGCAGTATTTTCATGGACAACTTGCTTTCCTTGGTTGCAGTCCCATTATTTCATAGGGATGAATTTGATAAAAGCGTTCGTAGTAGCCTTTGTATGTTACGTTGTGGTTTGTCTGGTGAGCAAGGTGCCGTTGATCCGGAAGATGGTATCATAAATGTCAGTCATTATGGATGAAAGATAAAGATGAAACAGAAAAGAATTATATTTATTGATGATATCCGCGCCCTGGCGATCCTGATGGTTATCCTGTGTCATGTGATCGATGTTAACTGCCTGTTCTGGCTGGGATATCAGGAAATGTCCGGGGCAAGACAGATCATCCTATATACATTGCTGATCTTTGGCAGATGTGGCGTGCCACTCTTTCTTATGATCACAGGCTATTTGTTATTAGATCGAGATTATAGTCAGGGAAAATGGAAAGACTTCTATTTACATAAATGGCTGCATCTTTTTCTACTGACGGAGATCTGGTTTATCATATATGAAGGATTTTCAGTCTTGGTACAGGGGAATCCCTTTGTAGGAAAAGATCTTGTCCTGCGTATGTTATTTTTCAAAGAACCGGTCTTGTCACATGCCTGGTATCTGCCGGTTATATTGGGGTTGTATTTACTGTTGCCGGTCTTAGCTCTGGTCTGGAAAAAACTTTCCGACAAGGGATGTCTGATTACCGTTTTTCTGATATGGGTGCTTGTGTTATTGCTACAGAGACTTGCGCAGGAGACTATAGCGCAACATATGACCTATGCCCTGTATATGCTGATTGGCGGAACATACAAGAGGTGGCATACAGCGTTAGTAGAACACAAAAAAGCCGCTTGTATCATATACAGTCTGGCTGGCATATTTGCTTTGGCTGGATGTGAGGGATTTTTATGGCTCCAGCACAGAAAGGGAGAAAACGTGAGTCTTTGGTATGACCATGCGGGGATTGTTTTGCTAAGCCTGACACTGTTTGGCTTGGCAATGCTTTTGGTGCAAAATAAAAATTCCTATGTAGAGCGTCTGTCACAGGATTCCTTCGGTATTTATCTGATACACAATATGATCGCCCTTGTGATGATGCCGTGGCTTAGTCAGTGGAGCAGCAATCTTTATTTGAAAATGATTTTTACCTATCTGCTGGTTTGGGGAATTGCCTGGGGTTTGACCTGCCTGATCGGGAAAATACCATATGTCGGAGACTGGATTCTTTATAAGAGGAGATCAAAATAGATGAAGATAAAAGAAAATAAATTTACATGGGCAATGATCCTCTTTACCTTTGTACTTTTCTGGAATAATTTTGCGGGAACAACAAGCAATATCAATACGACTATGCTTGCTTTTAATTACCGGTATGGCTTTATTTCTCGTGGATTATTGGGGACGATCTATGGTGTTTTAAACCGGATCCTGCCTTGGAATTTATATACATTTGGCTGGGCAATGATCTTTTTCGAGGGATGTTTTTTGTTCTTTGTTGTATTACTTTTCCTCTTTTGCATGAAGTGTTTGAGAATGAGCGATGAAAAGGTAAAACAGAGTGTCCAATATTTTATCATCTTATATTTTATTGCAGCGATTCCTATGTTTTCCAGTGAGTATAATCTGGGAAGATTGGACATGTATTGTCTCATGTGCAGTATGCTGTCTGTGCTTCTTATGGTCTATGGAAAGGCAGAATGGCTGGCAGTTCCGCTTTCTGCCATTGGCGTGATGTTTCATCAGGGACATGTTTTCATGTATATGGGAATGGTGCTTGTGGTGCAGTTATATAAGGCACTGGATGCCGTCAGGGGGCAGGAAGATGTCAAGGCTATCTTTCAGAATAAGACCAGCCGGAAATATCTGGGGATGTTTTTGGCGACCATGCTTACGGTGTCTGCTTTATTTATTTGGTTTGAGGGATTTTCTCATATTGATGGAGAAAAATTCGCAGACCAGTTGATCGATACGGCATGCAATATGGGACCGGATGCGGACTATCATATTGAAGTTGTGGATCATGAGATCCTTGGTGTAGACCTATCAGCCAAGGAGTGGGAGTATCACAAGCAGAATTTTGTGGAATTTCCATTATATTGTCTGTTTATGCTACCATATATTTTAATTGCTATACGCTTTGCGCGAGATCTGCTACGATTAGCGAAAACAAAGATTGACAAGTGGAAATATATCATCGTGCTTGCCGGAGCCTTGACAATCCTACCGGATATGATATTGAAAGTAGACTATGGACGTTGGATTTTTTGTATCATCAGTTATTATGCAGTCGTAGTATTGGCTCTGCTTGCAATGCAGGATATAGCTGTGAGCGAGGTGAGTCGGCTGACAGTAGAAAGGATACAAACAAAATGTTCCTATGCGGGACTACTTCTGGTGTATCCACTCTTATTTCAGCCGCTCATGCATATCAGCATCTGTCCGCTGACAGAGCGGATCGTTAATATCCTGAACGTGCATCTGCATATATGGATCCCATGGCAATAGAAATAGGAAACGCAGGAGAAAAGAGGAAAATGAACGAGAAACTTGTAAAAGCAAATTACAATATAAGACAGTTTATCATGATGCTGGCTTTTGTAGATCTGGCGACTTTTGTTACCAATTACAGAGGCTGGGTCAGGTCTTACAATACAACCATGCTCGCGCTGTCCTATGAATATGGATTTACATCCAGATCCTTGCTTGGAACCATCTACCATATCCTGAATGCGGTGATACCGGTAGATATGATGCAATATCAGAATGCCCTGGTATTTGCAAATGTGGTAACGGTCTTGTTTATCGCATTTCTTTTATATTTTTCATACCATGTCTTGAAGAAGAGTGATAGGGAAAATGAAGGGGTGACCAAAGCAGAGCAGTATATTCTTTTGACATTTCATATTGCTATGGTGGCGACTTTCACCTATGCCTACAATTTCCTGCGCGTAGATTTTTGCATGGTATGGATGATGTTATTGGGCTTTATGGCATTGATGAATGAAAAGACGGAATGGCTGTCGCTACCATTTGCGGCACTGGGCATCATGTTCCATCAGGGTTTTGTCCTCATGTATTTTAATGTGATCCTTGTGATCCAGTTTTATTATATGATGACACGGAAAAATAAGAAAAACACCATTCTGTTTTTCCTGACTTTTCTGATAGGATCCGGATTGTTTTTATGGTTTGAATTGTTCAGCCGTACCAATGGCAATGATATTTTTGAAACGGTATTGCGTGACGCGACCAATGTTTCCTATCAGGGTATTTATCATACGACCCTCTTGTATCATGAAGTCCTAGGTATTGATGTTTCCGGTGCGGAGACAGATTTTGTCTATATGAACCATGTGCAATTAGTCCTCTATTTATTGATATTGCTGCCATTGATCGTTGTTTTGGCAAGGGTTTTTGCAAGGATCATAAAGAAAGCGGACGACCTGTTTGCCAAGTTAAAGTATCTTGCGGTAGCCGTAGGCTCTCTGACTATTTTGCCGGATATGCTTTTGAAGGTAGATTATGGACGTTGGATCCTGGCAGTGGTCACCTATTATCTGCTGATTATTCTGGCAATGTTGATATTGCGGGATCCGCTTGTGACAGAAGAAACAAAAAGTGTCGTGGAAGGCGTGAAAAAACATCCGGCATGGCTGGTATATTTTACCCTGGTAGTATTGGCAGTTCCTTATATGGACGTAGATATAGATATGCTGGTCAAGGGTCTGCAGCGCTTTATGCAAAGTAAGGGCATATTATTCTACTAGAGGATGAGGTGATTGGGATGAAAGATAAATTGCAAAAAAAAGATATTACCTTCCTGCTTGCTTTGGCAGGCTTTGGGGTCTTATGCGTCTTGCGCTACTACAACGAAAATATGATGCAGCATCTATGGGCGGTACCCCTGATGGGAAACCGGCGTATCATACAGGGGATGACGGTAGTTTTGTTCCTTATTCTGATTGGTACAGCCGCGCAGGCGCTATGCAAAGTCAGTGAAGAAAATAGAACAGCGATCTATTACATGGCGACACTGCTTGCGGTATTTTTTATGCCGATGTTTATCTGCGACAGTTATATGGGATCACCGGATCCGTATGCGTGGAGTCTTGTGCTCTTATGTCTTGTGGCATTTATGAGGGGATGTGACGGTCTTGCTTTGCCGGGGATGTTGCTTGCTGTCTATGTCTGTCCGATGATCGTATTCTCTGGCGGAGCAGTATTGTTCGCGGCAGTGCTGGCAAAGGGCTTGCGTGAGGACAACAAGAGAAATGTCGTGCAGGCGGCTGGTATGGTTGTTATGGCGCTGGTGGCATTTGTTCTGGCGAAGGGGACATATGGCTTTGCAGCAGATGTGCAGGGGCGCATTTCCGGAAAACGATTTCTGGTTATTGTTCTTTTATTCCTACCATATATTTATGCCATCCTCAAATTTTTTGTTTCTTTGATAAAAGAACAGACGGATGGAAAACGCAGACTGACATATCTTTTATGTGGTTTGGGTGCAGTTCCGGGCTTTTTGCTGTGGGCTTATTTGGGTGATTATTGCCGGGCAGTTATTTATGCTTTTATATATTATCTGTTGTTGCTTATGCTTTTGTATTGTCAGGATGCGGCATTTCAGATATCCTGGAACACATTTCGGTTATGGATCAAAGAGAAAGTGGTATTAGAACCGGTGATTGTTATTTATCCCTTGATCATCCTGACATTCTGGATGGTATCAAATGACTTCATTGATGCAGAGTCGATCATAGAATTTACGAGGTAAAGAAATTGAAAGAGTGGATCAAAGATTATATCAGATCAATAGGGCTTGTGATAGGGTGTGCCATTGGGGCAATACTCTTGCTGACGCTTGCGTATATGATACCGCGCGACCTTTTTGTAAAGCACATAGAAGAATCGGAAAATCTCTTATATGCCCTATGTGATGATTACAATATCAACGCCAATATAGATGGATATGTGTATGACACCAAGACCAATATCATTACCTTAGAAGAGGTGATCGCGCCGAGAGAGCATACAGCGTTTCAGGATGCCTTGCTGGCACCGAGTTCCAATTACATCCGGGATTTCTTTGGAGATTGGGTCAATACACTACAGACGGATGCGCATGCAAAAGCCTATAGTGAAGATAATAAACTGACTTATCCACGCTACTGGCATGGCTTTGTCCTCTTCCTAAAACCCATGTTTGTATTCTTTAACCTAAGTGAAATTTATCAGATCAATACATTGATCTTGTGCAGTTTGTGTTTTGCCACTCTGCTTTTGATCTATAAAAAAGAAAAAGCATATGTGGGACCGTTTCTTATCCTGTTGGCACTTTTTAATCCGCCGTATATTGCAAGATCATTCCAACTTTCAAGCGTTTTTTATGCAATGATTATTACAAGTTTATTGGTACTTCGTTGGGATGATCGGAAGAAAAGAGAACATCTTTTCCTTTATGCTTTTGTGATCGATGGTATTATTCTGGCGTTTTTGGATTTCTTGACCTATCCGCCGGTGGCATTTGTTGTTCCGCTTTGTTTTGTCCTGGTATTTTCACAGCAGGATCTGTTACATAATCTGCTGGCGAGCATTCGCTATGGCGTAGCCTTTTTACTGGGATATGCTGGAATGTGGGTAAGCAAATGGGTTTTAGCTTCTTTATTTACCGATGAAAATGTGATCGCCGAGGGCATTGAAAGTGTCCTGCACCGAACAGGGAAAGGGGCGATGTCGGATGTCGACAGTGCATTTAACGTGGAGATCAGTCCGGCAGCGGCAATGCGTGAAAATCTGCATGCCTTTGGCACAAGACCGGTTAAGATCCTGATCTTTTTGATCTTATGTGCGGTGATCGTAGTGGTCATTCATATGATCCGGCATAAGGTTGGTTTGGGCAAACGGGCAGTGGGAATGTTTGTGATCTTTGCCCTGCTGACAATCGTTCCGATCGTGTGGATCGTGGCATTGAATAACCATTGTTCCCTACATCCGCATCTGGAATGGAGAGAATGGCTGGTAGCCGTGTTTGCTCCGTTGATGTGGCTGGCATGGCTTTGGGTGGATAAAAGAAAGAAAGCAGTGGAGTGCAGATAAGATGAAAGTGAAACAAAACATCCAGATACTGATAAAAATGATAGGCATTGTGGTCGTGAGCAGTGTGGTACTGGTAGGGCTTCTGTGCCTGGTTTACAAATTGCCAAGAGATCGGATGATTTCGCATGTTGTTGAATCTGAAAATACGATCCGTCTGCAAAATGATGACTACAATATGAGTATTTCCAATTTTTATGATACTTATGATACAGATACCAATATCATCATGTTGTTAGAGGTCATTGCACCGGATTTCAATGGCGCATTGCAGGATGCCTTGTTGTGTCCGTCAGGGGCATACTTGGAAAACCAGTGGGGAGATTGGGCGGATACTCTGATGAACTATGCAAATGATACGCAGGGAGATCTGTCCTATGTCAATTATGCAAGGTATTGGCATGGCTATCTGATATTTTTAAAACCACTTCTTATGTTTATGAGTGTGCAGGATATCTATTATCTGCATGCCATGCTTATGGTGATCCTGACAGGTTGGATCTTCTGTCTGCTTTATAAAAGATTGGGAAAATACTGTATTGCGTATGCGGTGACCATCATTGCCATGAATCCGGTTGCGATTGCGCAGTCCTTTCAATTGTCCACGGTATATTATGCCATGCAGTTGACACTCCTCTTGCTTTTGTACTGCAAGCAGGAAAAACGGATCCCATACATATTCTTGGTCGATGGTATGTTGGTGGCATTCTTTGACTTTTTGACATATCCGCTGGTTGCTTTTGCTATTCCGGTTCTGACCTATTATTTATTATATCGTGAGGACG
Organism: uncultured Lachnospiraceae bacterium; assembly: GCA_934899185.1. Lineage (GTDB taxonomy): Bacteria > Bacillota > Clostridia > Lachnospirales > Lachnospiraceae > Pararoseburia. The sequence goes on from CAKXYI010000011.1 coordinate 23,277, forward strand.
GATTTTTACAGAATGTCAAGAAGATCCTGGGAAAGGGAATTTCCTTTTTGATTGGCTATGCCGGTCTGTGGTTTATGAAATGGATCTGGGCAACTGCCTTTACCCATGAGAATATTTTAAGAGACGGCTGGATCAATGTACTCAGAAGAACGGGAACGGGTGACAACTTTGGCGACAATCAGTATGGTATGGCAATCGGTCCCATGGCGGCACTCCGTATCAATTTCCATGCTTTTGTCGGATGGTCCATGGTTCTGCTTGGCATAATCTTTTTGGTCGGTGTGATCTTTTATATGCTGTATAAAAAAGAAAAACCCGTCGTGCAAAAGACAAGCATCATGATTTCCTTTATCGTGGCATGCTCACCGATCCTTTGGTATGTGGTTGTCAATAATCATGCATCTTTGCATCCGCATCTGGAGTGGAGAGAATGGGTGGTCAGTGTGTTTGCTACTTGTGTTTTGGTCTTAAGTTTGCTGAAGGAGAAGACAGATGAAAGCGTATCGGTTTGAAGAAATAAGCATAGGACTGAGTGAATCTTTTGAAGTTAAGATCACGCAGGAAATGATGGATAAGTTCCGGGAGATCTCCGGTGATGTCAATCCTTTGCACAATGATACAGAATTTGCCAAAGCCAGAGGATATGAAGACCGTGTGGTTTATGGGATGTTGATCGCATCGCAGATATCTACGTTGGGAGGTGTCTACCTGCCGGGAAAGTATTGCCTGATCCATGGAGTGGAGATTGATTTTGCGCGTCCGGTCTATGTAGGTGATAGGCTGACCATTAGTGGTACAGTAAAGGAAATACACGAATCCGTCAGGCGTCTGACGATCAAGTTTGTGATAAAGAACCAAACAGGTAAGACAGTTTCAAAAGGCATTTTGAAAGCGGGGTGTATGGAGTAATGAGCAGAGAGAAGAAGATCCTATTTGTCACAGGGGCATCGTCCGATCTCGGACAGGCATTGATCCTGCAAATCGCAGATCAGTATGACATGATCGTGGCACATTATGGACATAGTCGTGACGCGATCGATGCTCTTGCGCAAAAGTTTCCGGGGAAGATCCAAAAGGTCAAAGCAGATCTGGCAGATCCCCAAGAAGTGCAAGAGATGATCGATGGGATGACGGAAAAACAGTGGCTGCCGGATCATATCGTGCATCTGGCTGCACCGAAAACCACGAACGAGAGATTTCATAAGATGGATCCGGTCAGATTAGATCAGGCATATGAAGTTTCGGTCAGATCTATCTTTCACATCTTACAGAGTTTTATGCCACATATGAGTAAACAGAAGTATGGCAGGGTGGTATTGATGCTGACATCTTATTGTCTGGGCGTGCCGCCTAAGTATCAGAGCGCTTATGTGACATCCAAGTATGCCTTGCTGGGACTGATGAAAGCCCTGGCAACAGAATATGATAGCAAGGGTATCACAGTCAATGGCATTTCTCCGGAGATGATTGATACCAAATTCCTCAGTGATCTTCCAGACTTGATCGTGGAGGAAAATGCAGCCAAAAGTCCATTGAAGCGCAACCTGCAAGTGGAGGATGTGGTTCCGATGATAGCCTATCTGTTATCAGATCAGGCAGAAGCAATTACCGGACAAAATATTGCCATTACCGGTGGCCTGAGATAAAGAAAAGGAGAATAGACAAATGAGTAGAGAAGAAGTTTTTGAGAGATTACATGAGATTTTCTGGGATGTTTTTGATGATGAAGATATCCGGCTGACCGACGCGACCACATCGGATGATATTGAAGATTGGGATTCGCTGGAGCACATCAATCTGGTGGTTGAGATTGAGAATCAGTTTGGCATGAAATTTACTATGGGAGAAGTACATGAAATGAAAAACGTTGGCGAGATGGTAGATATTATCCTCGAAAGAGCGACCAAGTAGGCTGGAAAGATCATGGCAATCACGTCACTTAAATTTTTTGCATTTTTGACAGTCATATATTTGCTGTACTGTCTAATGCCGCGACAAAAACGTTGGCTTGTCTTACTTGTGGCGAGTCTATTCTTTTATGTGGTCTGTGGGTCTTTTCGCCTGTTTATCGTCACGCTTTTACAGATCCTTATAGCATATGGTGCAGCGATCTGGACGGATAAGCAACGGCAGGAGGACGTTTCCGCAAAGATAAATACAGCAGGGATCCTTACCTGTCTGGCAGTGATCTTTCAGATAGGCGCCTTGCTCTATTACAAAGAGATGAACTTTTTTGTGACCAACGGTAATATCCTGCTTCATCTGCTGGGAAAGGGGAGTGCCTTGTCTCTTTGGCAGATAGTAGCACCACTGGGGATTTCTTATTACACCTTAAGTTATATCGCATATATTTTGGATGTATATTGGGGCGTTGTCAGACCGCAGAGGAATTTTTTGAAGTTCTGTCTTTTCGGCATTTACTTTCCTATTATGGTTTCCGGCCCGATTACCCGCTATCAGGAGATAGAACAAGATCTCTATGCAGGAAACAGAGCAGATTATCAGGGAATTTGTTTTGGGCTGCAACGTATCCTGTGGGGACTTTTCAAGAAACTGGTGATCGCAGATCGTATGGCTCCGATCGTACAGGCAATCTGGTCAGGTGACTTTTATGGCGTCTGTGTGCTGATCGGGGTGCTTGGCTATGCATGGCAGTTATACATGGATTTTTCCGGCTGTATGGATGTTGTGTTGGGTGCTTCGGAATTATTTGGCATACGGCTTCCGGAGAATTTTAATACACCCTTATATGCAACTTCACTATCCGAATATTGGAGAAGATGGCATATTACCTTGGGAGCATGGGTAAAAGATTATGTCATGTATCCCATCCTGAAGACAAAAGGCTTACAGAAGTTATCCAAGAAGTGGAAAAAAAAATATGGAAAGAAATGGGGAAAGAAACTGACCACATGGATCGGTCTGTTTTTTACCTGGCTGGTCGTAGGTTTGTGGCACGGCGGTGCGTGGACCTTTGTTTTTGGATCCGGTCTGTTCTTCTTTCTTATGATCGTGGGCGGACAGATTTTAGAACCGCTTGGTAAATGGTGTATAGAAAAGATGCATATTCCGACGCAGAGTTTTGGATGGAGACTCTGGCAGCGGATCCGCACATTTGTATTATTCTCTGCCAGTATATCGTTTAGTTGGTCTGCCAGTATGAAAGAAGGTTTTCATATGTGGGCGAGATGCTTAAGACCGACAAATCTTTCCTCTCTTTTGCCATTGGCATCGCGCGCAGACTGGATCCTTCTCTTACTCGGATCTGTCATTGTATGGCTGATCTCTTATGGCAAGCAAAAAGAGGATGTTCGGGCATATGTGGCAAAGAAGGCATTACCGATCCGCTGGATGCTTTATCTCGTATTGTTATTTGCAGTCTTGATCTGTGGTGTTTACGGTCCGGGTTATGATGCATCATCCTTTATATATGGACAGTTCTAGGAGTACATATTGAAAACGAAAAATTTACACATAACAAAAATCCTTGCATTTCTTCTGGTGGCTGCGCTTCTCTTTGGGGGAGCGGCACAGGTGCTTAGGATTTCTGATGATACACATTCCAGAGCAGAATTTGACACTTTCTATAGGCTGGATAAAGATAGTCTGGATGCCGTATGGATCGGTGCCAGTGCGGTACAATCATCTTTTATACCATCGGAGGCATATACCCATAATGGTGTGCAGATGTACGGTCTTGGAACAGCAAGTCAACCGGTTGCATTGACGAAATATCTCCTGCAGGAAGTGCAAAAGACACAGGATCCCAAGGTCTACCTGATCGATATCCGTATGTTGGCATATGACTATGATGTGATGGGCAATGAGATCTTCTGCGATAACTATATTCGCCGTGTCACGGATTCTATGCGGTTTTCGAATAATCGGACACAAGCCATAAAAGATATGGTGGAACGATTGGAGAAAAAAACGGGCGCCGATGTCAATGCGTTTGACTATTATTTTAGTTTTACACTCTATCATAATCGTTGGAGTCAGTTGACGGCGGCTGATTTTGGCAAGGATCCGGATAGTTTTATGGGCTATTATATTTATGATGAGACAGAATCTTTTGATAAACAGGAAACACTGGCAAGAAGAAGTGCAAAGCCACTGGAAGTCTCAAGTGATAACCAGCAGTACTTAGAGGAAATGCTGGATTATCTGGACACTTTTGATGGAAGGATTCTCTTTACGAATACCCCGAACAATCTGGAAGAGGATAAGTTTGCCAACTACAATTACATCAAGAAAGAGATTGAAAGTCGGGGATATGAAGTGCTGGATCTGAACGATCATGTAGATGAGATCGGCTTGGACTATGAAACGGATTTCAACGAGAATATGCATGTGAATTACCGCGGAGCCTTTAAGATCACAGATTACATGGCAGACTATCTGAAAGAAAAGTACGAACTGCCGGATCATAAAAAAGCAACAGACAGCATTTATGAAAAAACACAGGAAAGATTATTATCTTGCATCGAAGAAATGGAAAAACACAATGAATAATGTAATGATGGATGAAAATGGAAAATTGCAAAGGGATTACTGGAACATTTTAAAGGGGATCGGAGCCCTTTGCGTTGTAGTGGGACATTGCGTTATGCCGGTGCAGAACTTTGTTTATCTGTTTCATGTGCCTCTCTTCTTTTTTATTTCAGGCTATATGTATCATGAGCAAAAATATGGGGATGCCCCGTATGACAATCTCAAAGGCCGTATGAAATCCTGGGTAAAATATGTCGCCTTATACTTCGTTTATATTTTACTCCATAATGTCTTTGGTCATTATGATATGCTGCGCATTGACGAACCACTTTATACAAAAGCGCAGATGGTGGAACAAATGGCATATGCAGTCATTGGGGATGGCAATGAACTCTTGGCAGGTCCGCTGTGGTTTGTTCCGGTGCTTGTGATTGGGTCTGCCTTTATGGGTTTTGTTATCTATTACAGCCGCATGTTGGAAGATCGGTTCAAAAGCAAAAAGATCAAATTCCTTTTTCAGGGAATTATCATAGGATGCAGCAGTATTGTGGGCTATCTCATGATTGCCTATGGTTGGGATCTGCCTGCACATATGCAGATTGCACTTGCGGTACAACCATATTTCTGGGTTGGCTATCTTCTGCGAAATTATATGCCTGATCTGGAGAAATATATAAAATACTGGGCAGGTATCATTCTGTTTTTGCTTCTTGCTATCTACAGCAGAAATCATTTATATAGTCTGGTGGACGGTTATGTCAGCCCGATCATGTATGTCATGGCATTCCTGGGATTTTATGTCTGTATGTGTCTGGCAAAGGGAATCTGTGTTTTGCAAAAGAGCAATTATCTGCGCAGTTTGTTTGTCAAAATGGGGCAGGCATCCTTCCTTTTGATGGGAACGCATTTTATGATCATTCGCGGAATTGACCGTGTATATGCAGGCTATCATCAGAATATTTCCATGATGTATGAACACTATTTAGGAAATCATAATATATTGATTCCACTTTATTTATTATTGGGGATCGGTTTGCCGTTACTGCTGCAGGCATTTTGGAACAAACGGTTGAAAGGAGTTGCCAAATGATAGAACAAAATCCGATCATGCCGGATCGACGATATTGGAATGTTTTAAAAGGGATTGGGATTCTTTGCGTTGTTCTGGGACATGCATGTAGTTGGGCGCATAACTTTGTGTATGAATTTCATATTCCCTTATTCTTTTTTATCTCTGGTTTTATGTATAGTGAAAAAAAATATGGGGATGATCCATACCTAAATGTGATCAACCGTTTCAAGTCATCCTGGATCAAGTATGTTATCGTTTATTGGATCATCATGTTGTTACATAATTCCCTGATCCGTTGGGGCTTTATGCCGATAGGAACAGAATACTTTAATTTGCGAACGCTGGCAGCGGCATGTGCTTTTGTACTGTTAGGCACAGCCAATGAATTGATGGGCGGAACATTGTGGTTTGTCCCGGCACTTTGTATGGCATCTGTGTTCCTTGGATTTCTTGTTACGATCAGTCGAAAAATCGAAAAGAAAACGGGCAACTCTTATCTCAAATTTGCTTTTCAGTTTGTAGCCATCCTGATATGTTCTCTTGTTGGATGCATTGTCATATCTATTTTAATGCCTGCCAATATTCAGGTATCGCTTACGGTCATGCCATTTTTGTGGATAGGATATCTACTCAGAAACTATGGCAAGGGATTGGAAAAGTATCTGTCTGCCTGTGCTGCGGTCATCTTGGCGCTTGCTATTTATTTTATCAGTTTTCACCACAGTCTGGATCTGATCATTGGCATTTTATATCCGGGTATGTATCTGGTGGCGTTTTCCGGTATTTATGTGTGCATGGTGCTGGCAAAATATCTCAGCCGTCTGAAAAAGATCGGTTCTTTGATAGCGTCCTGTGGAAAGGCATCTTTCTGGATCATGGCAGTGCATTTTCCGCTGATCAAGATCATCGACCGTATCTGGGCGGCGCATATAGGAGATCCGGATCGGGCATTGTATCTGACCTTGCCACATTCTTTTGATTATATGTGGCCGGTCTATTTGTTGCTGGGCATTGGCGTGCCATTATTAGGATATCAGTTCGTGCAAAAGTTAAAAAATAGAGGGAAATGATCATGAAAAAAGAATTACTGTATCCGTTTGACGCAAACTATATTTTAGCCAAAAAGAAAAGAATCAAAAGAGAATTATTGGCAGAGGGCGAGCGTTTTGTTGATAAGAAGATTGCTATTTTGGGCGGTTCCACGACAAATGATATTAAACTGATTCTGGAATTGTTTTTATTAAATCAGGGGATCCGTCCGAGTTTTTATGAGTCCGAATATAATAAATATTATGAGGATGCAGTCTTTGATAATGCAGAACTGGAGGCATTTGCACCGGATCTGATCTATATCCACACAAGCAATCGAAATATTACGCGTTATCCACAAATGAGCGATTCCAAAAGTCAGATCACAGACTTATTGGAGGAAGAGTTTCAGAAATATTGTACAATCTGGGAAAGCATATCTGCTAAATATCATTGCCCAATCATACAGAACAACTTTGAAATGCCTATGTATCGTCTGCTGGGAAATCGGGATGCCAGCGATATGCATGGGAAGGTTAATTTTTTGACCAGACTCAATATGATGTTCTACGATTATGCGGACAGCCATGAAGATTTTTATATCTGTGATATCAATTATATTTCTGCTGACTATGGGCTGGCAGAATGGTCGGATCCATTTTTCTACCATATGTATAAATACGCTTTGAATGTAAATGCCATTCCTTATCTGGCATTTAATGTGGCGAATATCATCAAATCTGTATTTGGCAAAAATAAAAAGGGGCTGGTGCTTGATCTGGATAATACCTTATGGGGCGGTGTCATCGGGGATGACGGCGTGGAAAATATTGCGCTGGGGCAGGAAGTCGCAGAGGGACAGATCTATTCCGAATTTCAAAATTATGTGAAAGAGCAGACACAGTTGGGTGTGATCTTAAACATTGATTCGAAGAATGAGTTTGAAAATGCCAAGGCGGGTATTGAACATCCGGACAGTGCATTTGGCATGGAAGATTTCATCGAGATAAAAGCAAATTGGGAACCGAAAGATCAGAATTTCAGGGAAATTGCGGAAGATCTAAATCTGCTGCCGGAGAGTTTGGTATTTGTAGATGACAACCCGGCAGAGCGTACCATTGTGGAGCAAAATTTAGGGGGGATATGTGCACCGGAGATCGGGGATGCGAGAGATTATATTCGTATCTTAGACCGCAACGGATTTTTTGAGACAACGATTTTGTCCGAGGATGATCAGAAACGTAATGAGATGTATCGTGCCAATGCAGATCGAAAGAAAAGTCAGCATGCTTTTACAGACTACCATGCGTATCTGGAGTCCTTGCAGATGAAAGGAACAATCCTACCATTTGATGAGATGTCCTTGAACCGTGTGGCGCAGTTGTCGAACAAGAGCAACCAGTTTAATCTGACGACGAGGCGCTATACGCGGGACGAGATGGAAATGCGGGCGGAAGATGAGACCTATATTACCTTATACGGAAAATTAGAGGATAAATTTGGCGATAATGGCATTGTATCTGTTGTCATAGGCAAGAGGGTTCAAGAAGAATGTCATATCGAATTGTGGATCATGAGTTGCCGCGTCCTAAAAAGAGATATGGAATATGCTATGTTGGATAGTCTGGTAGAAACTTGTCAAAATAAGGGAATCAAAAAGATACGAGGTTTCTACTATCCGACCGCGAAAAATGCAATGGTCAAGGATTTTTACGGCGAGATGGGATTTTCACAGGTAGCATGTGATGCGGATGGAAACAGCGAATGGGAATTAGATATCACATCGGTCTGGGAAAAGAAAAATGACGTGATCTGTGTAAATGGAGAGTAGACAAGGATTAGGTGATGGAGCGACAGGAGTATATAGATGTTTTAAGGGGAATATCCATAATAGGTGTTATAGCGATACATGTCATCAGTGTTTTGGGAGGCGTTGAGGCATGTGGGAGTCATATCGTATATTTAGGAATCACGCGTTATTGTGTTGTGATGTTTTTTCTTTGTACTGGGGCAATACTGCTAAGAAAAGACAGAAAATTGAATATCAGGAAATTATATACAAAAAACATTCCAAGATTTTTTGCCGCTATTTTTCTTTATGGGCTTTTACATAAGGTCGTGCGCTTCTTTTTAGGACAATATGGTGACATGACATTTGGAAGGTTGCTATTGTCCTATCCGAAGAAATTTATCACCGGAGAGTTAGAATTTTCCTTTTGGTATATGTATGCGTTGATCCCTATTTATTTTATGCTTCCTGTTTTAAAGGCAATCGTGATGCCGGATCATGACCGGAAGGTTGTAAAGATATTTTTGTTTTTATGGGGCATGGCAAGTCTGATCAATGGTCTGTCGCAGTTAATGCCATTATCTTTTTTGAATACATGGACAAATGGTAACTGGAATTTTTGCACGGTATATGGGTATCCGGGCTATGTGGTTCTGGGTGCCTATTTAGGCGAAAGAAACTATACGAAAAGACAACGATGGGGGATATATGTGTTAGGAGGACTGGCATGTATCGTGGCTATTCTTGATCAGTTGGTCCGTGTGGAAAAGGGGTATAGTCTGGAATATACCTTATTTGATTATTATTCCCCGACAACGATTGTCTTGGCGATAGCGGTCTTTGTTGGCGTCAGACATTTGGGACTGAAAAGGAAAGCAGAGAAAAATTATGATAAGATCCTGACGTTTGCAGGGCGTTATTCTATGGGAATGTTTTTTTTACATACGGTTGTTCTCTTAATACTACAGGAAAGGCTGCTGAAATATTATACCAATGTCAGACCGGTCAGAAGTCTGGTGTATATCGCCTTGATCTTTTTGCTTACGCTTGGTATCGTGTGGGGATTGGCGAGCAATAAATACAGTAGAAAATGGATATGATATAGAGTTGGTGTTAGTGCTGGCGTATATCGTAGTTTGCTTTGATAGCAATAAGGAAAAGGAAGGATATGAAAAAAGAAAAGTATATTAGTATCGTGTTGATCGGTGTTCTCTTATGTGGTTGTGCGAAGGGCGACCAAAAGATTGCATCCAAGGATCTACAGGATACAGAACGCGAGATACAGCAGTTGGATGCAGCACAGGCAGAGTATCTGGAACTTCCGGAAACAATAGCAGAATTATCGGATAGCCGGTTGGAAGAGCAGGATATCGACAGGATAGAAGGGTATGATACCGGAAACTTGGATTATCAAATCATGGATCGTATGCAATCTTTGGGGTGTGGGGGCAAGGAGTTTACGCAGCCCGTCCAAACATGTGAAACACTTTATCAGGACTTATGCGAAAAGAAGATAGACCTTACAGATAAAGAAGTCGTGACGTTTACACAAAAGACTGGAAATGCCTTGCAAGAAATGATCGATGCAAATGCAGGAAAAGTCATTCTGATCAAAAGTGAACGCATCAGAATCAGTCAGCCGATCCGGTTGAAGGAAAACACCTATTTACTGGCACAAGGATGTCATATCGAGGCAGGTGTCGATGGGGAACTTATCCTTGGTAAAAATGTTTCCAATGTTGTTTTATCGGGCATGGATATAGAGGGCAGAGCAGATAATGCGCTGGTGATGGATGGTTGTCAGGATGTTGTGATCGCGAATTGCCATGTCAGTGGAATGAAGCAACGGGGGTTAAGGATTCAGGGAAGATCAGAAGATATCATTGTTGCGAACAATCTGTTTACGGAAAATGCAGCGGGTGGGGTAACCGTGGTCGGTGATGCCAAAAGAATATTATTTTACCGGAATGATGGTAGCAACAACTATGGGTGCATCAATGATAATGCGGGATTTTCCTTTGGAAACTGTTATGATACGGAGCATTTTCCTTCAGAGATCATTGTTTATCAGAATACGTCCTCTGACAATCAATCCGGTGGTATGTATTGCAGTGGTTTATACAAGAGTTATTTTATAAGCAACACGGTCACGGGCAACCAGAAAGAAGGAACTTGTCTGGATTGGCAGACTTTTGGCTGTTATCTTTTGAAGAACACTTATCAGGGAAATGGCTGGCGGGCAGATCAGAGTGATGAAATTTTAGAAGCCGATGAAGTCTTGCAGGATGGGCGCATGGACGATGGGTCATCTAAGGCAAAACTGCCGGGAGTTTCTCTGGACAATGCTGCGTATAATATTTTAGAACAAAATACCGCCACACAAAATGGTGGGAGTGGTATCAAGATGGTTCGCGCCAGCGTGGGAAATCTGATTTATAACAATGCCGTTATAGATAACAACACGGGAGAAAATGAGCGTTATCATTTCTTTGGGATAGAACTTGGCGGTGAACCTTATGCAGAGGAAAAATGGAATATGGATTTTGGATCCGATTATGGAAATATTATTTCAAATAATCATATTTCGGGCGCGCATTACGCCGCTTTGTTTTTAGCCGAAGGGGCAGGGGATAATGTGATCTATAGAAATATCTCTGATGGTGAAACGCATTGGATGATAGAGTCCATTGCAGAGAGAAAAAATGTATTTGATGCAAATGCAGGCGAAAAACCAAATCGGATATTGTAAAATAAATTAGGATGATAAATAAGAAGCATAGAACTGGTATGGACATCACAGCAATCAGAAAAGGATGTATCACAGTGATCGATATTTTGGCAAAAATAGCCATCGCTGCAATAGGAATTGTCATATTTTTTACGCATCTGGGAAAAACAGGACTTTTTTCTCTACAGGGGCGAGTGTTGATTGCAGATGTGATCCCTAATCTGGTGTGGGGGATAGGTATTATTCTGGCATATTGGGGCTGGAACAAGATCATAAAACGACGCAATGAAAAAGCATTACAGATCAGAACCTTGCTTTGTATGCAAATATTACTGTTGTTGACACAGATTTTTCTTGCAAAACAACTATTTTTCTATGGGGGACAGGATCTGGGGAATGTATATATGGCGGCAAAGATTACGGCGGCTGGAGGACAGGATGCTTTTTTTACACAGGATTATTTTCAGATGTGTCCCAATAATCTGGCTTTATATGCCATTTTTCTTGTAGCATGTAAAATAGAAGCAGTGACTGGCATAAATGCATATGGTATTTTGGTAGGAAGCAGTATTGTCTGTGCAAATCTGGCGGTATTGTTGATACAAATGTGTCTGCAAGAAATGAAGATTGATGGTCATATTCGACTTGTTACATATGTGATCTCGATTATTTTGATAGGACTTTCGCCATGGATCGTTGTCCCATATACCGATATGTTGTCGATGATGATACCGGTTTTGACTTTTTATCTGTATCTGCGTCTGTGTGTATATAAAAAACATCAAAGAACCATATACTTTTTATTACTATTTATTCCTTTGTTATTCAGCAGATTAAAGATTCTTAATATCATTATATTGTTAGCAATGTGTATTGTTGAAATTGTGTTTGGAATCCGTAAGAGGTCAAAACAAGCATATGTGCAAGGCCTGGTGCTTACATGCATAGCAATTCTGCTGGTAAGCAGTATTGTTATTGGAGCACGTAAGGAATTGCATTATCAGGCAGACAAAGATAAGGCCTTGTCGGTGGAATGGTTTTTACTATTAGGATCAAATAAGGAATCCTATGGACAATGGAACAAAGCAGATTATATTCTGGCAGTAGAAACGCCGCAAAGTAAAACGGATCGGATACAAACCGTTGAAAAGACGATCACAAATCGAATAAAAGAATATGGGTTTATGGGAAGTGCAGAGCATATAAAGAACAAAATACATATTTTTTTTAATGATGCTACATTTGGATTTGGTATTTCAGGCGGCTTTGTCGGGCATATGTCTCCGGCAAAGGATCAGATCCAGGATGCTTTTCGACAGTTTTTCTTTCCGGCAGAGAATGATAACATTGCCTGCTCTATGAAGGGGTATGGAAAATATCATCTGGCATATATGATCTTATGTCAGGTTACATGGATCATGGTTATTATGGGGATGATAAAGTTGATCTGGGAACGTGTGACAGTGAAGGAAGAAAAAGGTATGGTGTTAGAGGTGACCTTTATCGGTATTTTCCTTTTTTGTATGTTGTTTGAGGTCAGTCCGCGATTATTGCTCAGTTATCTGCCTATCTTTATCCTAATGGCTGCCTTGGGATATAAAGGACAATATGAAAAATCCCATGTGACCACGATCTGGCAGAATAGGTAAGAGATGATGGAGTATGGAAAAGATAACAAGCGCAATTTAACACTGGATGTTGCTAAAGGATTAGCAATACTGCTGATGATCTTTGATCATATTTTAGGACGTGGCAAGATCATCACTTCTTTTCACATGCCCTTATTTTTTCTGATCAGTGGATATCTGCTAAAAGAGGAAGCATGGATAATTACATTGAAAAAGAAAAGCAGAGGACTCCTGCTTCCTTATGTCAGATTTTCTATACTGGTTTTGATCGTAGGATTTTTCAAAGCAAAGTTATATCTGCATGCCACATGGCAGGCAACGGGAACCTACCTGTTGCAAAAAGTTCTGGATACATGTATGGCAAGGGATATCTGGCTTTTATGGTTTCTTTTGGCATTGTTTGTATCTATCCTGCTCTATACAGGCATCCGGCAGATCTTCTCGAATCAGATCTGGCGGGCAGTGGCTGTGATATTGGTCTTTTTTGGAGGTTATTTCCTGTCACAGAGGTACGAAAGTGATAATTTTTACTATCTGGATCAGGGTATGATGGCGACATTTTTTATCGCGGTCGGCGACCTTGCAAAACGTTTTCCGTGGGACCGGTTACATAAGCTTAGCGTGGCTGGTATCAGTTGGCTTGCAGGGATGGCTCTGCTGTGGGGGCTTGGCATACACTATGGTGCGCTCGTGATGGCAAATCGCCTATATCAGGGATTTCCTTTATGTATTTTTGCCGCAGTTGCCGGAACTTATGTGGTCATCTGGTGCAGTTACTATGTCGAGAAGATTCCGCTTGTGGGAGCCAGTTTGATCTGGTGCGGACAACATACACTGGATATCTTATGTTTTGCAAATCTCTTTCGGCAATTTTGTGACTGGAAGGTGGTATGCAGAGGCTGGGGGATAAATTCTATTGTGGTTATGTTTCTTATCCAAGTGGGGATGATCCTTGGTCTTGTGTTGGTTTGTGACAGAATAAAAGGTTGTAGAAATAATTGGAAGTGATAGTTTTAACGCAGAAAATGAAGAACAGAATACAGATCGTGCGTGCCATAGCCATATTTTCTGTTATAGCCATACATACAGTCGGTGGCAATCCTTATGAGATATATCTGCGCCCTTTTATGAATTTCGGGGTGGGGACATTTTTGTTTTTATCAGGCTTTCTGACTCCGGAGATAAGGGATATCAAAGACTTTTATAAAAAGAGGATCCTGCGGGTGCTGATTCCCTATGTGATATGGTCTATGCTTCTTTGCCTTGTCCATGGCAATTATAGTAAGTTCTGGATCCATCTTTTGACTTTTCGCCAGAGCAGTATTTACTACTATGTTTTTGTATATTTGCAGATTACCCTGTTGGCGCCTCTGTTATTGAAGGTTATAGAAACAAGAGCAGTCTGGTGTATCTTGCTGGTATCGCCCTTAGCGATCGCAGGGGAGAGTATCTGGGCTTTGGCAGGACATTATCTGATCTATCCAAATAATATCAATAATTGTCTGGTCTGGATGAGTTTCTTTTATTTGGGAATGATTCTCAGAAAGCAGAAATTCACACATAAGATTTCCTATTGGAAGTTAGGGATAGCACTCGCTTCCGCCATTATTTTGGAAATCTGTGAGGGGAGATTTTGGTTATCTTTTGGCAGGGAGGATCTTTCGACGACTCAGGTCAAGTTATCTGCTATGCTTGTGACCTTGTATGTTTGCATACTTATATATGTGTATATCACACATGAGAAGCCCCAAGAGCAGATTTCCCGGAGGTTGAGACGGATCGAGACAGTTATGCTTGATGTAGGCAACAGTTCTTTTGGCATATATCTGATACATCCTTTATTTTTGTATTTGTTCAAACACGGGAAGGCTCTTGCGTTTCCTATCAGCACATTTGTTGTTTTTGCCATTAGTTATGTGGCGGTCAAAGTAGGACAGCATATGTCCGGAGAAAAGATTGGAAGATATTTAGGATTTTATTGAGTTGCTATGCATATATGGATGTGATAATATAGATAATATATTATACATAAATAGGGAAATATGAGATAAATAGATAATATATTATCTGGTAATGGAGATTATATGGAAGCACTGATATGGGAAACAGCAGAGGAATTAGATCAAAAACTTGCAAAGCGTTTGTGCCAAATTCGTAAGCGTCGAAAAATTTCACAGCAAAAACTGGCAGATATGAGTGGTGTGAGTTATGGCTCCATCAAACGATTTGAGACGACAGGTCAGATTTCTTTATATTCTTTGACAAAAATAGCCATGGCATTAGATGTGTCGGAGGAATTGCGGAACCTGTTTTCCAATGTACCATATCAAGATATTCAGGAGGTAATCAATGAGACAAGGGGAAGGTCTTGAAGTATGGATTGATCAGAAAAAGGTCGGACTATTAGCGTTGACAGCGGATCATAAGGTGGCTTTTTCCTATTGCGATACATGGTTAGAAGATGGGTTTTCCATTAGCCCATTTTCTTTACCATTAAAAAAACAGGTTTTTGTTCCGGAAAAGAATTACTTTGGGGGATTGTTTGGAGTATTTGCAGATAGTCTGCCGGATGCCTGGGGGCGCTTGCTCTTGGAACGTTTATTGCGTGAGAAGGGGGAAGATGCAGGAGATTATACGATGTTAGATCGGTTGGCAATTGTTGGAAATTCAGGAATGGGGGCATTGACCTATCAGCCACAGTATGAGTTCCCCGGGGTACAAGAGGGATTGGATCTGGATGAACTCGCAGAGCAATGCCAAAAGATCCTGCTGACGGAATACGCAGAGAAATTGGATGAATTATATCAGTTGGGAGGGACGAGTGGCGGAGCACGACCGAAGATCATGACCCAGATAGATGGTGAAGACTGGATCATTAAATTTCCGGCACATGTAGATCAAAATGATAGTGGAGAGATGGAGTATGCATATTCACTGTGTGCAAAAGAATGTGGCATTGTGATGAGTCAAACAAGACTGTTCCCATCGGATCTGTGTTCGGGCTATTTTGGAACAAAACGCTTTGATCGCGTGGTGGAAAATGGTAGGATACAAAAAAAGCATGTTTTAACAGCCGCCGCTTTGTTAGAATTAGATTTTGAACAGCCGAGTTTAGATTATCATTCACTTATGAAGTTGACAAAGATTTTGACGAGGGATGATACACAGGACATAGAAAATATGTATCGGCGTATGTGCTTTAATGTTTACGCGCATAATCGTGATGACCATTCTAAAAATTTCTCTTTCATTTATGACGAAAAAGAAGATAAATGGCATTTGAGCCCAGCCTATGACTTGACATATAGTAATACTTATTATGGTGAGCATACAACCACGGTAGACGGCAATGGAAAAAATCCGGGGAAAAAAGAACTGTTAGCCTGCGGTATGCAGGCTGGTATGTCAAAAAAACGGTGTCAAAACATTGCGGATGAAATAGAAGAACGGGTCGCGGTAAAATTGAGTAAATATTTACCATGAATCACAAAACAGGAGATAATAAACAGTGAAAGCAATCGTATTAGCAGGGGGCGCTGGCGACCGTTTGTGGCCACTCTCCAGAAGGAATGCACCCAAACAGTTTTTAAATTTAAATAATGACAATTCTCTGTTTCAGGAAACGATCATTCGTCATATTCCCTTCTGTGATGAATTTGTCATTGTTACCAACCAGGAATATCAGGAGATCGTCGAAGGACAGATGAAGCAATTTCAAGGGATCTCTTACCGGATCATTATAGAGACGGAAGCGCTGGGGACGGCACCGGCGGTCTTGAAGGCAAGTTCCGTTCTTGCAAAAGAGGAGACGGTATTGATCGTACCGGCGGATCTGGTTCTGCGGGGGGATGGTTTTGCAGATGCCTTGTATCAGGCAAAGACATTAGCGGAACAAGGACAGTATGTGCTGTTTGGTGTGCGGGCAGATGCGCCAAAGACCTCTTACGGATATATCCGGCATCAGGGGAGTCATGTCAGCCGGTTCATTGAAAAACCGTCAAAGGCAGTCGCAGAAAAGATCTTTTATCAGGATGATATTTTATGGAATAGTGGTATGATCCTTTGCTGTAATGGTATGTTGCAGGAGGAGTTGGAAGCAAGTCTGAGGCGCAAGCAAGAAGACTATCCGGGAACGCAGCAGCGTGCAGATGCTTCTTATCCGACCAGAGGACGTAGCCATATAGAAAAAGCCCTTCTGGAGACTTCCGATCATGTGTCTGTGATCCCGATCTTTATGGAGTGGCAGGATGTCAGTAATTTCCGTTCCTATGAAAATGTCTATCAAAATAGGCAGAATAAGAATATGATCCTGCGGGATTGCAGGAATACGACCGTGATCAATCAGACAGAACATCAGTTGATCGTAGGCAATGATCTGGAGGATCTTTTTATCGTCAATACGGAAGATGCCATGTATATTACGAAAAAGGAATCGGAGCAGGACATCAAGAGTATTATTGCGGAAGCACCGGATAGTTACGAGGCATATTTTAATTACAGTACAAAGGTGTATCGGAATTGGGGCGTGCGGGAGATCATCGCACAGGCACCCGGCTATCGCGTGCGCCGTATCGTTATGTATCCGGGCACAACCTTATCATCCCATTCGCATGAAAAGCGCAACGAAAATTATTCGGTCATACAGGGGGTGCTTGGTATTGAGGTGGATGGGAAGACCTTACATATCCGGGAACATGAGAGCGTCAACATTCTGCCAACACAGATGCACCGGCTCTATAATGATAGTGACCAAAATGTAACGGTGATCGAGGTGGACACCGGCGTGGAGATAGATGAACGTGATATGCTTCATTTGGATGAGATGCCGGTGGAGGGACAGGACTTGCCGGAATTGTATCTCCTGTCTCCGGCATACAAGGATTATCTATGGGGTGGGCAGCGTCTGGTGACACAGTTTGGCAAAAAAAGTCCCTATGATATTACCGCAGAATCATGGGAATTGTCGGCACACAAGGATGGACAGAGCCGTATTGTTGGTGGAGCCTTGGATGGTGTCTGGTTTGGAGATTTTGTCCGTCAATATGGAGCCAAGGTCTGCGGCTGGAAGAGCCGTACATTTGATCGTTTCCCAATCCTGATCAAGTTTATCGATGCAGCAAAGCCGCTTTCTGTCCAGATCCATCCGGATGATGATTATGCTTTTGTCCATGAGAAAGAATTTGGCAAAAATGAGATGTGGTATGTGATGGATGCTGCAGAAGGGGCGTATCTTTACTGTGGATTCTCAAGACAGGTATCGGAAGAAGAAGTACGAAAGAGACTTTCAGACAACACCATTACAGAGGTGCTGAACAAGGTCTATGTCAAAAAGGGAGATGTTATTTTCATTCCGGCAGGAACCATTCATGCGATTGGTGCGGGTATTCTGATCTGTGAGATCCAGCAGAATTCCAATTCCACTTATCGTGTATATGATTACGATCGTGTGGATAAAGAGGGGAAGAAACGTCCGCTCCATGTGGATAAGGCTCTGGATGTCATGTGCTTTGAACCCTATGAGCAGGGGGCATTTGGTCTGCTGGAACCGCAGGAAAAAGATGGAAATCTGGTGCAGCAGTTAAGTCTTTGCAAATATTTTCAGTGTGAAAAATATCAGATACGGGAGCGGCAGATGCTTTATGTAGACGAAGTATCTTTTGTTTCCCTTGTGATTTTGGCTGGAAATGGCATAATATCAAGTGGAGAGGAAAGTATTTCCTTTGGAGCAGGAGACAGTATTTTTGTTTCCGCAGGGCGAAAGGTCCTTCATATCGAGGGGACTTGCGAACTGATCACAACGAGGATTTAGGACATATTGCAGAATAAAAAGAGAGGTAGAGTAGAATGAAGACATATGGCGTGATCATGGCTGGCGGCGGTGGTACGAGATTTTGGCCGCTTTCCAGAGCAGAAGAACCAAAGCAGTTACTGAATTTGAGCGGAAAAGACCTGATGGTCAATGAAACGATCGACCGGATCGCTACATTTACAGACCGGCAGGATATTTTCATTGTGACAAATGAGACCCAGGTTCCAAAGATGCGCACGGCAACGGAAAGTCGTATTGCAGCAGACCATATCTTAGCAGAGCCGGCGGCAAGAAATACATCTGCCTGCATTGGATATGCAGCATTAGAGATCGTAAAGAAATATGGCGATGGCATCATGTGTATTTTTCCATCGGATCACTTTATCAAGAACCAGCCGGAATTTACGCGCGTTTTGAAAGAAGCCATTCAGATCGCTGAGAAGGAGGATAAGTTGATCACACTGGGGATTACGCCGACCTTCCCATCGACCGGATATGGATATATCAAGTTTGATTCGACGGATAACGCTTATGCGAAGAGGGTCGTAGAGTTCAAGGAAAAACCGGATGAAGAGACCGCAAAAGCCTATGTTACCAGTGGAGAGTACGCTTGGAACAGCGGTATGTTCATCTGGCGGGCATCTACCATCTTGCGTGCCTTTGACCAGTTGCTCCCGGATGTAGCGTCCTGCCTGCACGAGATTGGCGACGCTATGGGAACGGATGCAGAAAAAGAGACGATCGCTCGTGTCTATCCAAACATTCCAAGCATTTCTATTGACTATGGTATCATGGAAAAGAGCCCCGATGTGATTGTGATCTCTGCAGAATTTGGATGGAATGACGTGGGAAGTTGGGACAATCTGGGCGTTCTTTATGATGCGGATGCATCCGGCAATGTGATCGCTGCCAACCACATTGGTATTGATACGACAAATAGCATTGTCTATGGAAAGAAACGTCTGATCACCACGATTGGTATTGACAATCTCATTGTCGTAGAGACCGACGATGCGATCCTTGTGTGCGACAAGAACCGCGCCCAAGACGTGAAAAAGATTGTCGATGAGTTGAAGAAGCGTGGAAAGACAGAATTTCTATAATAAGATGTATTCGAGCGAAATATCCCATATAATTGAATTATGTGGGATATGAGCAGAACTATGTATATATCATTAGGAGGCAAGCATGAACTACAAAGATACATACCGGGACTGGCTGCAAAACCCATATTTTGATGAAGCAACAAAAGAAGAACTGCGCGCCATCGCAGATGATGAAAAGGAGGTTGAAGACCGCTTCTATCGCCAACTGGAATTCGGTACCGGCGGTTTGCGTGGTGTGATCGGCGCGGGAACCAACCGTATGAACATTTACACCGTCCGTCAGGCAACCCAGGGACTGGCAAACTACATCCTGGCGCAAAAAGGACAGGATAAGGGCGTGGCGATCGCCTATGATTCCCGTATCATGTCACCGGAATTTGCCAAGGAGGCAGCCCTCTGCCTCAATGCCAACGGCATCAAGACTTACCGCTTTACCAGTCTGCGTCCGACACCGGAACTCTCCTTTGCTGTAAGAAAACAGGGCTGTATCGCGGGTATCGTTATCACCGCCAGCCACAATCCGAGAGAATACAATGGCTATAAGGTATATTGGGAAGATGGAGCCCAGATCACACCACCACATGATAAAAATATTTTGGCAGAAGTAGCAAAAGTAACATCGTTTGATCTTGTAAAGACCATGAGTGAAGTAGAGGCAAAAGAAGCCGGACTTTATCAGGAGATTGATCAGGAGATTGATGATGCCTACATGGCAGAACTGAAGAAACAGTCCATTCATCCGGAGGTCATTTCCGAGATGGCAAAAGACTTTACCATCGTCTATACGCCTTTGCATGGAACCGGAAATATCCCGGTGCGCCGCGTATTAAAGGAATTAGGTTTTGAGAAGGTTTATGTGGTGCCGGAACAGGAAAAGCCGGACGGCAATTTCCCGACCGTTGCCTATCCGAATCCGGAATCGTCAAAGGCATTTGAACTCGCCCTTGCCCTTGCCAAGAAAGTGGATGCGGATATCGTGCTTGCCACAGACCCGGATGCAGATCGTCTTGGGGTATATTGTAAGGATACAAAGAGCGGAAATTATGTTTCCTTCACAGGAAATATGTCAGGAATGTTGATCGCAGAATACATTTTGAAGGAACGTACAGCCACGGGTACCATGCCAGAAAATCCGGCGCTTGTAGAAACCATAGTTACAACTGATATGGCAAAAGTGATTGCGCAGGCATACGGTGTGCACTTGATTGAAGTTTTAACAGGATTTAAGTATATAGGAGAACAGATTCGTCTGTTTGAAGAAAACCACACATACAATTATGTATTTGGTCTCGAAGAAAGCTATGGCTGTCTGGCGGGAACTTATGCCAGAGATAAGGATGCTTGTGTTGCCGTTATGATGCTTTGTGAAGTGGCATCATGGTATAAAAAGCAGGGCAAGACCTTGTGGGATGCTATGTTGGATATGTACGAAACATATGGCTATTTCAAAGAGGGCTTGGAGACCATCACCTTAAAGGGCATGGATGGTGCAGAACAGATCCAGCGGATGATGGCAGAGGCAAGAGAACATTTGCCGCAGCAGATCGGTGATGCTAAGGTATTGGCAGTCCGTGATTATAAGACGGATCTGCGTACCGATATGGCAGACGGCAGCAAGAGTCCTACCGGACTTCCGACTTCCAATGTGCTCTATTATGAGTTGGAGGATCATGCATGGTGCTGCGTGCGGCCTTCCGGTACAGAGCCAAAGATCAAGTTTTATTTTGGCGTAAAGGGATCCTCCCTTGCAGATGCAGAGGACAAGTTGGAAGGGCTCACCAAGGGCATGATGGCTCTGTTTGACCG
The DNA here is from genome assembly GCA_934899185.1 of uncultured Lachnospiraceae bacterium. GTDB lineage: Bacteria > Bacillota > Clostridia > Lachnospirales > Lachnospiraceae > Pararoseburia. The sequence continues at coordinate 44,735 of CAKXYI010000011.1, forward strand.
TAAATAGTGAGGGAATATCAATTTTGACAGAGAAAATGAGTATGGATAAAAAGAAGTTGACCATGGTGGTTCCGGCATACAATGAGGAGGAGGCACTGCCCATCTTTTATGCGGAGGCATCGCGTGTAGAAAAGGAAGTACCTGGGGTGGAGATCGAGTATCTCTTTATTGATGACGGATCTTCGGATGGAACGCTTGAAGTCCTGCGGGATTTACATAAAAAGGATGCGCGTGTGCGATATGTTTCCTTTTCCAGAAATTTTGGAAAGGAGGCAGCCATCTATGCCGGGTTGCAGAATGCTAGGGGAGATTATGTGGCAATTTTGGATGCAGATCTGCAGGATCCGCCGGCACTTTTGCCGGAAATGTTACGGGTGATCGAAGAGGAAGGCTATGATTGTGTAGGCTCGCGCCGTGTGACGAGAAAAGGAGAACCCCCAATCCGTTCTTTCTTTGCCCGTATGTTCTATCGCATCATGAATAAGATTTCAAGTGCGGACATTGTAGATGGTGCCAGAGACTTTCAGTTGATGAACCGCAAGGTCGTGAAGGCAATCCTCAGCATGGGTGAGTACAATCGTTTTTCCAAGGGTATCTTTGGCTGGGTTGGTTTCCGGAAGAAATGGCTGGAATATGAGAATGTCGAGCGATCTGCCGGGGAAACAAAATGGTCTTTCTGGAAGTTGTTCCTCTATGCTTTGGATGGTATTGTGGCATTTTCAACGGCGCCGCTTGTGATCGCATCGGTGATGGGTATGGTATTTTGTCTGGTGGCATTTATCGCGATCATCTTTATCATAGTAAGAACCATGATCTTTGGTGATCCGACTTCCGGCTGGCCCTCCATGGTATGCATCATTATTTTTATTGCGGGCATACAACTGCTTTGTATGGGAATTTTGGGGCAATACATGGCAAAGACCTATCTGGAAACAAAGAAGCGTCCACTTTATCTGGTGGAGGAAACAGAGGAAGATTAGATATGTTGAAGGTATTTTTAGTCGAAGATGAATTTGTTATGCGGGAAGGCATCAAGAATAATATTGATTGGGCGTCTCATGGTTATGAATTTTGCGGGGAAGCAGGCGATGGGGAAGTTGCCTATCCTATGATCCAGAAATGTAAACCGGATATTGTCATTACGGATATCCGCATGCCCTTTATGGATGGTCTGGAATTGAGCAAGCTGATCAAGAAAGAGATGCCATGGATTGAGATCATCATCCTGACAGGATTTGAGGAGTTTGCTTATGCCAAAGAAGCCATCAAACTTGGCGTGGCGCAGTATCTTTCCAAACCGATCAGTGGGGATGAACTCTTGCAGGAGTTGGATCAGTTAGCAGAAAAGATCCGGGAGAAAAAGAGAGAACAGGAAGTCCGCGAGCAGTATCAGCGGGAAATGGAAGAAAATGTCCAGAAGAACCGCAAAGATTTCTTTAAGTATCTGGTGACCGGAAGCAAGACACCGGTAGAATTGCTGGAAATGGCAGACCATCTGGAACTGGATATTTCTGCCATCTGGTACAATATCGTCCTGGTACAGATCCAATCGACCAGACACGCCAGAGATGAGTTCTCCAGTAGTATTGTAGAGGCAGAAGAAACTTTAAAGTCCTATGAATCCGAGAGTGATGTACTGTCATTCGAGCGCAGTCTGGAAGGAAAGGCGCTTTTGTTTAAGGGAGACAGCAGGGAAGAGATTGAGGAGAAGGAAAAACGTTTTTTAGAGGTCTTGCAGAAAACGATCGGAGCCTATCATCATCTGGTCTACTATGTTGGCATGGGAGAGCCGGTCAACCGTCTGCGGGAGTTGCCGGAGTCTTTTGAACAGGCGAGACGTGCTTTTGCACACCGTTACCTGCAAAGGGATAATATGGTCGTTCGCAGCCAGGACAGTGAAAAGACGGAGGCTGAGGAGGCATTTTCCATCGAGAGTGTCAATACCAAGGAAGTCAACCGCGATAAGATCACAGAATTCTTAAAGGTGGGCGGTTCGGATGAAGTAGTATATTTTGTGGAGGAATTTTTCCGCGGAGCCGGTACAAATGCCTTAAAATCCGGTATTTTCCGTCAGTATATCGTTATGGATGCCTACTTCTGCGTCAGCGATTTCTTGGAGAGTATTCATGTGGGCAAAGAGCAGGTGTCTGCACCGGACTTAAATTCCGGTATCGTGGGCGATGAAAAAGAATCCATGGACTATGTGCAGGGCATTTTACAAAAGGCAGTCAACCTACGGGAACAGCGGGCGACTGATCGCTACCGTGATGTGGTAGAGCAGGTCATGCATTATATAGACGAGAACTATGCAGAGGAGGATCTGTCTTTAAACACGGTTGCTTCCTATGTCAATTTCTCACCAAACCATCTGAGTACCATTTTCAGCCAGCAGACCGGTCAGACCTTTATCAAATATCTGACAGATTACCGCATGGGAAAAGCAAAGGAACTTTTGCGCTGCACCGGCGAAAAGAGCAGTGCCATCAGTCTCCTGGTGGGGTACAAGGATGCACATTATTTTTCCTATCTCTTTAAAAAGACTCAGGGAATGACACCGACCCAGTATCGAAATGGAGCCAAGGCGGTATGAAAAAACGATGGATAGAATTTTACAATCGATCCACATTAGCAACCAAGATTCGATTTTCGTATCTTGTCCTTTTGGTGCCAATTTTTTCCATCCTCTTTTTTAGTATTTACAATCTCTGGTCCAGTAACCAGCGTTATGAGGATATGATTAACTCGACGCTGGTTGCGAGTGAGTTCAGTTTGGATTTCAAAAAAGATTTTGACTATGAGATTTATCTGGTGATTGTTGGCAATAAGACGCTCAAGGAGTCAGATGTAGACACCATGCTGCGTCATGCAAAAAGTGTTGTCAAGGGTCTGGAAAATATCACAGAATCGCAGGATAATCGGGACCGTTTGCAGGATATCCGCAAATACTTGGATAGTTTGCAGGTCTATGTGGCGCGTATTGATGAAAATATGGCTGAGGGCAACCTGTACGAGGAGAACATGGAGATCTGGGAAAACGATGTCCAGATTGTTACGACTCTGGTACGGGATGAGATCTCGCAATACACCTACTATGAGATCCAGGGGATCCAGAAGTCAAGGGATGACTACCAGAAATTCTATACCTGGATGCTTCGTTTTTGCCTGATTGCATTGGCGGGCGTTGTGGTCGCAGTCGGTATCATGTCTTATCTGATCCCTTTGAGTATCACGCGGCCTTTTAAAGAATTGAGTCAGGTGACGGATGAGATCGCTAAGGGGAATTTGTCTGTCCGTGCCAATGTCAATACCGGTGTGGAAGCGACGGCACTCAGCAATTCCATGAATACCATGATCGATAAGATCAATGAACTTTTGGAGCAGGTTACAACAGAGCAGACCCGTTTGCGTAAGGCAGAATTTGAACTTTTGCAGGCACAGATCAATCCGCATTTCCTTTATAATACGCTGGATGCCATCATCTGGCTGGCAGAAGCAGGCGAACAGAAGCGGGTCGTTGGTATGGTGCGAAATCTTTCGGATTTCTTCCGTACTTCCTTAAATCAGGGCAAGGACATCAATTCCATTAAGGAAGAAATGCTCCATGTAAAGAGTTATCTGGAGATCCAGCATGTCCGGTATCAGGATATCTTAAGTTATGATATTGAAGTGCCGGAATCCCTTTACATTTACAGTATCCCCAAGATCACGATCCAGCCGTTGGTAGAAAATGCTCTTTATCACGGCATCAAGAACAAACGCGGCATGGGGCATATCAGTATCCGCGGGCAGGCGGGGGAAAAGGATTTTACGATCACCGTCACAGATGACGGTATCGGTATTGACGAGACGCGTCTTAGGCAGGTACAGTCCGGTATCCAGAATAAGGTCCTGACCGGCAAGGACTTTTACGGGCTTTACAATGTCTGCGAAAGGATCCGTCTGAATTTCGGTGAAGAATATGGCATTTTTATTGAAAGTGTCTACGGAGAGGGTACAAGTGTACGTGTGATTCTCCCTTACGTTGAAGCACAATAAAAAAATCAACTCTAAACATAAAAAAATCAAACAAAATATGGAAGACAGAAGAATTTCAACTTTTCTGAGATTTTTCTGCATGGATAAATAGGGGATCATCTCATAGAATGTAATACATCAAGGGATGGTCCTTAAAATTTATAATTATGGGAGGTACAATTATATGAAGAGGAAAGTTCTTGCAGCCATCTTGGCACTCACAATGGTATTTGGTTTAGCCGCTTGTGGATCTAAGGGCGCATCATCAGATGGGGGGTCATCTGATTCAGGATCAGGAGATCTGATCAAAGTAGGTATCATTAACAATGATCCTAATGAGTCTGGTTATCGTACAGCAAACGATAAGGACATGAAAGAAATGTTCACAAAGGAGAATGGATATGACGCTTCTTTTGCTTACAGTTTGAAGAACGATGAGCAGATCACAGCAGCACAGAAGTTCATTCAGGACGGTGTTGATTATCTTCTTCTTTCTGCTGCTGATACAGCAGGATGGGATTCTGTATTAAAGGATGCACAGGATGCAGGCATCAGAGTTATCTTATTCGACCGTACAATCGACGCTGATGACAGTTTATATGAAGCATCTATCGTATCTGATATGGACAAAGAAGGCGAGACAGCAGTTAATTGGTTAGCAGATCAGGGCTTAGATGAATACAACATCATCCATATTCAGGGTGTTATGGGTTCTGCAGCACAGCAGGGACGTACCGGCGCTTTGGATGAGAAGGCTAAGTCAGATGACAACTGGAACATTGTTACACAGCAGACAGCAGAGTGGAACGCAGAGAAAGCACAGCAGATCGTTCAGTCAGAGATCGACAAGGGAACAAAGTTCAATGTTATCTATGCTGAGAATGACGACATGGCTAAGGGTGCTGTAGCAGCTCTTGACAAGGCAAATATCTCTCACGGCGTTGGCAAAGACGTTATCGTTATGGGATTTGACTGCAACTCATGGGCATTGGAAGAACTCTTGAACCAGAACTGGAACTATGATGGACAGTGCAACCCTTATCAGGCATCTACCATCGATGGCATCATCAAGAAGTTAGAGGCTGGCGAGAAATTAGAAGACAAGGTAGTCATCATGGAAGAAAAGGGATTTGATGCTACAACAATCACACAGGAAGATATTGATAAGTACGGAATCTAATCTTTCCTGACAATTTAAAAATTTTGAAAATGCGTGGTGCGGCGTACGAAGATTCTACGCATGGCATCACGCATTTTTTAAAGAAAAGGAGTGAAACGCAGGTGAGTAATAAAACCATTTTGGAAATGAAACATATCAATAAATCATTTCCTGGAGTTCGCGCTTTACAGGACGTAGATTTTACATTATGTGGCGGTGAAATTCATGCTCTGATGGGCGAAAACGGAGCTGGAAAATCGACACTGATCAAGGTTTTGACAGGCGTTTATGAAAAGGACGATGGTCAGATTTTCGTAGAGGGAAATGACAAAGAAGTATCCATCCGATCACCACAGGATGCACAGAGACTGGGAATTAGTACGGTGTACCAGGAGATCACACTTTGTCCTAATTTGTCAGTAGCTGAAAACTTGTACATAGGTAGAACAGAGAATATCTATCAGGACTGGAAGAAAATGAATGCGGATGCTGACAAATTATTGCGGTCTCTCGACATTCCGGCAAAGGCAACGCAGCAACTTGCCTCTTGTTCCATCGCCGTCCAGCAGATGGTTGCCATTGCTCGTGCGGTAGATATGGACTGCAAGGTTCTGATCTTAGATGAGCCGACATCCTCTTTGGATGAGCAGGAAGTAGAAAAACTCTTTACCCTGATGCGGGATTTGCGATCCAGAGGCGTGGGTATTATCTTTGTAACCCACTTTTTGGACCAGGTATATGAGGTCTGTGACAAGATCACGGTACTGCGTGACGGCAAACTGGTAGGTCAGTATGAGATCAAAGACCTGCCGCGTGTGAAACTGGTTGCCAAGATGCTTGGTAAGGAATTGGATGATATGTCTGATATCCGTGGTGAACAGGAGCCATACAGTGGCAAAGATGCGGATGAGATCGTATTTGAGGCAGAAGGACTTTACAGTAATGCGGGTATCAAGCCATTTGATTTCAACATCAAAAAGGGTGAAGTCAATGGATTTACCGGGCTTCTGGGTTCCGGCCGAAGCGAATGTGTCAGAGCCATTTTTGGCGCCGATCATGTGCTTGGCGGAAAGGTAAAGAAGAACGGTAAGGAGATCAAGATCACAAAACCGATTGATGCCATGAAAAATGGTATTGCATACTTACCGGAAGATCGTAAGAACGACGGTATTATCGGAGATCTCTCCGTTCGGGAAAATATTATTTTTGCTATGCAGGTAATGCGCGGCTTCTTCCGTCCGTTATCAAAGGCAGAGGCAAACAAATATGCGGAAGAATACATCAAACTTTTGGATATCAAGACAGCATCCGCTGACACACCGATCAAATCACTCTCCGGTGGTAATCAACAGAAATGTATTTTAGCACGCTGGCTTTTGACCCATCCGGATTATCTGATTCTGGATGAGCCGACACGTGGTATCGATATCGGAACCAAGATCGATATCCAGAAACTGGTATTGAAACTGGCTTCCGAAGGTATGAGCGTGACCTTTATTTCTTCTGAGACAGATGAAATGCTCCGTACCTGTTCCCGTCTGATCGTTATGCGTGATCGCAAGGTAGTCGGAGAACTTTCCGGAGAAGATCTGACGCAGAACAAGATTATGAGTACAATCGCTGGAGGTGAAAATTAATCATGGAAAATACAGCAGTGAAAAAAACGAAAGGATCTGGATTTTTCAGTAATCTGGTGAGACAGCAGATGTTTATCCCGGTGGCAGCGCTTGTGATTCTGGCAGTGTTCAATCTGATCGCAGATCCGTCATTCTTTAAGATCACACTTGGATATAGCAGTTCCGGGGCACCGGTCTTATCCGGTTATCTGATCACCATCTTAGACTATGGTTCAGAACTTGCTATCCTGGCGATTGGCATGACGCTGGTAACGGCTGCTTCCGGCGGACAGGACATCAGTGTGGGCGCTACCGTAGCCATCGCAGGCAGTGTGATTCTGCGTGTACTTTGTGGTTCCAATTCCAGACCGGAGACACTTCGTACCTCAGTTTTGGTGGCATTTTTGGTAGCATGTCTTGTATCTATGTTATTTGGAGCATTCAACGGTGTTCTGGTAGCCTACTTTAAGATACAACCGATGGTCGCAACCCTGATCCTATACACCGCAGGTCGTTCCATTGCGGCTTGGATCAACAACAATGAATTGCCATTGATCAGCGATCCGACTTTTGGCTACTATGGTGGATTTTTACCGGGAATTCCGATTCCGACACCGTTCTTTATCGCGGCTGCCTGCGTTATTATTATCGCACTGGTATTGAAATTTACAAATTTGGGACTTTACACACAGGCTGTTGGTATCAATGAAAAGTCATCCCGCTTAAACGGTATCAACCCGACCTTTATCAAGTTCTTGAGTTTTGTTATCTTAGGACTTTGCGTTGCTGTTGTTGGTCTGATCAAGGTCAGCCGACTTTCGACGATCAACTATTCCGTTATCGCAAAGGATATTGAAATGGATGCCATTCTTGCCGTAGCACTTGGCGGTAACTCCTTAAGTGGTGGCAAGTTCAATATGGCTGCATCTATTCTGGGCGCTTATGTTATCCAGTTCTTGACAACGACCCTTTATAAATTCGATGTGCAATCCGATGCACTTCCGGCATACAAAGCGGTTGTCGTTATCTTATTGGTTGTCCTGAGTGCACCGGCTGTCCGCCAAAAACTGGCAGGTATTGGCAAAAAATTCCGTGCAAAGGAGGTAGCATAATATGGCTAATAAGACTTCTACAGCACAAAAAAGTATTGGATACAAAATTAAGAATATGACAGATACGAATATGCTTCTGACCATCACGATCGTTATCTTTTTCCTGATGTATATCGGAGCAATCATATTCCAGGGAGAGGGCTTTTTGAAGCCGCAGACCTTCCTTAGTATGTTAAACGCAAACGGAGCACTGATCATTACCTCCTGCGGTATGAGCCTGGTCATGATTACAGGCGGGATCGATATTTCCGTTGGTGGTGTGGTAGCACTGGTCAGCATGTGCAGTGCCGTATATCTGGATTATCATAACGGTTCCATCTTAGGGGCTGTGCTGATTTCTCTGGGTATCGGTCTTGCCTTTGGTATCGTTCAGGGCTATCTGGTAGCCTACTTGGATATCCAGCCATTTATCGTATCTTTGGCGGGTATGTTCTTTGCCAGAGGTATGACGACGATTGTCAACACCAATCCTTTCAATGTGCAAAACGAAGCATTCGTTGCATTAAAGGATACCAGAGTGGTCGTTCCGGGACTGGGTTCTGTCAACAAATTAGGCACATATGTGGATGCATATGTAGAGATCGGCGTGGTTGTAGCACTTCTGGTTGTCATCCTTATGTTTATCATGCTTCGTTGGACTAAGTTGGGACGTAGTTTCTATGCTGTTGGTGGCAACCAGCAGAGTGCACTCATGCTTGGTATCAATGTCAGAAGAACAAAGTTTTTGTCACATCTGATCTGTAGTTTGTTAGCAGGTATTGGCGGATTTGTATATTTCCTCCATGTTGGATCCGGTTCTGCTTCCCATGCCATGGGTATGGAAATGAACGCCATCGCATCTTCTATCATCGGTGGCACTATGCTGACCGGTGGTGTAGGAAATATCATCGGCACACTTTTTGGTGTACTTTCTTTGAGCACCATTCAGAATATCGTTTCTTCTGCAGGTCTGGATCAGGCTTGGTGGACAGGAATTACGATCGCCGCAATGCTCTGTCTCTTCTTAGTGATCCAGAGTGTAGTTATGGCACGTAAGAAAAAAGCACAAAGTTTAAATAAATAACCTCCTTCTTTTTTAGAAAAGACATGAGAAAAGTAGAGATGAGCGCATATCCGGCGTCATCTCTATTTTTCGTTTTCTTTTGGTATGGGTGTTGCGAAATTGCCGCAATTCGGAGATAATAAGAAGTAGTATTAGAAGGGGTGTTTTTACAATGAAAGGAATAAACAAGACCAGATGCAGTATGGCGAGCCGGTTGGTTGCTGTATTTAGCGTCTTATTGTCAGCCTTTACGCTGACAACAGGCTGTGGAAATACGTCGACGGCGACGGCACCACAGGATACAGAAAGTCAGGACAGCAAGCAGATCGTGATCGGCTTTTCCCAACTGGGAGCAGAGTCGGATTGGAGATCGGCCAACACCGAATCCATGAAGACGACCTTTACCGCAGATCAGGGTTACAAGTTACTGATCGAGGATGGGCAGCAGCAACAGGCAAATCAGATCATGGCAATCCGCAAGTTCATCCAGCAGGATGTTGACTATATCGTGCTTGCCCCGGTGACGGAGACAGGCTGGGAGACTGTTTTAGAGGAGGCGCGCAGTGCCAATATTCCAGTCATTGTCATTGACCGTCAGGTGGCAGTGTCGGATCCGACACTCTTTAACTCCTGGGTGGGATCTGACTTTGAATTAGAGGCAAAAAAGGCAACCGCATGGCTGCATCAATATGTGACCGCCAAGGGCATAGCGGAGGACAGTCTGAATATTGTCAATATTCAGGGGACGATCGGTGCATCCGCGCAGATCGGCAGGACCAAGGGTTTGCAGGATGCGGTAGCCACCTATGGCTGGAATCTTCTGGCGGAGGTGCCGGGAGAATTTACCCAGGCAAAGGGAAAGGAAGTCATGAGCACGCTGCTCAAGCAGTATGATGACATCAATGTCGTCTATTGTGAGAATGATAATGAAGCATTCGGAGCCATTGAGGCGATCGAGGATGCCGGTTATCATGTGGGGTCGGATATTGCGGCAGGTGATATCATGGTCATGTCTTTTGATGGCGTGAATAAAGAAGTTTTATCTTATCTTCTACAAGATAAGATTTCCTATGTGGGAGAATGTAATCCCAATCAGGGACCAAAGGTACAAAATCTGATACAGACCTTGGAAGCAGGCAAGACACCGGATAAATATTCCTATATGGAAGAACATGCATTTGCACATGATGCTACCGTACCGTCCGTAGAAGTAGACGGGCAGATGTATCCGGTCACTGTGATGACCAAGGACAAACTAAAAGAGTATAAGTAAGGAAGTGCGTTTCTATGAAAATTTTTGAAAATCTGGATGAGATCAAACAAAAGGCAAAGGGATTAGAAGAAAAGGTGGGACAGACCATCGGGGATATCGAGGAAAAGATCGGGCAGAGCGTCGAGGTGGTGGAAACCAAGGTTGATCTGCCGGAGGTCAATTTTAATCACTCAGATATCAGTCGAAATAAATTCATGCTGCATGGAAAACTGGCAGAACAGGGCTATGACTGTTGGTGGCATTCCTTTACAGCCCACCATAGCGAGACCGGAGAGGAGAGAGCCTTTTATGTTGAGTTCTTTACGATCAATCCGGCACTTGGCGGGGAAGAAGCTATTTTAGGGCAGACTGAAGAAAGTCAAAAGAATCAGGTCAAGCCTTCCTATATGATGGTCAAGGTCGGCACTTGGGGCGGGCATCCGATACAGTTGCGCCGCTTCTTTGCTTGGGATGAGGTGACGGTCAAAGAAGATGCCCCTTATCTGATCGGTGCAGACAACTGCTTCTGCTCTGAGACCAGAACGCTTGGTATGGTGGATGTGACCGAGGAAGAATGTCAGGCGCATCCGGAATATGTGTCAGATGCCGGCAAGATGTACTGGGATCTGACTATGGATAAAAAACTGACCTTCAATGTAGGTTACGGTGCCAGCGAACCACTCCGCGATGCAGAAGCCTTTGAGATGTTCTGGCATTGTGAAGGCATGAAGACTGCCTTTGAGGGAAAAGTCGTATTAAATGGCGAGGAATATATCGTTTCCAAGGAAGATTCCTATGGATATGCAGATAAAAAATGGGGCAGGGATTTCACAAGCCCATGGGTATGGTTGACGAGCAGTGATCTGACTAGCAAGACGACCGGGGAAAAATTAAAGGACTCCGCTTTTGTGATCGGTGGTGGCAGATCTAAGGTAGGACCGGTCGCTATGGAGAATAAATTACTTGGAGCCATGTGGTATGAGGGCGAGCCGTTTGAATTTAATTTTTCAAAGGTATGGACGCTGACCAAGACGAAGTTTAAATGTAAAGAGACACAGCATCATGTCGTATGGCGTGTTGTGCAGGAAACGCCGATGTCAAAAATGTGCACGGAGATCACTTGCAAAAAAGACCAGATGCTTTTTATCAATTATGAAGCGCCGGATGGCAGCAAGCGCCATGGTCATCTGTGGAATGGCGGCAACGGCAGTGGTACGATCAAGTTATACCGCAAGCATCTGCACCTGAATAAGGATGGAGCAAAGCCGAAGTGGGAATGGGAAGAGGTCGATGAGATTGCAGTTGCCCATGCAGGCTGTGAATATGGTGAGTATGACAAGTAAATAATACAGACAGATCAAAAAGGAAGGATGGGGTACGAATGAAAATTGGAATGTTGACGAGCGGTGGCGACTGTCAGGCACTCAATGCCGCAATGCGAGGTGTAGTCAAGGGACTCAGTGAGAATGACAAAGACTTGGAAGTATATGGCTTTTATGACGGCTATAAGGGCTTGATCTATGGCAATTACCGCCTGCTGTCAAGCGGGGATTTTTCAGGTATCCTTACGGTGGGAGGAACGATCTTAGGATCTTCCAGACAGCCTTTCAAACAGATGCGGATCCCGGATGAGAATGGTCTGGATAAGGTTGAGGCAATGAAAGAGACCTACTATAAACTCAATCTGGATTGCCTGGTCATTTTGGGGGGCAATGGTACACAAAAGACAGCCAACCTTTTGCGTGAGGAAGGGCTAAATGTGATTCATCTGCCAAAGACCATTGACAATGACATCTACGGGACGGATGTGACCTTTGGATTTCAGAGTGCCATCAATGTTGCCTGCAATGCGATCGATTGTATTCATACCACCGCTGCTTCCCATAACCGTGTTTTTATCGTGGAAGTTATGGGACACAAGGTCGGCTGGTTGACACTTTATGCCGGTGTAGCATCCGGGGCAGATATTATTTTGCTGCCGGAGATCCCATATGATATTGACAAGGTAGTCGAGGCGATTAATAAACGTCATCAGGCAGGCAAGGGCTTTACGATCCTGGCGGTAGCAGAAGGTGCGATTTCCAAGGAAGATGCAACACTTTCAAAAAAAGAATTGAAGAAAAAGAGGGAAAACTCACCGTATCCGTCCGTTTCCTATGAGATTGCCAAATTGATCGGAGACCGTACCGGTTCAGAGGCAAGGGTGACAGTACCGGGACATACACAGCGAGGCGGCAGTCCTTGTCCGTATGACCGGGTGCTCTGTACGAGACTGGGATCTGCGGCAGCAGAGGCGATCCTGGAAAAAGATTATGGCTATATGATCGCTATGATCGATGGTCAGACCAAGCGGGTCCCACTGGAAGATGTGGCAGGCAAACTTAAGATGGTAGATCCTGACTGCCAGATGATTCAGGAAGCAAAGCGGATCGGCATCAGCTTTGGTGATTAGGAAGTAAGAGGTGTAATAAATGTCTTATACGGCATTATATCGTAAATTTAGACCACAGGATTTTGAGGATGTAAAGGGGCAGGATCACATTGTGACAGCCTTAAAAAATCAGGTCAAAGCCAATCGGCTGGGGCATGCCTATCTCTTTACCGGGACGAGAGGAACCGGTAAGACAACGGTGGCAAAGATCCTGGCAAAGGCTGTCAACTGCGAGCATCCGGTGGATGGCAGTCCCTGCAATGAATGTGAGACCTGTAAACGTATCGCGGAAGGCAGCAGCATGAATGTATTTGAGATCGATGCTGCTTCCAATAACAGTGTGTCAAATATCCGAGATATTGTAGAAGAGGTGGCATATTCACCGACAGAGGGCAAGTACAAAGTCTATATTATCGACGAGGTGCATATGCTTTCTGCAAGTGCTTTTGCAGCACTTTTGAAAACTTTGGAGGAGCCACCTGCATATGTGATCTTTATTCTGGCAACGACAGAAGTGCATATGATCCCGATCACGATCTTATCCCGCTGTCAGCGTTATGATTTCCGGCGAATCTCCATTGATACCATCGCAGGACGTTTGCAGGAGTTGATGGTCAAGGAGAATATCTCTGTCGAGGATAAGGCACTGCGCTATGTGGCAAAGGCGGCAGACGGTTCTATGCGTGATGCCCTAAGTCTTTTGGATCAGTGTATTGCCTTTTATCTGGGACAAAATCTGACCTATGATAAGGTATTGCAGGTACTGGGGGCTGTGGATAATGAGATCTTTAGCCAACTGCTCCGCCATGTCTTACAGCATGATGTCACAGGTGCGATCGGAGTTTTAGAGGAGATGGTCGTACAGGGCAGGGATCTAAACCAGTTCGTCATCGAATTTACCTGGTATATGCGCAATCTTATGTTGGTAAAAAGCGATACAAATATGGAAGATGTGCTTGAAGTTTCCAGTGAACATATGGCATTATTAAAGGAAGAGGCAGCCATGGTAGGGGATGAGACGCTGATGCGTTATGTCCGTATTTTCTCGGAACTGTCCAACCAGATACGCCAGTCATCACAGAAACGTGTGTTGATCGAGATCGCACTGATCAAATTGTGCCGACCGCAGATGGAGCAGGATTACGAGGCAATCGTAGATCGTCTGGATGTGGTGGAACACAAAATCGAGGAGGGCGTTCCGGTCATGGTGCAGCAGGCAAGCGCAGGAGCCGTCAATCCGGGTCTATCCGGGGCAGGAGCATCTGTCGTGCAGAAAAAAGATCTGCCGGATGCTATGCCGGAAGAAGTGCAGCAATTGTGCCGTGAGTGGAAACAGATTGTTTCCGGTTCAAGCGGACTACTGCGGCAGGCGCTTTTAAGTGCCTATCCGACGGTCAATGAGCAGAATCAACTCATGCTTGTCTATGATGAGCCACCAGGAGCCAAGAGTATCAATAGTTCGATCTTAGCCAGCGAAAATACGATGGCAGATTTAGAGGCTATGGTGGAAGAAGCGATCGGTAAACATGTGCCGATCGTTGTAAAAGTGAATACATCAGGTGCGGCCAGCAGCCAGTTATATACCAATGCGGTAGAATATTTTGCAAAGGTCGCAAATATTGAAATTGAAGAGGAGGACTTTTAAATGGCAAGAAGAGGTGGAGGGTTCCCAGGCGGCGGTGGCATGGGTAATATGAACAACCTTATGAAACAGGCGCAGAAGATGCAGCGTCAGATGGAAGAAGCATCTAAGGCATTAGAGGAAGAAGAACTGACAGCAACCGCAGGTGGCGGTGTTGTAGAAGTGACAGTTTCCGGCAAGAAGGAGATCACAAAGATCAAGTTATCCGAAGAAGTCGTAGACCCGGATGATATCGAGACATTGGAAGATCTGATCATGGCAGCGACCAACGAGGCACTTCGTCAGATGGATGAAAAGGCGCAGACACAGATGTCGAAAATAACCGGAGGCATGGGTGGCGGATTACCATTCTAAGCAGAGTACATGGATTATTATAGCAAGCAGATCACAAAATTGATCGCAGAGTTATCTACATTGCCGGGCATCGGTGCAAAGTCGGCACAGCGTCTGGCCTTTCATATTCTTGATATGCCTACAGAAGAAGTAGAAGATCTGGCAAATGCCATGGTCAGTGCCCGAAAGGGCGTCCACTACTGTAAGCAGTGCTATACGCTGACAGATGACGAGATCTGTCCGATCTGTAGCAATCCTGCCAGAGATCAAAAGGTGATCATGGTCGTGGAGGATACCAAGGATCTGGCGGCATATGAAAAGACCGGTAAATACGAGGGCGTTTATCATGTCCTGCATGGTGCCATATCACCTATGCAGGGGATCGGACCGGCAGACATCAAGTTAAAAGAACTGATGCAGCGTCTGCAGGGAGATGTAGATGAAGTTATCATAGCAACCAATTCCAGTCTGGAGGGTGAGACGACAGCAATGTATATCAGCAAACTGATCAAGCCGACGGGTATCAAGGTATCGCGTATCGCGAGCGGTGTTCCTGTAGGGGGTGATCTGGAGTACATTGATGAAGTGACCCTGTTGCGTGCACTGGAAGGCCGAACAGAGTTATAAGATCATCGGGAGAAATCCCGGTGATTTTTTTGTGTAATTTCTACAATTTTCTCCACAGGGGTGTGGTAGCGTGAAGAAAAAAGGAGACCGTTATGATAGAAATAGTAAAAGAACCCACACCCATAGAAAAAATAGTTGAGGGACCAAGAAATGTAAGACAGATCGGCACTTTGCCAAAAGATGCCCGCGTGTATGTGGAAGATTATGTGTATCGTTTTTTACATGGAAGCAGTCGCCAGAAGAAACGGTATGCTTTTATTTTGTTGGGAGAGATCCGTCATGGAGGACAGCAGCCCAATTTATACATAAAAGGTGCCATGGAACTGGAACAGATCAGTTTTGGAGGCAGTATGCCGGTCTTTTCCGAGGATATCTGGGATCAGATATACCGACAGGTCAGAAATTATTTCCCGCAGTGGAGTATCTTAGGATGGGCAATGCAGTGCCTGGGCGAGCCGCCCCGGATGGAGGACATCCAAAAGATCTGTAGCCGTCATTTTCCTGGGGATCATGGCAATGTCCTATTGTATGATGCCTATGGAGAATGGGAAAAACTTTATATGGAGCGCCAAGGCATCATGGAGGAGGTCAGCGGATTTTTTGTCTACTATGAGAAGAATACCCT
This sequence comes from uncultured Lachnospiraceae bacterium, assembly GCA_934899185.1. Taxonomy (GTDB): domain Bacteria; phylum Bacillota; class Clostridia; order Lachnospirales; family Lachnospiraceae; genus Pararoseburia. Next base: position 60,588 of record CAKXYI010000011.1, read on the forward strand.
GATGAGTACCTATCTCAGTGAGTATCATGGGAAAAAAGACCAGATGGCAAAGCAGGCAGATCTGGATGAAATGGATCGTTTCCTTTTGCATGATGAAAAAAAGTATGACGAGGAGATCCGGCAGGACAGAGAGGCACTGGCGAGGTATCGGTCTTATATGAATGACCGTCGGGTAAGCGGAAAAAGCCAGATGTCTAAAGTGGCGGTATCGGTTGCCCTGGTCGTTATGGTTTTGCTTTCCGGCATTCTCTTTCAAAATTATACCAAGTTAAACGAGATGCAAAAGACGGTTGCTTCCTTGGGGGGCAGCACTGACGATGCCAGTGGAGAAATGATAGAGGAGACCATCAGCAAGGGAGCGGAAGAACTGGCAAAAGCGGATGGATCGCAGGAAGTGCAGGACGATAGCGGGGAAAACCATACGACCGAAAACGCGGCAACGGCAAGCGCTTCTACCGAGGCAAATAACAGCACAACTACGAACGTTTACCTGCAACAGGGCTATTATATTGTAGAACAGGGAGATAAGTTGACGGACATCAGCAGAAAAGTCTACGGAACAGAAGATATGGTCAGCCAGATCTGTCAAAAAAATAATATCGAAAACGGAGATCATATTTGTGCCGGGGATAAATTGCTTCTGCCTTAAAAGGTCAAGTTTTACCCATAGACGACCGAAATATAATACAGCAGATAAAGGAGGCAGTGCATGCAACTGGAGCAGATTGGAAGAAAAGACATCATAGAGCAGCTGGGAAAGGTCGACGGAAAAGCGACTGCCACAGATGCCGCGCAGAGCGAGCAAAAGATTGCTAATGGGAAATTGCGCAGTATCTCGGTCAATAACCCTTTTTACAATAAAAATGATCTAAGGGAAAAGACCATGACAGAGAAAATGGAAGAACAGTTGGCACAGGGGACGGATGCCAGTCTTTTACATAACCAGATGGCGGTCTATGCCCAGACGACTTCGGGCAAGGACTACGAAAAAATGCAGGAGGAAGGATTTTCTCCTATGCATATGGAAGCACACACCATTGTGACCGTGACAGACCGTATTAAGGTTGCTATGGCAAAGGGTGGTGCAGATATTTCCAAGATGGGCGGTATTTCGGATGCTAAGTTGGAGGCTATGAGTGGCAGCGCGGGACAAAAAGTCCAATTGGAGCATGCCCTGAACAATGCCGATCTTCCGGTAGAGGAAGATACGCTTGCGGCGGGAAAGATTGCTATGACCAAGACGCAGGAGATGGATGGTGACCTATCTTTGGGGGCCGCCTGTTATATGTTAAAAAATGATCTGTCGCCGACCATTGATCATGTCTATCAGGCGTATTTTTCCGGCGGAACGGAAAATGGGATGACAGATGAAATGGAGGCTTTGCCAAAAGATCTGCAAGCACAGTTGGAGACTATGCTTACGGATGCAGGCATGGAGGCTTCCGATGAAAACCTGACTTATTGCAATTATCTGATCAAAAATCAGATCCCGGTCACTACAGAAAATCTGACCTATATGGCAAAACTGTTAGAGATGCCATTGAATCAGGAGATCGGCGCTACAGCAGAACAGATTGCAGATGCTGTGGCAGAAGGCAATGAGCCGGGAGATGCCATGCTTTTATCAGATTACAGTCTGATGGGGAAGGCAAAAGATCTGTATGCAAAACAGATGAAAGAACTGGATGCGATCACAAGCACCAGACAGATGCAGGAAGCAAGGCTTCTGATGAGTGTGGAAGCGAATTACAGTCTCCTGAAAAAGGGAATTGCGATCGATACCATGTCGATCGAGGAGACGGTAGATGCCCTCAAGTCCTTGGAAGAAGAATATGTAAAGCAGATGCTTTCCGTGGATGATCCTAAGCAGACGGAGGCAAATGTTGCCATTTATCAGGATTATAGGGAAGCACAGGAAACGCTTGGCAGTGCACCGGCAGCATTCTTAGCGCAGATACCGGCAGTGGAGGAAATGACCCTGCGACAGGTGAGCGCAGAGGCGGGAAAGGCATCTGCTGCATTTGAAAGTGCTGAGAGCCGCTACGAAACGGTCTGGACAGAACCAAGAAAAGATCTGGGTGATTCCATACATAAGGCATTTGCCAATGTGGATGACATTTTACAGGATCAGGGCATGGAACTGACTGAGGAAAACCGCCGTGCCGTGCGTATCCTGGCATATAATGAAATGGATCTAACTGGGGAAAATATCCAAAAGGTGCGCCAGTCTGATGTGGCAGTGCAGAAAATGTTTCGGGCGATGAAGCCGGCAAGTGTTATGGAAATGATCCGACAGGGGCATAATCCATTGGATCTGACGGTAAAAGATCTGACCGATCTGGCAGAAGGTCTTTTGGAACAGGGGGAGTCCAAGACCGGACAGGACAGCGACGAGTATGCAAAGTTTTTGTGGAAATTAGAGCAGACCGGTGACATCAGTCAGGAGGAGCGCGACAGTTATATTGGCATTTATCGTATGATCTATCAGGTAGAGGCGGGCGATGGTGCCGCGATCGGAGCCTTGATGATGCAGGGGAAAGATGTGACCCTGCGCAATCTTATGACGGCAGTGCGGTCGACAAAACATAGCGGACAGGAGTATGCGATCGATGATTCCTTTGGGCAGGTGGACTCTTTTGACCGGACAGCACTCTCCATTATTGAGCAGGCAGAGATGGCATTTCAGGCAAATTGCCTGTATGAGGCAAAAGATACCATGACACCGGTCAAGATGAAGCAGTTTGAAAGTAAGGACGCTTACATGGATCTGACACCGGAGCAGTTCAAATCCCAACTGGATATTCTCGAGTCAATGCGACTGGCACCGCAGGAGGCATTAAGCGGGCAGGATGCGGCTTATGTTAAGGAAGAAGAAGCGGTCGAGGAGATGGCGCGGGAGCAGACCAGACAAGAGGTGGCGGAGGCTTTGAAGAGCGAGGAAGCCGTTTACCAGATGCTGGATAAATATGACCTGCCACAGACACCGGCTTTCCTGAGCAGTATTTCGGAAATGCTTAGGGATCGCAATAGCGTCTATCGCAATTTACAGAGATTTGCTTCGGGTAACAGTCAGGATGCATCCGCAAAGCAGATTTCAGATCTGATCGAAGATTTGATCAAGGAATATGGCGAGGCTTGCAAGACGCCAAAGGAAATGGCAGATGCCCAGCATAAGTTAGAGGAAACCGCCGAGAAGGTCATGAAAAATATGCTGGTGGAAAAAGATGTGACTTCGATCGATGTGCGTGGCATGAAACTTGTTATGACCCAGATCCAGGCATTGGGAAAGATGGGAGAGCAGAGTGAGACCTATAATATCCCGATCCTTGTGGAAGACAAACTGGGCAATCTTTCCCTCAAGATTGTGCGCGGAAGCGAGGAGAAAGGTCTGGTCGATGTGGCATTGAATATGGACGAAAGTGGTGCTGTATCTGCAAGTTTCCGCTATGAAAATGGTCAGATCTCGGGCGATGTGGCTTTTGAAAAGGAGGATATTGCAGGACTGTTTTCGGAACATATGCCATATTTAGCCAATGCTATGCGCCAGGAAACCGGACTGCCGGTATCTTTTGCTTACGCTACGGATGCCGGGACAAATGTAGATGATTTCTATGAGAAGGAAGACGCAGATTTTGCTGTGACAAAAGAGCAGGATGCGGTATCGACCAAGGTCCTATATGGGATCGCGCGAAGTTTTATAGCAGAGGTGGCAGAACTTTTGTCATAAGGACAGACCTGCAAAAATCAGCAAGGACCGGTTAAGTTGCACGGTAGATGACCGATATAAAAAGTGTGACAAAGGATTGTCCGCTTTGAACCCCGCATGGATGCGACAGATGAAAACGAACTGGCAAAGGATAAAGCGAGGTATCAGATATGAAGATCAATAATAATATTTCAGCAGTGATCACAAATAAGCAGTTACTCGGAACGGAGAGTAATTTGAGTGCTTCTATGGAGAAACTTTCTTCCGGCTTAAAGTTGAATCATGCATCAGATAATCCGTCCGGGATGGCGATCTCCAACAAGATGAAAGCCCAGATCCGCGGATTGGATCAGGCATCACAAAATGCTTCTGACGGTACATCTGTCATTCAGACCGTGGATGGCGCACTCGGCGAAGTGACTGATATGTTACAGCGTATGCGTGAACTGGCAGTGCAGGCAGCCAATGGAACCAACTCACAAAAAGAAAAGGAAGCCTGTCAGTTGGAAATTGCATCTTTGCGTGATGAGGTCGACCGTATCTCCGAGACGACAGAATTTAACACCAAGAGCCTTTTGGATGGCTCTTTGGATGCGCGTGTATATGCAGACAAAGAGAACCGTGATAATATTTCAAGAATTTATGTTTCTGACAGTGTGGCAGAGGGGACCTATAGCCTGAAAGTGGATAAGGCAGCGACCAATGCAACTTATGATACAGGGATCCAGGTAGATGATCTGGTCGGCAAGAACGGACAACTTTCTATCAATGGCTACACCGTAAAGATCACAGATCAGATGACAAAAGAAGAGATCTACACAGCCCTGCGTGATGGGGCAGAGATTGGAGAGTGCACGATCAGCCAGATTGATGAGCCATTGTCCTTTACTTCGACAGTCTATGGATCACATGCAGCAGTTTCTTTGATACAACAGTCAAAAGATGGAGATATCTTTGGCGCGGGAATTCCAAATACGGAAACGGATCCGGATGCAAAAGCCGTCGTAGCCATCGGCGATAATGCAAAAGTGACTCTGGATGCAGCAAATAGTGCTTTTGATCCGAGAGCCACCGTTTCCTATGATGGAAATAAGATTACGATCACCAATACAGATGGATTTAACATGAGTTTCCTTTTGAAAGCCGGCTTTGAGGCAGGCGCGACGACAGCAGCCGGAACGCCAAGTACAGGCGTTATCAATCTGGAAGTGACCGATATCGGTATCATGGACTTACAGATCGGAGCTAATGAAGGACAGACCATGCAGGTGCGTATTCCCGCAACCGATGCGGACAGTCTCTATATTGATGATATTGATGTGACAACGGTAAACGGACCGTCCAAGGCAATGGATCGTCTGGATAGTGCGATTTCAACGATCAGCCAGATCCGTTCCCAGATCGGTGCTTATGAGAACCGTCTGGACTATACGGTTGATAGTTTGGATGAGACGCAGGAGAATATGGAATCTGCCCTGTCCCGTATCGAAGATGTAGATATGGCAGAGGAAATGACAGAGTACACCAAGTACAATGTCTTGCAGCAGGCAGGCACCAGCGTTTTGGCACAGGCAAATGAACTGCCAACACAGGCACTTCAGTTATTGCAGTAAGGATATAGGGTATGACAGCAGAAACAATCGCGACATTTACCAGAAAAATCGTGGCGAGCAATCGCTCAGAATTGATATGTGTGCTATATGAGATCTACTTTTCCTATGAACAAGAGGCAATCGAGGCTTTGACAGGGGAAGGAAAAGAGACGGGAGATACTTATACCAAGGCTTTGCGTCAGTGCGGACAGGTGGTCAGACATTTAAAGGATGCCTTGGATTTTTCCTATGAGATTTCCTATTCCCTGTATGCACTTTATGATTTTGTGGAGAGACAGTTGGCGAAAGCCATGTATGAGCAGAAGGTCGAAAGGATTCAAAGTGCAGGAAAGATCATGCGTGATTTGGAAGCCTCCTTTGTCCAGGTGGCAAAACAGGATGCCAGCGGACCTATGATGGGAAATGCCCAGCAGGTGACGGCAGGACTTACCTATGGTAAGGGTCAGTTGAATGAGTCCATGGGGGCTATGGAAAGTAACCGTGGGTTTTTCGCATAAAGGATAGGAAAAGAGCCTGAGGGATCGTTTGGTCACCTAGGCTCTTTTTGGGTGTGCTATGCAAAGATTTAGAGATTTAACTGTTTTACCTTAGTCAAGAGAAATTTATGCCGCATCTGTACGGCTTTTACCTGATAAATATAGTAATCGATCAGATCGGGATCTGTCATGTACTCTAAATTGGAGTATGCATTGGCAAGGTCGTGCTGTGTCTGAGTCAGATCATCGAGAAGAAGGCGGACCTGTGGGTCTGTCTTTTTTGTATGGGTAAGTAATCGCATAAAATAACCTCACTCGTATTATAAAGTAGTAGTGTTTATAGACCCTCTCCAAGGTCTTAATACTATTTTCATCATAGCCATTCT
>CAKXYI010000012.1 GCA_934899185.1 uncultured Lachnospiraceae bacterium
ACACTTACAGCAGATACAGGATACAAATTTGTTGATTCCACGACAGCTACCATAAATGGTAATACTGCAACAAGTGTCACAAAGAATGCGGACGGAACGCTTACAGTAACATATGCTTTTCCTGCCACAGCAGTGCTTACCGCAACAGAACCGACACTTACGATGGGGAATTACCAAATAATTGATGGAGCTAATGGAAAACATACCATTGGTAAGGATGGTACATTGACCTTCCGCTCGAATGCGCCATTCAGCGAATTTGTAGCGGTATTGGTCGATGGTGTAAGGGTGGATCCATCCAATTATGATGTGTCTGAAGGTAGTACGATTGTACGTCTGAAACAGTCTTTCCTGGATACGTTATCCAAGGGAAGCCATACGATTGCTATTCAGTCAATCGGTGGAACAGCAACAACAAACTTTTCGGTTGCAGAAACGCCAACCCCTTCCACTCCAACCGCAGGCATTACAAATGTCCAGCCAAATGGTGGAACGCAGAAAACAACAGTAAATGCAAAAGCACCGGTAACCGGAGAAACTTCACCGGTATCATGTATGGTACTTGCCCTTATTATTGTTGGTGGATTTGCGCTTTTGATTGCAGAATTGCGTAAGGCACATAAAGCATAAATGAAATATTATATAAGACCACTACCTTGTAAGACATTGCGAGGTGGTGGTCTTTTTTTATTACTTTTCACACCCCAAAATCTACACTTCGCGCCGAACGAAATTTTAAGCCCAAAAATTAGGTATGATAGATATAAGAAAAGGTGGATGGAAAGAAAACCAACACCAAAGGAACGGGAAAAAGGAGAATGCTTATGAAAAAGACATTTGGAAAAATACTAGGAGTTTTCCTATGTTTAGGAATGGTGCTTGGACTTATGCCAAGTCAGGCATTGCAGGTGTTTGCAGAGGAAGAGCCGACGCCGAATTATCTGACCTTTACGGCAGAGGAGGCGAACTCAACTTTGACACTTACATGGAACACAGATGAAAGTGTGGAGATTAGCAAAGATAGTGGTAAGAGTTGGTCGACTTATGCGAAAGGAACAACAATTACCTTAGCCCAAGTAAACGACAGTGTGCAATTTAGGGGGCAACTTACCAAACTTAATATAGATGCTTTTATACACCCGGCTTTTACCATGACGGGAAAAATCGCTGCATCTGGCAGTATAACTAGTCTTAAAGATGGAAATGGTGGAAATCTTGATACAGTAGCTTCTGGCTTTGGAGGCATGTTTATGAATTGTGATAGTCTTACACAAGCCCCGGAATTACCATCAAAAAGTGTAGTAAACGGCGGATATGAACGTATGTTCGAGAATTGCACAAGCCTGGTGGAAGCACCGAAATTACCAGCAACTACGCTGGGGTATGATGCCTATACAAGCATGTTCTCAGGATGCACGAATATGAAGACTGGACCATCTACATTGCCTGCAACGGTTCTGAGTATTGCCTGTTACTCTAATATGTTTAAAGATTGTATATCCCTAACAAAAGCCCCAGAACTGCCAGCAACGACATTGACGCAGGAATGCTATTTTGGCATGTTTCAGGGATGTACATCGCTACAGCAAATTCCAAATTTGCCAGCCACAAAATTAGCGCTAGATTGTTATAGATGTATGTTTAAGGATTGCAAGACTTTATCCGTGACGAGTACAAAGGATAGTAGTCACACGATAGCATGGACATTACCAAATGCTACATTGCCGAGTGCTACAATGTTGGGATCAAATTGGAACACAGATATGTTTAAGGGGTGTACAAATGTAAATATTGGAACACCACAGTTGAACAAAACATATTACCAACTGTGCCGCCATTCTTATAATGAGAACGATAAATGTATCTATTGTGGAGAAGCAAAACCAAAGACGTATAGTGTGACGCTCATTGCAGGAGAAGGATTAACGCGTCATCCATATCATGGCGCAGAACAGCAGACCAATTTGCTGGGAGCAATGGAGCAGGTATATTATACCGCAGACGAAGACCACTATATTCAAGATGATTATCCGATGATTACAAAAAATGGCATTACGGTGGCAAGATATGTCTTGGATGGTTGGGGACCGGTCATCATTGTAAATGGGACGCCTACGGCTGATACCACAATTACATTGCCGGCAGCACTAGCACGCAATGTAACGCCAAACCCAGAACCGAACCCGAAACCGACACCGAATCCGGAACCAACACCAAATCCAAATCCAAATCCGACACCGACGCCAACCCCTGAAAAGCCGGTAATGAAGGATGGGGATAATGGAGAACATGTTATAGGTAAGGCAGAGACACTTACCTTCCGTTCTAGTGCACCACTCAGTGAATTTGTAGCAGTATTGGTCGATGGTGTAAAGGTGGATCCATCCAATTATGAATTGGCATCGGGCAGTACCATTGTACGTCTGAAGCAGTCTTTCCTGGATACGCTATCCCAAGGAAGTCACACGATTGCTATTCAGTCACGTGGTGGAACAGCAGCAGCAAACTTCACGATTACGGCATCTTCTAATAGTGGAAATACAGGTGCTGGCGGAACAACTGGTGGTACAACCCCTTCCACTCCAACCGCAGGCATTACAAATGTCCAGCCAAATGGTGGAGCGCAGACAGCACAGAAAACAACAGTGAATGCCAAAGCACCGGTAACCGGAGAAACTTCACCGGTATCATGCTTGGTACTTGCTCTCATTATTGTTGGTGGATTTGCACTTTTGATTGCAGAATTGCGCAAGGCACATAAAGCATAAATGTAATATTATATAAGACCGCTACCTTGTAAGACATTGCGAGGTGGTGGTCTTTTTTTATTACTTTTCGCACCCCAAAATCTACACTTCGCGCCGAACAAAATTTTCAGCTCCAAAATTCGGTATGATAGATACAAGAAAAGGTGGATGGAAAGAAAACCGACACCAAAGGGAACGGAAAAAGGAGAACGCTTATGAAGTTGAAAAAGTTATTCGGAAAAATACTTGGCGCAGGTCTATGCTTAGGAATGATACTTGGACTTATGCCAAGTCAGGCATTGCAGGTAAAGGCAGCCGATGAGCACAAACACTGCGTATGTGGAGCAACGCATAAAGATGTTGGCGACCATACGTCGGAAACAGAAATCACATTTACGGCATGGACAAAAACGGATAGCCTGCCGGATACAGCGGGAAATTACTATCTGGAAAATGATGTCGTACTTAATGTGCCAACAGATGCGGAGGAAATGTATCGTGGCTGGCAAGTGCCTGATGGTGTAGTACTTTGTTTAAACGGTCATAGTATTACAGCGACAGGTAGGAATCTGAGTAATGATATTTTCGTAACGAGTAATACAACATTTACAATGACGGATTGTAAGAATAAAGGCAGGGTTACGCATGCTAAGAATGAGGATGGAATAACATATACAGGTAGTGCTATAAATGTCAGTGGGGGAACCTTCAATATGTATGGAGGATCAATTACTGGAAACGATGCTACAAGTAATAATCCATCTGATGGTAGAAATTGTGGTGGTGGCGTGTATTTATCTGGAACGTTTAAGATGTATGGTGGCTCAATTACCAATAACCATTCGGCTAGTGATGGTGGTGGCGTGTATATACCGAAACAGTGGGGCTGTTATTTTTATATGTATGGTGGAAATATCACAGGTAATATTACGGAAAAAGAAGGCGGTGGCGTGTACGCCGTTAGTGACATGACAGTGTCAGGCAATGTCAACATCACTGGTAATAAAAGGGCAGATAATAGTGTAAGTAATGTTGGCTTATATACCACTAATGAAGGAGTAACCAAGACCATTAAAATCGATGGCGATATGAATGGTACGATTGGCGTGTACACGGATAGAGTGGTGCCAACTGCTGAAAATCCGGTTGTTGTTGTTCAAGGAGCAACTGCAAATAAGGACTATAGTAACATTATTACCAGTGATAGTTCTAACTATAAGATTATGCGCGATAGTAGTGATTCTACGAAACTAGTGTTAACAGGGAAGGACGCAACAGAACCGGCACCTACGGAACATACACATTGTGTCTGCGGTACGAACAATTTAAGTACGAAGGGTCACAGCTGTAATAAGAATCAGGTATGGCAGGGTGTTTCTGCTCTGTCTGAAATCACCACAGGCGGATATTATTATTTGAAGAATGATGTGGTCTTGGATCAGTATGTATCAAATGATAAAAGTTATACATGCTATGGTTGGGTAGTACCGGACAATGTAGTTTTGTGTTTAAATGGTCACGATATTATCATGAAGAACCCATTGGAAAGTGAGGTTGATAAAACTCAGACAGAAAATAAATACTATGATGGATATGTAGATGTGCTTGACATAGAAGGCCATTTTACCCTAACTGATTGTAAGACAGGCGATGCACAGGGAGAAATCACGCATGCGAAGGATGCGTCTGGTAATTCTTATTATGGTCGAGGCGTAGATGTTAAAGGTGGCATCTTTGATATGTATGGTGGAAAGATTGCCGGCAATATTGGAGCCTATGACATTGGTGGAAGCGGTATTATTATTCAGGATAGCAGTGATCGCACAACGGAAGGTACATTTAAAATGTATGGTGGTGAGATTAGTGGAAACGTTGGCAAGACAGGAGCAGGCGTGAGTGTCTTTGGCGGAACGTTTTATATGCTAGGAGGTACTGTTACAAAAAATAATGCGGACAGCAATATTGGTTTAGGAGACGACAATGGTCATGGAGGCGGAGTATATGTTATCTATGATAGCAAACTTTGTATTTCAGGAGGAAGCATTAGTGGCAATACTTCCAATAATACCGGTGCTGGCGTTTATTTGACTGCATCTGCAAGAAAAAATACATATTGGCATGGCGGAGCGGCAACTCTTGAGGTATCAGGCGATGCAATGATTATCAATAACAAAAATCAGGGTAAAGAGGACAATGTTTTTTTGACAGAATCTGCAACAACGTTTGAAACAGTGCAGGCGATGCTAATTCTTAAAGATATCAGAAACAGCCGTATAGGTGTGACGACGATGGTAACACCGACGACAGGTAAACCAGTTCGTATTGCTACTGGAGCAATGGTAGACAAGGATTATAGTAGTATCATTTTAAGTGACAATTCGGCATATAAAGTAGAACATGACAATAAAGATACAGAGGGATTAGTGTTAACTGCGATAGGTAATTACCAAATAATCAATGGAGCCGATGGTAAACATACCATTGGTAAGGATGGTACATTGACCTTCCGCTCTAATGCTCCATTCAGTGAATTTGTAGCTGTATTGGTCGATGGTGTAAAAGTGGATTCATCCAATTATGACGTGTCTGAAGGTAGTACGATTGTACGTCTGAAGCAGTCTTTCCTGGATACGTTATCCAAGGGAAGCCATACGATTGCTATTCAGTCAATCGGTGGAACAGCAGTAGCAAACTTCACGATTACAGCATCTTCTAATAATGGAAATACAGGCGCTGGCGGAACAACTGGTGGTATAACCCCTTCCACCCCGACCGCAGGCATTACAAATGTCCAGCCAAATGGTGGAGCGCAGGCAGCGCAGAAAACAACAGTGAATGCCAAAGCACCGGTAACCGGAGAAGCTTCACCGGTATCTTGTATCGTGCTTGCTATTATCATTGTGGGAGGCTTTGGACTTTTGATTGTAGAACTGCGCAGAGCACGTAGAATAAAAAAGGACATCCAGGGCTGAGCATTGGAAATTAAATTATAAATTTCAGAACAGTCATTTCTTGCAGTAGTGCAGGAAGTGACTGTTTTGTTATAAAAAAGTCGGTAGAAAATTAGTAGACTTGGTGTTATACTTGATACAAAAGACGTGGCGGTGGCAATTCGCAACCAAACATAACAAAAAGCAGATAAAACTGACAAGTTTGTATGCTGTACATGATCTTTTCTGGCATTTATAATAAAACTAGAAAAAGAGGAGGTGGTCAGTCTAATGTTAGCAGAAAATCTCATCATGCTGCGTAATCTCAAGGGGATGACGCAGGAGCAGATCGCGGAGGTGATCGGCATATCCCGGCAGGCATACGCCAAATGGGAAAGCGGCGAAACGGTACCGGACATAGCAAAATGCGACCGTCTGGCAGGATTTTACCAGATCAAGATGGATGACCTGATGCACTACAATGAGAAAGTGGGAGACGTCAGACTGGCGCCACCCCCGGAGGGTAAATTTTTGTGGGGAACCGTCAAGATGGGAAACCGGGGCACAATCGTGATACCAAAAGAGGCGAGAGATACCTACGGACTCAAGGAGGGCGACCGTCTGGTCGTCTTAGGGGATGGCGAGGGCATTGCCTTAGTCAGCGCACAGAAATTTGAACAAAGATTAAGAGAAACTATGGAACTGAGCAGAAAGATCGTGGAGGAATAAGAGGATGAAGTGTCCGGAATGTGGAAAAGAAATGAGAAGCGGTTATTTATTCAGCAGTAAGGATGGCGCCTTTAGTTTTGCAAATGCCGTACCCGGTGTTTTTGAAAATGCAAAAAAGGCAGAGGGCTTTGTGGAGATCACACCTTTAAAGGCAAGCCATCGTACCAGTATTGCGGCAAATTGCTGCGAAGATTGCAAGACGGTGGTATTCCACTACTAAATGGCATGCCAGCCAAAGGGACCATTACCTGACAGGAGGCGAAAAAATGCATTACCAGAAGATAAATTACCCGGACAATGACAAGGTCTGGATGGAGTGCTACATACAGGATAGCGGATTGAAATTGGGACAGGATCTGGCACGACCGGCTCTTGTGATCTGTCCCGGCGGTGGTTATGTGTATTTATCACCACGCGAGGCAGAACCGGTGGCTCTGGCATATGCAGCCAAGGGGATACAGGCATTTGTCCTGCATTATTCTCTGGGCTGGGAAGTCAAAGGTTTTCAGCCATTAAAGGAAATGGACTGGGCGATCGGTCTGATCCGTGAACATGCGAACGACTGGTATGTGGACGCAGACAAGATCCTTGCCTGTGGTTTTTCGGCAGGCGGACATCTGGCATTATCCAGCGGTCTGCTGGGAAAGAACCGACCAAATGGGTTGATTTTGGGCTATCCGGCGACAGACATGAGCGGGCAGGGGTCCGAACTGATGCAGATGCTTTTTTTTGGAAAAGAAGGACCGACGGAAGAAGACAAGATCTGGCTGAATCCGGTGCAGGCAGTGACCGAGGATGCACCAGCGCTTTTTATGTTCACGACAGCGGAGGATGCGCTTACTAGAAGATCGACCTTAGATCTGGTGATGGCATATGAAGAAAAGGGCTGTCTCTTAGAGTATCATCTTTTCCAAAAGGGACCACACGGCTATAGTCTTGCCAACGAAGCATGTGCGGACGGATCTTCCCAAGTCATTGATCCACATGTGGAAAAATGGTTGGATCTTTCGGTGGAATGGATTTTTTCTGTGTTTGGGCAACCGGTATTTAAGGATGTATCTACCAGTCACATCATGGATGCGATCAAGGAATTGGGGATTCCGTTACCTCAGAAAGTTACAGGTAAAGGGATAGAAAATGCATAAAAATAAGAGAAGACAAGGAGAGACATCATGGAAAATGCATTAGAATATTTTAAGAGTCTGGTCGATCAGGACCGTTGTGATGTGGTACTTTGCAATCTGGAGCATGAGATCATCTACATGAACCCGTCTGCCATCAAAGATTATGTAAAATGGGGTGGGGCTGATCTGATCGGGCACAGCCTGCTTGCCTGTCATAATGACAAGTCAAAAGAGATGATAAAGCGTGTGGTGGATTGGTTTGCGGCGGATAAGAACCACAATATCGTCCATACCTTTTTCAATGAAAAACAGCAGAAGGATGTCTATATGGTCGCATTGCGCGCCGAAGACGGACATTTGATCGGCTACTACGAAAAACACGAATTCCGAAACCGCGAGACCATGCCGTTTTACGATCTCTGGTAGGAGAAGTCTTTTCTAAAGTTTTCTTAATTTTCTTCCAAGCAGGCTAAAAATTGTTATACTGTAGGCAAATGCAGACAGAAAATGGGATTGGGAGAAATGACAGATGAGCGATGTGCAGACAAGGACAATGGAAGAACAAGGGAAGCCGGTGGCTTCCCATATTTTGGTGGTGGATGACAATCCGGAGATCCGGGAGGTCATCCATCTTCTTTTGGGTGGAGAGGGATATGAGGTGACCGAGGCGGCAAATGGCGAGCAGGCGATCGAGGCTTCCGCAAAATATGCGTTTGATCTGATCATCTTGGATATCATGATGCCGGGGATGAACGGCTATCAGACCTGTGTGGAGGTTCGCAAGAACAGCAATGCGCCTATCCTTTTTTTGAGTGCCAAATCTCAGGAAGATGATAAGATGCTTGGCTTTTCCAGTGGTGGAGACGATTATTTGGTAAAGCCTTTTTCATATAATGAACTGGTCAGCCGGGCAAAGGCACTGATCCGCCGCTATCATGTCTATCAGGGAAAAAATATGCCGGTTAGGGAAGCAACATCAAAGGAGAACACGGTAGAGCGCATCATTTCTTATCAGGATATCGTCTTAAATGAATCGAAGCAGGAAGTCAGCCGGGATGGGCAGATTATTGAATTGACCGATACGGAGTATGCTCTTTTACACCTGTTACTGACCAACCGCAAGCAGATCTTCTCGGCAGAGCATTTGTATGAGAGTATCTGGCAGGAAGAATACTATTATGGAGCCAACAACACGGTCATGGTGCATATGCGAAATCTGCGTCGCAAGATCGAATCAGACCCAAAGAATCCGACTATCATCAAGACGGTCTGGGGAAGGGGGTATCGCTGTGACTAAAGAAAAGCAAAAGATCATCCGACGTTTTCTGGAAGATCATCGTCCGGAAAAATGGAAGATCCGCACCAAGTTGTTTGTAGTTATTTTATGTATGGCACTCGCCAGCGTGCTGCTATTTGATATCCTATGGAGGATACAGTTGCCAGTCTGTCAGGGCTTGGAGAAACTGCATCTGCTCAGTTGGTTCGACGAGGAGACCTACGTGGAGAATTTAAAGGAAGACGCACTGCATTATACCGTGCCGGCTGAGGATGATAAGGCAGGACAAAGGGCATTTCGGCCTTTTTTGAAAAAATACTCCAGCAAATATATCGGTGTCTATGTGTACGGATCGGATGGTCTGTACCGGGCAGGCACCTATGCAAAGATCATCGATGATCTGATCTATGGAACGATCATTACCGATAGTTTTGATGTCTTGGGAGAGTACACCAACGAAGTCAAGGTTACTTTTGCAAATGGTGATTATGACGTTGTTTATTCTTCCTATAACAGATGTAAATTTGTTTATCCCTATGTGGCATTCTCCCTATTGCTTTGTATCCTACTCTTTTTTACGGGAGTGCTTTTATACGTTGGCAGTATCATCAAACGGATGGACGGACTCAAGGATGCTGTCGTCAATATGTCCCAAGGCGATCTGACCCATGTCATACCCCAATGCGGCGAGGATGAAGTCGGGATCGTAGCAAAAGAACTGGATGTTTTACGTCGGACACTGGACGAAAATATCAAAGAGGAGGAGGCAATCCGCCAGACCAATCAGGAATTGATTTCTGCTATTTCCCATGATTTGCGCACGCCGTTGACCGTATTAAACGGCTATCTGGAAGTGCTGCGCATGGGAAAACTGGATGAGGAACAACGTATGTTGTATCTCAATAAATGCCTGCAAAAATCAGCAGATATCAAGGCGCTGACAGATCACATGTTTGAATATGCTTTTGCCTATGAGACAATCGAGAAAGCGGAACTGGAGCGGATTCCGATTTCTCATATCAAGGAAATTTTGTTGGGTAGTTGTGAGTTTGTACAACTGGCAGGATTTACCGTAGAAAATGCCCTTGCCGATATAGAGGGGGATATGTATGCGGATGAAATGATGTTAAAACGTATGTCGAGCAATCTGTTTTCCAATATCCTAAAATATGCGGACAAGGGAAAGCCTATCTATGTGCGTAGCAAACTGGAACAGGGCATGCTTGGCATTTTGATTATCAATACGATCAAAGAGGATGTCGGTCAGGTAGAAAGTAACCACATAGGGCTGCGCAGTAGTCAGAAAATGGTGGAACTTCACAAGGGACAGATGCATGTCTACCATGAAAAACAGAAGTTCCGCGTCCATATTCTACTGCCGGTCATCAGCCTGTCGGTTACGCAGTCATAGGGAAGGCAGGAATATTGATGCAAAATTGCAAGATTACCCATTCGATACTCAAATGTGGCATAAACGTCAACTAGTAATAATATATGAATTTTATACACAATATTTGTGCAAGGTGACATTTTTACACAATCGTGGCATTATGTGTCGAAAAAGTGCATAGATTATGATAAACTTTTTGTAAAACTATTATAAAGGGATATGCATAAGTAAAGTAAGGGAGACAGCAAATGAATACAGACAAGATTGATGCCAAGATCCTTGCCGTTGCCGGTAAGGGTGGCGTTGGTAAGACTTCGCTTGCAGCAGTTATGGTCAAACTCTTGGTGGCAGCCTATCCGGATAAGCGGATCCTTGCCATCGATGCAGACCCGGCTGTTGGCTTGTCTACCGCATTGGGAGTGGACGTGAAACTCACGGTAGACGATATTCGCAAAGAGGTGGTAGCCAACGCAGAGGACGGCAACGCTAAGGCGGCAATTGAATTATTGGGAGAAGCCAGATACCGTATTTTCGACGCGCTCGTCGAGATGGATGGCTTTTCTTTTATTGCTATCGGAAGACCTGAGGCGGCAGGTTGCTATTGCAAGATCAATAGTTACCTGAAAGAAGTCATTGGTCTTTTGGCAGAAAATTATGATTATATCGTGATCGACGGCGAGGCGGGGATCGAGCAGATCAACCGTCGGGTCATGGAAAAGGTGACACACCTCATGCTGATCACAGACTCTTCCAAGAAAGGTACACAGGTGGTCAAGACTATCAAGCAGGTGGCAGACGAACTCGTTATGTACGACAAGGTCGGCGTGATCGCCAACCGCCTTCCGAATTTAGACGTCAAACAGTACATGGATGTGGGCGATATTCCGGTACTTTCCTACATATTATCGGATGCCTCTTTGGCAGAGTTCGATCTCAAGGGAGAGAGCGTATTTTATTTGGATGATGATGCGGCAATCGTCAGGGGAGCCAAGGAAGCCCTGATCGGTATAGGAATCTTAGAAGCGTAAAGGAGGGCAAGCGTGAAAGACTTAAAGCACTTATATTATTTTGAAAAGTTATTGGAAGATGCCAATAACGAACTTGTGCGTCAGGCACAGGACGAGGGTCTTAAGTGTATCGCAACGACTTGTGAGAATGTACCGGAACCACTCTTGAATCTTCCGGGCACATTTTCTGTAAGACTTCGTGCACCGCGTACAGGCTCTATGGAGATGGCTACCTACTACATGACAAGTTTCTTGTGCGAGTACAGCAGAGCACTTTTAGAGAGAGCCATTGAGGGCGGTTACAACTTTGTAGACGGTATTGTGACACCGGATGGCTGTACTATGATGAACCGTTGCGTAGAGAACATGGAACTGCTTAAGACCATGGGTCAGGGCAAGGACGGATTTTTCTGGGAATACATGGAGATCCCACAGAAAAATGATGACAATGCGCTGGAAATGTATACCTTACAGTGCCGCAACCATATCTTAAAGCCTCTGGCAGAAAAGTATGGTATCGACACATCCGATGCGGCTATCCGTGCAGCGGTAGACCAGCACAATGAAGTATGCCGTCTGATCCGCCAGATCGGAGACTTCCGTAAGGAAGCCAATCCGCGTGTGACAGGCTATGAGTTCCACATCCTTACCATGGTAAGTTATGTGGCACCAAAGCATCTGATCCTTGACAGGCTCCGCGAGACCTTGGAGGAGATCAAGACAAGAGAGCCGGATGCAGCAGACAAGTACCGCGCCCGTGTCGTTTTTGTCGGTTCCGAGGTAGATGATGTAGATGTCATAAAATTGGTAGAAGAATCCGGCGCTTATGTGTGTGCAGACCGTTTCTGCTACGGATCTTTGCCGGGACGCGATGAGATCAGTTTAAACGATGAGGAAGACGTGGTAAAACAGATCTGCCGTCAAATGCAGGGCAGAGCACAGTGCCCACGTTATTGGGATATGGCAAAGATGACTGGCAGACGTGATTACGTTGCAGATCTTGCCAAGGAATACGGCGCAGACGGTATTATCTACGAACAGATGAAGTTCTGCGATCCATGGGCTTATGAGCGTATGATCGGTACGATCGTGCTCCGTGATGAGCACGGATATCCGGTACTTGCCGTGGATCGTCCATATTCCATTGGCTCTTCCGGTCAGATGCGCACACGTGTGCAGGCATTCGTAGAGAGCATTGAGATCAAGAAGATTCAAGGAGGTAAGAAATAATGGCAAAAGAAGTAGGCGCAGAAGCGCTGGGTAGATTTTTTACCGATGGAAAAGTACGAAGCAGACGTGAGTGGCGTGGATTCAAAGATACCTTTTATGATTACACACGTTGGCTTTTTATTATGAAGCAGTTGGCAGGCTTTATCATCAAGCCTCGTAATATCAAAGCCATGTTCCGTTACCGCTGGATGGCAAACTATCTGGCAGTACCGATGATGGTAGATAAGCATACACAGGGACTGCGTGGACCATACCTCCGTATGTGCCACTTAGAGCAGGATCTGGTCGTTTATGACGTAGCAAAACTTCTCGACAATCTTTTCCGTGGTGACCGCCGTATCGGCAATGATGAGGAGTTCTCCAAGAAGGTCGTTTTGGTAGATGAGAACGAAATGACAGCCGTTATGATGGGATTTCCTACCTTGAAGGGACTTTCCCGCGAGACACCGTCCACCTATGTATCCGTTCTTTTGAATCAGACAGCAGCCCTTCATTATATTGATGTGGCACAGGAATAC
This sequence comes from uncultured Lachnospiraceae bacterium, assembly GCA_934899185.1. Taxonomy (GTDB): domain Bacteria; phylum Bacillota; class Clostridia; order Lachnospirales; family Lachnospiraceae; genus Pararoseburia. The sequence goes on from CAKXYI010000012.1 coordinate 12,952, forward strand.
GGACTTGCCGGTGATGTTTGCCCGATGCCGGAGGCAGAACTTGGCGTTTCCATTGATGATGATGCACCGATTCTTGGCGCTTGCGCCGTACAGTGTAATACGACCTGTGATGGTTCCCTTATGAGTAACGGTGGTATTGCCAAGCGTCTGGAATTAGAAGACGGTATCCCGATCTTCCAGTTGGCAGCCCCGATGCGTCACAGAGAGGACGATGTACAGGATTACGCAGCACAGGAGATCAAGAATTGTATCGCCTTTATCGAGGAAAAGACAGGCGAGAAATGGGATTGGTCTTACTACTTTGAGTGTGCAAAGCGTGTCAATGAGTCCACCAGACACCGTATGGAGTGGCTGGACATGAATAAGACCGATTATCCACAGGTCTTTGGTTCCAACCTTGCTCTTTATACAGAGACCAATTACATGGCTATCTGTGGTAAGGTTCCGGAGTTCGTTAATGTAGACCGCAAGTTGACTGAACTTGCCAATCAGGCATATAAAGACAAGATGATGATGGCAAGAGAGTATCGTCACCGTGCTATCGTATGGGGTGTACAGTCACATTTTTATATGGACTTTTTGCTCTGGATCTTAAACTGCTGGGGCATTGTTCCACTGACCGATATGCTTTCTATGGTCAATACCGAAATGATTGCAGAGGAAGATACACCGGAGAACCGTGAAAAGGCATATTATGATATGGCGTGGCTGACAGAAAACATGATCATGAGAAACCGTACCCACGGTGGTTACAAGGTTCTCTTAGATGAACTCTGGGAGTATTGTGAAGAGTTCAATGCCGATATGGTCATCCTTTGGGAGCACATGGCATGTAAGGCATTGGATGGTATGCATGGTCAGTTCGAGGAAAAGGCTAGAGAAAAAGGCATTCATCTGATCTGGGTAACCCATGATCTGTTCGATCCGCGTATCGTATCCCGTCAGGGTGTTCGTGATCAGGTCAATCGTTATATGAGAACTGTATTTAAGGAAGAGCCACTGGATCCGTCGCTGGAAGTATTACACGACGAGCATTCATGGTAAAAAGGAGGAACAAGATGAAATATTATGGCGGATGTGATTCCGGATCAACTTATACAAAATGTGTCATCATCGATGAGACAGGAAAGATGGTGGCAGATGTGACACTTCGCAGCCGTATCAATGCGGTGCTTTCCTGTGAAGAATCCATTGAAAAGGCAGTTGCCCAAGTGCCGGACTTAAAATCAGCAGATGATCTGGCATACTTAGTTGGAACCGGATATGGACGTAATAAAGTGCCATCAGCAGACGAAAACATTTCAGAGATTTCCTGCCATGCTATGGGGGTTCATATGGCAGATCCAAATGTAAAAGCGATTATTGATATCGGTGGACAGGATGTAAAGGGAATTGCGATTGATTCCGATGGAACGGTTTTAAACTTTGCAATGAATGATAAATGTGCAGCCGGAACCGGTCGTTTCTTTGAGGCAATGGCAAAGGCTTTTGAAATGGATTTATCTGAATTCTCAAAGTTGTCTCTGAAGGCAAAAAATGTGATTCCGATTACAGCACAGTGTACCGTATTTGCAGAGTCAGAAGTTATCTCTTTGGTTGGCGAGGGTAAGCCGATGGATGAAATCGCAGCCGGTATTGAATTGTCTGTTGCAAAACGATGCTTTGTTATGTCAAAGAAGGCAGGCGCTGTAGATTCCATCACTTTGACCGGTGGGTGTGCCAAGAACGACGGCTTAAAAGAAGCTATCGAAAAGGTATTGAATTTGAAAGTCATCGATCTTCCGATCGACCCACAGTTGATGGGAGCACTTGGTGCAGCAGAGTTTGCACGTCAAAAGGGAATGGCTAAGGAAGGAGCGGTTTAATATGGCAACATTTCTTCATGTACTTTTGATCATTGCGATCGTTTTGGTTTGTCTTTTTGTTTTGAGTTTTATCGTATATTTCTTTAATCTGGACATGAAACTTACGGCAGCGATCGAACCGCTGATGTTAAAGCATTACGATAAGATAGAAAGAGACACACATTTATGAGACTTTACGATGAGATTATCAATGACATTCTGACCGGTCTTGCAGGGCAGGATGCCGTGAAACTTCCGGTCGGTGACGCCGCAGATCCTGTCAGCAGAGACTGGCAGGATGCCGGAAAAGCAATGATGATCTTACAGGCAGATATGGCATATGAACTGGGCGGACATAATCTTCCTGCCGTGGGCAATACCTTAGTGACGACAGAGACAGATTTGGTAGGGGAGGATGAGATCATCCTCATAGGAAAAGACCTACCACAGATCACAGAGGATACCCCATATGCAAGGATCGCTCTGGTACGCCTTGCCGCGGATAGTATTGGAACGGGAGACAAGTTATACAATACCATCCAGAACATTGGCTACTTTCGTTACCACATCTACCCTAAGGGCTTTATGCTTCGCGTTTCATCTTCCAATGACAGGGAGAGCGTGCGCGTAGCGGTAGATGCGCTGGAACAGGGGCTGAATTTTACGGCGATCGGTAATGCCATGCAAAAGGCACTTCATCTGCACAAGGAAGTCGAGGCGGTCAAGATCATCTTTATCACAGATCCGGGTGTCGATTACGCCGGTTTGCAGGAAGGACTCAAAAAGACCAAGCAGATCACGGCGACCATCGACCATATGCTAAAAGATGTCAATATGGACTGCGGTTCCTGTGGCTTGCAGGAGATCTGTGACGAGGTCGAGGGGCTGCGGGAAATGCATTTTGGCATGAGCGAAGAACATATATAAGTAGTTACAAGAGAATGTTTTGCACCGCATCGGTGCTGACCATAGAAACAAGCAATAAGAAATGAGAAAAGGAGAGTATAAACATGGACATGAATAAGTATAATGAGTGGCCTGCGAATCACAAAGGCGACAAGAATCCAAGTCCAAAGATCATCGCTTTAGGAAAGCGAATCACAGATGTTGCCGGTCATATGATCGGTGGCGTTACCGCAGAGGATCCGGAATACTGGGGACTCGCAGAGATCATTACAGAGGAAATGGCAGAGGTAGGTCTTACCATGAAAAGACGTGTGCATTACACGTTCGATCAACTCTGTGAAATGAACAAAGACAAGGTGGCAAAAAAAGGCAAAGAAGGCTTCCAAAAGTTATTGGATGAAATGTCTTATATCGGACTTTTGGAGTACGATTATGGTTATCATTATGACCACAATGGTCGTACCGCACCGCAGTCAGAAAGACGTTACACACTTCCGATGTTTGTACCGGGTTCTGCCGAACTTTTCAACATGGAAGAGATCCCGGGGGATGTCAAGGGCAACCCAAGACTGGAACAGCACCCGGATGTTGCTTCTTTCTTCGAGCGTATGACTTATATCCCATTGGATGGTATCACACAGATGGTACCTCCTGGTGGTGCAGGTGTCGGCATGCACGTTATCCCGGTAGAGAAAGCAATCTCTATGGAAAACGAAGCCATCGACATCGAGAAATTATCTTACTGGCTGTCTAAGTACGAAGGCAAGATCGGTGTAGGACGTTGCTCCTGCCGTGCTTCCCGTAAGGCAATCGGTGAAGGTGTTGCAGATGATGATTATGGCTGGTGTATCGGTGTCGGTGATTTCGCAGACTACTGCCGTGAGACCGGTAAGGGCCATGACATCACAAAAGAAGAAGCACTTGAGATCTTGCAGCGCGCTGAGGACAATGGTTTCGTACACCAGATCACCAATATCGACGGCGAGAACAAGATCTTTGGTATCTGTAACTGTAACGTAAATATCTGTAATGCACTCCGTACATCACAGTTATTCAATACACCAAATATGTCACGTTCCGCTTATGTGGCACATGTAGACAAGGACAAGTGTGTGGCTTGCGGACGCTGCGTAGAGTATTGCCCTGCCGGTGCAACCAGACTGGGACAGAAACTCTGCAAGGCAGACGGTACCGAAGTGACCTATCCAAAACAGTTGCTTCCGGACAAGGTAAAATGGGGCAAGGAATACTATGACCCAGACTATAGAGACAACAACCGTATCAATTCCCACAAGACCGGTACTGCTCCATGTAAGACGGCATGTCCTGCACATATCGCAGTACAGGGATACTTAAAGAAAGCAGCACAGGGTGAGTATACAGAGGCTCTGGCACTGATCAAGAAGCAGAATCCATTCCCGGCTGTCTGCGGACGCATCTGTAACAGACGTTGCGAGGATGCTTGTACCAGAGGAACCATTGACGAACCGATTGCTATCGATGCAGTAAAGCGTTTCATCGCAGAACGCGATCTGCATGCAGATACCAGATATGTTCCTCCGATCGTTGTTCCAGCCAGCATCCACAAGAATGGATGGGAAGAAAAGATCGCTATCATCGGTGGTGGTCCAGCCGGACTGTCATGTGCATTCTATCTGGCAGAGAGAGGCTACAAGCCAACCGTATTTGAGAAGAACGAGAATGCCGGCGGTATGCTTCGTTATGGTATTCCATCTTACAAGTTGGAAAAAGATGTCATCGAGGCTGAGATCGATGTTATGCGCGAGATGGGTGTTGAGATCAAGACAGGCGTAGAAGTTGGCAAGGATATCTCCTTAGACGAACTTCGTGCACAGGGCTACAAGGCATTTTATATTGCGATCGGATGCTCTGCAGGTCGTCGTCCTGGTGTACCTGGGGATGATGCAGAAGGTACCTTTACAGCAATCGATTACTTAAAGGATGCCAACTGCGGTGGCGCTAATTACAATGGCAGAGTCGTTGTTGTCGGTGGTGGTAATGTTGCTATCGATGCATCCCGTGTCAGCTCAAGAAACGGTGCTTCTCAAGTCACACAGTTTTGTCTGGAGTCAGAAAAGGAAATGCCTGCATCAGATGAAGAAGTAAGAGAAGCAGGAGAAGATGGTGTTACCATCAAGTGTGGATGGGGACCAAAGGAAGTCCTCGTTACAGACGGAAAGGTATCCGGCATCGTATTCAAGAAGTGCGTATCGGTATTTGAAGAAGTAGACGGACGTAAGAAATTTGCTCCAAAATACGATGAAAACGAGACCATCACGATCGAATGTGACCGCGTGATCTTCGCCGTAGGACAGCAGTCTGTATGGGGCGACCTCTTAAAGAGTGAAGACGTAGAATTCAGAGGACCGGCTCTGGTAGCAGACGGACTTACCTATCAGGTACAGGGCGCACCGGATCTCTTTATCGGTGGTGATGTCATGACCGGACCGAAGTTCGCTATTGATGCGATCGCAGCAGGTCACTGGGCATCTGAATCCTTACATAGATATGTGCAGAATGGTCATATGACCATCGGACGTAACAAGTGGGAATTCATCGAACTCAACAAGGATGATATCTTAGTAGAGAGTTATGACAATTCTTCCCGTCAGTCTGAAGGCTTTGACGAGACACTTGGCAACAAGTCCTTCAAGGATGCGCATATTGCCCTTACTGAGGAACAGGTCAAGATCGAGACTTCCCGCTGCTTAGGCTGTGGTGCGACGATCATCGACGCCAACAAGTGTATCGGTTGTGGTGTATGTACGACCAAGTGTGCATTTGATGCCATTACACTTCACAGAGATCACCCAGAGTGTTCAACCATGGTGACCGCAGAAGATAAGTTCAAGGCAATCATTCCTTATGAGTTGAAGCGTGCCGTCAAGATTGTCTTTGCACCAAAGACAGCAGAGGAAAAGGCTTCCATCAAGGCACATAAAGAGGCAATGCAGAACAAATAATTTTTACCAGAAATAAAAATATGGTGATAATCAGCCGCCTACCTGCGTAAAAGGATGCAAGTAGGCGGCTGATATGTTATACTGGTACAGCGTCTGCAAGATGCGGATGCCTTACGAGGCAGGCGGGGATAAGAAACCTGCGCATGCCCGGGGAATATAGAGATTAAAGAGGAAAAGAACATGCATGAATTAGGAATTGTATTTCATATTGCAAAGAAAGTAGAATCTCTGGCAGTGGAAAATCATGTCAATCATGTTGCCAAGGTTGTCTTAGAGATCGGAGAAGTATCTACCGTCATTCCGTCCTATCTGGAGGACTGCTGGAAGTGGAAGTGTACCAAGAGTGAGATCTTAAAGGATTGTCAGTTGGAAGTAGAGATGATACCGGCAGTCACTTTCTGTGAGGACTGTGAAAAGACTTACGGTACGGTAGAACATGGAAAGATCTGTCCATATTGTGGAAGCGAACATACCTATCTGGTGCAGGGCAATGAACATGCGATCAAGGAGATCGTTGTTTATGATGAGGACTGCGAGGAGAATGCGGACACAGAAGTTGAAAGCGAGGCATTAGAGGAGATCGCACACGAGGATAACGGTGCCATGCCGATCGCTGAGGAGCCTGCAGACAGTTCGGAGAATGCGAAAGAAGAAGTATAGAAGCATAGACGTAAAAAGAAAGCCACACGACTTGTTGGAATACAAGGTCGTGTGGCTTTTTACTAGGATGTCTAATTTAACTTTTCCTGGATGAGTTTCTTGACTGCTTCAAAACTTTCCTTGCTGATGACGTGTTCGATGCGGCAGGCATCCTCCGTCGCGATGTCTTCCGGTACACCTAAGGCCATCAGTCCCTGTGAAATCATCTCATGGCGCTCATAGATCATCTCAGCGATCTCACGTCCGGCATCGGTCAGATAGATATAGCCGGCATCTGTAACTGTGATCTGTTCTTTTTCACGAAGATTTTTCATGGCGATACTGACACTGGACTTTTTGAAGTCAAGTTCATTGGCGATATCCACGGCTCGTACCACAGGTAATTTTTTGCTGAGGACAAGAATCGTCTCTAAATAGTTCTCAGCGGATTCATTGATAAACGTACGCATATAAATAAAAACCTCCTAAAGTATGGTGTAAAATCCTTTACGATAAATAAATGTATAGTTATCATACCATATTTTGCCGGTAAGGTGAAACTTTTTATGAGAAAAGATATTGACAAAAAGAATTCTTTTCGATAAACTACAAAACATAGAAAACCTACTATTTGACTAGGAATATAGGAATTGTGAATTTTTAGGTAAAAAAGAATGTAAAATGAAAGAAATCAGAGTTGAGATTGTAGGAGGAAAAACAAATGGCAGACATTAAGAACAGTGCAGTAGAATTGATCGGTAACACACCTATTTTGAAATTAAATCGTTACACCGAGGCAGTCGGCGTCAAGGATGCGACCATCCTTGCAAAGTTGGAGTATTTAAATCCGGCTGGATCTGTTAAGGATCGTATTGCTTTGGCAATGATCGAAGATGCAGAAAAAAAGGGACTTTTGAAGGAAGGTGCCACTATCATCGAGCCGACCAGTGGTAACACAGGTATCGGATTGGCAGCAGTTGCAACCGCAAGAGGCTATCGTACCATCATTACACTTCCGGATACTATGAGCGTAGAGCGTCGCAATCTCTTAAAGGCATACGGTGCAGAACTGGTTCTGACCGAAGGCGCAAAGGGTATGAAAGGCGCGATCGCAAAGGCAGAAGAGTTGAATAAGGAGATCAAAGGATCTATCGTTTTGGGACAGTTTGTCAATCCGGCAAACCCTGCAGCCCACAAGGCTACGACAGGACCGGAGATCTGGAAGCAGACAGACGGATCCGTAGACATCTTTGTCGCAGGCGTTGGTACCGGTGGAACCATTTCCGGTGTTGGTGCTTACTTAAAGGAGCAGAATCCAAACGTCAAGGTGATCGCAGTTGAGCCTGCAACCAGTGCCGTACTTTCTACCGGTAAGGCTGGCGCACACAAGATCCAGGGTATCGGCGCAGGATTTGTACCGGACACACTTGATACCACGATCTATGATGAGATCATCCCGATCGAGAACGAGGATGCATTTGCAGAGGGCAAGAAGTTTGCCGTAACTGAGGGAATCTTGGTCGGTATTTCTTCCGGCGCTGCATTAAAGGCTGCTTCCATCGTGGCAAACAGAGAAGAAAACAAGGGCAAGAATATCGTCGTTTTACTCCCGGATTCCGGTGACAGATATCTGTCAACAGCATTGTTTGCGGATTAGGCCGGAAGCACTTGGTGAGACCGAACGATAGCGAAAAAACTTCTTTAATCAGATTATAAATGAGAACGAGGTAAATTATGAGAGTTTCAACAAAAGGCAGATATGCCATTCGTTTTATGTTAGATCTGGCACTCCACAATACTGGTGAGCCGGTACGCATCAAGGATGTATCTGGAAGACAGGGGATTTCAGACAAGTATCTGGAACAGGTGGTATCTATTTTAAATAAGGCAGGATTTGTCAGATCGATCCGTGGACCACAGGGCGGTTATGTCCTGACGCGTGACCCAAAAGATTACACGATGGGTCAGATCCTGCGCCTGACAGAAGGAGATATGGTGCCGGTCGCATGTTTGGCTGATGACATCAATCAGTGTGATCGTGCGGATAACTGTGTGACACTGCATTTTTGGAAGAAACTGGATGCCGCCATCAGCAACGTGATCGACAACACAACGCTGGCCGATCTTGTCGAGGAAGAGCAGGGAATGATGGCGAATAATTATGTTATTTAAAGATTTTTGAAAAAAGTCCAAAAACCTATTGACATACTAGGAAATATAGGATATGATTCTGACATCACAATTCCTAGTAAGTCAGTATAGATATAGGGAGAGGAAAAGATCATGAATTATTTTGATGAATTGGTTCATTTTCGAATGTGTTCTTGGCGATGTTGCCGCAAGGCAGAGATGAGATAAAGAGCGAGTGAAAACCAAGAACAGATTTAAAGGAGAAAATGAAAATGAGTGAAAAAAGAAAATACAGATTTGAGACATTACAGTTACACGTAGGGCAGGAAGAAGCAGATCCGGCAACCGATGCAAGAGCCGTTCCGATCTACCAGACAACATCTTATGTATTCCGCAATTCACAGCATGCCGCTGATCGTTTCGGACTGGCAGATGCAGGTAATATTTATGGAAGACTTACCAATTCAACGCAGGGTGTGTTTGAAGACCGTATCGCAGCCTTGGAAGGTGGTGTAGCAGGTCTTGCCGTTGCATCCGGTGCAGCAGCCATTACTTATACGATCCAGGCACTTGCCAAGGCAGGCGACCATATCGTAGCACAGAAGACCATATATGGCGGAAGTTACAACCTTTTAGCACATACTTTGAAACTTTATGGCATTGAGACAACATTCGTAGATGCTCACAACCTTGCAGAAGTAGAGGGTGCTATTCAGGACAATACCACAGCCATCTTTATCGAGACTTTAGGAAATCCAAATTCAGATATTCCGGATATTGATGCTATCGCAGAGATCGCGCACAAGCATGGTCTTCCGCTTGCAATCGACAATACATTCGGAACCCCTTATCTGATCCGTCCGATCGAGCATGGTGCAGATATTGTTGTTCATTCCGCAACAAAGTTCATCGGTGGACACGGTACCAGCCTTGGTGGCGTGATCGTCGATGGTGGTACTTTCGATTGGAAGGCAAGCGGCAAATATGCACCGATCGCTGAGCCGAACCCAAGTTATCATGGTATTTCATTTGTAGATGCAGCAGGTCCGGCAGCCTTTGTTACATATATCAGAGCCATCTTGCTTCGTGATACCGGAGCAACCATTTCTCCATTCAACGCTTTCCTTTTATTACAGGGAACAGAGACTTTGTCACTGCGAATCGAGCGACATGTAGAGAATACCAAGAAAGTGGTCGAGTATCTGTCAAAGCATCCACAGGTGGAGCATGTAAACCATCCTTCTTTGCCGGATCATCCACAGCATGATCTCTATGAGAAGTACTTCCCGAATGGTGGCGGTTCCATCTTTACCTTCGAGATCAAGGGCGGACAGAAGGAAGCACATGAGTTTATCGACAATCTGGAGATCTTCTCACTGCTTGCAAATGTTGCAGACGTAAAGAGCCTTGTGATACATCCGGCAACAACAACACATTCACAGTTGTCACCGGAAGAATTAGCAGATCAGGGCATCAAGCCAAATACGATCCGCTTGTCTATCGGTACCGAGCATATCGATGATATTATCGCAGATTTGGATCAGGCATTTGCAAAAGTAAAATAATCCATGATAGAATAAGAGGTGTCGCAAAAGCGGCACCTCTTTTGTAGTATAAGAAAAGGAAGAAACGTATGCGAGTAGCCGTAGTAGATGATGAAAAAAAGATGCGGGATGAGATTGCTGATTATCTGAAAACTTTTGAAAAAGAGCAGAAGGTCAGCGTGATCACACAAGTCTATGAAAGCCCGGAGGATTTTTTGGAGCATTATCAAAAGGATGCAGACCTGATCCTTCTGGATGTGGAAATGCCGGGCATGGACGGCATTTCTCTGGCGCGCAGGATTCGACAGGATGACAAGGAAGTCCTGCTTATGTTTATTACCAATATGGCACAGTATGCCCTGCATGGCTATGAGGTCGAGGCAATCGATTATGTCATCAAGCCGCTGGGCTATCAAGAGTTTGCCCTCAAGATGAAAAAGGCAATGCGCTATATGGGGCGGCATGAGAAAAAGCAGATGATGCTGCAGACGACATATGGCATACAGCCGGTGGCGATCGAGGACATCCTCTATGTCGAGGTTATCCGTCATTATCTGCAATACCATACGACGGGGCAGGTCTATGAAGTGCGCGGTGCCATGAAAGAGGCTGAGGAAGAACTGGCACGCTATCATTTTGTCCGCTGCAATCAATCTTATCTGGTCAATCTGGCAAAGGTAGCCTGCATCCATGGAAATACGGTCACGGTAGGAACTGACCAACTGCCCATCAGCCGCAACAAAAAGACAGCCTTTGTGGATGCTCTGACCAGATATATCGGAGGTATGGCATGATGGAAATTAGCGCACTGGATATTTTTGAAGAACTCCGCTTTATCTGGGAACTCCTTTTGGCAGAGATCCTTTATGCCTCCTGTTTTACCAAGAAGCGGACGGCTGGAAAATGGCTGCTACCGGTGGGCTGGCTGGTTTTTAGTCTGTCCGCAGAAATTTATGTGATTTATATATTGGATCTTACCAAACAGGTGTCGGGGCTTTGGGTCAATGTCGTAAATATTTTGTGGTACGTCCTTTTGTCTGCGGGAACCATTCTTTATATTTATTACAGTTTTGATCTGAGCAAGGCAGATGCCATGTTCTTATGCGCAGGAGCTTACAGTCTGCAACACATCGAATATGTCACTATCAATGAAGTGATCGCACGCGGTGTTTGTAAGGTCCTTTTGACGAGGCTTTTGGAATATGGGCTGCTGTGCGCCTTTACGACCTTCCTTTTTTACGGTATTTTTTACAAGGTCTTTCATCAGAAACTGAAGGACAGCGGTGGGCGGATCTTTGAAGACAATCCAAGCAATATCGCCTTTTGTGGTATGCTTTTTGTCATTGTCTATCTAGCGACTTTTATGTGTCAGGCACTTTTTGTGGGCAATTCCTATAACTATGATCATGTGAATTTCCAGGGGGCAATGGTAGATTTTCTGATCTGCATCCTGCTTCTCTGGGTACAGCATGGAATTTTGCAGATCCGAAATATCAATCAGGAAAAGGAGATTGTGGAGCATCTTTTGTATGAGAGAAAGCGCCAGTACGAACTTTCCAGGGAAAACATTGAGACCATCAATCACAAGTGCCATGACCTCAAGCACCAGATCCGTGCCTTAGAGCATGTCAGCGAGGGTGAGCGCAGTGACTATATCCGGGAGTTGGAGGATGCCATCGGTATCTATGATGCTGTTGTCGAGACCGGAAATGAGGTGGTAAATACCATCATCTCCGAAAAGACCCTGATCTGTGGCAGGCGTGATATCCGACTGTCCTGTATGGTGGATGCCAGTCATCTGGATTTTATGTCAACACTGGATATTTATGCATTGCTGGGAAATGCTCTGGACAATGCCATTGAAAATGTCAGCAAGTACCAGGATACCAACAAGCGTATCATCAGCCTGACCATCCGGGCAGTGGGGGATTTCCTCAGTATCCAGATCAACAATTATTGTGAGGAAAAAGTGGTTTTCGCGGACGGACTTCCGATCACGACCAAGCGCAACAAAGATTATCACGGCTTTGGTATGAAGAGTATGCGCCATATTGCAAAAAAATACGGCGGTTCCATGGCAACTTCAGTTGCCGATAATATGTTTACCCTGCAGATCCTCCTACCTATGCCGGCTGAATTTTTGCGCCTCTATAAAGAGGCAGAGGATCGATAAAAATGCTAAATATGTCAGAAATCGGTAAGATGTGCCAGACCCATTGTGGGGTCTGGCTTTTTTTATTATGGTAGGCATAGAAAGATTGAGCCAAAGGCTTAAAAAGGAGGAGGAAACAATGAAGACAAAACCATTTAGCAAAACAAAGTCCATTGTGACTTATGTTGTGTGTGGTGTATTGATCGTTGCGCTTGCCATCGGCAATTATTATGCATCTTTGTATAAAGATCTGATCACGGTCTACACCAGTGGTTCTGACGTGGTAACGACAGATGAATCTGCAAAAGTCTGCCAGACCATTGAGGAAGAGGGCATGGTCCTTTTGAAAAATGAGGACGGACTGCCGTTAAAAGAAGGTGCAAAGGTATCTTTGCTGGGACAGGATTCTGTAGACTTTGTCTATGGCGGTTCGGGTTCCGGTTCGGTGGATACTTCCCTTGCCCTTAATTTAAAAGAGGCAATGGAGGCATCCGGTTTTGAAGTCAATGAAACTTTATGGGACTTCTATGACAGCGGTGCCGGCAAAGATTATCGCAAGAGCGTGCCGGATGAGACCGGCGCAGGCGAGTTTGCCGTAAATGAAGTCCCGGCAAGCGTCTACACAGATGATGTGAAGGAAAGTTTCAAAGACTACAATGATGCAGCCGTTGTTTGTATCGGACGTAGTGGTGGAGAGAGTGCAGATATCCCGACCGAGCCACTGGCAAGCGGATACAAATATCTGGAATTGGATCAGGACGAAAGAGATATGCTGACTATGGCTTGCCAGAATTTTGACAATGTCGTTGTACTTGTCAATGCCAACAATGCCATGGAACTGGGATTCTTGAATGAAGAAGCCTACAAGAATGTCAAGGCTTGTGTCTGGGTCGGCGGTGTCGGTCAGGAAGGTATCAAGGCGGTTGCAGAAGCACTTGCCGGAAAGACTAACTTCTCAGGACATTTAGCAGATACCTATGCCTATGATTCCCTGAGTGCTCCATCTGCAGAAAACATCGGTGACTTTACCATCACTAACAGCAATGTGACAAACGGCAACAAATATACTGTTTATTCTGAGGGCATCTATGTCGGCTATCGTTATTATGAGACACGTTACGAAGATGCCGTGATGGGAAGTGGAAATGCAGGCGATTATGACTACACTTCTACCGTACAGTTTCCATTTGGCTACGGACTTTCCTATACCGACTTCAAGTGGTCTGATTATTCCGTAGAGGATAAGGGCGATACATACGAAGTCAGTGTGACCGTAAAGAATACCGGGGATGTGGCAGGCAAGGATGTCGTAGAAGTCTACATGCAGTCACCATATACCGACTATGACAAGGAAAACGGCATTGAGAAATCAGCCGTAGAATTGGTCGGATTTACTAAGACAGATTCCATCGAACCGGGCAAAGACCAGACCGTTACCGTATCAGTGGATAAAGAAGTCATGAAAGCCTATGATGCCGCAAATGCAAAGACCTATGTGGTAGATGCCGGAGATTATTACTTTACGGCAGCAAGCGATGCACATGAGGCACTCAATAATATCTTAGCAGCCAAGGGCTATACCACAGAAAATGGTATGGATGCAGACGGCAATGCGGATATGACTTATAAGACGACCGTAGATTCGCTGGATAATACAACTTATGCAAAATCTACAGAAACAGGAAATGACATCACAAACCAGTTTGCAGATGTTGATATCCGTTACTATGACGATTCCTTCACTTATCTTACCAGAAGTGACTGGAGTGGATCATTCCCAAGCACTTATGCAGAGGGAAACATGACGGCAAGTGATGCCTTGCTTTCTGATCTGCAATGGGATCGAAGCGATGACGTGGTGAATGATGGAAGTTCTATGCCGGAATTTGAGAAGGATAGTGATAAAAAGGTATCCGATGCAAAGGATGCATCTTATGATGATGAGATCTGGTCAGAACTTGTCAGCGAATTATCCGCAGACCGTGCCATGCAACTGGTACGTCAGGGTGGATATGCAACCATTCAGGCAGATGATATCGGACTTCCGGCAACCACAGATAAAGACGGTACTTCCGGTATTTCAGGCACACTGGTCGGTGGACAGAGTGCTATGGCATATCCGGTAGAAGCCGTGATGGCTTGCACCTGGAATACAGATCTTTTGTATGAGATGGGACTCAGCCTTGGCGAGGACTCTATCAACACAGGCGTTGCCGGCTGGTATGCACCGGGTGTTGACATTCATCGTTCTCCGTACAGCGGACGTAACTTTGAATACTTCTCAGAGGATGGTTTTCTTTCCGGCCAGTTGGCAGGAAACGAGGTCAAGGGAGCAAGAGAAAAAGGTGTTATCACTTATATGAAACACTTTGCTTTGAACGATCAGGAGACCAACCGTTATGGTGGTGCTATGTTTGCAAATGAGCAGGCAATCCGTGAAGTTTACTTAAAGGGATTTGAATATACCGTTACGATTGGCAATACCAACGCAGCCATGGCTGGCATGAACCGTATCGGTGCCCATTGGGTCGGCGCACACAAGGGACTTATGACCAATGTGCTCCGCGGCGAATGGGGATTTGAAGGTATGGTCATCACAGACCAGGCTTCCGTACCGGCAATGTTCTATCAGGATATCGTATCCGGTCTTGCAGCAGGAACCGACTTGTGGCTGAATACCAACAAGAGTTACTGGGCACTGGATGCATACGCAGAGGAAGATGGAAGCACGACAGACTGGACATCTAATGCGACCGTTATGAACAATGTGGCACGCGCTGCAAAGAATGTGATCTATGCAGTTGGTACATCCAATGCCATGGACAGCGTTTCCGATGACGGAACGGTAGCAAGCCAGAAGGCACCATGGGAGATTGCACTGATAATCTTAGATATTATTGTCTTTGGTATTTGTGGACTTTTGATCATCTTGACCAGCATCCGTTGGGCAAAATATGCAAAGAGTCTGCCAAAGCAGGAAGAAGAAGGAGATGATATTGTGAAGAAGAATAAAGTTGTTGTTTTAGTGATCATCGCAGTGATCGTTGGTCTTTTGGTTGGTGGACTGGGCGTTAAGTTCCTTGGAGGATCCAAGTCTTCCGGCAATGCAGCAGGCGGGGCATCCGCAGATGATGCAACAACAGGTGCCAGTGTTTACATTTATGGTGAAGATAAGGAAAATTCTTATGGCGGAACGGATTATGACGAGTATCAGCTGACCTTAAATGAGGATGGCACTTATGAGATGGTCATGACGGAAGCAACCTATGCATATAATATGCTTCTGGCTCATACTTCTGTAACGACTTATGGAACTTATGAAAAGGGAGACTCCTCTAATGGCGCAACCCCATGCACCTTGTCTGAGGCAAGCAGGATTGTTTACAATTCTTACTCTGATATTGGTGGCTACAACTTATCATACGATACCGACAGCATCGACGAATATCCGATCGAACTGCCGGGCGGTATCATGACAGAAAAGGAAGATTTCTTTGCACAGTATGGTGCTGAGAGAACGGCAGAATTGGATGATGCAAATCCAAGCCAGATGTCTTTTGGAGAATAGTGAGAAAATTGAAAAGGGTGTCGCTTACCTATGGCGATACCCTTTTATTTTACAAAAATAATAACATAAGTACAAACGAATAACTGCAAAATGATTTATTCTGACTTGGAAGGATAAATGCAATTTATGACGCAAAAAATGCAGATTGTGCCATAAAGATAGCAGGGGCGCGAAAACATGTTATGATAACATCAACAAAGAGGATGAGAGGAAGAAGGATATGTTACAGTATCAGGAAATTATTTCCAAAATGACGCTGGAGGAAAAGGCATCCATGATGTCAGGGCAGGACACCTGGCGAACAAAGGATTATAAAGAGTATGGTATTCCTGCTATGTTTTTGTCGGATGGACCGCACGGACTGCGCAAGCAGGCAGGGGCAGGAGATCATCTGGGACTCAATGCTTCCCTGCCGGCAACCTGTTTTCCAACGGCAGCGACTATGGCGAACAGTTGGGATACAGCGCTTGGCGAAAAACTGGGCGAATGTCTGGGTGAGGAGGCAGCAGCCCTTGGCGTGAACATGGTACTGGGGCCGGGGCTGAACATGAAGCGGAGCCCACTCTGCGGACGTAATTTTGAATATTTTGCAGAGGATCCCTATTTGGCAGGAAAGATGGCTGCGGCATATATCCGAGGCATCCAGAGCAAAGGCGTAGCAGCCTGCCCGAAGCATTTTGCGGCAAATTCACAGGAAGAGCGCCGTATGGCGATGGATTCCGTGGTAGATGAGAGAACTTTCCGAGAACTCTATACGACAGGCTTTGAGATCGCCGTTAAAGAGGGCAAGGCAAAGGGCATTATGACTGCCTACAATCAGATCAACGGCACCTATGCAAATGAGAGTAAACATCTGCTGGGCGACATACTGTATGGTGAGTGGCAGTATGACGGCATGGTCGTATCGGATTGGGGCGGAAGTAATGATCATGTTGAGGGCGTGCGACAGGGCTCTCATCTGGAAATGCCTTCCACCGGAAAGATGGGGGCAAAGCAGATCGTTCGTGCCGTGCAGGAGGGACGTCTGGATGAGCAGAGTTTGGATCAGCGTGTAGATGAACTTTTGCGTGTCGTCTTTGCCACACATGAGGCAACAGCACAGCATGAGGGCAAGGGATTTGATGTCAAGAAGCATCATGATTTTGCCAGATGCGCAGCAGCACAGAGCATTGTCCTTTTGAAAAATGAGGGAAAGATCCTGCCGCTTGCTAAAGAAAAGACACTTGCTGTGATCGGAGATTTTGCCAAGACACCGCGTTATCAGGGTGCAGGGTCTTCTCTGGTCAATCCGACCAAGGAACCGGAGAATATCTTAGACCTGATTGCAAATTATCCGATCAATTATCTGGATTATGCCAGAGGCTATGTACGCAACAAAAAGACTGATGCGAGATTATTGGAAGAAGCAAAGGAACTGGCAAAGCGTGCAGATATCGTATTGCTTTGTGTGGGACTGGATGAGATCAGTGAATCGGAAGGTCTGGATAGGACCCATATGCGCATGCCGCAGGCGCAGATCGAATTGATTGAAAAGGTATCGGCAGTCAACAAAAATGTGGTGGTTGTCCTGTCTGCCGGATCTTCAGTGGAGATGCCTTGGGCAGACCGGGTGGCGGCGATCGTGCATGGTTATCTAGGCGGACAGGCAGGTGCATCGGCTATGCTGGATGTCCTGACCGGAGCGACCTGTCCTAGCGGAAAGTTGAATGAGACTTATGCTTACAGTCTGGAGGATGTGGCAAGCACTTCTTATTATCCGGCTATCGAGCGCAGCAGTGAGTATCGCGAAGGTCTTTATATGGGATATCGCTATTTTGATACGGCAGGAGTTAAGGTGCGCTTCCCATTCGGCTTTGGACTCAGTTATACGACTTTTGTCTACAGTGATCTGGCAGTCGATGGAGGTGGCGTGACCTTTACGATCACCAATACAGGCGAGTGCGATGGAGCAGAGATTGCCCAGATGTATGTCGGACATGAGCGCAGCCATTTGTTTGGACCGAAAAAGGAATTAAAAGGCTTTGCCAAGGTATTTCTGAAAAAGGGAGAAAGTCAGCAGGTGATGATCCCGTTTGATGATAAGACCTTCCGTTACTACAATGTAAAGACGGACGGTTGGGAAGTCGAGGGTGGTGCTTATCAGATCTACATTGGAGCCAGTGTGGAGGATATCCGCCTGCGCACAGAGATAGAAAAAGAGTCTTCCGGGGCAGAACTTCCATACGATATGAAGCGCCTGCCTTCCTATGCGGATGGTCAGGTCAAGGCGGTATCCGATCAGGAATATGCCTATCTGTATGGACGCGATCTGCCGCCAGCCAAGTGGGATACTTCCGGTAAATTGGATAAAAACGATGCCATTTGCCAGATGTATTATGCCAAGTCTTATCTTGCCAGATTTATCTGCTTTATCTTGCGCAATATCAAGAAGGCAAGTGAGAAAAAAGGAAAACCAAACCTAAATATTTTATTTATTTACAATATGCCATTCCGTGGACTTTCCAAGATGACGGGCGGAGCCATGAATGAGGGCATGATTGATGGACTGGTGGAAATGGTCAACGGCAGAGGTTTGATTGGTCTGGGGCATTTTCTGGCAGCAATTTTTAAAGGATAAAGGAGCAGAGTATGAACGCAGTAAAGAATGCATGGGCAGGATTTGCCGAAAAACATCCGGGAGCGTCCAAGTGGATCCGCGAGGGTGGTTTGTTTGTGATCGTCAGCAATCTGATCACAGTATTAAAGTATTTGATGTTATTGTTTTTGCCATTGGCATTTGCCGGATTGCCAAAAATTGATTTTGGATTTCCGGGGATTGATATTACCCTGTTTGGAGAGACTTTCAAGTGGAATATTATCGGATATGATGCCCAGCACGGAGGACTGCCATATTTTTGCGCTTATATGGTAGCAATGGTGCTTGGCGAATGCATCAACTTCCCGATTCAGAGAAGTTTTGTATTCCGCAGTAAGGGAAATATCTGGTATCAGGGATTGTGGTACCTGATCGCATTTTGTATCGTTACCTGTATCGTCAACTCCATCAACTGTATCTGGGTTGCAGTGGCAGCACTCTTTGTGCCGGATTGGCTTTACAATATTGGAACGACCGTCTTAAACGGCGGTGTTTCCATGGTGGTATTCTTCTTCGTGAATAAGATTATCTTCCCGGAGGGAGAAGCCACGAATAACTAAGTTTTTTTCATTAAATCCTTTCCTTATATAGGGCGGTATCTTCGGATACTGCCCATTTTTGTTGTGGTGATGAGGAAATACACGTATAAATTTCCTACGAAATATTGCGAAAATACAGGCAATATCGTATGATATGTGCATGAAACTTTTGGATAAAACGAGTCAAAAAGAGGGGTTAGTATGACATTACAGGAAAAGCAGTTAGGAGAAAAGAACCGTACGGGATTTATTGTCGGAATGATCATCACAGGAGCACTCCTGATATCGTCCTTTACGGGCATGATAGATGTAGGCTTTGATGCCAAGGGTATCGCTGCACTTTTTGCAGGGGTGCTAGCCATGGTGGTACAGGTGATTGCTTATCAAAAGTTTAAGTATCAGGATATTTTCTATCATTTCAGTTGTTATTCTGTTTTCCTTTATTACGTGATCGAATTGTTTACAGGCGGTATTTTTATGCGCTATGTAGTTGTATTTCCGATCGCGGTCTTGGTCCTCATGTATCGCAAGGTCAAACTGGTCAAGGTAGGATCCTTCTTTGCCATTGCCAGCAATATCGCATTTGATATTTTTTATGCCATGCATTACGGCTTGAGTGGGATGCAGGAAGATGTGGGCTATCAGTTGGCAGCGATCGTTGTTGCCGCAGCATCAGAACTCTTAGTCTGCGCGCAATGGGAAAGACATCAGACGGAGACCTATGAGGAAATCCAGGAGCGCACGGCAAGACAGGCAAATATTGCAAAAGAGATCATGGAACATTCCGAGGAACTGACAGAGCAGTTTGATCAGGCAATGGATGTCTCCCGGATGTTAAATGAGAGCATGGATAGCAGTCATACTTCGGTCAATGAGATCGCAGACAGTACAAGACTTACGGCAGAAGCCATTGAGTCGCAGACAGCCCAGACTATGGATATCCAGAATATTCTGGAAAAGGTAGAAGAACAGGCGCACCGGATGAATGATCTGTCGCAGACGACCGCACAGGCGGTAGAAGAGGGCGTTAATCTGGTCAATGCATTGGAAGAACAGGCAAAGGTGATCGCTTCCGTCAATCGTGAGGCAAGTGCTTCTACCAACAATCTGAACGACCGCATCAAGGAAGTGGATGCCATTACAGAGACCATTCTTGGTATTTCTTCCCAGACCAATCTTCTGGCACTCAATGCATCGATCGAGGCGGCAAGAGCAGGAGAAGCAGGCAAGGGATTTGCGGTTGTGGCAGATGAGATCCGCAAACTTTCCGAGGAGACCAAGGAAGCAACGGAGCAGATTGGTGCCATCATCAGCAAACTGACGACAGAAGTCGGTGTGGCAACGCAGAGCATGACAAAATCAACGGATTATGCAGAACGACAGAATGAAAAGATCTTATCTACAGGAGATAAGTTAAATAGCATCCAGACCAATACCCAGGAACTCAATGAGAGTGTCAGTCATGTGACGACTTCCGTGGAGCAGGTACTGACAGCAAATACAAAGATTACGGACAGCATTGCCAATTTATCCGCCACATCACAGGAAGTAGCGGCATCTTCGGACAATGCTTTATCACTCAGTGATCACAGCATGGCGACGTTACAGGATATGAACCGCAATCTGGAAAAGATAGCACAGATCTCACAGGCGATGCGGGAAGCAGCGCAGGAATAGCAGTTTTTTGAAATAGGACGGATACGAAAGTTACAGAAAATGTAACTCTCGTATCTGTTTTTTTGTGCATAAAAATCCATTTTTTATGCAATCTTCTTATTGAAATGCATATGTAAATACTTTATTATAGTAAAGTATAGAATCTTCTATGAAATGTGTTGTTTTTGCCACACAATATAGGAGGTGTGCTCGGGATAAGGAGGACATAAAATAATATGGAATACAAAGTAGGCGTCATCAGTGGTGACGGAATCGGACCGGAAATTGTTTCGGAAGCAAAGAAAGTCTTGGATCGTATCAGTCAGGTTTACGGACATACGTTTCATTATGAAGATATTTTGATGGGAGGTTGCTCGATTGACGCAACCGGCGTACCGTTGACCGATGAAGCGATCGCAGCGGCAAAGGCATCGGATGCCGTATTGATGGGCTCGATCGGTGGCAATACCGCGACTTCTCCATGGTATAAACTGGCACCGGAACTCAGACCGGAAGCCGGACTTTTGAAATTGCGCAAATCCCTGAATTTATTTGCAAATTTAAGACCGGCATATCTGTATGAGGAGTTAAAGGCAGCATGTCCGCTCCGCGATGATATTATCGGGGATGGTTTTGACATGATGATCATGCGTGAACTGACCGGAGGACTTTATTTCGGTCAGAGAAGCACAGAGGAAGTAGACGGTGTCTTAACAGCACATGATTCGCTTACATATAACGAAAACGAGATCAGACGTATCGCAAAGCGTGGCTTTGATATTGCAATGAAGCGTCGTAAGAAGGTAACCAGTGTTGACAAGGCAAATGTTTTGGATTCTTCCCGTTTGTGGCGCAAGGTCGTAGAGGAAGTGGCAAAGGATTACCCGGAAGTTACTTATGAGCATATGCTGGTTGATAACTGCGCAATGCAGTTAGTCAAAGATCCAAAGCAGTTTGATGTGATCTTAACGGAAAACATGTTTGGCGATATTTTATCCGATGAAGCCAGCATGGTGACAGGATCCATCGGTATGCTTTCATCCGCAAGTTTAAATGAGACCAAGTTCGGTCTTTACGAACCGTCCGGCGGATCTGCACCGGATATTGCAGGAAAGGGCATTGCCAATCCGATCGCAACCATACTGAGTGCAGCCATGATGCTCCGATACAGTTTTGATCTTGATACCGAGGCAGATGCCATTGAACAGGCAGTCAAAGCTGCCCTTCACGATGGCTATCGCACGATCGACATCATGCCGCGCGAAGGCGAATCCATGGAAGGCATCACACAGGTCGGAACCGCCGAGATGGGTGATCTGATCTGCCGCTATATCGTGGAGTAAGTAAAGGAAGAATTATCATTTTTAGTATATGCAGCCGTATGATAAGGGGCGATTGTTTGATTTCTGACCTTAAAAAAACGTCGTCACTTAATGAGCGTTAGCGAATTTAGTGAGGCTACGTTTTTTACAGAGTGAGAACGTGTCAGAAATAAAGAATTGCACCTAAGAATACGGCGTCAGACAGAAGTAAAGGAGAAAAGGAAAGATGAGAAGCGACAATGTAAAGAGCGGCATGCAGCAGGCACCGCATCGAAGCCTATTCAATGCCTTAGGCTTCACTGAAGAAGAAATGAAAAAACCTATGGTAGGTATCGTTAGTTCCTACAACGAGATCGTACCGGGACATATGAATCTGGATAAGATCGTCAACGCCGTAAAACTTGGCGTAGCAGAAGCAGGCGGTGTGCCGGTGGTATTCCCAGCCATTGCAGTCTGTGATGGTATTGCCATGGGGCATTCCGGCATGAAGTATTCTCTGGTGACCAGAGATCTGATCGCCGACTCTACCGAGTGTATGGCTTTAGCCCATCAGTTTGATGCCCTGGTTATGGTGCCAAACTGTGATAAAAACGTACCGGGACTTTTGATGGCAGCAGCCCGCGTCAATGTACCGACCGTATTTGTTTCCGGTGGTCCGATGTTAGCAGGACATGTCAAGGGACAGAAGCGTTCTTTGTCATCCATGTTTGAAGCTGTCGGTGCTTATGAAGCAGGCACTATGACAGAGGATGATGTCAAAGAATATGAAGAAAAGGTCTGCCCGACCTGCGGTTCCTGCTCCGGTATGTATACCGCTAACTCTATGAACTGTCTGACAGAGGCTCTTGGTATGGGACTTGGTGGCAATGGTACGATCCCTGCTGTTTATTCTGAGAGAATCAAACTTGCCAAGCATGCAGGTATGGCTGTCATGGATATGTACCGCAAGGATATCCGTCCGAGAGACATCATGACAAAGGAAGCCATCATCAACGCATTGACGGTGGATATGGCACTTGGCTGTTCTACCAACTCTATGCTACATTTGCCGGCAATCGCACACGAAGTTGGATTTGACTTTGATATTTCCTATGCAAATCCGATCAGCGAAAAGACCCCGAACCTCTGTCATCTGGCACCGGCAGGTCCTACCTATATGGAAGATCTCAACGAGGCGGGCGGTGTCTATGCTGTTATGAAAGAACTGGCAGATATCGGACTTCTCAACACAGACTGCATGACCGTGACTGGTAAGACGGTGGGAGAAAATATCAAAGATGCTGTAAATAAAAATCCGGAAGTCATCCGTCCGGTTGACAATCCATATTCCAAGACTGGCGGACTTGCTGTATTAAAGGGAAATATCGCACCGGATGGCGGTGTTGTAAAGCGTTCTGCCGTTGTGGATGAAATGCTGGTACATTCCGGCCCGGCAAGAGTCTTCGACTGCGAAGAAGATGCTATTGCAGCCATCAAGGGCGGCAAGATCGTTGACGGCGATGTGGTAGTCATCCGTTACGAAGGACCAAAGGGGGGGCCTGGTATGCGTGAGATGTTAAATCCGACATCTGCGATCGCCGGTATGGGACTTGGTTCTACCGTTGCCCTGATCACAGACGGACGTTTCTCCGGTGCATCCAGAGGTGCATCCATCGGACATATTTCACCGGAAGCAGCCGTAGGCGGACCGATCGCATTGGTGGAAGAAGGCGATATTATTTCCATTGATATTCCAAACATGACGATCCATATGGAAGTCTCTGACGAAGAACTTGCCAAGAGAAAAGCGGCTTGGCAGCCAAGAGAGCCAAAGATCAAAGAGGGCTATCTGAGACGTTATGCAGCACAGGTTACCTCAGGTAACATGGGCGCTATCTTAAAACAGCCGGAATAAGTCGAAAGAAAAGGGGAAGAATCATGGAACTGACAGGAGCACAGATCGTTATTGAGTGCTTGAAGGAGCAAAAGGTAGACACCGTTTTCGGGTATCCGGGCGGTGCGATCTTAAATGTTTATGATGAATTATATAAGCACAGTGATGAGATCCATCATGTGCTGACATCCCATGAGCAGGGAGCGAGTCATGCAGCGGATGGCTACGCAAGAAGTACAGGTAAGGTGGGCGTCTGTCTGGCAACGAGCGGACCGGGGGCAACGAACCTTGTCACCGGTATTGCAACGGCACAGATGGATTCAGTGCCTATGGTTGCCATTACCTGTAATGTTACCGTACCGCTTCTGGGAAAGGATAGTTTTCAGGAAGTGGATATTGCCGGTATTACCATGCCGATCACAAAGCATAACTTTATCGTAAAAGATGTGACAAAACTTGCCGACACCATGCGGCGTGCTTTTATGATCGCAAAGACAGGCAGACCGGGACCGGTCCTTGTGGATATTCCAAAGGATGTGACCGGTGCCAAGTGTGAATATACTTTTAAAGAGGCAGAACCGGTCGGGCGTGTGACAAAGGATCTGACAGAGGAAGCCTTAGAAAGAGCAGTAGCCCTGATCGAGGCAGCAAAAAAACCATACATATTTGTCGGTGGTGGAGCCGTGATCAGCGATGCCGCAGAAGAATTAGCAGACTTTGTATCGCTTGTAGATGCGCCGGTCTGTGATACCCTGATGGGTAAGGGTGCTTTTGACGGAACCAAGCCTGCCTATACCGGTATGCTTGGCATGCATGGTACCAAGGCATCCAATCTGGGCGTCAGCGAATGTGATCTTTTGATCGCTGTCGGATCGCGTTTTAGTGACCGCGTCCTTGGCAATCCAAAGACTTTTGCAAGCAATGCCAAGTTATTACAGTTTGATGTAGATCCGGCAGAGATCAACAAAAATGTCATCGCGACCGCAGAGGTGATCGGGGATATCAAGGAGATCTTAAAACGGATCAATCCAATGTTAAAGAAGCAGGATCACAGCGACTGGATGGCGCATGTGATGGATCTGAAAGAAAAGTATCCGGCAAGTTATTGCACGGATGGACTGTCCGGTCCATTTGTGGTCGAGGAGATCTATCGTCAGACAAAGGGCGATGCCATCATGGTGACCGAGGTAGGACAGCATCAGATGTGGACAGCACAGTATTATAAATATGCAAAGCCGCACAGACTTTTGACTTCGGGCGGACTGGGAACCATGGGCTATGGTCTTGGTGCAGCCATCGGCGCACAGATCGGAAACCCGGATAAACAGGTCGTCAACGTAGCAGGCGACGGATGCTTCCGTATGAATATGAATGAAGTCGCGACTGCGGTGCGTGAGAACTTACCGCTGATCGAGGTCATCATCAACAACCATGTACTTGGTATGGTACGCCAGTGGCAGACTTTATTCTACGACAAGAGATATTCGTCCACCGTCTTAAATGATGGTGTGGATTATGTGAAAATGGCGGAAGCTATGGGGGCTACCGGTTTCCGTGCGACCAGCAAGGAGGAATTTACAGAGGTCTTTGCAAAAGCACTGGATATGAAGACACCGGTAGTGATCGATTGTGTGATCAACTGCGATGACAAGGTATGGCCAATGGTCGCACCGGGTGCACCGATCAGTGATTGTTTTGATGACAAGGATATAGAAAAGAAAGGAATGTAAAAATGAGCAGAGTGTACAATTTTTCAGCAGGACCTGCGGTACTTCCGGAAGAAGTACTGAAAGAAGCAGCAGACGAGATGATGGATTACAGAGGATGTGGAATGTCCGTGATGGAAATGTCGCACCGCTCGAAGGTCTTTGACGATATCATCAAAGAGGCAGAGGCAGATCTGCGTGATCTGATGCAGATTCCTGACAATTATAAGGTACTGTTCTTGCAGGGCGGTGCTTCTCAGCAGTTTGCAGCCATCCCGATGAATTTGATGAAAAACCGCAAAGCCGGCTATATTGTGACAGGACAGTGGGCAAAGAAGGCTTTTGCAGAAGCAAAGATCTACGGTGAAGCAGTGGAATTGGCATCATCGGCTGACAAGACATTCTCCTATATCCCGGATTGCTCGGATCTGGATATTCCAGAAGATCTGGATTATGTGTACATCTGTGAGAATAACACCATTTACGGAACAAAGTATAAGACTTTGCCCAATACCAAGGGACATACCTTGGTGGCTGATGTTTCTTCCTGCTTCTTATCAGAGCCGGTAGACGTGAGCAAGTATGGCGTGATCTATGGTGGCGTGCAAAAGAACATCGGACCGGCAGGAGTGGTCATTGTGATCATCCGCCAAGATCTGATCCGCGATGATGTGCTTCCGGGAACACCTACCATGCTCAAGTACAAGACGCAGGCAGATGCAGATTCTTTATACAACACACCGCCATGCTACGGCATTTACATCTGTGGCAAGGTCTTCAAGTGGTTAAAGAAGATGGGGGGTCTTTCTGTCATGAAGGAACGCAATGAAGAAAAGGCAAAGATCCTTTATGATTTCTTAGACCAGAGCAAACTCTTCAAGGGAACCGTTCGCAAGGAAGACAGATCACTGATGAATGTACCATTTGTAACCGGGGATGCAGATCTGGATGCCAAGTTCGTAGCCGAGGCAAAGGCAGCAGGTTTTGAGAATCTGAAAGGTCACCGCACAGTTGGCGGTATGCGTGCCTCTATCTACAATGCTATGCCAAAAGAGGGCGTAGAGGCGCTGGTTGCTTTCATGAAGAAGTTTGAAGAGGAAAATGCATAAATCGTAAAGGAGAGATGACCTATGTTTTCATATCATTGCCTGAATCCGATCGCCGAGGTGGGATTGGATCAGTTTTCAACAGATTATAAAAAGGTGGAGGCAGCGGAGGCTGCCGATGCTATCTTAGTCAGAAGTGCAGCCATGCACGATATGGAGTTTGGCGGCGATTTGCAGGCAATCGCAAGAGCGGGTGCCGGTGTCAACAATATTCCGCTGGAGCGCTGCGCAAAAGAAGGTATTGTCGTATTTAACACACCCGGTGCAAATGCTAATGGTGTCAAGGAACTTGTTTTCGCCGGTATGCTTTTGGCATCCCGCGATATTGTCGGTGGTATTGAATGGGTCAAATCCCAGAGCGGTGAGGCTGATATCGCAAAGATGGCAGAAAAGCAGAAAAAGGCGTATGCAGGTACCGAACTTGCAGGCAAGAAACTGGGCGTGATCGGTCTGGGTGCTATCGGTGTCAAAGTTGCCAATGCGGCAACCCATCTTGGCATGGATGTCTATGGATACGATCCATATATTTCTGTGCAGGCGGCTTGGAATCTGAGCCGTTCCGTAAAGCATATCGATGCTGTGGAAGACATCTACAAGGAATGTGATTTTATCACCATTCATGTGCCACTTCTGGATTCAACCAGACAGATGATCAATAAGTCTGCTATCCAGATGATGAAAAAAGATGTCATTATCTTAAACTTTGCAAGAGATCTGCTGGTGGATGAGCAGGCAGTCTTAGACGGTATTGCAGCAGGAAAGATCCGCAAATATGTATCCGATTTCCCAAATCCTACTACAGCAGGTCAGGAGGGCGTGATCGTCATTCCACATCTGGGGGCATCTACCGCCGAGGCAGAGGATAACTGTGCTGTCATGGCAGTGCAGGAGATTTCCGATTACATGGAAAACGGTAATATCACGCATTCCGTCAATTACCCGGATTGCCAGATGGGCATTTGCCAGACGGCAGGACGTATCGCACTTTTGCACTACAATCGTCAGGGTGTGATCGCACAGTACACGACCATTCTTGGTGATGCCAATATCAACGTTTCCGATATGACAAACAAGACCAGAGGAGACTTTGCATATGCCCTTCTTGATATTGATGCGCCGGTAACACCGGAAGTTGTCGAGAAACTGGATGCGATCGAAGATATGATCCGTGTACGCGTTGTAAAATAAATATTCTGATCTTACATAGGTATAGAAAAAGAAAGCAGGAGAGCAGCATTTTTTTGTTGCTCTCCCTTGTGGTTTTAGCGAGACTGTTGTAACATGGCAGAGGAAGTATTTTCATTTTTTCATAAAGATAATAATAGAAAGCATAGGGAAGATATATGATTTTAATGTCACAGGTATTATCTGATAATCTGATCAAAAATCTGGATGAAGGCGTCATGAAAAGTTGGCTACAATCGGTGCTTCCATCGGTACTGGGCTTTTTCTGGAGTGTGGTGCTGGCACTGCTTATCGCTTACATTGGTGGTAAGATCATCAATCTGGTGCGACGTATGTTCCAAAAGTCTTTGCGTCGCCGGGATGCAGAAGAGGGGGTTTGCCAGTTCGCAGATCAGGTGCTCAAATATTTCCTGTGGATCGTAATTATCGTGATTATTTTGGGCTTGTTTGGATTTACGGCATCCTCGCTTGCAGCCGCAGTGGCATCTTTGGGTGTGACGGCAGGTCTTGCTTTACAGGGAAGTTTGTCGAACTTTGCGGGTGGTCTTTTGATTCTCGTTTTGCATCCTTTCCGCGTGGGAGATTATATCATTGAAGATACACATAAGAATGAGGGAACGGTCATTGAGATCAGTGTATTTTATACAAAATTGCGCACAATTGATAATAAGATCATTGTTATTCCAAACGGTACACTTGCCAATACGAGTCTAACTAATGCGACCAAGAGCGACCGCAGGCAGATGGATCTGGTCGTGCCGATTGGTTATGATGCCGACATCAAAAAGGCAAAGGATATCTTAATGGAACTGGTGGAGGCAGAAAATAGACGCCTGCCGGAGGATGTCAATGTCTTTGTCAAGGAATTGGGGGCAAGTTCTGTGGATCTGGGACTTCGTTTCTGGGTGCCGACCGATCAATACTGGCCGGTGCGCTGGCAGTTGTTGGAAGACATCAAGATCCGCTTTGACGCGGAGAAAATCTCCATTCCATTCCAGCAGGTCGATGTCAATATCAAGCAATAGAGGTGGAATTTCCACACAAGATAGAAAAAGAGTATGGGAGGAAGACAAATATGCATAATGCGTATGAGTTGATCAAAGAAGAAAATCTGGGGGACTTAAATTCCAAGGGCTATGTGCTGCGTCACAAGAAAAGTGGGGCACATATCAGTCTGATCGAGAATGATGATGACAATAAGGTGTTCTACATTGCTTTTCGCACACCGCCAAAGGACTCTACCGGTGTAGCGCATATCATTGAACATACCGTGCTTTGCGGTTCTGACAAATATCCGCTCAAGGATCCTTTTGTAGAACTTGTCAAAGGTTCCATGAACACCTTTTTGAACGCCATGACTTACCCGGATAAGACCGTTTATCCGGTGGCAAGTTGCAACGATCAGGATTTTAAAAACCTGATGGATGTTTATATGGATGCTGTTTTTCATCCAAACATCTACCATGACCCGGAGATCTTTATGCAGGAGGGCTGGCATTATGAACTGGAAAGCCGAGAGGACGACCTGACCATCAATGGTGTTGTTTATAATGAAATGAAGGGGGCTTTTTCTTCCCCGGATGATGTGGTTAATCGCGAGATCTTAAATTCTTTGTTCCCGGATAATACCTACAGTGTGGAGTCGGGTGGAGATCCAAAGGTCATACCGGAACTGACCTACGAAGATTTTCTGGGATTTCATAAGAAATATTACCATCCATGCAATTCTTATATCTATCTGTATGGAAATATGGATATGGATGAGCGGCTGGATTATCTGGATCGTGAATATCTGTCGAAGTACGACAAGATCGAAGTGGATTCTGAGATCAAGAAGCAGGAACCTTTTACCCGCCCACGCGCGGTAGATAAGACTTATCCGATTTCTTCAGCAGAGGATGAAAGAGACGCAACCTATCTGGCATACACCTTTGTTATCAGTGATGCGCTGGACCAGGAATTATACCAGGCATTTGACGTTTTGGAGTATGCGCTTTTCAGTTCTCCGGGTGCGCCGGTGCGTACAGCACTTTTGGAAAAGGGGATCGGAAAAGATATCATCGGTTCTTTTGATACCGGTATGCTGCAGCCTATGTTTTCTGTTATGGCGCGCGGTGCCAACCCGGAAGATAAGCAGGCTTTTGTCGATGCCATTCAGGAAGTTTTATTGCATCAGGTAGTCGATGGTATTGATAAAAAGGCACTCCTCGCAGGTATCAATGCGTCACAGTTCCAGTTCCGCGAGGCAGACTTTGGCAGTTTCCCTAAGGGCCTGATCTTTGGCTTGCAGTGCATGGATAGTTGGCTGTATGACGAGGATCAGCCGTTTGTCCATATGCATGGTATCGATGTCTTAGACGGACTTCGCAAAAAGGTGGATACCGGTTATTTTGAGAAATTGATCGAAACCTGTCTGCTTGCCAATACTCATGCATCTGTTCTTATGGTTGAGCCAAAGAAGGGGCTGACCACAGAGGCAGAAGAAGAGTTAAAAAAGGAACTGGCAGAATATAAGGCAAGCCTTTCAGATGAGGCACTGGATGCTTTGGTCGAGCAGACCAAGACCTTAAAAGAACATCAGCAGGAACCGTCCTCCAAGGAGGCTCTCGAGTGTCTGCCGATGTTAAAGAGAAGTGATCTGAAAAGGGAAGCACGTCCGCTCGACCTGATCGAAAAAGAAGTTGACGGTATCAAAGTCCTGCATCACAAAGTCTTTAGTAATGGCATCCATTATCTGAATCTGGTCTTTGATGTGACAGGTATTGGGCAGGAGGATTGGAAGTATCTGTCTCTTTTGAGCCGTATGCTCGGACTTGTGGATACCGAGAATTATTCTTATGCGGACCTTGCCAATGCAGTTAATATCTACACCGGTGGCATTGGGGCATCCTTGAATGTCTATGATCCGGCGGAGGGCAAGACCCACTTTATGTGTGAAGTGCGTGCCAAGTTTTTATATGGCGAGGTAGAAAATGCCATCAATCTTATCGAGGAGATCATTTTACATTCTGACTTTTCGGATGAAAATCGTATCCGCGAACTGGTGTCTGCCCAGCGTTCCCGTCTGGAAATGCGTATGAGCAGTGCGGGCAATGTACTTGCGGCGGGACGTGCTATGTCATGCTTCTCCGTGCCGGCACTCATCACGGATTCCATCAGTGGTATTGCCTATTATCAGTTTGTCAAGGATCTGGACGAACATTACGAGGAAAAGAAAGACGAGATCCGCAGCAAGTGTCAGGAACTGGTAAAGAAAGTCTTTACCAGGGATCATCTTTTGGTAAGTTCTACCGGAGATGATCAGGCATTTACCCAGGTAGAGACCTATCTGCCGGGCATTGCAGAGCATCTCTTTGCAGGCGGTAAAAAGGAAGCGGCACAGGAGATCAGACTGACCCGCAAAAAAGAGGGATTCAAGGATGCCTCTCAGGTGCAGTATGTATGCCGTGCCGGTAATTTTACCAAGGATGGCTATGAGTTTAACGGCGCACTCAATATTCTGCGCGTTGCCCTTTCCTATGACTATTTCTGGATCAATGTCCGTGTCAAGGGCGGCGCCTATGGCTGCCGCAGTGCTTTTGGAATGAATGGGGATACCTATTTTGTATCTTATCGTGATCCGAACCTGGAAAAGACCAATGAGATCTTTGCGCACACGGCAGACTATGTCCGGGATTTTGATGTGGATGAGCGTGATATGACCAAATACATCATTGGTACGATCAGTGAGATGGATACGCCGCTGACACCGGCACAGCGCGGCACGAGAGCCCTGTCCTGCTATCTAAGGGATGTGACTTTTGCAGACTTGCAGCGCAACCGTGACCAGGTCTTGAATGCCACAGTAGAGGATATCCGTGCGCTGGCACCGCTGGTACAGGCAACCATGGATCAGGATTATTTCTGTGTTGTCGGAAACGAGGATACGCTGACGGCAGCCGCAGATATGTTTGACGAGTTATACAATTTATACGAATAAGAGTAAGGAGCATTACATGCAAGATAATTTTAAATCAGGTTTTGTCACCATTATCGGACGACCAAATGTTGGAAAGTCTACCCTTATGAACCATTTGATCGGACAGAAGATTGCGATCACTTCCAACAAGCCGCAGACGACCCGCAACCGCATCCAGACGGTTTATACGGATCCGGAACTGGGGCAGATTGTATTCTTAGATACGCCGGGCATCCATCAGGCATCCAATAAACTTGGCGAATATATGGTCAGTGTGGCAGAACACACGATGCAGGATGTGGATGTGATTCTCTGGCTGGTGGAGCCGTCTGATTATATCGGTGGCGGCGACAGACATATCGTAGAGCAGTTGCAAAAGACCAAAACCCCGGTTATCCTTGTGATCAACAAGATTGACACGGTAGACCATGATGCGGTCTTTGGCGTGATCGAGGCTTATCGCAAACTATATGATTTTGCTGAGATCGTGCCGCTTTCTGCCTTACGCGGAAAGAATTGCAATGTCCTTTTAGACCAGATCTTTAAGTATCTGCCTTACGGACCGGCATATTATGATGAGGACGTGGTAACAGACCAGCCTCAGCGTCAGATCGTAGCTGAGATCATCCGTGAGAAGGCGCTCCATGCACTTTCCGAGGAGGTGCCACACGGTATCGCGGTTTCCATCGATCAGATGAAATGGCGTTCGGGCAAGCATGGCATGTATGATATTGACGCAACCATCATATGTGAAAAAGACTCACACAAGGGAATCATCATCGGCAAAGGTGGTGCCATGTTAAAAAAGATCGGAAGCAATGCCAGATACGAGTGTGAAAAAATGCTGGATGCCAAGGTCAATCTCAAACTCTGGGTCAAGGTCAAGAAAGACTGGCGCGACAGTGATTATCTGATCAAAAATTTTGGTTATCGTAAGGACGAGATCTAATTCCATTTTTTATCTGGTATATCTTCTTTTTTGCTGGAGAATCTAAAGAATAGAGAAGCGAAAAAGAGGTGTGCGTCTATGGATGAATGGTGGGAGAGATTTACGGCAAGCGGCAAGGTAAGTGACTACCTTGCTTATTGTAAAATGGCGGAGGAAGGGTCCCATGGGATTCAATATTGTTCTGACAGGGATGGTTCTTTCGGCGATTCCTGTGGGAGAGTACGACAAGAGAATAACGATACTTACCAGGGAGCGCGGCAAGATCACAGCTTTTGCTAAAGGGGCACGTCGTTCCGGTAACCAACTTTTGGCGGCAGCCAATCCTTTTGCCTTTGGTCAGTTTGAGGTCTACCAGGGCAAGAGTACATATACCGCGGTGCGTGCGGACATCAAGAATTATTTCCGGGAACTGGCAGAAGATTTTGATATGGTCTGCTATGGTTACTATTTTCTGGAGATGGCGGAATACTATGCACAGGAAAATGCAGATGAAGTAGAACGCTTACGGCTTTTGTACCAGACACTTCGGGCGCTTGAGAGCCGTAAGTTTTCTTTTGCGCTGATCCGGGGCATCTACGAGTTAAAGACCTGGACGATCAATGGGGAATATCCTAATGTCTTTGAGTGCTTATCCTGTGGCAGCAAAGAGCATCTGGACTTCTTTTCCATGCGGCTGCGGGGCTGTGTCTGTGCGTCCTGCCAGGGCAAGACCGGTGGCAATCCGATCGACGGATCGACCCTTTATACCATGCAGTATATCATTTCCACTTCTGTGGAAAAATTATACACCTTCCGTCTGACACCGGCGGTGGAGGCAGAGTTTCTGAATTTACTGCAATCCTACCGGAATCATTATGTGGGACATAAGTTTAAGAGCGAGGACTTTATCTGAGCCACAGGGACGTTCCTGTGGCACAAGGCGGTTGAAAAAATAATTGTGTCATAGTATAATAGTGCAGATTGTTAAGTGCTTCAAATAGGAGGACCATTGATACATGGAAAATAAGAAAAAGCATTCTGCCAAGGCAGCACAAAATGCGAGAGAAAATAAGATAAAGGCGAGAAACCAAAAGATCGTCCAGCACAGGATCGCGATCCTGATCGCCGTCATTATCCTTGTGATCGCTGCGATCGTTGCGGTTGTCAAGTTTAGCGGATGGTTTGATAAGATACCGGATCAAAGTACCCTTACGATCTCAGATGACGGCAAGGTGATCTGTGAAGAATTGACAGACTTTGCGGAGGATTACTCCCGAAGTGAGTTAAAGACTTACATGAAGGAAGAGATCAAAGAATACAACGATACCAATGGCAAAGACAGCGTCAAATTAGACAAAATAAAGTTTTACAGTGACCTTGCCCATGCCAAGACTACCTATGCATCTGCAGAGGATTACAGCAAGTTTACCGGCTATGGACTTTATACCGGTACGATCAAGTCGACAGTCAAGCAGGGCTTTGATTTCTCAGATGCTTTTGTCAGTGTTACGGACGGAGAAAAGGGGACATCGGTTGATACTTTAGACATTACTTCCCAAAAGAAGTTAAAGGTGGCCATCATCAAAGAGAATATCAATGTCACGGTAGACGGCACCATCCTTTATGTTTCCGATGCCTGCACGACAATGGTGGATAAGAGTACCGTCTCAATCGAACAGCCGGATGGCAATGCAGATGCTACACAGTTGACCTATATTATTTATAAGTAGAGTGTTATACAGGAGATTGCCTGTACACAATAGAACAAGAAATGAGAGGATCAGATTATGGAAAAGACAATGGACAAGATTGTTGCTTTATGTAAAGCAAGAGGATTTGTATATCCGGGTTCTGAGATCTATGGAGGTCTTGCGAACAGTTGGGATTACGGAAATCTCGGCGTGGAACTGAAGAACAACATCAAAAAGGCATGGTGGCAGAAGTTCGTACAGGAGAGCCCATACAACGTAGGTATCGACAGTGCGATTATCATGAACCCACAGACATGGGTGGCTTCCGGTCATTTGGGCGGATTTTCTGATCCTTTGATGGATTGTAGAGAGTGTCATGAGCGTTTCCGCGCGGATAAGATCATCGAAGATTTTGCACAGGAAAATGATATTACGTTAGAGACATCCGTAGATGGATGGACCGCAGAAGAAATGATGGGATTTATCAAGGAGCATAGTGTTCCATGTCCTACCTGCGGCAAGCATGATTTCACAGATATCCGTCAGTTTAATCTTATGTTCAAGTCTTTCATGGGCGTTACCGAAGATGCAAAGAATACCGTTTATCTTCGTCCGGAGACAGCACAGGGTATCTTTGTCAACTTTAAGAATGTGCAGCGTACTTCCAGAAAGAAGTTACCGTTTGGTATCGGTCAGATCGGTAAGTCTTTCCGTAACGAGATCACACCGGGTAACTTTATCTTCCGTACCAGAGAGTTTGAGCAGATGGAACTTGAGTTCTTCTGCGAGCCGGGAACCGATCTGGAATGGTTCCAGTATTGGAGAGGCTTCTGCCGCGACTGGTTACTTTCTCTTGGCATGAAAGAAGAAGAATTACGTCTGCGTGATCATGATCCTGCAGAACTTGCTTTCTACTCCAAAGGAACGACCGATATCGAGTTCTTATTCCCATTTGGATGGGGCGAACTTTGGGGTATCGCAGATCGTACCGATTATGATCTGACCCAGCATCAGAATACATCCGGTCAGGATCTGACCTACTTTGATGATAGCAAGGGCGAGCGTTATATCCCTTATGTTATCGAACCTTCTCTTGGCGCAGACCGTGTACTTTTGGCATTCCTTTGCGCTGCTTATGATGAGGAGAATATCGGAACAGAAGAAAAGCCGGATATGCGTACGGTGCTTCATTTCCATCCGGCAATCGCACCGGTCAAGATTGGCGTGCTTCCACTTTCCAAGAAGTTAAATGAAGGTGCAGAGAGTGTTTACGCACAACTTTCTAAAAAGTATAACTGTGAATTTGATGACAGAGGTAATATCGGTAAGCGTTATCGTCGTCAGGACGAGATCGGTACACCATTCTGTGTTACCTACGATTTTGATTCCGAGGAGGATGGAGCAGTTACGGTTCGTGACCGTGATACCATGGAACAGGAGCGTATCAAGATCGAAGATCTGGATGCATACTTCGCAAAGAAATTTGAATGGTAATTTGAACCATAATACAGCAAAAGGTCTTTCCCAAGAGGGAGAGACCTTTTTTGATCTATTTATGAGATTTTCGATAGTCCGTTGGTGTGCAGTTCATTACAGCCTTAAAATCACTACAAAAATGTGTGTAAGAAGAATAGTGAAGATACTCGGCGGCGTCGGCGATGGATATTTCGGATTCCAGCAGCATCCTGGCGGCATAGTGCATCTTGAGATCGCGGTAATACTGTTTTGGGGAAATGCCGACTTCTGTTTTGAAAAGGCGGTTCAGATAGTAGGGCTCGTAGCCGGTCTGGTCTGCCAACTGTGCGGTCGTGACGCCACTTGTGATGTTGTTCTTCAGATATGTCATGCATTTTCTTATCACAGGGCTGTATTGCTTTTTCTCGTCCATCGCATCTTGCACCAGTGCGCAGTAGGTCTGGTGAATGTCTTGGTGTAACTGGTTCATGCCAAGTGGCGAGTGCGTGTTTTCAATTTCCTCAATGAATGCTTCCTGTGTGCGGTAGGCAGTGGAGATCAGTACACCGGCTTCTATGGCTTTATGGCATTCTAAAGCGTTCAGGATGAGCAGTGAGTCCTTGCGGCTGCGGGAGGGTTCCACGACATTGGCATATTCGGTTGGTACGGATGCCAGACTTCCTTTTTTTACCATGTCATTTAATTCCGCAGCATATAGGCTGTCTTGACCCTGTGCAACCTCGCTCAACAGCAGGTTTTCAAAATGATAAATATTTTCGTAGACCACATCCCGGTCTTCTGCAACCGCAGTCGCTATGGGCAGAGAGTCTGTGTCGAGAAAGGAGGTATCCTGCATATGGTCAAAATCATTCATGGTTATGCGCTGGCCATTGACCAGATAATGCAGCATCATCCCATAGTGGGCAAACTGGCTGTATTTCATGACGGGGAGTTCTTTCATCTGGGCAATAAGTTTGTGTTTGCTGGAAAAAGACATACCCAAAGATTCATATTGGCGCAGGCAGTGTTCCATGGCTTTGTCGGAATAAGGACTGTAAAAAATGGGACCGAGCACATGTACGCGCATCAGTTTCCCATCTTTTTTTTCATAGATGGCTTCCCAGACAAAGCCGATGTAGGCTGCCAGAACAAAAGGCGTGTCATGGTTCTTCCCGTGGGAAAAAATCATTTCCATATATTCCTCAGTACTTAAAAAAGCACTAAAAATAGGACCTATGTTATCGTTTGATCGTATCATTCGCCGGTCTGCGTCGAAAGTAATCAGATGCAGTTGGGGAATGACCGAGAATAATGCGTAAATATCCATTGCCTTCTCATCTCCTTTTTTCTATCGTAACCATACTTTACTAAAAATAGAATAAAAAAGCAAATTTTAGTATTAAAGTATGTGCAAAAAGGTCATATGATAATGCCAGAAGATGTGTCAAATTGTGAAAAAGATACAGAAAAAAGACAACTCAAAGGAGGAGAACAATGGGGAATAAAAAGTTAAGCGCGGCAAGCGTGAGAGACGGTGTAGAATACCGCACCGCCAGTAAATTATCTATGGTACTTGGTGTCGCAACCAATGGTGGAGGTATGTGTTTTTATCTTTTGATGATGTACGCATCCTACATAGCCAATGCCGGTTATGGTATCGCAGTTGCGGTTGCCGGAATCATTATTACAGGAACACGTATTTTTGATGGTATCACGGATCCTTTGGTGGCATTTGTTTTTGACCGCATCAAGGCTGGAAAGCATGGAAAGATTCGACTCTTCCTGATCGCAGCTTGGTGTGTCATGGCACTGGCATGCTTCATGATGTATGACTGGATGAGTGGCAAGTACACAGGCGCAGCCGGTGTGGCTTGGTTCATCGGTATCTATGTGGTATATATCATTGGTTATACCATGATGAATATGTCTTCCGGTGCTGTCGGAAACCTGATCACCAACGATCCAACCCAGCGTCCTTTCATGAACCTGATCGGAACCATTTATTCATACTGTGTACCAATGGTATTTAACACCATTATTTCATTCGCAGTTTTACCAAAATATGACAATCAGTATAATGCAGCCTGTCTGCGTGAAGCATGTGTGTGGTATGTATTTGCAGCCCTTGTATTTATCTTACTGACATGCATCGGTCTGACACCATGTGACAAACCGGAAGTGTTAAACAGTGTGACTTTTGGTGATGATGGTAAGGAAAAGAAGATCGGATTTAAGGATATGTGGAATCTGCTCAAGGATAACAGAAATATGCAGATGTGGATCATTACTGGTGCTTCTGATAAACTGGCACAGACCACAGCCGGACAGTCTATCGTTATGACACTCTTAAGTGGTGTGCTGATCGCGAACTATCAGGCAGCAACTATGCTTGGTAATATCACGGCGATCATTGGTATTGCCTTTGCGACAATTGGCGGTATGTATGTTGCAAAATTCGGAGCTAAGAAAGCAACATCTGTCTGGTCATGGGCATGTATCGGCTTGTCTGTTGTGATGGTTGTATTCTGTACCATCTTAGGACCAACCGGTATGTCAAGCATTGGTAAGTTCGGTGTTCCAATGATCATTTATCTGGTTCTTAATGTTGGATTGACCGGTTTTAAGATGATCCTTTCTACAGCAAGTGGTGTTATGAGAGCTGATGTTTGTGATTATGAGTTTGAGCGTTCCGGCAATTTTATGCCGGGTACCGTAGGCGGGGTGTATTCCTTCCTCGATAAGATTATTTCTTCACTGGCATCAACCATTGCTGCTCTTATGGTATCTCTGATCGGATATAAGACCGTGATGCCACAGATGGGAGATAAGGCAACACCTGCAGTATTCTGGATGACTATGTTCTTAGCATTTGGACTGCCTGTCATTGGCTGGATCTTTAATGTTATTTCTATGAAGTACTATGATCTTGACAAAGAAAGAATGGTTGAAGTACAGAAGAACATTGTAGCCATGAAAGCAGAACAGGAAGCGAAGAAAGAAGCATAATTTAGCAATTTACAAAACCCTTCATTATAGAGACTTCGAGATTTGATTTCGAAGTCTCTTTTTCAAAAAGAGAGATGAGGAAGAAAAATATGAGAGTGTATGATGTGACAGTGGAATATCAGAAGGAACCGATTGGCATAGATGTCTGCCCACGTTTTTCCTGGAAACTGGAAAGTCAAGAGGAAAACACCTATCAGAAAGCCTATGAGATCAAGGTGACAAAAGCAGAAGAAGAGGTCTGGTCAAGCGGCAGGGTGGAAAACAGACAGTCCCTGTTTGTGACTTATGAAGGCAGTGCCTTGGAGGCCTTTAGCCATTATGATGTCAATATCTGTGTCTGGGACAACCATGGAAACGTTGCAGAAACGACTACTTTTTTTGAGACTGGACTGATGGCAGAGGACAATTGGGAAGGTGTATGGATCACTACGAAAGAGGAATTGCCGTCCGTTAAGACTTTCTCCAAAGAGGTCTGTCTGCAGAAAGGGAAAAAACTGCGTCAGGCAAGGATCTATGCATCTGCACTTGGTGTCTATGATCTGGAAATTGACGGCAAAAAAATGGGGGATGCATATCTGGCTCCCGGCTGGACGTCTTATGGCAACCGCGTCCAATATCAGACTTACGATGTGACGGATGAGTTACAGGAGAAATCCCTAGTGTCTTTGGTTGTCGGCAATGGATGGTATGCAGGCTACTTAAACGGCGAAGGGGAGCATCATCTCTATGGAAAAAAGACAGCCTGTATCGCCATGATCCGTATGACATACGAAGATGGTCCGGTGGACGTCATGGGAACCGATGCCTCATGGCTGGTATCAGAAAATGCGATTCGGTCATCGGAAATCTATATGGGTGAGACACGGGATCTGACCTTGTCGTTATCCGAAAATTATGCCGGTGACAGTCAGGCAGTGCTTTTGGAAAAAGATGCGATTCCGAAACGTTTGCTTTCGCAGGAGGCAGAGCCTATCCGTATTACCAAACGTTTCCCGGTGGTTCAGAAGATTCTTACGCCAAAGGGTGAGTTGGTGTTTGATTTCGGTCAGAATATGGCAGGACTGGTGGAAGTAGAATTACCGCCGCTTTCTCTGCTTACCGGTGAGAAGAAAGAAATCCGTATCACACATGGCGAAGCCCTGGACAAAGATGGCAATTTTTACAATGAAAATTACCGTACGGCAAAATCGGAGGATGTTTACCGCTATGGTGAGGGAGATGTCGGGAAAAAAGTTATGCCCCATTTTACCTATCACGGTTTCCGTTATATCCGGGTTGAGGGGGTAGATAGCAGTGTGGATCCTAAGTATTTTACGGCCTGCGCCATGCATAGTGATATGCACAAAGCGGGGACGATGACAACATCAAACCGTCTGGTCAACCGCCTGATCCAAAATATCGAATGGGGGCAGAGAAGCAACTTTTTTGATATTCCGACCGATTGTCCGCAAAGGGATGAACGACTGGGCTGGACCGGGGATGCCATGATCTTCAGCAAGACTGCCATGCAGAATTTCAATGCGGGACTTTTTTTCAAAAAATGGCTGCGCGATGTGGCATTGGAATCGGATGCTAAAACAGGCATTCCGCAGATCGTACCCAATGTGGTCAAGGGCAGTATGGGAACCTCTATCTGGAGTGACTGTGCTACCGTAATCCCATGGAATCTTTATATAACCTATGGGGATACCGGTGTGCTTGCCGATCAATATGAGAATATGCGCCTCTGGGTGGATTGGATCTTTGGACAGTGTACGGGCGAGACGCTCTGGATGCATGGTTTCCAAAGAGGTGACTGGCTGGCACTGGACAGTGATGAAAGCCTGCATCTGATGTCGGGCGGTACGGATAAGAATCTGGTGGCAAATGTCTTTTATGCATATTCGACAAAGATTGTGTGCGATACGGCACATATACTTGGAAAAGAGGAGGATGCCAAGATATACGCCGAGAGATATCAGGCTATCGCGGATGCCATCTTAAGAGAGTATGTAACAGCATCTGGACGCTTGGTTTCGGAGACACAGACAGCCTGTGCCCTGCTCCTTTATTTTGATTTGGTCGCGGGCGCGAAAAAGGAGCGCATCGTACAGACACTGGAGCAAAATCTCAAACTGCACAAAAACAAGTTGACGACCGGCTTTGTCGGAACGGCATATCTGTGCCATGCCCTTTCTGAAAATGGACTTCATGATCTGGCGGCGGAACTTCTTTTAAATGAGGATTACCCGGGCTGGCTCTATGCAGTGAAGATGGGGGCAACGACGATCTGGGAACGCTGGAATTCTGTTTTGCCGGATGGAACTTTTGATACATCGGGCATGAATTCTTTGAATCATTATACTTATGGTTCTATAGGAGATTGGCTTTATCGGAAAGTTGCCGGGATTACGCCGACCTCAGCAGGCTATGCGTCTTTTGACATTAGACCTTATCTGACCAAAGGATTGGAAGAAGTGCAGGCCTCACTGGAGACCATGTATGGTAGTATCTGTGTCCATACAATCTGCAAGGATGGACAGATTCAGGTTGATGTAAAGGTGCCGGTAAATACGACCGCTACACTTTATCTGCCGGAAAAGGAAGATGCATTGGTGCTTGGCTCCGGTCAATATCATTATGTATATGAGACAAATACGGTGCTTATCGCGGGAAGATACAACATGAATACAAAATTCCGGGATATGGTCGAAGATCCGGCAGCGAAAGCCATTCTGGATGCGGCACTTCCGGGTATGTTGGATGGCCCTATGGCATCCTTTATCCTGAACCAGTCGCCAAACGAGATGCTTGCCTATGATGCGGGTAAAAAGGAAATGTTTGAACAGATCATAGGGCAATTGAACCAGTCTGTTTAAAGTTTTTATGGAAAAGTGATAAGAAAAAAAGATACCGATAAAAATACTTGGATAAATTTGTCAGAATAAAACGGATTTTGTACAT
Source organism: uncultured Lachnospiraceae bacterium (assembly GCA_934899185.1). Lineage (GTDB taxonomy): Bacteria > Bacillota > Clostridia > Lachnospirales > Lachnospiraceae > Pararoseburia. The sequence goes on from CAKXYI010000012.1 coordinate 54,722, forward strand.
TAGTCAATGATGTGACACCAACTTTTGAAAAATAAAAAGATTGGCATGGTACTATAGAATCTAATC
>CAKXYI010000013.1 GCA_934899185.1 uncultured Lachnospiraceae bacterium
GGTTTGGCGATTAAAATTCTATAGGACTCAACCGTTTTTGTATAGGGGTAGGTGTCACATCAATTGTAACCCTACATACGATGTTAAGGGAGCAATGAATTTGTTGTTGCACTTTGCGGCAACTGATGATAGAATCCATGTGGGAGTTAAATAAAAATGTTAAATAAGATTTTAGAACACAAAACAGAAGAATTACCGTCTTTAGAGCGTTTTAAGATGCTGGGATCCAAGGTGGTAGTGGAGATGAAAAAGCCGGTACTTGCCAGTTTTAATCTGCGCAATCTCAAGTATTTTAATGAAATCTATGGGACGGCAAAAGGAGACTGGCTGATCACACTTATGGTGGATTATTTTTGCCGGGAAAACAAAAAGAGCATTTTGGGAAGCATGAGTTATGTGGACCATTTATTAGTCCTCTGCGAGGCGGGCGGAGATAGCGATGAGGGGATCTTAGTCTTTTATCAAGATATTGCAGACCGTTTCTTAGAGAGAGTCAGTGAGCATTATGACCGCGTCAAGATCCATGTGGAGTGCGGTTTGTATGTTATGCAACCGGGTGACAATTTTATCTATGCACAGGACAATGCACGTTATGCACGCAGGAGCATCCGGCATAGTTATTCCAATACCGTTGCGTTCTACTCAGAAGACCTGCGTTGCAGATCTATCATGAAGGCAAGTATTATCCCCAATTTTGAACATGCCATTGATACAGATGGGATCCAGGTCTATTTACAGCCAAAATGTTCTGCAAAGAATGACCATATCATTGGTGCGGAGGCTCTGTCACGTTTTTGTGACGAGGATGGCGAGATCTTGTCGCCGGCGATCTATGTGCCGATTTTGGAACAGGCGGGGATCGTTTCCAGACTGGATTATCAGGTACTGGTAAAGAGCGTAGAACTTCTCTGCAAATGGCGGGACGATGGATATGATATTTTCCCGATCTCGGTCAATCTGTCGCGTGTGGACCTTATGGAAGACCACTTTATCGAATCGCTGGATCATCTGGTGGAAGAAGTAGGGCTGGAAAAACAATATATCGAATTTGAATTGACGGAGACAGTGCTGGTCAAGGATCTGGATATGATTATTGCCAAACTAAATCACCTGCGCGAGAAGGGCTATCGTATCGCTCTGGATGACTTTGGTTCCGGTTACAATTCCTTATATGTCTTAGGTCAGGTTCCGGCAAATGTGATCAAGTTCGACCGTGGATTTGTTTTACATTCTATCCAAAATCAGATGGGGATGACTATTCTTTCCAATCTGGTCAATACCTTTAAGGAGATCGAGTTTGAGGTCTTGTGCGAAGGGGTAGAGACTGAGGAAGAAAAGCAGAAGATCGTTTCTTGCGGCTGTGATGTCATTCAGGGATATTTGTATGACAAGCCGCTTTGTATTGAAGATTTTGAAAAGAAATATATTTATGCATAAAAAGCGCAAAAGATAGCAAAAGATAAAAATCGAAGTTAGTACCGTTGTAAGGGTAGCCTTACAACGGTTTTTTTACACATTCTTTTTGCATGTGATGGAAAGCAGACGCAGGTATGCCATGAAAGCCGATACGACTTGGCTGCATAGGACACCAAGCAAGAAGGCACGGAATCCGTAAAGCGGGATACCCAAGAAGATGAAGAAAAGACGGATCAGTGCACCGGTCATGCTATTAAAAAAGGTATCTTTGACATTGCCGAGACCGTTTAAGATGCTGTTCATGGTCGTTCCGAGAAAAAGAAAAGGGCACAGCCAGGACAGGGTGCGGATGTAGATGCCGGCAACTTCATTTGCAAATATTTTCTGCCCGATCAAGGGGCTGAAAAAATAAAAGAAAAAGGAACACAGAAAGCCCAAGAACATGCAGAGAAAAAAGCCGACCGTGATGGAGTGTCGGATATAATAGTCCCTGCCATCTTCCTTGGCGCGCGAGATAGAAGGCAGGAGCATGACCGCGATGGAGTTGGAAAGGACGGTCGGGAAAAAGATCATGGGCAGAGCCATACCGCTGTAGATGCCATAGATGCTGAGGGACTGTGTATTAGTCAGTCCGAAACGCACCAGACAAAACGGGATCATGATATTTTCAATGCCGTGCAAGACAGTGAGAAGCAGACGAGTGGCAGTCAGGGGACACGCCATGGACAAAAGATCCTTGCAGGTGGTGCTGACCTGAGCGCTTTGTTTTTGTCGGATCTGTTTCTTGCTTAGGGACAGGAGACTCAGGTAATAAAAGGTCGCTGCAATCTCGCCCAAGAGGAGCCCCAGCATGGCATGAAATTTCGTGAAGGGCAGACCACTATGTATAGTAATATGGTAGATGCCCATAACGCTTCCGATGCGTACCACTTGCTCAATGCATTGTCCGATGGATGGAATCTTTGATTTTTGCAGACCATAGTAATAACCGTTGATACATCCATGGATGCATTCTAAGGGAATGCATAAGATGAGCGGATAGAGGAGTGTCTTTATGGAAGGCTCATGAAAAAGCCCGGTCGCGATCCTCCCGGCAAAGAGCAGACAGGGAATGCAAAAGACGGCACTCAGAGCAAGGGAGAGCAGCATTCCCATAGCCAGGTAGGACTTTTCACTGCCGTCTTTGGCAGAGGCGCTTTTTGCGACAAAGCGGGAAATGGCAGTATGGATGCCGGAGTTGGCGAAGGCTATTCCTACTGCTAAGAGGGGCATTGCCAGTTGGTAAAGTCCAAGTTCTTTGGCACCGATGGCGCGTGATAAAAAGATCTTATAATAAAAGCCTAAAAGACGGCAGAATAGCCCGGTAATTGTAAGAAGTAATGCACCAGAATAGACGGGGTGAGTATTTTTTCGCAAGAGATTTCCATCCCAAAAACATTTTTAACATTATATGTTAGAATTTGGTTGACAGAACAAAATAGGAATGCTAGGATAACAATATCCTAGTAAAAAGGTGGGAAATAAAACGAGGTGAACACTATGAAAGAATTTGTTTATTTGGACAATGCGGCAACGACAAAAGTCAGACCGGAAGTTGTGGAAGCGATGCTTCCTTATTTTACAGAAATTTATGGCAATGCATCTGCCGTTTATGATTTTGGACAGAAGTGTAAGCAGGCAATTGAAGATGCCAGAGAGACGATTGGGTCATCCATAGGCACCAAGGCTTCTAACATATATTTTACCGCAGGCGGTAGTGAGTCAGACAACTGGGCATTAAAGGGTGTTGCAGAGGCTTATAAGGATAAAGGAAAACATATCATCACAACCAAGATCGAGCATCATGCCATCCTGCATACCTGTGCTTATCTGGAACAGCAGGGCTATGAAGTGACTTATCTGGATGTAGATGCAGACGGTCTGGTTTCGCCGGAGGATGTCAAAAAGGCAATCCGCCCGGACACCATTCTGATCTCCGTGATGTTTGCTAACAATGAGATCGGAACCATCGAGCCGATCGAGGAGATTGGTGCTATTGCACATGAGCATGGTATTTTATTCCATACAGATGCTGTACAGGCATACGCACAGGTGCCGATCGATGTGGAAAAGATGCATATCGATCTTTTGAGTGCCAGCGGACACAAGTTAAACGGACCAAAGGGTATCGGCTTCCTTTACATCCGTCAGGGACTCAAATTAAAGTCCTTTATCCATGGAGGCGCACAGGAAAGAAAACGTCGTGCCGGAACGGAAAACGTGCCGGGCATCGTAGGACTTGGCAAGGCAGTAGAGATCGCTATGGCAACCATGGACGAGCGTATCAAAAAGGAGAGCGGACTTCGTGACTATCTGATCGCAAGAGTAGAAGAAGAAATTCCGTTTGCAAAATTAAACGGACACCGAGTCAAGAGACTGCCAAACAACATCAATTTCTGCTTCCGTTTCATCGAGGGCGAATCTATGCTGATCATGTTAGATATGGCTGGTATCTGTGGCTCATCAGGATCTGCATGTACCTCAGGATCCTTGGATCCATCCCATGTCCTTTTAGCAATCGGTCTGCCACATGAGATCGCACATGGATCTCTTCGCCTGACCTTAAGTGATGAGATTACCAAAGAACAGTTGAATTATGTTGTAGATCATTTGAAAGAAATTGTTGCAAAACTTCGCAGCATGTCACCACTTTATGAGGACTATGCGAAAAAACATTTGTCATAAGTATTTAAAACGGAGGAAAAATTATGTATAGTGAGAAGGTAATGGATCATTTTCAAAATCCAAGAAATGTCGGAGAGATGGAAAATCCGAGTGGCGTAGGTACGGTTGGTAATGCTAAGTGTGGCGATATCATGAGAATGTATCTGGATATTGACGAAAATGGTATTATAAAAGAAGCAAAGTTCAAGACATTTGGCTGTGGCGCAGCAGTGGCAACCAGCAGTATGGCAACCGAACTCGTTGCAGGAAAGACGGTACAGGAAGCCTTGGAAGTTACCAATAAGGCAGTTATGGAGGCTCTGGACGGACTTCCACCTGTAAAGGTTCACTGTTCCCTTTTGGCAGAGCAGGCAATCCATGCAGCACTCTGGGATTATGCACAGAAAAATGGAATCAAGATCGAAGGCTTGGAGCCGCCAGTCAATGATATCGAGGAACTGGAAGAAGAGGAAGAATACTAATTGAAAAAAAAAGTAGTTGTTGGTATGTCCGGAGGGGTAGACTCCTCCGTGGCGGCATATCTTTTAAAAGAACAGGGCTATGATGTGATCGGCGTGACCATGCAGATCTGGCAGGATGAGGATGAATTTGTGCAGGAGGAAAATGGCGGTTGCTGTGGGCTTTCTGCGGTAGATGATGCCAGACGTGTGGCTGCAAGGTTGGAGATTCCTTATTATGTGATGAACTTCAAATCAGAGTTCAGGCATAAGGTCATGGATTATTTCGTGGAGGAATATTTACAGGGACGTACCCCCAATCCTTGCAATGCCTGCAATCGCTATGTTAAGTGGGAGGCACTTTTAGACCGTGCTCTCTCTATTGGCGCAGATTATATCGCGACCGGTCATTATGCAAGGATCGCGCAACTGCCCAATGGAAGATATGCGATCACCAACTCTGTGACAGCCGCCAAGGATCAGACTTATGCACTTTATAACCTGACCCAGGAACAACTGTCGCATACACTGATGCCGGTCGGCGCCTATCACAAGGATCAGATCCGACAGATCGCGGAAGATCTTGGGCTTCCTGTGGCACACAAAAAGGATAGTCAGGATATCTGTTTTATACCGGATAATGACTATGCATCCTTTATTGATGAGGCTGTACCGGATCGCGTGCCCGGACCGGGAGATTTTGTCCTGAGTGATGGGACAGTCGTAGGCAGGCACGAGGGCATTACGCATTATACGATTGGACAGCGCAGGGGACTTGGTGTTTCCGTTGGTAAGCGCATTTTTGTCAAGGAGATCGATGCGAAAAATAACCGTGTTGTTCTGGGCGATGATGACGATGTCTTTACGGATCATCTGGTCGCAGATCAGATCAACTGCATGGCTGTGCCGGAATTCTTGGACGGACAGGAATTTCTTGCCAAGATCCGTTATTCCCACAAGGGCACCAAGTGCCATGTGAAAATGCTTGCAAACGGACAGATGCGGCTGGACTTTGAAGAGCCGGTACGCGCGGTCACACCGGGGCAGGCAGTTGTCATTTATGATGGAAATTATGTTGCCGGAGGCGGCACGATCGTTCGGTAGACCTATATTAGAAATCAGAAAGCCATCTCATTACGAGATGGCTCTTTTTGTGCTTGGTGCAAAATGTGCAGAAGCAATTTTATATGCTGGAAAATTAGTAGAGGCTATGTGGATGCGGAACACGGTGGAGATAGACCATATATTCGTCAAATCCGCAGGATGCAAGAAAGCCCGGCAGGCGATCAAAGCCCAGTGCAATATCGCCCGGTTTATGTGCATCTGCGCCAATCGTGATCAATTTGCCGCCGAGTTCATGGTAGCGCTTTAGGATTTGCGGGCACGGATTTGGCACAGAAAGCCCACAACGGAAAGCCCCGGTGTTTACTTCCAGTGCGATGTCATGTGCAATGAGAAAACGCAGGATATCATCGACCAGAGACGCGTATGACGTATAAGTATCGTAAGGCGGGGCAGGATCTTGCGGTCCATAGCGAAAGACATAGTCCAGATGTCCCAGAGCATCAAAATCGTGAAATGCTGTCAAGTTTTCATAGACAGCCTGGTAATATTCTGTATAGGCTTCCACGGGATCACGCCCCTCAAAATAAACAGGGTAGTAAGGATCGCGCGTATGCACGACATGTACCGAGCCGATAACATAGTCAAAGTTATAGAGTGCAAGCAGGTCGGCATGCTTATGTGCAAGATGCGGTTGCAGACCCAATTCTAGACCATGTAATACAAAGAAAGGAACTGCCTCTTTTTGCACGGTCAGCATGTTTTTTTCATAAGCCTCCAGATCCAGATCAAAAAGATGCGGTTCTTCCTTATAGTCAAAGTCTAAGTGGTCTGTAAACGTAATGCCGGACAGACCCATCTGTCTGGCTTTTTCTATCATATCCAAAGGATCCGCTGTACTGTCACCGGAAAAATTACAGTGCATGTGATTGTCCCAGAGTTTCATTGGTAAAGCACCTCCATTCACTTCCCAATTATAGAAAAATGTCACATAAAATGCAATCAATCCGCAAAATGTCAGGACGGAGAAAAAATCTTAGTGAAAAAATTATCAAACTTTGTTTTTGGGGTTGAAATGTAGGTAGAAATTGGTTAAAATGAAGTCAGTTTGGGAATGTTATTCCCTAGACATAGTATTTTTAAATCTTAGGAGGAATTTAAAATGGCAGTAAGAGTAGCGATTAATGGATTCGGCCGTATCGGTCGTCTTGCATTCAGACAGATGTTTGGAGCAGAAGGATATGAAGTAGTTGCAATCAACGACTTGACAAGCCCAAAGATGTTAGCTCATTTATTAAAGTATGATTCATCACAGGGTAAGTACGCTTTGGCTGATACTGTATCTGCTGGAGAAGACTCTATCACAGTTGATGGTAAGGAAATCAAGATTTACGCTTTCCCAGATGCAAACAATTGCCCATGGGGAGAATTAAAGGTAGACGTAGTATTAGAGTGCTCTGGTTTCTACACAAGCAAGGAAAAGGCACAGGCTCATATCAACGCTGGTGCTCGTAAGGTTGTTATTTCTGCACCTGCAGGAAATGATCTTCCTACAATCGTATACAATGTTAACCATACAACATTGACTCCAGATGACAAGATCATCTCAGCAGCTTCTTGTACAACAAACTGCTTAGCACCAATGGCTAAGGCTCTTAACGATGCATTCGGTATCAAGTCTGGTATCATGAGCACAATTCACTCATACACAGGTGATCAGATGACACTTGATGGCCCACAGAGAAAGGGTGACCTTAGAAGATCTCGTGCAGCTGCAGTTAATATCGTTCCTAACTCAACAGGTGCTGCAAAGGCTATCGGTCTTGTAATCCCAGAGTTGAACGGCAAGTTGATCGGATCTGCACAGCGTGTTCCATGCCCAACTGGTTCTACAACAATCCTTGTTGCAACAGTTGAAAAGTCTTGCACAGTTGATGAAATCAACGCAGCAATGAAGGCAGCAGCTACAGAGTCATTCGGATACAATGAGGATGAAATTGTTTCTTCTGACATCATCGGAAGCACATATGGTTCTATCTTCGATGCTACACAGACAATGGTTGGAGAAGACAACTTAGTACAGGTTGTTTCTTGGTATGACAACGAGAACAGTTACACATCTCAGATGGTTCGTACAATCAAGTACTTCTCTGAGTTAGCATAATTTAATTTTGTGCTATTTCATCATCTGCTGCGTTATTGTTACTTTGCAGTGCCGAGCACAGCGTCAGCAACAATGCCTTGCATTTGATTGAAATATCCCAAAATTGGTAAATTAGCCAACATGGGGTCCGGTCGTTGGGACCGGACCTCTTTTTTATTAAAAGAGTGGAGGATTTAATCATGGGATTAAATAAAAAATCAATCGATGACATCAATGTAAAGGGACTGCGTGTTCTTTGCAGATGTGATTTCAATGTGCCTCTTATTGATGGCAAGATTACAGATGAGAACCGTTTGGTGCAGGCACTTCCTACAATCAAAAAATTGGTTGCAGATGGTGGTAAGGTTATTCTTTGCTCACATCTTGGCAAGCCAAAGGGAGAACCAGTTCCGGAACTTTCTTTAGCACCGGTTGCTAAGAGACTTACAGAACTCTTAGGACAGGAAGTAAAATTCGCAGCAGATCCGGAAGTTGTAGGTCCAAACGCTAAGGCTGCTGTAGAAGCAATGAAAGATGGCGACATCATCTTACTTGAGAACACAAGATATCGTGCAGAGGAGACCAAGAACGGAGACGAGTTCTCTAAGGATCTGGCATCCCTTTGCGATGTATTTGTAAATGATGCATTCGGCACAGCCCACAGAGCACACTGCTCAAATGTTGGTGTGACAAAGTATGTTGATACTGCTGTTGTTGGTTACCTGATGCAGAAGGAGATCGACTTCCTCGGAAATGCAGTAGAGAATCCGGTTCGTCCATTCGTTGCTATCCTTGGTGGAGCAAAGGTTTCTTCTAAGATTTCTGTTATCGAGAATCTTCTTGACAAGGTAGATACCTTGATCATCGGTGGTGGTATGGCATATACCTTTATGGCAGCACATGGTGAGCCAGTAGGTAAGTCACTTCTCGAGAAGGATTATATGGATTATGCACTTCAGATGGAAGAAAAGGCAAAAGAAAAAGGCGTTAAGCTTCTGATTCCAATTGATACCGTATGTGGCGATGATTTCAAGAATGACTGCAACATCAAAATTGTTGGACGTGGTGAAATCCCAGACGATATGGAAGGTATGGATATCGGACCTAAGACACGCGAATTGTTTGCAGATGCTGTAAAAGATGCAAAGACTGTTGTTTGGAACGGACCAATGGGATGTTTTGAAATGCCTAACTTTGCAAAGGGAACAATCGCTATTTGCGAAGCATTAGCACAGGTTGATGGAACAACCATCATCGGTGGTGGTGATTCTGCATCAGCAGCAAACAACCTTGGATTTGGTGACAAGATGACACACATTTCTACAGGTGGTGGAGCTTCTTTGGAATTCCTTGAGGGTAAAGAACTTCCTGGAGTAGCAGCAGCAAACGATAAATAAGAAAAGGGGTTTTTATAATGGCAAGAACAAAAATTATTGCAGGCAACTGGAAAATGAACAAGACTCCAAGCGAGGCAGTTGCTTTGATCAACGAATTAAAGCCGTTAGTAGCAAATGATGACGTAGATGTAGTATTTTGTGTACCGGCAATTGATATCATTCCTGCAGTTGAGGCTGCAAAGGGAACCAATATCCACATTGGTGCAGAAAATATGTATTTTGAGGAGAGTGGCGCTTACACAGGCGAGATCGCTCCAAACATGCTTACAGATGCAGGTGTAGAGTATGTGGTACTCGGACACTCAGAGAGAAGAGAATACTTCGCTGAGACAGATGAGACTGTAAACAAGAAGGTCTTAAAGGCATTTGAACATGGTTTGACACCGATCATCTGCTGTGGTGAGACTTTGACCCAGAGAAAACAGGGTATCTACATTGAGTGGATCCGTATGCAGATCAAGATCGCATTCCAGAATGTCACAGCAGATCAGGCAAAGAAGGCAGTCATTGCTTATGAGCCAATCTGGGCCATCGGAACAGGCGAGACTGCAACAAGTGATCAGGCAGAAGAAGTATGCGGCGCAATCAGAAAATGTATCGCAGAAGTATATGATGAGGCTACAGCAGAAGCAATCCGCATCCAGTATGGCGGATCTGTAAATGCTGGTAATGCAGCAGAACTTTTTGCAAAACCTGACATTGATGGTGGACTTGTCGGCGGCGCTTCTTTGAAGGCAGATTTTGGCAAGATCGTAAATTATAATGCATAATGGTATTGTTGCAACTGTTATTGTAACTTTGGGAGACATCCAATTTTGGATGTCTCCTTTTTCTCTTGTGACACTTCTTTATATATGCTAAAATAAGCCGTGGTTAAGTGCGTATGGATTGAAAAGAAATGCGTATTTTTGACAGGAGGAATAGATACAAATGAAGCGTGGACTTGTTGTAGGACTTTTACTTACCACCTGCTTACTGGCAGGATGTGGCAAAACAGATAAAAAAGAGACCAAGGAGACGGTCAAAGAAGTGGCAACACAGGAAGTCTCCGACTACAGCCAGTTGTCGATCAAGGAATTGGAAGTGCTGGGTGCAGATAACGACGAAGAAGCCATGATGGAACTGGCAAACCGTTATGATTATGGCAGTGAAGACTGCGAACAGGATTTTACAGAGGCAAAAAAGTGGTATGAAGCCGCAGGACAAGTGGGAAATACCGATGCACTTTGTGTACTGGGATATTATGCCCTCAACGGTATTACGCAGGATGTGGATCTGGATCAGGCAGCAGACTATTTCCAAATGGCGATCGATGCCGGAAGCGAGCGGGCATATGTAGGCTTGGCGCGCACATATCTGGCTGGTTACGGCGATGAGGCAGAGAGAGTTGCAAAGGCATATGAAAATATCAATCTTGCCTACCAAAAGGGCATTCCGGTAGGGCAATATTACATGGCTTATCTTTTGGAAAACGGTATTGGCTGTGCGCAGGACTATGCACAGGCGATGAGTCTATATGAGCAGGTGGCAGAACTCAAAGACCTTACCATCTATGATGCTTATCTTCCAAATGCTGCGGCGACGGATCTTGGCATGATGTATATGCGTGGCGAGGGCGTGGCACAGGATTATGAGGAAGCCATGAAATGTTTCAAGAAAGCGGCAGACAAGGATTATGCCATGGCACAGTATTATATGGGGCAGATGTATGAAAACGGCTTTGGCTGCGATCAGGATTATGAAGAGGCCTTACAGTGGTATCAGAGCGCAGCAGATCAGGACTATGCTCCGGCTTTGAATCAGATCGGCTACCTTTACTATAATGGATTTGGCGTGGAAACAGATATTGATCAGGCAATCTATTATCAGAAATTGGCTGCTATGCAGGGTTATGCGGTTGCACAGATCAATTTGGGATATTTGTTTGAAAACGGTATTGGAGTAGAGCAAAACTACAGCACGGCGCTGGCATACTATCGCATGGCGGCAGATCAGGATAATGAGGGTGCCAAGGAAGCAGTCGTGCGTGTGCTCAAACTGATGGATGAAAAAGAGTAAGAATTACGTGGGTATCGTGGCGGCGGTCTTTGTGATCGCCATGATCGCTTTGGTCTGGTATCTGCTCTTTGGGGCAGACTTTATCCGGCACGCGCAAAAGTCCGATGGATCAGAAAAGACGCAGGAGGAGACCACGGAAAAAGAGGAACTTTTAAATATTTCCAACGTGGATCAGGCCTATGATGCTATACTCAACAAAAGTACAAAAGAATTTATAGGAAACCATCCGATTGATGAAGAGTTTCTTTCTTGGTTTACAGGCAACTACGGCATAGAGCAGTTGGAAAAGATCGCCTCTTATGCCAAGTTGGATGATGGAGAGATCTGGTACGATGTCACAGGGAACAGTATCCATGTCCTGTGGTATGATTATTGTATGGAGACCGGGATCCAGCAGTATGCCTATGACAAGACTTATGTCAAAGAATGTCAGGATGCAGACCGTATCGTACTGGATTTTACGGGGGATTTTTCTCTGGCTGAGGGCGTGGGAACGACAGATTATTATCACAGTGTGGGGGACGATATCACCAAATGTCTGGGAACTAATTTGCGTCAGGAAATGCTAAATGCAGACATCATGACCATCAACAATGAGTTTGTCTATTCGACGCGTGGACAGGCGCTGGCAGGAAAAGCCTATACTTTCCGCGGAGATCCAAAGACCTGCCAGAACCTCGTATTTCTGGGCGTAGATGTTGCAGGACTTGCCAACAATCATGTGTATGACTTTGGAGAGAATGCCTTTTTGGATACCTTAGATACCATAAAGGCACAGAATATCCCTTATATCGGTGCCGGCAGGAATCTGGAGGAGGCATCGGAGCCGATCTTTTTCATTGCAAATGGCAAGAAGATTGCCATCGTGGCGGCGACCCAGATCGAGCGGAGCACCAAATATACAAAGGAAGCGACCGAGGATAGTCCCGGAGTCCTAAAGACTTTGGACTCAGCAAAATATGTAACCCAGATCGCAAAGGCAAAGCAAAATGCCGATTATGTGATCTGCTATGTGCATTGGGGCACGGAACACACACATCAATACGGCAGTGATCAGGTCAAATTGGCAAAAGATTTTGTGGCGGCAGGAGCGGATGCCATCATAGGAGCCCATCCGCATTGTCTGCAGGGCGCAGACATCATGGATGGAGTTCCGGTTTTTTACAGCCTGGGAAATTTTTACTTTTCGCAGGAAGCAGAAATGCCGGATGATTATGATACTGCCATGGCGCAGATCATCATTGATGACTCAGGAACACTGAGTGCGAGACTTCTGCCGTGTCACTTTTCGGGGGGGAATCTGGAACTGGTATCCGACCCGGAAAAATACCGCCAGATCCTTGCTGATGTAGAAGGATATTCGGATCAGATAGCTTTTGATGGTGACGGCTATCTACTTGTCCATTAGTTCAAGTGCAAAGTGCATGTTTTTTAGTTATTGTGTCCATTGATTTTTACCATGAAATCGGGATAGAATAAATATAATTTCAGAGAAAAGAGGAAAAGAGAATGAGCAAGAAGCCAGTTGTTTTAATGATCTTAGATGGATTTGGTCTGAATGACAGACACGAAGCAAACGCCGTATATGAGGCAAATACACCAAATATCGATAGTTTGATGCAAAACTATCCTTATGTCAAGGGGTATGCCAGCGGTCTTGCGGTTGGACTCCCGGACGGACAGATGGGAAACTCTGAGGTAGGACACCTGAATATGGGCGCAGGACGTATCGTATATCAGGAACTGACCCGTATTACCAAAGAAATCGAGGACGGAGATTTCTTCCAGAATGAGGCTTTGAAAAAAGCAATGGAGAATGCAAAGACAAAGGATTCTGCCCTTCATTTATTCGGACTTTTATCAGATGGTGGTGTGCACAGCCACATTACCCATTTATATGGATTACTCGAGATGGCAAAGCGCGAAGGCTTGAGTAAGGTTTATGTCCATGGCTTTATGGATGGTCGTGACACAGCACCGACCAGTGGTATTGAGTATGTTAAGGCTTTGGAAGAGGAGATGGCAAAGATTGGTGTCGGCAAGATCGCAAGTCTTTCCGGTCGTTACTATGCCATGGATCGTGACAATCGCTGGGATCGTGTGGAAAAGGCATACCGTGCACTTACCATAGGCGAGGGCAATACAGCAACCGATGCTGTTAGTGCTATGCAGGCATCTTATGATGATGGCAAGACGGATGAGTTTGTGATCCCGACCGTGATCACAGAAGATGGTCAGGCGATCGGCAAGGTATCCGCAGATGACAGCGTGATTTTCTTTAACTTCCGCCCGGATCGTGCGAGAGAGATCACAAGAGCCTTCTGCAGTGATGATTTTGACGGATTTGATCGAGGTCAGCGTCTGTCGCTTACTTATGTGTGCTTTACCGAGTATGATGTGACGATTCCAAATAAGGAGATCGCTTTCCACAAGGTTGAGTTGCACAATACTTTCGGCGAATTTTTAGCAGCACATGGAAAGACCCAGGCAAGAATTGCCGAGACAGAAAAGTATGCACATGTTACTTTCTTCTTCAACGGTGGTGTAGAGGAGCCAAATCCGGGCGAAGACCGCATCCTTGTAAAGTCTCCGAAGGTTGCAACTTATGATCTTCAGCCGGAAATGAGTGCATATGAAGTATGTGATAAATTATGTGATGCGATCACTTCTGACAAATATGATGTGATCATTATCAATTTCGCAAATCCGGACATGGTAGGTCATACCGGCGTTGAGGCAGCAGCCATCAAAGCGGTAGAGGCTGTTGATTCCTGTGTGGGACGTGCAGTAGAAGCCTTGAAGTCTGTAGATGGCACCATGTTCATCTGCGCAGATCATGGTAACTGCGAGCAGTTAGTAAACTATGAGACAGGCGAGCCACTGACTGCACACACAACCAATCCGGTACCATTCATCCTGGTAAACGCAGATCCTTCCTATGGTCTTCGCGAAAATGGATGCTTAGCAGATATCATTCCGACCCTCATCGAACTGATGGGTATGGAGCAGCCGGAAGAAATGACAGGCAAGTCACTTTTGATCAAAAAGTAAGATCCGCCTGTATTTTGCAGGCGTATATCATAAAAGCATAAATAATTAAGGATAATGGAGGAAAGACAAATGAAACCAATGAAAGAAGGCAAGGTCCGCGAAGTTTACGATAATGGTGATAGCATCATCATGGTAGCTACTGATCGTATCTCGGCATTTGACGTGATCCTAAAGAACAAGATCGTAGATAAGGGAGCAATCCTGACACAGATGTCTAAGTTCTGGTTCGATTATACCAAGGATATCGTTCCGAACCACATGATCTCAGTGGATGTGAAAGATATGCCGGAGTTCTTCCAGAATAAGGAATATGAAGGAAAGAGCATGATGTGTAAAAAGTTACAGATGATCCCGATTGAATGTATCGTCCGTGGTTACATTACAGGAAGCGGCTGGGCTAGTTACCAGGAGAACGGCACAGTTTGTGGCATCACCCTTCCGGTTGGTTTGCAGGAGTCTGAAAAGTTGCCGGAACCAATCTATACGCCGTCAACAAAGGCTGAGATCGGTCTGCATGATGAAAATATTTCTTACGAGCAGTCTGTAGAAGTATTGGAAAAGGCTTTCCCGGGCAAGGGAGAGGAATATGCTTCCAAGATCAAGGAATATACACTCGCACTCTACAAGAAATGTGCAGACTATGCACTTACCAAGGGCATCATCATTGCAGATACCAAGTTTGAGTTTGGTCTGGATGAGGATGGAAATGTCGTTCTGGCTGACGAGATGCTGACACCGGATTCTTCCAGATTTTGGCCATTGGATGGCTATCAGGCAGGACAGGGACAGCCTTCTTTTGACAAACAGTTTGTAAGAAATTGGTTAAAGGCAAATCCGGACAGCGATTATCTGCTTCCACAGGATGTCATTGACAAGACCATTGCAAAATACAAAGAAGCATTTGAAATGCTGACAGGAAAGAAATTTGGAGTTTAGACAGGAGATGCAGATGACGACAACAGATTCAAATAAGGCTATGCCGTTTGAAGGACTGCATGAAGAATGTGGTGTCTTTGGTATGTATGATTTTGACGGCGGTGACGTGGCTTCCTCTATTTACTATGGATTGTTTGCCTTACAGCACAGAGGACAGGAAAGTTGCGGTATTGCCGTTAGTGAGACGAGCGGACCAAAGGGCAAGGTTACTTCTTATAAGGGAATGGGACTTGTCAATGAGGTTTTTGACGGCGAGACATTAGAAAAACTGCGGGGTGACATCGGTGTAGGTCATGTCCGTTATTCGACCGCAGGAGAGTCTACCAGAGAAAATGCGCAGCCTCTCGTTTTAAATTATGTCAAGGGAACGCTGGCACTGGCACACAATGGAAATCTGATCAATGCCAAGGAATTGAAAAAGGATCTGGAATATACCGGAGCCATTTTCCAGACAACGATCGACTCCGAGGTCATTGCCTATCATGTCGCCAGAGAGCGTTTGCAGTCTAAGACAGCAGAGGAGGCAGTACGCCGCGCCTGCATGAAGTTAAAAGGTGCCTATGCACTTGTTGTGGCTTCTCCGCGAAAACTGATCGGAGCCAGAGACCCTTTCGGTTTTAAGCCGCTTTGCATCGGTAAGCGTGACAATGCTTATATCTTAGCATCCGAGACATGTGCGCTGGATACGATCGGTGCCGAATTTGTCCGTGATGTCTTACCGGGCGAAGTTGTTACGATCACACCGGAAAAAGGCATTGAATCCGATATGGAAATGGCGCTTCCAAAAGAAAAAGAAGCCAGATGTATTTTTGAATATATTTATTTTGCAAGACCGGATAGTCATATTGACGGGGTCAGCGTTTATGGCAGCCGCATCAAGGCGGGCCAGTTCCTTGCCATGGACTCACCGGTTGAAGCAGACTTAGTTACCGGTGTACCGGAGTCGGGCAATGCGGCAGCCCTGGGCTATTCCTTACAGTCCGGGATCCCTTACGGAACTGCTTTTGTTAAAAATGGTTATGTGGGACGTACCTTTATCAAGCCAAAGCAGAGTAGCCGTGAATCCAGTGTACGTATCAAGTTGAATGTCTTAAAAGAAGCCGTAGCAGGCAAGCGAGTCGTTATGATCGATGATTCCATTGTGCGTGGAACGACATCAGACCGCATCGTGCGTATGCTACGTGAGGCAGGTGCAACGGAGGTACATGTACGCATCAGTTCACCACCATTCCTTTGGCCGTGTTATTTTGGAACCGATATTCCGGAGCGCGAACAACTGATCGCATACAAGAGATCCATTGAGGACATCCGCAAGATCATCGGTGCAGATTCCCTTGGATACCTTGGCATGGAACGTCTGGATGAGATGGTAGACGGTCTGCCGATCTGTCGGGGATGCTTCAATGGCAAATATCCGATGGAGCCACCGAAGGAAGATATCCGTGGTGAATATTTTGACAAAGAGATCGATATGGCAAAGAAATTGGAACGCAGTTTATAGGAGGAGAGTATGAGTACAGATCGTTACAGTAGCCCACTTTCAGAGAGATATGCCAGCAAGGAAATGCAGTATATCTTCTCTCAGGATAAAAAGTTCTCTACATGGAGAAAACTCTGGATCGCACTTGCTGAGACAGAGATGGAATTAGGACTGAGCCAGGACGGCAAGCCGGTCATCACGCAGGATATGATCGATGAGATGAAGGAACATGTCGACGACATCAACTACGATGTAGCAAAGAAAAGAGAGGCAGAGGTTCGTCATGATGTTATGAGCCATGTCTACGCTTATGGCAAGCAGTGCCCGAAGGCAGCAGGTATCATCCATCTGGGAGCGACCTCCTGCTATGTAGGTGATAACACTGATATCATTATCATGCGTGATGCACTTCTTCTGGTGCGCAGAAAACTGGTCAATGTCATTGCGGAACTGGCAAAGTTTGCAGATACCTATAAAGATATGCCGACCCTTGCTTTTACACATTTTCAGCCGGCACAGCCAACAACCGTTGGTAAGCGTGCGACACTCTGGTTGAATGAATTTGTTATGGATCTGGAAGATTTGGATTATGTATTATCAACCTTAAAACTCTTAGGATCTAAGGGAACTACCGGTACACAGGCAAGTTTCTTGGAACTCTTCCAGGGAGATCAGGAGACCATCGACAAAATTGATCCGATGATCGCAAAGAAGATGGGCTTTGAGAAGTGCTATCCGGTCAGCGGACAGACATATTCCCGCAAGGTGGATACCAGAGTCTGCAACATCTTAGCAGGCATTGCAGCGTCTGCACACAAGATGAGCAATGATATCCGTCTGCTCCAGCATTTAAAAGAAGTAGAGGAGCCATTTGAAAAGAGCCAGATTGGCTCATCTGCTATGGCATACAAGCGCAATCCGATGCGTAGTGAGCGCATCGCATCTTTATCACGTTATATCATCATTGATGCATTGAATCCGGCGATTACATCTGCAACCCAGTGGTTTGAAAGAACTCTGGACGATTCTGCCAATAAGAGACTTTCAATTGCGGAAGGATTTTTGGCATGTGACGGCGTCTTAGATCTTTGCCTGAATGTTGTGGATGGTCTTGTGGTCTATCCAAAGGTCATCGAAAAGAGACTGCGCAGTGAATTGCCATTTATGGCAACGGAGAATATTATGATGGATGCTGTAAAGAATGGCGGCAACCGTC
The DNA here is from genome assembly GCA_934899185.1 of uncultured Lachnospiraceae bacterium. Taxonomy (GTDB): domain Bacteria; phylum Bacillota; class Clostridia; order Lachnospirales; family Lachnospiraceae; genus Pararoseburia. The sequence goes on from CAKXYI010000013.1 coordinate 17,921, forward strand.
AGGATCTTCATGAAAAGATCAGAACTCTTTCTATGGAAGCAGGAAAGACGGTCAAGGTAGAAGGTAAGGATAACAACCTCTTAGAACTGATCGCAGCAGATGATGAGTTCCCGATGGGCTTGGAAGAACTGGAAGCGACCATGCAACCGGACAAGTACGTTGGACGTGCGCCTCGTCAGGTTGTCAAATATTTAGAAGAAGTCATTCAGCCAATCCTGGATGAAAATAAAGACATTCTCGGTGTAAAGGCTGAGATCAACGTCTGAGTATCTTTTAATTATGCATTGCACTTCAACGCGATAAAGTATATAATGTCACTAGATTTTGTGAGAGCAAGGTCGGAAAGAAGTTTTGAGTAGGAGGACACAATCAATGAAATTCGAAAGTAGTTATTTGCAGAGAGTTTATGACGGACTTGAGAGCCGTAACGCAGAGCAGAAAGAATTTTTGCAGGCAGTGGCAGAAGTTCTGGAATCTTTGGAGCCTGTTGTGGCAGCCAATCCAGAATTGGAGAGATGGGGCATCATCGAGCGTATCGTTGAGCCGGAGCGTATTATCCAGTTCAGAGTATCTTGGGTAGATGACAGTGGCAAGGTTCAGGTCAATCGTGGATACAGAGTACAGTTCAACTCTGCAATCGGACCATATAAGGGAGGTCTTAGACTTCATCCATCCGTAAACCTTTCTGTTATTAAGTTCCTTGGATTTGAGCAGATCTTCAAGAACAGCCTGACAACACTTCCAATCGGTGGTGGCAAGGGTGGTTCTGACTTCGATCCTAAGGGCAAGTCAGACATGGAGATCATGAGATTCTGTCAGGCATTTATGACAGAACTTGAGAAGCATATCGGTGCTGATACAGACGTTCCAGCTGGAGATATCGGTGTTGGCGGACGTGAGATCGGATTTATGTATGGTCAATACAAGAGACTGCGCAACGAATTTACAGGCGTACTTACAGGAAAGGGACTTACTTATGGTGGTTCTCTTGCTCGTACCGAAGCAACCGGTTATGGACTCTGCTATTATACACAGGAGGCATTAAAGAGCCTCAGAAATACAGACTTTACCGGCAAGACTGTTGCAGTTTCCGGTGCAGGAAATGTTGCTATCTACGCTATCCAGAAGGCATATCAGTTAGGCGGTAAGCCGGTGACATGTTCTGATTCTACCGGTTGGATCTATGATCCGGAAGGAATCGACGTAGACCTTTTGAAGGAAGTAAAGGAAGTAAAGCGTGCTCGTTTGACAGAGTATGCCGCTGCACGTCCATCTGCTGAATATCATGAGAAGAAGAACGGAGAACATGGTGTTTGGTCAGTGAAGTGTGATATTGCTCTTCCTTGTGCAACACAGAACGAATTGGATGAAAACGATGCTAAGATGTTGATCGACAATGGCGTTCTTGCTGTATGTGAAGGTGCAAACATGCCTTCTACACCAGCCGCTATTGAGACACTTAAGAAGGCTGGCGTTCTCTTTGGACCGGCAAAGGCTGCAAACGCAGGTGGTGTTGCAACATCAGCACTTGAGATGAGCCAGAACTCTGAGAGATTACACTGGACATTTGAAGAAGTTGACGAGAAGTTACAGCACATTATGACCGGTATCGTACACAACTCACTCGATGCTGCTGCAAAGTACGGCTTAGACGGAGATCTGGTTGCCGGTGCTAATATCGCAGGCTTTGAAAAGGTTGCAGAGGCTATGCTTGCACAGGGCGTTGCTTACTAAAATATAGCATTTTCAGAGACGTTCCTTTTGAAGGGGAACGTCTCCTTTTTTTCTCCTTTCATCCGGGCGGTCCAAAAAAACTCTTGCGTATAAGGTATGACTGTGTTATACTTTGTTAAGTTGTGACGAATGGCTCGTAGTTATGGGCTTACATTAGGAGGTTCTCATGGAAGTATTAAAGACAATTCTTATGATTGCATTTATTATTATATGTTTGGCTATTATCGTGATTATTCTGATGCAGGAAGGTAAGTCTGCAGGACTTGGTTCTTTGAGCGGACAGACATCTGAGACATACTGGAGCAAGAATAAGGGACATTCCAAAGAAGGAATGCTCGTCAAGATCACTAGTGTTCTTGTTTTATTATTCTTTGTGCTTGCCGCAGTTTTGAATATCGGAAGTTTTTAATTATAGGTATGTGAGCCATCGTGGAAACGGTGGCTTTTTTCTTTATGAAAAGAGATAAGACAGGGTATCCTAGTGATGTCAGGGAGATTTGATATGAACGAGAAGAAATTGGAAGAACGCAAAAAAATGATATATGGTCTTTTGTGCGATGAACTCTATGTTCCTATGCGTACCAAAGAGATCGCCATGCTTTTAGATATCCCAAAGAGCAAACGTCAGGAATTGCAGGAAGTCTTGGATGCCCTGGTCGAGGAAGGCAAAGCCCAGGTTTCCAAAAAGGGCAAGTATCAGAAGGCGGAAAAAGTGGTAAAAGAGGGTGCTTTTATCAGCCATGCCAAGGGCTTTGGCTTTGTTTGTGTGGAGGATGAGGACGAGGACTACTATATCCCGGAGGAATATGTCGGAAATGCTTTTCATGGAGATCTGGTGCGGATCGAACTTTTGCCACCATCTAAGGGAAAGCGCAGAGAGGCTAAGATCATAGAGGTCTTGTCGCATGATATTTCAACGGTCGTCGGAACGTATGAAAAGTCAAAAAATTATGGATTTGTCGTATCGGACAATGCAAGGATCACGCAGGACATCTTTATTCCGCAGGGGAAGGACATGCATGCGGTGGACGGACATAAGGTGGTCTGTCAGATCACAAGTTATGGCAAAAAGAACCGCAACCCGGAGGGCGTGATCACAGAGATCTTAGGACACCGTAATGATCCGGGCGTAGACATTATGTCGATCGTGCGAGGTTTTGACCTACCGACGGAATTCCCGGAAAAGGTTTTAAATCAGGCGACGCGTGTGGCGAATGAGGTGTCGGAAGCCGACCGCGTAGGAAGACTGGATCTGCGTGGAATTACCATGGTGACCATTGACGGAGAAGATGCCAAGGATCTGGATGATGCCATTTCCATCTGCCGCAAAGGCAATGACTACGAACTGGGCGTGCATATTGCCGATGTATCAAATTATGTGCAGGAGCGGAGTGCTCTGGATGAGGAAGCGAAAAAGCGGGGCACCAGTGTCTATCTGGTAGACCGCGTGATCCCTATGCTGCCGCACACGCTTTCCAATGGGATCTGTTCTTTGAATGCTGGGGAAGACCGTCTGGCGCTTTCCTGTATCATGACGCTGGATGCCAAAGGAAATGTGGTCGATCATACGATCGCAGAAACGGTCGTCAATATTGATGAGCGTATGTCTTATACATCGGTCAAAAAGATCCTGGTAGACAAGGATCCGGTGGAATGTAAAAAGTATCAGGCCTTGGTGCCGATGTTTAACTTGATGGAAGAATTATCCGGTCTGATTCGCAAGAAGCGTATGCAGCGGGGATCCATTGATTTTGATTTTCCGGAGACAAAGATCATTTTGGATGCGCAGGGACATGCTGTGGATGTGATGCCTTATGAGCGCAATGTGGCAACCAAGATCATCGAAGATTTTATGCTCATTGCCAATGAGACGGTAGCAGAGCATTTTTATTGGCAGGAGATCCCATTTTTGTATCGGACTCATGCAACACCGGATGGCGAGAAGATCCGTAAACTGGCTACCTTTATTGGAAATTTTGGCTATACGATCAAGGGTGGCGCGGATGAGGTGCATCCGAAAGAGTTGCAAAAGTTGTTGGGCAAGATCCAGGGGACGCCAGAGGATGATTTTATTTCAAGACTGACGCTGCGGTCTATGCAACAGGCAAAATATACGGTAGAATGTACAGGACACTTTGGATTGGCGGCAGATTATTATTGTCACTTTACCTCGCCGATCCGCCGTTACCCGGATCTGCAGATCCATCGAATCATTAAGGAGACCCTGCGTGGCAGATATAATGATGCGAGACGGGAACACTATGAATCGTTGCTGCCGGTCATTGCGACAGAGACCAGTCGTCTGGAGCGCCGGGCAGACGAGGTGGAGCGGGAGGTAGACAAGTTAAAGAAAGTAGAATACATGAGCCGGCATATCGGAGAGACTTTCGAGGGTATCATTTCCAGTGTGACCGGATGGGGACTTTATGTGGAACTGCCAAATACCATTGAGGGGCTTGTGCATATTTCTACGATCCAGGGAGACTATTATCAGTTCGTGGAAGAAACTTATGAACTGGTCGGAGAGCGCACAAATCGACATTATAAACTGGGACAGCGTGTTAAGGTTGTGGTAGACGATTGCGATACCATGGCGCGCACGATCGACTTTGTTTTGGCGGAGGATGAAGATGAGTAAGGAAAGCAAGAAACTCATAGCAAACAATAAAAAGGCATATCACGAATATTTTCTGGAAGAAAAATATGAGGCGGGCATCGCGCTGCATGGTACAGAGGTTAAGTCGCTTCGTATGGGAAAATGTAGCATCAAAGAGGCATTTGTGCGGATCGAGAATGATGAGGTGATCATTTACCAGATGCATATTTCTCCTTATGAAAAGGGGAATATCTTTAACCGGGATCCGCTGCGTCCAAAAAAACTTTTGATGCACAAGGCGGAGATCAACAAGTTAAAAGCCAAGATCGCCGAGAAAGGTTATACTTTGGTGCCGGTGGAGGTCTATTTCAAGGGCAGTCTTGTTAAGGTGGAGATCGCGCTGGCAAAAGGTAAGAAACTCTATGATAAGCGTGCAGATATTGCCAAAAAGGATATGCGCCGTGAAGCGGAACGCGATTTCAAGGTGCGCAATCTTTAGCATATGGAAAATGCATCAAAGGAAATGACAAGTTGACTTGAAAAAAAGTCACAACTTGTTATAATATATCTGTTCCAAGTCGCCGATGTTTAGAATAGGAGGCTGGGAAGTTACAAGTGAATATGGGCTAGTAAAGGTTTCGACAGGGATTATGAAGCTGGAGAAGCGAGTCGTATGGTAATGCGTTAAATGGCCAAATTAAAATTAAACGCTGAAGATAATAATTTAGCATACGCTGCCTAATTTGGCAGTAGTCTGACCTAGTGCACTCACACATTAGGATCCAGGCTTCGACTATGTGAGAAACGACATGGGCTAAGCTTTGCGTCCGTGGGCGTATGATGAAGCTACTAAAACCGCAAGGGTGTTTGTTCCCGGGCGGCGGAGGGAATGTCAAAGAACAAACTAGGCTCGTAGAAGGACAGGGGATTGGTTTTTGGACACGAGTTCGACTCTCGTCTAGTCCACTAAAAAGAGACAGGAAAGGCAACTTTTCTGTCTCTTTTTATGGGCATATGTTATGATACTAATGATTGGAAGGGGGATTATATTATGGGAAAAAAGGCATATTATCATCTGCCGGGCTTATTTGAGTTTTATGATCTCTATCGCGTCTTTTTGCCCCTCTTTTATGAACATAGGGAATACTTTTATGATTGGTGTGAGATAGGCTCCATCTATGGTGCACCGGCGGATTGTATCTGGGGCGGCGGACGTGTAGGCTTTGGCGAGAGCAAGCCTGAGGATGTCTTAAAACTAATGCAGACATATAATATTTCAGCACGGCTTACCTTTAGCAATTCCCTACTGGATAAGGTCCATCTTACGGATAAGAAGTGCAACAGGCTGTGCCAGATGTTTGAGCAGACCGGTGCTACTCAAAATGGCATTATCATCTATTCTGATCTACTGCTGGACTATATCAAAGAGCATTATCCAAAGTTTTATTTTGTATCATCCACGACGAAAGTCCTGGATGATTTCTCACAATGCAAAAAAGAGATCGAGCGGGAAGATTTTTCCTATGTCGTGCCGGATTTTCGGTTGAATAAGGCATGGAATCAGTGGCAGACGCTAAGCCAGAAGCAGAAAGATAAAGTAGAGTTTTTGTGTAATGAATGTTGTTCTATCGGTTGTCAGGAGCGCAAAGCCTGTTATGAGGCTGTCAGTCGCAAGAGCCTTGGAATAGGAGGAGAAGAACATCGTTGTAAGGCGGCAAATGCTGCGGAGGGCTATCGTTTTTCCAAAGCGCTGAAAAGTCCGGCATTTATTGGCATAAATGATATACAAAATATTTATCTTCCTATGGGATTTTCACAGTTTAAGATCGAAGGGCGTGGACTTGGCAGTGCGCTGATCCTAGAGTTTTTGCTTTATTATATGACTAAGCCGGAGTACCAGTTGCAGGTGCGCGAGACAATCTATTTGGATAATATGTTAGATTTATTTTAAGAGAATAGGAAAGGACAAGGTGAAGGCAAAGCATTTGGAAGATGCCGCAAGGTCTGTAGAGGTCAGATTAAGAGCAGAGGATATTGCCTATCTGGAAGAACCATATGTACCGCATCGCATTGTTTGACTGGATTAATAGTTATGATGACTTTAAACGAAAATTCGGTGTTCGTGATGAAGTTTTAGTTGAGGGGGATGCACGAAGGGATTATACGATGCTTTAAAAATGTGGGTGTTCTGGAGTATTTTAAATGATAGAATGCCATGGTAGCACCAAAGAAAGTCAAAAGTTCTTCAAAATGTAACATAGATACCTCACCAGTTAAAGTATGTCATGTTCTTTTTTGGTTTACCAGAAAAAGGGAAAATGTGCCACAAAATTACAAAGTTGGTATATACTATATTTTACATGACATATTTGGAGGGAACTATGAAAGAAAAAGTCTTTAACATCATTCAGATCGGAGATAAGAGTAATCGTATCAGCCGGGCGTTTGACGTCTTTATCACGATTACCATTTTTGCAAATATCGCAGTGACCGTCTTACTGACTTTTCAGGAACTGACGGTACTGTTTCCTATGTTTCATATCATAGAACGAATCACCCTGCTCATCTTTTGCGTAGAGTATGCATTACGTATTTGGACGGCAGATTATCTTTATCCGGACAAGAGCGAATTGCGCTCTCGCCTGCATTTTCTGGTATCTTTTGATGGCATTGTGGACTTGCTTACCATCATTCCGGCATTCTTCCTTTCCGGCATGGTGATCTTCCGCATGCTCCGTGTGGCACGTATTTTTCATCTGTTCCGCCTAAATGCCAGATACGACTCTTTCAATGTGATTACTACCGTTTTATATGAAAAAAGAAATCAGATCATATCCTCGGTATTTATCGTGTTTATCCTCATGCTTGCCAGCAGCCTTTGCATGTATAGTGTGGAACATGTAGCGCAGCCGGAGGTTTTTCGCAATGCCTTTAGCGGTATGTGGTGGAGCATGAGCACATTGCTTACGGTAGGCTATGGGGATATTTATCCCATCACTACTTTAGGACGTGTCATGGCGATCGTGATCGCCTATCTTGGGGTCGGTGTGGTTGCCATCCCGACCGGTATCATCAGTGCAGGTTTTGTGGAGCAGTATCACAGAAAGAGCAGTATCTCTGACTGGGGAAAGGAAGACATCAAAGAGATCGCAGAAGTCATGGTGGATTCCCGCCTGGCAGGAAAATGTCTGGAAGATGTGGAGGATGAGGGAAACACCAAGGTATATCTGATCCTGCGGGATAATCTGTCTATCCTGCCACAAAAAGATACAGAATTGCAACTGGGTGATGTCCTGATCTTAAGGGACGAGACCATAGATGAAAACTGACTATTTGTGGTATAGGACATACATGGGAAATAATCCATACTTTAGATAGATTTTACATGGATTTTACTTGAATTTCACATACAAATCTTATACAGTGTAATTGTGTGTGTAAAAATATTTTACATAGAATTTTTGACAATAGTATATAAGAGGAGATAATGATGGACATTTTTAGCGTGTTATCCATGATAGGTGGTCTTGCCATGTTCCTGTATGGAATGGAGACCATGGGAAATGGACTTGCCAAGACGGCAGGTGGTAAATTGGAACACATCTTAGAGAAATTGACATCTACACCGATCAAAGGTGTACTTTTAGGTGCCGCAGTTACGGCAGTCATTCAGTCGTCATCCGCAACGACAGTCATGGTTGTCGGATTCGTAAACTCCGGTATTATGAAACTGTCACAGGCAGTTGGTATTATCATGGGTGCCAATATCGGTACGACGGTCACATCCTGGATCGTCAGCCTTTCCGGCATCGAGAGTAGCAATATCGCTTTACAATTCTTAAAACCGACATCTTTTTGTCCGATCTTAGCACTGATCGGTATTATCCTTCTGATGTTTACCAAGGATGAAAAGAAGCATGATATTGGCGGTATCTTACTTGGATTTGCCGTTCTGATGTTTGGAATGGATACCATGTCAAATGCAGTAAAACCTTTGGCTGATGTACCGGAATTTACCAGCATCTTGACAATGTTTTCCAATCCGGTACTTGGTATGATCGCTGGTGCCATCCTCACGGCAGTGATTCAGTCATCTTCGGCATCTGTTGGTATCTTGCAGGCACTCTGTGCCACCGGCAGTGTTACATTCGGTACAGCACTTCCGATCATTATGGGACAGAATATCGGTACTTGTGTTACGGCGTTGATCTCTGCAATCGGAGCCAAGAAGAATGCCAAGCGTGCAGCTTTTGTTCACTTATACTTTAATATCCTCGGTACGATCCTCTTTATGGTCGTATTTTACATTTTGAATGCATTTATGCATTTTGCATTTCTGGGAACCGCAGCAAATGCGGCAGGAATCGCAATGATCCACAGTGTATTTAACGTGGTTGCTACGGTATGCCTGTTTCCATTCCATCGACTTCTGGAGAAACTGGCTACCATTACCGTTCGCGGAAATGACGATGATGAGGACGAGGAGATGGAAGGACTTCCATCTGAACTTGCTCTTCTGGACGAGCGTTTCCTTGAGAAGCCGGCATTCGCTGTTGGACATTGTGTGACGGTTGCCCGCAAGATGGCAGAACTCACAGAGGAATGTTTAGTCCTGTCTACCGATCTTTTAGATCAATACGACAAAAAGAAGGCAAAGAGGGTAGCAAGTTTAGAGAGTCAGATCGATACTTTTGAGGATATGCTTGGCACCTATATGATCAAATTATCTGCAAAGCCGCTCAGCGTTGCAGATAACCAGACCATTTCTACAATTTTGCATTGCAGTGGCAATTTTGAACGGATCTCCGATCATGCCATGAATATTTGTGAAACAGCACAGGACATGAATAAAAAGGAACTGGTATTTTCTGACAAGGCAAAAGAAGAATTGCAGATTTACATCCGCGCTTTGCAAAAGATCGTTTCTATGACCATGCAGGCATTTAATACAGATGATTATGAACTGGCAAAGCATGTAGAGCCTTTGGAGGATGTGATCGACGGTATCAACGACAAGGCCAAGAAACACCACATCAAGCGTTTGCAGAAGGGAAAGTGTACGATTGCACTTTCTGTACCGTTTGAAGACTTGCTGACCAACTTTGAGCGTGTATCTGACCATTGTTCCAATGTTGCTGTATGTATGATCCAGACCAAGGATGATGTCTATGATACCCATGAGTATTTAGATACCCTCAAGGAGAACAACACACCGGAATTCCGTGCTATGTATGACGAGTACAAGGCAGAATATGGTCTATAAGGGATAGAATATGGCAAAAACATACAAAAATCGACAATGAATTTTGTGGATGACGGTTATTTTGTATAAATTATATACAATTTCAAATTTTTTATTGACATCGCCAATGACAATGACTATGATGTAAATAAATTCAGATGGCAAAGGCGCCACGGATTAGTTTTAAGACTGATCTGTGGCGCCTTCTTTTTATACAAAAATCCAGGCAGCGCTGGAGAGGGAAGGAGATAAGAAATATGTGTTCAATTATGGCATTGGCAAAAAAGCATATTTCCATGGAGGAATTTCACAAGCATTTTGCCAAGACGACATCAAGAGGACCGGATATGAGTCGGGTAGAGATCGTCGGAGATGCAGTTTTAGGATTTCAGAGACTGGCGATCATGGGACTTAACGAAAGTGGTATGCAGCCATTTTTGTTACATGGAAATGCTGTTGTATGTAATGGCGAGCTCTATGGTTTCCGTGAAGAAAAGAAAATCCTGGAAGAGCAGGGATATACTTTTAAGAGCGATTCGGACTGTGAAATCATTCTTCCTATGTATGAAAAATACGGCGTGGAAATGTTTGAGCGTCTGGATGCGGAATTTGCAATGATCATATACGATGCAAAGAAGCAGACCTTACTTGCAGCAAGAGATCCCATTGGTATCCGTCCTTTGTTTTATGCATATGATAGCGAAGGCTCGATCATGTTTGCCAGTGAAGCAAAGAATCTGGTCGGTTTATCAGACAAAGTGATGCCATTTCCACCGGGACATTATTATGAGGATGGCAAGTTCATCTGTTACAAAGATCTTTCCGAGCGGCAGACATACAGCAGTGATGATGTAGAAACCGCATGTAAGAAGATCAAAGAACTTTTGGTCAAAGGTGTAGAGAAGAGACTGGATGCGGATGCACCGGTTGGATTTCTTTTAAGCGGTGGTCTGGATTCCTCCTTGGTATGTGCCATTTCACAAAAAATCTTGGGCAAGCCGATCAAGACCTTTGCGATTGGGATGAATGAGGATGCGATTGATTTAAAATATGCCAAAGAGGTTGCGGATTACTTACATAGTGAGCATCACGAGATCATCATCAATAAAGATATTGTTCTTTCTTCTTTGGAGGAAGTGGTAAAGATTCTTGGAACGTTTGATATTACAACCATCCGGGCGAGCATGGGCATGTATCTGATCTGTAAAGCAATTCATGAGCAGACTGATATCAGAGTTCTATTAACCGGAGAGATTTCAGATGAAATATTTGGATATAAATATACCGATTTTGCACCGGACGCGGAGAGTTTTCAGGAAGAAGCAGAAAAAAGACTGCGCGAATTATATATGTATGATGTGCTTCGGGCAGACCGTTGTATTTCCGTAAATTCCATGGAAGCCAGAGTTCCTTTTGGAGATCTTGATTTTGTCAGATACGTGATGGGCATTGATCCAAAACTCAAGATGAACACCTATAACAAAGGAAAATACCTTCTCAGACATGCGTTTGAGGATGACGATTACCTCCCTTACGATATCCTCTTTCGAGAGAAGGCAGCTTTTTCCGATGCTGTAGGGCATTCCATGGTGGATTACATCAAGGAATATGCAAACAGTTTTTATACGGATGAAGAGTATGAGGAAAAAAGAAAGAAATATATCCATGCAAAACCGTTTACCAAGGAATCTTTATTATATAGAGAATTGTTTGAAAAATATTATCCAAATCAGGCGGAAATGATCGTCGATTTCTGGATGCCGAATAAAAATTGGGAAAACTGTGATGTCAATGATCCATCTGCCCGTGTTTTGAAGAACTATGGACAGAGTGGTTGTTAAATAAGAAAAGAGAGTAGGAGGACAGCATTATGACAAAGAATGTACCAGAGTTATTTGGAAGTATGGTCTTTAACGACGAAGTGATGAAGGAGCGCTTGCCAAAAGACATCTATAAGGCATTGCAAAAAACGATTGCAGATGGCTTGCATTTACAACTGGATGTGGCAAATGTCGTTGCCGCAGCCATGAAAGATTGGGCGATTGAAAAAGGCGCAACGCACTTTACCCATTGGTTCCAGCCAATGACAGGTGTGACCGCAGAAAAGCATGACAGTTTCATTTCCCCGGAACCGGGCGGAAAAGTCATCATGGAATTTTCCGGCAAGGAACTGGTAAAGGGAGAGCCGGATGCATCTTCTTTTCCATCCGGTGGACTTCGTGCCACATTTGAGGCGAGAGGTTATACGGCATGGGATCCGACCTCTTATGCATTTATCAAAGATGACACCCTTTGTATTCCAACTGCATTTTGCTCCTATAGTGGAGAAGCATTAGATAAGAAGACACCTCTTCTTCGTTCTATGCAGGCGTTGGATAAACAGGCAGTCCGTGTACTGCGATTATTTGGAAATACAGATGTAAAACGTGTTATTACGACAGTTGGTCCGGAACAGGAATATTTCCTGATAGACCAATCCGTATATAACAAGAGACCGGATTTGATTTATACCGGCAGAACCCTTTTCGGTGCAAAACCGCCAAAGGGACAGGAACTCGAAGATCATTATTTTGGTACGATCAAGCCAAGGGTTTCCGAGTACATGAAAGAGTTAGACGAGGAGTTGTGGAAACTTGGTATTCTTGCAAAGACCAAGCATAACGAGGTCGCACCGGCTCAGCATGAGTTGGCACCGGTTTTCTCAACCACGAACATAGCAACGGATCATAACCAGCTTACGATGGAAATGATGAAAACAGTGGCAGGACGTCATGGAATGGCGTGTCTGTTGCATGAGAAACCTTTTGCCGGAGTCAATGGTTCCGGTAAGCACAACAACTGGTCTATATCAACGGATACCGGAGTAAACCTGCTTGAACCCGGTGCAACTCCTTCCCAAAACGCACAGTTCTTACTGTTTTTAACCGCTGTCATTAAAGCAGTAGACGACTATCAGGAATTGCTCCGGTTATCTGTTGCAAGTGCAGGAAACGATCATCGTCTGGGTGCCAATGAAGCACCACCAGCCATCATGTCTGTATTCTTAGGAGATGAATTATCAGACGTTGTGGATTCGATTGAAAAGGGCGTTGATTATCACGATAAAGAAAAGACACTTATGTCCATTGGGGCAACGGTACTGCCGCATATTCCAAAGGATACGACTGATAGAAACAGAACTTCACCATTTGCCTTCACGGGAAACAAGTTTGAGTTCCGTTCTTTAGGATCAACGGCATCTATTTCAGGACCGAACGTTATTTTAAATACCATCGTTGCCGAGGTCCTGTCAGAATTTGCTGATGAACTGGAAAAGGCAGGAGACTTTGATGTGGCACTGGATAAACTCCTTCGCAGAGAACTGGTAGCCCATAAGAGAATTATCTTTAACGGCAACGGTTATAGCGAGGAATGGGTAGAGGAGGCAGAAAGAAGAGGACTTTCAAACTTGAAGTCAACTGTAGATGCCCTTCCGGTATTTATCCAGGATAAGACGATCGAACTCTTTACCAAGAATAAGGTATATACCGAGTCAGAGATCCGTTCCCGTTACGAGATCTTATTGGAGAACTATTATAAGACCATCAATATTGAGGCAATGACACTGATCTCCATGACTAAGAAAGACATCATGGGAGCAGCCTTAGAATATCAGTACACTTTGGCTGAAGTTGTAAATGCTAAGCAGGCAACCGGTGTAGCCCTTGCGGCAAAGACAGAAGAAAAATTGCTGGCAAAGGCAGCAACCCTGACCGAAGCCTTAGCAGAGCGTTTAGAAAAGTTGGAGGCAGATGTAGACAAGGTAGACGAATCCGCAGATGCACTTGAGATCGCCAAATACTACCGCGAGGTCATCTTTAGTGATATGAATAGTCTGCGCGAGGTGATCGACGACTTAGAAGTTGTGATTCCATCCGACATCTGGCCATATCCGACCTATGGAGAGATGCTTTACAGTATCAAATAAAGAAAAAAAGAAAAAGTAAATGCACAAAGGCGTGCACGTTTTCGCAGGAAATTCTCGAAACGTGCACGCTTTTAAAATGCAATTAAAGGAGGATAACGTTATGACACAAGAGATTATGGATGCCATCAGTTCGCAGACCTTTGGAGTCTGGTTTCTGATCGGCGCAGCATTAGTATTTTGGATGCAGGCAGGATTTGCCATGGTAGAGACTGGTTTTACCAGAGCAAAGAATGCCGGAAATATCATTATGAAGAACCTGATGGACTTTTGTATTGGTACCTGCGTTTTCATTTTGATTGGTTTCAGCCTTTTATTGGGCGAAGATATGGTAGGATTGATTGGTAAACCGGGATTTGATATTTTCACTGCTTATGGCAGTTTTGACTGGTCAAATTTTGTATTTAACCTGGTGTTCTGTGCAACAACAGCGACGATTGTTTCCGGTGCAATGGCAGAAAGAACAAAGTTCCTTTCTTATTGTATCTACTCTGGTGTAATTTCCGCATTGATCTACCCGATTGAAGCACACTGGATCTGGGGCGGCGGCTGGTTGTCACAGTTAGGTTTCCATGATTTTGCAGGTTCTTGTGCAATTCACATGGTAGGTGGTCTTTCCGCATTGATTGGTGCAGTTATCTTAGGACCTCGTATTGGTAAGTTTACCAAAGACAAGGATGGTAAGATCGTAAAAGTCAATGCTTTCCCGGGACACAGTATTCCACTGGGTGCCCTTGGTGTATTTATTCTTTGGCTTGGCTGGTACGGATTTAACGGAGCAGCTGCAACAAGTGTAGAACAGTTAGGATCTATTTTTGTTACCACAACGATTGCACCTGCAGTTGCAACAGTTGTATGTATGATTTTTACCTGGATTAAGTATGGAAAACCGGATGTATCTATGTGCTTAAATGCATCTCTTGCAGGTCTGGTTGCAATCACAGCGCCTTGTGATACAACAGATGCTCTTGGTGCTATCATTATTGGATGTGTTTCCGGTGTACTCGTAGTCTTTGGTGTATGGCTTTGTGATTATGTTCTTCGTGTGGATGATCCTGTTGGAGCGGTAGCCGTTCACTTTATGAATGGTCTCTGGGGAACCATTGCAGTTGGACTTTTCTCTACGACAAGCGCACCTGGAAATGATTCTGTTGTAGGTCTTTTCTATGGCGGTGGATTTAAGCAGTTAGGCTTACAGTTACTTGGTGTTGTATCTGTTTGTGCATGGACAGCAGTGACAATTACAATTGCCTTTATGGTTATTAAGAAAACCGTTGGTCTTCGTGTATCTGAGGAAGAAGAAATTGTCGGTCTTGATGCAATGGAACATGGTCTTCCAAGTGCATATGCAGGATTTTCTATTACCGATACCTCTATGGCAATGGATGTTAATGAAAACACTGATCTTGGTGAGGGCGAGTACGATAAGGCTTCTGATCTGCAAAAAGATACCGCTGTTCCGGTGGTCGCAGAAGCAGATGATCTGGATGCAAACGGTGTGCCGATCTTCAACACAGGTATGCATAAGATTGTTGTGATCGCAAAACTTTCCAAGTTTGATACCTTAAAGAAGGCAATGAACGATCTTGGTGTGACTGGTATGACGGTAACCCAGGTCATGGGCTGTGGCGTACAAAAGGGCGCTGGCGAATACTATCGTGGTGTTGAGATGGATGCAACCTTACTTCCTAAGATCAAGGTTGAGATCATTGTCAGCAAGATCCCGGTAACAACAGTGATCGAGGCAGCCAAGAAGGCACTTTACACCGGACATATCGGAGATGGTAAGATCTTCGTATATAACGTTCTTAAGGTTGTTAAGGTTCGTACCGGTGAGGAAGATTATGCAGCCCTTCAGGATGTAGAATAGGGATTAGGAAAAAGAAAAAATAAAAAATAAAAAAGATGTGATAAGACCTGCGTCATTTTACTTTGACGCAGGTTTTTGTTATGATAGAACAGGTTTGCAGAAAAGAAAGGCAGTATGGCATGGAAATAAGAGAAATTGCAGAGATAAAAAGAAAAGCAAAAGAATGGTTTGCATCTTATACGGCAAACTATGATATGGAGGATCCCAAGATCGCGTTAAAAGCAGTGCATACCTACCATGTGGCAGAACTATGTCAGACGATCGCAGAGAGTCTGGCATTAAGTGAGGTCGAGTGCATGGTAGCCTGGCTGAGCGGTCTTTTGCATGATGTCGGCAGATTTGAGCAGATCCGCAGATTTAACACGTTTTCGGATGCGGATTCTATTGATCATGCGCTTTTAAGTTCAGAGATCCTGTTTGGAACAGAGGAGGATGCTTCTTGTGGCAGGATCCGTCAGGTCATCTTAGATCCGTTGTGGGATACTTATCTTTATAAGGCAATCAAATATCATAGTGCCTACCGTCTGCCATCGAATTTATCCGAGATGGAAAAGACCTATTGCCAAATCTTGCGGGATGCAGATAAGATTGATATCTTCCGGGTTAATCTGGAAACACCTTTGGAGGATATTTATAATACAACGACAGAAGTCTTAAAGCAGGCAGAGGTGACCCCGGAGGTTTTAGCAGCGTTTCGAGAGCGGCATGCCGTGCTCCGTGCCTTGAAAAAGACGCCGGTCGACAATGTGGTAGGGCACATCAGTTTATATTATGAACTGGTCTATCCCAAGAGCCGCCAGATTGCCTTGAGCCAGGGCTATCTGCTGCGCTTGGCGGGATTTGTTTCGGAAAATGAAAAGACAAGAAAAGTCTTTGAAGATATTCGGACACAGTTACAAGAGGATATAGAGAATGGAAGTAAAAAGTAAATTAAAAAATTATATTGCGGCAAATGTATTTGCCATGATCGGGATGTCCTGCTATATTTTGGCAGACACTTTCTTTATTTCAATGGCGCAGGGGGCAGACGGCATCACGGCTTTGAATCTGACCCTGCCGGTCTACAATCTCATGTTTGCCGTAGGTTCCATGATCGGTATTGGTTCGGCGACCCGCTTTACCATAGGAAAGGCGGCTGGGACAGAGGATGCGGATCGTTATTTTTCCAATGGTCTGTTTTGGATTCTTTGCTTAAGCCTGATCTTTATAGCAATCGGTATTTTTGCGCCGGATGGGCTCCTTCGTCTGTTTGGTGCGGACGAGCGTATTGTTTCTGTGGGTAAGAATTATCTGCGGATCGCACTTTTATTTGCACCTTTTTTTATGACAAATTACCTTTTTACGGCATTTACACGAAATGACGGTGCACCGCGTACTGCCATGCTGGCAACGCTTTTGAGCAGTCTTTGTAATATCGTATTTGACTATATACTGATGTTCCCTCTGGGACTTGGAATGATTGGTGCAGCCTTAGCGACTGCAATTTCGCCCCTCATCAGCATGGGCATATGCATGACACATTTTCTGTCAAAGAACAATACCGTCCGCTTTTTGTGGAAAAAGCCTTCGCTGCGCCGACTTCTGGCATCCATGAAACTGGGCGTGGCAGCCTTTGTCGGAGAGTTCGCATCCGGGGTGACGACCATGGTATTTAATTACCTCCTGCTTGCTCTGGTGGGCAATGTTGCCGTGGCGGCTTACGGCGTGATCGCAAATCTGGCACTGGTCGGGGTGGCAATCTTTAACGGTATTTCCCAAGGCATCCAGCCGCTTGCCAGTGATGCCAGAGGCAGGGGGCAAAAGGAAGAAATGCGCTATATTATAGGCTATGCCCTTAAGGCGGGACTGGTGCTTGCCCTTTGTCTTTACGTTGCCTTATGTCTCTTTGCACCGCAATTTGTTGCAGTCTTTAACAGTGAACATTCTTTGGAGTTGGCGCAGTATGCAGTTCTGGGATTGCGGATCTACTTTGTGGGATTTTTCTTTGCATCGATCAATCTGATCGGCACCGGATATTTGAGTGCCGTAGGGCAGGGTAAGGAATCTTCTTTGATCGCGATCGCCAGAGGTGTGATTTTGATCGTAATGTTGGCATTTCTCTTATCCAGGATCTGGGGTGTGATCGGCGTATGGCTGGCATTTCCGGTGACAGAAGGCATATGCATGATTGCGACTTTGAGCGTTTTATCACATATGAAAAAACAGGTTATTTTATAAAAAGTTAGGAAGACAGATGAAAAAGACACAGAGTCAGTATTCTTTTGGACTTGTATCAAACAGAAAAATGTTTCGAAAGGGCATGACGGAGGGAGTCCCAATCGCCATGGGCTACTTGGCGGTTTCCTTTTCCTTGGGGATCATGGCAAAAAGGGCAGGACTGAGTCCTTTTGCCGCTTTTCTGGCAAGTTTTTTTAATAATGCATCGGCGGGGGAATATGCAGCATTTTCCCTTATCATGGTGGAGGCATCTTATGTAGAAGTCGCCATTATGACCTTTATTGCCAATGCCAGATATCTTTTGATGAGCATAGCCCTAAGCCAGAAGATCAAACCGGAAGCATTCGTGGGACACCGCTTTTTGGTGGCATTTGATATCACGGATGAGATCTTTGCGCTATCGGTTTCGCAGCCGGGCTATTTAAACCCTAACTATACCTATGGAGTCATTACGCTGGCACTTCCGGCATGGGCATTTGGTACCATGCTTGGCTGTCTGGCAGGCAGTATCCTGCCAGCGAGGATCGTCAGTGCCTTAAGTGTTGCCCTTTATGGCATGTTTTTAGCCATCATCATTCCGCCGGCAAAGAAGGATAAGGTGGTCTTGGGCTTGATTATCATCAGTTTTGCATCTTCTTATCTGGCAGGGATTTTGCCGGGGATCGCATCAATCTCAAGCGGAACGAGAACCATCCTTTTGACCGTGGTGATCTCTGCGGTCGCTGCAATCGTATTTCCGCACAAGGAGGAGGTAGAGTATGCGTCATAATATCTATATTTATATTCTCATCACGGCGCTGGTTTCCTATGGCATCCGCATGCTTCCTATGGTGCTCTTGCGCAAGGAGATCAAAAGCCCCTTTATCAAGTCCTTTCTCTATTATGTGCCTTATGTGACCCTTGCGGTCATGACCTTTCCGGCAATGGTGGAAGCCACCCAGAGCCCGGTTGCAGGTCTTTTGGCACTGATCTGTGGGATCTTGGTGGCATGGTTTCACGGTGGCTTGTTTGAGGTGGCAGTGGTCTGTTGTGCCATCACTTTTGTGGCAGAATTATTTTTAAAATAGTATCTTTACAAAGAAAACATGATGTAGTAAAGTATTACTGTTAAACGAACAATGGCGTTCGGAGTAGGGCATGGGTCTACAGGCTTTTTGCCCTCTTCGGGCGCTTTTTTACATTCAAAACCGTGCGTTTTACTAATGGGATGGAGGTTACTATGGCAGACGATACGATGGAAGAAGTAATGGAATTTGTGGAAGAAAATGATGTCAAATTCATTCGACTGGCGTTTTGCGATATCTTTGGAAATCAGAAGAATATTTCCATTATGCCGGAGGAATTGCGGACAGCCTTTACAACGGGCATCAATTTTGACTCCTTTTTGATCTTGGGATATGATGATCCCGTTTATCAGGATCTTTATTTGAAACCGGTACCCGATACCTTAAATGTCCTGCCATGGCGGCCACAGCAGGGGCGGGTGATCCGTTTTTATTGTGATGTGGTCTTACCGGATGGCAGTCCATATCCCTATGACAGCAGAAAGTTCTTAAAAGATACCTTGCAGGAATGTGCCGATATGGGATTTTCCTGTCGTATGGGCCTGCGGAGTGAGTTTTATCTCTTTAAGACGGATGATGAGGGCAGACCGACCGATATTCCTTGGGATGAAGGAGGATATCTGGACATTGCGCCAAAGGATCGTGGAGAAAACATCCGGCGCGAGATCTGTCTGACCTTGGAAGAAATGGGCATCCAGCCGGAATCCTCCCACCATGAATCCGGTCCGGGACAAAATGAGATAGATTTCCGGTCTTCGGATGCGCTGGGAACCGCAGACAATTATATTACCTACAAAAATGTGGTCAGCGCCATTTCTACCCGAAATGGGGTCTTTGCTTCCTTTGACCCAAAGCCTCTCAAGGGAAAGAGCGGCAATGGTCTGCATATGAAGATCTCCACATGGAAAAACGGCGTCAATATGGATGAGAGCGACCCAGAGTTCACCGAGCACTTTATGGCAGGTGTTTTCCACCGTATGCGTGATATCACCTTATTTTTAAATACGCAGAAGCAGTCATATGAGCGTTTTGGAGAGAACGAAGCACCAAAGTATATTACATGGTCAGCCCAGAACCGGTCACGGCTTTTGCGTGTGCCGATCGTGCAGGGCAAGCGTACCTGTTTTGTATTGCGTTCGCCGGATTCCGGGATCAATCCTTATCTGGCATTTGCCATTGTGATCCAGGCAGGGCTTGCCGGGGTGCGTGGCAAAGAAATCCTGCCACCACCGGTGGATAAGAGCAGTCGTCTGGTGAAGGATGAGGAAAAAGCATCCTACGATAAATTGCCTTTGTCTTTGACAGAGGCGGTAGAATGTGCCAAGAAGAGTGGTTTTTTACAGAATAGTCCATGCAAGGACATCGCAAATCGTTTCATAGAAGTGATCGAGCAGGAGGCAATGTAAGCAATTCATTTTTATGAAGGGAGGATGCGCGGATGGACAAAGCATTGATCGTATGTGATGCGCCCAAGGGCATCGAGTTCTTTCGCGATTTCCTGATGCAAAATGATTATAAAGAGATCACCGTGGTAGATAGCGGCGAGGAAGCCAGACGCATGCTGGTCGACAAAGATTTTGATCTGTGTCTGATTAATGCACCCCTGCGTAAGGAATCCGGAGAGCACTTGTCAATCGACATCGCGGAGAAAAATATCTGTCAGGTCATTTTGTTTGTCAAAGCGGAATACAGCGAGGAGATCATGGATCGGGTGGAGGATTACGGGGTAATCACCGTCAGCAAGCCGATCAGCAGGCAGATGTTCTGGAGCGCCCTAAAACTTGCTAGGGTCGCACAGAGACGTATCACAATGGCACAAAAAGAAAATGCAAAATTACAGAAAAAGCTGGATAGTTTAAAGACAGTATCGCGCGCAAAATGTCTCTTGATCTCCTATTGTGGGATGTCAGAGGAAGATGCGCATAAATATATTGAAAGACAGGCAATGGATAAGAGAATGAGCCGTTTGGAGATCGCACAGGATATCGTGCATACTTATGGCTAAAGGAGAGGAAGGAGAATTTTATGACAAAGCATGTATTTGTAACCGGTGGAGTTGTTTCAGGACTGGGAAAGGGCATTACGGCAGCATCGCTGGGGCGACTTTTGAAAATGCGTGGCTACAAGGTGGCATCACAAAAGTTAGATCCATATATGAATGTAGATCCGGGAACCATGAGCCCATATCAGCATGGTGAAGTTTTTGTGACAGATGACGGTGCAGAGACAGATCTGGATCTGGGACATTATGAGAGATTTATTGATGAAAATCTGAACAAATATTCTAACCTAACCAGCGGTAAGGTCTACTGGAATGTCTTAAACCGAGAGAGAAAGGGAGAATACTTAGGACAGACCGTACAGGTGATCCCACATATTACGGAGGAAATCAAGCGTTTTATCTATATGGGCGCGGAGAGTTCCGATGCAGATGTTTTGATCACGGAGATCGGTGGAACGACAGGAGATATTGAGAGCCAGCCGTTTTTGGAGGCTATCCGTCAGGTATCACTGGAGCGAGGAAGGGAAAACTGCTGTTTTATCCATGTGACCTTAGTACCATGGCTTTCCGGTTCTAACGAACATAAGTCTAAGCCGACCCAACATTCTGTAAAGGAATTGCAGTCATTGGGAATCACCCCGGATATCATTGTCTGTCGTGTAGACCGTCCGTTGGAGCAGAGCATCAAGGATAAGATCTCCCTTTTCTGTAATGTGCCAAAGGATTGTGTGATTGAAAATGATACTATGGACTGCCTTTATAAGGCTCCTCTTATGTTGCATGAGAATGGTCTGGATACCGTGGTATGCCGCCGCTTACAGATTGAGGATAAGACCCCGGATCTGGCAGGTTGGGAAAAGATGGTCGATACCATCGATCATCTGACCAAGACGACCAAGATTGCTATCGTAGGTAAGTATGTAGCCCTGCATGATGCTTATCTGTCTGTGCATGAGGCACTTTTGCATGGTGGTTATGCCAATGATGCCAAGGTGGAAATTGAGTGGATCGACAGTGAGAAGATTACCAAGGACAATGTAGAAGAAGTCTTATCCGGTCTGGACGGTATCTTGGTACCTGGGGGATTTGGAGATCGTGGTGTGGAAGGCAAGATCTTAGCCTGCCAGTATGCCAGAGAACATGATGTGCCATATCTTGGCATTTGTCTGGGTATGCAGGTGGCAGCCATTGAGTTTGCCAGAGACGTGTGCGGCTTAGAGGATGCTAATTCCGGTGAGTTCAATCCGGGTGGCGAGCATCTGGTCATTGACCTTATGGAAGAACAGATGGCAGTCCTTAGAAAGGGCGGTACTATGCGTCTGGGCTCCTACCCATGTAAGATCAAGGCGGGTACGACCTTGGAGCGTGCTTATGCCAAGGAAAATATTGACGAGCGTCACAGACATCGTTTTGAGTTCAACAATGCTTATCGTGATCTGATGACAGAAAAGGGTCTGACAATCAGTGGTACTTCGCCGGACGATGCGATTGTGGAGGCAGTGGAAGTATCCGGCAATAAATTCCATGTGGGCGTACAGTTCCATCCAGAATTTAAGAGTCGTCCGAACAAGCCACATCCACTCTTTGCAGAGTTTATCAAGGCAAGTCTTTTGTAAAAGCAAAAAAAAACCGGTCCCCTGCATATGATCATGCAGGGGATCGGGTTTTTTATGCCTTAAAAGATTATTTTACTTTTGTCTTTGGCTCACAGGTCAGATACATACCCAGTTTCTTGAAGATCTGTTCGTCTACTTCATCTAACATAACAGAAGAATGTACGTTTAAGGTCTTTAAGTTTGGCAATTGGTCAAAAGCAACCTTGGCATTGGCATCGGTATTGGAACTGATGGATAAGGCTACCAGTACCTCGTCGCTATGCAGGCTGGCATCGTTGCTACCGAGATAATTCTTTTTCAGACGGCGGATCGGCTGTAAGGCTTCCGGCGAGATCAAAAGTTTCTCGTGGTCGATTCCTGCCAATTCCTTTAAGACGTTTAAGAGGGCAGCAGCAGGTGCGCTGAGCAGATCAGAGGTCTTTCCATCGATGATATTGCCATCATCCAACTCGATGGCAACGGCAGGCTGGTGTGTCTGGTTTTCTACTTCCATGGCTATGACAGCAACCTTTCTGTCAGCAGGAGAAATCTCTGCCTGCTTCATCAAAAGTTCGATCTTGTAGAGTGCATCTTTAGAACCCAGTCCCTTTTTGATATTGCAGATCTCGGTATAATAACGGCGGATGATCTCTGCCTTTCCGGCTTCGCGGCAAATCTCATCATCACTGATGCAGTTGCCGACCATATTCACACCCATGTCCGTCGGAGACTGGTAAGCGCAAGTACCGTAGATGCGCTCAAACATAGCCTTTAATACCGGATAGATCTCCACATCGCGGTTGTAGTTGATGGTGGTCTTTCCATAGGCTTCCAGATGGAAAGGATCGATCATGTTGACATCGTTTAAGTCAGCCGTAGCAGCTTCGTAAGCGATATTAACAGGATGTTTGAGAGGAAGATTCCAAACCGGGAAAGTCTCAAACTTGGCATATCCGGCAGAAACACCGCGTTTGTGCTCGTGATATAACTGGGAAAGACAGGTCGCCATCTTGCCGCTTCCAGGACCTGGTGCCGTTACGACAACGAGTGGGCGGCTGGTCTTGATATAGTCGTTTTTTCCAAAACCCTGGTCGCTGACGATATGCTCGATGTTGCTTGGATAGCCATCAATCTTGTGAAGGATGTAAGAAGGAACCCCCAGAGAGTCTAAGTGATGACGGAATTCATCAGCGGCAGTTTCACCGGTGTACTGGGTGATGGCAACACTGCCTACATAAAGCCCAAAACTGCGAAAGACATCCATCAGACGAAGTACATCCTCGTCATAGGTAATGCCCAAATCACCTCTGATCTTGTTGGAGGCGATGGCACCGGCGGAGATAGCGATCACAATCTCTGCCTGATCTTTTAATTGTAGGAGCATACGCAGTTTGGAATCAGGCATGAAGCCCGGCAGAACGCGGGATGCGTGGTAGTCATCATATAACTTGCCACCAAATTCCAGATACAACTTGTCTCCGAAATGGTCGATACGCTCTTTGATGTGCTCTGACTGCATATGCAGGTATTTGTCATTGTCAAATCCGATTTTCATAATGTGTTCCTTCCCATATAATATTTTCTAATGTATTTGAGGGACAAAATTGTCCGAACCTGTGATTACATACACGCTCATAAGTATAGCATGGTGGCGACTTTGTGACAAGGTGCTCATAAGGCAAGATTATGAAAAATAAAGCAGAGTTATATATTTATAAGAATGACTGATAAAAAATATAAGGATAAATAATGGAACATGTTTTTATCCATTTGTCACTTTATCTTGAAAAAGGGCGGTTTTTCAAGTATAATCAACTAGTTAAAAAAGGGCAGAACGCATCCATACCTGCCCACGATAACGCGTGCAAGACACGTAGTAATAGGAGGAAAACATGTTAGAAAAAATGTTCAAACTCAAAGAGAACAACACTGATGTGAAGACAGAAGTCATCGGTGGTCTTACCACATTCATGACAATGGCTTACATCTTGGCAGTCAATCCTTCAATCCTTTCTGCATCCGGCATGGACGCAAATGCGATTGTTATGGCAACTGCACTCGCAGCATTTATCGGAACCATTTGTATGGCACTTTTAGCAAATTATCCATTTGCACTTGCTCCAGGACTTGGACTGAATGCTTACTTTGCATACACCGTATGCGGAACCATGGGATATGATTGGAAGATCGCACTTATGGCAGTATTTGTAGAAGGTATCATCTTTATCGTACTTTCACTTACCAATGTGCGTGAGGCTATCTTTAACGCCATCCCAATGCAGTTGAAAAAGGGCGTATCTGTTGGTATCGGACTTTTTGTTGCATTCATCGGTTTACAGAACGGACACATTGTTGTAAACAGTGACTCTACACTGGTTACCGTTGTAAACTTTACAGAGAATTTCCACACCGTAGGTATCGCAGCATTACTTTGTGTGATCGGTCTGATCATCATTGCAGTTTTACATATCAAGAATGTTAAGGGAAGTTTCCTGATCGGTATCTTCGCTACATGGATCCTTGGTATCATCTGCCAGTTGACCGGTATTTATACCGTTGATGTTGATGCAGGATTCTATTCTTTGATCCCTACCCAGTGGGTAAGTTTCGACTTCAGTGCTTTGGGCGAGACCTTTGGTCAGTGCTTTAAGGCAGATATGGGCAGAGTCAATGCTTTGGATTTCGTTGTTATCGTCTTTGCATTCCTGTTCGTAGATATGTTTGATACGATCGGAACCCTGATCGGTGTTGCCAACAAGGCAGACATGTTAGATGAGAACGGAAAGTTAGAGAGAATCAAGCCAGCACTTTTGGCAGACGCTATCGCAACATCCGCAGGTGCTATCCTTGGTACATCTACAACAACTACTTTCGTAGAGAGTTCTTCAGGTGTATCTGAAGGCGCAAGAACAGGTCTTGCATCTGTAGTTACAGGTTTCTTGTTCTTACTGGCAATCATCTTTGCTCCGGTATTTACAACCATTCCTGGATTTGCAACTGCACCGGCTTTGATCTTCGTAGGATTTTTGATGGTATCTGCTGTTGTTGAGATTGACTTCAATGATCCGGCAGAATCCATTCCGGCATACCTTTGCATGATCGCAATGCCACTTCTTTACAGCATTTCAGAAGGTATCGCAGTAGGTGTTATCTCTTACGTTGTTATCAACATCGTTGTTGGTAAGGCTAAGAAGATTCATCCACTTATGTATATCCTTGCAGTACTCTTTGTACTCAAGTATATTTTCTTATAAGATTGGTATAGGTAAATCAATAGGCTCATCCTTACAAATGTAGGGGTGAGCCTTTTTACATTCTTTCTTATGCAAAAATATTGGTTGACTAATCCTTGCATATGACCCAAAATAGTAAAAGAAGAAAAGGGGTATTTATGGCAAAAGATTATATTCGATGGGACAAATTAGATAACACAGCAAATCTCTTTCCGGTCATAGCGGGAGAGAGTATGACAAATACGTACCGTATTTCCTGTGTGCTGAAAGAAGAGGTCGATGAAGGTCTATTACAGAAGGCGCTGGATATGGTACTTCCAAAGATGCCGGGCTTTAACCTGCGCCTGCGCAGTGGCATTTTTTGGTATTATTTTGAAGAAAATGGAAAGAGGGCACCGCGGGTACATGAGGAGCATACCTATCCCTGCCGCCTGATCCATCAGTCCAAGAACAACAGTTATATGTTCCGTGTGACTTATTATAGGAAGCGTATCAATCTAGAGGTCTTTCATGTGCTGACAGACGGCATGGGAGGCATCAATTTTTTGCGAGAACTGACCTATCAGTATCTTCGCCTGGCACATCCTAAGCTACGCGAGACCCAGGGTGACCAACTCAGTGCAGATACATCTTTGAACCGTGAGGATTCTTTCCTGAAAAACTATAAGAAAAAGTCTAAGAGCGTTTACCAGTCCAAGCGGGCATTTCTGATCAAGGGAGAGAAACTGGCATACGATGGCTTTGGTGTGATCCATGGCTATCTGCCGATCCCGCAACTGAAAAAAGTATGTCATGCTTATGGTGTCAGCATCAACGAGTATCTGGTGGCAACTTTTATCTGGGCGGCATATCAGGAAAATTATCGCCATATTACAGAGGACAGACCGATCCGTGTGGCGGTTCCGGTCAATCTGCGTCCGTATTTTGATTCCATTACGACCAAGAATTTCTTTGTCATGGTGTCCGCAGAATTTGCACCGCAAAAGGACGAATATACCTTTGCGGAGATTCTTGCCATTACAAAAGACAGTCTGCGTGCACAGATCAACAAGGAACATCTGGAAAAGATCTTTTCCTACAATGTATCCAATGAGCAGATGGTTGTAGCGCGTGCTGTACCACTCTTTTTGAAAAATCTGGCTATGCGTCTGGTCTATACCCAGTCGGCGCTTGCCAACACAACGACGGTGACCAATATCGGTAATATCAAGGTAGAAAAGGCATATGAACCATATATTCAGACCTTTCATTCTTTTTTATCTTTTTCAAAAGGACAGAGTCTCAAGGCGACCATTACATCCTATCAGGACACGTTGACCTATACCTATACCTCGGCATGGCAGGACACGGCGATTCAGCGCAGAGTTTTTCGCCAGATCGCGCAGGATGGCGTAGATGTAAGGATTGAGACAAATGGAGTTTATTATGAGTAAGTGTAAATATTGTGGAGTAGAGATTTTAGATGATGCTGTCAAGTGCCCGCTTTGCAGTGGGGTGTTGGACGGGAAAATGGAGGAAGGACATACTTACCCGGATGTGGTATCGGGGGTGCGCAAGACGACCGTTTTATATCGGATCTTTAGTTTTGTCTTTATTGTGATCGCAAGTGTCTGCATCGCCTTAAATGTCTGGCTGACACCGACACTGCGTTGGGGAGAGATCGTGACTTGTTCGTTGGCATACCTTTTGTGGCTGGGCTACATTATCTTAAAGGATAATGCAGGCTATCGTATTCGTATTCTTTCCGGTGTTGCGGGTGCCGTGCTTTTGATCATTTTGATCGATACCTTTTTGGGGTTTTCTGGCTGGTCGGTCAGTTATGTGCTGCCGGCGGCTATCATTTTGCTGGATCTGGCATTGGCGATCCTTATGCTGATCAACCGCAGGAATTGGCAGAGTTATCTGATCTTACAGGTAGCTATGGTATTAGTTGGTATCGTACCGCTGGTTCTCATTCGTATCGGTATCGTGACCCAGCCGTTGGTTTCAGACATTGCCTTTTTAGTTACGGTTTTCATGTTTTTGGGATCTATGATTCTGGGCGGACGTACTGCCAGAATAGAGATGAAACGCAGGTTTCATATATAGTTAAAAATACCCCATAGAAGTGCTGTGAGATAAAGCATTCTATGGGGTATTTATTTTAGAAATGTGCTTAAGGCACATTCTTTTTTTATAAAGAAGGATACAGATGCGGCAGCGGCAGGTAGACCGGCATACCATTTTCGTAGGTCAGGTTTGGCTGACCGACAATGAGAGGGCGAAGATATTCTGCCATTTTTTCGGTCACATTGTTGCCGGAGGTGTTAATGAAATCACGCGGTACGGATCTGACTTCATTGGCGATGAGAGAAATATCTGCAATATCGTAGGATACCCTATAAGGCTGGTTGGATTCACGGCGGATAATACTCATATAACCACTGGCTCCCTTTAAGGCGTGGGCTACGGCGGTGCGTCCCAATTCTTTGGACTCTTCGATGTCTGTCAGGGAAGAGAGATGAGCAGCACATCTTTGTGGCAGATTTAATTCGATCGAGCGCACCTTGGTGCCCAGACGGTGTGCGACCAAAGTCTCTAAGGTCTTGCCGGCACCGCTTAACTGGCTGTGTCCGAAAGAGTCAAGTGTCTTTGTGGAGGCACTGATATATTTTCCCTCCTTGTCGCGGATGCCTTCGGATATGGCGATCAGGACATTTGGTTTCTTTTGCATGATCTCTTTGACATCCTCTAAAAATCTCTCGGTATCAAAGGCTGCTTCAGGCAGATAGATCAGGTCCGGTCCCAGACCATAATCGGTTCTGGCTAGGGTGGCGGCACCTGTGAGCCAGCCGGCATCACGTCCCATGATCTCGACGATCGTTACACTTGGCAGTGGATAGATCGAGGTGTCGTAAGCAATCTCCTGCAAGGTGGTTGCGATATATTTAGCAGCAGAGCCAAATCCCGGCGTATGATCGGTCAGACATAGATCATTATCGATCGTCTTTGGCACGCCCATAATGGTGACGGATTTTTCATGAAGTTTTGCGTAAGTGGAAAGTTGCAGCACGGTGTCCATGGAATCATTGCCACCGATATAAAAGAAACTTGTGATATCATTTGCCTCAAAAAAAGCAAAGATCTTTTCATAGAGTTCGATATCGTCCGCCATCTTTGGAAGTTTATAGCGGCAGGAACCAAGATACATGGCAGGCGTTGTAGCGAGTGCCTGTAAAAACATTTCGTCTTTTAATTTATCGTCAAAGCAGATGATATCATTGTTTAAGATACCAAGAATACCATGCAAGGATCCGTAAATATGATCGTAAGAGCCACTGGTATATGCTTTTTCAATCACGCCGGAAAGGCTGGCGTTGATGGCTACGGTCGGACCGCCGGATTGTGCAACAATGCAGTTTTTCATAAGTAATAATCCTCCGTTTTTTGATTATTTCATATCAATTATTTGATTACAGCATGTAATCATAACGAAAATGAAAAAGGAAAACAAGATGAGACATTAATGGTACATAACATGTGGTAGGATGATCCCATCAAATGAAGGGAGACGAAAAAAGATGGAATCAAAGAAAAAGGGATTAGACAGAGAAATGATCGTAGTGTGTGGCTTGGTGGCACTTTTGATATCGATCAGCATTATTTTTTCGGTTGCTATATGGATGGATCTGGATCTGTTAAAATGCAACAGTACGATTTTAGTGGCAGCCTTTTCTGCATTGACTGGTGGAATTTGGGGCATACTCTTATGCAGAAATTGTTGACGTAAGTCTTATAGTTTTCTATAATTTCATATGTAGAATACTCATTTGAGAAGACTTGTTGAGGTGAACATAATGAATAGAAAACATAAGAAATTCATAGGCATGTTAGTGGGCGTGTTTGCCCTTTTATCGACCTTGTCTTTTCCGTGTTTTGCGGAGGGGACAACGACGATCCATATGAGTGCGGACAGTCTTTCCGTCGGTGATACCTTATCGGTCACGGTTACAGCGTCGGAATCCGGCAGTATCAGTCTGCGCTACAATGCAGATGTTTTGCAGTTCGCTGGAAGTTCTGTTTCTTATACAACGGATGGCAACACGATCACATTTGAGGGGACGAGTGCAACTTTGCAATTTACGGCAGCCTCTCAGGGAAAGTCCTCTTTGATCGTATCTTCTCCGACTATCACCGGAAGTTCTGCTTCCGTACAGGTTGCCGGTGACACTGGGGATACAGATACACAGCAGACCCAGGATACTGCGACCCAGGCGGCAGACGGACAGTTTACCATTGATGGCGTTGCCTATGTGGTTTCCGAGCGTTATCCGGAGAGCGCGATTCCTGCAGGCTTCAGTCGTATCAGAGTGACTATCGATGGCTATGCCTATCGGGAATTGTCCAATGGATCGATCACCCTTCTTTATTTAAAGAGAGCAGATAACACGGCGGGGGATGGTGTCTTTTATCAGTATGATGAAACTACGAATACGGTGACACCTTTTGCCATGCTTGGTACAGCAGAACAGTATGTGGTTCTGGCAACGCCGGAGAGTCTTTTGCGTGATTCTTTTACAGAGACGACACTGACCGTCGGAGATCAGACTTTATCTGTTTACAAAGAGGGGGATGACAGCGATTTCTATTTTGTATATGGTACCAATCAGGACGGTGTGACAGGATGGTTCCAGTATGACAATACAGATGGCAGCATTCAGAGAGTGAATGAAGAATTGTTATCACAGGATGCGACGGCAGAGGAGCCGGTGACGACTGCTGCCGGCAGTGATGAATATTTTGGAAAATGGCAGAAGCAGCGCTATCTGGTAGCAATCCTTTTATTCGTCATCGTTGTATTTGCGGTTGTGATCATCAATCTTTTGTTATCCCGTCGACGCAGCGAGGAAGAAGATTGGATGGACGAGAATGAGCCGGACGATCCGGAACTGGCAGACGCAGAAGATGAAGCGATAGAAGAAGATTTTATGGATACTCCTGCGGAGGAAGAAGATGCGGATCAGGGCATGGAAAAGACATCAATCTTTGCCAAACTGCGCAGAAATCTGCATGAGGAAGAAGATGACGAGTTCGACAATCTGGAGGATGATCTTTTTGAAGATAATCTGACAGATATGGGGGCAGAAGAGGCTCAGCCTGAGAGCGAGACGACAGAGGAAGCGCTGGAGGTCAAACGTGAAACGGCAGGCAAGGCGACTTCGGAAAATGCTTTGCAGGCGCATCCAAATAAGAAAAGACAGACGGCGCCTCAGGAGCCGATCTACAGTGATATCAAGGGGACAGAGGCTTTCCAAAGCAAGGAAAATACCCGCTATAAGGGGGCTGACCTTGATGCACAGTTGGATATTCTTGATTTAAATGACTTATAATATGGAGGCTTTATAATATGATGGAGTTGACGGAACAGGCGCAGGCAGCCTTGGCGGATGCCAAACGCTTAGCCAAACGTCTGGGAGATAATTATATAGGTACAGAGCATCTGCTGGTCGCACTGGTCAGACAGGAAGATAGTCTGGCTGCCAAGGTTTTACAGGGACTTGGCGTGTCAGAAAAAAATCTGATCGACCTGATCGAAGAATTGATCTCTCCGGAAGGCGGTGTCGCTGTTGCTGAATGGGACGGCAATACACCAAAGTTAGATCAGATGCTGGCACAGGCAGAACAGGAAGCCATTGCATGCGGTATGGATGAGATCGGTACAGAGCATCTTTTACTGGCCATGGTGCGTATGCAGGATACAGCGGGCGCACGCATCCTGGCATCCATGTCCGTAGATACACAGAAATTATTCGCAGAGTTGATCTCTGCTATGGGAAGAGAAGGCATTACATATAGAGAAAATAATGCCAATAAGAGAAGAAAACGCGGTGCCAGTGAGACATCTACCTTGGATCAATATGCCAGAGATCTGACAGATATGGCAAGTCAGGGCAAGTTGGATCCGGTTGTCGGCAGAGAGGATGAGATCCAGCGTGTGATTCAGATTTTGAGCCGTAGGGGCAAGAACAACCCGTGCCTGATCGGTGAACCGGGTGTTGGAAAGACAGCGATCGTGGAAGGTCTGGCACAGAGGATTCAGTTAGGCATGGTGCCGGATTCTGTGGCAGATAAACGAGTGATGACGCTGGATCTGTCCGGCATGGTGGCAGGATCTAAGTATCGTGGCGAGTTTGAAGAACGTATCAAACGCGTGATCGCCGAAGTGATGCAGGCAGGAAATATCATATTGTTCATTGACGAGATGCATACGATCATCGGTGCGGGAGGCGCAGAAGGTGCGATCGATGCTTCCAATATCTTAAAACCAGCAATGGCAAGAGGCGAGATCCAGATCATCGGTGCGACTACGATAGCAGAATATCGCAAATATGTAGAAAAAGATGCAGCCTTAGAACGCCGTTTCCAGCCGGTCACGGTGGAAGAACCGACCGAAGAAGAGACAGAGGCTATCTTACAAGGTGTTAAGGAACGCTATGAGAAGCACCACGGTATTGCTATTTCAGACGAAGCAATCTATGCTGCTGTGGCAATGTCACAGCGTTATATCGCAGATCGTTTTCTACCGGATAAGGCGATCGATCTGATGGATGAAGCGGCTGCCAGATTACGCCTGATGGAAGTGAAAGCACCGGATCAGATGCTGACTTTGGAAGAAGAGTGCAAGGAGGCGGCTCGCGGTGTAGAAGAATGCCTGATGGCAGGGGATATGCAAGGAGCATCTGATTGCCGCAAGCAGCAGGCAGTTCTGGAAAAGAAAATAAAGTCTTTGCGTAAGAGATATGAGCATAGGAAAGACAAACAGCAGTTAGTTTTGACAGAGGATGATGTTGCACAGGTGGTTTCTATCTGGACCAAGATTCCGGTATCCAGATTAAATGAAAAAGAAGCCGTTCGCCTGCGCAATTTGGAAAAGACCCTGCATAAGAGAGTGGTAGGGCAGGAAGATGCAGTCAGTGCTGTAGCGCGTGCGGTCAGACGAGGACGTGTAGGTCTCAAGGAGCCAAACCGCCCGATCGGTTCATTCCTTTTCTTAGGCCCGACAGGTGTTGGAAAGACAGAGATTTCCAAGGCCTTGGCGGAGGCAGTCTTTGGAGACGAAAAAGCCATGATCCGCGTGGATATGACGGAGTATATGGAAAAGCATAGCGTATCCAAGATGATTGGTTCACCGCCAGGATATGTAGGACATGAAGAAGGCGGACAGTTGAGCGAAAAAGTGCGCCGCAATCCATACGCGGTCGTTCTTTTTGATGAGATTGAAAAAGCACATCAGGATGTATTTAATATTTTACTTCAAGTCTTGGATGACGGACATATTACGGATTCCCAGGGACGCAAGGTGAGTTTCAAAAATACGATCATCATTATGACTTCCAATGCCGGAGCACAGGCGATCGTTGAACCGAAGAAACTGGGCTTTGCATCAGTCGAAGATGAGAAGAGCAATTATGAATTTATGAAAAACGGCGTTATGGAAGAGGTAAAGCGCATCTTTAAGCCGGAGTTCTTAAATCGAATTGACGAGACAATCGTTTTTCGTTCCCTGAATAAGGATGACATGAAGGAGATCGTGACGATTATGACCCGCTCTTTGATCGAACGTTGCAAGACGCAGTTGGATATCGATCTGACCATCCGGGATGCGGTCAAGAAGCATCTGGTAGAGGTTTCCTATGATCCGAAATACGGAGCAAGACCATTGCGCCGACGCATCCAGACAGATCTGGAAGATCCTTTGGCAGAGCATATTCTTTCTGGGAATGTAAAGAAGGGCAGTAAGGTCGTTGTTACGATGAGAAAAGGTAAGATCGTCTTTACTTCATAATTCTAAAATTTTTATGAATATCCTTGGATTTACTAGATATTTTATATCTTGTATTATATAATGTTCATACATTGTAAGACAGAGAAAAGGCATTGCCTTAAAGAAGCAGGAGGAGAAGAAAATGGCTGTAGTTAGCGAATTAATTCGTTGTGAGTCAGATGGTACTATTAGTTTTGGAGATTACAGTTTGGAAACCAAGTCCAAACTGGACAATGTAAGTCATCAGGGAGACTTATACAAGGTAAAGACCTTCAAGGAAATTACCAAACTGGAGCGAAATGGTATGTTTGAATATGAATCCGTTCCGGGAACTTCCGTAGAACATTTTCAGGCTACCGAGGATGGCGTGACATTTACGGTCGATGGACCGGAAGACGCGCAGATCACATTGGAACTTGAGCCAGAGACCGAATATGATGTCAAGGTTGCCGGAGCAGATGCCGGTACAATGAAGACAAATTTAGGCGGTAAGTTGAATTTGAGCGTGGAATTGGATGCCGAAAGTGCAATCTCTGTAGATGTAAAAAAGTGCTAAAAGCATAAAAGATACGATAAAAGGAGATCCCCGTCATAAATTGACGGGGATCTTTCTTGTTACATAAAATGCTAAATTATATAGAAGAAACAGTGAGGAAATTGTATGGCAAAGGGAAAGAATAACGTATTTTTCTGTCAGAAATGTGGCTATGAATCTTCCAAATGGGTCGGACAATGCCCGGCGTGTAAGGCATGGAACACCATGGTAGAAGAAATCGTTGACAAAAAATCTGGCGTGACACATAGACAGATCACGGAAGTACAGGTGGCAAAGTTAAATGATATCCAGTCATCGTCGGAGAAGAGGATAGATACCCATATCGAAGAACTGAACCGGGTATTGGGTGGTGGCATTGTGCCGGGTTCTTTAGTATTGGTAGGCGGAGATCCCGGTATTGGCAAGTCAACACTCTTATTGCAGACCTGTAAGAGTCTGTCAGATCTGAAAATCGCGGTCTTGTATATTTCGGGAGAAGAATCACTGCAACAGATTAAAATGCGTGCAGACCGGATCGGTATCTTTTCCGATGAGATGACACTTTTGTGCGAGACAAATCTAGATCTGATACAGGGCGTGATCGAAGAACGTAAACCCCAGGTGGTTGTCATTGACTCCATCCAGACCATGTTCCGTGAAAATGTTAATTCGGCACCGGGGAGTGTTTCGCAGGTACGAGAAGCCACCAGTGTGCTGATGCGCCTGGCAAAAGAACAAGGAATTGCTATCTTTGTCGTGGGTCATGTGACAAAAGAAGGGATGGTAGCAGGTCCGCGTGTACTGGAGCATATGGTGGATACGGTTCTTTATTTTGAAGGGGATCGCTATGCTAGTTATCGTATCCTGCGCGCTGTTAAAAACCGATTCGGTTCTACGAACGAGATCGGTGTATTTGAAATGTGCCAGTCAGGATTACGGGAAGTTCCCAATCCGTCAGAATATATGCTGGATGGTAAACCCAAGAAAGCCAGTGGTTCGATCGTTGTATGTACCATGGAAGGCACAAGACCTTTGCTGGTGGAGATACAGGCGCTGGTATGCCACAGTGCATTTGGTATGCCGAGACGAACAGCAGCGGGCGTAGATTACAATCGCGTCAACCTTTTGATGGCAGTATTGGAAAAAAATGTGGGAGTTAGACTGGCGGATCAGGATGCTTATATCAATATTGCCGGCGGCATGAAGGTCAGTGAACCGGCAACGGATCTTGGATTGGTCCTGGCGATCATCTCAAGTTTTCGCAATCGTCCGATCGCAGAGGATGTGATCTGTTTTGGTGAAGTGGGGCTGAGCGGCGAAGTGAGATCTGTAAATATGGTAGAGCAGAGGATCGCAGAAGCACACAAATTGGGATTTAAGCAATGTATCCTGCCTAAAGTGTGTATGAAAAATATACAAAAGCCGGATGGAATGTTGCTAAAAGGGGTTGAGAATGTGCGCGAGGCATTGGAAATCCTATAAAAATGAAATTACACAAATTGTCAGAAAAAACAACACAATTATTGCAATCGTGCCACTTTAACAATGTTCAACATTTGTACATTAGTCAATGATGTGACACCAACTTTTGAAAAATAAAAAGATTGGCATGGTACTATAGAATCTAATCGG
>CAKXYI010000014.1 GCA_934899185.1 uncultured Lachnospiraceae bacterium
GGAGCATATAGCCAACAGAGGTGTAAACATCAATACTGTTGCGCTTGGGATTGTATTCTGCAAATATTGTTCTCATCTGGAATACATGAAATCACAATTCCAGTTTATAGGGATGATATAATAAATATTTTTGTATGAAAAAAGGGTGCGAAAGCACCCTAGTCCGTCCCGGGTTTCATATGGTCCGGTGAATCATTGCTCAGATATAGTAACTTTGCAACAACAAATTGCTTTTGAAAATATATAAATTTACTGCTGACCTCTGACGCTCTTGATGAGGTTGATGCCATCTTCTTTTTCCCGGCTGATCTGTGTAGCAAAGGATACCAGTTCGTCGGATACCTTGATGATGCGTTCAGTCTCGCGTTCATTGGCAAGGGCGATATCGTGGAAGTGTTCCATGTTCTTACCGGTGATCTCGGCATTGTTGGCATTTTCCTCTGCGGAGGATGCCAGATTATTTACCGTACTCTCGATACGGTTCTTGTGATCGTCCAATTCTGTGATCTCGGTATCAATATCAGAGATAGATTGGGTTACCAGATTGATCTCCTCGTTCAACTGACCAAAGATATCCTTCGTCTCATTAATCTTTTCGTTTTGCTTTGCAAAGGAATCAGTTACCTTTTCTGTGATCTCTACGCTGACATTGGCATTGCTCAAAAGTTCATTGACGATCGTATTGATCTGCTCGGTAGAGGACTTGGACTGATCGGCAAGCGCGCGGATCTCGTCAGCAACAACGGCAAATCCCTTGCCGGCATCGCCCGCTCTGGCAGCCTCGATACTGGCATTCAGTGCCAAAAGGTTAGTCTGTGCGGAAATATCTGCAATCAACTCTGTGGCGGTACGAATCTGCTGTGTGGACTGGTTAGTAAGCTCTGTCTGCTGGCGCACCTGCTCAATGGCTTGACCGCTTTCCTCACTGTTGAGGATTAGTTCGCGTATGATGGTCTCTGCGGCTTCGTTGCAAGAACGAACCTTGTCGGCAGAGGCATTGAGAGCATTGACATTGGCTACGATCTTGTCGATGGCATCGCTGATCGCATTGATCTTGTCCTGCATATCCAGCGTGCTATCTGCTTGCTTGCCGGTATTATCAATGATGGATGTGATGGCTGACTCGGTATCGGTCATGGCATCGGACATCTCACCGGAGATCTGTTTGAAACTCTCGGAAACAGCGGCGAGTTCTTGTGTTGCACTGGAGATCTGTGTTACCATAGCAGCAAGACCAAGGGTATTGCTCTGGATGGTACGGACAGCCTCGCCGAGAGCATCGTCACGCTGTGCAAATTTTTCAAATTTCTCTTTTTGCTTTTCAGATTCTGCCGGTGCCTTCTTGCCACTGATAGCAGCTAAGAAAGGACGCAGGAGCGAGAGGATAAAAGAGGTCAGCAGACCGAAGATAGTAGCAATGCCGACGATCTGTATGATCATGGCGACCAGTGTATTCAGGAAACCATGAGATAAGAGTTCAAATAAAATAATCTCAAAGGCCAGTATCAATACTAAAAAGCCGATGAGAGGTTTGAGTAGTTTGGCTATAAGATTTTTTTTGTTGTCCATAGGGCATACTCCTTCATATGTAAATATCCTTTATTATAGTTTCTATTATTATAGCGTGAAAAATGTCTTTTTTCAACGGGATTATGATAATGGACAGATGTGTAAAAGAAAGGCGGATAGGTATGAAAAAACAGCAAAAAACAGTATGGATC
This sequence comes from uncultured Lachnospiraceae bacterium, assembly GCA_934899185.1. GTDB lineage: Bacteria > Bacillota > Clostridia > Lachnospirales > Lachnospiraceae > Pararoseburia. The sequence goes on from CAKXYI010000014.1 coordinate 1,722, forward strand.
ACGGGGGCGAGTTCGGGTATCGGATTGGCATTTGCCAAAGCCTATGCGAAAAAAGGATATCGCCTGATCTTAACAGCAAGAAGACGCGGGCGTCTGGAAAAAATAGCAGAAAATTTAGGTGTTCCCTGCCGGATCGAGACGGCGGATCTTTCTAAAGAGAAAGAGTGCTATCGAGTCTGTGACCTTCTAAAAGAGGAGACCATAGATATTTTTATCAATAATGCCGGTTTTGGAAATTGTGGTGATTTTGCAAAGACAGATCTTTCAAAAGATATAGATATGATTCGTGTCAATGTTGAGGCTATGCATATCTTATGTAAGGAAGTCCTGCGCCAGATGCAGGCGAAGGGTCGGGGAACCATCCTTAATGTGGCATCGTCTGCCGGACTTTTGCCGGGCGGTCCTTATATGGCAACCTATTATGCGACCAAGGCATATGTTGTCAGCCTGACAAAAAGTATTGCAGAGGAACAGCGAGAGAAAAAGAGCGGTGTTTATGTCTGCGCACTTTGCCCGGGACCTGTCGATACAGAGTTTAATACGCGGGCGAATGTTGTTTTTGCCCTGCCTGGTATCACGGCAGACCAGTGCGTAGCGGAAACTCTGCGGGGAATGCGCCTGCGCCGTACCATCATCGTACCGACCTTTATGATACGCATAGGTGCAGTCTTGCAACGTCTGATGCCTGATTTTATCATGCTGCCACTGGTGGCAAGCCGTCAGAAGTCAAAGATGGGAAAAGAATAAATTTATTTTAAGACGGATATCCGTGTGACATTGCAAAAACAGAAAAAAGGGGTACAATTACAGGTGCGCGGAAGCAAGACCGGAGGATTTGGAATCGGGCTTTCCTTAGCGAGAAGTATTGTAGAGGGGCATAAGGGGTCGATCACGGCGCGAATGGAGGGGCAGGAGATCGTGTTCGATATTTATTTAAAATAGAAGAGGCAGGATGATGGAAGAAAGTAAGAAACAAAAGATGCAGACGTCGGAGACCTTTCTTTTGAGTGCGATCTTAGCGGTGTCTGGAGGCTTTCAGGATGCATATACCTACAATGTGCGTGATGAGGTCTTTTCCAATGCGCAGACCGGAAACGTGGTACTCATGAGCCAGCATTTTCTGATGGGTGATTGGATGACGGCGCTTCACTATCTTTTCCCGATCGTGGCATTTGCCTTCGGTGTGCTGGTGGCAGAGCAGATCGGGCACAAATACAAATATGCCAAGCGTATCCACTGGCGCCAGATCATTGTCGTGATCGAAATGATCTTGCTATTGGTTGTTGGTTTTATCCCGGCAAAATATAACATGGCGGCGACTATGATCGTTTCCTTTGCCTGTTCCATGCAGGTGCAGACCTTCCGCAAGGTACACGGGTACGGTTATGCCAGCACCATGTGTATCGGTAATCTGCGCAGCGGAACGGAGAGTCTGTCCGTCTATCTGCGTGACCACCAGAAGGGAGCCTTGAAAAAGGCGGCGCATTATTATGGAATTATCCTGATCTTTGCGCTGGGCGCAGGATTTGGCGGTATCTGTTCCCTACATTGGGGCATGAAGGCTATCTGGGTGTCCAGTGCACTTTTGCTCGGAACCTTCCTCATGATGGTAAAAGAACGTCGATAAAGATATTGAACATATGTTCGAAATGTGTTATTATACATAAGACAAAGAAATTTAGGGCATTTGCTATAACAAGTGCCTTTTTTCGTATCATTTTATTTATAAAGGGGGGATAGGCTTGGCTGAGGATAGAACCTATATTGCGATTGATCTCAAATCCTTCTTCGCATCGGTGGAGTGCAGGGAACGGGATCTGGATCCTTTGAATACCAATCTGGTCGTGGCGGATGCTGCCCGCACGGAAAAGACCATCTGTCTGGCGGTCACACCCTCGCTCAAGTCCTATGGTATTCCCGGCAGAGCCCGCCTTTTTGAAGTCGTACAGCGTGTGCGGCAGGAGAATCAAAAGCGGGCGGTAGCAGCACCGGGACACCGCTTGGAGGGGGCTTCCTATCTGCACGATGCCCTGCAAAAGGATCCCTCTCTCGCCATTGATTATCTGATCGCCTCGCCCAGGATGGCACTCTACATGGAATACAGTACCCGGATCTACCATATCTATTTGCAATATGTAGCCCCGGAGGATATCCATGTCTACTCCATTGACGAGGTCATGATGGATGTGACTGCCTATCTGCGCACCTACGGTATGAGTGCCAGAGACCTAGCACGCAAGATGATACAGGATGTCTTGGAGGAGACCGGCATCACGGCGACCGCCGGGATCGGCACCAACCTCTATCTCTGCAAGATTGCTATGGATATTGTGGCAAAACATATGGAGGCAGATGCGGATGGTGTGCGTATGGCGGAATTGGATGAGATGTCTTACCGTAGGCTTTTATGGGATCACAGACCCCTGACAGATTTCTGGCGTGTCGGGGCGGGCTATGCCCGCAAACTGCAAGCGAGTGGTATCTACACGATGGGGGATGTGGCGCGTTGTTCGATTGGGAATGAGGATGATTTCTATAATGAGGATCTTTTGTATCGGATGTTTGGCATCAATGCAGAACTTTTGATCGATCATGCTTGGGGCTATGAACCCTGCACGATGGACATGATCAAGTCCTACCGTCCGACCACCAACAGCCTGTGTTCGGGACAGGTCCTGCAGTACCCTTATGATTTTACCAAGACCCGTCTGGTCGTGCAGGAGATGATCGATCTGCAAGTCTTGGATCTGGTGGATAAGGGATTGGTGACAGATCAGGTTGTGCTTACAATTGGCTATGATATTGAGAATCTGACAGATCCCAAGCGCCGCAAAGCATATCATGGAGAAGTCACGATCGACCGCTATGGTCGGTCTGTACCAAAGCAAGCACATGGTACTGCCAATCTGGGCAGGCACACTTCATCGACCCGGTTGGTGACAGAAAAGGTTTTAGCACTTTATGACCGCATTGTAGATTCGGACCTTCTGGTACGCCGGATCAATATCTCGGTCAATCATCTGATCCCAGAGACAGATGCCAGAGAAGATCAGGCCTATGAGCAGTTGGATCTCTTTACCGATTACCGGCAGAAGGAGGCAAAGGATCAGCAGGAGAAAACGGACTTGGAGCGTGAGAAAAACATCCAGCACGCCATGATCGACATCAAGAAAAAATATGGCAAGAACGCCATCTTAAAGGGCATGAATCTACGGGAGGGCGCGACGGCAAAAGACCGCAACCGCCAGATCGGAGGGCATAGGGCATGAGGCAGGAGAAAAACAAAGATTACAGTGACATCATCGATCTGCCGCATCCGGTATCAAAGAAGCACCCCCGGATGTCTCTCTATGACCGTGCAGCACAGTTTTCACCCTTTTCTGCCCTGACCGGGCATGAGGCAGCAATCGCGGAGACCGGACGTCTGACCGAGGAACGAGTTCAACTCGACGAGGATGCCAAGGAACGTCTGGATGAGAAATTGCAATATCTTCTGTCACGTTTACAGGAGAGTGGGTCGGAGGGACTTCCGATCCGTGTGACCTATTTTGTACCGGATGAGAAGAAAGAAGGCGGTGCTTATCTGGAGCATACAGGCAGCCTCAAACGTCTGGATGCCTATGCACGTGCTCTGATCTTTTCCGATGCCACGGAGATTTCGCTGGATGTCGTCTATGACATTGCCGAAGATACAAAATAAGCCTTTGCAAGCAGACAGGCTGTGCTATAATAGGTAGCAGTAAAGATTTTATGAAAGCAGGAAAGCAGGAAAGAAGGAATACATCATGAGTAAAATGAAAGAGTTACAGGATGCAATGATCGCAGCAATGAAAGCAAAGGATAAGTTCCGCAAGGATGCGATCTCCGTTTTGGTATCCGCTGCCAAAAAGAGCGGTATTGATGCGGGCTGCCGTGAGGATATCCCGGATGATATGGTAAATGCAGCTGTCTTAAAGGAATTAAAGTCTTGCAAAGAACAGATCGATACCTGTCCGGAAAGCAGGGAAGATCTCTTGGAAGAATACAAGAAACGCTATGAGATCATGAGTGAATTTGCACCAAAGCAGATGGATGCAGAGGAAGTCACAGCATATTTGCAGGAGAAGTTTGCAGATGTGATTGCCACAGGCAACAAGGGACAGATCATGAAGGCTGTTATGGCTGATCTCAAGGGCAAGGCTGACGGCAAGGTCATCAGTGCCGTTGTCGCAGAATTGATAAAGTAGAGGATAGCGTATGAACATCTTTGAGGTGGTAGGACCGGTCATGGTAGGCCCATCGAGTTCCCATACGGCAGGAGCCGTCAAGATCGGCTATATTTCCGGGCGATTGCTGGGAGAGCCTTTGGCGCGGGCAGAGATCAACTTGTATGGCTCCTTTTTGGCAACCGGTGATGGACATGGTACAAAAAAGGCGTTGGTAGCAGGGCTTTTAGGTATGCAGACAGACGATATCCGTATCTCGCAGGCATTGGAGATCGCTGAGAAGCGTGGGATTGCCGTCAGTTTTGGACAGGCGATTCTGCGTGAGGCACATCCTAATACCGCACAGTTGATCTTATATGGCGGATCCGGGCAACGTCTGGAGATCATCGGACAGTCGCTGGGCGGCAGCCGGATCAATATTGCACAGTTGGATGGCATTGAGACCAACTTTGCGGGAGAGTCACCGACTCTTGTGGTCTATAATGAGGATCGTCCAGGTCATGTATCCGAAGTGACGACCATGCTTTCCGACCAGAATATCAATATTGCATCCATGCGCCTGTATCGTTCCAGCCGTGGCGGCGAGGCTGTCATGGTGGTGGAGTGTGATCAGGAAGTGCCGCAGAGCGGTATCGACTGGTTGCGTGGATTTGACGGTATCCGTAAGGTGACTTATCTTGGAATGACGGGAGAATAGATAGATGTATCATTCGATAGCAGACATTATCAGACAAAGTGAAGAAAAGGCATGTCCTTTCTGGCAGGTCGTCCTGCAGGCAGATATGGAGGAGAGAGGTGTTTCCTATGAGACATCGTTTGCGACTATGCGCCATATGTATCAGGCGATGAAAGATGCAGATGCGGGCTATGATCCGACTATATACTCTGCATCCGGTATGGCTGGCGGTGCAGGAGCGAAACTGCATGCCTACAATGCCAAGGGTGCCAATCTCTGTGGAGATCTTGTGGGGCAGATCATGGAAAAAGCCATCAAGATGGGCGAGTCCAATGCCTGCATGCACCGTATCGTTGCAGCGCCTACGGCGGGCTCTTGCGGTGTGATCCCGGCAGTTTTTCTGGTGGTAGAGGAGCGGCTTTCGTTGCCGGAGGAGAAGATGGTTGAGGCTATGTTTGTCTCTGCCGGTATCGGTGCAGTCATTGCGGAGAATGCCTCACTTGCCGGAGCATCCGGCGGTTGCCAGGCCGAGATCGGTTCTGCCAGTGCCATGGCGGCAGGCGGACTGGCTTATTTACAGGGGGGATCTGCCGGACAGATCGCAGATGCAGCAGCCTTTGCTCTCAAGAATATGCTGGGACTTGCCTGTGATCCGGTTGGTGGTCTGGTCGAAGTTCCCTGTATCAAGCGTAACGTAGCAGGCGCAGTGAATGCGCTGACCTCAGCCCAACTGGCGATGGCAGGGATCACATCTGCCATTCCGGCAGATGAAGTCATTGATGCCATGCGCAGGATCGGCAATGAGATGCCGTCTGCAATCAAGGAGACCAGTCTGGGCGGACTTGCCACTTCTCCTACCGCGGTCAGACTGACAGAAAAGTAATGTGGGACTATTTATCCAGCATTTTCTTGTATTCACGCGGACTGACCCCAACGTGCTTTTTAAAGAGTTTAGAAAAATAACCGAAATCAGGAATACCGACCGCCTCGGCGACCTCGGCGACGTTCATGTTGGTCGTATTAAAGTAGCGCAGGGATGCCTGGATGCGTTGTTTGCCGATATAAGAAGTCAGCGTTTCGCCGACTTCTTTTTTAAATGCATTGGACAGATAAGACGGATTTTTTTCAAATTCCTCTGCCAAGACCGAAAGACTCAGATCAGTTGCTAAATGTTGGTCGATATAGTTGACAACATTGCGGATCAGATAGGAGTATTTCTCATAAGTGTAATTCTTGGCAAGCATGGAATACTTTCTTGTCATCTCGAAAGGCAGATGCGTCAGGTCACGCTGGGAATGGAGTTCCGCAATCTTAAGGTCAAAGGTCTGCATCTGGTTAAAGACGTAGTAAGGATGGACTGCTGTCTCAAAAAGCCTTGACGCGAGAAAGGCATTCAGGGTAAACAATTCATGCCGGATCTGTGGCAGGGAATTGGACTGAAAAGCAGCAGTATAGTCTAGCAGGGACTTCATATGATCGAGAGCCTGTGCCTGGTTCCCACTGGCCACTGCCTTGCTGCATGCCTCGATACGCTTGTGCATTTCCTCAATATAATCAGAAGAAAACTTATGGAAACGTTCTTCACTGGGGTTGAGGGCGTGCTTTTCTGACTTGTAATTGACATATTCCACATGATGATCGGCAAAGACAGGGAAAAAGAAAGTGATCAGATGCTCTATGGTCATGATCAGATCGTTTAACTCTACGACCGGTAGGGACAGATAAAAGCGGGACATGGTCGGGGTATGCTGCGGGGCAATGCCGTTTTCCTTCATGATGCGGCTAATATGTGCCTGTGTGATCGGCTCCGTCCGAAAAGGCATGATACCGATCAGATCCGGTTCTTCGTCTTCGGTCAGTGAAATGATCATATTATAAAAGCCCAGAGTGCTTTCCAAGACGACGATGCGATAGGGAGATTCTTCCGATATAGAAAAGATGGGGGAGTTGGTGGAATATTCGCCCCAGACCATGCGACGTATGCCCATATCCATCTTCTCAAAATCATGGTAAGGTGCGTGCATAAAAAAAGAATCTACCTTAAAGGTGTCTGCAAGAGTCTGCTTAAATAATGGGAAAAAATCTACTGTACTGATATTCTCAAACGCCATAGGTGCTCCTTTCGTAATGCTTGACATACCTTGTTTCTATATATTTCCGAGTATCTGTAATTTTTTTACCCAAAATACAATTCATGTAAAAATTTTACCAAAATAGTAAAAGTAAGACAAGAGCAATTTATCTTAGATTGCTATACTGGGTTCACAAAGCAAGTGAGAAAGAAAAGAGCCGTGTGCTCATTTTCAAAAAAGGAGGGTAAAAATGGCAACAAAGAACATTAACGCATCTTGGCAGTTTACGAAAGATGCTATCACTGTTGCAGAAGGTTCTTCTGTATTAACACAGGGCAACTGGGAGACACTTGATTTGCCTCACACATGGAATGGTGAGGATGGACAGGATGGTGGAAATGATTACCATCGTGGTACATGCTACTATGTAAAGAACATGAAGCGTGAGGAGTTTGGCAGTGAGCCAATCACTTATATCGAGTTCAACGGAGCAAATTCCAGTGCATGGCTTTATGTTAACGGAAAAGAAGCTGGACATCATGATGGCGGATATTCTACATGGAGAGTGAACGTGACAGATCTTCTGGCTGATGATAATGAAATCGTAGTTGCAGTAGATAATGCACCAAACGATCATGTATATCCACAGATGGCAGACTTCACATTCTATGGTGGTCTGTATCGTGATGTAAATGTGATTTCTGTACCGGAAACACATTTTGATCTGGATTATTATGGAACACATGGTATTGCAGTAACACCTACCGTAGAAGGCGCAAATGCAAGTGTTGAAGTGGAAGTATTTGTTACAGATGCAACAGATGAAGATACTTTAACATATGTCATCAAAGATGGTGATGAAGTTGTTGCGACAAAGAGCGTTTCTGCAAATGAGACAAAGGTTACATTTGAAATTGAAAATGTTCATCTTTGGAATGGACGCAAAGATCCGCATCTTTACACAGCAGAAGTTACTTTAAAGAAAAACGATACTGTTTTAGATGAGAGAAGTACACGTTTCGGATGCAGAACATTTGCAATTGATCCGGAAAAAGGATTTATCTTAAATGGAGAGCGCTATCCACTTCACGGTGTATCACGTCATCAGGATAGACCACATATCGGAAATGCTTTGACACACAAAGAACATAAAGAGGATATCGACCTTATCCTTGAAATGGGTGCAAATACCATTCGTCTTGCACATTATCAGCATGATCAGTACTTCTATGATTTATGTGATGAAGTAGGTCTTGTAATCTGGGCAGAGATTCCATATATCTCTAAGCATTTACCAAACGGTCGCGAAAATACCGTTTCACAGATGAAGGAACTGATCACACAGAATTACAATCATCCTTGTATCGTTGTTTGGGGACTTTCCAATGAGATCACCATGGGTGGAGCAGAAGATGCTGATCTGATTGAAAACCACAATATCTTAAATGATCTGTGCCATCAGATGGATCCAACAAGACTTACGACAATGGCGGTTGTTTCTATGTGCAGTATTGACGCAAAATATGTACAGATTCCGGATGTGATTTCATACAACCACTATTATGGATGGTACGGCGGAACAACAGATATGAACGGAGAGTTCATGGATGACTTCCACAAGAAATATCCAAACATTCCAATTGGTATGAGTGAGTATGGATGTGAAGCTTTGAACTGGCATACATCAAATCCTGTTCAGGGTGATTATACTGAGGAATATCAGGCATACTATCATGAAGAACTGATCAAACAGCTCTTTACAAGAGATTATATCTGGGCAACCCATGTATGGAACATGTATGACTTCGCCGCTGATGCAAGAGCAGAAGGTGGAGAGAATGGTATGAACCATAAGGGATTGGTTACATTTGACAGAAAATACAAGAAGGATGCGTTCTATGCATACAAGGCATGGTTATCAGATGATCCATTCGTGCATATCTGTGGTAAGCGCTATGTAGACCGTGTAGAAGATACAACAAAGGTTACCATATACTCTAATCAGCCGGAAGTAGAACTGTTTGTAAACGGTGAAAGTCTTGGCAAGCAGACAAGTGATGTGCATTTCTTCTATTTTGATGTGCCAAACGCTGGCGAAAGCACACTTGTTGCAAAAGCAGGCGATTGCAGCGATGAAAGCAAGATTCGCAAGGTAGATACTTTCAATGAAGAATATCGCTTGAAAGAAGAAGGAGAAGTTCTCAACTGGTTCGATATCGATATGCCGGAAGGATACTTCAACATCAATGACCAGATTGGTGATATCATGAAGACCATCAAAGGTAAGATGTTCATCGGTGAATTGATGCTTAAGATTATGAAAGACGCAAGTGGCGGTGCAGCAGGAGCAGCAGCCGGTGTTGATCGCGAAGGCATGATGAAGATGCTTGGTGGTTTCTCTGTTAAGCGTATGCTCAACCTTATGGGAACTGCAGGCGGCGGAAAGCAGTTTACAAAAGAAGAACTTCTTGAGCTGAATAGAAAGCTCAATAAGATAAAGAGAAAAGACAAATAATAAAAAGTGTTTTTTAGGAGGAGTTTACTATGAGTAAAACAAAAGAAGTAAGACCTTTTGGCTTACGTGACAAAATCGGCTACATGTGTGGCGATTTGGCAAATGATTTCTCATTTATCTTTGCCAGTAGTTATGTAATGGTATTTTACACAAAGGTTATGGGTATTTCAGCAGGTATGGTAGGAACGATGTTCCTGATCGCAAGATGTCTGGATGCATTTACAGATATCGGAATGGGACGTATTGTTGATAATTCAAAGCCAACAAAGAACGGACGTATCCGTCCATGGATTCTTCGTATGTGTGCTTTTGTAGCATTGGCATCCTTTATGATGTATCAGTCATTCCTGGTTGATGCTTCATATGGTGCTAAAGTAGCGTATATGTTTATCACATATATCCTTTGGGGATCTATCTTCTATACATCCATCAATATCCCTTATGGATCTATGGCATCTGTTATTTCAGCAGAACCTAAGGACAGAAGTTCTCTTTCTGTATTCCGTTCTATGGGTGGTGGTGTTGCCGGTATCATGATTGGTATTATGGCACCAATGCTTGTATATCATACAGATGCGCAGGGTAACCAGGTTGTATCCGCATCCAGCATTTCTATGGTAGCAGGAATCTTCTCTGTGATCGCTATCGTATGCTACTTGCTTTGCTATACACTTACAACAGAACGTGTTGAGTATGTGCCAAAGCCAGCAAGCGAAAAGAAATCAACAGCACAGACATTAAAGACTCTTTTTACAAGCAGATCTTTGTTAGGACTTGTACTTTCAGCTGTATTACTTCTGTTGGCATCTCTTATGGGGCAGGGTATTAACACATACTTATTTGCTGATTACTTTAAGAACACAAAGGCATTGTCCGTATTTGCAGTGTTGATGCTTCCATGTATGATTGTACTTGCAGGTATTTCTACAAAGCTTGCTACAAAATTTGGTAAGAGAGAATGTAGTATGGTTGGTATGTTCGCCTCTGGTATTCTCTACTTCATCATTGGATGCTTACACATCAAGAATGTATGGGCATTCGTTGGAATGGTATTCGTAGCTATGCTTGGTATGTACTTCTTCCAGATGCAGTGTTGGGCACTTGTTACAGACGTTATTGATGATATGGAAGTACAGACAGGAAATCGTGACGATGGTACCATTTATGGTATCTACTCATTCTCAAGAAAGATTGGACAGGCGATCGCTGGTGGTCTTTCCGGATGGGCACTTGGATGGATTGGATACGATGAACTTGCAGCAGGACAGACAGAGGCAGTTGCAAATGGTATTTACAACTTGGCTACTTTCTTCCCAGCAGTTATCTATATTCTTTGCGGATTAGTACTTATGTTCATCTTCCCTCTGAATAAGGCAAGAGTAGAGGCAAACGTTGCAGAACTTAAGAGCAGAAGAGGAGCAGCAAACTAGTCACTTATATAAGAAAAACTCAATTACGAATGAAAATCCACATGTCAGACCAAGGCATGTGGATTTTTTTCTTGTGCATTATGGGGAGTTGTGCAAATTTTCGGTAAAATGCCGAAAAAGCGTAGATTTTGCGAGGATTCTGTGTATATAATAGAAAAGAGAAAAAAATGCTGATGAAGGGGGATTTTAATATCATGGCAGAGACACAAAAATATCTTTATGCAGATAGCGAACGCCAGACCGAGCGTGTGAACTGGCTGGAATTGTTGGTTTTTATGATTTTTTCTATTTGTAATTTTATAATCGTATTTGTTGCTTTTTTGAGGGGATACAGGACAGCAGGATTTACAGGAATGACATTTGCTATTTCGGCAGTCACGGCAGTGGCTATGCTGATCGCATATTTGAACAATCGCAACAGCAGCAAGATCCGCTGGATATCACTGGCGGCACTGGTACTTCTGACTTTTTTTACGACCTTTGCTTTTGACAGTTATTATATGCGCTTTGCAGTTGTTGCACCGATAGCAGTTTATATTCTGTACTATGACTCCAAGTTCATAGTCAGTTCCGCAGTGGCGATCGCGCTGGTAGAGATCGCTACAACTGTGCATAAGTTCTTTAAACCGGATTGTACGGTAGAACGCATTGATATCTGTACGGCAACGGCAATCGTTGTTTTCTATCTGATCGTAGTCTGCTTTATTGAAAAGACCGGTAAGAAGTTCCGTCTGGATATGCTGGGCAGCCTACAGGATGAGAAAGACCAACAGGAAAAAATGATGCAGGATGTCATCTATGTGGCAAGCGAAGTACGAAAGGGTACGGCAGGTGCCATGGATATCATGAACCAGTTGAATGAGTCCACCAGCGTTGTAACCGGTGCGGTCAAAGATATTTCCGACAGTACCCAGTCTACCGCAGAGAATATCCAGAACCAGACGGTTATGACCCAGAGTATTCAGGATGCAATCGAAAAGACCCTGACTCGATCTGAGAGCATGGTTACGACCGCGGGAAAGGCAAAGGAATTGAACGAGGAGAATTTATCGATCGTCAAGGAGATCCAGAGCCAGTCTGAAATGATCGCAGAGACCAATGACAAAGTGGCGGAAACCATGCAGACCTTGCAGGAACGTGCTAATGCCGTCAAGGGCATCGCGGATACCATTTTTGATATTTCCAGTCAGACCAACCTCCTTGCACTCAATGCATCCATCGAAAGTGCCAGAGCAGGCGAAGCAGGCAAGGGTTTTGCAGTCGTTGCAGACGAGATCCGTCAACTGGCAGAAAAGACCCGTGTGGAGACGGAAAACATTGCATCTATCCTGGGGCAACTTTCCGAAAATGCAGCAGATGCCGTGAATGTTGTTACCCAGTCTGCAAGTGCCGCCGGACAGCAGAATGAACTGATCGGCAGAGCAGTAGAGACCTTTGATCAGATGAATACCAATGTAGGACAACTGACGCAGGATATCGCAGATATTGATACCATGCTGACAGATCTTTCCGAAGCTAACAATCATATCGTGGACACCATTACCCACCTGTCTGCGACCTCGGAGGAGGTCACGGCAGCATCGGCGCAGGCGGAGGGTCTGAGCAGCAAGAACCTGACCAATGCCGATCAGACCAAGAGTATTTTGGATCAGATATTACATGTTTCCAAGCAACTAGACAAATATGTTGGCTCGGAAGAAAGCGATGCGTCGGAGATTATCCTCTAAACTCTACCCCGGAAGAAAAATTTTCCTCCGGGGTATAATATTTTTTTTCAGAATACCGATAATCATTGTGTAAAAGCAAAAGAGCTTCATGTTTCAAGGAAGAAAGGAGAGTGCCATTATGCGTATAGAAGCATATAATCAGGTAGCACAACTCTATAAGACGAATAAGACTTCAACCACCCGCCCTGCGTCAGCAACCGGTATGGGAAGAGACGAAGTGCAGATTTCATCTTTTGGACGTGACTATCAGATCGCAAAGAAGGCAGTCGCAGAAGCTTCGGATATCAGGGAAGATAAAGTTGCTGAAATGAAATCAAAGTACGAGTCAAATGATTATCAGGTAGATACCGGAGATTTTGCAAGCAAATTGCTTGAGAAATATCAGATGGGACTGTAAGGAGAATCGTAAGTGGCTAGTTTAGTAGAAGAATTACTCGTAGGAATGAAAAAAGAAGAAGCATGTTATACCAGATTACTGGAACTGTCCGAGAATAAGAGACAGGCGATCATTGCAGGTGCAGTGGCTGATCTGGAAGAGGTGACTGCTACAGAAGAAAGTATCAGCAGTGACTTGAAAAATCTGGAAAACAAGCGCGTGAGTATTCTTCGTGATATGGCTGTAGTTTTAGGACATGATGGTGAGCAGTTGACTGTGACCAACGTCATCGAACAATTAGACGGACAGCCAAAAGAGCAGGGCGATCTGACGGTAGTCAGAGACGCACTTGTAGACGTTGCCACACGTTTACAGACAGCAAATGCACAAAACAGTGTACTTCTCCAGCAGGCATTAGAGATGGTTGAGTTTGACCTGACTTTGTTCAAGAGTCTGAAGCAGGCACCCGAAACAGCGAATTATGACAAGAACGCTTACAACACGGGAGAATTGCTCGGCAGCAGTAGCTTTGATACATCCCAATAAAAGGATAACCGGGGCTTTTGAATTAGAGTTAGAGGAGGATATACCATGGCTAATGGATTCGGAAGCTTGTACGTGGGAGCGTCAGGATTACAGACACAACAAAATGCACTGAATGTTGTTGCCAACAATTTAGCGAACGTAAATACGAAAGGCTATGTACGCCAGCAGGTCGTATTTGCAGATAGAAATTATACATCTTTTGCATCAGCATCCATCAGTACACAGCGGGCAGGACTCGGTGTGGATATCGGTGATGTGGTTCATGCGAGAGATCTTTTTTTAGATAAAGCATATCGGTCCGCAACAGGACGTCAGGCATTCTATGCCGCCAGTTATGATGCAGTCTCCGAGGTAGAGACATATTTACAGGAAACGCAGGGGCAGGCTTTTCAGACCTCACTTGCCGATCTGTATGAAGCATTTTCTGAATTTGCAAAGGACCCGTCCGATGCAGTCAACCAGAATCTGGTCATGCAGAAGGCATCCCTTTTTGTCAGCCGTGTAAGTAGTCTGAATCAGGGACTTCAAAGTTATCAGTCAACGATCAATCGTAAGATTTCCGACGATGTTGACCGCATCAACGAACTGGGTACCAAAATCCAGGAATTAAATTTACAAATACAGAGAGTGGAAGCGGGCAAAGTGGAGACTGCCATGGATCTGCGCGATCAGAGAGATCTCTATTTAGATGAACTCTCCAGTCTTGCCAAGGTATCTTATTCCGAAAATGTTGATGGTATCGTCAAGGTACAGATTGACAATGTGGAATTTGTTACCGAGAATAATGTCTACCAGATGGCAATGCATGAGGATAAACTGACAGGTTTCCAGACTCCATACTGGCCGCAGTTGTCCGATACCGAAAATGAAGACTATTATTATGTATTCGATACGGACAACGCCAATGCTACCAACGGCACGGATGTGGGAGAGGTCAAGGCGCTTCTTCTGGCAAGGGGCAGCGGTCATGCCAATTATCTGGATATGGCAGGGCTTAGCGCAAATGACTATAGTACCGGCCTTTCCAATTCCATCATGATGAATACAGAGGCAGAACTAGACACTCTTTTCCATAGTATCGTGACAGCCATCAATGATACTCTCTGTCCGAATACGACCTATGGGGCAGTCAATGCCAATCTTGGCGGAGGCACCATGACCGGTGTGGATGTGACAGGAAAGACCTGGACGATCACGGCGGATACCAAGATCCTTGATGAGGCGAATGCGTCAGTCGGCAGTGACGGGGAATTGCCGCCACACGAACTTTTCTCCCGCATCGGATGTGACCGTTATACCAAGGTATCCCTTGCGGATGGCAGTACGGTCTATGTATATAACGAGGAAGATCCGAGCGACGAGTCGACCTGCTATACCATCGAGGACACGGTCATCAACCCGGATATCATCGAGGAAAAGAGTCTGATTCCGTACAAGAAACAGACAGGTGAGATCGACTATACTCTGGGGGCTAACTTGGAGCGTATCTGGGATCAGGAGAATTACCTGCTCAATCCGACCGATACGACCCCATGTACCTTTACCGATTTTTACATTAAATGGATCGGCGAGGTCGGAACCGTAGGTTCTGTCTACAACACGACTTCTGATAGTTTGCAGGGGACAGCCGATACCATCGATAACAACCGGCAGATGGTTGTCGGTGTTTCTTCCGACGAGGAACTGACCAACATGATCCGTTATCAATCAGCCTACAATGCATCCAGCCGATATATCAACGTGGTGAGTGCCATGATCGATTATCTGCTGAACTCATTATAGAAAGGAGGGCAAAGACTCTATGCCATCTTCATTTTTTGGACTTACCGTTGCATACTCGGGCTTAAATGCCTCCCAGGCATCCATCAATACAACGGCAAACAATATTTCCAATGTGCAGACCAAGGGATACAGCAAGCAGGTCGTCAATCTGACTGCATCCTCAGCCCTTCGTTGCTATCAGAGATACGGTAGCACAGGAACCGGTGTTACAGCGGATTCCGTTACCCAGTTGCGTGATGAGTATTACGACGAGAAGTACTGGAACAATCAGGCAACACTGGGACTATATGAAAAGAAACTTTATTATATGGAGCAGATTCAGAATTATTACACAGATGGTACATTTTCCACTACAACAAGTTCTGGATTCTCTACCATTTATGCCAAGATGTTCAATGCCCTAGATGCTGTCAAGACCAATGCCGGATCCAGCGCATCCCGCAATGAGTTCCTTAGTACTGCCGGAGAACTCTGTACTTATTTTAACAGCACGGCACAGCAACTGCAGAGTTTGCAGACTTCCATTAATGATGAGATCAAGACGACGGTCGATAATGTCAATTCCATCGCTAAGAAGATCTCTATGCTCAACAAGCAGATCAACATCATTGAGATGGAGGGCGGACATGCCAATGAACTCCGCGACCAGCGTGCGACACTGGTAGACGAACTTTCAAAGATTGTACCGACAAAAGTCGAGGAAAAGAAAGTAACCAACAGTAATTATGAGGATCAATATACAGGGGCTACTTATTATACGGTCAAGATCAACGGACAGACCCTGGTAGACAACTACGAATACAATGCCCTCGCCTGCAAGTCCAGAGATTACAAATACAACCAGTCCGATGTGGAAGGGCTTTACGATCTGGTCTGGGCTTCAACAGGAGCAAGTTTTGATGCGACCGCGACCAACATGAGCGGTGAATTGCGTGCCATGTTTGAGATCCGCGATGGCAATAACAGCGAAAATCTGACCGGGCGCGTGACTAAGACAAGCAGTACTTCCATGACGATCACGGGAGCCAATATTACAGATATCGACAAGATGAACATGCCATCATCCGGCTCTATCTGGGTCAACAATAAGCAGTATTTTTATGATTCCTTTGAATGTGAAACGGATGCCGATGGTAATATCACTTCCTATACTTTTGATCTGAACAAGCCGCTCACAACGGACGAACAGACCAAACTTGCCAACAAGAAACTGGTGGTTGGGGAGAGCGTTAGTTTCATGGGGATTCCGTATTACATGAACCAGATGAACACTTTCCTGCGTTCTTTCTGTGAGGCGTTTAACAGCATTGAAAGGACCGGTGTGGATGCCGATGGCAATGACATGGGATCTGTCTTTGTGGCACAGAACAAGGCACTGGGGACAGAGTATGATATGTCTGATGCTTTAAATGAGACCGATGCCAACGGCAATGTCTCTGGAACGACATTTACTTCTTCAGCAAATAATTACTATCAACTGACTGCGGGCAATGTCAAGATCGCAGAGGAATGCAGTGACCCGGATCGTTTTGCGACCCATACCAAGTCAGATACGGAGGACGGTGTAGACGCATACGATCTGATCGAGCAATTAAAAAATCTGCAGAGCAAGACAGAACTCTTCCGTGGTGGCGGTGGCGATACTTTCTTACAATGCATCTATGCAGATGTTACGGTGGATACACAGGAATGTGATGTCTTTACCGACAACTATACCAGCATCAGTACAACGATCAACAACCAGAGAATGTCCGTATCCGGTGTGGACGAGGACGAGGAGGCATTGGATCTGATTAAATTTCAGAATGCCTACAATCTGGCGTCCAAGTGCATTTCCGTATTGGCAGATATGTACGACCAGTTGATCTTAAACACAGGTGTGTAGTTTAGATCGTGTGATCTATAAGAAAAGGAAAAGGTGACGATTATGCGTGTTACGAACAATATGATTTTGAAAAACTCTTCCTATAATATCAATGGAACGAAAGGCAGTGTCAACTCATCCATGAACCAGATGACGACACAAAAGAAGATCAATAAGCCATCCGAAGATCCGGTGGTTGCCATCCGTTCCCTTCGCCTGAGCACCAGCCTGAGCCGTGTTGATCAGTATTACAAGAAGAATATCCCGGATGCAGAGTCCTGGCTGGATGTGACTGAGACAGCGCTCAACAACATGAAATCCCTGATGACGGATGTGCGTACCCAGTGTGTCAACGGATCCACGGATACCCTGAACCAGGAAGACCGCAATACCATCCTCAAACAGTTAAAGTCTTTGCAGAGCCAGTTGTATGCAGAAGGTAATGCAGACTATGCGGGAAGAACGGTATTTACCGGCTATCGTACCGATCAGGATCTGGTATTTACAGAAAATGACACCAAGACTTCTTATCAGATCGATCAGACATTTACCTATGAAGATCTGGAGAGTTTTCGTTATTATACCGGCAATGTCAAGGTGCCTGCAACCAAGGGTGAGGTCTTAAACAGCGATATTTCCGATACCTTACAGTCTAATTATTACAGACTGCGTACCTCTTATAACAAGATCGATGACATGCAGGCATTCTCTTACACGACCAAGGATGCCAACGGACAGGAACAGACCATGACCATCAATCTGGCAAATGCAACAGATCAGACCGGCACCAATGCCGATGGCTCTAATTTTACCTACAAGACGGCTACCGCAGTAAATGCAGGCGGTGCAGCAGTCAATCCGGCAAGAACCATGTATGTCTTTGATACCGAGGAGGATTGGGCGACTGCTATGGGACAGAAACAGGTCGGCGACAATGATATTGTCCTGATCAAGGAAAACGGAAACATCGTACTTGGCGAGCAGGTTTCCTCAGAGTTCCGTACCAACAAGGCGACCATTTCTACGACCTATGACAAGACGGGATTTGACAAAGGTGAACTGCGGCCGGAGTATTATTTCAACTGTACCAACAAGACGGATGCCAATAATCCGATCAGTTATAAAAAGTATGATGAAAATGGCAAGGAAATCGGCTATGATATCAATTATACTGTTGCCAACAATCAGGAACTGACGGTAAATACGGAAGCATCCGATGCTTTCAACAGTGATATCCAAAGAGATATTGACGATATGATAACATCCGTGACTAATGCGATCAGCGCGCATGACAAGTTGACTGAATTAAAGGCAATGAAGAATGAGGCGCAGTATTCAGAGAAAGAATATCAGACCAAACTGGATGAATGGATCACGGCAGCGCAGAAGGAGGCTGACTACGCGGATGACCATCTGCAAAAGTTGTTCAGTTCCGAAATCGGCAAGGTTGACGGTTATCTGAGCAACATCAACCTGTCTATCACCCAGGTGGGATGTACGGTGGATCAGTTGCAGCTGACCGAGACCAGAATGAGCAACCAGCAGGAGACTCTACAGGAATTGCAGTCTGACAACGACAATCTGGAACTTTCTGAGATCATTATCAATTATACAGCCATGTATAATGCTTACCAGTCATCGCTGACGGCAGCAGGAAAATTGAGTGGCATGACACTTTTGAACTATTTATAAAATGCATATGTCATAATAAAGGCAAAAGGAGAGGAATATGCGAGTAGAAACAAGACTATTTGGGGAAATTGATATAGCAGAGGAAAAGATCATTACTTTGGGCAGAGGCTTGATCGGTTATCCGGATATGAAGCGTTTTACCCTGATCTTTGATGCGGAAAAACAGGGCAAGATCATGTGGCTGCAATCACTGGATGAGCCACAGTTTGCTATGCCGGTTGTAGATCCGGCGGGCATCTGCGAGGATTACAATCCGACCGTCAATGATGAACTTTTAACGCCGCTGGGCCAATTTAGCGAGGAATCTCTGTTTATACTGGTGACGATCCGTGTGCCGTCGGATATTACACGGATGACGATCAATCTCAAGGGACCGATCATCATCAACACTGATAACCTCCGAGGCGAGCAGATCATCGTGGAGGATGAAGTACAGACACGTTTCCCGATTTATGACATTTTAAAGAGCAGAAAAGAGAAGGCAGGTGAGTAGAGATGCTGGCATTAACGAGAAAAAAAGGCGAATCTATCGTCATCAACAATAATATTGAGATCAGCGTATTGGAGATTCGCGGAGACCAGATCAAGATCGGTATCTCAGCACCAAAGGATGTGCCAATCTATCGCAAGGAAGTATATTTGCAGATTCAGGAAGAGACCAAGGAAGCCATGAACGTGGAAGGTTTGGAAGCACTGGAAAATCTGTTTTAAAATGAATGGGTAGAAAGAGATTTGCGGGAAAAGATCCGCAAATCTCTTTTTGTATAGGATGAAAGAATGTGCTGATGCAGATTCTTTCAAATATATGGGGTTAAGAATTCCTGCGCACAGTCGATATAAGATGTAGAAGAATTGATGTCGTTTATATTTTGCACACGGAGGTGTAAGGATGAAAGTAGAATCAATGCAACAGGTAAACAGCAGTTACCAGAGCCAGGGAAGTGCTAATGTGGTTGCACAGGCTGTACCAGCAAAGAGTGGTACATCGTCTACAAATGACATGAGCATGCAGCAAAAAGCAAAGGATACTGTCACGATCACGGAAAATGGCGCCAAGACAGGGAATGTTCGGGAAGATGGACAGGCAAGTAATGAACAGATCCGTCAGGCTGTAGATACGATCAATAAGAATGCACACAATGAGGAGGCTGTCTTTGGTATCCATGAGGCGACCAATCGTGTGACGATTAAAATCGTAGACAAGGATACAAAGGAAGTCATCAAGGAATTTCCACCGGAAAAGACATTGGATATGATCGCTAAGGTTTGGGAAATGGCGGGAATCATGGTAGACGAGAGAAGATAGGAGGCAGCATATGACAATTCGTATGTCAGGTATGGTATCAGGTATGGATACAGAATCATTAGTATCTGCCATGGTATCTACTTATGTATCAAAGAAAGAGAAATATCAGAAAGCCCAGACCAAGTTATCCTACAAGCAGGACGCATGGAAGACTTTGAATACCAAAGTATATAGTTTATATTCATCTATCAGTAGTCTACGTTTTTCATCTGCTTACAGCATGAAGAAGACGACTGTTTCGGATGCGACCAAGGCAACGATCACGGCAGGAAGCAATGCTATCAATGGTACACAGAGCCTACAGATCAAGCAGTTGGCAAGATCCGGTTATATCACCGGTGCCAAACTTGCCAAAGGCACGACTGAGGAAACGACACTGGCTTCTTTGGGTTATACCGGAGCAGATACCACGATCTCTGTCCAGACAGCATCCGGCACCAAGGACATCACGATCGGCAAGGACAGCAAGATCTCTGATGTTGTCAAGGCCATGAATGATGCAGGTGTTAAGGCTAGTTTTGATGCGACCAACTCCAGAATGTTTGTCAGTTCCACGGAAACCGGTACAGCCAATGATTTTGCCCTGACAGCGGCAGATGGCAATGGACTTAAGGTATTGTCATCCCTTGGTATTATGGTGAAGTCTGATGCGACAGATGCTGCTTATAAGACAAATGCTGCTTATGCACTTGGTACTATGGGCACCGATGCAGACGGCAATGTGGTTTCCTATTTTGAATTGGATAATGATGGCAACATTAAGTATGATTCCGACGGCAAGGCGATCGTACGCGCAGGCGTTACTTATAGTGCTTCCGCGACCCAGAAGGCGATTCAGGAGATCATGGAAAAACTTGCCAAAGCCTATGACAGCAACAGCAAGTTAGATGCAGAAAAGAAAGAACTGACCTCAAAGATTGATTATACCGAAGCAAAAAAAGCGGTAAATGATGTTCTTGCAAAAGATAAAGGCTCGCGCCTGATTCAACTTTTAAAGACGGCAAATCAGGACAAGACCTATGTAGGACCGGATGGACAGACCTACACAGGAAGAAGCGAAGTCAAAGATGCGGATGGTAATGTGACCGGATATCACTACTACAATACTAAGACTATCAAGGTCAATGGAACCTATCTGGATGTAGAAGATGAGGACAAGCCGTCTCTGGATGTATCTGCGGATGAGAAGATTGAACTGGCATCCGAAGAAATCAATACCCTTGCAGAGAAGTTGGGTTTGATCACGAAAAAAACTGAGACCGCGGAAGATGGCACAGAGACCGAAAAGACAGATTCTACAGCTTTAAATACCTTGAAATCACAGTTGAAGACGGTAATGGCTGTGGATGATAATGCCATCTATACCGACGAGGATAAGGCGGCATATTATCTGAGCGATGATCAGATGACAGAGGCAAAGGCAAGACTGGAAGAGATCGCGCTGGCAACCAAGACCAACGATGCTACCATTGCAGCTAACAGTTACTGGGATGTCAAGGATTATTCTGCGTACTATGAGAATGGAGTTTTAAGCAGTGATAAACTGGCAGATCTGGCAGCATCCATTACGGATAAGATCACAACGGCAAAAGAGATCGTGACCGGAGAGACAGCGTTTGCTTACAATGAAGGTGCGACCCGTGTAGATGCACAGGATGCGACCATCATCTTAAATGATGCGGAGTTTACGTCATCAACCAATACCTTTAATATCAATGGGCTGACGATCAAGGCGCTTGCAACGACTGCTGCGGGTGAGACACTCAGCATCAATACCGATACGGATACCCAGGGGCTTTATGACAAGATCAAGGACTTTTTGAGCCAGTACAACGAGATCATCAATGAGATTACCAGTCTTTACAATGCAGATTCCGCTAAGGGTTACGATCCATTGACAGATGATGAAAAGTCTTCTATGAGCGATTCCGAGATCGAAAAGTGGGAGACCAAGATCAAGGATGCCATCCTGCGAAAGGATTCCACGCTGGGAACCATTCAGAATGCGATGACGAGTGCCATGATGCAGTCTTATACAGTCAATGGTAAGTCCTATTCTCTGGCAAGTTTTGGTATCTCTACACTTGGCTATCTCAATGCGTCAAAAAATGAAAATTATGCCTATCATATTGACGGTGATTCCGAAGATACAGCGACAGCGGGCAAGACCGACAAACTCATGACGGCACTGGAAAACGATCCGGATTCTGTTATTGACTTTATGAAGCAGTTGACTTCCGGTTTGTATACAGCACTGGATAAGCAGATGAAGGGTACCAATTTAAGAAGTACCTATACCATCTACAATGACAAGCAGATGGCTTCTGAGTATAGCAACTACACCACCTTGATCAAGCAGTGGGAAGAAAAGATTCAGGATTATGAAGACCGTTATTACAGCCAGTTTTCAAAGATGGAGTCTTCTCTTGCAAAATTACAGAGTTCGACATCATCCTTGTCGTCCTTGTTTGGAAATTCATAATTGAGTAGGAAGGGGAAAACCAATGGTACCTAATAATGGGTATAATGCATATGCAAAGAATAAGATCATGACGGCTTCACCGGCAGAACTGACACTCATGCTCTATGAAGGAGCGATCAAGTTCTGTAATATTGCGGTCGTTGCGATCGAAAATAAAGATTATGCCAAGGCGAATACCAATATCCAGAAGGCAGAGCGGATTATCGGTGAGTTTAAGGCAACCTTGAATCATAAATATGCAACGGCAAAAGATTTCGATGCTGTCTATGATTATCTTCTGGATCGCCTGCTTCAGGCAAACATGAAAAAAGATCCGGAGATTTTAGAAGAGGTCTTAAAACATCTGCGCACGATGCGTGATACATGGAAAGAAGTCATGAAGATCACAAAGAACGGCACAGTGGTAGCATAAGAGGAGCAAGGATGGACGAGAAGAATTATATTCAGATTTTAGAAGACAGTCTGGAGTCTAAGATTGATCTTTTGCGCCGCTTGCAGGTGCTGTGTCAGGAACAGGCAGAGATCTTAAAGGATCCCAATGCGACGCCGGAAGCCTTTGAAGAAAATATAGAGGAAAAGGGCAAGTTGATCGACCGGCTTTCTGCCATGGATCAGGGCTTTGATGCATTCTTTGCAAAGGTCAAGGATGAACTTGAGAACAATAGGGATAAATACCGCGATTCCATCGCGCATATGCAGGAGATGATCCGGGAGATCACACAGCGCAGTTCCAACCTACAGGTCTTGGAGAAGCAGAACTCTGAATTGGCAAGAGCCAAGTTCAGCCAGATCCGCACCCAGACCAAGGAGATCCGTCAGAGCCGTAAGGTTGTCAATTCTTATTATCAGAATATGATGAAGATGAATACGGTTGATCCGCAGTTTATGGATCGGAAAAAATAAAAAATTTCCATTTAGGTATTAAGTATTGGAAAATGTCTCCGATATAGAAAGTACAAGGGCAAGAAATACTTGCCCGTGAGGAAGCCCGAGCGTGTACGGCGAGGGCTGACTCACTGATAATCAATCACATCTGTCATGGAGGACAGATTATATTCAAGGAGGAATGAATTATGGTAGTACAACACAACATGCAGGCAGCAAACGCTAGCCGAGTTCTTAACGTAACAGCAAATCAGCAGGCAAAGAGCACAGAGAAGTTATCTTCTGGATACAAGATCAACCGTGCAGCAGATGATGCAGCAGGTCTTTCTATTTCTGAGAAGATGCGTAAGCAGATCAGAGGTCTGGATCGTGCTTCAACAAATGCACAGGATGGTGTATCTGCAGTGCAGACAGCAGAAGGTGCTTTGAACGAAGTACACTCAATGCTTCAGAGAATCAACGAGTTGGCAGTTCAGGCAGCCAACGGAACAAACGCAACAGCAGATGTGTCATCTATTTCAGATGAAGTACAGGCTCTTAAGACAGAGATTACACGTATCGCATCTACAACAGACTTCAATGGTAAAAAGATGTTGGCTGGAGAAGGAGCAGATATCTTTGTTGGTTATACAACGGATGCAGCCAATACGATCACCATTGCAGGTAAGGATCTGAAGGCTCAGGCTGATGTGCTTGGTGCTGCATTCTCAACTCAGTCTGCTGCTAAGACTTTGATCAGCAATGTTGCAAAAGCAATCACAAATGTATCTAAGATGCGTTCTGATTTTGGTGCCATCCAGAACAGATTAGAGCATACCATCGACAACTTGGACAACGTTGTTGAAAACGTAACATCTGCAGAATCACGTATCCGTGATACAGATATGGCTGATGAGATGGTTAAGTACTCTAAGAACAATATTCTTCAGCAGGCTGGTCAGTCAATGCTTGCTCAGGCAAATCAGTCAACACAGGGTGTATTATCACTGCTTCAGTAATGACAAGTTTATAAGTTTTGATTTGGGTATTCGTACACAATACTGTAAGAGGCTACGGGAAACCGTAGCCTCTTTTAAAAATATCGGAGGTTTTGGTGGAAGATCATAAGAAAGTATTAGGTAATATGGTGACAATATTGTGGCAGGGAAAAGCAATAGATATGGAACTCCTGCAAAAAACGATTGATCAGGTGGTAAATGAGATTGTGGAAGGGGTTAATGAGATGCGTCTATGTGGTGTGACATTCCCTATGGAATATGTGGTGGAGGCCATGAAGCATCTGTCGGAATGTATTACTTCAAGAGATGATTATAGGCTGGCAGACTGTATCTGTTATGAGTGGTTAGAAATTATAGGCGTTTATGATGAAGTGATGATGGAAATAGGTTAGCATATGAGAAAAGAAATAAAAAATAACTATAAAAAACTATGTCAGAAGTTTCCGCTGATAGATATAGACAAGCATACAGAATACTTGGAAAAATATCAATATACAGACGCAAAAGGTAAAACATGGTTGCTTCGGGACGGAGTAGATGTGGAGAGAAGTGTGTCAGTATGGTGTGATCAATTTCAAGGGGTTGCGCATAATACGGCTTTTTTTATCTTTGGCATTGGGACGATAGACTATGTACTAGAGATGAAAAAACGTTTTCCAGATCACACCATGATCTATTTTGAACCATGCGAGGAGAATATCGTGAGACTTGCAATGGAGGATGGATTGGAACAGCTGTGTACAATGGAAAATATCATCATAATCGCAGGAGAGGGGCGGTTTCGTCATTTGGAGGAGGCGCTATATAGCATAGTGCGATATGAGAATATGTCAGAGACGCGGTATGCAGTCTTGCCTAATTATGCAAAAATATGGGAAGATGAATACCAACAGTTTGTGTCTATCTGCAAATATGCAAACGCAAAAAGACTGATGGATCGAAATACACTGATTCTCAATCAGGACATTATGATAAAGAATTATTTATATCATTTGAAAAGATGTACACGGGAATCAGATTTGAAATGTTTGAAAGATGTGATACTGGACGAATTGGCAAAGAATTACCCGGCGATTATCATTGCGGCAGGTCCTTCTCTGGATAAGAATATAGATCAGTTGTTGGGATATTATGGCAGAGCGTTTGTTATATGTGTGGATGCGGCATTGAATCCTGTTCTACAAAAGGGTGTCGTGCCGGATATTGTGGTTTCAGTGGATACAGTTATAAAAAAAGTAAAAGCACTGGAATCGGAGGCGTTCTCATATTTGCCGATGGTTATTACCATGAATAATAGTCGAGAAATGGTAGAGACATATGCGGGGCGATTGTTTTATGATATAGATGAGGATGCCTATACAAGGCAGATTATTAGCCGAGGGGAAAAGCAAAGTATGACAATGGAAAGCGGCGGCTCTGTAGCCAATAATGCGTTTTCGCTTGCGCGTATCTTGGGATTCAAAAAAATTATTCTGATCGGTCAGGATCTGGCTTATCCAAACAATAAAAAGCATGCGGACGGAGCTTTTGAAAAAGAAAAGGAATTTGATGAAGTAGATAGCAAGTACTTCTATGTGGATGATATCTATGGCGGAAAGATACTAACTGAGAGCAATATGAACATGTACCGTGAGTGGTTCGAAAAACGCATAGAGAATTATAAAGATCTTGAAGTTGTCGATGCAACCGAAGGTGGCGCGCTGATCAAAGGTACAAAGATTATGACCTTGAAAGATGCGTTGGAAGAATACTGTCCCGAAGAAAAAATAGATTTTCGCGCAATGATAAATAACGCTGAATATTTATGTAATGAAGAAAAACAAAAGAGAGCGGAAGAAGAACTACGAAAATTGCCACAAAAAGTGGATGCTGTTATAGAGAGGTTACAGTCAGAAAGGAAAACCTACGAAAAACTGGATCAATTGAACCGAAAAGGTAAGTATCAATCCAAAGAATTTAAGGATTGTGTTCGAGATATAGAGGAGTTCACCCACTATATGGACACAGAGCCTGAGGTGCAGTTGCTTGTTCGCTTGGTATATAAGGATAGTTACGAAATGCGTGAAACTATTGAAAAAGATGAAGAAAATACCTATGCGGACATCAAGAAAATCGTAGATAGTGGACTGAAAATGATTGATGTTTATATAGAAGCAGGAGAGAAGATTAAAGAATATTGGAAACAAATGAGAGAGGACACAATGGTGTGAGTATAATAGAAACGCGGGAATTATTTGTTATGTTAATTCGGACAGCAACAGAGGTTGTCTGGTTTATTCGTCGGCAGTTTTATTTTCGTGCGTCAAACAAAATGGCGATATTGATTCAGAAAATGACAGAGAATATATCGTGTATTGAGAAATGGACAGATTTTGATTCTCTTGGACTAGCACAGATTCTCGAAGCGCAGGAAAAGGATGATATGATCCTTTTGGCAGACATTCTTGAGGGGATAACAATTGCGCAATTACAAGCAACTGTATATGCCATCAACGAACATGTGCCGCTGGATAAGCTAGATTATCTGGAAAATAACATGAAAGTGATGACAGGGAACAAAAATCTGTGTGATTTTGTGGAGAAAGTATCTGAGTATGCTACAAACAGGCAGGCAAGTAATCGGTGGAAGATAGAATATACAGCAAGCGGAGAAGTTACCGTCTGGTCTGTGGAAAAGGAACAATATCTGAGTGGTAACAATAATCCATACCGAGATGCGTTGGACTTAACCTATTCGCAGTATAGCGATTCTAGAAGACATTGCGTTATTCTTGGGAGTGGACTGCTTTTTGAGACACAAGCGTTATCGGAACTGCGAAGGGATATCAAGATTACGATTGTCGAGGAAGATATGGACTTGTTGCTGTTTGCCTTTCGATATCGTGATTTGACAGATATATTGAATAAAGACAATATAAAAATTGTATTATCCTCCTATTTGAATTATTTTTTGAGTATTGACGAAAAGAAAGATGTAGTCGTACTGCGAAAAGCCAGTTTGCAGTGTATGAAAAATGATACGGAAAAAAACAGATTGCAGCAATATTTTGTGAAAAGCATGAGTATAGAGGAACAGAAGCACTTCCTGACTTATAATTTTTATAAAAATGTAAAAGAGTCTTTGGAATCTGTTGATCTCATTGGCGCAGATATATGTGGGAGTACGGTATGTATTGTTGCCGGAGGTCCTTCTTTGGATGACACTATGGACTTGCTGAAAAGAATAAGATCCAGTGTGAATATCATTTGTGTGGCAACGGCAGGAGAAAAACTAATACAACATGGTATAATTCCGGACTATTTGATTTTGACGGATGTGGCGGATGCTATGTTGGAACGTATAAAAGGTATTGAAGCAGCACTACAAATGTATAACTGCGATATGCCGGGGCTGCTATATCTCAGTACTGCCAATCATAAGGCGATTGAAGTATATAGGGGGAAGAAATATATAGTATGTCAAAAAGGTGTGGACGAGAGTGAACATTTAGCCCGGGAAAAGGAGTTTACACTTTTTGAGACTGGAGGTTCTGTATCGACTACGGCACTTGATCTTGCCATCCGATTGGGGGCAAAAGAAATTATATGCCTAGGACTAGATTTGGCATACACGCATGATGTGAGCCATGCAACTGGCACATTGGGGATGCGAAAGATAGCGAAAGAAGATCACCTTCCTAGATTAAAGTCAGTGGATGGAAAAGAAGTATATACATCGGTGAATCTTGCGGTGTATCACAATTGGATTGAGAGACGTATTCAACAAGAAAAAACAATACGGTTTGTCAATGTATCCGATGGCGCCTATATCCAAGGAATGGAGAATATACCAACACATGAGGCAGGAAACGTAGTTATTGGTAAATGAGTTGGTTGAAATAGATGAATCAAATAGGTTAAGAAATAACGTGACAATGTCGATAATCTTTATATAAGTTGATAAGCATAAATGGATTTATGTAAAGTGCGAATGGAGTCGCGGAAATATGAATGTGAGCCTTGCACTTTAGGTGCAAGGTTTTTTATTGCAGGAAGCAATAGTAGATGCAGGAGGCAAAAATGTTAAACGGAAAAACAATTCTTATCACCGGTGGAACCGGATCCTTTGGTCATCAGTTTGTTGATTATGTTCTAGATCATTATGAACCCCAGAAAATTATTATTTATTCCAGAGATGAGTATAAACAATTTGTCATGCAGAATGAATATAAAAATCATCCGCAGACGAAAAAACTTCGTTTCTTCATTGGAGATGTAAGAGATAAAGATCGCTTATATCGAGCCTTTGAAGGTGTGGATTATGTGGTTCATGCAGCAGCATTGAAGCAGGTGCCATCCTGTGAATACAATCCTATGGAGGCGGTCAAGACCAACATCAATGGTGCAATGAATATCGTGGATGCAGCCTTGGATTGCGGGGTAAAGCGTGTCGTTGCCCTGTCGACAGATAAGGCGGTAAATCCAATCAATCTTTACGGCGGCACCAAACTGGTATCAGATAAGTTATTTATCGCGGCAAATGCATATGCGGGGGAGAAAGATGTGAATTTCTCTATTGTACGCTATGGTAATGTGGCTGGAAGTCGCGGATCAGTTATTCCATTCTTTCGCAATATTGTAGCAAATGGTGGTACCGCACTTCCGATTACAGATTATCGCATGACTAGATTTTGGATTAGTTTGGAGCAGGGGGTAGAACTTGTCATCAAGGCATTGACAGAGGCAAAAGGCGGGGAAACCTTTATATCAAAGATTCCGTCTTTTAAGATTACAGACTTGGCACAGGCTATTCTGCCGGGATGCGATATGCCGGAAGTCGGCATTCGTGAGGGAGAAAAATTACATGAAATCATGGTGACAAGGGAAGATTCTTTGCTTACTTATGAATATGACAAGCATTTTATTGTATATCCGCATTTTGATTGGTGGAAGACGGATGAGATTCAGCCGGGAGGCAAGAGAGTAGAGCAGGGCTTTGAATACAGTTCGGGTACGAATATGGAGTGGCTGAGTGTAAAACAGATACAAGAATTACTGGAAGGTGTAGATATTCATTAGTCGAGAGGAGAAAGCGTATGAAAAAAGTAGGGTTGATTACATTACACAGGTGGTTTAATTATGGATCTATGCTCCAAGCATATGCAGGAAATCATTTGCTAAATTCCCTGGGATATGATTGTGAATTGATAGATTTCACTCCACCTAGAATAGACAATAACAGATCATATAAATTGTATAATGAAGAACCACAGTGGCAAGAATTGAGAGAACAATATCGGGAAGAAATTCATAATAGAAAGAAGTGTTTTCAGACATTTATGGACTTATATAAGTGCAGTGCCGAGAAGTATGTTTCTGATGATGAGTTAGAACAGAATCCACCGTTGTACGATGCCTATGTTACAGGGAGCGACCAGATATGGAATGTTAATATGCGTCTTGCGTCAAAGGCATATTTTCTCAATTTCATAGATTCGACTGAGAAATTTGCATTTTCTACCAGTATAGGTCGTTGCAAGGAAGAAAAACTTGGTCCATATAAACATTATATAGAAATGTACAATAAGATATATATGAGAGAAGAAGATGGGGAGAATCGGATTCAGCAAATGTGCCCAGAGGTGGAGGTCAATCAGATGATAGATCCCACGTTGATTCTGACAAGGACTGATTGGGATGCAATTATAAAACCAGAGCGACTTGTGGAACAAGAATATGTGGCATGTTATGCAACGCTTGATGATGAATTAGACGCAATGATGCCAATTATTAGAAGGGTATACGATGAAAAACATCTTCCGATTGTGTTGTTTGGTATGGTATTACCGCGAGAGGAAAATGGGATTATTAATGTGGTCGATGCAGGTCCATTAGAATTTATCAGATTGATTCGTGACGCCGAACTGTTAATAACGCACTCGTTTCATGGTACAGCATTTGCATTGAATTATAATACACCGTTTATGACCTATAATGATAGGTTAGAGAACCCAAGAAAAGAGGGGGTTCTTAGAATGGTTGGTCTACAGGATCGTATTATTCATAACGAATCGGAAGCGTTAAAGATATTGAATGAACCGATAAGTTTTGAGCATGCTAACAAGGTTATCCAAAAAGAGAGAGATGATGCAATAAGAAATATAAAAGAGTGTCTAGGGGAATAAAGAATGATAAGTGGAGAAACTTGTTTTGGATGTAGTGCATGTAGCAATGCCTGTGAATTGGGCGCTATAACCATGATATATGGAAAAAAGGGGTTTCTTGTGCCTCAAGTGGATTCTGCAAAATGTATCCAGTGTGATAAGTGCAGTGCGGTGTGTCCGATGAATATATCGACAGAAAATGCGCCTTACGAAATGAAAAAAGCATATTTTTTTATACATGAAGATATGTATGACCGAAATCTGAGTTCATCGGGAGGATTTGTAAAAGCACTGGCGGATTATGTGTTTGAACATGAGGGAATCTGTTTTGGAGCAGCCTTTGATGAGGATTTATCGGTTCACCATGTTGGGATTATAAACAGAGACGATGTATATGCGATTCTTGGAAGCAAGTATGTGCAGAGCAGGACAGAA
Organism: uncultured Lachnospiraceae bacterium; assembly: GCA_934899185.1. Taxonomy (GTDB): domain Bacteria; phylum Bacillota; class Clostridia; order Lachnospirales; family Lachnospiraceae; genus Pararoseburia. The sequence goes on from CAKXYI010000014.1 coordinate 32,856, forward strand.
AAAACCTATGTAGAAGTGAGAAAGCACATAGAACGAGGAAAACTGGTTCTATACGTAGGGACTCCATGTCAGATTGCTGGATTAAAAGCATTCCTTGGAAATGTAGATTATGAAAATTTAATAACAATTGACATTTTTTGTCATGGTGTTCCTTCGGAAAAAATGTGGCTGGATTACTTACATGAGTATTTCTCAAATGAAGAGATTCGGTACGTTCAATTCAGGGACAAAACATTAGGGTGGTGGCAGTTCAGATTTCGAATTCAATTTGCCCATAGCGAGTATGCCAGTTTATACAGACCTCCACAGGACGATTACATTCGCCTTTTTCTGAAAAATATTACAATCAGTGATATTTGCTTGAATTGCCCATATCGTACAAAGAAAAAATACAGCGATTTTTATATTGGAGATGCATGGAATATAAATAAGGTTAAAAAAAATATGGATGATAACCATGGCATTACGACGGTTATTGCGAATTCAAAGAAAGCAGAAATAATTATAGAGGAGATGAAAAAGAAAAAGCATCATTTTTTCCAAGTATCACTGGAGGATGGTGTATATACAAGAACAGAATTATTTAATAGTAAGAGCATATCTGAAGAAAGAGAAAAATTCTGGAAGTATTATGATAAATTAGGGATGAGGAAAACAATCCAAGAATTGAGTTTGTGAGGCAGTATATGGAAAAGAAGATCAGTGTGGGAAAAAAGGAGATTTGCTCAGAAGGAAAAACGTTTATTGTGGCTGAAATGTCTGCAAATCATAATATGGACTTTAATAGGGCTAAGGAAATTGTTAAGGCGGCGGCTGAGGCTGGAGCAGACGCAATCAAGATACAGACCTATACTCCAGATACTATTACCATAGAAAGTGATAAACCGGCTTTTAGAACCAAGGGAATATGGGAAGGACGTACGTTGTATGAATTATATGGAAAAGCTTATACACCGTGGGAATGGCAGGCTGATTTGCAAAAGTATGCGTATGAATGCGGTATAGAATTCTTTTCATCGCCATTTGATTTAACGGCTATAGATTTTTTAGAGGACTTAAATGTTCCGGCATATAAAGTGGCTTCTTTTGAGATAAATGATATCCCATTTATAAGAAAAATTGCTAGAACAGGAAAACCGATTATTATATCTACGGGGATAGCTTATCTTGAAGATGTTGACTTGGCACTACGAACATGTTTGGAGGAAGGTAATGATAAAGTTATTCTCCTAAAGTGTATATCTTCGTATCCTGCGCCTTATGAGAATATGAATTTAAAAGTGATTCCTAACATGGCAGAGACATTTGATTGTATTTGCGGTCTTTCTGACCATTCGATGGGAACGGAGATTGCTGTTGCGGCAGTAGCCATGGGGGCAAAGGTTATTGAAAAGCATTTTACATTAAATCGTGCAGATGGTGGGGAAGACGCGCAATTTTCTATGGAGCCACAAGAATTTCGTTCCATGGTTGATCAAATTCGTAATGTTGAGAAAGCATTAGGAAAGCCTACATATTTGTTGAATAAGGAACAAATGGAAAGTCGTATATATTCCAGATCGCTTTTTGCTGTTAAAGATATTAAAAAAGGTGATGAATTTGATGAAGATAATGTGAAGTCGATTCGACCGGGAATAGGTATGCATACAAAATATTGGGAAGATGTTCTGGGGAAAAAAGCTAGAACTGATATTGAAAAAGGAACACCTATGAGTTGGGATTTGGTAGAATAACATGACAGAATTGGAAAAGAAAATATGCGATGTTTTGCATGTTAAGTATGGCGTGTTTACTGGAAATGGAACCACGGCAATGTATTTGGTTTTTCTTGCATTGAGACGACAAAATAAAAAGGTGATTTTCCCAGCAATTTCATGCACGAACCCAGTAAATTCTGCGTTGTTTGCCGGATATAATGTGGATTTTTGTGATGTTAATCTTGAAGACTATACCATAGATTTATATGAATTGGAACGCATGCTGAAAACAGGGCAATATGGTATTGTTGTGCCGACGCATATTTATGGACATCGGTATGATGAAGCAGGCGTAAGAAAATTGTGTGAGAAGTATCATGTTATGTTATTTGAGGATGCGGCTCAGACATTTTATGTGGGAGATATGGATGTCTCGGTGATGAGTTTCGGTCATACTAAAGTGTGTGAAACATCTAGCGGTGGTGGAATCGCATTGACTAACAGTCAGAAGTTATATGAAGATATATTGAGGGCAAAACGCAATCTTCCAGAAATAAATGATATGGAAAGCAGATTCGATGAATATAGAGATCGATATTATGAGGTTGTGGGAAAGTATAAGAGTTGGGAGCAACGAAATATCCAACTTAGAAAATTACAACTCGATAGTAAAGAATACTTTATCTTTGATCTACAGAATAACGACGAAATAGAAAAAAAACTGGCGGATTTGGACGATGTGGTGGCGCGCAGAGAAGAAAAGGTAAACTTGTATCAGGCGATGTTGGATGACAGACATACGAGGAAACCGATTGCTACAGACAATTATAGGTGGAGATATACGTTTTTGTATCAAGGAGACAGGCAGTATTTGTTAGATCAGGCTCGTAAGAGAGGAATAGATATCAGTAGTTGGTACTACTCATTAGCGGGAATCTACAAAAACCAGCACCTAAAGAATGCGGATCAGGTTGAACAAAAGGTTGTTAATTTGTGGGTAGACGAATCGCATACATGTGAGCGAATCAGAACTGAGATATGCATTTTGAATGAGATTATGGAGGCAGATCATGCAAGATATCAATAAGGATCAATGGACACAATTGCATCAAAATCAAAGATATAGACCGAAGTATCCGTCTGAAACAGTAGTTTAGTTTGTTTTTAGAAATTTTGAACGTATATTTTAACAGCGGAAAAGTAAGGAGAGAGGAAAGATGATTCTTTCGGGACATCAACCCAATTATTGGCCATATCCAGGGCTGATTGGGAAAATTATAAAGTCGGACAAATTTGTATTCGTTACGAAAGTGCAATTTGAAAAGAAAAGTTGGCAGAAAAGAAATAGAGTTAGAACGAAAGAGGGGTGGACATACATACAGGTGCCAACTATCACAAAGGGCAAGCGAGAACAAAATATTTGTGATGTTTTGCTGAATAACAAAGAGGATTGGAGAGAGAGCAATTATAGAACATTGTCACTTCTCTATGGAAAAGCACCCTATTATACGGAATATAAAGAGTTTCTGTCTGATCTTTATAAACGAGAATGGAATAATCTGATGGATTTGGATATATACATCATGGAGTATTTGTTTGAAATTTTAGACGTGAAGACGGAGATTTTGTATGACAGAGATTTTGAGTTTAAAGGGAAAAAAACAGATATGCTAGTTGATATGTGTGAACAAACGGGATGTGATACTTATTTGTCAAACCTAGGAAGTTCGGCCTATGTTGATATTTCGTGTTTTACGGATAGAGGATTAAATCATCAGTATATTAACTATGTGGGTGAACCATACAAACAGGCATTTCAAGGTTATGAGGATGGTTTGACTATTTTAGATATGCTGATGAATTGCGGAACGGAAAAGACAAAAGAAATTCTAGTGAAAGATGACAATTACCAGTTTAGTGAATTGAATAAGGATTTGTTAATATGAAAGAAAGGATAGCAGTGATTACTGCGCGTGGTGGAAGTAAACGCATACCGAAAAAGAATATTAAAGAATTTTGTGGTCAGCCGATTATTGCATATGCTATAAGAGCGGCATTAGAAAGTCAGATGTTTGATACAGTAATGGTTTCTACAGATAGCGAAGAAATTGCAAATGTAGCAGTGCAATATGGTGCGGAAATTCCTTTTATGAGAAGCGAAAGGACATCAGATGATTTTGCCACTACAGAGGATGTTATTATAGAAGTGATAAAGGAATACGAACAAAGAGGAAGACACTTTGATACGGTGTGTTGTTTATATCCGACCGCACCATTTGTAACAGCCGATATTCTGAAACAGGCGATAGAGGTTATGAATGTGATGAATCCTGCGGCTGTGATTCCTGTAGTACAATTTTCCTACCCACCGCAGAGATGCTTTGTTATTGAGGAGAGCGGTTATGCCAAATTCAAATATCCGGAATATGTAAAGACCCGATCGCAAGATTTAGAGAAACAATATCATGATGCGGGACAATTTTATGTGTATAACGTAAGGAAACTTTTGGAGTATAAGGGGATTATAGAAGATGATTTTGCTCCGATTGTTTTACCGGAAATGTGTGTGCAGGATATTGATACGTTGGAGGATTGGAAAATCGCGGAGATTAAATATAAGTTGTTGAAGAGCGAAGGATACTTATGATTTATATTCGAACAGATGCAAATGAAATAATAGCGACAGGTCATGTGATGCGCTGTCTCACGATTGCAGAGGAGATTGTAAATTTGGACGAGTCAGTATGCTTTGTCGTATCTGATAAAGAATCGTTGCCTCTAATAAGAGAGGGAGGGTTCGAGTATATTATCACAAATTCTAGATGGAATAATGTAAATGTTGAGGCGGAATATGAAATGTTACGCGCCTATATAAGCGATAATGACATACTACTCGCAGATTCATATTATATCAAAAATGATTATTTGAAACGTTTTAAAAGTATATGCAAAGTGGCTACGTTTGATGACATGTTTGATGAAGAAAAAGAAGCAGATATTGTCATTAATTACAATCTTTTTTATAAAAGATTTGATTATACGAATAGGTATAAGAGTCGTGAGTGTAAACTGCTATTAGGGGGACGGTATGTTCCACTGCGTAAACAATTTAGGACGGTGCAACCAAAGGAAGAAATAAGGGATTATGTTCATCCACAAATTTTGTTGATGTGTGGTGGTGGAGATGCAAGAAACTTTATATGTACGTGTCTTGAGTTTATAGACAGGAAAAATAATAAATTGTTCAAAGGTATAGAATGGAAGGTTGTTGTTGGCAACTATTATCCACATTTGGAAGAATTAAAATTGTTTTCAGATGAGAAAAACAATGTGGAGATACTGCAAAATGTAAAAAATATGGCGGAAATAATGAACAAATCTGATATCTGTATAACTGCTGCAAGTACAGTGTTGTATGAATGTTGTGCTATGTTATTGCCAACTTTATTTGCTGTAGTTGCTGATGATCAGAGGTACGATGCGGAATTTTTTTCAAAGAATGATATGATGATATACTGCGGAAATTTTATAGAAGCACCTGCCTCAACTCTGAAAAATGTGCAGGATACCTTACAAGATGTTATTTTGAGCCCTACTGAGAAGGAAAAAATGAAAAACAAAATGTACGATTTAGTTGACGGCAAAGGCGCAATGCGAATCGCAAAGGCGCTGATAGAAGTAGAAAGAAGGAAAAAATGATACCATACGGCAGACAGACAATAGAAGAGGATGATATACAGGCGGTAGTTGATGTTTTAAGATCAGATTACCTTACAACCGGTCCTGCTATTGCGCAATTTGAGAAAATGGTTGCCAGTTATGTAGGCGCAAAATATGCAGTAGCAATTTCAAATGGTACAGCAGCGCTTCATGCAGCTTGTTTTGCGGCAGGCATAGGTGAAGGAGATGAGGTTATTACGACACCGCTGACCTTTGCAGCGTCGGCTAACTGTGTTTTGTATTGTGGAGGCAAAACGGTATTCGCAGATGTGGACGAGCGTACATATAATATTGACCCGGCAGACATCGAGAAAAAGATTACGTCGAGAACCAAAGCCATCATTGCAGTTCATCTTGCAGGGCAGCCTTGTGATATGGATGAGATCCATCGAATTGCAGAAAAGCATCATTTGCTGGTGATAGAAGATGGGGCTCATGCTTTGGGATCTGTATACAAAGGAAAAAGAGTGGGCAGCCTGTCCGACATGACGACATTTAGTTTCCATCCGGTAAAGCCGATTACTACAGGTGAGGGCGGTATGATCGTAACGGATGATGAGAACTTGTATCAGCGATTACTATTGTTCCGTAGTCATGGGATTACGCGTGACGCGTCGATGATGACGAGAAACGATGGCTCATGGTTCTATCAGCAGTTAGATTTGGGATATAATTACCGCATTACGGACATCCAGTGCGCGCTGGGGTGCAGCCAGATGGGAAAATTGGACAGATTTTTACAGAGGCGCAAGGAACTGGTACAACGATATAATGAGGCTTTCGCGGGTTGTAAGAATATCGTTTGTCCATACCAGTTGCCGGAAACAGAAAGCGGATGGCATTTGTATATTATTCAAGTGAGAAACCATGATCGAAGGGAAGTTTTTGATAGATTGCGTGAGGCGGGAGTAGGTGTGAACGTGCATTACATTCCGGTTTATATGCACCCTTATTATCAGGAGCATGGTTATAGTAACGTACATTGTAGGCGTGCGGAGGAAATTTATGAACATATCATAAGTTTGCCACTTTATCCGGGGTTGACGGATGAGGAGCAGACTTATGTCATAGAGCAGGTCAAACAGATCACGGACTAAGGGGAGGGAAAAGTATCATTTGCGAAAAAAAGTTCTTGCATATGCTAATTGCAGAATGTATAATCAGTGATACAAAAGAACTTGAAAGGAGAAGGGGTTATGACAAATGAAGAATTGCTAGTTTTTGCCCTTTTTTCCACCTTGTCAATTTCCGCATTAGAGTGGTATACTCCTATCATAGCATTGTTTATGCGAACTGAAAGTGAGGATGATATGGATTACACAATTAACACAGCCCAAGAGAAGGTACTGATAGAAAAAGCCTCTCAGCAATTGAATGATCGTTTGATTGACGAACTTGTAGCAATCCGAAAAGAGATGGATTTGACACAGCAGGATATTTCTGACAAAACAGGAATCAATCGAGCTAATGTGGCACGCATTGAAAACAAGAAGCATATCACTTCCATGGAAGTACTTGTCAAATATGCAAACTGTCTCGACAAGGATATACGAGTTAGTTTGGTGGATCGTCAATAAAAAACGGCGGATTCGGGATAACCTGAATTCGTCGTTTTTTCTATTACACAAGTATAATTCCCAGCAAAAAGCATAACTGTGCCACGAGATTCGTGCATTGCTCGATCCAGTTGCTTTTGACATCGGTTTTCATATAAGGATCTTTTTTTCTTTCATTATGCATATTTATAACCTCATCATTTTATTCGTTTATACCTTAGCACATTTGTGGTACAATAGGAACACTTATTATGAAGGAAAGATGGGAGACATCATGGATACATTGGCAAAAGATTTTTTTGTAGAAGACTTTATCGGAGATCGTGAAGATGTGTTGCGAAGCATCGAACTGCTGCAAATGGAATTAGACAATTTCGTAAATCAGCACACCGATGAGGATTTGCAAGAGGCAGAACCGGAAGTACAAAATGAAGTTGGCTATCTGCTCTATACACTTGGAAAAAGTTTCTATATTATAGAGGATTATGCGACGGCTGCACAGTATTTTGAGACGGGCTTAGCATTCAACTTAAATACAGAGGACGAATTTGTTATTGAGATGGTCAAGGGCTACGGCTTATCTTTACTTAATAGTGGTCAGGGGAAGGAAGGCATCGTTCTCGAGGCTGTATATGACGATTTTAGTAAATATGCCGATTTTTGCATGATTATGGGATTGGTTTATTTTGAACAGAACCAATTTGAACAGGCCGTGATCGAGTTTGCAAAGGCCACAAATGAGCGCCCGGATGCGATTGAGGGAAGCAATGCTTTTCTTTCGTATTATTATGCCGGTCAGTGTCGTGAAAAACAGCATCGCTATGATGAGGCAAAAGAGTTCTACAGAAAAGCCGGAAAATATGAGCCGGCATTAGAGCGATTGGAGCGTCTGGGATGATATTGATTTATCGTTGGAAATCGTACAATTACCGCGACATCATAGACACATTTACAGAGATGGGATATGAGGTCTGCATCATGGAACAGGAATTGCAAAATTATGATGTGGATAAAGCCTTTGCAGAGCGCTTAGATGACGCACTGCGCAGACCGGATGTGGCATGGGATTTTGTGTTCTCGGTGAACTACTTTGCCTTGATTGCAGAAGTGTGTCATGACCGACAGATTCCGTATGTGATGTGGAATTGTGACAATCCGATGATCTCCATGTATCATACCTCTGTCTTTTATCCGACGAATTACCTTTTCCTGTTTGATCTTTCATCTGTGCAGGAGTTCCGCGCCATGGGTGTGCCCCATGTGTATCATCTGCCGCTTGCGGTAAAAACAGACCGCTTGGATGCGTTACTGGGGAAAACACCTGATAACACATATGTACAGCAACAAAAAAATGCAGAAACACGAAAACTGGGGCGACAGGATGAGATTAGTTTTGTCGGGAACTTATATTATAAGAATTCTTATGACCAATTGGAACCGACATTGACAGACCATCTGCGTGGCTATTTTGAAGCACTGATGGAGGCGCAGCGCGATCTCTATGGCGTAAATGTGATCGAGCGTCTTTTGACACCGGATATTTTAGAAGAATTATCAGAAATCTATGAGTTTAGACCATCGTCCGAGGGCTCGTTGTCGGATCTGGGACTGACATTTTCGGTGACGGCATTAGGATTTAAGATCGCACAACTGCAGCGAAAGCGTGCGCTGTTATCTCTTTCTAAGTCGCACAGTGTTGGACTTTACAGCAACAACTCGATGCAGGATCTCTTCCGCGTTTCTTATCGCGGCTCTGTGGATTATTGGGAAGAAATGCCCTTTGTTTTCCGCCATTCACCCATCAATTTGAACATGACCATTCCAAACATTAAGACGGGCATTCCCCTTCGCAGTTTTGATGTTCTCGGCGCAGGCGGATTTTTGCTCAGCAATTATCAGATTGAGTATCCCATGTTTTTTGAACTGGATCAGGAGATAGTTTGTTACTATAATGAGGAAGATATGCTTGAAAAAGCAGATTTTTACCTGAAAAACGAAGAAGAACGGAAAAAAATCGCCCGACGCGGATATGAACGCATAAAAGCGGAACATACCTACACCGAGCGTATGAAAAAAATATTTTCTATTCTAGCAGAAGAAAATGTTTTATAAAGCCTGATCGATCAACATTCCGGCATAGGCACTTGGGGCGTACGGCGCTACAAGAGTCTTGCCGGGATTTTTGTATTCTACGATCACCTTGTTGATATAGCGCATCGGATCAATCGCAATGCGGTTGGCTTCGCGTGACAGATTGTCCTTGAACTGATTTAGGGTGTTAAAATGTTTTCTGGCATCTTCACCATTGATCGCAGTCGTCAACTGTTCAGAGTTCAATTGAAAATGTCCTCGGTCGTCTTTGGTAATACCCATCTCTGCAAAAGAATCTGTGAAATATCCGCCAATGCTACTTACTTCATTGAGTAACTTGTTGCTTCCGTGCAGAGATGTATACTTTTGACCGACATCCACAAGCCCATTGTATGAGGAAAGCATATCACGGATGCCGTTGCTGATGGCAGCAGTGTTTGCCATAAATCCAATATGTACGGGACTACCTGTGGCTTCAGCGGAATCATGCATCGTCACTTCAAAAGAGCGGTTGATCGTAAAGGTATTAGATAGAGATGAATGTTCCTGCCCATTGAGACGGAAAATGGAATTGCTTGCCGGTGATGTGACATGTGCAATACCAAGTTTATTGATTTCATTCCAGGAAGTGCCAGAATGGATGGAAAAAATTGCGTCCTCGTCTGCGGCAAGTCCGGTCTGTTTTGACTCGATGCGGAGAGCACTCTGCCCGTGATTATCCAGGTGCACCTCAGCCAAAAGACCAATGTCAGACTGGTTGATCAGCCGTGCGATCTTATTCTGGACATCGAAATTGTTATCACCGAGCTTGACGTTGAACTGAAACTCGTAGGAGTTTGTAGGCATATCCAGATCAAAAGAGAAGGAACCCTCCTCAAAATCATAATCGTTGCGTTTTAAGTAATTGCCTTCGTTCACCTGTGGCTTGGCAAGGGAAATGACTTCCATGTCAAAGCCGCTTTGATCCGTATCCTTATCATCTCCGACATAATGAACGGAAACGGTTGACTCGTCAGAGGAAACCGCCACTTTTTTGCGGAGCATAGAAGAAATGTCGTTGCCGTCGGCATTCAGTGAAGCAATGACATTTTGCATGCGATGGGCATTGGCTTTGATATCAATGGCAAATTCTTTGACATCCCCCGTCTGCGTAATCTTATATAGAGGGGATTCCTTGTTTGTCTTTATGATGTTGTTGTAAAGAGAGCGTAATTCACTCTTCTTATGGGAATCATAACGAGAACCTGTGGTCTTGCCATAGGTCGACAATAGATAATTGTAAGCGGCATCAACTCGTGCCATAAGACATCCCCTCCTTTCTTCCTTGAAATACGCTGCAAAACAATAAGAGAAACGATCCATGTTCCTATGGTGTTCTGTAGGCAGGGTATAAAAATCCATTTATTCATTTATATTATAGTACGGAAATGCCGACTTGTCATCCACAAAATGTGGAAACTTCTTATTTATAATGCGGATATAAAGTGTTATAATCACATTACGAAGCCAAAGGAGTTATGGCGCGGATTTTTACGGAAAAGTTTTCTGTGAAAAAACGCTTATGAAAAACAAAAAATATATTGACGGAAAAGCAAGGTCTATGATATAGTTGTTAAGCGACGGAAGTAGGTCTTTTTTTTATGCCTAAATTTCTGGCATAGAAAAACACAAGAAAATTTAAGTGGAGGTGGAAGTTGTGCGCACGAAAATAACATTGGCATGCACAGAATGTCAGCAGCGTAACTACAATACGACAAAAGACAAGAAAACTCATCCAGATCGTATGGAAACGAGTAAGTACTGCAAGTTCTGTAAGAAACACACTTTACACAAAGAAACCAAGTAATTGGGGTAAAGGAGAGTTGATATGGCAGACACAGAAAAGAAAAGCATGTCCCAGCGTTTTGCGGGTCTGAAGACAGAGTTCTCAAAGATCATCTGGCCGGACGGCTCATCGGTTGGGAAGCAGACGGTAGCAGTTATTGCTACGTCGGTTGTAGTTGCATTTATCATCGTAATCTTGGATTACGTGATTCAGTATGGCGTTGATTTTCTAGTGAATTTATAATGGAGGCAGAAGTATTATGGCAGAGGCACACTGGTATGTAGTCCATACCTACTCAGGTTATGAGAACAAAGTCAAAGCGAATATTGACAAGACCATCGAGAATCGTCATTTGGAAGATCAGATTATTGA
>CAKXYI010000015.1 GCA_934899185.1 uncultured Lachnospiraceae bacterium
CTTCAAAGCGTTCGAAAATGTTAGCTGGATTAGCTGACAACGAACGCTTTATTTATTTTCTAATCACGTTCGTGACATAAAATTCCATTCAAAGGCAGACCTCTTACCGGAGGACAAATTAATCGTCATCCGCCAGTTACAGGACATTGTGTAGAAAATAGCATCTGGGAGCAGATTCATTCCGGTAACAGTGGAGATAACGATTATGTGCAGTTTCATTTTGTAAAAAAAGATGGGACAGAGCATCCGGTATTGGATCATGGACGTATTGTGGAGAGTGCACATTATGGAAAAGTATTCTATGTGCTCATCATGGATTGCGCTTTGATCGAGGAAAAGTACAAATAAGATTAGAAAATGCCGCAGGTCAGGCATACTTCCTTGACCCAGCGGTCGGCATCTAAGAGCAATTCCTCATGCAGTAGGTCAAATGCGCGAATATCTGGTTCGGCAAAATGTTTCAAATAACGCTTTTCATACTTTTGCCCCATTTTTTTGGCGTAGAAAACATGGATGGTTGTTCCGGGTACGCGGATATGGTCGCCGACCTTGGTATAGAGATCCGTGTAGAACTGATTTTTGACCGATTCTTTGGATATAAAGGAGAAGTCTCTGTCGGTGCCGATTCCCATAAGAGCCATAAACTTTCTGGCATATTCCGTCTGCTCATCGTTGGCAGCAAGCATTTTGTCCATGCACTTTTTCATGAATCTGCCCGAATGTCCGGTCATGACAGGGTAAATAAGAGGTAACATAAGTGATGTCTCCAGATAGGCAAGCCACTTCGGCGCCTGATCCATATCGCTGGAACCGATGATGGCATGATTGATATGGATCTTTTGCCTGCCTACCAGCAGGGATACAAAGGATCCACCCAGTGAGCAGCCGTATGCGGAAAAGAGTTTGCCATCCAGATTTTGCTCTATATAATCTTCGATCTTAGTGACTTCATCCAATTCTGAGATGAAAGTTGTCTTTTCTGTCTCATCAAATCCGCTATAACTGACAACAAGCGTGTAAAAATATTCTTCCAAGGGTTCTATGACATGACCGAAATTGTTTTTCCAGTAACAGCAGGTTCCCGGAAAAAGCATGATGGTTGGCTTTTTCTTGTCCCCAAATGTATATACTTTCATAATGATAAATCTCCCTCTATATGTTAGTTTATACTAACTTGATAGTAGCACCAGAGAATCTTTCTGTCAAATTAGGAAGAAAAATGTAGGAAACTCTGATAAGTATTACAGAAAATACACGGCGCTATCTTTTAATCTATTGGAAACGATGTTACACTTTAAATAGTTTTCATTTTTATAATCGGATGATTTTTTATAGTTTGGAGAGTCTTTATGATACAAGACACAGAACAGATGAGACAACTTGCATATGACTATTTAAAAGATGGTCATATGGAATATGAAAGAGGAAATATTGATGACAGTATCGCTCTGATAGAAAAGGCAAAAGATACATATGAAATGATCGGCGACAAGGAAGGATATGCTTCCAGTTTGAATATGCTGGCGGTTCTTTTGGGAGCATCCGGCAATGGCAGTATGGCGATCGACCTGCTTTTTCAGTGTATTGAGATCGCGCAAAAATATGGCTATCCGGAATATGAAATGATGGGTTATGCAAATATCGGTTCCGAATATCAGGTCATTGGTGCGAATGAAAAGGCTCTGGTTTATTTTAATCTGGCGGAGGAAGTCATCCGCAAATATCATTTAGACCATGATCCGGAGCAAAAGAAGCGTGTGCTGGGTGCATACATCAATATGCAGGATTCTTATATGTCTTTAAAGCAATATGACATGGTGGAAAAGTACCTCATTCTGGAGCGTTCACTGCTGGAATATATGCCGGATGAGGAGAGGATCCGTTTTGATTATGATGTAATGGAAAGCCGGGTAAACTGGGTTCTTGGAAGAAAGGACTTGGTCTATGAGAAACTGGATTACCTAATAAAATCTGCCACAGAATATACTGAGATCGGCAATTATATACAAAACTTTACGGAATTATGCCAATTAATGATTGATATGCAAGAATATGATAAATGGAAGCAGGTTATTGAGGTCATGGAGAGATATTCAACCAAGGTAAATGTGCTCGATCTCAAGTTATTTGTCAACGAGATGTGGCGTAAATGGTATCAGACCATGGACGATGTGCCTTCCTATACGAAAAAGTGTATAGAATTGACCGATCTTTACAATGAGAAGATCGAAAAAGATAGGTATGACAAAGAGGTGGCATACGATGTCAGGGTTGCTCTGGAAAATAATGAGAGAGCGCGGAAACAGGCAAAGAAAAGGTCTGATACCGACCCGTTGACAGGTGTATTCAACCGTTACAAGTTGGGCGAGGACGTTGCCGAATTCTGCAAAAAGGATTTACAACGCCTCTGTGTAGGTATTCTGGATATTGACTGCTTCAAGGAAAAGAATGATACTTACGGACATCTGAGCGGGGACGACTGCTTAAAGGATATTGCCGATATTATCCAGGGTGTTGTTAGCAAGCACTCCGGCAGGGTTTATCGTTATGGTGGGGATGAGTTTTTGGTTGTCTTCTTAAATCAGAAAAACGAGGATATCGAGAAGATCGCAGACCAGATTCGGCAGAAATTGATGGAAAAAGCCATTCCGAATGAAAACTCACGCGCAGGCGTTCATGTGACACTGTCGCAGGGTTACAAGAATGGCAGGTTGTCAGAGAACAAGGATTTTCGAACAATTTTTGACGAGGCAGACAAGATTCTTTACCGCGTGAAGCGAAGCGGCAGGGATAACTATATCGTAGAGGAATAAAAATTAAAGGGGGATTTTACAAATGGAACAAAGAGACAATATGCACAACGGAAAGTTATACGATCCGAACGATGACAGTGTTATGGAAGAACAGATGGTATGTCTGGATCGTTTATATGATTTCAATCAGACCAGACCATCGGAAATGGATAAGCGCAATGCTATTATGAAAGAAATGTTTGGTGATGTGGGAAAAGATTGTTACATAGAACCGCCTTTTCATGCGAATTGGGGCGGCAAACATGTGCATTTTGGGGATGGAGTTTACGCAAATTTCGGTTTGACCTGTGTAGATGATACCCATATCTATGTAGGCAGCCATACCCTCTTTGGACCAAATGTAGTTTTGGCGACAGCAGGGCATCCTATGATGCCGGAACTGCGCAAACATGGTATCCAGTATAATATGCCAATCCATATCGGGGAGAATTGCTGGCTGGGAGCCGGCGTTATCGTCGTGCCGGGTGTTACGATCGGAGACAATGTTGTGATTGGTGCCGGCAGTGTTGTAACTAAGGATATTCCGTCCAATTCGGTAGCCATGGGAACGCCATGTCGTGTCGTTCGCCAGATCAATGACCATGATAAAGAATACCATTTTAAAGATAAGAAGATCGACTGGTCAGAGATGCAGCAGTTTTTGGATTAGTCGTCCGTTTTCTATTGGAAAGTTTGGCAAGACAGGGTATAATGTCTTTAAATGTATAAATATGTCTTAATAGAGGAAAACGGGGGACATTCATGAAAAAAGAAAAAATTACCATTGCTTTTGCCAGCGTGATCGAGGCATTATTCCTTTTGTTGGAAATTTACTTTATGATACACGCCAGAGGCAATTTTCCAATTTTGTTGATCGTTGCCATCTGTATGGTAGCGGTTCTCTTCTTTCTTGTTTTATCGATTATCGAACTGAGCCAGAAAAATAAAGAAAAAGAGAGATTGGATTATGAGGAGATCTATAAGGCGCAAAAGGCATCTTATCTTGCACAGAGAAAATATTTTGATGAGTTAAACGAACGTCTGAACCAGTTGGAGGAAAATACTAATTTTCCGGCGGAAGATATCATCACAGCGCAAAAGGCAGTTGCAAAGGTAACGATTTCCAGAAGTAAGGAAAATGCAGACGCTCTGATGAATGCCAATGATGAACTGATCCAGCGCGTCTTTGGATTTGAGGAGAAACTGGCAGACAATAATGATGCCCTTCTTCGCCAGCAGGAGACACTTTTGCAGCAGACGAGAGAAGAACTTGTGGCAAATAATCAGGGAATGCAGGATCAGTTTGCTGCCCTGCATCAGGCATTGGAGCAGATGAAGCAGGAGATTTCCGATCTGGAACTCCGTCAGGCAGCACAGCCGGTGGCAAGCCCTGTTGCAGAAAGTCCGGTAGTGGAAGTAAAAGCACAGGCACCGATCCCGGAGGAGCCGGTAGAGGATGATGCCTTTGCAGCAGCCGAGGAAGTTCTTGCACAAGAGCCTGTGGAAGAACCTGTAATAGAAGAACCCGTAGCCGAACCGATCATAGAAGAAGCGGTTGAAATGCCGGAGGAAGCAGAAGAAGTGACAGCCGCACCGGAAGTAGAGCCTGCTGGCAATGGCGGAGAGATCTCACAGGCAGAGATCGATGCCATGCTCGCAAGTCTTGCATCGGATACAGAAGAAATGCGTCAGGATGAGACGGTGATCGAGGAAGATGCTCCGATGGTTGATGAGGGACCGGTCGCAGCCGATGAGGCTGAGGCGATCGAAGAAAAGGCAGAGGAGACAGAAGAAGTACCTGCCATGGAGGGTATGCCGTCTGTAGATGATCTGCCAAGTCTGGATGAGTTGGATGATCTGGATCTGCCGGATCTTGAGGAATATACAGAAAGTGCAGACGATCTTCCGGATTTGGATACTATAGCAGAGCCAGAACCAATGCCGGAGCCTGACGCTGAAGAAAAGCCACCAATGCCGGATTTGTCAGATCCGAATAAGGTCTTATCACCGGATGAGATCGCAGCCTTATTTGCAAATATGTAAAAAAGATTAGGGGTTGTGATGCAAAATCACGGCTCCTTTTTGAATGGCATATAAATACATTTTTATGAAATTTGAAAAATCAAAATTTATTTAGAAAAAAATGAAAAAAGTACTTGCTTTTTTCATCGATTCGTAGTAATATATTTTTTGTCGTCAGGAACGGCAGACAAGTATATGCGCGATTAGCTCAGCTGGCAGAGCACCTGACTCTTAATCAGGGTGTCCAGGGTTCGAACCCCTGATCGCGCATTTGAAGAGTGTCGGACTTAGAAATGTCTAGGTTTGGCGCTTTTTTATTTTCTAAAAATCTCCCTGCAGGTCGGCAGAGGATCTCCAGACAAGTGCGATAAAAAAATGAACTAAATTCGTTAATAAACGTATAGTGGAAAAAAAACGGCAATGCTATACTAAATGCAGAATAAGGGTCATAGGTCTTGTAACAGAGTTGTATATGATTTTAAATAATTTGAGGAGGTACTTATGGGAAACATAGGGGAATTGATTGCCGGTGGAAAGGCAATCCTCGGAATTGAATTTGGTTCAACGAGAATTAAGGCAGTGCTGATCGATGAAGCGCACAAGCCGATCGCAAGCGGAGACCATGTATGGGAGAACCGTCTGGAAAATGGTTTCTGGACCTACCATGATGATGAGATCTGGGCAGGTTTGCAGGATGCCTATGCCAATCTGAAAAAAGATGTGGCAGACAAATATGATGTGAAATTGACAAAAGTTGCTGCACTTGGTTTTTCTGCCATGATGCATGGTTATCTGGCATTTGATAAAGACGGAAATCTGCTGGTGCCATTTCGGACATGGAGAAATTCTACGACCGGGCCGGCTGCTGCAGAATTGAGTCAACTGTTTTCATACAATATCCCGGAGCGTTGGAGTATCTCACATTTGTATCAGGCGATCTTAAACGGCGAAGACCATGTAAAAGATATTGCTTTCTTTACGACACTGGCTGGCTATATCCACTGGCGCATGACCGGGGAAAAGGTGCTGGGTGTCGGCGATGCATCCGGTATGTTTCCAATCGACCCTAAGATAAAGCAGTATGATGCAGTCATGATGGATAAATTTGAAGATCTGATTGCAGACCGCCACTTTGCATGGCATTTGGCAGATATTTTACCAAAGATCCGTCTTGCCGGAGAAAGTGCCGGCACCCTTACGGCAGAAGGCGCAAAACTCTTAGATCCAAGTGGTGAATTAGAGGCAGGCATTCCGATCGCTCCACCGGAAGGAGATGCCGGAACAGGTATGGCTGCGACTAATAGCGTCAAGCAGCGCACAGGTAATGTTTCCGCCGGGACATCTGTATTTGCCATGGTGGTTTTGGATAAGGAGCTTACCAAATACTACCCGCAGATCGATATGGTAACGACACCGGACGGAAGTTTGGTTGCCATGGTTCATGCCAACAACTGTACAAGTGACCTGAATGCATGGGTTGGCTTATGTGGTGAGGTCTTAGATACTTTTGGAGTGAAAGTGTCCGGGGATGAATTATATGGTACGCTTTACCGCAAGTCCTTGGAGTCAGACCCGGATTGCGGCGGATTGCTTTCCTATGGATTTTTGTCCGGCGAGAATATCATGAACTGCACTGAAGGACGTCCGATGTTCGTGCGTACGCCGGAGAGCAAGTTCACGCTAGCAAATTTCATGCGTTCTCATCTGTATGCAAGTTTTGGAGCCTTGAAGGTCGGCATGGATCTGCTTTTACAGGAAGAAAAGGTTGAGATCGACGCTATCTATGGACATGGTGGCATCTTTAAGACCAAGGGCGTAGCCCAGAATTATCTGGCAGCAGCACTGGATACACCGGTTTCTGTTATGGAGACGGCAGGCGAAGGCGGTCCTTGGGGCATGGCACTTCTGGCAGCCTATCTGGTCAATAAGGAAGCAGGAGAAACACTTGCCGATTATCTGGCAGACCGTGTTTTTGCAGATGCGGTTGGTACATCCGTTGATCCGGATCCTAGGGATGTAGAAGGATTTGATGCATATATCAAGACCTTTAAGGATGCGATCGCAGTAGAGCAGACAGCGGTAGAAAAACTGTAATTTTTGATAAAATGAGGTGAGGATCTTATGTTAGAGCAATTAAAAAGAGAAGTTTATGAGGCAAATATGCTTTTGCCAAAATACCAGTTGGTGACATTTACCTGGGGCAATGTCAGTGGTATCGATAGGGAGTCAGGACTTTTTGTCATCAAGCCGAGCGGTGTTGATTATGACAAACTGACACCGGAAGATATGGTCGTTGTGGATTTGCAGGGCAATAAGGTTGAGGGCAAGTACAATCCTTCTTCCGATACAGCGACCCACATGGTACTTTACAACCGTTTTCCGGATATTGGCGGTATCGTGCATACTCACTCTACTTGGGCGACCTCTTGGGCACAGGCAGGAAGGAATATTCCTTGCTATGGCACGACCCATGCAGACTATATTTACAAAGACGTTCCATGTGTCCGCAACTTGACTAAGGAAGAGATCGATGAGGCTTACGAACTCAACACCGGTATTCTGATCGCTGACGAATTTGAGAGACAAGGCATTGACTATATCGCGACACCTGCAGTTCTTTGCAAGAACCACGGACCATTTACCTGGGGCAAGGATGCACATGAGGCGGTACACAATGCAGTCGTTTTGGAGGAAGTTGCAAAGATGGCGGCAAATTGTGAGATGATTAATCCAAAGGTTGCTCCGGCACCGGTAGAATTGCAGGATAAGCATTACTACCGCAAACATGGGGCGAATGCTTACTACGGACAGAAATAGTCCTTCGCATTAGATCAGGTGCTTTAAGTCTTTGCTGAGACAGCGCAGAGATTTGCGCAGGCATTTACAGATCTTAAGGCAGTGAAAAGACCGATAAAAATAAGGAATATAAAAACAGCATTTCATATAAGAGAAAGTCTCCGGGCTTTCTCTTATTTTATGCAAAAATGAGACATAGGTGCTTTTCTTACCTTTTACAGAGTGCTATAATATTTTATACCAAGATTGGTAACACAGGCAGGATTAGTCTATCGGTAGGGCGCCAGCTTCCCAAGCTGGATAGGCGGGTTCGACTCCCGTATCCTGCTTTTCGTATTTTATGAGGGGATCTTATACCTAAGGGGTGCTGATGGAAACAGCACTTTTTTCTTTATCATTTTATATATTAGGAGATTTTTTATGGAAAAGTTTAGATGGTGTTTTATCGGAACGGGAAAATTGGGATATCAGGTGGCAGGACAGTTGCTTGCAAGTGGCAGACATGAGATCGTATCCTGCTATACCAGAAATATGGATAATGCCAAGGCATTCGCAGAGGAGTTTCATTGCAAGGCATATGGGAGCGCAGAGGAAGCCATTTTAGCAGATGGTGTAGAGGGCGTCTACGTCGTGACACCCCACAATGCGCATTTCCGTTATGTCAAAGAGGCATTGGAACTGGGCAAGCCGGTATTGTGTGAAAAGGCATTTACAGTCACAGCGGAGGAGACCGACAGTCTGATCGCACTTGCGAGGGAAAAGAAAATCTATCTGGCAGAAGCCATGTGGACCTGGTTCTCCCCAGCAGCCAATCAGGTCAAATTATGGTTGACGGAGGACAAACTGGGAAAGGTGACGGATGCCAACTTCACTTATCATATGAAGTCTGTCAAATATGCACCACGTGTGTCAGATCCAAAGCGTGCCGGCGGTGCTCTTTTGGACATCACGATCTATCCGATCACCTATGCTTATCGCTTGTGGGGCTATCCGGTAAAGATCGAGAGCAATGGCACCATCGAGAATGGAATCGATTATGGCGAGGATGTGATGCTGACCTTTGAAAATGGCCTGACCGCCAAGATTTCTGCATCTATCGTAGATATGAAGGGCCTGGAAAATATGACCATCAGCGGGGAAAAGGGTAAGATTCAAGCGCCTTTTTATCACGCAACCAATCAGGTTACCTATAAAAAGAATTTCTTCCATAAAGAAGTATTTAAGGGTCCGGGACCGCGCATCAATTCTTATCTGGATGAATTTGACGCTGTGGCAGAGGATATCCGGGCAGGCAGGTTGGAAAGTAAGATGGTGCCGCTGCAGGCGACATCCGATGTAATGCACATTTTAGACCAGGTCCGTAAGCAGATCGGGCTGGAATATACAGAATTAGAGTAGGAAATTATGACAGAAGGTAAAATCTTTAAATCCATTATCATATACGCGATCCCCTTGATATTGGGGAATTTCATGCAGCAGTTGTATAGCACGGTAGATTCGTTCGTGGTCGGCAATTATGTGGGAGCGACAGCACTTGCAGCAGTCGGCGCTAGCGGGCAGTTGACCTATTTTTTGATCGCCTTTTGTCTGGGGGCATCCGCCGGAGGCGGTATTTTGATTTCCCAGTTCTATGGTGCCAAAAGCTACGATGAACTCCAGCATGTGATCCACAATATGCTGGGGATTGCTGTGGTACTGGGACTGGTATCGACAGTGGTTGGCGTTGCCTTTTGTCCGCAGTTACTGCGTGCGATGGGGACACCGGAAGATATGATGCTGGAGGCAGTTCTGTATCTGCGTATTTATTTTGGTGGCATGATCTTCATGACCTTTTATAATATGCTGGCAGCCATCCTAAATGCCGTCGGAAATTCCACAAAATCGCTCCAGTATCTTGTGGTCTCATCCCTTGTCAATATCGCTCTGGATTTTCTTCTGATCTGCGGATTTGGTATGGGTGTGGAAGGGGCTGCGATCGCTACAGTCATTAGTCAGGGTGTCAGCAGTATTCTGGCATTCCGCTATCTGGCAAAGGTAGATGCACCATACCGTGTGGTATTCCGCGACATCAGCCTGGATAAATATTGGGCGATGCGCGTTGTCCGTATCGGATTGCCGGCTGCCATCCAGAATGCGGTCATCAGTTTTTCCAACATTTTGATCCAGACCGGTGTCAATGCCTACGGAACCAATGTTGTTGCAGGATTTTCTGCCTATATGAAGGTAGACGGCTTCAATATCCTGCCGATCCTCAGTTTTTCCATGGCAGCGACGACCTTTGTCGGACAAAATATCGGTGCAGGTAAGCGTAAGCGGGCTTTCCAGGGTGCAGCCATGATATTTGTCATCAATTTATGCTATACACTGATGATGACTGCCATTATGTTAGGCTTCGATACCCAGATCATTTCCGCCTTTTCCAAGGAGCCGGAAGTTATTACATCCGGTGTCATGTGCATCTGGGCACTCGCCCCATTTTACAGTATTTTGGGCGTGATCCACTCCTTAGCAGGGGCTTTGCGCGGAACCGGAGATACCATGGGACCGATGGCGATCATCCTGATCTCGCTTTGCCTTTTCCGTGTAATCTGGATCTGGACTATGACACCGCGCATTGATGGTGTGATGGGCGTGTATCTGACCTATCCGACATCCTTTGTACTGGGTGCCGTGCTCATGGTCATTTATGTGCTCTTTAAGTATCATCGCAGCAAGCAGAAAAAGGAGAAGATATGGTAAAAATTGATCTCATCACCGGATTTCTGGGATCCGGGAAAACAACTTTTATCAAAGAATATGCCAGATACCTCATGCGTCAGGGCTTAAATATCGGTATTCTGGAAAATGACTATGGCGCCATCAATGTCGATATGATGCTTTTGCAGGATCTGGAAGGGGAAAAGTGTGAGTTGGAAATGATCGCCGGTGGATGTGACGCAGACTGTCACCGCAGGCGTTTTCGCACCAAACTGATCGCCATGGGCATGTGCGGTTATGACCGGGTGATTGTAGAGCCGTCAGGGATCTATGATGTGGATGAATTTTTTGATGCCCTGCGTGAGGATCCTTTAGACCAGTGGTATGAGATTGGCAATGTGATCACGATCGTTGATGCACAACTAGAGAAGGACCTGTCGGAGACAGCAGATTACCTCTTGGCAAGTGAAGCGGCAAATGCAGGTTGTATCCTGCTTTCCCATGCAGATGAGGTGGATCCGGTGCAGATGGATGAGACCATAGCGCATCTGAATGCAGCCATGGAAGGCATTCAGTGCAAACGCAGATTTTCGGAAGAAGTTATCCGAAAGAGCGTTTTGCAATTTGTGGATAAAGATTTTGAGAAGATTGCAAATTGTGGATATCGTATCGAAAGTTATGAGAAACGCTTTGTGGATGACAGTGGCGAATTCTCTTCCTTATATTATATGAACAAAGCCTTTGACAGGGAGCGTCTGGAAACTCTGGTAAAGCAGATCTTTGCAGATGCGTCCTGCGGCAAGGTATTCCGTATCAAAGGCTTTTTTTTAGATCAGGATAAAAAGTGGGTCGAACTGAATGCGACAACAGAAGAGATCCGTTTTGCGCCGATCGGGGCAGGACAGGATGTCGTGATCGTGATCGGGCAGGATCTGGTCGAGGAAAATATTGATAAATATTTATCTTAGTCGTCTATACGGCTGGCGATCAGTTTGCAGATCGGGTTGCCCTTGGAGGAGAACTTTTCCTCGTATTCGGTCATGATGTTGCCGGCGTTCATGGACGCATCCTGGTGCAGATCATAAGTCTTTGCATCAATCTGCCAGATACTGGAATTTTCGATCTCTTCTACAGAAAAGTCGAAAAGATCGCGGTTATCGGTCTTAAACTCGATGCGGCCACCCTTTTTTAGGATCTTGTCATAGCGGTCTAAAAAGGCAGAGGATGTCAGGCGGCGCTTGGCATGCCGGTCTTTTGGCCAGGGATCGCTGAAATTCAGATAGATCCGGTCAACTTCTCCCGGAGCAAAGATCTCCGCAATGTCTTCTGCGTTAAAGCAGAGAAAGCGTAAAGAGTTGATCGGACTTTCCTCGGCTTCCATCTTTTGCACAGCGCGTAAAAGGACGCTGGTGTATTTCTCAATACCAAGATAGTTGATGTCTGGGTGTGCCTTTGCCATGCCCATGATAAATTGACCTTTTCCCATACCGATCTCGATATGGAGTGGCTGTTTTTGAGGAAAAATAGATTGCCAGTTTCCTGTAAGGGAAGCGGCATCCTGCACACAATAAGGGCTACTGGCGATTACTTCGTCTGCGCCCGGAATATTTCTTAATCTCATATAGGATCTCCATCTCAAATTATTTTAAATTTAGCAAAACGATTATATCATAAAATAGGACTTTCGTGGTAGAAATCTGTTGCAGATGAAAAACGATGCGATTATACTATTACTGTATGTGCAAAAAGAAGTACATATATGGCAGTATAAAAGAAAAGAGATAGAAAAGAGAAGCAAATGAATAGAATAAAAAAGTGGATGGCATTATGTTTTGCGGGAGCGATTACAGCAGTTTTGTCGCTTGGCAGTGCCATAAATACACAGGCAGCGGAGTATTGGCCGGACAATGTCAGCGTGACATCGGGAGCCGCGATTGTTGTAGAGATGGAGACAGGAACCGTCCTCTATGAAAAGAATGCGGATACCTCCCATTATCCGGCGAGTATCACCAAGGTCATGACCGCTCTTTTGGCGCTGGAAAATTGTGATCTGGATGAAATGGTCACCTTTTCAGAGGAAGCCGTCTATGGCAATGAAGGAGATACCTCTCATATTGCCAGAGAAGTCGGGGAAGAGATGACGCTGGAGAACTGTCTTTACGGTATGATGTTAGAGTCTGCCAACGAATGTGCCTGGGCGATCGGCGAGCATGTGGGTGGCGGTAGCATGGACAAGTTCGTGGAAATGATGAATGCCAAGGCAAAGGAATTGGGCTGTACCGGCACACATTTTGCCAATCCGAACGGACTTCCCAACCCGGATCATTATGTGACAGCGAGAGACATGGCTTTGATCGCGCGTGCGGCTTACCAATATCCGGAATTTCGCAAGATCAGTTCTACCAGGGCATACACGATCCCGGCAGACAACAAAAAAGAGGCATATAATTGTAACAATACCCATGGTATGATCAGTAATCACAGGGGAAGCAGCAATCTGTATGAATATGCTCTAGGCGGCAAGACCGGTTATACAGATGAAGCGGGAAATACCCTCGTTACCTATGCGCAGAAAAATGGCATGACCCTCCTTTGTGTGATCTTGGACAGCAGCAATCCGGCGCATTATAATGATACGGAAAATCTGTTTGAATATTGTTTTCAGAACTTTTCCTTATATTCGGTAGCAGACAATGTCAACCTGTCGGATATGAGCGATCAGGAGGCACTGGGATCACTCAGTGATAAGATCGATTTGATCCGTGTTGATGAGGATGGCGTGGTCGTTCTTCCAAATACAGCATCTTTTGCCGATGCGCAGGCGACGGTCACACCGGCAGATAAAGATGCCGATAAGGGAGTCGTTGCAAAGATCTCCTACATTTATGCCGGAAAGCAAGTGGGAGGAGCCAATGTCATTTATGAGAAGAACACAAAGGCAACCTACCCTTTCCACAATATTTCCGCAGATAAGGGCGGATCTAAAGTAAAGTATTTTCGTATTGATTTTAAGACCATTCTTCTGGTGATCGGCATTATCCTGATCCTTTTATTAGTAGTCTATATATGGAATGCCATGTCAGGACAGATCCTTTTGAATCATCACAGAAAGAATGAAGATCGAAAGAAGAGAAGCCGCTATCGTCAGATCAGCCGTAACAAGAGACGCAAGCGAAAAGCGGCAGCAAGCCGCGCAACGTCAAGTAGGACCACTGCTACAAGGCGACAGCCGAATCGGACTTCCGGTAAGCCTATCCATAGGAATACAAAACGGTCAAAAAGGACAAGATAATTTGTATTAGACAATAAAGTATGTGTAAATAATAAAAAACGACAATATATATAATGTATATTGTCGTTTTTGTATTTATAGACATCTGTACTTGAACCGTATAATGTCGGATATTTGATGTATATGATATATATTGTCAGATAATATCAAGAATACTGCATGAGGCTTTCCAAGAGAACACGGAGTTGGGATGCATTTCTTGTATATAATAAAAGTCCGTCTGTCGTATCTAAGATCGTGATATATTTGCCGTGACAGGTCTTGGATTCCCGGATAAGTTGCAAGAGGTAGGACTTGTAGTTAGGATCTGTTGCCAGAAAGAGTGTCTCATAGTCTTCCAGGGAAGTCACATGTGCCTTGCTTTTTTGCAGCATAAAGGAAAGTTCCTGATCCTGATCCAACTGCTCGGCAGTCTTATTGATGATGAAGTAGCCGTTAGGATCCTTTGGCATATCGAGGGACTTGATAGCGCGTTGTACCTGCTTAGTCAGGCTGTCGCTGGCTGGGTAGAGCGATTCAAAGTATTTCATGAAATCGGCTGCAGTCTTAAAATGTTCATTCTTTCCTTTTTCCAACATCTCGGTCATAAGGATGCGGCGGATGATATCCTCACATTCTTTACGGGATGGGTTCTTGCGAAGTCTTCTTTCCATTTCCGGCATAATGTATCTCCTTACTGTCTTTTTTATTATAAAAAGACAAAAATATTTGTCTTTTATCAATATACGACAGAAACTAAGGAAATGCAAGACAAAAGAAGGGAGGAAAGGACAGACATTTAGAATTGACACCAAATATACATCTTCTTATAATAAAGGCAAGGAATGTATGAAATTACCTAATGTAAGATCAAGGAGTGGGCAAAATGGAATTAACAAATCTGAGCCGCGAAGAAAAGAAAGCCTATGATCTGGAGCAGATCGATGCCCTGGTGCAAAAAAATCAAGGCATGGCAAAGACATCGGATATTCTCGCTATGGGGATTGACTACCGACGCATTTTGCAATTTTTGGAGGAAGGTTATCTCAAGCGGGTCAAAAGCGGTTACTATACGACAAAATATTTTGACGGATCGGAAGAAAGTATGGTGGCGCGCATGTTCTCAGACGGAGTGCTTACCATGGAATCAGCTCTTTTTTATCACAGTTATCTGGAACAGCGTCCTTATGCGTGGCATATTGCTGTCAGCAAAAATGTCTCCAAGTCTCGCTTTAAGATGGATTATCCGAATCTACAGCCTTATTACACGGAGCCAAAGGTGTTGGGGATGGGTGTGACGACCATAAGGTTGGCAGGTCAACCCATGCAGATTTATACCAAGGATCGGCTGGTCTGCGACTGTCTGAAGTATCAGGATAAAATGGATCGAAACGATTTCAAGAAAGCTATCCTTACCTATATCGGTGATGAGGACAAGGATGTTGCGGCGTTGATGGAGTATGCCAAGGAGCGCAAGGTCTTAAAGAAAGTGCAAAATATGATTGGAATCTGGTTATAGGAGCAAAGCATGATAAACGAAGCATGGATCAAGACAAAGAGTCAGGAATTGGATATACCTTTTTTCCATATTTTAAGTGCCTATGTCTTGGAGACAACGGTGCGCATCTTTGCAGAATTGGCGGATGCCAAAGACTTCTGGCTGGAGGGCAGCGACAGACTGGGGTTGGATGTCTATAAGAGGTCGGTCTCAGAGAAAGTCTGCTACTACTATACAGGAGCCAAAGCCTTCAAGGAGATCAAAGAGCGGATCCAGCAAGACTTATTACAGGCATATAAAAAAGAAGGATTTGGCGTAGAGATAGTTTCCGAGGAAAAAGAAGGTCAGGGATTCCGGATGAACCTTTCCATGGAAGTCTGCGACATGTATGTGCCTTTTCGCATCAGCCTTCAGCCTTTTGGCGGGGAGCATATTTTTCCAAAGGAAGAAAATTTACGGCTCTTTTTGGAGAACAACAAGACGATTGGTATATACGCATACCCGGTAGAGCAGATTGCGGCGGAGCATCTGCTGCCCATCGTAAAGCAACTGGAATTGTTGCAGGACATGGAGCACTACCAAAAACTATACGAGATCCTGAGCAAATACCCTCTGGAGGGACGCAAGGTACAGGAAAGTTTAGGGGATATGTGCCACAAAGACCATGTAAAATGCAGTGCCTTAATATGGGAAAGCCTGAGCGGATACGGTACATACACTTATATGGAAAAGAAATGGAAAAGCCTTTTGCGCAAGGAGAAGAAAAAAGAGCCGACTTGGCAGGAAGTGCACGGGCTGATCTGTAGGTTCTTAGAGCCTATCTGGGAAAAACTGATGGAAGATCAGATCTTTTTTGGCGATTGGATGCCGCAATTGGGCAGATTTTTAGACTAATGGCGGATGCCGCCCAAGTCCTGTAACTGGTGGAAAAGGGCAAAGTAATAGGAATCGCGGTCGCTCAGACGGTAAAACTGGTCTTCAAATGGCATGGTCGAGCAGAGTGCAACATCCGAAACCGGCACATAGTTGATATAGCACTTGGCTTGGATCTGGCTGTTGGTGCGGTTGTTCAAAAGGATGGACTTGCCAAAGGCAGGAATGCATGCCTTGGAATAAACGCAGGCGATGGTGTCGACATAGTGATCACGCAGAGCCAGTGAACAGGCATCGTAGTTTTCGGATGCCGCAAGCAGGTGCTTGCAGAGTGACGGCTGGATAAAAGGTGTATCAATGGTCACAAAAAAAGCACGGTTTTCAACGATCATGGTAAGACTGCTCAAGATCGCCCCCATGGGACCGGCATTGAGATAGATGTCAGGTATCTCCGTGACATCCAGATCCAGGTGTCCGTAGTCGCCGCGCTGGTTGACAGACAGGTAGATGCGGTCAAAGTGGGGCGCAAACTTGTGCACCATATATTCTAATAAGCATTCATCACCGAATGGCAGCAGTGCCTTATCGGTCCCCATACGGGAACTATCACCACCACATAAAATGACCAAAGCCTGACTCATTGTAACCTCCAACTAACACGCGAAAACCATCCGCGCTTTTTCATGTAGATACTATTATAAGATGATAGAGGGAAAAAGAAAAGAAAAATGTTAGACCATAAATTAAGAGAACTGGCAGATTCGGACTTTTATCCGTTTCATATGCCGGGACATAAGAGACAGCAGACCGGGCTGGAAGACCCATATGCCATTGATATTACAGAGATCCCCGGATTTGACAATCTGCATGATCCACAGGGGCTTATCTTAGAAGCCATGGAACGTATGGCAGGGCTTTACCATGCGAAAAAGTCCTATCTTCTGGTCGGAGGATCGACCTGTGGCAACCTGACGGCAGTCTTTTCCGCTCTGCCGCAAAAGGGATGCATCCTCATGGGGCGGAGCAGCCACAAAAGCATTTATCATGCTGCCTGGCTGCGGCAGTGCCGGATCATCTATACCTATCCCAAGGTAGGGCAGATCGGCATGATCGAGGGAACACCGATCGCAGAATATGAGCGGGCTCTGCAAGTCAACCCGGATATCGGAGCCATCGTGGTGACATCACCGACTTATGAAGGGATGATCGAACCCCTGGATGAGATCGTGGCGCTGGCACATGCAAGGGGGATCCCGGTCATTGTGGATGCGGCACATGGTGCGCATCTGGGCTTTGATCCCTATTTTCCCAAGTCTCCGCTGGAAAGCGGGGCAGACCTTGTCATCATGAGTCTGCACAAGACTCTGCCTGCGCTGACCCAGACGGCTGTTCTTCACGTCAATGAAAATTCACTTGTTTCGGAAAGTCAGATCGAGACCTATCTGGATGTATTTGAGACCAGTTCGCCGTCTTATGTCCTGATGGCTTCCATATGTCAGTGCATCCGCTTTCTGGAAGAAGAAAAAGCAGCATTTGGGCTATTTGCCTCACGTTTGCAGGATTTTTATGAGAAATGTCAAAGTCTGGAAAAGGTCCGTGTCTCTTCCTTCCAGGGGCAGGATCCGGGGAAGATCGTGATCGATGTATCAAAGACCTGGCTTTCTGGGCATGCGCTGGAAGAGATCCTCTTGCAAAAATATCATCTGGTTCTGGAAATGTCCTCTTTTTCCTATGGACTTGCCATGACGAGCCCTATGGATAGCGAAGAGGGATTTGTCCGTCTTTTTGAGGCACTAAAAGAGATCGATCGGGAAGCCAGCGTAAAAGATGCAGACGATCCCTGCCAGACGGGGCAGATCTTATACGGGCGCGAGCAAAAGGTCATGGAATATTATGAGGCAATGGAAAAAGAGAAAGAACACTGTGCCCTTGATCAGGCAGAGGGCAGGATCGCGGTGTCATCGGTCGCCATTTATCCGCCGGGGGTGCCTTTGATCGTACCGGGTGAGCGGATCGATCAGGAACGGATTGACCTCTTAAATCTAGCCCAAAAGCAGGGGCTGACCGTCACCGGGCTTGTGGATCATGGGCTTTTCGTTGTCATTTGAGGTGGACTATATTATACTAGATGATAAGCGCATTTTATAGACAGGCAGAGTAAGGAACATGGGAAAGATTTTTTGTATCATAGGAAAAAGTTCAACAGGGAAAGATACCTTATATCAGCGCATTTTGGGACGGCATGATCTTGTCCTGCGCCAGATCGTGTCTTATACGACAAGACCCATCCGTGCAGGCGAAGTAGATGGTATTGAATACCATTTTTGCACACATGAGGAAAAAGACAGGCTGCTGGCATCCGGCAAGGTCGTGGAGATCCGCAGTTATAACACCTGTCATGGCATCTGGGACTATTTTACCGTTGACGATGGCAACATCGATCTGAGCAGAGATGATTATCTGGTGATCGGAACGATCGAGTCTTTTGTCAAGTTGCGGGATTACTTTAGTCAGGACGCGGTTCTTCCGATATATATAGAAGTAGAGGACGGCGTGCGCCTGCAAAGAGCACTGGATCGTGAGCGGTGCCAGAAGCATCCAAAGTATGAGGAAATGTGTCGACGCTTTTTGGCAGATGCCACAGATTTTTCCAAGGAGAAATTGCAGGAGGCGGGCATCCACAGGATTTTTTATAACGAGGACTTGGAGCGCACGGAAGAGGACATCGTATCCTTTATGCGTGAAGTCATGATGAGTGAGGAAGGCTAGCCTATGGATTTAAAGGTAAATGATGTGTCGGGCGTGACGCAGACACAGGAAGTGAATCAGACAAAGCCTACGGATGACGGATTTAAGTTCACTCTGGCGAGTGCTATCGACGATGCGGAATTAAAGGAAAAACTGTCGGGGCTGATGGATGAGATCACGGAGCAGGGCAAGAAGATCTCGGAGCACATGGATATCCGGGA
Organism: uncultured Lachnospiraceae bacterium; assembly: GCA_934899185.1. Taxonomy (GTDB): domain Bacteria; phylum Bacillota; class Clostridia; order Lachnospirales; family Lachnospiraceae; genus Pararoseburia. The sequence goes on from CAKXYI010000015.1 coordinate 18,919, forward strand.
TATGAAAAAATACCGCGGTCTGGTCAAGGATTTCATGAATGAAGTCGTCAATCGTTCCCACAAGTTTTCCAGAGAGAACTTTTTGGATCGCCGGGGACGTCACCGCGTCTATGGTTTGGTAAAATTAGTGGATAAAAATCTGGATGATTTGGCGGGAGAACTGGTCAAGGAAGAAAAAGACCATCTTGCCATCCTTGGAAAAGTCGACGAGATCCGGGGATTGCTTCTGGATATTTCCACCTAAGACGGAGTAGTTTAAAATGAAGTTTGCAGACATAAAAGGACAAGAGGATATCAAAGAGCATTTGCAGAACGCGATCACTCTGGGTAAAACGTCCCACGCATATATTATCAGTGGGGAGAAGGATGCCGGCAAGATGATGCTGGCGGAGGCATTTGCCCAGACCCTTTTGTGTCAGGACCAGGGCAAGGATGCCTGCGGAAATTGTCATTCCTGCAAGCAGTGCCAGAGTCATAACCATCCGGATATCCGCTATGTTTCGCATGAAAAGCCCAATACGATCTTGGTGGAGGACATCCGTCAGCAGATCAATAACGACATTGTCATTAAGCCCTATGCGAGCGAGTACAAGATCTATATTATGGATGAGGCGGAAAAGATGAACAAGGCGGCGCAGAATGCTCTCCTAAAGACCATCGAGGAACCGCCGCATTATGCCATTATCTTTTTGCTGACGACCAATGCAGCAGGATTTTTGCCGACTATCTTATCCCGCTGTGTGACATTGGAATTAAAGCCGATCTCCGCGGATATCATTCGAAAAGAATTGATGGAGCATCACAATATGCCGGATTATCAGGCAGATGTCTGCGCACAGTTTGCCCAAGGAAATCTGGGGAAAGCCATCAAACTGGCATCTTCCGAGGAATTTAACGAAATGAAATCTCATATGACCTCCCTGATGCGTCGTATGGAAAAGATGGATATCTTTGATATTTCCCAAGCTGTCAAGGAATTGGAGGAATACAAGCCCAAGATCGGTGATTATTTGGATTTGATGAACATCTGGTTTCGAGATGTGTTATTATATAAGGCGACAGGTGATGAGAGAAAGATTACTTTTCAGGATGAAAAGATGATCATAAAAAGACAGGCAAGTGAGTGTTCCTATCATGGGCTGAATACCATCATTCAGGCAGAGAATACCGCAAGACGGCGGATCGCCTGCAATGGAAATTACAATTTGGCAGTGGAACTCATGTTGCTTTCAATAAAGGAGAATATTGCATGATAAAGATTGTTGGTGTGCGTTTTCGCACTGCAGGTAAGGTATATTATTTTGGACCCAAGAATTTAGACTTAAAGATCGGTGACAGCGTGATCGTTGAGACCGCGCGCGGTGTCGAGATGGGAACGGTTGCCGTGGCACCAAAGGAAGTGCCGGATGATGAGGTTGTCCAGCCATTAAAGACCGTCCAACGTATCGCGACCGAAGAAGATTTCAAGCGGGCAGAAAAGAACAAGGAAAAAGAGAAAGAGGCTTTTAAGATCTGTCAGGAAAAGATCAAGAAGCACAAACTGGAAATGAAACTGGTGGACGCAGAGTACACCTTTGACAACAATAAACTGCTCTTTTACTTTACGGCAGACGGCAGGATCGATTTCCGTGAACTGGTAAAGGATCTGGCATCAGTATTCCGTACCAGGATTGAGTTGCGTCAAATCGGTGTGCGTGATGAGACCAAGATCATGGGTGGGATCGGCATCTGCGGCAGACCGCTCTGCTGTAGTTCTTATCTGACAGACTTTGTTCCGGTTTCCATCAAGATGGCAAAAGAGCAAAATCTTTCCCTGAACCCGACCAAAATTTCCGGGGTCTGTGGCAGACTTATGTGTTGTCTGAAAAATGAGCAGGAGACTTACGAGTATCTGAACAGTCAGTTGCCAAATATCGGGGACTATGTGACGACACCGGAAGGGATCCGCGGACAGGTCAAGGCGATCAGTGTCCTTCGTCAGCGTGTAAAGGTATTGATTGAGCAGAATGATACCAAGGAAGAGCGCGACTATGCAGTAGGCGACCTCAAATTCAAGGCAAAGCGCAAGAATGTCAAGGTCACAAAAGAAGAATTGAAAGAGTTGGCACAACTCGAGGATAATAAATAATGGCAGGATTGTTTTTACATGAGGGTGAGCGGCTGGATGAACTGCAGCGTAACGGTTACAAAATCATCCAGGATCCCAAGCGCTTCTGTTTTGGCATGGATGCCGTGCTTTTGTCCGGTTTTGCCAAAGTAAAGCGTGGAGAGGAAGTGCTGGATCTTGGCACGGGAACCGGGATCATACCCATTCTTTTAGAAGCCAAATCAGAAGGGCAGCATTTTACCGGATTGGAGATCCAGCCGGAGAGTGCTGACATGGCAACAAGGAGCGTGGCTTATAATCACTTGGAGGACCGCGTTTCCATTGTCACAGGAGATATCAAAGATGCAACAAATATTTTTGGGGCATCTTCTTTTGATGTTGTGACTTGTAATCCGCCTTATATGACTGATCAACATGGCATCAGGAATGATGCTGACGCCAAGACCATCGCCAGACACGAAGTGCTTTGCAATCTGGAGGACGTAGTATCACAGACGGCAAAACTTCTCCGCCCGGGCGGCAGATGTTATTTTGTGCACAGACCTTTCCGCCTGGTGGAGATCTTATCAACAATGAGCCGTTACAAGGTTGAGCCAAAGCGGATGCAACTGGTCTATCCCTATGTGGATAAAGAGCCTAATATGGTTCTGATCGAGGGGATGCGGGACGGAAAGTCCAGGATCAAGGTAGAAAAACCCTTGATCGTATATCAGAGTCCGGGTGTTTATATGCCGGAGATCTATGATATTTACGGTTATTAAAGGCTTGCAGGATAAAATAAGTAGGATAACGGAAAGGAGTGCCAGAGTATGGCAGGTATCTTATATTTGTGTGCGACACCGATCGGAAATCTGGAGGATATGACTTATCGCTGTGTCCGCATTTTGAAAGAAGTGGATCTGATCGCTGCTGAGGATACACGAAATTCCATAAAACTTTTGAACCACTTTGAGATCGACACACCCATGACAAGTTATCATGAGTTCAATAAGATCGAAAAGGCGCATACTTTACTGGTAGCCTTAAAAGAGGGTAAAAATATCGCCGTTATCACAGATGCCGGGACACCGGGCATTTCTGATCCGGGCGAGGAACTGGTGGCAATGTGTTATGAGGAAGGTATTGAGGTCAATGCCGTTCCGGGTGCGGCTGCCTGTATCACTGCGGTGACGAGTTCCGGACAGGCGTGCAGGCGTTTTAGCTTTGAGGCATTTTTGCCAAAAGATAAAAAGGAGCGGGCGCGTGTCTTGGAGGAGATGCAACAGGAGACACGCACTATGATCGTTTATGAGGCACCACATCATCTGCGTGCGACCTTGCAGGAACTATATCAGGCATTGGGCGACCGTAACATTACGCTCTGCCGGGAACTGACCAAGCGTTATGAAGAAAAGAAGAAAATGACGCTGGCGCAGGCTGTGGATTACTACAGGGAAAATGATCCACGCGGTGAATATGTCCTTGTCATCGCCGGTAAATCCAAAGAAGAGGTCATGCAGGAGGAGCAAAGCCGCTGGGAAGATCTGAGTATCGAGGAACACATGCAGATCTATCTGGATCAGGACTACAGCAAAAAGGACGCCATGAAAGCCGTGGCAAAAGATCGCGGTGTCAGCAAACGCGATATTTATCAGGCACTCTTATGATGTTCCAAGCAGGGCATCCCGCAGGATGTCAAAAGGTGCAGGTCCGGTCTGTAATATCTTTTTATGAAATTCCATATAAGAAAAATCATCTTTTTTTGCATCCTTATAGTCTTTCTGTAGGGATGCAAAATTCATATAGCCTACATAATAATGCAGGTAATTCGCTGGATCTTCCACGATCAATTGGTAGATCTGACTAACGACATCCTGATCTTTGATCCCATAATTTTCTAAAAATTCCAAAAGACGGGCACGATCCCAGCCATAATAATGGATGCCAATATCCGCAGAGGCATAGAGGCTTAGAACAATGCTCTCATTGAGTGATAAGACGGACGCAAGTTGATCCGGCAGTCCGGCGTATTGATAAGACATATATTCTACATAGGTAGCCCAGCCCTCGGTATATGCCGGAAAGGACAGGAGAGCGCGCACCGGTTCCAAGCCATACTGATAGGACATGGCGGTCTGGTAGAGATGGCCGGGAAAGCCCTCGTGTGCCATGGTGGTAAAGAGGGAGGTCGTGTCGGCATTACTGTCCGGGTTGTAAAAAATATTGTGATAGCCTCCGGAATCCAAAGGTGCGATCAGGTAGTAGGCGGGCGCACTGGTCTGCCGCAACTGAGGCGCAATCTCGTGGATGCTGACGGTAACGTTTTCACAGGCGGGAAAGTCCTTTTGTATGGAAATCTGTAAATGCTCGATCATATCCTCAGGTGTTTTTAGGGGACAGGTATAAGAGCCTAGCATGGACGATAAGGCAGGATTGTGGGCAAAGAGATCAGCCATTTGGGATAGGTCTTTTTGACGTTTGGCAGCGATCTCCTGAAAAACCGTATAGGGACTTTCCTTTGTGCCGGTGTTCTTTCTTATCAGGAGGGCGTAGTATGTACGTCCTTTTTCTTTGGCAGAAAGACTTCCATTATCGTCTGTTTTGTCAATGATCGACGATAATTGATTAGAAAGCGACAAATAGGATGGTAAAACGACATCATAAATGACCGACTGATTTCGGGATATATAGGACATTTTTTCTGCTTCATCTAAAAAGGCAGCGTTTTTTATGCGGTCGTCAAAAGAAGTCAAAAGCAGATGGTCCTCCTGAGTCTGTGAAAAAGAGGCACAAAAATCAATGGTCTGTTTCAGGGAGTCTGTGTTTTCCATAAGCCCCAGTCTTGTCTGTTCCGTAGCAAAGGCATAGATCTGCCCAAAGTAGATATCCATTTCTTCTAATAGGGACAGGTAACATTCAATATCCTCGGTATCGTGAAAGGAAAAAGAGGACAGAAGAACCGGCAGGGAAGAAGGAATACCGGCGGTCGGCGAGAGCAGATTTTGATAGTAGTAGTAATCGCCCAGTTTTTCCTCCAGACCATAGTAGTCACCCAAAAGGTCATAGACCAGTCTTTGCCGGGCAGTCAGGGCATGTCGGTCAATGTCCTTTAAGCGGTCAAGCAGATCTTTGATCTCATCCATTTCCTTGATATGTTCTTCCATGGTCAGCGTGCAAAGTGTTTGGTCCGAAAAAGTGATATGGTAGGCAACCGGGTTTTCTAAGGTAAAGTGGCAGGACAAAGGATCGGCTTCCATCTGCTTGCAAAACCAATCGTCTGTCAGATTCTCAAAAGTATCTGCATCATTGGTTTGACCTATATCAAAAAGTCTTGCATTTCCCAGATCCTCTTTGCTGCAGCCTATCGCCGAAAATGCGATCAAGATAGCAAGGATCAGACAAAGAAATCGTTTTCCCATAATGCCTCCCAAAGAAATACCATAGTTACAGTGTATGTACAATGAAAAAATATATGATTTCCGGCATAGAATTTTTCAAAATTTCATACATATGTAAAAAAGTCTTGGAGTCCTTATGAATTATCTCTGGGCAGGCATGCTCTTACTGGGTATCATCTATGGAGGCTTTCGGGGGGAGATGGCGGCGATCACGGAAGCGGCGCTTTCCTCTGCAAAGGAAGCTGTCTCTCTTTGTATCACCCTGCTTGGTGTCATGTGTTTTTGGGTAGGCATGATGAATATTGCGCAAAAGAGCGGGCTGTTGCGTGGTCTGGCGAAAAAACTGGATCCACTGCTTAATTTTTTATTTCCTGCATTAAAAAAGGAGACCAAGGCAAAAGAATATATCGCGACCAATGTCATCGCCAATATCTTTGGACTTGGCTGGGCGGCAACACCGGCAGGACTTTCTGCCATGCAGGAATTAAAGAAGATCAGCCGCCAGAAAGAGGGCGTTGCAAGCCGGGAAATGTGTACTTTTCTGGTACTCAATATATCTTCTCTGCAGCTGATTCCGGTCAATATGATCGCCTACCGCAGTCAGTACGGATCGGCAAATCCCTCTATGATCACGGGGCCTGCCATCCTTGCGACTACCATCAGCACTTTGGTTGCCGTGATCTTTTGTAAATTGGCATGTATGGGGCGGGAGGATCGGCTATGAAATTGCTTCTATATATATCCGATGCTATTATCCCCATTCTTTTGTTTGTCATTCTTTTTCACGCCTTGCTGGGTAAAGGAAGGGTCTATGAGGATTTTCTGGAGGGGGCAAAGGACGGCTTTCACACTGTGATCGCCATAATGCCGACTCTGATCGGACTTATGTGCGCGGTCGGAGTCCTGCGCGCTTCCGGATTTCTGACAGATCTGGCGATTTGGCTGGGAAAGATCATACCGGAGGGAGTCTTTCCCTCCGTGCTTCTACCGGCGGCTATCGTAAAAATGTTTTCCTCCTCGGCAGCGACCGGGCTGGTCTTAGATATTTTTAAAGAATATGGACCGGACAGCAGCAATGGGCTGATCGTATCTTTGATGGGGAGTTGCACGGAGACAATCTTTTATACTATGTCGGTTTATTTTATGAGTGTCGGCATCCGAAAGACCAGATGGACGCTGGCGGGCGCTCTGATGGCGACGTTGGCGGGACTGGTCGCCAGTGTGATCCTGGGGCGGATGCTATAGGAACTGTACAAATTTTCAAATTCGTAGTAATATAGGGGAACTTGGTGACATATATTATAGAAGATAAGGAAGAAAACAAATGAACATGCTCATGGATCTCATCACAAACCGTATATTTGTCGCAACGGCGGCTGCCTGGCTGGTGGCGCAAGTCTTAAAGGTTATCATTGACGCGGCAAAAAATGGTTTTTCCGCAGAACGCCTCACGGGAAGCGGCGGTATGCCAAGTTCGCATTCAGCCACGGTTACGGGATTGGTCGTTTCGACTGCTATCGTGGAGGGATTGGGGGGATTTCCCTTTGTCATGGCTTTGTTTTTTGCCATTATCGTGATCTATGATGCAGCAGGCGTGCGCATGGAGACAGGGCGCGAGGCGCAGTTGCTCAACCATCTTCTGGAACGGGATAAAGCCGAGGGCAGAGAGCCTTTGTACGAGGGAAACTTAAGAGAAAAGATGGGGCATACCATACCGGAGATCATTGTCGGTATGATCTTGGGTGCGGTCGTGGCAGTTATCGTCTGCAGCATCATGCAGGAACTGATCGCATACTGATGTCAGATCTTGTCGATGACAAAAATTTGACAATTCGGGACAAGAAGCCTATAATAAATAATGTTGACGCGGGATGGAGCAGTCTGGAAGCTCGCCGGGCTCATAACCCGGAGGTCATAGGTTCAAATCCTATTCCCGCAATTTTTTGAGACATCCGGTTGGATGTCTCTTTTTTACATTTTTGTATTAAAACCAAAGGAAAAGTATATGGAGAACAAGTGGGATTTTCAGGTAAATGATATTGTGACCATGAAAAAGAAGCATCCTTGCGGGAGCGATCAGTTTCGCATCCTGCGTGTGGGAGCCGATTTTCGTCTGGCATGTCTGGGATGTGGGCATCAGATGATGCTGCCTCGTACAAAAGTGACCAAGGCATGCAAAAATGTTTTGCACGAAAATGCAAAAAAGTCTTGAAAAAGCGGGAAAATCATGGTATCATATCAACTCGTGGTATATTAAAATATCCTTGCTTTGCCGTATATTGGCAAGGCCAAAAGACCAAAAGGAGGTAAAATCGCATGAACAAGTATGAATTAGCACTCGTTGTTAATGCTAAGATCGAAGATGATGCGAGAGCAGCAGTCGTTGAGAAGGCACAGGGTTACATTACCCGTTTCGGCGGCGTTGTCAGTGAAGTAGAAGATTGGGGTAAGAAGAAGTTAGCTTACGACATCCAGAAGATGAGCGAAGGTTACTACTACTTCATCCAGTTCGAAGCAGAAGCTGATGCACCTGCTCAGATCGAAGAAAACGTTCGTATTATGGATAATGTTCTTCGTTTCTTATGCGTCAGAAAAGACGAGGCATAGATAGTAGATAAGGAGTAGGAATGAATAGACTGATTATGATGGGTCGCTTGGTAGCAGATCCGGAAGTAAGATATGGGGCAGCCAATGGTTCTGCTGTAGCAACTTTTAGAATTGCCGTAGATAGAAGATTCAAGAGAGAGGGAGATCCGGATGCAGATTTCTTCCGTATCACATCTTTTGGACGTCAGGCAGAGTTCGCTGAGAAATATCTTAGAAAAGGTACCAAGATCTTATTAGAAGGTGAAATCAGAAACAACAATTACACCGGAAAAGACGGAAACATGGTATATTCCGATCAGATCATTGCAAATTCCATTGAGTTTGCAGAGAGCAAGAATGCTCAGTCAAACAATGGATTTGGCGGCGACATGGGAACTCCGGCACCGAATACAAACGCTGGAGACGGTTTTATGAACATTCCGGATGGTATTGAAGAAGAATTGCCATTCAATTAGCATTGATTAGGAGGTAGCGTCATGGCTTACAATAAGACAGCAGATGGTTCAAGAAGAAGACCAATGCACAGAAGAAAGAAAGTCTGTGTATTCTGTGGTAAGGACAACGTGATTGATTACAAGGATACAGCAAAGTTAAAGAGATACATCTCAGAGAGAGGTAAGATCCTTCCTCGTCGTATCACCGGTAACTGCGCAAAGCATCAGAGAGCTTTAACTGTAGCAATCAAGAGAGCTCGTCACGTAGCACTTATGCCATATGTTTGCGAATAAGATTCGTAGATAAGATATAGTATTCCAAAAGGAGCATTCCCGTAGTCATATGGGGATGCTCCTTTTTTTGCCATATGTGACCTATTCCTGTAAGAAGGACTCCTTGTAAGCGGTGCCCCAGTCAGCCATAGCCGTAATGATGGGACGCATGGACTCGCCCAGATCACTGAGGGCGTATTCTACTCGGGGCGGAACTTCTGCGTAGACGGTGCGGGTGATAATGCCGTCATCTTCCATGGATCTGAGCGAATCGGTCAGGACTTTCTGGCTGATTCCCTCCAGATCCCTTTTTAATTCATTGAAGCGCCAAGGACGGGACATGAGGTTTCGGATGATGAGTATCTTCCATTTACTTCCGATCAGTTGCAGTGTTGTTGCGACCGGGCAAGCCGGTAATTCTTCTTTGGTCAGCATAAAATCTCCCTTTCTCCTTACAGGATCACAATAGTTCAAATTAGAATGTTACATTAGAAATAAATCTTATATCAAATTATAGTATGCCCTTAGGATCTGTGCAATAGTTACCTTTTGGTAACTAAGTAATAGATTTGTGCGTACTTTTTTTCTGTCCTTTTCCATCGTAGAATCATAAGCAGGAACAGGAAATGTTCAAAAATAGAAAAATGGAGGAAAGAATTATGGCACTTTCAAACTTATTTGGATGGAGCAAAAAAGAGAATGAGCAGCCGGTAGCAGCATGTGGTACGGCGTGTGGAGCAGCAGCCCCGGAGGAGAAACCGGCAGCATGCGGCAGCGCCTGTGGAGCAGCAGCCCCAGAGGAGAAACCGGCAGCATGCGGCAGCGCGTGTGGAGCAGCAGCCCCAGAGGAGAAACCGGCAGCATGTGGCAGTGCTTGTGGAGCATCTGATAAGTAAGAAGTAGAAGGGAGAGGATAGGATGCGTCAGTATTTTTCATTTCAATGGCATATTACCGATGAGTGCGATCAGCGTTGCAAACACTGTTACATATTTTCCGGGGAAGGATGCAAGGAATTAAAAAGCATGACCTGGGAGCAGATGCAGGAAGTGGTTGCAAATTGTGAGGATTTTTGCAGGGTCTATGATCGTAGTCCATATTTTTACATTACCGGCGGGGATCCTATCCTGCATCCTCATTTCTGGGACTTGCTGAAACTCTTAAAATCCAAGGAAATCCCATTTACACTGATGGGAAATCCCTTTCATTTGGATGACGAGGTCTGCAAGCGGTTAAAAGATTGTGGTTGTGATAAATACCAGATGTCTTTGGATGGCATGCGCGAGACACATGACTGGTTCCGCAAGCCCGGAAGTTTTGATCTGACACTGGAAAAGGTTGCCTGTATCAATCGTGCAGGCATTAAGAGTGTCATTATGAGTACCGTGTCAAAAACCAATATGCGGGAGATCCCGGATATCATTGATGCGGTGGTAAGAGCGAAAGTCAAAGTTTTTGCATTTTCCCGCTATGTACCGACCGGCGGTGAGGTTGATACCAGTATGACACCGCAGGAATATCGAGATCTGCTGGCAGTCTGTGATGAGAAATTCAGGCGGTATCAGAAAGAGGGATGCGAGACTTATTTTAATAAAAAAGATCATTTGTGGACGCTTTACGAATATGAGACAGGACAATTCCAACTGCCTCAGAATGCAGAAGAAGGCATGATCTACGGTGGTTGTAACTGCGGAAACTGCCACATCACGATCTCATCCAATGGCGATGTCATGGCATGCCGCAGGGTCATGGACAGTAAAGTGGCAAATGTTTTTGAAGACCGTCTGGCAGATGTATGGATCTGTCAGATGGAGAAATATAGAGATTACGATAAATTTAAGAAATGTAGTAAATGCGAGTTAAAAGCCTGGTGTCGGGGCTGTCCGGCTGTGGCAAATGGGACATATGGTGATTTTTATGGGGCGGATCCCCAGTGTTGGAAGGAGAAGAATGAGATCACAGGTCAGGCATTGCTTTGTTCATAGGGAGGAGATCATAGTATGGCATTGCCTCCTGTATCATATCCAGAGGTGCGGAAACATTTGCCTCTGGGGAAGGACAGCGGCTCATGGAGGAATGGGAAGTGCCGACAGGCTATGTCTGTCAGGGATTTGTCATTCTAGGCTATATTGTCGGTGAGCAGCCACATAGCAAACCGCGAAAACCGGGGCGTGTGAAGATTGTGGACAGATAAGAAAAATCCATGGAAACCTGTGGATGAAAATTTGTGCAGAAAGAGGTATAAAAGATGGATGTAGGGACATGTTTGGAAAAGATGAGACTGGTGGGCGTGCTTGCTTTTGCGACCGTGGATAGCGAGGGAGCGCCGCAGATCCGAAATATCAGTGCCATTCATTATGAAAAAGACGCACTCTACTTTTTCACGGCGAGAGGAAAGAATTTTTGCAGGGAACTGGAGGCAGATGGCAGAGTGCAGATCCTTGCCTATACCAGGTATAAGGAGATGATCCGCCTGTCGGGAAAAGCCTATGCGGTGGCTGAGGATCAACAGGAAAAGTGGACGGATGTCATTTTTGCAGAGCAGCCGTATCTGGCAAATGTCTATCCGGGTAAGACGAGGGATATTGGCATTATCTTCTGTATCGATCAGGCTGAGATCGAATATTTTAATCTGGGTGTCAACCCGATCTTTCGTCAGACATATCGCATGGGAGATGTTACAATAAAAGAAAAAGGCTATTATATCACGGATGCCTGCATTGCCTGTGGGACTTGTCAGGCGCATTGTCCGCAGGGCTGTATAACGGATGGAAATCCTTACCGGATCGAGCAGGAGCACTGTCTGCATTGCGGTTCCTGCATGGAGCATTGCCCGGCGGGGGCTATCTTGCGAAGGTAATGCTAGGCTGATCGTTTTGCCATAGGAGTGGTTGCGTTGGCAGGAATGATGATGGGAGAAAAGGAAATGAACCAGAGTGAAAGACGTATGTATTTGATAAAAGAGTTGCTGGCAGAGCAGCCGGGCTACGGCGATATTGAGATTCCGGCAAATGCATCTGAACAAAGACGTCTGCTGCGATCACTGATGAATGTGCGTATGGCGGCACCTGTGGATAATGAATTTTTGCAGGTCCAGGATGCATATCTGCAAGAGATCAATGAGGAAAAGGGCTATGTGACGTTGGCGGACATGGAGGAATTGCAGGAAGATCTCTACCTTTGGCGAGGAGATATCACAAGACTTGTTGTGGGGGCAATCGTCAATGCGGCAAACAGTGGCATGACCGGCTGTTATCAACCTTGCCATAACTGTATTGACAATTGTATCCACACCTATGCAGGCGTGCAACTGCGGGAATTTTGTAATGAAATGATGCAAGAACAGGGCTACGCTGAGCCGACCGGGCAGGCAAAGATCACACCGGCATACAATCTGCCTTGTGACTATGTGATCCACACGGTCGGACCCATTGTGCAAGGGAGACTGACGCGAAAAGAGGAAGAACTCCTGCGCTCCTGCTACCGGTCCTGTTTGGAATTGGCAGAGGAAAAGGGTATTGAAAGTATTGCCTTTTGTTGTATTTCGACCGGTGTCTTTTGTTTCCCGAATGACCGGGCGGCAGAGATCGCGGTGGAGACTGTCAAAGATCATAAGGCGCAGACCGGATCGGATATCAAGGTGGTCTTTAATGTTTTTAAGGAAGAGGACGAAAGGATCTATCGCAGATTACTGGCTTGAGATGTCTGAAAAGGCATGAAAACAATGAGCAGAGAAAAAGTATGGAGCAGAGCAGATGAAAGAGCAAGAGGAAAAGATCAGACAGATCAAACAAAAGATAGAGGATGCCGATGCCCTTGTGATCGGTGCAGGTGCAGGACTTTCCACGGCGGCAGGTTTTACCTACAGTGGCGAGCGCTTTGAAAAGTATTTTTCAGATTTTGGGAGAGCCTATGGATTTTCCGATATGTATTCCGGTGGCTTTTATGATTATGCCACGCTTGAGGAATATTGGGCGTATTGGAGCCGCTATATTTATATCAACCGTTATCAGGATGTGGATAATGGCACTTATCGCCGCCTGTATGACCTAGCAAAAGATAAAGATTATTTCGTTTTGACGACCAATGTAGACCATCAGTTTCAAAAGGCAGGCTTTGCAAAGGAAAGACTTTTTTATACCCAGGGCGATTATGGGCTTTTGCAGTGCAGCAGACCCTGTCATGCAAAGACCTATGATAATGAAGATATGGTGCGGAAGATGGTCTTGGCGCAGGGCTATGGGATTAGAGAGGATGGATCCCTTTACTTACCGGAGGGGGTAAAGCCTATGATGAGCGTCCCGACAGAACTTGTCCCGCGTTGTCCGAAATGCGGCAGACCTATGAGCATGAACCTGCGCGCAGACAATACTTTTGTGGAAGATGCGGGCTGGAAAGCGGCATCTGCGTCTTATGTGCGCTTTATGGAAGACCATATGCGAAAGAAGATCGTCATTTTGGAACTTGGTGTAGGTTACAATACGCCCGGCATCATCAAGTACAATTTCTGGCAGTATGCGGCAAACTGGCAAAATGCTTTTTATATCTGTATCAATCGGGGACAGGCTTATCTGCCGGAGGATATCGAGGATAAGGGGCTGGCGGTCAATGCAGATATTGAGAAAATACTGGGAGTTATGCTATAATACCTGTAGTTAGGTGAGACTAATCGCGATTTTATAGGAGGTAACATATGAAATACCAGATAGAAAAAGATAAGATGCAGGGCATCCCGGAAACCATGTTACAGACATTGTACGCCAGAGCGCAGGAGTCGGAAAAGCCGGATCGGCATATCTATGATGAGAAAGCCATTGCGATCGTGTCGGAGTTGGACTACGATTTTTCCAAGGCGGCGGATGACAAGATGGCGGTTAGAGACGCCGGCTCAATGTGGCAGAATATGGCGATTTCTTTTTGGATTGCCCAATCATGGCAGAGCAGATAATCGAGAACTTTTGGTTGTCCTGAGGTCAATCCGGTATCTTTGACACTGGAGATCAGGGCTTTTTGGATCATCAGATGATCAGACATCAAAAGATAATGAAATAGAAAAAACATTGGAAATATAGTAATATGAGAAAAAGTAATTTTTCAAAAGGATAAGGGGTAAAAAATGCTGGAGACAGAAAGATTATTATTGCGAAAATGGACAGAGGCAGATGCGGACAGTTTATATACATATGCAAAGGATCCTCTAGTGGGTCCGGTTGCGGGATGGCCGCCACATAAAAACGTGGAAGAAAGTAAAGATGTGATCCGAAATGTATTCAATGGACCGGAGTGCTACGCGATCTGTGAAAAGAAAAACAACATTGCGATCGGGGCTGTCGAACTGAAACTGAACGGACATACGGACATGACAGACCGGGACGATGAATGCGAACTGGGATACTGGCTGGGACAAAAATTCTGGGGCAGGGGCTATATGCCGGAAGCCGCCAGAGAACTTTTGCGCCATGGATTTGAGGATCTTGGGATGAAAAAGATCTGGTGTGGCTATTATGACGGAAACGATAAGTCAAAACGTGTGCAGGAAAAATTGGGTTTTGTTTATCATCACACTTGCAAGGATGTGCCGGTGCCTCTTTTACATGAGGTCCGCATTGGGCATACAAATCTAATGACAAAAGAGCATTGGGAAGAACTGCAGGAATGACCTTACCAGTACAAAAGAAGGCGAGCAGCCGGCGCATAAGGACATTGCAAGAGCCGGGATTGTCCTTTTTCCAAAAGGCACAGTAAACTTTTTTGACAGGGGAACCATTTCTGACAAGCGGTATCCGGCTGACCGCTGCATCAAACCAGACCTGATCCCCGATCACATCGACAGGCATATATCCCTGCCCGGTTATGATCTTCAACCGGGCTTCCTGTACGGTGTCTGCAAAGAGAAAATCTCCCTGCAATCCAATGATATTTTCATAATAATTCTGTTCTTCTGTCTGCCCGTTTGGATGGATCACGAGGATACAGGGCGTATTTTTCAGATCTTCTGTTTCCAGTGACGCCAGTCTGCTGAGTGGATTTTTGGCAGAAAGTTCAATATAGATCCTGCTCTCTGCAAGTACCTCATTATTATAGGTATCAGAAAAAGCGCGTCTTTGATCGTTGATCGCAAGGTCAATGGAGCCATTTTCCATAGCATGATATAATTCTTCATGACTACCCACGGTGATCTGTACGTCCACCGTTGGATATTTTTCAGAAAACATGGCGATCGCCTCGGAGAGTTCGTCCCCATGATAGCCCTTATAATATCCGATACGCAAAACCGCATGATCTTTATCTGCTATCCGTTTGGTTTCCCGGACAAGTTGTCCTAGATCCGATGATATCATAAGGCTTTTTCGGTAAAAATGTTCTCCAGCAGGTGTCAGGGAAAAGGTGCGGACTTTGGATCCGGCATTGCCGTTCATGGTGCGGATGCGGGAAAAGCAGAGGCAGCCGTCGCTGATTGGGCAAAGAAGAACGTAGAATAGGGAAAGGAAGGACAGGATAATGAGCAGAAAAGATGTAATGATCGTGACAGGCGCAGGAATATGGCGAGATCAAAATGTTGGTAAATGGCGCAGTCCGTCGAATGGGGTAAGCGTGGCGCGAGATTAAACGATATTGCACCGGGCATTATCGTGACACCGCTTGCCATGGATGAGTTCAATGGTCTGTGTGGCGATTTTTACAAAAATATGTTTGCAAAATGCCCGGCAGGAAGACCGGGAACCGCAGATGAAGTGGCAAATGTAAATGTGGGTATCTTGAAAAAGAGAAGCAAATGCTGTATTTTATATACAAATGCATAAAGGTGCTTGTCTCGGCATAATGGAAGACTATAGATTTTACTGTTTCTGAACATAACAGTCTGATCTGTAGTCTTTTTTATGTAATAGAAGATCCACGAAAACACAAAGGAGGACAGGTGGGTATGAGAAAATGGATGAAAAAGATCATGATTATCGTGATTGGTTCTGTGATTGCTGCTTATGGAATTACATTGGCAATGTATGCAGGTTTTGGAAGTGCAACCTTAGCCGTTTTATGGCAGGGGATTTCACAGACATGCCATATAAGTATAGGAATGGCGTCGTTTGTTGTAGCATTGGGAATGATTTTATTTGTCGCGCTGTATGATCGATCGCAGATCCACATCGGGACAATTCTATATCAGATTGTGTATAGTGTTTGTGTCGATCTGTTTGCAAATTGTCATTTGTATAGTCGATGTATGTGGCTCAATTTTTTTATAATGATTATGGGAGTAATCTTGTTTGCCTTTGGAACGGGTTTGTATGCGTCGGTATCACTTGGCAGGGGATCTTATGAAGCAGTTACTTTTGCATTAGCAGAGAAAAATAGTTGGCAAGTCAAAATCGTCCGTATGGTATTAGATATTCTCATGGTCCTTGTAGGGGTTGTCCTTGGCGGAAAGTTTGGGGCTTGTACCATTGTGACCGTCATCATTTCCGGACCGATCATACAATTTGTGAGCGAAAGAGTGAAGTGCTTTTTTAAATTGTGATAGCGTGTTATAATGTAGAAAATGTGGATGGTCTTTCACAGATCTTTCCAGAAAAACCTTGTCGATGTCTTGAAATACGATGAAGAAGAAAGCCGAAAGATCACTGCATCTGCAAAGAAAAAGTACAGAGAGCTGATAGAGAAACTGCCGGAGTTTGAGAAGGCAGACAGATACAAGATGAATGAAGTCAACTGTGCCATGGTGTGTGCATTTTCCTGAATGTGCCGCATTTGCCAAGTCTTGAGGATGCAACGGAGTATTATAAAAAATCCATGATGACCGGGGCGATGCAATGGTTTTGTCGGCAGAGCGGAAAGAAAAAATTTACACAAGCAGACATACAGGGAATGAAAGATACGGCAAAACTCAAGGCGGGGGATCGAAATCCTTACTCATGGAATATGGATTTTTATGAGTATGAGGATGGAAGCGGCTATGAGGCAAGATTCACACAGTGCGGCATCTGTAAACTGATGGATGAAGTAGGACTTTCCGAATTGATTCCTGCCATGTGTCGTCTGGATTACACCATGAGCCAGGCGGATGGTGTTACGGATTTTGTCAGGGAATATACCCTTGCTTCCAGTGGTCCTTATTGTGATTGTGGATACAAGAAAAAGAAGATTTAATATAAAGTGACCTGTTACCCATTGGGTAGCAGGTTTTCTGTTGCAGGTATATAGTGAGCATGATAAAATGCGAGTAAGTTAAGACTAACTTGATATAGGCAGTGAGAACGATCAGAGTAGGGGCGTGTAAAAAAGATAGAGGTGCAAAATGGCAGATAAAATAAAAGATGCATACCAATCATCAAAAGACATATATGATGACGTCCTTACACAGGGAAATTTTTTTAGCAGGCTATATGTAAAAGTATTTTGGAGTGGAACGGATGACAATGAGATTGCGCGAAAGGTTCTTTCGTATATTCCGGATCATTTTAAAGGTTGGTTTATAGTTTTCAGCATATAACAAATTGGTACACTTTATAGAAAGTAAGTATCTTACGATAAAGTGCGTACT
>CAKXYI010000016.1 GCA_934899185.1 uncultured Lachnospiraceae bacterium
ATATCTGAAATGCATTTCTGCAATTCATTCAAAATATTTCATTTTCAAACTTGACTTTTAATAGTTAGACTTTCTATCCCTTTGCTCTTTATTATAAAGTATGAGTCAGAATGTTAAATTTATACATACATGAGAAAATTCGTTATTTTTGGGTTTGGTTCAAAATGCAAAAAGTAATGGCATCTGCCGATACAAAATCGGATGCGTGGCTAAACTATGCAGAAAATGCCGGCCACACCTGTAGAAAAACGGGAACTTTTTGGAGCATATGCTTAAAGGCAGGTAAAAATGTTTGTAACAATTCGACAAATATCAAACAAATCACAGAGATCATGGACAGAAGGGGATTTATCGTGTAATAATTGTGGGCAAGGAAGGGGAGGTGAGCCAAAATTATTGCATGGGGAGTAGCCATAGTATTTTCATTCGCGGCGGTCTGCACAGATCTTAAGACCACGCGTGTACCTAATGGGTTGAGCATACTTGGTATTTTAGCGGGCGTCATGCTTTCGCTTATGGGGATAAGATCTGGGGGAGTAGTTCTATTTCTGATACGCTTGATCTGGCCGGTGGCACTTTTGTATCCGATCTATCTGATCCGGGGATTGGGTGCCGGGGATATCAAATGCTTTGCGGTATTATCGGTTATACTCGGAAGTCGTCTTGCGCTATCAGTCATCATCTATTCTTTGATCATCGGTGCTGTTATAGGACTTTGCCGATGGATTCTGAGAGGACAACTGAAAGGTCGTATGTATGGGATGTACGCCAGTTTATGCCATGTCCTACTCTACAAGCAAAATTCTGCTTATTTCACAGAAAGAGGAGAAAAACTGCATTTTACTATCTGCATTTTTTTTGCATTGGTAGGATGTCTATTGAGGGAGGGGTTAAAGTGACAAAACAAAGTATCGTTGTATGTGACAGCGATGAAGCATATGTGCGTGCCTTTGCGGCATACTTGATGGAATGTCTTTCAGATGTGACGATCGTCTCGTTTACATCGGAGGAAGCGTTCTTGGCAAGCGAAGCAGTGTATTCTATAGGCATTTTGAGCAAGGATTTTCTAAGTGTCTTAGAGTTTTCCGGCAAAGAAATGGTGCGCGAAAAGTTTTATCTGTGCGACGAGGTCATAGCGAGCGAATATGAACATCTGCCTATGGTCTATAAGTATCAATCCATGGAGATCGTGGAAGAAATGTTAAAACGCCTGCAACAGAAAGAGACGAGTAGTTGGTGGCACCGCGCAGGAAAGGAAAAGACACAGTTTATCGGGATCTATTCACCGATCTCACATGAATTGCAATTACCTTTTGCCCTGTCCTTGGCACAGGTCTATCGGGAGAGTGGCAAGGTCTTATTTTTAGACATGGAGGAACTTAGCATTTTACAGATGCTGACAAAGCAACAGGGAAACCGGAGTTTTGTCGATCTGCTCTATCTGATGACCAGACAGGAGGCGGGCAGTGAGGACCTTAGAACCTATACCAATTGTTTTATGGGTGTGGACTATGTCAGTCCTTTTGCAGGACCGGAGGAAATGGCGGATGTGGAAAAGGAAACCTGGCTGGCCTTCTTTCAGCAGTTGGTGGCAAGTGATTATGATACGGTGGTTCTTTTATTTGGCAGAACCATCCGGGGCTTTCAAGAGATCATATCGGGCTGTCAGGAACTGATCGTTCTGGGAAAACCCGGAGACTACTACCGGATGAGTCAGGGAAAATTTGTAGAATACGCTGAGAACCATTACGCGGGAGTGCAGGTACATGAGGTTTTGCTTCCTATGTCCGCAGGCAATCTGGTGGATGGTACCTATGCGGTGGAAGAACTTATCCAGGGCAATCTTGGCATGTTTGTGCGTCGGATGATCCGTCAGGGAGTCATAGCCCAGGAACTGGCTTATGGCATCGGTTGAAAAACGCATACAGGAGGAGATCTTACGGGATCTGGATATGACGCGGGAGATTTCAGATGAGGAACTCTTAGGCATCATCCGGCAGAAAATCTGTGATGTTGGAAAAGAGGAATATCTTTCCATAGCCTATCGCATGGAACTGGAACACCGGATCTTTTACGGCTTGCGTCGTCTGGATGTTTTGGAAGATCTCTTGGCAGATGATACGATCACGGAGATCATGGTAAACGGACCGGATCAGATCTTTATCGAAAGAAATGGCTGTCTGGAGGCGACCAAGTATCGTTTTTCCTCCAATGAGAAGTTGGATGATGTGATCCAGCGGATCGCGTCTGCTCATAACAAAATGGCGAATACCTCACATCCGATCGTAGATACCAGACTGGCAGATGGATCGCGCGTGAACATAGTATTGGCACCGATCGCGGTCGATCATAGTGTCCTTTCTATTCGCAAATTTCCCAAAGAGCAGATCACGATGGAAAGGTTGATCGCCTGGCAGACTTTATCACAGGATGTGGCAGATTTTATCTGTCAACTGGTGCAGAGCGGATACAACATTTTTGTATCAGGAGGAACAGGATCGGGCAAGACAACCTTTTTAAATGCCATGTCTGAATTTATCCCAAGGGATCAGCGGGTCATCACCATAGAGGATTCGGCAGAACTGCAAATGTCGTCGGTTTCCAATCTGGTTCGTCTGGAGGCGAGGGATGCCACCATGGAAGGAAAACTACAGGTTTCTATCCGCGACCTGGTCAGGACTTCGCTTCGTATGCGACCGGATCGCATTGTTGTGGGGGAGTGCCGCGGTGTGGAAGCCATTGAGATGTTGCAGGCATTTAATACCGGGCATGACGGAAGTTTTTCGACCGGGCATGCAAATTCGGCAAAGGATATGTTGAGTCGGCTGGAAACAATGGCGCTGGGGGCTGGTGAGATACCGCTGGTGGCATTGCGGTCGCAGATCGCTTCGGGGGTCGATCTGGTCATTCATTTGGAACGTATGCGTGATGGCAGCCGCAAGGTGCGGGAGATTGTCGAGGTGTTGGGAGTCGAGCAGGGGGAAATACAGTTACAGCCGATTTTCTCTTTTGAGGAAAAGGGGAGTGGAGAGAAGGTGAAGGGTTCATGGATACTCAAAAATACAATGCAAAGAGATCAAAAGTACAGACGATCTGTAGGACAGGTGGAAGAAAAAAGCCCTTGGTGGAAGTGAGTATCGCTGTTCTTCTGACCCTGCTTGTGGCGTGGATCTTCTATAATGCATGGTATGGTTTACTCTGGTTTCCGGTGGTATATCTTTTGTCCAGCCGTATTTATCGGGAAGGACAACAGGCGAAGGAAGAGCAAAGGAAGAACCGGGCTTTTAAAGAGTTGTTGGAATTGCTTTCCGGCTTTTTACAGGCGGGAATGTCGCTGGAAAACAGTTTTTTGCAGGCGGAAGGGCAGCTTGCCATGTTGGGGGAAGATGGAAAAGACATGATCTATGTCCTACACCAGATGAATCAGAAAGTTAAGGTCAATATTGCGGTAGAGCAGGCATACATGGAGATGGCAGAACAGATGGATCTGGAGGAGGCTTGTGCCTTTGGGGAGATCCTCTTATTTGCTAAGAGATTGGGAGGAAACTATGGGAGAAATATTCAGAGGACCGCCACAAAGTTGGGGGAGAAGATGAGTTTGCAGGAGGAGATAGCGACCATGATGGCGCAGAAGAAGTTGGAGATGCAGGTCATGCTTGTGATACCACTTGCCATTATCGCCTATGTACGCCTGACATCTGCAGATCTGCTTGCCGTTTTGTATGGCAATCTGGCAGGAGGTCTGATCATGAGTGCCTGTCTGGTGGTCTATGTCCTTATGGCATTGTGGAGTCGGCGCATTATGGATATTGCAATCTAAAATGATAGGGAGTATGTGGTTATGGTGCAGACAGTGATTGTAAGTCTGATCTGTCTTTTGGCTTTTTTCTTATGGAAAAGAAAAAAGGGGAAGGAGACGTATGAAAAATATAAGCGTGCTGTACTTCTTTTAGGGATCATGGAATTGATGGGGCTCATGCTCAGCCTGCGCCAGTGGTATGAGGCGGGATGGGGATTTAGCGGAAGATTGGCGAGGGAGGATATGGGACAGGGATCTTATACAGAAGAACTGGAAATTTCGTCCTCTGTTTATAGCGGCAGTCTTGAGGTTGAGGTAGAAGATAAATGGCCGGATCAAAGAGAGGCAGAAAAGAAGATCGAAGATGCCATAGCAGAGATCGATGCAAGTTTTTTGGGAGAAAACGAATCGCTGGATCAGATCTATAAGGATGTGCAGGTCTCGGAGAATTATCAGGAGGGTCAGGTCGAGGCGGATTGGAGTTTTGATGACTACACTTATGTGTCGGCGGATGGCAAATTAAAGACCGAGGAACTAGAGGAAGATAGCCTTGTGGAGGCAAGCGTTCTTTTGACCTGTGGTCCTTATCAGGAGATCTATAATTTTTCTTTTTGCCTGTGTCCGAGTCGTGCGGACCGCGAAGAGGGGCTTTTGCGCCAGATCCAACAGAGTATCCGAGATCAGTCCAGAGAGAGCGGGGACATAGTCCTGCCGGAGGAGGTGGCAGGTATTGCACTGCACTGGAAAAAGGCAGGAAATGGGGACGGAGCCATATTGTCCCTACTGGGTCTGCTTGTGTGTTTCCTTTTGCCCTATGGAGACAGGAAAGAAAGGGAAAGACAAAGAGATAGGCTAAGGCGGGAGCGAAAGAAAGATTATCCTTTGGTTGTAGACCAACTGGCGTTATTTTTATCTGCCGGTATCACCTTACCGGAAGCCTCTCGCAAGATGACGGAGGCTTATGAAAAAAGAAAGAAGCGGACAGGAAAAATGCAGGCAGGATTTGAGTTATGGAAACTCTTTTCTTATGAAATGCGTGAGGGTGTGCAGGAAGGGGAGGCAATCGCGCATATGGGGATGCGGAGCGAGTTGAAAGAGTATAAGAAACTGGCACTTTTGTTGGAACAGAACAGGCGGCAGGGCAGTGAAAAACTGGTGCAGCAGTTGGAGGAAGAAAATCTGCTGGCATATGAGATGTGCAAGAATCAGGCAAGAAAAGCGGGAGAAGAAGCATCAGTCAAGTTGCTTTTTCCTATGCTGGGGATGTTGGGGATCGTCATTGCGATCCTTCTATTGCCAGCCATGATGACAATGGGAAGTTTGTAAAAAGAGGAGGAGAAAAGGATATGAGAATAAAAGATTTTTTGATGGAAGAAGATGGCGTGGGTGTGGTAGAAGTGATCCTGATCCTGGTGGTTCTGATCGGGCTGGTGCTGATCTTCAAGAAACAGATCACGGAACTGGTAAATAGTATCTTTAAGACCATCAACAAGGAAGCGGGAAAAGTATAAATGAGACAGGGGAGTCTTACCATATTTTTCAGTATGATCCTTTTGAGTCTATTTAGTCTGTTTTTTTCTATGGTCGAGACCCTGCGTATCTTTGAAATGCGTCTGGAAAGCAAGAGTGTGACAAAAACCGTCATGGCAAATGCCTTTTCGGAATACCAGCCCTATCTATGGGAAACATACGGGATCCTGGCATTAGACGCCGGCTATGGAACAGAGGATTTTGATCTGGGGCATGTAGAAAAGCGTCTGTCGGATTTTGCATGGGAAAATTGCTTGGAATCAGAAAAGGAACATGGATTGGATCTGTTTTCTATCGAGCCGGAGCAGGCGGAGGTCACAGCCTATAGACTGCTGACGGATGATGAGGGAGCAGCCCTGATCTGTCAGGGGGCAGAAGTAGCGAGACAACGGATCCGGCAGGGTATCTGGGAGACATGGGATTCAGAGTCTGGGCAAGTGACGGATAACAGAGAAGTCCCGGATGTCGGGCAGATTGTTGCGCAGGCGAAAAAGGGGATAGAGGAAGCAAAAGAGCAAAAGACAGAAGAAGGCGCTGCTGGGAATGAACAGGGGGAAGATCAAGAGAATACCGTCCCGGTAGAAAAAGTCCGGGAAAATCCGCTGGAATTGTTTTCAAAGATCAAAGAGCAGGGATTGTTGGGCTTAGTGCTTAAGGAGCAGGCGGTTTCAGAGAAGGCGCTAACGACAGCGATAGGGCTGGAAGACCGCCTGCTATGTCAGGGAAGCGGGGAAAAGAGGGGAGAGGTCTCCGGGTACGACCGGGTATGCTTTGACTGGTATGTCTTGCAGGAGTTTTCACGCTTTGACAGGGAGATGTCTGCGAATCGTGCGCTTTCTTATGAGGTGGAGTATTTGATCGCGGGCAAGGCAAGTGACCGAGAAAATTTAGAAGCAGTCGTATTGCGCTTGCTTGCCATGCGGGAAGTACAAAATGCTGAAGTCATATTGACGGATTCCTCTATGATGGGGCAGGCATATGAGATTGCACTTGCGCTGGCAGGGGCTAGCGTCAATCCGGCAGTGGTGCAGGTGGTACAGATTGCTGTTGTGGCGGTATGGGCTTTGGTTGAGAGTATATTGGACTTGCGTGCCCTGCTGGATGGAAAGAAGATTCCTTTGCTTAAGACCAGAGCACAGTGGAAGAGCCAGTTGGGGGCTTTGCAGGTGGCATTGGATGGAGGGGAAGATACATCGGTGCAAAAGGGGATTGGTTATCAGGAGTATTTATTTGCCCTGCTTGCCCTCTTGCCACAAAAGCAATTGACGTATGGCTGTATGGATCTGATGGAAGCCTCCATGCAGCAGGAGGAGGATTATGCTTATGCCAAAATGGATCATATGGTCTATACCATGGATATTTCTTGTTCTTTTACAGGTCAGGGGCTCTTTGATGCCTTCCTGCTCATGCAGCCCCTCTGGGTAGGTCTATATCGATCCGAATGTCAGGAAACTTTATATTACTAAACAGGAAAGGAGGTGTAAAAGGGTGTCTCTTTCTCAAATGTGTTTCCGTGTTGCGGCGGAAGCAATCCAGAGTAACGAACCTTTTATTCAAAATCAATCTAGTATGAAATCTCTTCAAAATAGCAGGAAAAAGTTATTCTTTTCTTCAGACCTTAATCCAAATAAAGAGACACCCTTTTGCATCTCCTATCAAGGAAGTTACACGATCGAGGCGGCATTGATCCTGCCACTTATGATCAGTGCATGTATTTTCATTTTGTTTTTTCTTCGCATTGCTATGGTACAGATCGGCGTGAACCGCAGTATGGAAGAAGTTGCAGGGAAGACAGCAATCTGTGGAGAGCAGGACGCGGTCGGTCTGCCGGGACTGGTGCTGGCGTGCAATGCCAGGATGAAAATGATCGGTACACCGACATCTTATATCCGAGGGGGGATTTTAGGGATTTCTTATGATAAGTCGTCTGTAGAAGATAACTATATCACGCTGGTGGCAGAGTACGGGATCTCCTTTCCCATACAGATCTTTGGGACTTATCACTGGAACATGGAGTCTAAGACAAGTTGGCGCAAATGGATCGGTTGGGATCCGGAAGAAGAAGGGGACGGGCATGGCTATGTCTATGTAACAAAAGAAGGCAGTGTATATCACGAGCGGTATGACTGCACCTACCTGCATCCATCGATTCACGCGGTGGCTGTCAAAGAACTGGATACATACAGAAACACGAGTGGCAAGCGTTATAAGACATGCCGTAGTTGCAAGAGTGGGAAAAAGAAAGAGGGAACCGTGTATATTACGGACTATGGGGACAGTTTTCACAGCAAATTGTCTTGTGGGGGATTGAAGCGGACGATCTATCGCAAACGTAAGGAAGAACTTTCTACGTTGGCAGGATGTAGTAAGTGCAGCGTGGGAAATTAGCAAAGGGGGAGAAGTATGAAAGTTATGGGATTGGTAGGAATGCTTAGTATTTGTAGCGTGGAGGATCTGTGGAAACGGCAGATCCATCTGGTGGTGATCAGTGCATTTGGGATTTTAGGTGTCTTACTGCATTTTTATGATGGCAAACAGACGGCGTTGGATATGTGTGGTGGCATGTTAGTAGGCATTGTCCTGTATCTGCTCAGTATCTTTTCACATGGGAAAGTGGGAAAAGGGGATGCCTTTCTGGTGACATCTATGGGGGTATATCTGGGATTTTGGGACAATATGACGGTACTTTGGATGGCATCCATCATGGCGGCCATCTTTGGCGTCGTGGTTTGTATCTTTTTTGGAAAGAAGAAGGATGAGAGCCTGCCCTTTGTACCATTTTTATTAGTCGCATATCTCTTGTTTTTGATTCTGGGTGCGACAGCGGCAAATATTTAAAAGTGGGGAGTAAAGATGGTAAGAGAAAGGGTGAAAAATCTTGGAACGTGGATGGTGGCATCTTATACGGTGGAAGCCTCCTGGGTCATGGCAATCTGTCTGGGCATCGTCTGTATGCTGATCCTGATGGGATATGAGATTTATCACGAGGCACTGGTATTTGCCAGAGATACGGTATGTGAAATGGATGTGGTCGTAACTTTTCGGAAAGCAAAATTGCTGATGCAGAGCGTTGGCAGGTAGGGGAGGATGAGAAATGGAGATCAGTTATAAAAGAACACATAAAGAAAGTTATATGATTATTTCAACAGAGGAGTATGTATCGGATTATGAAGAACAGATGTTAAAGGAAAATGAGATACGGTCGCTCTTGTCTTTTTATACCATGGAAATGAACGGCAGAATACAATTCTGGTATGATATTTCCGGCAAGCAATCGCTAAAAGACTATCTGCAACAAAAAGAAGTGACTTATGAGAGCATGGAGGAGGTCTTTTTATATCTGGCGATGGCGTATGAGGAGATCCATAAATATCTTTTGCACGAGGACAAGGTGTATCTGTGCCCGGAGACTGTCTATGTGGCAAGACAGGGACAGTTTCGGGTCTTTCTCTGTTATTGTCCTTTTGAAAACTTTGATGAAAATCCATTTGCTGCCCTGATGGAATATGTTTTGACGATCGTGGATCATGGGACAGATGATCTGATGCGCGCCTGTTATGAAATGTATGATATGACTTTACAGGATGGGACGACCCTATATGACCTTTTATATTATCTGCAAGAACAAATGGAGGGCATGCGCTATATAGAGGAAAAACCTACGATCGCTTACGAGGAGCCGGAAGTCACCTCATATCGTGAGGATGTGCCCCCTATGGTAGAAGAAAAGGAGAGTATGGTGCCGGAGGAGTCTGTCTATTACGAAAGCAGTTACGAGAAAATCCTGGAGACCATCCGGGCAAAGGGGCAGCACATCAAGGAACTGATCCTGTCCTGGTTTGCACAGAACCGCGAAGTGCACGGCGGAAAGAAGGATGTCCTCATAGAACCGGCGCCAGTCCCGGTGGAACGAACCGTTCTGTTGCATGAAAAAACGGCATCCTGTCAGGGACAATTATTGTATCAGGGAACTGGCGGAGAAGAAGATTTTTTTATCAAGGAAAAGACCTTTCGCATTGGTACGGATGCATCCGGCAATGAGGCGCAGCTGCACTCATCGGCGGTCAGCCATCATCATGCCCGGATTATGCGCCAGGAGAGAGAGTTTTACATTGAGGATCTGAATTCGACCAATGGCACATTTGTTAATGGTGTCATGCTGGCTTATACCCAAAAGAAAAAACTGGAGCCTATGGATCGCGTTACCTTCGCGGATGTGGAGTATTTGTTTGTGTAGATAAAAAAGAAAGATGGGGTTTTTCTTGCATAAGAAAAATATGTTATTTATAATTAAAAGGAGATAAGACGTGTCAAAATGGGAAAAAACAGTAGCACGGTTAATGACAGTAGACGCATCGATGCGTTTTGAAGAATTAGAAAGAATTTTACTGCATCTGGGATATGAAGAACGAGAGACACATGGAGGAAGCAGTCATGTGACCTTTCGTAAAGATGGGAAAAATCCAATCACGATTCCAAGACATCACCCATTAAATAAAGTATATATCAATCTGGTCAAAAAAGTATTTGAGGAGGAAAACAGATGAAAGAATTAGAGTACTACATGAGTTTGCCCTACCAAATTACCTTCGTTCCAGATACGGATGAGGGAGGATATGGTGTATATTTTCCAGAATTGCCAGGGTGTATATCTTGTGGAGAGACATTAGAAGAAGCTTATAAGATGGCGCAAGATGCAAAGAAATGTTGGTTAGAGAGTGCGTTGATGGACAAGATGGAAATTCCTCAACCGACCAAGGAACATTTTTTTGTAACTTCAAAGAATAAGTAAGAGCAGAGGTTTTTATGAAGGTCAATATTTATTATGGTGGACGAGGCGTATTGGATGATCCGACGCTTTACGTTATTCAAAAAATGGAAAGCGTACTGATAGAACTTCGGGTAGAGGTACATCGGTATAACATATATGAGCAGAAAAACGCCATTTCCATGTTGCCACAGACCTTAAAGGATGTGGATGGCATTATTCTGGCGACGACCGTGGAGTGGTTGGGGATCGGCGGATATATGAACCAATTTCTGGATGCTTGCTGGCTCTATGGTGATAAGGAGAGTATTTCTTCTATTTACATGCAGCCGGTTGTTATGTCTACGACCTATGGAGAGCGGGAAGGTGCGCTGACCTTGGAAAATGCATGGGAGATCTTGGGAGGTCTGCCTTGTGCCGGACTGTGTGGTTATGTCGAGGACATCGTGAGTTTTCAGGTTAATCAGGAATATGCCCACATCATTGAGAAGAAGGCAGAAAACCTTTACCGTACGATCTCGCAGAAATCCAAAGGGCTTCCGACCAGTAATCAGGCGGTCACAAGAAGTATTCTTCGTACCCAGCAATTAGAACTGACCCCGCAGGAGAGCGAGCAGTTATCACAATATGTATCAGATGACAATTATGTCAAGAAACAGAAGCAGGATATTGAGGAATTATCCAGCATGTTCCGTGGTATGATGGGCAAGGAGGCGCAGGAGTCAGCGACTGAGTACATCATGGAATTTCAGTCGCATTTTGCACCGCAGCCGGATTTTTCGGCACGCTACCTCTTTATGATCGGCGGTAAGAAAAAGCCTTTGTTTGTCGGTGTGAATGGCGATGAGATTGTCTGCCATTACGGACAGGAAGAGGACATTGATGTGTACTTAAAAGTGCCACAGGAGATCATGGATCAACTGGTGCGAGGGCAGATGACATTCCAGAGAGCCTTTAGTGTGGGAGATCTGACGACCAAGGGCAACTTCAAGACACTTCGTATGTTAGATGATATTTTTACTTTTACACAGGACAAGTAAGTAGTAGATAAAGGAGATGCGAAAATGAGAGACGACAAGTGTATTTTTTGTAAGATTTTAAATGGAGAAATTCCATCCAGAGTAGTTTTTGAGGATGTGGATTTTCAGGTTATCATGGATGCGGAACCTGCAACCAAGGGTCATTGCCTGATCTTGCCAAAAGATCATTATGCCAATGTATTTGAAATGCCGGATGAGGTGGCTGCTAAGGTGCTTCCGACCGCAAAAAAGGTGGCAGCACATCTAAAGGAGACCCTGCACTGCGATGGTATCAACCTTGTGCAGAACAATGGGGAAGCCGCAGGTCAGACAGTACATCACTTCCATATGCATGTGATCCCGCGCTACGAAGGCGGCAATCCAAAGGATGTCACCTGGAGCCACAGTGAGTTTAGCGCTGAGGAGTTGGATGCGATCCGCGACCAGATCCGGATGTAGTAAATAAGAAAAAAGAAAAGATGTTTCTACACCATTGGAAAGAAATTCTCAATATTGTAGAGACATCTTTTTTATTTTTGTATCTAGCGGCTGACTTCCTTGATCAAGCCCATAATGGTCTCGATTGCGTTCATCTGTCCGCTGTTTTGCATAGCATCAATATATTTGCTGCGATGTGCCATGACATCATCAATGGTTGCCATGAGGCTTTCGGATGTGACTTCTTCCTCTTCAAGTACTACGGAAAATCCTTGCTTTGCAAAGGAATTGGCATTTAAGATCTGATCGCCACGGCTGGCGTTTCTGGACAGTGGGATCAGGATGTTTGGTTTATGTAGTGCCAGAAGTTCACAGATGGAATTGGCACCGGCTCTTGCAACAACGAGGTCTGCGGCTGCAAAAAAATCCGGGAGGTTCTCACTGATATATTCAAACTGTGCATATCCTTTTTTATCCTTGAGGGACTCATCGATATTTCCCTTGCCGCACAGATGGATGATCTGGTACTTGGTCAGCAGGGTATCAATGCATCCGCGGATGGCATTGTTGATATAGACGGAGCCGATGCTGCCGCCCATGACCATGAGGATAGGCAGATCAGCGGTAAATCCGCAGAAATCTTTGGCTGCCTGCTTATTGCCGTGCAAAAGTTCCTGACGGATCGGAGATCCGGTAAGGACGGCTTTTTCCTTTGGCAGATATGGCAGTGTTTCCGGGAAATTGCAGCATACCTTGGTAGCCGATGGCATCGCAAGTTTGTTTGCCAGACCCGGGGTCAGGTCGGATTCATGGATGATGACCGGGATATGTCTGGTCTTTGCAGCCATAACGACCGGTACGGAGACAAAACCACCTTTGGAAAAGACAACATTAGGACGGATCCGTCCCAGCAGGCGTCTTGCCTGAAAGAAACCGTGAAGCACACGGAAAGGATCGGTCAGGTTTTTCCAGGAACGATAACGGCGGAACTTGCCGGAACTGATACCGTAGTAAGGGATTTTCTTATCCTCAATCAGTCCTTTTTCAATACCTTCGTAGGAACCGATATAATGGATCTCATACCCATCTTTTTGTAAAGAATCAAACAGAGCAATATTTGGCGTTACATGTCCTGCGGTACCGCCACCTGTCATAACTATTTTTTTCATAAAAAACTCCTTTATTTTAATCTATATCAATCTTACCTTGCTTTTGTTAATTGTCAAGATGGTGACTGTCTACTTTTTACGTCATTTTTTGCAGACAAAGGCTTGTACCATTTTATATAGGAAGAAAAGCAAGAGGAGGAAGAACAGGTGGATATGACATGGCTGGAAAAATTAGCGGGAGCAGAGGGATGGATCGGGCTGGGACTTTTGGCTTTACTGGTCCTGCTTTTGCTGATCTTTATCATTCGCTTTTCCCGTTTTGCAAAAAAGTGTGAGCGTGCGGCAGGACAGATCCAAGTCTATGTGCAGGATGTGCTGGGAGACTATGAGGAGACAGGCGAGGCGGCAGAAAAAAAGCCTCTGGCAACAGGGGAAGATCCCATCATAAGAGGGCAGAAAGAGGAAACAGATGCCATGACACCTGCGGAGCAGGAAGCCCTTTTACAGGAGATGCTGGGAAACCTTTTGGGATAAAAAACCAGCAAAACTTGACAAAGTGAGGCAACCTTGTTATAATTCGTAATAAATTTGTAACAAATGTAACAAATTTTGTATAAAGTATCATAGAAATGCAATACTTGATATATAGATAGTATTACATGAATATGGAGGAATTATTTATATGAATTATAATTGGAAGAAGCGCGTTGCACAGGGAACAGTGGTTGCTTTGGCATTGACGGCAATGAGTACGACTACCGTACTTAGCCAGCCAAAAGAAACGACAGACACTGTGAGCGGCTATCGTACCGCCGGTATTGTTCAGGCAGTCAGTACGATGGAAGCAGGTGCGTATGCGACTGCCAATGTCGTAGGTGCTCAGGTGACTGTAGTTGCTGCCGCAAATGAGCAGGCACAGGTCGCATATCCTGAGTGGCAGGATCGCCTGATGGCAAATGTGGATGAGTTCTTGTATGTGAGAGCGACCGCAAGTACAGATTCTGACATTGTCGGCAAGATGTACAAAGGCGATGTGGCAGAGGTGACAGCGACGGAGGGTGACTGGTATCAGATCACATCCGGCAATGTAAATGGCTATGTGCTCGGTGAGTATTGCCTTACCGGTGATGATGCACATGCACTGGCAGAGAGCGTCTGCAAGACCTATGCAAAGGCAAAGGAAGGCGGTATCCGCGTCCGCAGCGAGGCAAGTGCTGAGAGTGCGATCTATACCGTGATGGCGGTAGGCGATTCACTGGAAGTAGATACGCAGGCTACGCCGGTAGATGGCTGGGTAGCCGTAAGCACCAAGGCCGGTACCGGATATGTCAGCAGTGATTATGTAGATGTCAGCATTGATTATGGAACAGCCATTACGATCGAAGAAGAACAGGCAGCCATTGCAGCAGCCAAAGCCGCAGAAGAAGCAGCGGCAGCAAAGGCACGCGCAGTGACTGTACAGAATCAGGCAGTGGCAGCATCTTATGATGATACGACACTTTTAGCAGCCCTGATCCAGTGTGAGGCAGGCAATGAATCCTATGAAGGTCAGGTAGCCGTTGGTGCGGTGGTATGTAACCGTGTCCGCAGCGGTGGTTATCCAAGTTCTGTTTACGGTGTTGTATATCAGAGCGGACAGTTTACACCGGCAGCGAGCGGATCGGTAGCATCCGTAGCGGCAAGTGGTCCAAAGGCATCCTGTATGCAGGCAGCGCAGGCAGCTCTTGCAGGAACGGACAACACAGGCGGAGCACTAAGTTTCAGACCGGTCAGCAGTGGACGCGGCGGCGTTGTGATCGGCAATCATGTATTTTTCTAAATAAAAGCAAAGAAGCAGGTCCCTTTTCGACATGAAATCATGTTGGAAAGGGATTTTGTCATTGTTTTGTCATAAATTTCTGCTACAATAAAAAATAATCAACCATTCGATAATAGGATTGAAAGAGATACATTTATGACACAGGATATTGCAAGACTTAGAACAAAATACGAAACAATCATCAATGATGCCATGCGCATTGCTATGGATTATGATACACCAAACGATGAGATCAACCATTTCATCGCCATTTTGGGTACCGAGATGGGCTGCGACCGCATCTATCTGTTTGAAGATCGTATCGGACAGGATATTACAGACAACACATATGAGTGGTGTGCAAAGAGTGTGACATCCCAGATCGACGAGTTACAGAATGTAGATAAGGAGATCATCCGCTGGTGGTATAATGCCTTTGATGAGGGCAATCATATCCTTCTACAGAATCTGGAGTCCATCCATGATACCGAGCCTCTGACCTACAAACTCTTAAAGTCACAGGGAATTCGCAATCTGGTCGTATACCCCATGATTCACAAAGACCGCGTGATAGGTTTCTTTGGAGTAGACAATCCGCCGGCAGAGGATATGGATGAGATTTCCATTTTCTTAAGTATGATATCTTCTTTTCTTGTGTCGTTGATAAAGTTGCGGAATGCTTTTGCGCGTGTGGAAAACCAGGGACGTCTAGATAGTATGGCAACTTTGGCGGAGATCTACGTTTCCATGCATCTGATCGATATGAAGACGGGAGAGTTTCAGAGGATCAAGAGCAATGCTTATATTGATGCCGGGATGGATCAGTCCCAAAAGATGTTATTTCCGCTACAGATCCATTCGGTTATGTGCGAATTAGTCAATGAAAAATATCTGGATAAGATATTGGCTTTTACCAATATCCGGACCTTGGAGGAGAGATTACAAAATAAAAAGACCATAGAGACAGAGTTTCTTGGCAATATTTCCGGCTGGTGCCGCGCCAGATTTATCTCAGTAGATTATGATGAGGACGGACATTTGCGGCATGTGATCTTTGTAGTCGAAGATATCGATGAAAAGAAAAAACATGAGCGCTATCTGACATATCTGTCTCAGACAGATATGATGACAGGGCTGAAAAACCGTGGCAGTGGAGAGAAGGAGATCACACAGTTATTGGAAAAGCAGCAAAAAGGACTGTTCTGTATTTTGGACTGTGACCAGTTTAAACGCATCAATGATACTTATGGTCATGCGGTAGGCGATAAGGTCATCATTGCAGTGGCAGAAGTGCTGCAAAAGAACACTGGAAAGAATGATGTTGTCATGCGTCTGGGGGGCGATGAATTTGCTATCTATTATCCAGATCTTTTAGATGAGAATTTTGCAAAGAAAGAAGTGGATGCTATCTTCCGTGGCATCGAAAGGATCCACATACCGGAGATGGGGCAGGATCCGATCTATGTCAGTCTTGGTGCGTCCTTCTATCGTCAGATGGAGCAGATGAGTTTTGACCAGCTGTATCAGGAGGCTGATCATGCAATGTATGTCAGCAAGAAGCAGGCGGGATTTGCCATGACAATTTACCATACAGAGGAATAGTGGACATAATCGTAAATTTGTTGCGCGATCATGTCAGATAGGGTACTATAAAGGGGTAGCAAAGAATAAAATGCATATGGGAGGTAGTTTATGGTAGTAATTATCATTTTAGTCGTGGTACTCTTATTGCTGGTTATTTCCTGCATCAAAGTTGTACCGCAAGCACACGCTATGGTTATTGAACGCCTGGGGGCTTATCTTACGACCTGGCCTGTAGGACTTCACTTCAAGGTGCCGTTTATCGATCGTGTGGCACGCAATGTCAACTTGAAGGAGCAGGTGGTTGATTTTCCGCCACAGCCGGTTATCACCAAGGACAATGTTACAATGCAGATCGACACGGTCGTATATTATCAAATCACAGATCCAAAGTTGTACTGCTATGGTGTGGAGAATCCGATCATGGCGATCGAAAATCTGACAGCGACCACACTGCGTAATATCATAGGTGATCTAGAACTCGATGAGACATTGACCTCAAGAGAGACCATCAATACAAAGATGCGTTCTGCATTGGATGTTGCAACAGACCCATGGGGTATCAAGGTCAACCGTGTTGAGTTAAAGAATATCATTCCACCGGCAGCCATTCGTGATGCCATGGAAAAACAGATGAAGGCAGAGCGTGAGCGAAGAGAAGCCATCCTGATCGCGGAAGGTGAGAAGAAGTCAACCATCCTGATCGCCGAAGGAAAAAAAGAGTCTGCTATTCTTGATGCTGAGGCAGAGAAGCAGGCACAGATCTTAAAGGCAGAAGCTGTTAAGGAAGCAACCATTCGTGAGGCAGAAGGTCAGGCAGAGGCCATCCTCAAAGTTCAACAGGCGAATGCAGATGGTTTGCGTTTCTTAAAGGAAGCCGCTGCGGATGATGCTGTTTTGCAGTTAAAGAGTTTAGAGGCATTTGCCAAGGCAGCAGATGGCAAGGCAACCAAGATCATCATTCCGTCCGAGATCCAGGGAATGGCAGGTCTGGTCAAGTCCATCACAGAAGTGGCAAAGGACGAGTAGAACATTTTTCTATCGGAAATGAAAAGAGGCGGTCGCAGGCGCGGCTGCCTTTTCTTTTTTCCTTGCACAAGAGGGAAAAAGGAAATATAATACAATGAGAAAAAAGTGGGAAAAAATAGGAGGAGATGGATATATATGAATTTGTCAGGCAGAAATTTTTTGAAACTTTTAGATTATAGCCCGGAGGAGATCCGTTATCTCATTGATCTATCAAAAGAATTGAAGGACAAGAAGAAAAAGGGAATCGAGCATGATGAGTTAAAGGGCAAGAATATTGCCCTGATCTTTGAAAAGACTAGTACCAGAACCCGTTGCTCTTTTGAGGTGGCAGCGCATGATCTGGGTATGCATGTGACCTATCTGGATCCGTCCGGCTCCCAGATCGGCAAGAAGGAGAGCATCAAGGATACGGCAAGAGTCCTTGGCAGGATGTTTGACGGTATTGAGTACCGCGGATATGGGCAGGAGATTGTAGAGCAGTTGGCAGAGTATGCAGGTGTTCCGGTATGGAATGGTCTGACCAATGAATTTCATCCGACACAGATGATCGCAGATATGCTGACCATCAAGGAAAAGTTTGGCAAGTTGGAGGGAATCAAGTTTGTTTATATGGGTGATGCCCGCTACAACATGGGCAACTCCCTTATGGTGACCTGTGCAAAACTGGGTATGGACTTTGTTGCATGCACCAATAAAAAATATTTCCCGAATGAGGCATTGGTCGCAGAGTGCCGCGCCATTGCAGAAAAGACAGGGGCATCCATCACTTTGACAGAGGATGTAGCGGAAGGCTGCAGGGCTGCAGACGTGATCTATACGGATGTGTGGGTTTCTATGGGTGAGCCGACGGAAGTCTGGGAAGAACGTATCCATGATCTGCTTCCATATCAGGTCAATGCCAAGGCGCTTTCCTATGCCAAGGACACAGTTATCTTTATGCATTGTCTTCCGGCTTTCCATGATCTGGATACGACAGTTGGTAAGGAGATCCATGACAAATTTGGTTTGACCGAGATGGAAGTGACCGATGAGGTCTTTGAAAGCAAGCAGTCTGTTGTTTTTGATGAGGCAGAAAACCGTATGCATTCCATCAAGGCGATCATGTATGCGACTTTAAAATAAAAGGATAAGAGAGTAAGATAGCACATGATACAGATTAGACATGAATATTTAGAAAGCATTGATTCTACCAACAATGAGATCAAGCGTCGTGCGGCAGGCGGCGAGACGGAAGGACTTGTCATATCTGCAGGAAAGCAGACGGCAGGCAGGGGCAGGAGCGGACACCAGTGGGAGACACCGGCGGATATCTCGATCGCAACATCGCTTTTGTTGCGGCCAACGGTAGCCATAGACCATCTCAGTAGTCTTACGCTGGTGGCGGCAGTGGCGGTGCGACGCGCCATCGAAGAACTTTATGGTATTGAGACTTGGATCAAGTGGCCAAATGATGTCATCATCCACGGCAAAAAGGTCTGCGGTATTCTGACAGAGATGAGTGCCAGCGAAGGCAAGGCAGAATATGTTGTGGTCGGCATCGGGGTCAATGTGCATCAGACTTCTTTTTCCGAGGAATTGGCGAACAAGGCGATCTCTGTGGATATGGCAATAAAAGAAGGGAATCCTTTTGGGGCAAAACGGGGCGACTGTAAAGAACTGACCTATCGCATCTGGCAGGAGTTTTCCCTTTTGTATGAGGCTTTTTGCATGACAGAAGATCTGTCTATCGTCATGGAAGAGTATAATCGTTTTCTGATCAACCGCAATGCCAAGGTCCGTGTACTGGATCCAAACGGCGAGTGGGAAGGCATTGCGCGTGGTATCGACGAATCAGGCAAACTTCTGGTAGAGACAAAGGAAGACCTGCGGCAGGTGGATTCCGGCGAAGTCTCTGTCCGGGGTGTCTATGGCTATGTATAGAAAGGAACATTCGACAGATGAATGATGAAATCGTGCTTTGTGGGGCAAGTTCCTACAGTAAAAAATATTACTTTAATGAGCAGTTTTCTTCTCTGCCACAGGGGATACAGGATGAGTTGCACATTATGTGTGTTCTCTTTACGGCAGATGTCGGAGGCGTCTTGCAGGTTGTCTTTGATGAGGATGGCTCCCTGCAACTGCGCACACAGACAGAGGAAGACGATATTCTTTATGATGAGATCGGCAGTGTTTTAAAGATCAAGCAGTTACAGAGAGAAAAGGAAGAATTGTTTGAATCGCTGGAAATGTACTATCGTGTCTTTTATCTGGGAGAGGCATACGAAGGCGAGGAGTAGGAGAAGATAAGATGTTAATGACGATTGATGTAGGAAATACAAATATTACCGTGGGTATTTTTGACAAACGAAAGTTAGTGGGAAATTTTCGCCTGACAACGGGGATGACACGTACTTCCGATGAGTTTGGAACGGCGATCGGGGAGATTCTGCGCTACAATGATATTGAAAAGCAGGACATAAGCGATGCTATCATTGCCAGCGTAGTGCCAAAGATTATGCATTCCCTGACCAGCGGCATCATCAAGTATTTTGAGGTGCATCCGATCTTAGTGGAGCCGGGGGTGCGTACCGGGGTCAAGATCATCACGGAAAATCCGCGTCAGATCGGGGCAGATCGTATTGTCAATGCTGCAGGCGCACTGGGCTTGTATGGCGGACCGGCGATTGTCATTGATTATGGTACGGCGACTACGTATGATCTGGTTAGTGCAGAGGGGGCATATGTATCCGGTGTGATCGCACCGGGCATCCGTACATCCGCAGAGGCACTCTGGTCAAAGACGGCAAAACTGCCGGAGATTGAGATCCGCAAACCGGAGCATATCTTGGCAAAAGAGACAATCTCCTCCATGCAGGCGGGACTGGTCTATGGACAGATTGGTCAAACGGAATATATTGTAAAACATATGATCGCAGAATCCGGCTATGAAGACATCAAGGTTGTAGCGACCGGTGGTCTGGGCAATTTGATCTCCAAGGAAACGGATTGCATCAATATCTATAATCCGGAACTGACCTTGCAGGGACTGCGTCTGATCTACGAAAAAGAGATGAAAAACAGAGGAACAGACCGTTAGAAAAGGAGATATATGAACTTATTTTACAGAGCATGCACAGCCATTCGCAATGTATATAAATATGAGCAGATTTCCCCAGTCGATGTCCCTGCTTTGCAGCGGATCGTCATGACCTTCGGCATTGTCATGGCACTGATCGACATCGAAAATTTCCGCTTGGGAAAGTTCGTGATCGGTGCTGCTACACTGGCAGTGGCGCTTATTTGTGTACTTGTAGCGATCCTTTTACCACGGGTCCCCCAGGTGCGCATCCTTTGTAAAGTTACCAGTGTGGTTCTTTTATTTCTGTCTATTCCCATTCTTTTTATGGGAGCCAATGATGGCTTTTCCCTTTTGTGGTATTTTCTGATCCCTATGATCACCCTGATCCTTTTGGGGATTCCTTTTGGGGCACCGATCTGTATCGGTTTTGGCTGTGTGGTCATGCTGGTATTCTGGACGCCTCTGCATGATTTATTGTTCTATGACTATCCTTATGAATATCGTCTGTTTTATCCTATTTTTTACTGGGCATTTTGCTTGATCGTTGTTGTGATGGACATTTTCTACAAGACATACCAGATGCAGCAGAGGGAAAATGAAAAGAATTTAGAGACAGAAGTGCAGCAGGCACTGTTCCAGACCAAGAATCTGATGGTCAGTTCCGTGGCGACCATCGGGCGCATGATCGATGCCAAGGATGGTTATACCCGCAGACACTCACAGCGTGTGGCAGAATATGCCCGTCTCATCGCACAGAATCTTTCACATGCAGATTTTTCACAGGATGACATCCTATTGATCTATCGTTGCGGTATGCTGCATGACATTGGTAAGATCGCCATACCGGATCAGATCTTGAACAAACCGGAGCGTCTGAGTGACAGAGAGTATGAAATCATGAAAAAGCATACGCTATGGGGAGAGGAGATCCTATCCGAACTGGAATTTTTACCGCTGGCAGACCTCAGCGCGACCTATCACCATGAGAGATACGATGGCAAAGGCTATCCGCGTGGGCTAAAGGGACAGGAATTGCCTCTTGTCGTGCAGATCATCTGTGCGGCAGATGCTCTGGATGCCATGAATGCAGACCGTTGTTACAGAAGGCGGTGTACGCGGGAGTATATCATAGAGGAGTTTGAAAAAGGAGCCGGGAAACAGTTTGAACCGGAGGTGGCGGCGACAGTCGTTCGTCTGGTAAAAGACGGAAAGATACAGACCATAGGAGAAACGGATGCAAAGAACCAAGAGACTGCAAACTGAATATTGGCAAAATGTGTGGCGCGTTCTGACCTGTCCTTATGAGGATGAGAAAATGGCACTTTGGATGAAGATTGTTTTTGCCGGGCTCTGGGTAGTCAGTATTCCCAACGGACTGTTCTTCCATGCTGCCGGAGATTATCAGATGGTGATCGCATATATGGCGATCCTACTGGTGGTCAATCTGATCGTGTGCCGTAAGCACTATCACAGATGGATCGATTTTGTGACATCGGCACTATTGATGCTGGGCGTTTTTTATGTATATTTTCATGCCAGTATCGGTTATTTTAGTGTCATGTTTCCCTTGCTTTTTTCCTGCGTTATGGTCTTTTTGCTGGGGATCCGTAACAGTATCCTGCTCAATCTGATCTCTTTGTTTACGATCCTGTTTGGTTTGCGTATGCGCCCGGATTCGGTGGCACAGCGCTTATATGGGGAAAATGTATATTTGCGCTTTCCGTATTTTTATATCTGTATCGTGCTGATAGCCTATCTTTTGATGTACACCATCCAGTGCTACTGGGTAGAAAAGAACCGGCGGGAGGAAATCTTAAAACACCGTATCCAAGAGGAAAAGGAGCATTTGCAGGGCATGGCGATGAAGACCATGCGTGCCATGGGACGTGCTTTGGATGCCAAGATCCCCGGGGAGGAAGCCCACGGCAGACAGGTGGCAGAATTTGCAAAAGCCTTAGCTGCCAGACAGGGCATGGATGACGGCACACAAAAAGATGCTTATCAGGCGGGAATCTTGCATGAGATCGGTATGATCGGTATACCGGATGCCCTGATCTTCCGACAGGATCTGACACCGGAGGAGTATGGAGAGTTTTGCACTTATGTCGAAAAGGGATATGATATCATCTGTCAGTTGCAGGGGGCAGGCAGTGTGGCGGAGGCGGTTCTCTACCACAGAGAAAAATATAACGGCTCCGGTTATCTGAAAGGACTGCGCGCAGAGGATATTCCGCTTTTGGCACGCATACTTTCTGTGGCGGATTACACCGCAAGACATTTACAACGCGGGGAGACACGCCGGGAAGTGATGGATGTTTTGGAGGCAGAGAAAAATAAAAGATTTGACGGTCGAATTGCGGATGATATGATAGAGATCATGCGACAGGACATGACATAGAAGTTGAGGTAAGGATTGATGGAAAACAAGGCTCTGCAGAGACTTGCGATCGGCAAGGTCACTTTGGAGAATAATCTGGTCTTAGCACCCATGGCAGGCGTAACAGACCTGCCTTTTCGAACGCTCTGCAAGGAGCAGGGGGCTGGTCTGATCTGTATGGAAATGGTCAGTGCCAAGGCATTACAATACAATAATAAAAACACATATCAACTTTTGGAGATCGAGGAAAAAGAACGCCCGGTCTCCCTACAGTTATTTGGCTCGGACCCGGATTGCATCAGCGAGATGGCAAAGCGGATCGAGGATCGCCCCTTCGACATCCTAGATATCAATATGGGCTGTCCTGTGCCAAAGGTCGTCAATAATGGCGACGGCTCTGCACTGATGAAAAATCCAAATTTGGCAGGTCAGATCATGCGAAAGACGGTAAAAGCTATTCAGAAGCCGGTCACAGTTAAGATCCGCAAAGGTTTTGACAATGCCCATGTTAATGCCGTGGAAATGGCAAAGATCGCAGAAGATGCCGGTGTGGCAGCCATTGCTGTACATGGCAGGACAAGAGAGCAGTATTATTCCGGCAAAGCCGATTGGGAGATTATAGCGCAGGTCAAAGATGCCGTATCCATTCCGGTCATAGGAAACGGAGACCTCCTGGATGCAAAGGATGTGATCGCCATGAAAGAGCAGACCGGATGCGATGGCTTTATGATCGGTCGTGGTGCACAGGGTAACCCTTGGATTTTTCATCAGATCCTGCATTATTTTGAGACAGGGGAAATGATAGGAAAGCCACCGATCGATGTCGTGGTGGATACTATGCTTCGACATGCGAAGATGCAAATTGCCTTTAAAGGGGATGAATTGTATGGAATACGAGAATTTCGCAAGCATGCGGCGTGGTACACCGGTGGTTACCACAATTCCGCACGCTTACGTGGTATGATCAATGAAGTCAACACTTATCAGGACTTGGAAGACCTGATGGAGCGCGTCTTAAGATAAATGCCAGATGTCTTCATTATACTGGGCGATGGTTCGATCGGATGAGAAGAAGCCGGCTTTGCTGATGTTGATCAGCATCTTCTTCGCCCAGGTCATGCGGTCTTCATAATCCGCATAGATACGTTCCTTGGTCGCCTTGTAATCTTCAAAATCCGGCAAAGTCATGAACCAGTCCTTATTCAGGAGTTCATGGTAAAGACGTTCTAAGTTTTCTTTTTGTCCGACCGCAAGCATGGTATCGCTGATCAAAAAATCGATGGCACGCTTGATGGCAGGATCTTTCTCATAGTAATCTCTGGAAACATAGTCAGCCTTTTGGTAATGGGCGATGACCTCGTCTGAGGATTCACCAAAGATATAGATATTGTCGTCTCCGACAAATTCATGCATTTCCACGTTAGCACCGTCCTCGGTTCCGATCGCAATGGCACCGTTTAACATGAACTTCATGTTGGATGTACCGGATGCTTCCTTGGAAGCAAGTGAGATCTGCTCATGGATGTCTGCTGCTGGGATCAGTTTTTCAGCAAGGGTGACATTGTAGTTTTCCACCATGACAACAGACAGGTATGGAGATACCTCCGGATCATTGGCAATGATCTCCTGCAAGCAGAGGATGACGTGGATAATGTCTTTTGCAATGACATAAGCCGGAGCAGCTTTGGCACCAAAGATGACCGTGATCGGACGCTTTGGCAGTTTCCCTTCCTTGATCTCAAAATATTTATCGATCACATAGAGGGCATTCATCTGCTGTCTCTTGTATTCGTGGAGACGCTTGATCTGGATGTCAAAGACAGAATCCGGGTTAATGTCAATGTTTTGTGTCTGCTTTAGATAAGACGCAAGTTCTTCTTTTTTGCCCTGTTTTACGGCAAGCAGTTTTTCCAGTACTGCAGTATCATCGGCATAGGCAGATAATTTTTCTAATTCGGTCGCATCTTTTTTGTAGCCGTCTCCGATCAATTCGGTCAGAAGATTGGCAAGCGGATGGTTGCAGTGGAGTAACCATCTGCGGAAAGTTATACCGTTGGTCTTGTTGTTGAATTTTTCC
Source organism: uncultured Lachnospiraceae bacterium (assembly GCA_934899185.1). GTDB lineage: Bacteria > Bacillota > Clostridia > Lachnospirales > Lachnospiraceae > Pararoseburia. The sequence continues at coordinate 24,584 of CAKXYI010000016.1, forward strand.
GGGTAGATCTTATAGAAGTTGTTGAGTTCGCTGTTCTTCAAGATCTCGGTGTGCAGGTAGGCAACGCCATTGACGGAATAGCCATAATGGATATCCATGTGCGCCATGTGTACGCGTTCTTCTCCATCAATGATGGATACGCTTGGATCATGGAAAGTGTCGTTTACCTTGTTGTTCAATTCGTAAATGATCGGAAGCAGTTGAGGTACGGCTTTCTGTAAGTAATGGATCGGCCATTTTTCTAGTGCTTCTGCAAGGATGGTATGGTTGGTATAAGCACAGGTCTTTGTCACGATCTCGATCGCTTCTTCCATGCGGATCCCCTTTTGCATCAGAAGGCGGATAAGTTCCGGAATCACCATGCTTGGGTGGGTATCGTTGATCTGGATGGTGGCATAATCTGCCAAGTCATGCAGATTGCTGCCGCGTTCTAGGGCTTCGTCCAAGATCAGGTGAGCGGCATTGCTGACCATGAAATACTGCTGGTAAACACGGAGGATACGTCCGGCTTCGTCGGAGTCATCCGGGTATAAGAATAAGGTCAGGTTTTTGGCAATGTCCGTTTTGTCAAAATCAATGCCCTCTTTTACCAGTGATTCATCGACGGAATCAATGTCAAATAAATGCAGTTTCGTTGTTCTTCCCATATAGCCGACAACATCGATATCATACATGCAGGAAGTCAGTGTCAGACCGCCAAATTCGATGTCATAAGTCCGTTTGGTCTTGGTCAGCCAATTTTTGTTTTCAATCCAAGGGTTTGGCGTTTCCTCTTGCAGATTGTTTTCAAATACCTGCTTGAATAGTCCGAAATGATAGTTTAAGCCGACACCGTCGCCGTTTAAGCCAAGTGTGGCGATGGAGTCCAAAAAGCAGGCAGCCAGACGACCAAGTCCGCCGTTTCCAAGAGACGGTTCCGGCTCAATGGTCTCGATCTCTGCCATGGTCTTTCCGTATTTTTGCAGGCAGGCTTCCACCTCGTCGTAGAGGCCCAGGTTGATCAGGTTGTTGGAGAGTAGTTTCCCGATAAGAAACTCAGCAGAAATATAGTAGAGTTTCTTCTTGCCATCGGTGGTCACCTTTTTTTCGGCTTCTTCCTTTACCAGTTCTAAAAGAGCAAGGTAGATCTGCTCGTTTGTGACATGTCCCGGATCCGTACCAAAGGTATCCTTGACCTTGATTTCTAATGCGTCCATAAAAACCTCCTAAAATATACATTTTGTTTATGCCTCCAGTATATAGGCTATGATGGTCCTGGTCTTGTCATATCATAGCAAAAAGTAGTACAATCCTATCATTAGAAAAGTAAAAACACAGGGAAAGAGGCATAAAATGGATATTAAAGAATACGAAAACTATCATGAACGAAAAGAGCATAGCCGGCAGACTTTTCCATATAATACCTATTTGTGCTCCATGCCGCTGGACTTTAGCGAGGTGCCCATGCATTGGCATGACGAGATGGAGATCATCTATATAAAGAAAGGGCAGGGCATGGTCTCGGTAGAATTTGATGAGAGGATCGTAAGCGGGGGAGAGTTTGTCGTAGTCTTGCCGGGACAACTGCATGGCATCCGTTCTGTGCCGGGGGAAAGTGTCGAGTACGAAAATATCCTCTTTCGCCCGGAAATCTTATATGGAAAAAAGGAAGATGGCTTAAGACAAGACTATTTTGATCCCCTTTTCCAGATGAAGATCGTCATTCCTGCCTTTTATGGGGAGGGGGTTCCTGGCTACCGGGAGGTCAAAGAGGTCTTAGATAGTTGCGATAGCGTCTGTAAAGAGCCGGTGGAGGGCTATGAACTTTTGCTCAAAAGCAGGCTCTATCTTCTGATATATCATTTGTGCCAGACAAGTGGACAGCGGGGCAGGGTCAAGAACAGCAGACCACATGAGGAAATAAAACTGGTCTTGAAATATGTGGAACTGCATTATATGGAAAAGATCACGATCGCTGATATGGCGGAGGTCAGCGGTTTCAGTTCTTCTCATTTCATGAAGTACTTCAAACAAAACATGGGACAGAGTTTCATTGACTACCTCAACGACTACCGTTTGACCATGGCATCCCGCATGCTGGTGGCATCTGAGGCATCCGTTTTGTCCATAGCCCAGGAGGTCGGTATTGATAACATGTCCTACTTTAACCGCGTCTTTAAGCGGAAATTTGGCATGACCCCAAGAGACTTCCGTAAGGTCAATGAAAATAAGAATTTGTGATCTTGCACAAAAATAATGAATTACTTTCGTAGAAAATAGCAAAAATGACATAGGTATGTTGACATGGTAAATTTTGGGGTATAAGATATATGCATACCAACTGAAAACGTTTCCAGTAACGTTTCCGGTAACGATTTCAATAGAAGTTGGAAAATGAGAGAGGGGTGCTTACATATGACGATTAAGGATATAGCAAAAATCAGTGGTGTAAGCGTTAGTACTGTTTCTCGAGTATTAAACAATCATCCGGACGTGAGTGAAGATGTGCGTCGCAAAGTTATGGCAGTTGTAGAGGAATACAATTACATCCCTAATAACAGTGCCAGATCATTGGGACAGAGCCAGTCAGATAACATTGGACTGATCGTCCGTGGTATATCCAATCCTTTCTATACATCCATCATCCATGAGATCGAGCAGGACATCGAAAAGGCAGGTTATACACTTGTGATGCAGCAGATTGGCTCCTGCGATGATGAACTTTTAGCCGGCGCGATGATGGAACGCGACAAACGGTTATGTGGTCTGATTTTCCTTGGAGGTCGTCTGGATTCGACAAAGGAGCAGATAGCAGGAATCGGTGTACCATTTGTAAACTGTTCTTCCAATAATGCGTATGGTACCTTAGATGCTGACAGTTATTCGAGTGTATCGATTGATGACACACAGACAGCATACGAAGCGGTAAAGGAATTATACAAAGAGGGGCATCGCCGTATTGCAGTTCTTTTGGCAAGACCGGATGATGGTTCGGTTTCCCAGATCCGCTATGAGGGATATGTCAAGGCATTGACCGAGGTGGGGATGGTTCCGACAGAAGATCTGATCATATCTGTGGATAGTTACAATATCGCAGATGCCTATCATGGGACAAAAGCATGGCTGGATAAGGGGATATCCTTTGATGCGATCTTTGCAATCGCAGACAACCTGGCAATGGGTGCGATGCGGGCGCTACGGGAAAAAGGTATTGATGTACCAAAGCAGTGTTCCATTGTTGCAATTGATGGAATTGAGGTGTCGGAATATATGGCACCGGCATTATCAACGTATCGTCAGCCAATGGAAGAATTGGGAAGAACCAGTGTGGAACTTCTGATTGATCTGATTGAGAAAAAGGGAAAACATCGTCAAATTATTTTACCGACGATTTTTCGCGAGGGAGGTACAATCTCTGCTCGTAAATAAAAGGCATAAGATGGAACGTGCCTGCATATAATGATTTTTGATTGTGGCAAAAGCGCAGTGCCATAATTAGAAATAAATACTTATTAATAATTATCACAAGAAGGAGAGGGTAATCATGAAACTAAAAAAAGTATTGGCATTGACAATGGTTGCTACTATGGCAGTTGGAGCATTTGTCGGATGTGGTTCTAAGGGAGAAGGAGATTCAGCAAAGTCTGATTCCGGAAAAGTCTACTATTTGAACTTTAAGCCAGAGGCAGACGAGGCCTGGCAGGCTTTGGCAAAGGAATACACAAAGGAGACAGGTGTTGATGTTACTGTTGTAACAGCAGCTTCTAACAAATACGAAGAGACATTGATGACAGAAATGTCAAAGAGTGAAGCGCCTACATTATTCCATGTAAATGGACCAGTTGGTTTGAAGAACTGGAAAGATTATGCATTAGATCTTTCAGATACAGAGGTTTACAAAAACTTAAATGGTGATGAGTATGCATTAAAAGAAGGCGATGAAGTAAAGGGTATCGCAATGGCAGTTGAAACATACGGTATCATTACAAATACAAAACTTTTGCAGGAAGCAGGATACACAGTTGACGATATCCAGAGTTTTGATGATTTAAAGAAGGTTGCAGAAGATATCACAGCTAGAAAGGATCAACTTGGATTTGCAGCATTTACATCTGCTGGTATGGATGATTCTTCTGACTGGAGATTTAAGACACATCTTTCAAACCTTCCAATCTACTTCGAATATGAAGCAGAAAACGAGACAAGTACAGATGCAATCAAGGGAACATATCTTGACAACTACAAGAACATCTTTGATCTGTACATCAACAACTCAACATGTGATCCAAAGGAACTTGCAAGCAAGACAGGTAATGACTCAGAAGCTGAGTTTATCAATGGCGAAGCAGTATTCTTCCAGAATGGTTCATGGGAATATGGCAACGTAGTAGGTAAAGATAAGTTATCTGCAGATGATGTTACAATGATTCCTATTTACATTGGTGTTGGCGATGAAGCAAACCAGGGACTTTGTACTGGTACAGAGAACTACTGGTGTGTAAATAGCGCTGCTGATGAGAAGGATATTCAGGCAACACTTGATTTCATGAACTGGTGTGTATCTTCTGACAAGGGAACAACAGCTATGGCTGATGACATGGGATTCGTTATTCCTTTCAAGGATGCAAAGGATACAGACAACGTATTTGTTCAGAAGGATAAGGAAATGCAGGAAGCTGGAAAGACAACAATTCCTTGGGATTTCACAACAATTCCTTCAGAGCAGTGGAAAGCAGATCTTAGTTCTGCACTTACAGCTTATGCAGCTGGAACTGGATCATGGGATGATGTTAAGACAGCATTCGTAGATGGATGGGCAAAAGAGTACAAGGCAGCAAATCAGGAATAATCGATTAGCATTGTTCATATACCCAGAGGGCGGGCAAGAACGCCTGCCCTCTATATTTATGTCAAAAAGACACTTGAATTTATTGTTTTTAAGGAGGATACCATGGAAAAAGCAGTTAGAAAATATTGGCCTATCTTTGTATTACCGACCGCTGCGGCCTTTTGCGTAGGCTTTTTGTATCCGTTCGTTCAGGGATTATATTTGTCTTTCTGCAGTTTCATCACGATTGACAGAGCAAAATTCATAGGCTTGCAGAATTATAAATATGCACTTTCTGATGCAACGTTTTTACATGCATTTTGGTTTACAGCATTATTTACAATTGTAGTTACGATTTTGATTAATGTAGGAGCATTCGCACTTGCACTTGCATTAACGAGCAAGTTAAAGGCGTCAAATTTGTTCCGTACCATTTTCTTCATGCCAAACTTAATTGGTGGTATTGTATTAGGTTATATCTGGCAGATTCTGTTAAATGGTGCATTGACGGCGTTGGAAAAACCGCTTCTGGCACTGGATGAAAAGTATGGCTTTATCGGTCTTTTGATTTTGATGTGCTGGCAGCAAATCGGATATATGATGATTATTTATATTGCCGGATTACAGTCAATTCCAGATGACTACATTGAAGCAGCAGAAATTGATGGGGCTACAAAAGGACAAATATTATGGAAGATCAAGATTCCAAATGTTATGCCATCCATTACCATTTGTATGTTCTTATCTCTTACAAATGGATTTAAGTTATTTGATCAGAACTTAGCACTGACCGGAGGTGAACCGGCACATGCTTCTGAAATGTTAGCATTGAATATTTACAGTACATTCTATGCAAGAAGTGGACCACAGTGGAAGGGCTATGGACAGGCGAAAGCCGTTATCTTCTGTATTATGGTTATTATTATTTCGATGATTCAATTAAGAGCGACGAAATCTAAGGAGGTGCAACAGTAATGAAAGAAAAAACATCAATTGGAAGTAAAATACTATTTGTTGTACTCCTGATTCTTAGTTTGGCATGGGTTTATCCAATCTTTATGATTTTGATCAACTCATTTAAAACAGATCGTTTCATTACGACAAGAACCGTTTTTGAATTGCCGACAGCAGACAGTTTTGCAGGGCTTGCAAATTTTGTCGATGGACTTACCTCAAAAGGATTTGCAAAAGCATTTGGCTACAGTTTGTTAATCACAATCACATCGGTCGTATTAATACTGATTTGCTGTTCTATGTGTGCATGGTTTATTACAAGAGTAAATGGTATTGTATCAAAGATTTTGTATTTCCTCTTTGTATTTTCTATGGTTGTACCATTCCAGATGTTGATGTTTACGTTATCAGCAACAGCAGATAAAATGGGATTGAATAAACCATACAATATCTGTATTATTTATCTGGGGTTTGGTGCAGGACTTGCGGTATTTATGTTCTGTGGCTTTATGAAATCTATTCCGCTTGAGATTGAAGAAGCAGCCATGATTGATGGATGTAATCCGTTACAGACATTTTTCCTGATCGTACTGCCGATTTTAAAACCGACATTAATCTCCGTTGGTATTTTGGAGACCATGTGGTTGTGGAATGATTACTTGCTGCCATATCTGGTATTGGACCGCAAGAAATATATGACAATCCCGATTTTAATCCAGTACTTCCAGGGAAGTTACGGAAAAGTAGAAATGGGACCAATGATGGCTTGTATCTTAATGACCGTATTGCCAATCATTATTGTATATCTGATATGCCAGAAATACATTATCAAAGGTGTTATGGCTGGGGCTGTTAAGGGCTAAGCATGATTTCCTATGAAGATAAGAGGTAAAGATTATGAATAGAAGTAGTGGAATATTACTTCCGATTTCTTCACTTCCTTCTGCATATGGGATCGGAACCTTTGGCGCGGCTGCGTATGCATTTGCTGACTTCTTACATGAAGCAGGGCAAAAGTATTGGCAGTTGCTGCCATTGGGACCAACCAGTTATGGAGATTCTCCATATCAGAGTTTTTCTACATTTGCAGGGAATCCTTATTTTGTAGATCTGGATCTTCTGATTGAAGATGGACTGCTGTTGCAGGAAGAAGTTGAGGCATGTGACTGGGGCGAAGATTCCCGTCATGTGGATTATGGAAAAATATACGAGAGCCGCTTTGTTGTTTTAGAAAAAGCAAAAGCAAGAGGCTATGCCAGAGACTATGAGGATGTGCAGGCTTTTTGTCAGGAAAATGAGCAGTGGCTGGATAACTATGCACTTTACATGGCATGTAAAAAGCATTTTGGCATGAAAGCATGGAGTGAGTGGGAGGATAAGGATATTCGTATGCACCGCCCGGAAGCGGTAGAAAAATACCGTCGGGATTTGCAGGAGGATATGGAACTCTTTATTTACATCCAGTATCTTTTCTTCAAGCAGTGGAATGCTCTGCGTGCCTATATCAATGATCTTGGCATCGAGATTATTGGAGACTTGCCAATTTATGTATCCATGGATTCAACTGATGTATGGGCAGAATCAGAGTATTTTGCATTAAATGAGGAACGAATTCCACGCGAAGTTGCAGGTGTGCCTCCAGATTATTTTAGTGAGGATGGACAACTTTGGGGAAATCCGCTTTATGACTGGGATGCCATGGCAAAGGATGGTTATGGCTGGTGGATTCGCCGTATCGAAGGCGCTAGCAAGTTATATGATGTGATCCGTATTGATCACTTCCGCGGCTTTGATACCTATTGGGCAGTGCCTTATGGTGAAAAGACTGCTAAGATCGGTGAGTGGAAGCATGGACCGGGCATGGACCTGGTCGGACTTTTGAAAAAGACCTTTCCAAAACTGGAGTTTATCGCGGAAGATCTGGGCGAGCAGTCGCCAAGTGTCAGGAAATTGCTGGCAGACAGTGGATTCCCGGGCATGAAGATCTTAGAGTTTGCCTTTGATTCGGATGAGCCAAGCGACTATCAGCCGCACACCTATCCGAGACATTGCATTTGTTACACCGGAACTCATGATAACAGTCCGGTCATGCTCTGGAAGGAGGAAGCAAAGCCGAAGGATGCTGCTTATGCAGCAGAGTATTTAGGCATTGGGGATGAACCTTATTATTGGGGATTTATCCGCGGTGGCATGCGGTCCGTGGCGCTCCTTTTTGTAGCACAGATGCAGGATTATCTGGGACTTGGCAAAGGACACCGCATGAATGTGCCGGGGACGGCGAGTGGAAACTGGACTTGGCGTATGCTCCCAGAAGAGATCAGTACAGAAGTTGCAGAGAAACTTTATCGCATGACAAAGATATACGGTCGTCTGCAAAAATAAATAAGAAAGAAAAAGGTGGCTTTAAGACCCGTGAAATCGTGGTTTTAAGGGCACCTTTTCTTGACAATCAGAGGGCTTTTTGCCTATAATAGATTGATTAAATATCAGAAAGGATATGCAGACATGGAAAAGAAAAATATCTTGACATATGGTGGACTTAAAAAATATGAAGATGAACTTCAGGAGTTGAAGGTCGTTCGTAGAAAGGAAGTTGCTCAGAAGATCAAAGAAGCAAGAGAGCAGGGCGATTTGTCAGAGAACGCAGAGTACGATGCAGCAAAGGACGAGCAGCGTGATATTGAGGCTCGTATCGAAGAATTAGAGAAGATCCTTAAGAATGCAGAAGTTGTAGATGAGGAAGAAGTAGATCTTGACAAGATCAGTGTTGGATGCCAGGTCAAGATTTTGGATATTGAATTTGACGAAGAACTGGAATACAAGGTCGTAGGTTCTACAGAGGCAAACAGCCTGACAGGCAGAATTTCCAATGAGTCGCCGGTTGGCAAAGCCATCATGGGAGCAAGTGTTGGAGATATCGTGACAGTTGAGACTCCGGCAGGCGATTTACAGTACAAGATTTTAGAGATTCAGAGATCAAACTAATAGATATAGAGGTGTTACATGGCAAATCAGAATAATACACAGGGACAGGATCTGGGACAACTTTTACAGATTAGACGTGAAAAGTTAGCCAACCTGCAGGCGGCAGGGCAGGATCCTTTCCAGATTACAAAGTATGATGTGACCCATCATACATCCGACGTAAAGGAAATTTATGCCGCACATGAGGCAGAACTTCTCGCAGGCAGAGAGGATCCGGATACCGAGGGCATGGATGAAGGAGAAGCAAGAGAGATCATCAAGAAAGAATACGACGAGAGAAGAAGCATTATGGATGCTTCTCCGATTCAGGTGTCTATCGCCGGACGTATGATGTTCAAGCGTGTTATGGGCAAGGCTTCTTTTGCAAATATCCAGGATTTAAAGGGCAATATTCAGATCTATGTGGCAAGAGATGCCATTGGTGAAGATCTGTATGCGACCTTTAAGAAATCCGATATCGGTGATATCTGGGGTGTCAAGGGATATGCTTTCCGTACAAGAACCGGAGAGGTTTCTATTCATGCAGAGGAGATGACACTGCTTTCTAAGTCTTTGCAGATCTTACCGGAGAAATTCCATGGATTGACGGACACAGATACCCGTTATCGTCAGAGATATGTTGATCTGATTATGAATCAGGAAAGCAAGGATGTATTTGTAAAGAGATCACAGATTATCAAAGAAATCCGTAAGTTCTTAGATGGTCGTGACTTTATGGAAGTAGAGACACCAATGCTTGTATCAAATGCAGGTGGTGCAGCAGCTCGTCCATTTGAGACACATTACAATGCATTGAATGAAGATGTAAAACTTCGTATTTCTTTGGAATTATATCTGAAGAGATTGATTGTTGGTGGATTAGAGCGTGTATATGAAATTGGACGTGTATTCCGTAACGAAGGTGTAGATACCAGACATAATCCGGAATTCACATTGATGGAATTATACCAGGCATATACAGATTATGAAGGAATGATGGAACTTACAGAGTCTATGTTCCGTTATTTGGCAGAGACCGTTTGTGGCAGCGCTAAGATTGAGTACAATGGTATTGAACTTGACTTTGGCAAGCCATTTGAGCGTATCACGATGAATGACTGCATCAAGAAATATACCGGTATCGATTTTGATCAGGTGGCAGATGATGAGGCAGCCAAGGCACTTGCAAGAGAACATCATGTAGAATACGAAGAACGCCACAAAAAGGGTGATATCATTAACCTCTTCTTTGAGGAGTTCTGCGAAGAGAAATTGATCCAGCCTACGTTTGTTATGGATCATCCGATTGAGATCTCTCCACTTACCAAGAAAAAGCCGAGTGACCCGACAAAGGTAGAGCGTTTTGAACTTTTCATCAATACATGGGAAATGTGTAACGCATATTCTGAGCTGAACGATCCGATTGATCAGCGTGAACGTTTTGCAGCGCAGGATGCGGCTTTTGAGGCTGGAGACGAAGAAGCAAACCATACCGACGAAGATTTCCTGAATGCACTGGAAATCGGTATGCCTCCTACAGGTGGTATTGGTTATGGTATTGACCGTCTGGTTATGCTGTTGACAGACTCTGCGGCAATCCGTGATGTATTGTTGTTCCCGACAATGAAGAGTCTGGATTCTGATAAGAAGGCAGAGAAGCCATCGGATAATCAGGCATGCGCAGGTGATAACAACGGATTCTTTACCGATAATGCAAAGATTGATTTTTCTCAGGTAAAGGTAGAACCATTATTTGAAGAGACCGTTGATTTTGACACATTCTCAAAATCTGACTTTAGAGCGGTAAAGGTTAAGGAATGTGTAGCAGTGCCAAAGAGCAAAAAGCTTTTACAGTTTACGCTTGATGATGGAACTGGTGTGGATAGAACAATTCTTTCTGGAATTCATGCGTACTACGAACCAGAAGAATTAGTGGGCAAGACATTGATTGCTATTACAAACCTTCCACCAAGAGCTATGATGGGAATTGAATCTTGTGGTATGTTGCTTTCAGCAGTAAATAACCTTAAGGATTCAGAGGATGAAGAACTCCATCTTTTGATGGTTGATAACCATATTCCTGCAGGTGCAAAGCTCTATTAAGATGATGTAAAGATGTACCGTTTTACCAAATAGACGGGACGTACTTCATTTGATAAAAAACTAAAAAAACAGCGATTTACATCAAACTTACATCATTTGATGCAGAAATCGGTGCAAGCAAGAAAAAATCGCATAATTAGTACGATGAATGGGCAATTCCAATCGGAGTTGCCCATTTTTAAAACAAACAGAAATACAAATCGGAATTTATGGAGGAATGATAGTGAGTTATATTACAATGGAAATATGGACTGGAATATGGATATTAGTGAGGTTCCT
>CAKXYI010000017.1 GCA_934899185.1 uncultured Lachnospiraceae bacterium
AGACTGGATCATGCCCTCCAGCAAGGCAACAATATCAAAATGATCGTACTCCATCTCGTTGTTGCCGCTCTCAATCTGATTGAGGGAGATCATTGATAATACCATACGGTTCATTTTCTTGGCTTCATCAATGATGACATCACAGTAAAACTCACGGCTTTCCTCATCATCCGTAATCCCCTCTGCCAGACCTTCCGCATAGCCCTGTATCAAAGCGATCGGTGTTTTCAGTTCATGTGACACATTAGAGATAAACTCCTGCTGTCGTTTTTGGTTTTCCTCTTTTAGGGCAATATCTACCTGTAATTCATGGTTTGCCTGCTTTAATTCTACGATCGTCTCTTCCAACGTCTCGGACAGTTCATTCATATGTTCGCCCAAAACATCCACTTCGTTCCGCTTTTTCTGGCTCTGGTATTTGGCTTGAAAATCCAGACCGATCATGCGCTTGGAAAGATCCGTCAGGGCAAGGATCGGTTTGGTGATACGTCTGGTCAAAAAGAAAGTTGCCAATATGCTTAAGGTCAGTGCCAGAATACCGATCCAGATCAAAAAACGGTTGGTCAGATGGGTACTCTCACGAATACCCTCGATCGCAGAACGAAGCATGATGATATTGCCATTGTCAAGCGTTCCCCAAAGGACTAAATACTCTTCGCCCAGACGATGATCCATCTGTTGCTTGATAACGTAGTTATCACCACTTCTTTCTGCTCCCGAACTCCCCTGCATCTGCTGACCAAACATAGCATAATACAATTGGGAATTCATATCTGCCGTATCATGTGCCGTCGTCAACAGTATATTGGCTGCTGAATCCATGACTACAACGGAAATGCTATGATTTGCATGTGCTTTTTCCAATTCATCCAGAAATTCTTCGTCATCAAAACTGCCTGTCACTGCCGCCCGATTGACCAAATCAAAGGTCGAGATCATGGCTTCTTCCTTTTCGTGCTGATAAAAATAGCCCAAAAAACAGAAATTGATGATAAGCGGTGCCACGATCGTCAGGGCAATGATGGTCATGTAAATACCCGCCATCTGACGGTTGATGCTCTGTACTTTATTCTTCAACTTCAAACTTATACCCCATTCCCCAGATGGTCTTGATGTAATTGCCCTTGTCTCCTAATTTGGCGCGCAGTTTCTTGACATGGGTATCAATCGTTCTGGCATCCCCAAAATAATCATAATTCCACACACCATTTAAGATCCGATCTCTCGACAGGGCGATTCCGGCATTTTGCATAAAATAAGTCAGAAGTTCAAATTCCTTAACGCTTAAGATGATCTCCTTTCCATCAATGTTAACGATATGTGCCTTGCGGTCGATGACAATACCGCCCGCTTCCAAGAGGTCTTTGTTGCCGTCATCTGCATCCGATGTCCTGCGGATAATGGCATTGACATGTGCCACCAAGATCTTTGGGCTGAAAGGCTTTGGAATATATTCGTCCGCACCATATTCATAACCGTTTAAGATGTCATTTTCTTCACTCTTTGCAGTCAGCATGACGATGGGAATCTGGGAAGTTTCTCTGACTTCCTTACATACCATAAATCCATCCACGCCCGGCATCATCACATCCAATATCATGAGGGAAAGATCTTTTTCCCGGTAAAAGATATCCAGTGCCTGCTCACCATCTGCGGCTTCCAATACCTCATATCCCTCACGTACCAGATAATCTGATACCAGTTTGCGCAATCTTGCCTCGTCATCTGCGATCAATATCTTTTTTCCAGCCATCTTACACTACACCCTTTCTGCTACTGTTTTCTCTCATGCTACACATATATTATGTTAAAATTGTGACCTTTTTGTATCCAAGCCCCTATTGGTTCAACTTCTGTTCTCTTTCGTTTAGTTCCTGCTCCCTAGCATCCAGTTCTTCTTCCCATGACGCATACTTGTCTACGATCTTTTCCTCGTAATTTAAGATCGTTGGATTCTGACTGGTCGCATTGATAGCAAACATGCCAATGATAATGATGAGCATAGTAATACATGCGATCAGAAGAAGTCGGGATAATTTTTTATATCGTTTTAATTCAACTTCCATCTTTTCCCCAACTGTTTTTCGTTCTGTTCTTTGCTTTGCAGCTGTTTTTCGTTCTGTTCTTTGCTTTGCAGCCGGCTTTGGTTCTTCTTTTTTCTCGACAATCTCTTTTGGTGCCGGTACTTCTTCCTTGATCAGTATCCGATCAGTCTCTGGCTTGGGCGAAAGGCTTGGGACCGGTGGCAGATCTGCCGCATCAATTTCCGGCAGGGCAAGCAGTTGTTTTCTCATGTCCTCCAAAAATCCCAGTCCAAGTTTTGTGTGAAAAAGATCTTTTTTGATCATCTGCTGATAGGCTGCCAGAACCGCCTTGGGATCTTCGTTATCAATCTCTTTCATAATATAGGAGATCGCCTGGACTTCCTTTTGTGCCTCTCTTGCCTCTTCTTCGGTCTCAAATGAAAAATCACCAATCACATATGCCATACCATTTCTCCTTTTAGCTAAATGCCTTCTCCACCAGAACATAGGCGGACAAATAATCTTCGCTGTCTATCTTTCGTTCTACTTCCTGTAAAAGTCCCGCAAAACCACCAGACTCCTCCAGTGGCTGCAGTATCTTTAACATTTCCTGTCCATCCAATCCGTATGCTGCATCTTCCAACTGCGTCAGAAGTTCTTTTTTCTCTGCTTCGGATAAGTTGACAGATACACTTTCCCCGCTTTCTGCTTCCGCATCTTTTCGGGGGGAAAGCGGCATACCAAAATATGCCTGTATGCTATAGATGTCCCGGATGAAACATTGCATCATTTTTTCGTGGTGCGACAAGATATAAGGGATATCGCCTTCTTTCCCTGCAGTTTCCAAGCTCTTTGCCGCCTCCGACAGTTCCATAGCACCGATCGCCTTCATGGAACTCTTGATTCCGTGTACCTCGACCCTATAATTCTCCCAATCTTGCTTGGCAAAGAGTGTTTCTATCCGCTCCCAGTTGTGGTTTCCCCGCAAAGCATAGTCTTTTAAGATCTTATGGTAGATCTCATCATTGCCGCAATAGAGCCGTCCAACGGATGCGTCCAACGTAGGCAGGGCTTCTTCTTTTTCCGGCAAAGGACTAACAATGGCATCTGCCAATTCCAGACTGCTAAAAGGAACATAGAGAGCGATCTGATTCGTGCGGTCTTCTATCCTGTGTCCTTGCCGACAAAAGACGATTAGGCGCACATATTCCGGTAGATGGGAAAAGTATGCCTGGTGCACCTCATACTGCGCCATGGATAACATAAGACAGACTTCCCTTTTCTTTTGCATTTCTGCCTGCAAATGCTGTATGGTGCCACAGAGAACAAAAGGCAGTCCCATTTGTTTAGCCAAATGCTTCTGTGTGATCAAATATGCCTGTCGTTCCCCGGAATCCGTATTTTGTTGTCTTTCATAATAACCAATCAGTTGGCAGGGTTCTTTACAGGTGACAAGCGGGCCTTCTTCTACAAGTAATTGAGGGAGAACCAATGTCTCGGTTCTCCCCATCATTTCATTCGGTGCTTGTCCCTGATCCCGGACAGAATGCGTCTGTATCAATACTAACAGTTTACCTGTCGGAAGTCTTCTTTCATAAGTTAGACGAATGACCAGTAGTCTGGTCTTGCCATAACTTAAGACCTTTTGTATCTTTTGTAAAATCTCCTGCTGCGTCGTTTGCAGATCTCCTGTCAGTCTTTTGGGCACATTGACATCACAGTCAATGACCATTCCCATAGGCTCTTTTTCATAGGACTTGTGCAAAAACGCCATCAAATGATCGATCAGATCATTTACTGCGTAGGATTCCATCTTAATATTTTCCAAATCCATCATCTAAATGAATGTATGGTGTCTCACCGGTCTCTTCATCAGAAGATCTTTCCGACAGCTCGTGATGGCTGATATCTCCCAGATGATAAGTTGATAAAAGTTCCTGCATACGATTTGCCTGATTGGAAAGTTCGATACTAGCTGCGGCACATTCCTCACTGGTCGCAGAGTTATTCTGTACGACCTGAGATACCTGATCAATCGCCTGATTGATCTGCGCGATTGCTGTTGCCTGATAATTGGATGCCTCGGAAATGCCAAGGATAATGCCTTCGCTCTCCTCTACGGCACTTGTGATCTCTGCTAGAGCATTGGCTGTCTCGGATGCGATCTTGGAACCTGCATTGACTTTATGGATGGAGTCTTCGATCAGTTCTGCGGTCTCAGAGGCTGCTGTAGCACTCTTTGCTGCCAGGTTTCTGACTTCTTCCGCAACAACGGCAAATCCCTTTCCTGCTTCTCCGGCTCTTGCTGCCTCCACTGCGGCATTTAAAGCAAGGATATTGGTCTGGAACGCAATGTCATCGATCACCTTGATGATCTTTGAAATACTCTCAGAAGAATCGTTGATATCACGCATAGCATTCATCATTTCGCTCATCTGGTCATTGCCTCTATGGACATTGTCTAAAGCGTGTTCAACCAACTCTGCTGCGTTGGATGCTTCTTGGGCGTTTTCTTTGGTCTTGCCAGCCACATCGCTGATAGATGCTGTGATCTCTTCAATCGCACTTGCCTGCTCAGTAGATCCCTGTGCCAATGCCTCAGATGCATTTGCCACCTCAGAAGAACTGGTCGATACCTGCATGGCTGCATCGGTAATATGAGACAAAGTTGTATGATTCTTTCCTACCATGTCCTTTAAGGCTGCGCCAAGCGCATCACTATCCGAAGATGGCTTGACATCGATCATCAGATTGCCCTCTGCCACCTGACCTGCAACCTGAGACTCATAACGAATATTGTCGACGACCATCTGAAAAGAGTCAACCAACTCGCCAAACTCATCATTACGTTTTTTCTTTAATTCTACATCCACATTTCCCTTAGCGATCTCTCTTGCTGCCGCATTCAGGCTTGCCAGTGACATACGGATGCTTCTGGAAACTGTAATGCAGACTGATGTGATCAAAATGATACAGATCACCAATTCAATAAACAAAAACAGATTGTATGACTGTAAGTATTCTGGTGACATCATACCACGCTGTGCCTTAGCCACAGACCGATAAGAAAACACCTGGGTAATGATCAAAAGAACCTCCGGTACGATAAAGGCAAAGATCAATAATGTGTGTACCTTAATTGCTTTTTTCTCTTTCATGTTACTCTTCTCCTTCTACACTCTCATCTTCATTATTCAAATGTCCCACCAGTGCGGCATCTTCATCCCCAAGTAATTTGGCGGGATCTAACAACAACTTGACATCATTTCCAACTTTACCTATGCCGGATACGAATCGGCTTTTGGCATTATCATTTTTGCCAATCGAAGGCGAAGGTAAAATATTTTCTGCCGGTATCTCTACGACCTCGGCAATCTTTTCTACAATCAGACCAACGACCAGTTGCTCATAACGGATGACGATGATACAGGTCCTGTCCGTATAAGGGATCGGTTCCTGATGAAAACGTAGGCGGGCATCCACAACCGGTATGATCTTACCGCGCAAATTGATCAATCCCTTGACATATTCCGGGCTTTCCGGAATCTCTGTTATCTCTTGAAATACAATAATCTCATTGACATATTCAATCTTAAGTCCAAAATATTCACTCCCCGATTGGAAAGTCACATATTTGTCTTTTTGTGTGTCAAACTCACTCATCTTCCTTCGTCCTTTCCTAGTATTCCATCAGACCGGCAGCATCTAAGATCAATGCGATGCTTCCATCTCCCAGTTGTGTACATCCCGATAAACCTTTGACCTTTTTTATGTACTCCGGTATCGGTTTGACAACAATCTCCTGCTTGCCGACCAAACGGTCTACAAACAGACATACTACATTTTTTTCTATTTCCACAAGAACCATCATACCATTTTGGATCTTGGTCTCATAGTCATGCAGTTCATAAAAATCGCCCAGACGGATGACAGGGTAACAAGCCCCGCGGATCATGACAGACTCCCTACCGTCCGGCTCATGGATGAGCATATCGTCCGTAACATGGACAAATTCTCTGACGGCTCCCGTTTCCATGACAAATGAGGAATCCCCTACATCCATAACAATGCCATCAATAATGGCAAGTGTCAATGGAATCTTTAAATTCATCGTACTTCCCTGCCCGGGTAGACTGTCAATCTCCAAGGTTCCTCCGATCTTTTGCAGGTTGGAAACAACGACATCCATACCTACGCCTCTGCCAGAGAACTCCGTTACTTTATTGTTGGTGGAAAAACCCGGCAGGGTAATGAACTGATATACCTCTTTATCTGTATATGAGGACTCCGGTCTGCCCGGTTCCAACAGCCCCTGCTGTCTGGCTTTCGCCATAATCTGACCGCGGTCCAAGCCCTTCCCATTATCCGCAACAGAAATCCATACCTTGCCGGATTCTGTCTTGGCGGAAAGTGTGACCTTTGCTTTTTCCTGCTTGCCGCTCGCCAATCTCTCCTCATTGGTCTCGATGCCATGATCCATGGAATTGCGGACCAGATGCATGAGCGGATCGGAAATATGTTCGATGATATTCTTGTCTACTTCTGTCGTATCGCCGATCATTTCAAAGGTCACATCCTTGCCAAGTTTTCGTGACATCTCAAAGACGATACGGTTCATCTTCTGGAAGGTATTGGTCAGGGGCACCATACGCATGCTCATGATCACATTTTGTAGGTCGGTCGAGATCTTTTTCATCTGCCCAGCTGCTTTGTTGAAGTTGTCCAGATTCAGTCCCGGCACTTTCAGATCCGGGTTTTGTAAGACAACCGACTGGGAAATGACCAGTTCACCGATCAAATCCATAAGTTGATCCATCTTGGCAATATCAACACTGATAAAAGAAGCCTTATCCTTTTTCGCCGGGCGGTCTTTTGCAAGATTCTTGCCCTTGCCTGGTTCCTTGGAAGCAATGACGAAATCACCTGGCGCGATCTTCTTTTTCGGTGTAGCCTCTGTCTGCCCCTCTTTGGCATCCGCCCGCTTTTCGATCTCCTCCACCGAGGAATCCAGATCGATCAGAATCTGTGCCCCCTCTGCCTCGAAGCCCAACTGAAATTCCTGCGCCGTACATTCATAGACCTCAACCTTAGTCAGGTCATAGCCCGGCTGTACGATCTCGCGGATATCCGCCTCAGTCGCATCTGTTTTAATAAGGATCTTAAATCCATTTTTAACAATTTCGTCAGATGTTGCCTCGTTTGTCAGGATGTCCTCCGGTGAGTATAAAATGTCCTTGGCAATCTTCTTTAAGGCAAATACCGTCTTGTAAGCATGCATACTCGACATCTGGATCTCAGGATTATAAGTCAGATAGATGCGGTAAAAGTGGCTGTTGCCACCGGTTTCCGGTGCGATATAAAACTGCTTTGGTGCTTCTTCCTTTTGTACAGGCTTGGTATCCGCTCCTTTGGTTCCATTCTCTCCCTTGATCTTTTGCAAAAAGGCATCCAGACTTGCGACCAGTTCTGTCGCGCTGCCATCTGCATCACCGCCATCCGCTAACTTGTCCATCTCCGACATGATGAAATCAGAGACATCCAACACATGTTCCACCAGTTCTACATGTGGCACTGTGGTCGGATGGGACTCTCGGATAAAATAAAAGACATCTTCCAACTTATGAGATACTTTTGTGATTTCATCAAACATCATAATACCGGAAGATCCTTTGATCGTATGCATGGTACGAAAGATCTCATTGATGCTGTCTTCATCAAAGCCGTCCGCATCTTTTTGTTCCATTACAATATTCTGCAAATTTTCCAGAAGCTGCTGGTTTTCAAATAGATAAACACTGAGCATATCGCCAGTATTAAAATCGTCTGCCATGAAAGACTCCTTTCTATATCAAGCCTAATTTCTTTAATGCCTGATCGAATTTTTCTTTGTTGATCGGCTTGCCGGAATACACACTGCATCCCAGATCAAATGCCATCTTTACATTTTCTTCATCGTTGAGTGCCGTTGTCATAATGACCTTGACCTGTTCTTCCTCCGATATGCCATGGTCAGCCTCCAGATCGCGGATGCTACGCAAAACCTGGTATCCGTCCATCACAGGCATCATAATATCCAGACATGCCAGATCGTATGGTTCTCCGTCCTCCAATGCCATGAGAAAGGCATCCACTGCCTCCATCCCATCGACAGCCGCATCACATTCTCCATAAGATGATAAAAAATTCATCATAAACTTACGTGTTACAAAGTCGTCCTCTGCCAGTAAAATCCTCATATTCCCACTCCTTATCCCTTATTTGTTTAAAACATTGTAAATTCTTTTTGCAATATCCTGCAATTTTTCCTGATATTCCACTGCCCCGATCTCATAAGCGACCTTTGGCATGCCATAGACGATACAGGTCGTCTCGTCCTGTCCGATCGTATGGGAACCATTTTTACGCATCTCCAAAAGTCCCTTGGCACCATCGCCTCCCATGCCGGTCAGTATCACCCCCATGGCATTTCCCTTGGCATGCTTGGCTACCGAAGAAAACAAAACATCTACCGATGGGCAGTGACCGTTTACCTTTGGTGCCTTTTTTAGTACTATTTTATACATATTGTCCTGTCTTATCAACTCCATATGTTGATCACCGCCCGGTGCCAAAAGTACCAGCCCCGGTCTGACAATATCTCCACTCTTTGCCTCACGCACTTCCAATTCACACCGCTCATTCAGGCGGCTGGCATATAGTTCCGTGAAGCCCGCTGGCATGTGCTGTACCACAACGATTCCCGGCACATCTTTATGTAATCCCTGCAAAACATCTATGGTCGCCTCTGTTCCGCCGGTCGATGCCCCGATGGCGATCAAGTCGCATCTTCCGGTTGGTTTTGGGATATGCAGGGCATTTACAACTTCTGCATGCGTCCGTCTGCGATGGATCTTCGCAATGGACGCGATCTTGATCTTGACCGGCAACTCTGTACGGATAAATTCTTCGATCGCACTTCGATCTGTGGATGTCGGCTTCGCAACAAAGTCGACCGCTCCGGCATTCATGGCATCAAAGACACGATCACTCAGCGAACTGATCATAACAACTGGCATAGGATACTGGGGCATAAGTTTCTGTAAGAACTCTATGCCATCCATACGCGGCATTTCAATATCCAGGGTCATGACATCCGGCTGATATTTGAGGATCATGTCCCTCGCTTCAAAAGGATCCCGGGCTGCTGCTACAACTTCGATTCCTTCGTCTTTATTCAGATTTTGTATCAGAAGTTCCCGGAATAACAAGGAATCCTCCACAACTAACACTCTAATCTTTCTAAGCATCAAGCCACCTCCTATTTGCGAAAAATCGATGGCTGTATCATTTGAAATGGTGCTACCGAACGATCTATCGTTTCCGTCCTTCCTATAAATAAGTACCCACCTGGTTCCATACACTGATAGACCTTGCGGATCAGTTCCTGCTTTGTTCTGTTATCAAAATAGATCATCACATTGCGCAAAAAGACAATGTGAAATTTATGCTTAAATAAAAAGGGACTCATCAGGTTAAAACGCCGGAAAAGAATCTCCTTTTTGATTTCGTCTGTCACCTGATAATGCAATCCATCCGGGCATGCCTTAAAATAACGCCGTTTCCATTGCGCCGGCATGGATGCGATTGCGTCCGCTGTATAGATTCCCCGTATAGCCTGCTCCAGGATCTCAGTGGATACATCCGTTGCTAAGATCGTTGTGTCCCAGTTTGCATGATCCAGACCGAAATAATCTTTGATCAGCATAGCCAACATATAGGGTTCCTCGCCACTGGATGCTGCCGCACACCAGATACCTAAATCTTTTGACCTTGCCTCTTTTTGCGAAAGTTCCGGCAAAACCACGCTGGATAAATATTCCATGTGTTCAAACTCCCGCATAAAAAACGTATGATTGGTTGTCAACATACCCAGCAGTCGTTTTTCCATATGTCCGGTCGGATCCGTCTCTAAAGTATTCATAAAAGTATCATAAGAGGGATAGCCATGTGCAACCACATAATTTTCCAGACGCCCCGTCATGATCTCTTTCTTTTTTGACATATCAATTCCATAATGTGACTTCACATATCGATAGATACGTTGGAATTCTTCTTCTGTCATCTTCATGGTACTATAGTCCTCATTCTCTTTTGTATGCTCCCCTATACCAACTGTCGTTTGATCATATAAAGTACATCATAAAGTGCCGGGTTAAACTTAACGCCCGCCTCTTCTCCTAAGATCTCCACGGCTCTTTCCTTAGAAAAAGCGCTACGGTATGATCTGTCTTCTGTCAGTGCACAGTATGCAGTAACGATATTAACGATTTGTGCAGACAGAGGGATTTCATCTCCTGCGATCCCTGTAGGATATCCGCTGCCATCCCAGCTTTCGTGATGATACTTCACGATATCCCGTGTCATTTGTATAAAATCATTCTCCTGCTCCTCATCATCAATGCCCTGTAAGATACGTTCTCCCACTTCTGTATGACGCTGCATGATGTGACTTTCTTCCATCGTCAGACGATCTGTCTTTTGTAAAATTTCTGTCGGAACCGCCACATTTCCGATATCGCATACCGGAGCGGCCAGTTCTATGGTATCCACATAAGCATCTGATATCATGTCGGCGTATTCCTTGGTCAATTGTAAGGCTTCCGCCAAAACGCGACAATTCCTGCTGACGCGTTCCATATGTGCCTCGTCATAAGCGGCATTCTCTCTTGCGACCCGAAGTAAGGCATAAAGAACATTTCTTTTTTCATTTTCCACACGCCGCAACTGCTCGATCACAGAAAGTTGTAACTTGTGGTTCATATCCTGCAACTGGCGTGTCGTCTCGTACAATTTAAGGTGAATATTAATTCTTGCTTTAACAATATCCGGTACAAAAGGTTTTGTAATATAATCTGCTCCCCCACAGGCAAAACCCTGTTTGATATTCAGGGGATTGTCCAACGCTGATGTAAAAATGATCGGGATCTCCCGTGTCCTCACATTTTCCTTGATCTGCCGGCATACTTCAAAGCCATCCATTTCTGGCATGGCAATATCTAAGATCACAAGATCGATCTGTGATTTGTCTAAGACCTTGATTGCCTGCATACCGCTTTCCGTCAAGACCGGGGTGTAGCCCGCCTGCCGGATGATATCACGCAAGGCAAAGCGATTTGCTTCGACATCATCTACCACCAGTATCTTAGATATCGTAACCTGATCCATAATCTCCTGCCTCCCTAGTTCTTCAAAATATCTTTTAATGCCTGATAATAGGTATTTACTATATCATAATTCTGCTTCTGGATTGCCATCTTAAGACGGAGAACACTGCTTTTGACTTCCTGCGGTGCATCCATGGTCAATTCCCTTACCGTGGCAGCAAATCCTTCTGCCTTCTCCCAATTACCCATTTCCACAGACAATATAAGTTTATTTAAATCTCGTTTTAATTCTTCACTATTTTCTCTGCTCCCATATTCCCGTATATGATCCATATCATTCTGCGCCATAAACTCAGAAAAACTATGGATAGATGAAACATACCTGGTCGTTGGATCCTGTAAACTCTGATTGGTCTGTAACTCACTCTCCGGTATCTCCACCCAGATTTGAAAGGAGAACATAGAGCCTTGTCCCTGCGTACTCTCCACATGGATCGAGCCATCCATCAGTTCCACTAACTGCTTACAAATATTCAACCCTAATCCGGTACCGCCATAGCGTCTGGATATAGAAGCATCCACCTGGGAAAAACTTTGAAAAAGTTTGTCCTGATCTTCTTTACTGATACCAATACCGGTATCAATGACCAAGAAGAAAAGTTCCATACGATTGTGGATCTGAGAAGTCTTGACGACCTCCACTGCGATACGTCCTACCGATGTAAACTTGCAGGCATTGGACAAAAGATTGTTTAGTATCTGCACAATGCGGAGTTCATCCCCAATGATATATTCCGGTATCTCCGGCGAAATACTCATGCTAAACTGCAAGCCTTTTTCTGCAATTTTGTTCTTATGATTCGCCTTAACATATTCCATCATGGAGCGAAAATCAAACTCCCGCTGCTCTAAGGTAAACTTGCCTGCTTCCAACTTGGAAAAATCCAAAATATTATTGATAATGGCATTCATATCAGCACAGCCGCGTTCCACTAAAGATATGATCTGCAACTTTTGGGGATCTTCCTCGATCTCCCACAGGGACATGATATTGCCAAGGATTCCATTGACCGGAGTACGCAATTCATGTGTGATATTTGCTACAAATTCGGATTTAACTTTGGCTGCTGCCTTGGCTTCTTCTCCGACCTGATCTACCTTACGCGTCAGATAGATCTCCTTTGTCCGGTCGTATGCAACGCAGATATAATTTGCATTCCCATCGTCTAAAAGGCGCATCCACACCGGAAAACAGGTCCGATTAGATCGATAAATATCAACCGGCAGACGATCGTTTTCACCCTTTTGACTAGTCTCGGACAGATCCTTAGCCTCAGTAAAAACGCCGGGAAATATATCAAAAATAGAAATGGAAGGATCACTCGATGAATATTCCAGTTGTTTCTGTGCTGTTTCATTCATGTAGAGGATCCTACCCTTCTGATCACAAGCAAGGATCATATCACATATCTGATCTACGGCTTTTGCAATGATTTCCTTTTGTTCCATCTGATGTGTCCTCCATTTAGAAAAACCCATATTCTATTGTAATGAAGTGTCTGCTAAAGTGCAAGAAAAAGGTTGATGTAATCTAATTTCATACATAATAAAAAAAGAAATGGCACTAGCCATCCATGATGCAATGTAGATCCATACCACACATTCCATAGACAAAAAGTTTGGAAATACAAACCATATCGCCAGCATCCGAAGCATACACATACTAACCATGGTAACAACCATAGGTATAACGGTATTTCCCATGCTACAGCATGCTCCCGATAATGCTTCACCTACTGCGTAGAAAATAAAAAATCCTGCCATTATCTTCATATATCCTGTCGCAAGAGGAACCACGATAACAGCGTCTTTCGGTGTCAGGAACCACGTACCAATCACATCCATGCCGATGTATAAAGTCAAACTGACCAAACCCACGCCCAAAACAGACAAGAGTGTTCCGCTTCTTACGCCCCTTTTGACTCTATCCATTTTTCCAGCACCAATATTCTGTGCTACGTAAGTCGTCAATGCCGGTCCCATGCTATCAGCAATCAACCAGATCAGCATATCTGCTTTGTCACAAAGCCCCCACGCTGCAATCTCATTCGTTCCCAATGTATTCACACTTGCCTGCACAATTGTATTTGCTATTGGAAACAACATGGATTGTATTGCTAATGGCATTCCTATTTTTAACATATGCCACAGACAATGCAAATCTACTTTTAGATATGTCTTTTGGAGTGACGCATCTAGCCAGATTTCCTTTATTACAATGTATATTACTATAAACGCACTAATCCCTTGGGCGATTACTGTTGCTAATGCGGCTCCCGCAACGCCCATTCCCATGCGTACTATCATAATATAATCCCCTATGATATTAAATACTGCGCATGCTGCCAAAACATACAAAGGACGTCTTGTATCGCCTACCGCCCTAAGAATTGCCGCAAACATATTATACAGGATCATTGTGACCATGCCAGCAAAATAAATCCTCGTATAAGTATCAGCCTGTCCGTAAATCGTTTCTGGTACAGACAAGGCACGCAAAAAAGAAGGTGTGAAAGCGACACCCAAAAGTGAAACCATCACACCTAAAACTACTGAAATCAGACATGCCGTCCGGATGGAGTTAACAACTCCATCCTTATCACGGGCACCAAAATATTTTGAAATCAAAATCGTAACTCCTGCGGACATACCATTCATAAAATTTATTGGAAATCTAAACAAGGTATGCACACTATCAATTGCAGCCAGCCCATTTTTTCCTATGCATTGACCTACGATCGCTGCATCCACTGTCACATATAACTGTTGGATAAGACTGCCTAACATCAATGGGAGTGCGAACAGTAATAACACTTTATATATATTTCCCTGTGTTAAATCAATTTTTTTCATTATTCAATATCCAAATCTGCTGTGATCTGATAATAATCACATGCGTGTGATGTGTAATTAGAAACATTGGATCTTGAAATCATGCTCATCTTGAGGAAGGAACAAAAAACAAAGGCATTGTCATCAAGAATTAACTGTTGCATCTGCACGGCAAGTTCTGCACGTTTGTCTGTATCAAATTCTTGACTCAGTTGATCTTCTAAGGCATCCAATTCCGGATTTGAATATTTCCCCTGATTTTTTGCTGAATCCGTTAGGGCAAAGACAGTAAACCAATACTCCGGATCCCCGGTTGGTGCCTGCACATTCGCCATAGCATAAACATCCCATGAGGCTGTATCCTTAACCGCCTCATTCACATCCAATGTACTATTGATATCCACATCCATACCAATCTCTTTTAAGGTAGCCTGTGCACTCTCCGCCAAAAGCGGTAATTCCTGACGTGTCGGATAGGTCAACCACTTAATCACAAGTTTCTTACCATCCTTTTCACGAATACCATCGCCATCTGTGTCCACCCAACCGGCTTCTTCTAATATCTTCATCGCACCTTTTGGATCGTAAGTCTCTGTTGTCACCTTATCTCCACCGAAAGCAGAGCCATCCGGGAAGACACCATTTGCCACATAGCCATTACCCTCCAAAAGAGTATCTACAAAACTCTCTTTGTCAATGCCCATAGCGATTGCTTTTCGAACCGCCGGATCGGAACAAACAGAATTCTCGTCAAAATTCATTTTTCCAAAGAAACAACGTGATGTAGAAATCTGTGAGAACTGATATTCATCTCCTTCAAACAATGGGTAAGATTCATATGCCATACCATAAGCAGCCTGCACTTCGTTTGCCTGTAAAGCCTTGGCCAGAGTATTACCATCTGTAATAGACTTGATTGTTATTTCATCGATTTTCGGACTGCCATTCCAATAATTCTCATTTTTTTCAATCTTTAAATAATCATCTGTCTTGAGATCCACAGCAACATACGGACCTGTTCCAGAAACAATACCATTATCAAATCCTGCTTTAACATCTATGATACAACCATAAGGATCTCCCAGATAATTAAGCAGTGCCGGTTTTGGTTCCGAGGTCTTGATGGTCAAAACCTGTCCGTCAGCCTCCATGGATTCGATCTTGGTATCTGCAGCCGCGCGGTCATGTACCTCAAGCAGATGTTCAAAACATTCCTTAACGGCCTCCGCATCCATATCTCTTCCACTGGAAAACTTTACATTATCCTGTAATGTAATTTTCCATGTCAAAGGATCTACATTTTCCCATTCTTTTGCCAGCCATGGTTCAATTTCCATGTTGTCCGAATACTTAACCAGTGTCTCTCCAATGCCATAGCGGATGCAAGCCCACCCCGCATAGGTATTATGGGGATTGATATCAGCCTCCTCATTGGCACTATTAAAACTGACGTCACCGATCACCATGGTCTTTTTCCCATTGTCTGCCTCTTTTTGTGTCTTTCCACAGCCACTCAGAATGCCCATAGCAAGACATGCACTCATAACGAATGCTAAAATTCTTCTTTTCTTCATACTCCTTAACCTTTCTTTTTTTATATACAACTGATTTACAGTTTGTACCTACAAAACACTCTCAATCAACATTTTTGTGTATTCTGTCCGCGGTGAATGGATCACTTCATCTGGGCTTCCCTCTTCTACAATCTTTCCATGATACATAACCAAGACACGATCACAAAAAGCCTGCACCAGTGCAATATCATGACAAATAAAAAGATAGGACATCTGTCTTTCTTTCTGTATATCCGTAAGCAAGGATATGATTTCTTTTTGCACCGTCACATCCAAAGCCGAAGTCGCCTCATCCAATATCAAAAGTCGTGGCTGAATTGCCAATGCTCTGGCAATTGCTGCTCTCTGACATTGTCCGCCGCTGACTTCATGCGGATAACGTTTGGCAAAATCCTCTTCCAGTCCGCATAGATGCAACAAATGCCTTGTTTCTTCATAGGCTTCTTTTTTCTTCATGCCATGATTGATGAGACTTTCCGCAATGCCGTCCCCCAATGTAAGACGGGGATCAAAACTATCCGTTGGTGTTTGAAAGACCATTTGCATTTTCTTATATAGTTCTTTTCGTTCCGCTGGTTTTGTATTTGTGATGTCATTTCCCTCCAGAACGATCTTTCCGGATGTTGGTACCAGCAATTGCGTTATCATATTCACAATCGTCGTCTTACCACTGCCACTCTCACCAATGATTGCAACCTTTTCTCCGTCTGCCAGAGAAAACCTAACATCATCCACTGCTTTATAATCCATCCTTCCAGCTGCATGAAATACCTTCGTCAAATGTGAAACTTCTAATAATGTCTGCATAATATTATCTCCTGATTCTCGGTACAGCAGCCAACAGTTCTCTGGTATAAGCAGATACAGGATTCCTCAGCACCTGTTCCTTTTCTCCATACTCCATCATTTTCCCCTGATGTAAGACCAATACCCTGTCTGCCATTTTTTCAATCAAACCGATATTATGTGTGACCATCAAAATGCTTGTCCCATAATTTTCTCTTATCTTAAGTAAGTGTTCCACCACTTGTTTTTGGACGGCTACATCCAATGCGGCAGTTGGTTCATCAGCCATAAGAATTTGAGGATGTAACAACATGGCTGCTACAATTCCAACACGTTGTTGCATACCTCCGGACAACTCAAACGGATAAGAATCCAAAATCCGTTTTGGGTCCTCAAATCCCACCTGTATGAGCAGTTCATTGGCTTCAGCTTCTATTTGTTTTTTGTCCATCTGTTTGTGAGCAAGCACAAACTCCTGCAATTGTGCCCGAATGGTCCGAATCGGGCAAAAAGAAGATCCTGCCGATTGAAAAATCATGCCGATTTCTGAGCCACATATCTTACGCAATTCTTTTTCAGACAGATTTACAAGGTTCCTTCCCTGATATAAGATTTCTCCCTGTGTCACCAGCCCATCTCTTCCCAACAATCCCATAGCCGCTTTTAGCAGACTGGTTTTTCCTGATCCGCTTTCACCAACAATTCCAAGAATTTCTCCCGTATTCACAGAGAAATCCGCATCATAAATCACCGGAGTTTGATTATAAGAAATATAAACATGATTATATTTTATTATTTCTGACATATTTTACCTCCCATTCTTTGGATCCAGCCAGTCACGCATTGCATCCCCAAAAAGATTAAATATCATAACAGAGATAAAAATAGCCACTCCCGGTGAAAGCGTTACCCACGGATGTGTCGTCAGCAGATTTCTGGTATCACTCATCATACTGCCCCATTCTGCAACGGGCGGTTTTGCTCCCAACCCCAAAAAAGAAAGACCTGCAAGTTCCATCATCATAGTTCCGATATCCAGCATAGCTGTTACCAGAATCGGTCCCATGATATTGGGAAGAATATGTTTCCAGATAATCTTAAAATCATTACTTCCAGACAAACGTGCTGCCCTGATATAAAGAGACTCCTTCTGGGATAATGTTTGACTACGGGCAAGCCGCGCATACTTTGGCCAGGAAATTGCTGCCAAAGCAATGATGGCATTTTGTACGCCTCCGCCAAGAACCGCTGCAACAGCCAGTGCAAAGACCAGTCCCGGAAAAGCCAAAAACATATCGGAAATCCGCATTAGGATCGCATCTACCGTCTTATTTGACCATGCACAAATAAGTCCGATCAAGGTTCCAAATAATGTTGTGAATGCAACTAATAAGAGGGTGGAAAAAATACTTGTCCGACTACCTACAATCACTCTGGATAACATATCGCGTCCATAACGATCCGTTCCAAAAGGATGGGTCAAAGATGGCATTGCTTTGGCATTATTTAGATCCTGTAAATACGGATCCATCGGACATAATTTATCACTGAAAAAGGAACAGACAATCAGCAGTAATGCCAGACTTCCAAAAACAAGCAATCTGATCTTTAAAATATTTTTTGTCTTTTTCTCTTTTTTACTTTTCATCAATCTCTTGTAACCCCCAATCGGATTCTCGGATCCAGTACATGGTATAAAAGATCTGTGATCAGATTTACCAAAACATAAATGATCGCCATCCAAACAACATAAGCCTGTATCATTGGATAATCACGCATGCTGATAGAATCAACGGCTAATTTTCCCACACCATCCCACATAAATATACTCTCAATGATCGCAGTGCCGCCTAAAAGACTACCTATGGATAAGGCAAGAAGCGTAATGATCGTTAGCAGGGATGCCTTCATAACATTTTTCCATAAGATAACACTATTTTTCACACCGCGCGCTTTCAAGCCCTGCACATAATCTTTATTCAGTTCGTCTAAAACTGTAGCTCGTACCTGTCTCATATACTTAGCAGACATGGATATGGCCAGAGTCAGCGTTGGCATCAACGCATCCCGAATGGATATTCCACTTGCAATGACCGGCAGAAGATGAAAGCGAATACTCAAAAGTTCCATTAAAAGCATTGCTATAAAAAAATTTGGCATGGCATTTCCGATAAAACTACAAAAACGCAAAAATAGATCCACCGCTTTCCCCTGCTTTACAGCAGACAAAATACCTAAAGGTATGGATATCAGAACCGTCAATAGAATTGACATCAACGTCAAAAGTAACGTCGCAGGCAACTTCTCTATAAAAGTATCAAAGACACTGCGTCCGGTCACATACGAACCCCCCATATCCCCTGTCAGCATGCCGCCTAACCATGTGACATACTGTACAAGAAAAGGTTTATCCAATCCCAGTTCTGCCTTCTTTGCATCAATGATTTCCTGTGACACCTCAACACCACGATTGGTATACAACTGTGTTACCACATCTGATCCTGCAACATGCATAAGTGCAAAGGACAAAAAAGTAATCCCTAGTAAGATAGGGATTAACTGTAATAAACGATTGCGAACATATTTCACTTATACTATCCTCTTTCCCATTAGTAAATATCATTGTCTATTTCTACAACTGTGGAATATTATAACAAAAAAAGAGGAATGCTGACATTCCTCTTTGTTATAGCATATAACTAAATACTATTCTTTTAAAACATTCGTCACATAGGATAAAAACTCTGCTGCCATGGGTTTTAATTCTTCATATATGCGTTTTACATATCCGAAGGAAACACACTTTTCCCCCTCATATAGCGCAGTTCCCCGAAACATAGGCTGATTTCCCAGATGATTGCTGCTGACATTACACAAATTGGTATTTTTCAACAACATATTCATAACATAATCACTATTTGTAATCACACCAACCTTATCGGAAAAAAGATCTTCCTCCTTTCCTTTGACCGTTTCCCAATAGTGATTCAGCGCAAACTCATCTTCATAAGCCTGCACCAGACATTTATCATTCATATAGGATATCATATCCTCATCTTTATCAGGGATAGCTTTTTGCCCATAGTATAAGACCGCCTCACTCTTTTTTAATTCATGATACTCCAAATTTAAGCGCTGCAATTTATAGTCCAAATGTTCTCTTTGTGTATCCATAAAAAAGATAAAGCCAACTTCATCCAACCCGCTGGATACCCTATCTAAAATATGATTCAGATTGTCTTCCATAATCTGATAGCGCACTTCTCTTTTTCCATACTTTTGATAAAAAGAAGTAAATGTCTCTGCCATCCACGAACTTGGATTACAGGAAATATTCAATTCCTCTCTCTCATCTAACTGATAAATTTCTGCTAAATGTTTTTCCTGCTCCAAAATCTTTGTTGCGTATTCATATGCCTTCTTCCCTTTATTGGTTAGCGTTATCCCCTTATTTTCTCTATCAAAGACAAAAAAACCAAGTTTAATCTCCAAACTCTTGATAACTTTACTAACATTTGGCTGCGTCGTATAAAGTATTTTTGCCGCCCTGCTAAAAGACCTGACATCTGCACAAACAACCAAGTACTGTAATTCCTTAATTTCCAGCATTCTTCTCTTTTCCTCCTCTGTATTCCAAAACATTATAACAGATTTATTAAGAGAACGAAAAAAATCCTTACCATAGGATAATATTTCTTAAAGTAAGGGAGAATTATCATTCCTATGGTAAGGATTACATTTTCTATAAAATCCTACTGATTTAATAAGGTTCTTCTTACAATCTTCTTAGGATCCTGGATCAGTAGACTAACCAACCATATGATCAATCCCAACGCAATCACAGATAGACCTAAAAACAGATCATTGAGCATGTCCATTGGATCCGGCGTAAAATATGCAGCATGTAATTCTGCATATTCAAAGATGGCATCCACAAACCACATAATAGATGCGCCCCAGTACATCAAACTCAACATTCCCAGACGCAATTCCTTACGATTGTCCTTCTGATACCAAAGAATGGTAGAAATAATTGCTGCAAAAACAGTTACAAGTAAAGTCATGATCCTATCCTCCTATCTTTTCTCTGTAAGTATCGCATCTGATGATCGTTTCTCCATGATATTGGATACTGTAACCATGCCGATCCATACTACTGTAACTAATACAGCCATCAAGACACCTGTTGTCCCCATCTCATGAAGCATTTCTGCCGCATCTGACGGATTAGCAGCCGCTGTCAAAAATGGGAAGAACGGTACAACTTCTCCATGCCATACATGCTCAAACGCTAAGAGAGCGGATCCTCCCCATAACATTGTGTTCAACCACTTTAATTTTCGTGAAAAAGGTATCTTTTTCTTATCCTGCAATGTCAGAACTTCTGTATCCTTTCTCTCTTCATGCGCTTCAACATTTTTTTCAACAATTGTCGTAACAATTGCTTCTGTTGTTGGAACTAAAAAACATGCCATTTCATTTTCCTCCTTTATCGGCATCTCGTGATGCATATAAATAAATTATAGATGAAATAGTATATTTTTCAATGCTTTATGCATTCCATTTCGTTATATCAAATTTTATTTATTCCGTTATTTTTCGTTGCAAGATATAACATTTTATTATTTATGCCACTTAAATCCGGCAATTGCACCAATAACGCCACCCACGATATGCGCCATATGGGAAATATTGTCCTGCAAGGTAATGCCCTCATAGATCTGCTGTCCGATAAAGACCGCTGCAACTAAAAGGAAGGTAAGCGGTATATCCCCACTGCGAAATCCGGTAAAGGAGGTCATAACGATAAAGGCAAAGGCAATACCACTGGCTCCGCACAGGCCTACGCCCGGGAAAAAGATATAATTGATCAGGGCTGTCACCACTGCTGTGATCACAATGACCTTCAGAATATTTTGCGATGAATACTTTTCTTCCAGCATTGGCCCTAGCAAAAGAATATAGGTCATATTTCCCAGAAAATGATCCCAGCCGGAATGTCCGAATACGTGGGTAAAAAACCGGACATAAGTCAGTGGGTCTTTTAAGGAAGAATGATAGGTCACAAATAATATCTGGTTGCTCCTCCCACCGGTATGCTCATTGAGGAGTGTCACCAGAAAACAGATCAGCACAAAGCCTAAAATAACCGGTGAATTAAATACAATGCGGATGCCTCTTTTTGCGTTTTTCACTTCATTTATCCTCACTCGTATTATAAAGTAGTAGTGTTTATAGACCCTCTCCAAGGTCTTAATACTATTTTCATCATAGCCATTCT
>CAKXYI010000018.1 GCA_934899185.1 uncultured Lachnospiraceae bacterium
TACCGATTAGATTCTATAGTACCATGCCAATCTTTTTATTTTTCAAAAGTTGGTGTCACATCATTGACTAATGTACACTTTTGACAATAATGATTTTCCTTTTTATTTGGGGGAATTGCGCAGGCGGGCTTAGAATGATAAGATACAAAAAGAAAGTTTTGGAGGAAAGATATGCGGATCGTGATCAGCGCGGGCAGGGGGGAAAACAAAACAATCAGACAAGCCTTGCAGGAGCAGGGAATTAGTCTGGATTATGTCTGTGGCGGAAATGGCAGATGCGGGAAATGTGCGGTGCGCGTCATTTCGGGCCATGTACCTGTCACGGGGGCAGAGCGGGCATTTTTTGGGGAAGAGGCATTAGAGCAGGGCTGGCATCTTGCCTGTCAGATGCAGGTGACAGACGATATAGAGATAGAAGTATCAGACGATTTGGTCCGCCAAAAAGAATCTGGTATACAGGTTGCTGATCTTTATCCACAGGAAGAAAAAACAGATCAGGGTTTGCCAGCAAAGTCTGCCTATGGCGTTGCCATTGATCTGGGAACGACCACGATCGGTTTTGCCTTGGTTGATCTTGCCACGGGACAAGTGGAACGTTCCCTGAGCCGCATGAATTCCCAGCGGATCTATGGGGCAGATGTCTTGTCCCGTATCCAATGTGCCAATGAGGGACAGGGAAATGCCCTGCGCCGGTGCGCAGAACTGGATCTGAGGCAGGGAATCAAAGACCTTTGCAAAGATCAGATAGATGTGTCCGGAATCCGGCATATCGTCATTGCCGGTAATACGACTATGTGCCATCTGCTGCGGGGGTATTCCTGTCAGACATTGGGCATGGCACCCTTTCGACCGGTCAGTACAGAACAGGAAGATTTTGTGCAAAAGGGGATGGCGGTAACGATCCTGCCGGGTGCATCGGCTTTTGTCGGGGGAGACATTATCTCCGGTATCTATGGGATCAGGGAGCATATGGATGCGACAGACGAACCATGGATGCTTTTGGATTTTGGAACCAACGGCGAGATGGTCCTTTGGACGGGAGAACGTTTTTTTGCCACGGCGGCTGCGGCAGGACCGGCATTTGAGGGCGGTAATATTTCCTGCGGTTGTGCCAGTATTCCGGGGGCAATCAGCAGTGTCATGATCGTCGGACGCAATTCCCACACCAAGACGATCGGTGGACTCCCGGCGATTGGCATCTGTGGCAGTGGGCTTTTGGAGGCAATCAGTGGTATGAAAAAGGCGGGGATCGTGGACGAAAACGGCACCTTCGCATCAGATATCCCGGAGGAGGGATTTGTCCTAAATACACCGGGCAGTCAGGGAAAGGTTTCATTGACCCAGGAGGACATCCGGCAGTTTCAGATGGCAAAAGCGGCGATTGCCGTGGGACAGAAGACTCTGTTAAAAGAGGCGGGCATGGTGGCTTCGCAAGTAAAGAAAGTATATCTGGCAGGCGGCATGGGAACCTTTTTAAACGTCCGTGCTGCGGTAGAGACCGGTCTGCTGGTCAAAGATCTTTTACCGGTGGCAAAGGCAGGCGGCAACACTTCTTTGGGGGGAGCAGTTTCTTATTTAAAAAATGCAGGACAGAAGCAGAAGGCAGAAAAGGATAAATTAAAGGCAATCACAGAGAATATGCAGGTCCTTATGCTGGCGGATATGCCGGGCTTTGCAGATGCCTATATCTCACATATGGCATTGACAGAGTTTGGGGCATGAGGCACAATAGGTGCTGACTTTGACGAAACAAGAGATTTATAATAGACGATGAGGTGGGACAGAGGGATGGATACCAGAGAAATTCTTGAACAATTACAGAATGGACAGATCACTTTGGATCAGGCAGATGGTCTGCTGCGCAGGCAGCCTTATGAGGAACTGGGCTATGCCAAATTGGATATGCACCGGAAAGTGCGGTCGGGTTGTGCGGAAGTGATTTTTTGTCAGGGCAAGGCAGACGATCATCTGCTCTCCATTTTTTCACACTTGTATAAAGCGGATGGCGAAGTTTTTGGTACGCGGGCGAACGAGCGCCAGTATGCCCTGATCAAAGAAAAGTTTCCGCAGGTTTCCTACGATGACAAGTCTCATATCATAAAGATAGAAAAAGAGGACAAAAAGCACATTGGCAGCATTGCGGTCTGTACGGCAGGGACGGCAGATATTCCGGTGGCGGAAGAAGCAGCGCAGACGGCAGAATATTTCGGATCACATGTGGAGCGTATCTATGATGTCGGTGTCAGTGGCATTCATAGATTATTTTCCCGGTTGGACGTCATACAGTCAGCAAATTGCGTGATCGCAGTGGCGGGCATGGAAGGGGCACTTGCCAGTGTTTTGGGCGGTCTTGTGGATAAGCCGGTCATTGCCGTGCCGACTTCGGTCGGTTATGGTGCCTGTATGGAAGGACTGTCAGCACTGCTAACCATGATGACCTCCTGCGCTAACGGAATCGCGGTCGTCAATATTGATAATGGATATGGGGCAGGCTATATTGCCAATCAGATCAATCATTTGGCACAATAGGAAGATCAGGAGAGAAAATAGATGAGTAAGACATTATATTTTGAGTG
The DNA here is from genome assembly GCA_934899185.1 of uncultured Lachnospiraceae bacterium. Classification (GTDB taxonomy): domain Bacteria; phylum Bacillota; class Clostridia; order Lachnospirales; family Lachnospiraceae; genus Pararoseburia. The sequence goes on from CAKXYI010000018.1 coordinate 2,577, forward strand.
CGCCAGCGGTATCAGCGGGGATATGGCAGTGGCGGCACTCTTAGATTTGGGAGCACCGGAGTTGAATTTGAAAGAGACACTTGCGACGCTTCCAATCACGGAAACGTATGAGATCAGAATCAATCGTGTCAAAAAGGCAGGATTGGATACCTGCGATTTTGATGTGGTCCTGCCCAAGAATCTGGATACCCACGATCACGATATGGCATATCTGTATGGACATTTGCGGGAAAAAAATGCTGATCCGGGAAAGGTTGAACAAGAGGCAGGAACAGAGGTGCATAGCGGGCAGAAAGACCACAAGCATGTGCATCCGGGACATGAGAAGGAACATGAACACCATGCCCATCGCGGACCCAAAGAGATCGCAGCCATCTTTGATGCATCTGCTATGACGACAGGTGCAAAAGAAACCGCCCACCGCATCTTAGATATTTTGACAGATGCGGAGGCTAAGGCACACGGCGTTGCGCGTGACCAGGTACATTTTCACGAAGTGGGGGCTGTGGACTCCATCGTGGATATTGCAGCCTTTGCCATTTGTTTTGACGCTTTATGTCGGACATACGCAGTGAATGACTGCATCGTAAAAGAAATCACGGAGGGATGCGGCACAGTACGTTGCCAGCATGGGATTTTACCGATCCCGGTTCCGGCGGTTGTCAATATTGCGGCAGCCGGAGGACTTCGTCTGCACATGACACAAGTGGCAGGGGAATTAGTCACGCCGACCGGGGCTGCCATAGCAGCAGCCGTAAAAACAAAAGACCAACTGCCTGCATCCTGTCAGATAGAGGCTGTTGGTCTTGGCGCCGGAAAGCGTGTCTATGAGACAGCCGGATTCCTGCGGGTATTTTTGTTGGATGATTAAAAACTCAGGGTCTCGCCGTTGATCTTGGCTTCCTCATCTTCTTCCATAGGAATGACGAGGCAACGTTTGCCATCAACGAAAGCCGTATGTATTTCTTCGACTTTCTCCGGTGTGACCTTTACGACAACATCAATGTCGGTGCCGTCAGATGTGATGACACCGGCATCTTCTAATTTCTTGGTAAGATCTACTACTTTTTCCTGTAATTGTTTTTTCTCAACACGGACCTCATTGTTCTTGATCGCCTTGGCATCCAGGAGTTCTTGTGCATCCGGCAGAGTATCTTCAAAGAAAGACTCATAGGAAGCCTTGATTTTTTCTGCCTTCGGCTCGGAAATACCGGCATCGGTCAGTATCTCTGTGATCATCTCGCCGTCCAAAAGGATAGGCTCATCCTTATCGACTTTTTCCTTTTCTACCAGAATAAAATCATTTAGATTCTGCTGCACATCCAAAACGGTGTCTTTGGTGTCATCATCATCCGGTCCTAAGGTCTGTACGACCATGTTTTCAAAGGCATCACGTTTCTGGGTCGCAGTGCGTTTGGCTCCGCAGCCAAGCCCATTTGCCCAGAATTCCTCATGTGGTTCCTTGGCGTTTTTGGTATAGACTAAGGTAGAGTGGATGTCTGTGGCACGTCCGTTAAAAGCGGGGAAAAGAAAAGCAGTATCCGTAGGTCCAACGACCCAGTCACGGATCCTGGCACCGATACGATGCTCGCCTTCCAAATAGCCCAATCCCGGCTTTGACAGAGCGACCGGACAGATACAGCAAAGCAGGTATTCGTAGACTTCGTCTGATTCGTCCATTGCCAATTCATCCGTTCCCTTGAGGGGAACATCATAGACATCATAATATAAGGTGATGAGATAATTGCCGACATAATCATAAGAATCAATAATAAGATCATAATAGGTATCGAGCAGGGAATCATCCTCTAACTTGCTGGCACGCAGAGCCATAAGGATCTGCTGTCTGCCACCAACGGCTTCCTCATCGATCGGGAATTCAAGTTCCAAAAGATTGTTTCCCAGAGTACCGGAGAGTGCCTTTCCGGCGATCTCTAAGTATTTGTAAAATTCGTCCTCCTCCAGATTTAAGAATTTCTGGGAAAAGGTAACTAATTTATTCTTTTCGGCATCGACATAGCAGCCGCACATATGCTGAATGGTGCAGCTTTCTTTTTTTAAACGACGTTTGATCTCTGCAACTTCTTTTTTATTCATAATGCATTCCTTTCCAAATTTGTGAGCACTTCTTATTATATCGAAAAAAAGAAGTCGTGCAACACCTTGATTTTCACACTTTAGTGAGGTAAAATAAGGAATAGTTTTGTACGATAGATTTTGGAGGAATTAGGACAATGATCAACATTAGAGATTTACATCATAACTACAAAGATTATGATGGCAAGGTCGTAACCATAGGAGGATGGGTTCGCAGTATCCGTGATTCAAAGACTTTTGGATTCATGGTCGTAAATGATGGTACCTTCTTTGAGCCTGTACAGGTGGTTTACGCAGATAAATTAGACAACTTTGAGACCATCTGCAAGTTGAATGTAGGTGCAGCGGTGATCGTGACCGGTCAGGTCAAGGTAACACCGGAGATGAAGCAACCATTTGAGATTCATGCCGATGAGGTTGTGATCGAGGGTCAGTCTACACCGGATTATCCATTGCAGAAAAAACGTCATTCTTTTGAATACTTGAGAACGATCAGCCACTTACGCCCGAGAACCAATACTTTTCAGGCAGTTTTCCGTGTGCGTTCTCTGACAGCATACGCTATCCACAAGTTTTTCCAGGAGAGAGACTTTGTCTATGTGCACACACCACTCATTACCGGTAGTGACTGTGAGGGCGCGGGCGAGATGTTCCAGGTCACAACCATGGATCTAAACGATGTGCCGACCAGGGATGGCAAGGTAGACTATTCACAGGATTTCTTTGGCAAGCCGACCAACCTTACCGTCAGTGGACAGTTGAACGGCGAGACATATGCTATGGCGTTTAAGAATATCTATACTTTTGGACCGACGTTCAGAGCTGAGAATTCTAACACGACCCGTCATGCAGCAGAGTTCTGGATGATCGAGCCGGAGATTGCTTTTGCAGATCTGACAGACGATATGATGCTTGCTGAGAGCATGTTAAAATATGTGATTTCTTATGTGCTGGAGCATGCACCGGAAGAGATGGCGTTTTTCAACCAGTTCGTTGACAAGGGACTGATCGAGCGTTTGGAGCATGTGGTTAGTTCTGATTTTGGCCGCATCACATATACAGATGCGATCGCAGAATTGGAAAAGCACAACGATGAATTTGACTATAAGGTATATTGGGGATGCGACTTGCAGACAGAGCATGAGCGCTATCTGACCGAGAAGATCTTCAAGCGTCCGGTCTTTGTGACCGATTATCCAAAGGAGATCAAGGCCTTTTATATGAAGTTAAACGAGGATGGCAAGACCGTTGCCGCCATGGATTGTCTGGTACCGGGAATTGGTGAGATCATCGGCGGCAGCCAGAGAGAAGATGACTATGAACTTTTAAAGAACCGTATGGTTGAGTGTGGTCTGAAAGAGGAAGATTACGAGTTCTATCTGGATCTTCGTAAATATGGATCCGCACGTCATGCCGGATTTGGTCTTGGATTTGAGAGATGCGTTATGTATCTGACCGGAATGGGCAACATCCGTGACGTGATCCCGTTCCCAAGAACCGTAGGAAACTGCGATTTATAGTTTTGACAGTGACTGTGCATATGCGAAGGCGTGTGCACAGTTTGAATTGTGAGAGGGAAGGAAGATAAAAATGAGCAAAATGTATATCCCGGAGGATTATGTGCCGGCTCTGAATTTAAAGGAGACACAGATCGCCATCAAAGAGGTCAAGGATTTCTTTCAAAGACAGATCACGGCAGAACTCAACCTGCATCGTGTGTCAGCACCGCTTTTTGTCACACCGGAATCCGGTCTGAATGACAATCTAAACGGTGTGGAGCGTCCGGTTGCCTTTGGTATCAAGGAGCAGGATGACCGCGAGGTCGAGGTCGTACATTCTTTGGCAAAATGGAAGAGAATGGCACTGGGACGTTATGGATTTTCCGTAGGAGAAGGCTTATATACGGATATGAATGCCATCCGTCGTGATGAGGATACGGATAATATCCATTCCATCTATGTCGATCAGTGGGATTGGGAAAAGATCATCACTAAAAACCAGCGCAATGTGGAAACTTTGCAAAGCGTTGTAAAGTCTGTTTATGATGCCCTCCGTGTGACGGAAAAGTACATGGCAAACAAATATGATTACATAGAATGCATCTTGCCGGAACAGATCTTCTTTATCACTTCGCAGGAACTGGAGGATATGTATCCAGACGATACGCCAAAGGAGAGAGAGTACAAGATCTGTAAACTGCATGGCGCGGTCTTTATCTCACAGATTGGTGGCAAACTGGCATCCGGAGAAAAGCACGATGGACGCGCGCCCGATTATGATGACTGGTCCTTAAACGGCGATATTCTGGTCTATTATCCGGTGACAGATATTGCCTTGGAATTATCCTCTATGGGTATCCGTGTGGATGAGGATTCTTTGGTCAAGCAGTTGGAATTGGCGGGATGTAGGGGACGTCTGGAATTGCCTTTTCAGAAGGCAGTTTACGAAAAAAAACTGCCATATACCATTGGTGGAGGTATCGGACAGTCCCGTATCTGTATGTTCTTTCTTCGTAAGGCTCATATTGGTGAGGTACAGGTATCTGTGTGGCCACAGGAAGATATTGATTATGCCAAGTGCAGAGGTGTTATTATTTTATAGAAAGTCTAACTATTAAAAGTCAAGTTTGAAAATGAAATATTTTGAATGAATTGCAGAAATGCATTTCAGATAT